>CAVSZA010000063.1:0-127238 GCA_963732095.1 uncultured Alphaproteobacteria bacterium
ATGCCTTTTCGACCTGTGAATATTCCAGCTCAACCGGGGTGGCGCGTCCGAAGATCGACACCGCGACCTTGAGCCGCGCCTTCTCCTCATCGACCTCCTCGACAAGCCCGTTGAAGGACGTGAACGGGCCGTCGCAGACCCGGACCTGCTCGCCGACTTCGAAGGTGACCGACGGCTTCGGCCGTTCGATGCCCTCCTGCACCTGGTGCATGATGCGGGCCGCCTCGTGGTCGCTGATCGGTGACGGCTTAACGCCGCGCCCGCCGAGGAAGCCGGTGACCTTAGCCGTATTCTTGACGAGGTGCCACGTGTCGTCGTTCATATCCATCTTGATGAGGACATAGCCAGGGAAAAATTTGCGTTCCGAGCTGACCTTGGCGCCGCGTTTGACTTCAACGACCTCCTCGGTCGGCACGAGGATTTCCTCGAACTCGTCCGCGACCCCCTTCTGCTCGGCCTGCTCGCGAATCGAGGCTGCGACCTTCTTCTCGAAGCCGGAATAAACGTGGATCACGTACCAACGGCTCGCCATCTCCAACGTCCCAAACCTAATGCCCCAGCCCGAAGATCAGCCGCACGCCGGCGGAAAACACCTGATCCACGACGAAGAAAAAGACGGCCGCGATAAACACCATCACGAATACCATCGCCGTGGTGACCATGGTCTCCTTGCGGCTCGGCCACGTGACGCGGGAAACCTCCTGGCGGACCTGCTGAAAAAACTCGATTGGACTCGTCTTCGCCATAAATCTGCTCACCTCGGGCGGCGACACCGCCTCGGCCCATATGGGCCTTATTTTCTGTCGTTCCAGGAACCCCGGTTAAGTAGTGGCAGGAGTGGAGGGGCTCGAACCCCCAACCCCCGGTTTTGGAGACCGGTGCTCTACCAGTTGAGCTACACTCCTATCCTCGAACGTCAATGCCCGCGCTCAAGCCATCAAGTCCGGGGATGACGGCCTCGATCGTCGGTCATTTTATGATCTTGGCGACGACGCCAGCGCCGACGGTGCGGCCGCCTTCGCGGATCGCAAAGCGCAAGCCTTCGTCCATCGCGATGGGGGCAATCAGTTCGATCTCCATCGAGATGTTGTCGCCCGGCATCACCATCTCGGTGCCCTCGGGCAGGTGCACCGTGCCGGTCACGTCGGTCGTGCGGAAATAGAATTGCGGCCGGTAGTTGCCGAAAAACGGCGTGTGCCGGCCGCCTTCCTCCTTGGTCAGGATGTAGGCCTCGCACTGAAAGCGGGTGTGCGGCGTGATCGAGCCCGGCGCCGCCAACACCTGGCCGCGCTCGACCTCCTCGCGCTTGGTGCCGCGCAACAGGGCCCCGATATTGTCGCCCGCCTCGCCCCGGTCCAGCAGTTTCCTGAACATCTCGACCCCGGTCACCACCGTCTTGGCGGTCGGCCGCAGCCCCACGATCTCGACCTCGTCGCCGACCTTGACGACGCCGCGCTCGACCCGGCCCGTCACCACCGTGCCGCGCCCCGAGATCGTGAACACGTCCTCGATCGGCATTAGAAACGGCCGATCCATGGCACGCTCCGGCTGCGGAATGTAGCTGTCCACCGCCTCCATCAGCGCGATGATCGAATCATGCCCCTGCTCGGGGTTGCGCCCTTCTAGCGCAAACAGCGCCGCGCCGCGCACCACCGGGATGTCGTCACCGGGAAACTGGTAGCTCGATAAGAGCTCGCGCACCTCCAATTCGACCAGGTCCAACAATTCCGGGTCGTCCACCATGTCGATCTTGTTCATGTACACCACCAGCGCCGGCACCCCGACCTGACGCGCCAAGAGCACGTGCTCGCGGGTCTGCGGCATCGGGCCGTCGGCCGCCGACACCACCAGGATCGCGCCGTCCATCTGCGCCGCCCCGGTGATCATGTTCTTGATGTAGTCGGCATGACCCGGACAGTCGACATGCGCATAGTGGCGCTTGTCGGTCTCATACTCGACATGCGCCGTCGCGATCGTGATCCCGCGCGCGCGTTCTTCGGGCGCCTTGTCGATCTGGTCGAACGGCACAAACGTCGCCCCGCCCTTCTCTGCCAAGACCTTGGTAATCGCCGCCGTCAACGTCGTCTTGCCGTGGTCGATGTGACCGATCGTCCCGATATTGCAGTGCGGCTTCGTCCGCTGAAACCTTGCCTTCGACATTGTTTACGGCTTTCCGCCAGAGTGAGAAGGATACTATTCCCAGACTAGATTGGTCCTGGACTAGAGTGGGCGGCCTGGAGCGGGTGGTGGGAATCGAACCCACGTAGCCAGCTTGGAAGGCTGGAACTCTACCATTGAGCTACACCCGCCTGAATGGCCCTTCCTAGACCTTGCACCAAGCCTGCGATCCTGCCGCGATCCCGCCTGCCGCCATCCTGGGGGCTGGTGGAGGGGGTAGGATTCGAACCTACGAAGACGTACGTCGGCAGATTTACAGTCTGCTGCCTTTAACCGCTCGGCAACCCCTCCGGATCGCGTGCCGCCCGGCGCAGCGGAACGCGCGTCATAAGATGTCGGCTTGGTTTTGTCAATCCGGGCCGATCAATACGCAGCCGGTCCGAAACCGGCCCGTGCTATCCGCTGTTTCGCTGCGACGAAGAAGGTGTGCATGAGCAAATCTGGCCGCAAGTCTTTGGGCCCCGATGCTTTACTCTATGGCCGGCATGCCGTGGCGGCGGCCCTCGGCAACCCTGAGCGCCGCTGGCGCCGTCTCGTTATCATCGCCGGCCACGAGGAGGAAGCAGCCGCTCTTGTCGCCGCCGCACGGGCGGCTCGGTGCGGCCGCGGAGCGGCGATATCCGTGCTCGATCAAAGCGGCTTTGCGGCGATCCTGCCGCGCCACGCCGTCCATCAGGGGCTCGCGCTCGAAGTCGAACCACTCCCCGAGCCCGACCTGGAGGATGTGCTGCGCACCGGCCCGGCATCGGGACGGTGCATCATCGTAGTCCTCGATCAGTTGAGCGATCCCCAGAACATCGGCGCTGTATTGCGTTCGGCGGCCGCATTCGGTGCGCTTGCGGTCGTCATCCCAATCCATGGAGCCCCACCGAACAGCGGAGCGCTCGCCAAAGCGGCCTCGGGGGCGCTGGAGAGCGTGCCGCTGGTGCGCGTCGTCAATCTTGCCCGCGCACTCGATCGGTTGAAAAAAGAAGCCGGGTTTTGGATTTGCGGTCTCGACGAGACCGCGCCGCTGTCATTGGGCCAAACCGGCATCGGGGAGCGCGTCGCGATCGTGCTCGGCTCGGAAGGCAGGGGCATGCGCCGCCTGATACGCGAGCGCTGCGACTTCCGCGCGCGCCTACCGACCCGCCCAGCTCAGCCGACACTCAACGTCTCGAACGCCGCGGCGGTCGCCCTCTACGAGCTGACCCGAGGTCGGGACGGCTGAGGACAGCAAAAGAGCCCCACACCGGACGAGGCTCCTGCACAATTTGCTGTTGGGATTATCAGCAGGCACCGATTAAAGAGAAGGCTAGGCAAACTGCCGCGCCAGGTAGAGCGGTGATCGGCGCCGCCGGAGCATAACTTGGCCCATAGTAGGTGTCGTAATAATAGGGGCTCGGCGCCGTTTCGTACCCATATACGTGGTGCACGACCGTGCGGTGGTGCGGGTGGCCGTTTACGTCGGCAGTTGCTGCATTGCCTGGGACTGCCGAAGACGTGACAGTCGCGAAGGCAAATGCCGCAGCGATCAGTGTGTTGCGAAGCATGTGGTTTCTCCTATGCTGCTTGCGGATTTCCTGTTCCGTGAAGTATTTGCTGTTCGGTGAATAAGATAAGTTAGCCGCGGTCGCGCGTGGTATCTCGCATATCCATCAAATATTGCGCTGGCAGCGGCCGACGGAGGCGCATGCGAAGTGGGGTGATGCAGAGCGCTGCATTTTCCTGTTTCGTTCCTTCGCGAGGGCGCGAGCCTGACCGCGACACCTTTGTCAGCCGCCGGCCATAAGGGTAAACTCGCCGTCAGGATCCTCGTGAATGAACCCAGCCAGGTTTTGACACAGCGCGGTACACGGCGGAGCCTTTGCGACGGAACCCTAGTCCTAGTGAACTTGGCCAGCCCCCTCACTTCGACAGTGCCGCCTAGCAATGCCTGCAGCCTCATCTAACTCCTCCGACAAGGCTGCCGTGGTCGAGGCGGCTTCCGGTTATCTTGCAAGCGAGCTGCACTACCTGGCTGTTGCCCGCCGCATCCTTGCAGCCCTCGGCGGCAAGGGCAGCCTTGTTCTCGTCACCGGTGATCCGTCGGCGGACCCGCAGCCTCTCTCACAGGCTCTCCGCAAGCTGGCAGGGTCGCGTCACGGGGTAATCGGCATTTCTTGCGGGCCGGAACTCACAGGCGAGGAGGTGTCCCGCGCCGGCTCTGTCGTGGCGACGCTGCCCGCAGGTGGCGGGACGGTAACGATATCGGACACGGCCGAGACGCATGCGCCGCTCTTCGTCTTCGACGAAGCCGACCGGCTCTCCGATCAGCAGCTCGGTGAGATCTGCGCCACGATACAGCGCAGCGCAAGACAGAACGCGGCCGGGGTGTTACTTGCGTGCCGAAGATTTCCCGCCAGGCTGGAGGAGCCGCCGCTGCAGTTTCTCAGAGAGGCGGTAGCGCTGCAGTTCCACTTTGATGAGATCGGCGACGACGAAGGCATCGATTTCCTTCGCCATCAGCTCGCGGTCCGGCACAGTCAAGACCAGGCGCGCCGTGATCGGCCCATCTTCTTTCGGAGTTTGGCCCTGCTGGCTGTGCTCGCCGCTATCGGCGTCGGGGCGGTCTTGGCCCCGCACTATCTCAGGACGCCGGATGTGAAGACACCGGATGAGCGATCCGCCCCTCCGCCCGGTAATCCCCCGGCGGGCAATCCCCCGGCGGGTAATCCCCCGGCGGGCAATCCCCCGGCGGGCAATCCCTCGCCGAGCGTCGCGCCGCTACAGCCCGCACCCCGCGCCGCGCCGCCTGCTGCCGCCCTTACGCCGACGCCGCAGCCGCTGAAGCCGCAAACAACACCGGTGGTGCCGGCACCTGCTCCATTGCAGCCCGAGCAAATGCCGCAGCCAAACGCATCCGTCGCAACCCCGGCCGGGGAGCCGCAAGCGCCTCCTCAGTCAGTGCAATCTCCGGCGGGTCAGCAGCTTTCTCCGACGGAGATCGCCGCCCTGGTAGCTCGCGGCGACGCCTTTCTCAGCGCCGCGGACGTTGTATCGGCGCGATTATTCTACGAACGCGCCGCCAATGCGGGCGACAGCGCTGCGGCGCTTCGGCTGGGTGCGACGTTCGATCCCAACTTTCTCGGGCGTGTCGGTGTCCGCGGCAACCCCGGCGACCCCGCTCAGGCCGCGTCCTGGTACCGTCGAGCCCGCGACCTCGGCGATGCCGCGGCCGCGGAACGCCTCAAAAACCTGGGACAACATCCGCGCTGAGTTGCCTCTTTCAGGGTATCGCGGGCTGACGCACGAGGAGGGGTTCGATCTCTCGGCGTACAGGAAAGGGATACGGGCCGAGAAGGTTGACGAGGACCACCGCGACGACGAGCGCGCCGGCGGCGCCGATCAGCGCCGGGTTATAGGATCCCGCAAGATCGTAGACGAACCCGCCGAGAAACCTGCCGAAGCTGGAGCCTAAGCCGAAAATCATGAAACAGTAGCCATAGATCTCGCCGAACGCCCGCTGTCCCATATAGCGCGATACCAGAAAGGCGATCAGGTCGATCTCGGTGCCGAGCCCCAATCCCAGCAGAATTACCCCGATCCCCGGCAGCGCACCGGAAGCGCTGCTCAGAAGAACGAAACCGGCGATCGGGGCCAGGAAGAATACCGTTGCGACAAAAGGTGCGAAGATGCGGTCGACCAAATAACCGGCGAGCAGCCGGCCGGCCATCGTCGCCAGCCCGAAAATCCCCATGATGGCCGCCGCTGACGCTGCGGAAATGCCGTGGTCGGTCAGCAGTGGCACGACATGCGCCACCGTGCCGTTGACCGCGATCGCGACCAAAAAGAAGGCCGCGCCCATCAGCCAAAAGCGGCTCGTGCCGAGGGCACCGCGCACGGTTAGACCCGTCACATCGGCTGCCGTTATGGCCCGGCGCTCGCCCTCGCCCGGCCGCGGCTCCCGTATCCACAATGCGACGAGCGGAAACGCAATCGCGAGCGTCAGCAAACCGAGGATCGGATACGCGCCGCGCCAGCCCACCCGCTCGATCAGCATCTGGGCGAGTTGCGGCATGATGAAACCGCCCAGCCCAACTCCCGACATCGCGATGCCAAGTGCCAATCCGCGGCGGCGGTCGAACCAAGCCGATATCGCCTTGGCATAGCCGATCGGGGTTTGAACCGCGCTGGTCGCCTCGGCAAGCGCGAACAGCAGTGTGAAAGTGATCAACGATTTCGGACTGAGCCCCAGCAAGCACATGGCGAAGGCGTAGATCACGAGGCCGGGCAATGCCACTCGGCGAATGCTCCGGCGGTCCATCATCCGGCCGAGTACCGGCACCATCAGGGCGGAGCAGATTCCGCCGAACGACAATGCGAACGATGCGGTCCCCCGCTGCCATCCCATATCGGCCATGATCGGCTTCAGGAAGATGCCGAAGGTGAATCCCAGCACCGGGCCGTTGCACACGACGAGGCCGCCAACGGCCCCGACGACCACCCACCACGGGTTGGTGAAGCTGAGCCGCATGCAGTTCCTCCCTCGACGCCGTCATAGCCGGATTGCGGTTTCCTGCGGTCGCCCCAGGGTACAGTCAGGGTTGCTGACCGGGGCCCCTCCCGCCCTTCGGTAGCCGGGCTATCGCGCCCTGCTGCCCGCTGTCTTTTCCCGCAACATCGTGATCAAACCCTGCACTTGCCCGCCATTATGCTGGATGACGGAAGCGAACTCGGAGCGCTGGGTGACAGCCATGCTGATGCCGTCGACCGAGACGTCGCTGATCTTGTAGACGCCGTTTCGTCCGGTCAGGCGCCAGTCGACCTTGACCGGCGGGCCGCCGGCGGGGCGGATGATCTGGCTCGATACGATGGCGCCGTCGGCGTCGGGGCGGCTGCCGGTCACCTTGAAGGTTTCGCCGGTGTATTCCGCCAGACGCGTTGCGTAGGCCATTGCGATGTAATCCTCGAACAGCTTCACGTACTCCGCGCGCTGTTCTTCGGTCGCGGCATTCCAGTACCGGCCGAGGACAAAACGGGCGATCCCCGGAACGTCGAAATCCTCGCGCAGCAATTCGCGAAACCGCGTCACCCTCTGCGACGGGGTAGCGTCCTTGCCGAGCACCGCGAGGGCCTGGCTGCCTAGGTTGCTGATCAGGGCAGCAGGGTCAGCGGCTGCCGCTGCAGGGATGGCGGGAGCAAATGCTCCCGCGACGAGGACAAGGGCGGCAGTCAGGAAGCCACGTCGCACCATTATTTTGCTACCTCGGATACGTTGGACGCCTCAGACATCATAGCCGGCCGGGCCGCTGTATTGGTGTATGTCGCCGGCGACCCGCGCTCGTCGCGCTGGCTGAAGCCGGCGGGCGGCGGAAGGTTCTCCCGCTCATGGCGGATTAGCGCTGCCCGTCGCTGCCGATAAAGCGAGCGAATTGTCGCATAATAATCGAGCGAGGTACGCTCGATGTCAGACAGGGTGTCGATATAGCGGGACCGCTGATCGATGCCGGCGACCCCACCGCGCACGAACGGAATCCAATAGAGGTTCCATGGGCTGCCGGTGACAAGTCTGTTCCACGGATCACCGAACCCCTCGGCGACTTGGCCGCCGAGGTCGCGCGGGGTCGATGGCCCGAGGACCGGCACTACGAGATACGGTCCCTCGGGTATCCCCCAGGTGCCGAGCGTCAGGCCGAGATCCTCCTCGTGAAAGGGGACGCCCCAGCGTCCGGCGACATCGACCACCCCACCCATGCCGATCGTCGAATTGATGACAAAGCGGCCCATCGTCTCTCCGGCCTGCTGGAATTGACCCTGCAGGGCGTCGTTCACGAAGATTATTGGCGCCCGTAAATTATTAAGAAAATCGCGTAATGAATCGCGCACCGGATCGGGCACCGTGTCGCGATAGGCCTTGGCGACCGGCACAATCGCATTGCGATCGACGAATTGGTTGAAGTCGAAGATCTTGCGATTGACGTCCTCGATGGGATCGTTGAAATCCTCTTCGTAGGTGGCGGCCTGTTGCGCAGTGTCGGGGTGTGAAGCGCAACCGGAGAGGATCAGGACAGAGAAGGCAAACAGTCCTGATAATCCGAGGTGAAGCGGGCGAACATTCATCGGTCGGTCTCGCATCAATCGGTGTCTTGGGGCGAGATAATTGCGGGAAATTCGCGGAATGGGCAAGTGGCAGAGGCCAGATTGACGCCTCGAATTGCATAATCCGCTTGCACATATAAAGATATCTCTATATCTTGCTGCTGATGGAGCATCTGCTGGCTGCATTGCGCGCCGTTGCCGAGCCGACCCGGCTTCGGCTCGTCGTCCTGTGCGCGCGCGGCGAGCTTACGGTCAGCGAGCTGACACACATCCTCGGGCAGAGCCAGCCCCGCGTTTCGCGCCATCTGAAACTGCTGTGCGAAGCCGGTCTGCTCGACCGCTTCCGCGAGGGCAGCTGGGTGTTCTATCGCCTGAGCCAATCGGGCCCGGCAAGCGCCCTCGCCCGCCAGCTGGTCGCCGCCTGCGACGACGCCGACCCGACGATCGCCCTCGATCTGCAGCGGCTCGGCGCGATCAAGCGGCAGCGCGCCGAACTCGCGCGCGCCTATTTCCGTGAAAATGCCGAGCAATGGCATCGTATCCGCTCGCTCTACATCGATGAGCGCGAGGTCGAGGCGGCGCTCGTCGAGGTCATCGCCGCCGCCGATCCGCGCGATCTTCTCGACATCGGCACCGGCACCGGCCGCATGCTGGAGATTCTGGCGCCGCGCGTCGAGCACGCGCTCGGCATCGACCAGTCACGCGAGATGCTGTCGGTCGCGCGGGTCAATCTCGCGCGGGCCGGCCTCGAAAACGGGTCGGTCCGGCTCGGCGACATGTACCAGCTGGCGGTGCCGGACGCGTCCTTCGATGCGGTGGTGATCCATCAGGTCCTGCACTATGCCGACCGGCCCGCCGCGGCGATCGCCGAGGCGGCGCGCGTGCTGCGGCCGAACGGCGTCCTCGTGCTCGTCGATTTCGCGCCGCACGCGCTGGAATTCCTGCGCGAAGAGCACGCTCACCGGCGGCTCGGCTTTTCCGATGCCGAGGTGGCGGAATGGTGCCGCGCCGCCGGTCTCGATCCGGCCTCGCCGCGGCATTTGCCGGGCGACCCGTTGACCGTCGTGATCTGGACCGCGCATCGCCAAGCTCCGACAAATCCGCGTTTTGCCCAGGCCCTGCAGCCGGCAGCCCCGGCGCTTGTCGAAGGGGAGCTTCACTGATGCAGAATTCCGCCCGCGGGCTGCTTGGCGCCGACCCGATCAGCGATTTCGATGCCGGCCCGCCGCGCATCTCGTTCGAGTTCTTCCCGCCGAAAACGCAAGAGATGGAAGAGCGCCTGTGGGAGGCGGTCAAGCGCCTCGAACCGTTGCGGCCGCGCTTCGTGTCGGTGACCTACGGCGCCGGCGGCTCGACGCGCGAGCGCACGCATGCGACGGTGCGCCGCATCCGCCAGGAGACCGCGCTCGAACCGGCGGCGCATCTGACCTGCGTCGCGGCGGCGCGCGAAGAGATCGACGCGGTGGCGCGCGACTACTGGGAGGCCGGCATCCGCCACATCGTCGCGCTGCGCGGCGACCCGCCGGGCGGCATCGGGGCGGGCTATGCGCCGCACCCGGGCGGCTACGCCTACGCGGCCGATCTCGTCGCAGGCTTGAAGAAGGTGGCGGATTTCGAGATCAGCGTCGCCGCCTATCCCGAAACCCATCCCGCGGCGCGCGGCCCCGGCCACGACCTCGACAATCTCAAGGCCAAGCTCGACGCCGGCGCCAGCCGCGCGATCACGCAATTCTTTTTCGACGCCGACGTGTTCCTGCGCTTCCGCGACCGCGCCCGCGCGGCCGGCATCGCGGTGCCGATCGTTCCCGGCATCCTGCCGGTCACCAATTTCGCGCAATTGAAGCGCATGGCGGCGGCCTGCGGCGCCTCGATCCCGGCCTGGATGGGCGCCCATTTCGACGGCCTCGACGACGATCCCGACACGCGCCGCCTGGTCGCCGCGTCGCTGACCGCCGAGCAATGCCGCCGGCTGCAGGCCAACGGCGTCCCCGAATTCCATTTCTACACGCTCAACCGCGCCGACCTGCTCGTCGCGATCTGCCACCTGCTCGGCGTGCGCGCCCCCAAGCCCGCTGCCGCCGTGGCGTGATGCACGAACTCTCCCCGGAAATTTACCCTCTCCCCCCGCTTGCGGGGGAGAGGGAAGGGTGAGGGGGGCTGGTGCGGCAATCTCGGTGCCGCAGGCGAGCCACCTCACCCTCCCACGCCTTCGGCGCGGGCCCCTCCCTCTCCCCCGCTGGGCGGCGGAGAGGGGCTTTCTCCGGATGCGTTGCCTGTCGCGATGACTCATTTTCTCGATTACCTCGCCGACCGGGTCGTGCTGTGCGACGGCGCGATGGGGACGCAGGTGCAGGCGCGCAATCTCGATATCGAGCGCGACTTTCTCGGGCTCGAGAACTGCACCGAGATTCTGTGCGAGAGCCGCCCCGACCTGGTCCGCGAAATCCATCGCGGCTATCTCGAAGCCGGCTGCGACGCGCTGCAGACCAACAGCTTCGGCGGCTCGCCGGTCACCCTCGGCGAGTTCGGCATTGCCGACCGCACGTTCGAGCTCAACCGGCGCGCCGCCGAATTGGCGCGCGAGGCGATCGCCGAATTCGCCTACGACGGCCGCACCCGCTTCGTGCTCGGCTCGCTCGGACCGGGCACCCGGCTGCCCTCACTCGGCCATATCTCCTACCAGGACCTCGAGGACGCGCTCGCGCTGCAATGCGCCGGGCTCATCGCCGGCGGCAGCGACGCGATCGCGATCGAGACCTGCCAGGACCCGCTGCAGATCAAGGCCGCGGTCAACGGCGCCAAGCGCGCCCGCGACGAGGCCGGCAAGGACATTCCGATCCTCGTCAGCGTGACGGTCGAGACCACCGGCACCTTGCTGGTCGGCGCCGACATCGCCGCCGCGGCGACGGTCGTCAACGCGCTCGACGTGCCGGTCATCGGCCTCAATTGCGCGACCGGCCCGCGCGAGATGGCCGAGCACGTCAAATGGCTCGGCGAGAACTGGCCCGGCCATATCTCGGTGCAGCCCAATGCCGGGCTGCCCGAGCTGGTCGACGGCCGCACGCATTACCCGCTCGGCCCGACCGAGCTCGCGCAATGGCTCGAGCGCTTCGTGCTCGAGGACGGCGTCGGCCTGATCGGCGGCTGCTGCGGCACCGAGGCGGCGCACATCGCCGCGCTCGACGCGATGCTGCGGCGCATCGGCCGGGACCGCCCGCGTCCTTTGCCGCGGCGGCGCAACGCGGTGTGGGCCCCCTCGGTCGCCTCGCTCTACGGCCAGGTGAACCTGCGCCAGGAGAACGCCTACCTGTCGATCGGCGAGCGCTGCAACGCCAACGGCTCGCGCCAATTCCGCCGATTGCAGGAGCAGGGCGACTGGGACGGCTGCGTCGAGATGGGGCGCGAGCAGGTCAAGGAAGGCTCGCACACGCTCGATCTGTGCACCGCCTTTGTCGGGCGCGACGAGATCGCCGACATGACCGAGGCGGTGACGCGCATGCGCGGCGCGGTCAACGCGCCCCTGGTCATCGAACTCGACCGAATACCCGGTGCTCGAAGCGGCCCTCAAGCTCTACGGCGGCAAGCCGATCATCAACTCGATCAATTTCGAGGACGGCGAAGAGGCGGCCGACAAGCGCCTGGGTCTTGCGCGCCGCTTCGGCACGGCGGTGATCGCGCTGACGATCGACGAGACCGGCATGGCGAAGGAGGTCGAGCACAAATTGCAGGTGGCGCGGCGCCTCTACGATTTCGCCTGCGGCAAGCACGGCCTGCCGCCCTCGGATCTGCTGTTCGACCCGCTGACCTTCACGATCTGCACCGGCAACGCGGACGACCGCAAGCTCGGCCTGTGGACGTTGGAGGCGATCGAGCGGATCTCGCGCGACATGCCCGAATGCCAGATCATTCTCGGCCTGTCGAACATCTCGTTCGGCCTCAACCCGCCGGCGCGCCACGTCCTCAACTCGGTCTTTCTCGACCATGCGCTACGCCGCGGCCTCACCGGCGCAATCGTGCATTTCTCGCGGATCGTGCCGTTGCACAAGATCCCGGAAGAAGAGGCGCGGGTCGCCGAGGATCTGATCTTCGACCGCCGCGCGCGAGGGCTACGACCCGCTGCAGGCCTATATCGCGCTGTTCGAAAACCGCGCGGCCGAGAAGACCGAGAAGAAGGGCCGCCCGGAAAAGCTCGAGGACCGGCTCGCGCAGCGCATCGTCGATGGCGACCGGCTCGATCTCGAAGCCGATCTCGACCTGGCGATGCAGAATTACACGCCGCTCGACATCATCAACAACATCCTGCTCGGCGGCATGAAGACGGTCGGCGAGCTGTTCGGCGCCGGCAAGATGCAGCTCCCCTTCGTGCTGCAATCGGCCGAGACGATGAAGGCGGCGGTCCGCTATCTCGAACCGCACATGGAGCGGGTCGAGGGCCAGGAGAAGGGCACGGTCGTGCTGGCGACGGTGCGCGGCGACGTCCACGACATCGGCAAGAACCTCGTCGACATCATCCTGACCAACAACGGCTACCGGGTCGTCAATCTCGGCATCAAGCAGCCGATCTCTTCGATCCTCGAAGCCGCGGTCACGCACAAGGCGGACGCCGTCGGCATGTCGGGACTGCTCGTCAAATCGACGGTCGTGATGCGCGAGAACCTCGAGGAGATGAGCCGGCAGGGCCTCTCCGTGCCGGTCATGCTCGGCGGCGCCGCGCTGACCCGCCGCTATGTCGAGGAGGATTGCGTCAAATGCTATGAGGCGGGGCGCGTCGCCTATGCGCGCGACGCGTTCGACGGCCTCGATCTGATGGACAAGATCGTCACCGGCCGGTTCGATGCGCATCTCGCCGAGGTCAGGCGCAAGAACGAGGGCCGCCCGGTCAACCAGAGCCGCAAGCTCGGCCGCGCCGCCGACCCCAAGCCGATGCGGCCGGTCGATGTCGAAGAAATCCGCCTGCGCCGCGCCGAGTTGACGCGCAACGTGCCGGTCCCCGAGCCGCCGTTCTGGGGGCCGCGGACGATCGCGCGGGTGCCGGCCAAGGCGGTCGTGCCCTATCTCAACGAGCGCATGCTCTACCAATTCCAGTGGGGCTACCGGAAGGACGGGCGCAGCCTCGCCGAATACCGGGAATGGGCCAAGGACGAGTTGCGCCCGGTCCTGCGCCGCATCCTCGACATCGCGATCCGCGAGGACATCCTCGTCCCGCAGGCCGCCTACGGCTATTGGCCCTGCGCCGCCGAGGGCAACGACGTGATCCTCTTCGACACCGAGGGCGAGCCGCGAGCTGACCCGCTTCTCGTTCCCGCGCCAGAACAAGGACGGCGGCCTCTGCATCGCCGATTTCTTCCGCGACGTCGCCGAGAACGCGCGCGACGTGATCGGCCTGCAGGTCGTGACGATGGGCCGACGCGCCTCCGAGGCGGCGCGCGAATGGTTCGCCGAGAACCGCTACCAGGATTACCTCTACTTGCACGGCCTCTCGGTCGAGATGGCCGAGGCGCTCGCCGAATACGTCCACAAGCGCATCCGCGGCGAATTGGGCTTTGCCGCCGAGGAAGCCCGCGACCCCGAGGCGATGCTCGCCCAAGGCTACCGCGGCAGCCGCTATTCCTTCGGCTACCCCGCCTGCCCCAACCTCGCCGACCAGCAGCAATTGCTGGCGTTACTCCGCGCCGACGAAATCGGCATAACCCTCTCCGAAGAAGACCAGCTCGACCCCGAGCAATCCACCTCCGCGATCGTCCTCCACCACCCCCAGGCGAAATATTTTTCGGTGTGAACGTGAGGTGTCGAGTAAATTGCTTGTTGATCGCAGACCGTAGCCCGCTCGCTTGACCGCGCGAGGATGCGAAGCAGCGATATCATCAAGGCTCTCGAAAAGAGAGGGCTGGAGATTGGTCCGAGTGTCAGGAAGTCACCACCAACTCGTGCTGATCGAGTGGGAATTGGGCTTCGCCGCCGAGGAAGCTCGCGACCCGAAGGGATGGTCGTGCAAGCGGCCGTTATTCTTTCGGCTACTCCGCCTGTCCCAACTTCGCCCACCAGAAGCGGCTTCTGGTGTTACTACGCACCGAGGAAATAGGCATCACCCACTCCGAAGAAGACCAGCGCGACCCGGAGCCATCCCCTTCCCGCGTCGCCGTCCACCACCCGCAGGCGACGTACTTCTCGGTGTGAGAACAGCGCTCGGCTTCCCTGCGGTGGGGAAAATGCAGGCAAAAATCGCGCATTTATCACTGTGCAAAGCGGCGACAATCCAAAAAACGCGGACTTTGACCAATCTTTAACAACGAGGGGCCGACCTGGCTCGACAATGCGCATAGCGAACTCGACACCGCAGTCGCCGCGGCGTACGGCTGGCCAGTGGACATCGCGGTAGAAGAGGCGCTGTCGCGCCTGCTGGCCCTCCATCTTGAACGCGCCGCCCTGAAGTAGCTGGTTGCGGAGTTCGTCCTTGCGCCTTCTCGGAGAAAGTGAGGCTGAGCTCCCCAGCCCACACCAGGGCCAGAACCGAGAGCTGCTTTTGGTCGGTGTCGGCGAACGTGCGAACCCGCTGCCCTGAAACGCGGTTCGACCCTCAACAGGCTAAACCGGCGGCTCACCCAAAAAAAGCCGCAATGGTGCGATACGTATTCGATTATACGGGTGTCCGGCCAATTGGGTTTGATTTATTGTAATCTATCGCCGGGGAACAGCCAGGATCAGCCAGCTTTTTCGCTGTTTCCGCGAGATACCCCGTGAGTCAAAGATGAGGAATTCCGCTGGGATGGCGAAGGCCGACGGCTGTTCTTCCGCTGCATTTAACAGCGAGATCAGCGAGCGAGGTCCAGAACTGCACATTCGGGGTAGAGCAACAGTTCTCGGACAGCGCCAATGACCAAAATTCTGATCCTACGCCACGGGCCTGTCGACGGATTTTTTCCCGGGCGGTTTTCGCGGGCGGGCCGATCTGCCGTTGACCGCCGAGGGGCGCCGTCAGGCCGAGGCGATGGCGTACGCATTGTGGGCTGCGATACAAGATAATCTTGCGCGCGAGCTTTATTGCCAAATGTCGAGGGACAAGCGCACCAGGAGAGACCGAAAGCGACCGGCACAGAGCCGGTGATCACCGCCGTCTGAAATGACGGATCATCTGTCCAGCCACACGTCCTCCATCCGCAACCCGTTGTAGATGCTGTTCACCATCGGGGTATAGCCTTTGACATAGGGGTGCCAGCAGGTCCCCGAGCGGTTGTGCCAGAGGATCGGCCGCGCCGCCTCTTCCGCCAGCTTGCGCTCGATCGCCCATACCAGATTCTTGCGCTTTGCCGGATCAAATTCCATCGATTGACGGTCGACCATCTTGTCGAGCTCAGGGCTGCAATAGCGGTCGTAATTGCCCTCGGCGCCGCAAGTAAAGTTTTCGTAGAGCGTCTGATCCGGGTCGTCGAGCCCATTGCCGGTCAGGTTGAGGGCGATGGTGTAGTCGCCGCGCATGACCCTTGGGAGCCATTGCGCCGTGTCGATCGGGTCGAGCTCGCCGTCGATGTAGATCTCCTTCAATTGGTCGATCAGAATGACCGCCGGATCGCGGTAGGGCGGGATGTTGCGGGTTGAGACCGTGAGTTTCAGCCTTTTGTCCGGTCCGTAGCCGAGTTTCTCCATGATGCTGCGGGCTTCGGCGCGGTTCTTCGGGACATCGGGGTTGTAGCCGGGCAGGTTCTTCAGCATGTCGGCGGGCATGCCCCACACGCCCTCCGGCGGCGGCAGCATCGCACCCCCGAAGTCGCCCTTGCCCTCGGTCAACGTGTCGACAAAGGCCTTGCGGTCCACCGTCAACGCCACCGCCCGCCGCAGCTCGGGCTTGTCGAAAGGCGCCGCCTCCCGGTTCATCATCACGTTGCGGTTGACGTTTGACGGCACGAGCGCGCAAGTCGCCTCAGGATCCTGCTTCTTGGCGTCCTTCAAGAGCGGCACCTGCAGAAAGAACGGCGAGGTCATGTCGAACTTGCCGGCGACAAAGGCGAGGATGCCGGTGGACGGGTTCCTGATGATCGTATACTCGATGCCGTCGAGATAGGGCCGGCCGTTCTTCCAGTAATCCGGGTTTCTGGTGACCCGGATCACCTCGTTGGGCTTGAACTCGACAAATTTGAACGGGCCCGTGCCGATCGGATGCGAGCGCATATCGCGCGGCGACACATGGCACGGATAGATCGGCGTAAACCCGGAGGCGAGCAGTGCGATAAAGGAGGATTGCGGCCGCCTCAGCCGAAAGGTGACTTCGTTGTCGCCGTTCGGCACGACCTCATCGAGATTGCGGTACCACGCCTTGCGCGGGTTTATGCGCAGCTTCTCGGCCGACTTGCCGGTCAGCAGATCCCAGGTGCACACGACGTCCTTCGCCGTGAAGGGTTTGCCGTCGTGCCATTTCACACCTTGGCGAAGCCGAAACGTCAGCTGGGTCTTGTCCTCGTCCCATGACCAGTCGGTCGCGAGATCGGGCACGATCGACTGAAACCCGCTTTGCGGTGCGTCCTGCTTGTACATGACGAGATTGTTGAAGACGCCCATCATCGGGCCCTCGGCTGCGATCGTCGCTTCCTCGTGGATCGACATGCTCGCCGGACTGTCGAAGAAATAAACTTTCAGGACACCGCCCGATTTTTGGGCCAGAGCCGTGTCGCCCGTCCATAACGCGCCGAAAAGCACACCGGCCGCCGCCAGTGCGCGCAGATTTCGTTCCATCTCCCTGTTCCTCCACAGCGCCGCACGCTCGGCCTCCTCCGGGCGACGCGGCAGCTTGTGCTTAGCTTAGCACGGTTCTGCGCTGAGCCGAGGAGCTCAGTTGGCGAGCCACAAATCTTCGAAGCGCGAGCCGTTGTAGATGCTGTTGACCATCGTCGTCAGACCCTTGAGGTGCGGCTCGCGGCAGTTTGCGGCGCGCGTGTAAAATAGGATCGGACGAGCGTCGTCCTCGATCAGCTTCCGCTCGACTTCCCACACGATTTTTTTGCGCTTCTGGGGGTCGGGTTCCGCCGATTGCTTGTCGATCAGCTTGTCGACATCGGCATTGCAATAACCGGTGTAATTACGTGCGGCGCCGCACACATAATTTTCGTAGAACGCCACGTCGGGATCGTCGACCGCCGTCTCGGTGACGTTCACGGCGATCTTGTAGTCCTTGCGCATCAGCATCGGATACCATTGGGTCGTATCGATCGGGTTGAGGTCGGCGTCGATGTAGATCTCCTTCAGTTGGCCGATCAAGACCACAGCGGCGTCGCGATACGCCTGGACATTGCGCGTCGCCACGGTAAGCGACAGCCGCTTATTGGGTCCGTAGCCCAGCTTCTCCATGATTTTGCGGGCTTGCGCGCGGCTCGCGCCAACGTCCGGATCGTAGCCCGGCAGGTTGCGCATGGCGTAAGGCGGCATGCCCCATATGCCCTCGGGCGGCGGCTGCATGACGGCGCCGATGGTTCCCTGTCCGTCGGCGATGATGTCGACAAACCCCTGGCGGTCGAGGGCCAGCGACATTGCGCGCCGCAGCTCTGGGTTATCGAACGGCGGCACATTGCGGTTGACGAGCAGGTTGCGGCTGACATTCGGTATAACCATGTCGCAGATCGCCTGCGGCAGCTGTGTCTTCACATCCTTCAATTGCGGCATCGTGACGCCGAAATAGACGTCCTCCTTGCCCGCGATGAAGGAAAGGAGTCGCGTCGAGACGTCCTTGATGATCCGATATTCGATGCCGTCGAGGTAAGGCCGCCCCGGTTTCCAGTAATCCGGATTGCGTACTAATGTGATCGACTGGTTCGGCTTGAATTCAACGAATTTGAACGGTCCGGTACCAATCGGATGCTGGCGCATCTGCGCCGGGGTTACGTGACACGGATAGATCGGCGTCCACCCGGTCGCCAGCATCGACAGCATCGACGGTTGCGGCCGCTTCAGATGAAAGGTGACTTCGTAGTCGCCGTTGGTCGAGACCTCCGACACATTGTCGAACCATGGCTTGCGCGGGTTGATCCGCAGCTTTTCAGGCGCTTTGCCCTGGAGTAGGTCGAGGGTGCATTTGACGTCGGCCGCCGTGAACGGCTTGCCGTCATGCCACTTGACACCCTGATGCAATGGAAACGTCAGTTCCGTGCCGTCCTCGCTCCAGCGCCACTCGGTGGCGAGCTCGGGCACGACCGAGTCGGGTGTGTTCTGGGGCTCGTCCTGCTTGAAGATGACGAGGTTGTTGAACACGGCCATCATCGGGCGGTTGACGGCTACCGTCGATTCCTCGAGCATCGACATGCTGGCGGGGCTGTCGAAATGGCCGATTTTGAGAGTACCGCCCGATTTTTGCGCGAATGATGCGTCCGGTAAGGTTAACGCCGCTACGAGCGCACCCGCCGCTGCGAGCACGCGCAGATCTCGCTGCATTCCCACCTCCTGTTCATGGCGCGGGGTCAAATACCCCGCCGCTGCATCTTGCTGGCCCGGTTTTTTGAGGCTCCGATGCAAGACGGCAGTACCTCGGAAGATACCACATCCCAAGCGGGCGGGCTACGCGCCCAACACAAGGCGCAGCACGGCGTGGCGGATAAAACAAACGCCGGCGATGCGAACCACTCAACAGCACTGCCGGCGCCGCCGCGACCCACGCTGGTTTGACAAATCAGCGATTCTTGTTTGTCCTTGTCGGGTGGGGTTGCGTTCAATCCAGGCGGACTGTCTCGCTGCCCTCAGCCGATCTACCCTTCGATCCTGACGCACTGCGGGCCTTCGCCCTGGCCGGCCAGAGTGAACACACTCTGCCCGGCACTCTGCGCCGCCCGGTAACGCCCCACAACCCAAACGCGCTCGCGAGCAATGCCAAGCTGCCCGGTTCCGGCGCCGTCACCAACGTCCAAAACCGTTGATCTGACACACGGTCATGTCGCCGCAGCCGGCGATCTGGAAATCGCTGCCGACTTGCCCGCCGGTCAGGCCGATGTCAAGTTCGTCCTGTATGGTGAGGAAATCGATACCGACCGCCGTCAATTGGCCGGCAACTTCGGTCCACGAGATCGCGTAACTGACCACCCAATAGGCGGGCGCAGCCCCTGACGGGGCGATATTCGGCCCGGTCGGATCGGCGGTCGAGACCATCGATCGCCCGGTTCCGAGGCCTTGGGCCGCGACCAGATCGAAGGCGAAGGGATCGCCCGACGTAGGAAATAATCCGGTACTTGCCGCGCCCGAGCTGTCCGGCCCCGTCAGGGTGAGGGTGGCGAGCACCAGCGGGTAGTGCGGGGACGGTTCGCAACCGCCGGCGCTGAGGGTTTGCGCAGGGCCGCTGCACGAGGTGGCGATGAAATCCCAGGTGACGGGAGCGGCCGCAACGCGCTCCGCCGTTAGCAGAGCGAATGCACAGGCCAACAAGACTAACGCGCTACACTTCTTCATGCCGCACTCCCTCGGCACGAGGTAGTCCTCTTAAGATCATCGTGCACAGGAGTTGCGAAGTGGCGCAATCGCTATGTTTTGTTAATCTTGATTATTGGGCAATTCTAGGCCTATATCCGCTTCTTATATCCGAAACCTGATCTTGACATGCGGTATATCAGAAACCGATCTCGAAATCATCGCCGCTCGGGATCTGTAGTCCGAAGGGGGGTGGGGTCGAAGTCTCCCCGCCCGCAGCAATGGTGCCAGCCTTTGAAGGCAAAGGGGACTGGGACGCCCGGCGTCAGAGATGGGTCTGACCTGCCCGGGCCAATTCGGGCGTCTCTCGGGCAGTTCGGCCACGCCCCGGTGAAAGCAGCGGAGAGGGTGTCCCCTCCGCCGCCGCTTTCGGCCGGCTCGCGCTCCCGACTGGCTCGCCCGGCGGGGGCGATCGCGATCATCGATCGGCCCTCGATTTGCCCGCCGATATGGGTTCGCGAACGCAGACAGCGCAGGAAGCGCCTCAGCAGTGATTGTCTGGGCAAGTCACGCACCGCCAAGAGCCGCTCGACGCATTCAAGCCGCAGGCGCGCATCGCGCGACCGCTGGTCGAGTTCGACCCTCGTTGCGCTCTGGTCCAATATATCGCTTTTCGGCATGATGGTCCTCCACGTCAAAGACATCTTGGCGTCGGCCAGATGCCCGATAAATGACGCGCGCGGATCGAAAGGGGTGTGAGGTACCTCACATTGCCAAAAAGTTTTTAACGGGTTGGTCATCGATGGCCGTATCGTACGCGATACCAGGCGAGCCCGATCAGTTCGTGAAGCGTATAGTAGCTCTCCAGCAATGCTGGGATCTGTGGGAGGAATGCCGCTACCGAGAGCGACGGCCTCTCACTCTCGGCAATCGGTGACGGGACCACCGGGTAGCCGACCGCCCGGAAGGACCACAGCGCTCGCGCCATGTCCCACGGGTGAGCGATCACCAGCGCGGCATGAATACCGGCACCCCGGAGGATTTCAGCCGAGTATAAAGCGTTTTCGAAGGTGTTTCGCGAGCGCTCCTCTCGCCATTGCACCGGGACGCGAAAATCCTCCTGCAGCACTCTGCTCATCAGCATGGCGAGGGATGCGCCGCGGGGTCCGCCGCCGCTGACCAGGATCGGCAGGCCGAGACGCCGCCACTGTCTCGCCGCCTCGACGAGGCGCTCGAGGGTAAGCTGCCCGACAGTGTCGGGCACGCCGGGGGCATCGCTGCGCTGCGCATCGGCGGATAGCACGACAATCGCGCCGGGCGGGGTGTCCGACGGGAGCGTCGGTTCATCAAATGCGATCGCCTCCGCCCACCGGATCAGGAGACCGGCGGTGACGGGCATCGCGGCCAGATAAAGAAGGCCGATCGCAGCGGTCGCCACCACCAACCCTAGCGGCTTGCGCCGCCAGGCAACCAAGACGCCGATCATCGCCAGCAAGATGAACAGGTTTGGCGGGATCAGCGAAGAATAGGAGAGCCAAGCCACTTCGATGCGTGCTGGGGCTCAGCCGACCGGGGTGAGCGGCTCGCGACGCAGCCGCTGATAAATCATGGCGGCCTGGCGCTTCAGCCCAAGACGCAGACCACGCCACGTCCGCGGGTTGGCTGCGGTGATGCCCCACCTTTCACGCCGCCTCGGCAGCCATAGCTTCTTATAGGGATCGTCACCCCGGCCAAGACTGATCTCGAGCGGGCGATCGCCGGTCAGCACGCGCTCGAACATCTCCATCGTGAGGAGCGTGCCGAGGGACAGGTCGTCAAAGCGCTTGTCATGCGCCAGCTTGCAAATGACGGCGCGACCCTTCCACACTATCCAGAACTGAGCCGCCGCCGGTATCCCATCCAAATGATATATGCCGAGCCGCAGCGCGCGGAGTTTGCCGGCGAGCCGGATCAGCGCGGGGACAAAACCGGCAAAAAGCTCGGGCGGCTTCCAGCTCGCGGCATAGACAGTTTCATAATCGGCGACCGCCTGATCGAGACCCTTGTCGTCATCGATGAAGTATGTGGTCAGACGGTTGCCGCGCTCGAGCTTGCGGCGTTTCCGCTGCCACGTATTGCGCAACTCGGAAGGGCGGCCGGCAACATAATCAGGAAAGCTCAAGCCCGAGGTTTCTTCATACCAGGTGCCGGAGCTGAAGACGGATTCGACAAGCAGCCCGGCGCGGCGCAGCGCGTCGACCAAGGTGGGATAACTTGGTTCGCGCGGATCGAGCTCGGACAGGGAGAGGCAATCCCATTGCGGCCGTTCCGCCAGTATCTCGGACAGGATCGCGGCGAGTTCCCTTTCGAGATCGGCGCCCGGCGCGCCGAGGATGCCATGCTCGAGGCTATGGGCATTCGTCAGACTCGCCAGGTTGCGCCCATCATCCCCAATCGTCGTCTGAGTCATAAGGGCGGTCGCCGACGCTGGCCGCTCGTCGGTGTAGACGCGGATTTCGGTTGCCGGCGCCACACCATGCCGCGCCATCAGGTCGTACCAGGCCGGAAGCGCGAAGAAGCTTGGGGGGAAGCTTCTGTCAAAAGCGCAAGCGAGACCGCCCGGTAGTCGCCGAAAATCGGGATTTCTGTAAAGTGGCATCAGGCGAGGCCAGTCTCGTCGGATCTATTCGGGCGCTGCCGGGTGCGAATCCTCACCTTCACGACGTTATATCCAAACCTGTTGCAGCCCCAACACGGGATTTTCGTCGAGACTCGTCTGAGAAAACTGGTTGCGAGCGGTGTCGTCAGCGCCCGTGTTGTCGCGCCTTGCCCCTGGTTCCCGTTCGCGTCTGCTCGGTTTGGGCGGTATGCCGTGTTTGCGCGAATGCCGAGCGAGGAGACCCGCCACGGGCTGCACGTCGAGCATCCGCGCTACCCCGTATTGCCCAGGGTCGGGACGAACGTCGCTCCGCTCGCCCTTTGCGCCGCCGTGCTGCCGCTTTTGCGCCGGCACAACCGGGACCGCCGTGACTTCGATCTGATCGATGCACACTATTTTTATCCGGACGGCGTCGCGGCCGTTTTGCTCGGACGCGCCCTCGATCGCCCTGTCATCGTCACCGCCCGAGGCAGCGATCTCAACCTCATCGCACAGCACGCGGTGCCCCGTACCTGGATCCGCTGGGCCGCGCGCCACGCCGATGGTCTAGTCGCGGTGTCCGGCGGGTTGAAGCGCCGGCTCGTCGAGCTCGGCGTCGGCGCCGACCGGGTTCGCGTTCTGCGCAACGGAGTGGACCTGGCGCTGTTCCGCCCCCATGACCGCGAGGTGGTGCGCGCGACCCTCGGCTTGACGCGGCCGCGCCTTCTCGCAGTCGGCAACTTGGTGGCGCTAAAGCAGCATTGGCTGATGGTCGAGGCGCTCACCCACTTGCCGGAGGTCGAACTCGTGATCGTCGGCGAGGGGCCCGAACGCACCAATATCGAAAAGCTGGCGCGCAAGCACAAAGTCGCCGATCGCGTGCGCCTGCTCGGCCGGATGCGCCAAGATCGCCTTCCCGAGATCTACAGCGCCGCCGACATCTTGCTGCTCGTCTCGACCCATGAAGGCTGGCCCAATGTTCTGTTGGAGAGCATGGCCTGCGGCACCCCGGTCGTGGTCTCCCCGATGGATGGCATCGCCGATATCGTCGGCACGGCGGATGCGGGACGCGTTCTGGCCGATGTCACCCCGAACGGGCTCGCCTCCGCGATCCGCGAGCTCCTCGCCGCGCCGCCGTCGCGCGCCGCAACCCGTCTCTATGCCGAACACTTCGATTGGCAGAGCACGACCGATGGACAAATCTCGCTATTCCACGAAATCTTGGAGCGGCGCTCGACGGCTCGGCCCGTTCCGGTGCACTCAGCTTAATGCCGCAAGACTCGCCGGTAGACCTCGCCATAACCGGCGACGCTGTGCGCCCATGAGCGCTCACTATCGATGAACTCGCTCGCCTGCGCCCGAATGCGCGGCCACGAATTCTGGTCGGCCAGTGCTGCGAGCACCCCCTCGGCGAGGCGCTGCGGGTGGCCCGGCGGAAACAGGTACCCCGTCTCTCGGTCGCGGATCAGCTCGCGGTGACCGCCGACGCTCGACCCGACGACGATGCGCTCCTGCGCCATTGCCTCGAGCGGCTTGAGCGGGGTCACCAGCTCGGTCAGGCGGGTCGAAATGCGCGGGAAGACAAGCACGTCGACCACATCGTAGTAACGGCGCATCTCCTCATGCGGGACGCGTCCGGCAAAAACGACGCTTTCGCCAAGACCAAGCTCGCCTGCCAGAGCACGCAATCTCTCTTCTTCCGGCCCGCCGCCGACCAGCAATATCGCGATATCTGCCCGCCGATGCCGCATCTCGGGGACCGAGCGCAGCAGTAGGTCCAGACCCTCATAGGCATAGAACGAGCCGAAGAAGCCAATAACGATCTTCCCGGAGAGCCCGAGCCGGCTTGCGAAAGCGCGGTCGGGGATTCCCGGTCCGGCGAATTTGTTGCGGTCGACGGCGTTGGGAATGACCGTGACCTTGTCGCCGGGGACACCGCGGGCGATCGCATCCGCCCGCAAACCCTCACAGATTGTCGTCACTGCATCCGCGCGATGAAGCGCGCGGGTCTCGATGACCCGGGTCACCAGATACCTCAGGCTCGCCTGCCCATGAGTGCCGTGACTCGCCGCCGCGTCCTCCCAAAGGGCGCGCACTTCATAAACGATTGGAATCGCATGCCGCCGGCCGGCACGAATTGCCGCCAACGCGTTGAGGACCGGTGAGTGGGCGTGCAGTATCTGCGGCCGAACCTCGCGGATCGCTTCGTCGAGTCTCCGGTCGAGATCGTTGACAATCGCCAGCTCGCGAACCCACGGCAGCCGGGCGGAGAGCCCGGTCGGCATCCGGGTCCGCAGAAATTCCCATTCACCGATGCGCTCTCGCGCCGGTCCCGGCGCGTAATGCTTGCCGCTGGTCAGCAGCACCGGCTCCCAGCCTAGCGCCCGCTGCTGGTCGACGATGCCGAGGGTGCGATAGACATAGCCGCTCTGGAGCGGCAGCGAGTGGTCGAGGATGTGCAGAATGCGCATACCGGGCGATTTGTGGGGATAATTGTCGGTCAATATAGGTCAATGTAGCAGGTCGGTGAACGAACAAGCTTCAGTGGAAAGCGCCAAACTACCGTTAACGAGGACGTCTCGCCCTGTCGTGTTCAGTCTTGAGCCTCTCCCGCCACTGCCGGAGCTCGAGCGCGAATGGCGCCAGCTCGGGTCTGCCGGAAATCCATCATTTTTTACGTCATGGCACTGGATCGGCACGCTGTTGAACGCATTACCGCCGGCGAGTCGCCCCAAACTGCTGCGCGGCACCGTGCATGGCCAGGCAGTCTCACTGGCTTTGCTCGGCACCAATGAGACCCGTCGCCGGCGGGGGCTGGTTCGCTCGCGCGGTTTCTATTTGAACGAGACCGGCGACCCCCGTTTCGATTCCCTGACGATCGAGCACAACGACATCCTTGCCGCGGCGGAGTTGGAGCTCGTTGTCTGGGACGAGCTGGTCTGCTGGTTCGCCAATCTTCGTGGCGAGGCCGACGAACTCCATGTCGGCGGTTCGCAGCGGCGCCTGCCTGAAGCAGCGCTCGGCAAGTGGAGGCTCGGATGTCGCGAAACATCCCTTCCTTCCTATTCGGTCGATCTCTGCCGGCTGGCGGCCAGCGACGGGGAGATCTATCCGGTGCTCAGCGCCAGTGCGCGCCAGCAGCTCCGGCGCGCAATTCGGTATTTCGAACGGCTTGGTGCGTTGCATCTGATCGAGGCGGCAACCGTAGCGGAAGCATTAACCTTTTTCAGTGCGATGAAGGCGCTGCATTGCGCCTCCTGGGAGCGCCGCGGCAAGCCGCATTCCTTCACCGGCGAATTCTTCGAGCCGTTCCACCGGCTGCTGATCGAGCGCAGCTTTCCCGAGGGCGGAACCCAACTTCTCAAAGCCTGCGCCGGTGACCGCGTCCTCGGCTATCTCTATAACTTTCGGTTAGGTGATCGGGTCTATGCTTATCAGAGCGGGTTCGCCGATGCCGATCGTCGCGAACGGCCGGGCATCGTCAGCCACTTCCTGGCGATCCGGCACGCCTACCGATCAGGCGCAAAGGTGTATGATTTCATGGCCGGCCGCAACCGTCTGAAGGAGAGTTTCGCGACCCGGTGCGAGCCGATGCTGTGGCAGACCGTCCAGCAGCCGCGCCTCGCGTTTCGTTTGGAAGACTTCGCCCGGCAGTTCAAGCGGGCCCTGACGATGCGTCGTTCAAGAGGAGCGTGATGTCGATCCTTGTCACCGGCGCTGCCGGGTTCATCGGTTTTCATGTCGCCAAAGCATTGCTCGAGCGGGGCGAGCGGGTAGTCGGCATCGATAATCTCAATGAATATTACGATGTGCGTCTCAAGGAGGCGCGGCTCGCCCGGTTGCGCGCCTTTCCCAGCTTTGAATTTGCCAAGCTGGACGTCGCCGACCGCGACGGGGTTTTCACCAAGGTCGAGCGGCACACGGACCTGCGCAGCATCATTCATCTCGCGGCGCAGGCGGGCGTGCGGTATTCGCTGGAAAACCCCTACGCCTATATCGATGCGAATGTGACCGGCACGCTGGTGATGTTCGAGGCGGCACGGCGCATCGAACATCTGACCGCGATCACCTATGCCTCTTCCTCCTCCGTCTACGGCGCCAACCGCAAGCAGCCTTTCAGCGTCGATGATCGGGTCGATCATCCGGTCTCGCTCTATGCCGCGACAAAACGCAGCTGCGAACTGATCGCGCATACTTACGGACACCTGTATGGTGTGCCGGCGACAGGGCTGCGGTTCTTTACCGTTTATGGCCCATGGGGCCGTCCGGACATGGCGGCATTTCTGTTCACTCGGGCGATTCTCGCGGGCGAACCGATAAAGGTGTTCAACGAAGGCAGGATGGCCCGCGATTTCACTTATGTCGACGACATCGTTGCAGGTACGATCGCAGCGCATGACCGGCCACCCACGGGTACCGACGGCGTTCCCCACAGGATTTACAACCTCGGTAACCATCGGCCCGAAAAACTCCTCGACTTTATCGCTGTCCTCGAGCGAGAGCTTGGCCGCACCGCAGAGAAACAGTTCTTGCCGCTGCAGCCCGGCGATGTCCCGGAGAGCTTTGCGGATATCGAGGCCTCCCGCCGCGATCTCGGCTTCGAGCCGAAGACCACGATCGAAGTCGGGCTCGCGCGATTTGTTCAATGGTATAAGCAGTACTATCAGGTGAATTAATCGGTCTCAATTCATGGAACGCGGATTTGCGGTCATCGGCCTCGGCTATGTCGGTCTGCCCGTCGCCCTCGCCCTGGCGAGAAAGTTCGAACCAATTATCGGTTTTGACATTTCGCAGCAGCGGATCGCCGCCCTGCGCATCGCTAGGGATACGACCGGAGAGGTCACCGGGGCTGCGCTACGCGAGACGAGGCTTCGGTTTACCGATGACCCTCGCACGCTGGGCGAGGCCAGCTTTTTTATCGTCACGGTGCCGACCCCGATTGATGGCGAACGGCGCCCCGACCTTTCGCCGCTCGACGCTGCCTGCGCCCTGATCGGACCCCATTTGAGGGCGGGCTCGGTCGTGGTTTTCGAATCGACCGTCTATCCCGGTCTGACCCGTGAATTCTGTGGGCCGCGTCTCGCCACGACTTCGGGTCTCAGGCAAGGCATTGACTTCAAGCTCGGCTACTCGCCCGAGCGGATCAACCCCGGCGACCAGCAGCACCGGCTCGAAACTATCGTCAAAATCGTCGCCGGCGAAGACCCCGAGACTTTGGAGCGCGTCGCCGCGGTCTATGAGCGCATCGTCGATGCCGGCGTCTACCGTGCATCCTCGCTCGAAGTCGCCGAGGCGGCAAAGGTCATCGAGAACACCCAGCGCGACCTCAACATCGCGCTGATGAACGAGCTGGCGATCATCTTCGACCGCCTCGGCATTCCGACCAAGGAGGTATTGGAGGCGGCGGGCACGAAATGGAATTTTCTACCATTCACGCCCGGGCTGGTCGGCGGGCACTGCATCGGCGTCGACCCTTACTACCTGACCGCGAGGGCCGAAGCGGCCGGCTATTACCCGCAGGTCATCCTTTCCGGCCGTCGGATCAATGACGGCATGGGCGGCTTTATTGCGCAGCGCCTCGTCAAATTGCTGATCGCAGCGGAGCGGCCGGTGAAGGGAGCCCGGATCGGCATCCTCGGCATCACTTTCAAGGAGGACGTGCCCGATCTGCGCAACAGCCGGGTGCCCGACATCGTCGCCGAATTGCGCGAATTCGGGATTGCGGCATCCGTGGCCGATCCGCTCGCCGACCCGAACCAGGCGAAGGGCGAATACGGTGTCGAGCTGGTGCCCCTCGGGACTTTGACCAAGCTCGATGGGCTGGTCCTGGCAGTGCCCCACCGCGTGATCGGTGAGGGTGGCTGGCCTAGACTGTTCGCTTCACTGGTCCCGGGCGGGGTCTTTGTCGACATCAAGTCGGTCATCGCTCGCGGCATGGTTCCGCCGGGGATCCATTACTGGAGCCTCTGAGGGCTTAATGCGAGATGGCGGATCGAGCGTCAGCCCGGGCAGGACTTGCTTGCGGATCGGAGCCGGATAGCCCGTGTGCGGAGCGGCTTTTGGCAGCTCCGCTGCGCCCGCCGACGCCGAGAGCAAAATCCGGCTCGCCGTATATAAATAGCGGTCTCGCTGCGTGAAGCTCCGGGTGCTGCTCGCGGCTCTCGCCGTTTTGGTCGGCGGTGCGGCAGCTGCCGACGAGCTTGTATTGCCGAAATCAGTGGAACGAAACCAGCCTGCCGATTTCGCCTATCGCTTTGGTGCGGATTTAACCGGGCGTGCGTCTCTCGATATCGAATGGAGTGATGTCGTTGGCCGATTGGTCGAGCGTCGCCGTATCCCCGTCGATCTCGCCGAGGTCCCGGAGGTGGTCTTCTCCCTCGACCTCAGAAGAGCCGCCACCATGGGGAACCAACTCGTCGCGCATCTGTCGTTCGATGGCGTTGAACAAAACGGCGGCAATCGCCACCTCGAGAACGAGGTACAAACCTCGTTCATCGCATCCCCGGCCGACCATCCGTGGTCGGATTATCAGATAATCATGTGGCAAGGACAGACGCCGGCCGGGTACGCCACCTTAAAAAAGCTCGGGATCACTGCCGGAATGGTGCAAGCCGACCACCGCGATGAAGCGAGCACCGCGATGCCCAGCCTTGCCCGTCTGGTCGAAGCCGATCTGCGCTGCTATCTCGAAAACATCGCGACCGATTTCTATTCTCCTTATCACAAGTGGTATGATGGTCGCCCGGTAGACTGGCGATTTCTCGAAGCCAAACAGCGCTATTGGGCGAACCCCGGTGATCGCGCCGCGTTTATGCGAGAGCCGAGCCTTTCCGATCCGGAATGGCTGAATAAAATTCACGATCGTTTGATCCGCAGCGTGCGAGCGCTGCATCCCTATCGGCCGCTCTATTACAGTCTCGGTGACGAAACCGGCATTGGCGACCTCGCGGCGTTCTGGGACTTCGATCTTTCCGGATTCTCTCTCGCTGCAATGCGCGAATGGCTGAAGGACCATTATGACAGCCTTGCCGCACTCAATCAGCAATGGGGCACCGCGTTCAGAGGCTGGGACGAGGTCGTACCGATGACGACCGACGAAGCGATGAAGCGCACCGACGAGAATTTTTCGGCATGGGCGGATTTTAAGGAGTGGATGGACCTCGCCTTCGCACGCGCCCTCAAGAGCGGCAGCGACGCGGTTCATTCCGCCGATCCCGCTGCGGTGTCGGCGATCGAGGGTGCCCAAATCCCCGGCTGGGGCGGTTACGATTATTCTCGCCTCGCAACCAGCGTCGATGCGATGGAGCTGTATGCTTATGGCGAGAACATCCCGATCGCGCGCTCCTTCAACCCGGAACTGATCTTGCTGACGACCTCGTTTGGGAGTGGCCCGCGAGAGGCGCATCGGGTGTGGCGTGAGTTGCTCCGCGGAACGCGGGGTCTGATTTTGTGGGACGACAGGAGCGAGTTTGTCGGCGAAGACGGCAACCTTGGCGACAGGGGACGCGCAGCTGCGCCTTATTTCGGCGAAATACGAAACGGCGTCGGCGCCTTGATTATCAACAGCCGGCGGCACACGGACCCGATCGGTATCCTTTACTCGCCGGCGAGCAGGCGCATCCAATGGCTGCTCGATCGAAGAGCGTCGGCCGAGGAATGGAGCCGCCGCGGCGCGAGCACCGAGTATCAGGATGACGCGATCAGAGCGAGCACGCGGCAATACGCTCAGGCGTTCGAGCACATGGGCCTGCAACATCGGTTTGTGTCATCCGAACAGGTCCGGCGGGGCGAGCTCCGTGGCGATTATCGGATGCTCATACTGCCGCACACGATCGCACTTGGGTCGAACGAGGCTGCTGAGATCCGTGGCTTTGTCGAGCGCGGCGGCGTGGTCATTGCCGACAGTGAGCCGGGTCAGTTCGACGAGCACGGCCGACGGCTCACGACGCCCGCTCTGTCGGATCTATTTGCTGGTCCGGCTAACCGTTCTGCCATCAGCTTTACCTTCGGCAAGGGGAAAGCGATCTACCTCGCCTCGGCCAATGGGCGCGACCGGCAGAACACCCAACGCCTGTCGCGAATTCTCGACAACGCGGGTGTGAAACCGCCCTTCGCTGTGCTGCGCATCGACGGCCGACCGGCCAACGATGTCGAGGCCCGTATTTTCGGCAATGGAGGGCTGACGATCGTGGCTCTCCAGCGCGACTATCTGCGTTCGTCAAACCTGGACACCCGCGAAACTGTAGTTTTGGCCTTGCCGCGGATGTTCAGCGTCTATGATGTTCGGGCACGCCAGCTGCTCGGTAATACCGACCGTCTAGAGCTCGAGCTGGGTCCGGTGGAACCGGTTCTCCTGAGCTTATCGGAGAAGCCGATCGCGCCCCCCTCGATCACCGGGCCTCGTCAGGCACATCTCGGCGAAATCGCCGAATTCCACATTCGATCGAACTCACCGGCGGAACGTGGTGTCATTCACCTCGATGTCACCGACCCCGAGGGCGCCACGATTGCTCATTATTCCGAAAACTTGCTCGTCAACGGGGCGGTCACGACCAAAGTCTTGCCGCTCGCCCTCAATGACAAAACCGGGGCCTGGACGCTCCGGGCCGCAGATCTGCCGAGCGGCGGGACCGCAACGGCGGAGCTGCAGGTCGATCCCTGATCTGCCCGGCGAGGGGCAAGCGATCCCATGCGGATTTTTTACATGTGCCGCCGCGTTCCGTTTCCACCGGACCGCGGCGACAAGATCGCCGCATTCAACGAAATCCGTCATCTTGCTGCGCGGCACGAGGTGCATGTGTTCTGCCTCGGCGATGGCGAGCAGGACCTCGCGAATATCTCCGGACTGCAAGATTTTGCAAAGAGCGTTACTGCCGCTCCGGTCGACGAATTTACGATAAAGCTGCGCGCGCTCGAGGCGCTCTTCACCGGACAGCCGCTTTCAGTGGCGGCCCTGAACGAGACGAAGCTGCACGCCGCCGTCCAGAAAAAATATGCTGAGCTGCGGCCCGACCTGATCATCGTCTACAGCTGCAACATGGGGCAGTTTGCCGAGCATTTCCCCGATGTGCCGCGGATAATGCATTTCGGCGATCTCAACTCGCTCAAATGGCGGCAATACGCGAAACGGTCGAGCATGCCATTGAATTGGATCTACGCGATCGAGGAGCAGCGGCTTCTTGGCTACGAGCGGCACATTGCGCAGATTTTTTCGCACGCGCTGGTTCATACCGAGATCGAAAAAAGCGATTTCGAAAGGCTGATCCCGGGTGTTCCGGTGACTGTCGTCGGCAATGGCGTCGACCTCGACTATTTCCGGTCGGCGGGCGGAACCAAGGAGCCGGCATCGATGGTTTTCACCGGGGTCATGGATTACCGCCCGAACATCGATGCCGTCATCTGGTTCTGCGACGAGATCTTGCCGATTGTTCAGACGGAAATCCCGGGGGCGAATTTCACGATTTGCGGCAGCCGACCTGCGCCGGCGGTGCGCCGATTGGCCAAACGCCGCGGTGTAACGGTGACCGGCTGGGTTCCGGACGCACGCCCGTATCTCGATCGGGCAGAAATTTTTGTCGCGCCATTGCGAATGGGGCGCGGCGTGCAGAACAAGCTGCTCGAGGCGCTCGCCATGGGTCTGCCTTGCGTCGCCTCGACGGCCGCCCGCAGAGGGACGGTGGTCGACGACGGGAACGGCATGCTGGCGACCGACGAGCCGATGGAATTTGCCCGTCATGTCGCCGGTTTGCTCCAGGACGGCGCACGACGTGCGGAGATGTCGCGAAGAGCCCGGGCCGCTGCAGAAGCGAAATACCGTTGGGACCGGCAATTGGCGGGCCTCGATCAGGTTATCGCAACAGTGGTCTCGCAGTTCCATCCAGTCGACAGTCTCCTTGGAATGCGCCCGTTGGATAACGATGCGGCCGGAGAGTTGACGGAGACGGGCTGATCGACATATCATTAGCCCCGACGGGGAGCTCCGACCATTAAATCACCCAGAAGTGTCGAAAAATTTTACATCGGCAAATTAGGGTTTCCGTTTTTCTCTCGTGACGCATATATCGTGCTCCTTCCACAGCTTAGCCAATCGATCTCGCCCGCTCGCTAGGTGGCGATCGCTGCTGTCACACGCGGGCCCCAACTAATTGCCGGTCGTCGACACGGCTCGGCATGTGGCAAGACACTGTCGGAAGATTTTACATGGATGAGCAGTCACATAGCCTAAGTATTGGGTAATCAGGCTTAGCATGGAAATTGCACCGATCGTGGAGACCTAAGCTCGCTGACACGAAAAGCGAAAATGAGCGGTCGAGGCGGAATTGAAAGGATCCGGCTCATCCAGCTAGATGGTCGGCGAGCTTTCACTTGATTTGACTGTTTGGGGGGAAGAACATATGGGCAAGCTAGAGAACGTTGTGAAGCATTCACAATCTTCTGCAAAACCTTGGGTCGGGACTGAGGGTGCCCCGGCCTCTGATGAGGAGCATTCGACGAGCAGGCGGGAATTCTATAGCCGAATACCAGGCATCGTCGCCGCAACATTAGCATGGGCTGCCGTACCTGTAATTTCACATGCGGAGGCGGCGGAGCCCAAGGGCTCTTCCGGTGCCGCGAATAAACGAGCCGCTTATTCGTCCCAACTCGGTCTCGATGCCGCACAAGAGGAAGCCGATGTTCCCGCATCGCGCCAAATCGCCAATGGCGACGAGCAGAAATATTCTAGCTTTATTGGAAACTATCACAAAGGCTGCCGCATAACGCGATCGCCAGGTCACTCCCTCCGCCTATCAATCGTTTTTGAATGCGGTGCACCAGGGCACATTTATGCGGTGCACCAGGGCATTTAAGTGAATCAAGGAAAAAAGGGCAGGGTGATGATGATCCAAGAAACTGCGATTAAGTCAGATGACCAGAATGCAGATCACAGTGGGGTCCTTGAAACGGACGGTCCCTCCGTCGGCGAAAGGCCAAGAGGCGCGAATCGACGGAAGTTTCTGGGTCAAGTAGGTGCGGCGGCGACCTTTGCGGCAGGAGCGCTCGCGAGCCCGTCCGTGTCCTCCGCCCAGGCTATCGGCGGTAGCTCTAACAACCCGAGTGGACTAGCACCTCTTGCCGGTGCGACCAACCGCCGCGTGAGTGAAGCATTCGAAATCCGAACGGCGGAGGCCATTACGGACGCCAGCGTTCCAGCAGCAACGAACGTCGACAACGGCGATGAGGCGCGGTATGACGACAAAGGTGGCACGTATACGAAGGGTCTTCCGCACGACCAATTCGGGCGGGTGAGCTTGGATGCGTACCATACCTTCAAGACGGCATTGAACAGCGGCGAGTTCTCAGATTTTGAGAATATCACCATGGGCGGTACGCGAACGCTCAACGGCCCGCAAGCAGGATTGGCCTTCTGCTTGGTAGCACTCGATAACGCACAGTTCGGCCAGCCGCAGGTGCCGCCGGCGCCCGCCGCCGCCAGCGACCAGAATGCCACCGAACTCCTCGAACACTATTGGGCATCCTTACTGCGCGATGTTGCGTTCACGGAGTATCCTTCGAGCCCCATAGCCACTCGGGCAGCGGCGGAATTCGGGTCTCAGCCTACCTACCTGGGTCCGCGCAACCGCAGCGGCCAAGTCACGCCGAATCTGCTCTTCCGCGGCGGCCTTCCAGGTGAAACGCTGGGGCCGTACCTCTCCCAGTTCTTCCTTCAGCCCACCTTCTTCGGCTCGCAACCCATCGACCAGCAGCAAGTCACTTATCTGCCGCACATCGATTATGGGACCAACTTCAACGAGTGGTTGGATATCCAGAACGGCATTGATACCGGTCTGCGAAACCAGGTTGATCCGCAGTTCCGCTACCGGCGTAATGGCCGAGATCTCGCGGCCTTTACCCACGTGGACGTGCTCTATCAGGCGTACTTCACGGCTTTCCTGGTGCTCGCAGGCATTAACGCGCCATTGAACCCCGGCAATCCCTATAACAACTCGACGACGGAGAACGGCTTCGGCACGTTCGGTGGGCCTGACTTCGCGTCGGCGCTCGCGGAAGTGGCTGCCGTGGCGCTCAATGCAGTGTGGTATCAGAAGTGGTTTGTGCACCTCCGTCCTCGGCCAGAGGCCACAGGCGGGCTCGTACATTTGATCAAGACCGGGTTGGGGAACAAAACCGATGTCAGGCTGAGCCACGTCATCCTGAACTCGGTCGGACTCCAACAGAGCTTCAACAAATATGGGACTTGGCTGCTCTCGCAGGCTTTTCCCGAAGGTTCGCCGACGCACCCGGCCTACCCGACCGGGCACGGAACGGTTGGCGGCGCTTGCATCACGGTGCTGAAGTTCTTCTTCGACGGCAATTTCGTGATCCCGAACCCGGTGGTCCCGACGAGCGATGGCCTGTCCCTCGTTTCCTACACTGGTTCGGATGCGGGTCAGCTCACGGTCAATGGCGAACTAAATAAGCTCGGCCACAACGTCAGTTTCGGTCATGGGATCCACGCCGGCATCCACTGGCGCAGCGACACCGACACCTCTTTGCTGCTAGGCGAGGCAGTGGCGCTTAGCTTTCTCAGGGATAGGGCAAAAACGTACAACGAGCCGTTCACTGTCAGATTAACCAAATTCGACGGGACGACCGCGACCGTCTCCAACCGATAGCCTTCAGCGACCGTAGCGGGACGCCATATGGTGTCTCTCTGGCTGGCGGGTTTAGCTGGGTCATCCAAGTCTAATGCCTTCGAACAGGCCCCGCTTGGCGGCGGGACGACCGCGGCTAAGCTCGTCTACCCGCTGGGCGGACGGGCTTTCGATCTGCAGGGAACTGACTCGCATAAATTGGCGATTGGTCCGTTCCCCTCGGTTGTGAGCCAGGACCTGGCCGAGCGGGCAGCGGGGCCGGTCTGATCAAATACGGAAACTCCGCGCGAAGCGGCTTGACGCGGGTGTCCTCAGGACTAGGCTGCTCAAATGCGCTGAAGGGGACGCCGGGAGCCTGTGGCAGATTCGAGAGTAGAGCATAGGTTTGCCGTCATTTTGTGCGCCGATGTCGTCGGCTACTCGCGGCTGATGGGCATCGACGAGGAGGGCACCCTGGCGGCGCTCAGAGCGGTCCGCCAAGATCTCGTCGACCCGAAGATCGCCGAGCACCGGGGCCGCATCGTGCGCACGATGGGCGACGGCCTGCTGGTCGAGTTCAGCAGCGTCGTAGACGCCGTGCGCTCCGCGATCGCGATCCAACGGGCAATGCCGGAGCTGAGTGCCGATGTGCCGGCCGACAGGCGCCTCCAGTTTCGCTTCGCGATCAACATGGGCGATGTGGTCTCGGACGGCGATCTGATCTACGGCGATGGTGTCGCCATCGCTTCCCGGATGGAGGCGTTGGCCGAACCGGGCGGGATCAACGTCAGCCGCGCGGTGCGCGACCAGGTTCGCGATCGCCTACCGATCATGTTCGAGGATTGTGGCCAGCACGAGGTCAAGAACATCAATCGCCCGGTGCGCGTCTTCCGCGTCGTGCTGGAAGAAAGACCTGCCGGCCCGGCGAGCGCCGGCCGCCGCAGAGCCGCCGCGCCGGTCGACCGGCCTGCGCTCGCCGTGTTGCCGTTTCAAAACCTCGGCGGCGATGCCGAGACCGAGTTCTTTCTCGACAGCGTGGCCGAGGATTTGATCACCGAGCTGGCGCGTGCCCGGTGGTTCTCGATCGTCGCCCGCAACACCAGCTTCAGCTACAAGGGAAAGGGTGCTGATTCGAAGCAGGTCGCGCGTGAGCTCGGCGTGCGGTATGTGGTCGAGGGCAGCTTGCGCAAGGCGGGCAACCGGGTGCGCATTTCTTGTCAGCTCGCCGAGGCGGCGAGCGGTCAGCATCTGTGGGCCGACCGCTTCGACGGCACCCTCGAAGACACGTTCGATCTGCAGGACAGGATCACTGAAAGCGTGATCGGCTCGGTCGCGCCGGTGCTGCGCGAAGCCGAGATAGAGCGGGCGCGCCGCAAGCCCGAGGCAAACCAGGACGCCTACGATCTCACCTTGCGCGCCTTTCCTCCGACCTTCGCCGAAACCGCGGAAGACAACGAGGAGGCGCTGCGGTTGTTGACCGACGCGCTGGAGGCCGATCCCGCTTTCGCGATGGCCAATGCCCTGGCCGCGTGGTGCTATCAGCAGCGCCATCTGATGGATTGGCCGGGGGTGCAACCCGATGATCGGGAGGCTGCAAGACGGATGGCGCGGGTCGCGATCGACGAAGGGGCCGACGCACCGCTCGCCCTCGCGCTGGGGGGCGCGGTACACGCCAGCCTGACGCGCGACCATGATTTTGCGCTCGCGGCCGTCGACCGCGCCATGATGATCAATACCAACGCCGCCGCGGTTCTTGCCTTCGATGCGCTGACGAGATGTGTTTGCGGTTCCTATGACGCCGCGATTGAGCATGCCGAGAAAGCGCTGCAGCTGAGCCCGTTGGAGCCGCTCGTCTATCATGCGGCGTTGGCGCTGGCGCTGGCTTGTCTGCTGTCCGGCCGCACCGACGACGCCGTCGCGCGTGCCCGCAAGGCGATCGAAGGCAACCGCAACTTCGGCTTTCCCTATTGCATCCTCGCATTGGCCTGCGCCAGGCTTGGCCGTCCCGACGAGGCGGTGGAGGCGGTGCGTCAGCTGGTCCGCGTCGCACCGCGCTTTCGCCTTGGGTCGTTGCGCAGGATCCGCTTGGCCGACGAGGCGCGCTTCCAATCCGACCTCGAACTGCTGCGGGCCGCACACCTGCCCGAGTAAGCGCGGCCACTGCGCGGAGGGAGACCCCTGTTCCGCCTGATAATTCAGGGCAAGAACAGGTGGGATTCCGGCTCGGCGGCAGAAATCCTCGCCTTTGTCAGACCCGGCGGCGAAATGACAGGAACCGACCCAAAGGCCCCTAAAGGGCGGAGAGGGGCTCTTCGTTCGGACTGCTCGGTTCTCTTGGTCAGGCGCTCAGCCGTATAGGCAAACTGCATCGCGGTCTCCGTGCATAAGTGAGGACGGTACCACGCCATTAGGGCAATTTTCGGGTCGGCTTCCGCTCCCTACACTTGGCGGACCGACCCGGACCGAGACAGAGAAAATTCGCGCAAGTGTGAGCTAGTTCACACTATACTGCCGGAGCAGCGGAGAATTTTGCTGCATCTTAGTTAAAGGTGCACGGCTGCCGTGCTCGACGAAAGGACAGAGAGTGTCACGCGCCGGCTGGCGGCTATTCTGGTAGCCGGCTATAGCCGCTTGCTACCCGGCGATGAGAAGGAGAACTTTGCCGAGCTGAGGGGGCTTCTGACCGGGGTCGTCGAACCGCAAATCGACAAATTCGGCGGAAATATCTTCAAGGAGACCACCGAAATAGTCCTCGCTGATTTCGACGACGTCGTCGAGGCGGCGCGCTGTGCGGCGGCTCTGCGCGATGCGGTCGCGCAAACGAACCAGGCGCTGCCGGAGGAACAGCGCATCGCGATGCGGATCGGGATCAATTTCGGCGACATCATCGCCGAGGAAGGCGACATCTTCGGCGACGGCGTCAACATTGCGGCGCGAGTCGAGGCGCTGGCCAAGCCCGGCAGCGTCTACGTGTCGGAGATCGTCCATCAACAGGTCGCCGACAAGGTCAATTTCGAATTCGAGGATCTCGGCCCCCAGAGCCTGAAGAACATTGCGAGACCCATCAGGGTCTACCGGATGGCCGGCGAGATGGCCGAGCTGTCGGAAGACCTCGTCGCCGCTGCCACGCCCGCGGCGAGCGCGCCGGATTTCGACGATCGGCGCGCCATCGCGGTATTGCCGTTCGCCAATTTCAGCGGCGATCCCGAGCAGGAGTTTTTCGCCGACGGCATCACCGAGGACATCATCTCGATGCTCGCCGGCTGGCGCGCCTTTCCGGTGATCGCCCGCAACTCGACCTTCACCTACAAGGGCAAGGCTGTCGACATCAAGAAGGTCGGCGAAGAATTGGGCGTGCGCTATGTCCTCGAGGGCAGCGTGCGCAAATCGGGCCGCCGCGTCCGCGTCACGATGCAGTTGATCCGGGCCGACACGAACCATCACATCATGGCCGAGAGGTACGATCGCGACCTCACCGATTTGTTCGAGCTGCAAGACGAGATCGCCCACGCCATCGCCGGCGCAATCGAGCCGGAGCTCCTCAAATTCGAACGCGAGCGCATCGCCGAGCGGCCGCCACAGAGCGAGGACGCCTACGAACTCTACCAGCGCGCCGTGTGGCACCATTACCGGCAGAACAAGGCGGACAACATCGAGGCGCAAGGCTATTTCCGGCGTGCGCTGGGTATCGATGCGCAATATCCGCAGGCCACCGCAGGTCTCTCGATCGCGCTATCGGCCGCGGCTAGTCTTGGGTGGGCGGACAATGTCGATGCCCTTTTCGAGGAGGCTTACGACCTCGCGCAAAAGGCCGTTACCCTCGACCCGCGCTACCCCAATGCGCACTTTGCACTTGGCCTGGTGTGCATGTGGACCCGCCGTTCCGAGCGCGCGATCGCAGCGTTTGAGGAGGCGATCAAGTTCAACCCGAGCTTTGCCGCGGCCCACGTGCTGCTCGGACAGATGTACCTTTACGCCGGGCGGCGGCAAGAGACGATCGAGCAGGCGGAAAAGGGGATCCGTCTCAGTCCCAGTGATCCGCGCCTGTTCATCTGGCTGCCCGCGCTGGCCGGGGCGCAGTACCAGCTGCGGCACTATGCGGAGGCTGTCGAAGCTGGGCGGCGATCGTGGTCTCTGAACCGGAATTGGCCGCACGGTCTGCGCTATGTCGTCGCCGGGTTGGCCCAGCTCGGCAGGATCGGGGAGGCGCAGGCAGCGCTTGCCCAACTCAAGCTGATGGACGCGAACCTCGAATTTTCCGCAAGCGTGTTTCGGCGGAATTGGCCTAATCCGGCTGACGTCGATCACCTCCTGGAGGGGCTGCGCAAGGCCGGGTTCGAGTAAACAACGACGCCGACCACGTCCCAAGCGCCTGTCGGTCTGAGCGGGCGATTACTCTCGTGTCCTACGGGAAGCACAACGGCCGGCAGCCCACTGCGGGCAGTTTGCCTGTGGCAGGGCAGCTGGGCGTTCTCTCTATCTCGTCCCGGTGCCGCTGCCTCCTATGCGGTCAACCAGAGCATTGGTTGTGGCCTGACACCTTGTTTGAGCCGGACGTCGGCACAGGGTTGTTGCCCGTGCATTGCAGATTGCCGCTGACCGTATTGCCGGGGCAATTCTGCAGCGTGGGTGGCTCCCCGATCTGGATCGGGCTGCGGTTGTTTTGCACTTGCAGATTGCCCTTGACTGTGGTGCCGCATATCGTGCCCAGCTGCGTCCCGGGGACGTTCTGGATCTGCAGATTGCCGTCGATCAACACGCCGGGACCGAGAGTGAAGGTGCTTCCCTGCGAAATCTGAACATTGCCAAAGACGTGCGCCGATGAGGCGAGAACGAGCATGCCGGCGTTGTCGGTGAGGTTGCCGTCGACTGCGCAGTTGAGCCAGACCCCGGTCGATAGCACGCCGGTTGGGTCGCCGTTGATCGTCAGATTTCCCTTGATCTCGCAAGGACTCGTATAGGTGCATTGCTCGCCGGCGGAGACGGTCACATTGCCGTTGATAACGCCGGTGTTGGTGGTTCCGTTGTTGCAAGTTTGCCCCGGTTGGTCCGCTTCCTCCTTTGGATTGGCATCGGAAAGCCCCGTCTGTGTCGGGTCGTAAAGACACTGCGAGGGGTTATTAGGATCTGGCGTACAGGCCATGGGTCCGGACACCAGCGGAAGCGAGATGCCAAGAACGGCTGGCCCGCCGCAGCATTCACCATAGACAAGGTCAAACGGAAACGTGCCGGAAGGCCCATTATAGGTGGCAGGCGTTGTCGTAAACGCTGTACGTCCGGGAGCATTAATTACGAGATTGCTGCCGATCTGGAGCTGAAGTCCGTCGTCATGGCCCGCCTGGAACATTTCACCGGTTGTGACCGCGACGTTCCCGGTGAATTCGAGCACCGTGTTGTCGAGGGTAGAGTTGAGGGCGGCTGAGGTGCCTGTCAGGACCGTGGCGCCACCGCTCGCCAGAAAGTTGCCCAGCGTGTCACTGTCTGAGTTAGCACTGTTAAAACAGAGAGTGTCCCCGGCGAAGGTGGCTCCGGTGCAAGCAGGGTTGGGGGAGGGGACAGAAAACGTTGCGTCGGGCGCGCCATGCGAGAAGCCAATTACCGCGTTCGTAGCGGCGGCATTATTCAAATAGGCAGACCCCGTAACGGTTCCGGCCTGGCTGGTCCCCGCGCTGGACAGAGCCGCGAGGAGCACATTTTCCTTGACGATCCGCGGCGAAACCGTCGGGTCGGGGCGCCACGAGCTTGAGATCAGGGGGAGCGATACCGCCGGGCAGCTCCCGAGCTCGCTCGTTGTTGCGTACCCGTCGCTGAAAATGTAGGTGATTTTGGCCTTGCAAAGATCATCGTTGGTGATCGGCGCACCCCCGCCGCTGAGGATACCCTTGGAAAAGAGGATGCTTTTGAGGATACCGTTTGAGAAGCTGATCGAGTCGTGCACCCCGAGGCCTGGCGGCCCGAACTTGACCATCAGGCACTCCGCAGTCGCGGAAGCGCATGGGCTATCGGCCGCCGTTCCAATACTAGCATTGGCCGAATTGTCATCAGCGCCGGGATGGTAGGCGATGTCCTTCCCAATCGGGTTATCGTCGGCTTCCGGGTAGTAGGTCACGTTCTGGACAAGGTCCTTCCGAGACCGCGAGACGATATGGAAGGGGTTGTGTCTGGCGAAGGTTTGTCCCGGAGGAAGCGTCACGACCCAGGCGGCAAGTGTCTCTCCCGGTTTGCCGCCGGTGGGTCCGGACAAATCGAAGATCGGGCCAGTATAGCTGCCGCCGGTCCCCAACTGCGCCCTGGTCGTCTCTTGCGGTATCGGGTTGAGGAACCCGCTCTGGATGAGAAACGGGGAGAGCAACCCGCTCCCGCCCGTCAGCACCTCTGCCTGCTGCGACAAAGGCAATTGCGACGACATTGCAGACGATGGGGTGTTCACCTGATCGGCCATTCCATTGTGCAATGTTGGCAACGGAACTTTGATACCCGAAACGGTAGTAAAACACGTGGATAGCGTTGTGCCCTGTGGGGCAAGTACACACCCGACCGTCAATTCAGTGCGGAGGCTCCCGGTCGTCATCAGGTTGGCACTGCACGTCGGATAGCTCGGATCACACTCCCCGACCAGAGGATTAGTCGGGATCGGCGGCACGACCCCTAGGGGGGCGGAGTAGGGGGGCGGGATGAAGGGCCCCGCTGCGAAAGTCGTGTGGTCGAGGCCGAGAACATGGCCGAGCTCGTGAGCGAGCGTGCTCGCGCGGGGAGGGGGCGAGGTGCGGGAACGCGGGTACCCGAAGACATTCTGCGCGATAGCGACCCCGTTGTTGCCGATCCAGCTGAAGCCGAAGAGCGTGCCCCCCGCTTGTTGAGGCGGCGGGTTGAGCGTGTTGACGAAGAACATGTTGATCACGTTCGACGGGAAGCCTAACGGCTGAAATGGATAATTCGGATTCGGATTCGGAAGGTTGGTCGTGGGGCTTATCCCAAAGGTCGGCGTACCCTGCTTAATCTGGTTCTGAAACGAGAGGGTCAGGAAATCCGAGCTCTGAAAAATGGTGGCTCCGGCGCTATTCGTGGTCTGCGTAACATTCAGCGTCTGAAAAGTCGTGCCAGTGCTCGTGTTGATGGGCGAGTTGTATGTCGCCATTTTAAGCCACATCAAGTCGACGCCGAGTTGGTTCAACAGCGTCCGGGTGATGTCTACTCCCGGTGTCGTGTAACCGGTAGAAGGCGGGCTCACTCCCGTCGCCGGATCGACGGTGAAGCCGATCGGGTTCAGACTGGCCTCGTTCGCCGGTTCGCCCGCCGAGTTGAAGGGCGCGCCCGCGGTGCCCGGATTGCCTACTCCGTTCGCCGATGTCGCGTTGAACGGCGCGCAGGTCGAAGTCCCGCTGGTTCCACATACGTCGATCGGCTGGACTACGATGTAACAGGGGACCTGCCCCGGGGAGGGGAGTGGATTAGGGATGCACTGGGCAAGTGCGCTGCCGGAGACTAGGCAAGCAGACGTTGACAAAAGGAAAGACCTCACCATCCGGCCTGGGCGCCGCTTCATATCACCCATTGTTAAACCTCCCCTTCGCAACGTGCGCAAAAAGTGTCTCACTTTGATCGACCCGAGTGTGAGCCAGTTCACACTTGGCAGAATGTGCAGCCGATATTTTGCCGGTTCGCAAGGTAAGCTCGCGTAACCGAATGTGACAAAATCGCGCAAATGCCAGACGAATGCAACAAAATCCTGGCTTTTTTTGTTAACCAACACAATGGTAGCGTTAACCATTACAATTCGTTGGCAATTGAGCCAAGTTTCGTCAAACATGCGCCGGGCGGACGAAGATGATCCGCTTCGTCCTCAAAAAGCGGAGGCACACGGTAAGTCCATCGATCAGGTCCTTCATGTATTCTCGTCTCACCGGTGCGGTCGCCGCCCTATGGCTGTGCTGCGCGGGCCCGGCATGGGCGGGCGACGGCGGCAGCGATTTGGCATCCCTCAACAATGGCCTGGGAGACCTCTGCAGTTTTCTTGAAAACACCTTTTTCGTGCCACTGCCGTCCTGCCCGCAAGCGCCGACGATTACCCAGGGAATTTTGCAACTCGCCTCGTGGAGCCTCGTCCCGAACGAGATGATCAGCGCCGTCAATGCCATCCCAATTGGGCAGCGCGTCAACGCGGGCAGCCCCTCGATCCCGCCGGTTGGACCGATACCACCGCCGATTACCTCTGCGCTCCCGATAACCGGCACCGAATTGTCGGGCCTTCTGGCGAACTTGACGCCGATCGCCTTTATCAGCTCGTCCCCGGGGCCAGCAAAGGCGACGCAGCTCTATAACACTGATGCAGACATCTTCTTGTATGGAGTGGCAAGCTTGTCGAATTCTTCAACTCAGTCTGTACAACCTGACACGCTCTATTTGCTTTACGATGACACATCGCGAACCAACGGGAACTTGAAGCAGGGCGCAACTGTCGCCGAGTTTTCGCTCCCGCTGGTGGTCCTGACCGGTTATCCCTCTGCGCCGACGGAGACCTTAGTGCCGACGACCCTCCAGTTTATAGCTACCGGCGCTGGGGACTGCTCGGCCAGCACTGTTTCCGGCAACTTCTCTGGGAAAGGAACCCAGACCCTAAAGGCCGCCCAGATTGGCGTAAACTGCGCGGTCGTCTTTGCCCCGTCGCCGCTTTCGGCGAAGTCGCATGCCATCTTCGAGCTCGCGGTCCCGCTCGTGGTCACCTTGACCACTGACCCGCTATATTTCTCCAATCCGATCTCCAATCTTGAACCCGTTGGGTTCTCCTTCAAGATCGACGAAACCGGCTTCACTCCCCCTTCCGTTCAGCCCCCGCAAACTCCCATCTTGGGAGCAAACGGAAATTCCATTGGCATCGGGCCCGCCGCGGTCCCGCTGTGCACGGGGCTCCCGTGTCCTCCACCGACGCCGCCGGCCCCTGTCTCCCCGCTCTGCGCGAATCTTCCCGCCGGCAACGGCAATGGACAGGCCCCCGTCCCTGGTGTCGCGGCGTACTATGCCATCACGACGGTCGGTGAGACGCTTCTCTCAGCAGCGGTTCCCCCGTTTTCTACGAGCGTGTGTCCGTTCTGAGCCTGGACGCGGACGTCCGGCAAGAGACGAGTTCGCCGTACTAGAAGACGCGAGGAGGCGCCGCTGACGCTCGCGGTTCTTCTTGGCAGCTTGCTAGCGGTCGGCTTATGGGAATTCTGCCGGCCGCGGCGGCGGCCGGAGTTTCCGGCGCTGCGGCGGCGGCTCGGCAACATCGGCATTTGGCTCCTCAATCTCGTCCTCGCGGCCTTTACCTTCGCGCCACCCAACACCTTCCGGCCGCAGCTCGAGGCAACTTTTGGCGTAGCTTTGCCCTCATGGCCGATCGCCGATCCATGGTTGAGTTTTGCCGCGGCCTTCCTGCTGCTCGATTTGCTGCAATACGCTATGCATCGCTGTCAGCACGCGGTGCCGTTCCTGTGGCGGTTCCACGCCATGCATCACTCCGATCCCGATGTCGATGTCACGACCTCGGTGCGCCATCATCCGATCGAGTATTTGCTCGCCACGGGGGTCTATTGGCTCACGGTGCTGGCGCTCGATGTCCCGGTGGCCGTCGTGCTGATCCACGGGCTGACCGTATTCGCCGCCGCCGCCGTCACGCACGGCAACACCAGGTTTCCCGAATGGCTGGAGCGCCTTTTGCAGCCAGTGGTCATCACCCTCGACTTACACCTGGTCCACCACTCCATCGCCTATGACGAGGCGAACGCCAATTTCGGCGCCGTCCTGTCGATCTGGGACCGGCTCTTTGGGACCTACCTCCGGCTCACCCGCGCCCAGCAGGAGCGGCTCGTCTTCGGCGTCCGTTAATTGCCGCGGCGCGAATGCCTGAAGCCCTCCGCAATGCTCATGACCCCCTGGCGGATTTCCCGTGCTATAGTTATGCATTGACCCACTCGGCGCTGCAGGAGCGACGATGACCGCAAGCGCCCTCACGCCGGATACGTTTCCGAAATTGCTTCTTGAACATGCGCGGGTGCGACCGGAGCGGCCGGCCAATCGCGAGAAGGATTACGGGATCTGGCAGAGCTGGAATTGGGCGGAGGTCGCCGCCGAGGTCGAGGCGCTCGCCTGCGGGCTGGCGGCCATGGGGTTCCGGCGCGGCGAAAGGCTCGCGATCATCGGCGACAACCGCCCGCGGCTCTATTGGGCGATTGCCGCGACGCAGGCGCTGGGCGGCGTACCGGTGCCGATCTACCAGGATTCGATCGCCGACGAGATGGCCTTTGTGCTGGGCCACGCCGAGGTGCGTTTCGCCGTGGCCGAAGACCAGGAGCAGGTCGACAAATTGGCCGAGGTCAAGGAGCGCTGCCCGCTGCTCGAAAAAGTGATCTTCTCCGACCCGCGTGGCATGCGGCATTACGGCCAGCCCTGGCTCGACGATTACGCGAAGGTGCAGGAGCGCGGCCGCGCGTTCGCCCGCGCGGAGCCGGGGTTTTTCCGCGGTGAAATCGCCAAAGGACGGGGCAGCGACACCGCGATCATCCTTTACACCTCGGGGACGACGGGGCAGCCCAAGGGCGTCGTGCTCAGCTTCGACAACATCATCACGACCGCGGATAGCGCGATCGCGTTCGAAGGACTGACCGACCGCGAAGAGGTGCTGGCCTATCTGCCGATGGCGTGGATCGGCGAGCACATCTTCTCTTACGCGCAGGCTTATTGCGCCGGGTTTTGCGCCTCCTGCCCGGAATCCCAGGCGACGGTCATGCTCGACCTGCGCGAGCTCGGGCCGACCTATTTCTTTGCGCCGCCGCGGATTTTCGAGAGCATTCTGACCCAGGTCATGATCCGCATGGAGGATGCCGGCTGGGCGAAGCGCCGGCTCTTTCATTTTTTCTTGGATTTTGCCAAGCGCGTCGGGCCGGCGATACTCGACCGGCATCGTGTGCCTTTGGCCCAACGGATGCTCTATCGGCTCGGTGAAGCGCTGATATACGGGCCGCTCAAGAATACTCTGGGCTTCAGCCGCGTCCGCCTCGCCTACACCGCAGGCGAGGCGATCGGACCCGACCTCTTTACCTTCTACCGTTCGCTCGGGATCAACCTGAAGCAGCTCTACGGCATGACCGAAAGCTCGGTGTTTTTGTGCATCCAGCGCGATGGGGCGGTAAAGCCCGACACCGCCGGCGCGCCGATCGAGGGCGTCGAAATCCGCATCGCCGAGGATGGCGAGGTGTTGTTCAAGAGCCCGGGCGCGTTCCGATCTTATTACAAGAACCCCGAGGCGACCGCCGCCGCAAAGCGCCCGGACGGCTGGGTCCATACCGGCGATTCCGGGTTCTTCGACGCCGACGGGCAGCTCAAGATCCTCGACCGCGCCAGGGATGTCGGCCGGCTGCGGGGCGGCGCGCTGTTTGCGCCGAAATTTATCGAGAACAAGCTCAAATTCTTTCCCTGGATCAAGGAGGCGGTGGTGTTCGGCGACGGCCGGCCGTTCGTCGCCGCCTTTGTCAATATCGATCTCGAGGCGGTCGGCGACTGGGCGGAGCGCCGCAATCTCGCCTATGCCTCCTACCAGGAATTGGCCGCGGAGGAGGCGGTCTGCGATCTGGTGCAGGGCTGCATCGAGCGGGTCAACCGCGACCTCGCGGCCGAGCCCGCCCTGGCGCCGTCGCAGATCCGCCGGTTCCTGATCCTGCACAAGGAGCTCGACGCCGATGACGGCGAGCTGACCCGCACCCGCAAGGTGCGCCGGCGCATTATTGCCGAGCGATACGAGCCGCTGGTGGACGCGCTCTATTCCGGCAATGCGACGGGCCGCATCGCGACCGAGATCACCTTCGAGGACGGCCGCAAGGGCCAAATGCGCGCCGAGCTGGCAATCCGTGACATGGACGCGAGACTGCCGGCAGTACAGCCACCTGCTTTCAAGAAAGCCAGCTGAGACTCTGTGAAAAGATCCCACCTCACTGTCATTCCGGGGCGCGGGGAAAGCCCGCGAACCCGGAATCTATGAACACAAGCGTGTGTTCCTGGATTCCGGGCCTGCCCCTTTGGGGCATCCCGGAATGACGACGCAGAAGCAGATCGGCGAGCCGATCCTAACGGCCGACCGCATTACCCTCACCTTTGGCGGCGTCACCGCGCTCAACGCGATCAGCTTCGAGATCCGCCGCCACGAGATCCTGGCGATGATCGGGCCGAACGGTGCCGGCAAGACCTCGATGCTGAACGTCATCAACGGCTTCTACCACCCGCAGGCGGGCACCATCACCTGGAAGGGCGAGACGCGGCCCCGGATGCGCCCCTATCATGCCGCGGCGCAAGGCATCGCCCGCACCTTCCAGAACGTCGCGTTGTTCCGCGGGATGACGACGCTCGACAACATCATGACCGGGCGGCTGTTACAGATGCGCCGCAATTTTCTGTGGCAGGCGATCCAATTCGGCCCGGCCGAGCACGAGGAGCTGGCCCACCGCGCCCGGGTCGAGCGGATCATCGACTTTCTCGAAATCCAGGCGATCCGCAAGACGCCGGTCGGGCGGCTGCCATACGGGCTGCAGAAGCGCGTCGAGCTCGGCCGCGCCTTGGCGATGGAGCCCGAGCTCTTGCTGCTCGACGAGCCGATGGCGGGGATGAATGTCGAGGAGAAGGAGGACATGTGCCGCTTCATCCTCGACGTCAACGACGAGTTCGGCACGACGGTCGCGTTGATCGAGCACGACATGGGTGTCGTGATGGACATCTCCGACCGCGTCGTCGTCCTCGATTACGGCCGCAAGATCGCCGACGGCCCGCCGGACGAGGTCCGCGCGAGCTCCGAAGTCATCGCCGCCTATCTCGGCGAGGCTCGATAAGATGGACATCCTCGCCGCGGTGTTCCTCACCCCGTTTGCCAATATGTGGGACAATCCCGAATTCGCGCTCGAAGTCGTCATCGGCGGCTTGTTGAGCGGGGTCATGTACTCGCTCGTGGCGCTGGGCTTTGTGTTGATCTTCAAGGCGTCGGGCGTGTTCAACTTCGCCCAGGGCACGATGGTGCTCTTCGCCGCCCTGACCTTTGTCGGGATGATCGAACGTGGCGTGCCGGTTTGGGGCGCCTTTATTATCGCCGGCGCGGTCATGGTCCTGCTCGCCTTCGGTATCGAACGATTGATGCTCCGCCCGCTTGTCAATCAGGAGCCGATCATCCTGTTCATGGCGACAATCGGGCTCGCCTTTTTCCTCGACGGTTTCGGCCAGCTCGTCTGGGGCAGCGATGTGCATCCGCTCGACATCGGCATCCCGAAGGCGCCGCTGATCATTGGTGGCGTGCTCGTCAACGAATTCGACCTGGTCGCCGCAGCGGTCGCGGGCTCGCTCGTCACTGCGCTCGCCCTCTTCTTCCAGTACACCGCGGTTGGACGCGCGTTGCGCGCGGTCGCCGATGACCACCAGGCGGCGCAATCGGTCGGCATTGCACTCCGCTCCATCTGGGTCATCGTGTGGTCTGTCGCCGGCGTCGTTGGCCTCGTCGCCGGCATCATGTGGGGCAGCAATCTGGGTGTGCAGTTCTCGATCTCGTTGGTGGCGCTCAAGGTGCTGCCGGTGCTGATCCTTGGCGGCTTCACCTCGGTGCCGGGCGCGATCGTCGGCGGCCTGATCGTCGGGGTCGGCGAAAAAGTCGCCGAGGTCTTTTGGGGCCCGGCCTTTGGTGGCGCGATCGAGGACTGGTTCGCTTATGCCCTCGCGCTCGTCTTCCTGCTGTTCCGACCGCAAGGCCTCTTCGGCGAACGCATCATCGAGCGGGTGTGAATGGGATCACATTATGAATAAACCATGATCTACCGCGAGGTCGGCCAGTTCAAGGCGAGCTATGCCGCCGACCGCGCGATCTTTCCGATCCGCCAGGACCGCTGGCTGATGCTCGCCGCGCTCGCCGCGGCTTATCTCGTGATCCCCGCGGTCGGCTCCCAGTACTGGCTGCTGACGATTATGGTCCCGTTTCTCGTCTACGCGCTCGCGGCGCTCGGCCTCAATCTGCTGACCGGCTATGCCGGGCAGGTGTCGCTCGGCACCGGCGGCTTCATGGCGGTCGGCGCCTTTGCGACGTACAAGCTCACGACAGCCTTTCCGGGGCTCAACATCGTCCTCGCCCTCATCCTGGCCGGCATCATTACTGCGCTCGTCGGCGTGCTGTTCGGCTTTCCAAGTCTCAGGATCAAGGGCTTCTATCTCGCGGTTGCCACGCTTGCGTCGCAGTTCTTCTTGATCTGGCTGTTCAACAAATTCCCGTGGTTCTACAATTACAGCGCCTCGGGTGTGATCAGCGCGCCCCCGCGCGCCGTTCTCGGCGGAGTCTATGTCACCGGCGCCGAGGCTGATCCCCGGGCGAAATACCTGTTTGTCCTGACCGTCGTCGTTCTCCTCGCGTTCGCCGCCAAGGGGCTGGTGCGCGGTCGCATCGGGCGCGCTTGGATGGCGATCCGCGATATGGATATCGCTGCGGAGATCATTGGCATCCGCCCGCTGCAGACAAAACTGCTCGCCTTTGCTTTGAGCGCGTTCTATTGCGGCATCGCCGGTGCAATGTGGGCCTTCATCTATACGAGCGCGGTCGAGGCCAGCGCCTTCGAGATCGACCGCTCGTTCCAGATCTTGTTCATGGTCATCATCGGCGGCCTCGGCAGCATCCTCGGCTCCTTCCTCGGCGCTGCTTTCATCGTGCTGCTGCCGATCTTTCTCGACAACGCGCCGCGCCTTGCGGGATTTGAAATGCCGGTCAATCTGGTGACCAATCTGCAGTCGATGGTCTTCGGCGCGCTGATCGTGTTTTTCTTGATCGTCGAGCCGAATGGCCTGGCGCGCCTCTGGGTGATCGGCAAGGAAAAGCTGCGCCTCTGGCCATTCCCGCACTGACGCCGAGGGACGGCGATGTCTCAGCCTGAGTGTCTTCAAAGGGTGGAAAGCTGCCCTCGGCCGGCTGCCGTGAAGCGGACCTTTGAGACCAAGTCCCGAGACACCGATCATGTCCTACTAACGGTGATTGTCGCGGTGTCGCGAAGTGCGATTTCAGGCCAGACGGGTTTCAGACGGGCGTTTTGCGACGCCCTGATCGGAGCGATTTCCAAGACACGATTTTGCAGCCGGTTGCATGGCCCGGAAACCAGACAAAGCGGAGCCGGCTCTTCGCGGCTCTGAACTCGGTCGAGATGATCTTCAGCGGCCCGTGGAGCCTCATGGCGGTCTTTCCCGAGACCCGAAGATGACGCTCTACTGGCGGCGGATCCGCGCGCCTCCGCGGCGGCTAGCAACGCACTTGAAGCGCGAACAGATCATGATGCATTGTTTTTATTCGATCACACTTCCCATTGTGGGCGCTGCGCCAGCGCGAGCGTCCTTGTGGATCTTGCCGTCCTTCATTATGACGACAAGGTTCTTGTCCGGTTCAGCGAGCAGATTGAGGTCCTGGAGCGGATCGCCCGCCACCACGAGCAGGTCGGCGTAGGCGCCGTGCTCGATGACCCCGAGCTTTCCAGGGTAGGGATTGCGCGGACCGGACAGCGCCAGCAGCTCGGCGTTGCCGGCCGTTGCCATCCTGAGAGCCTCGGCGTTGCTGTACCAGCGTGACATATGAGTCAGAAGCACCCCCTGCCGCTCGGCGACTTCAGATGAGAAGAGCAGGTCGCTCCCCCACGCCGTCTTGATCCCGTACTTCTTGGCGTATCCGTACATAGTGGGAGTTCCGGCCAGCACCTGCAGCAGGTTGATGCGGCTTTGGCCGGTCATCGGCGCGTTGTCGGTCTCGTCGATGAACGGCTGGGTACTGAGCCACACGCCCTTGTCCGCCATCAGCTTCGCGGTCGCCTCGTCCATCAGGTGACCGTGCTCGATGCACTGGACCCCGGCATCGATCGCCCTTTGTATGGCGGCCGGGGGATAGGCGTGCACCGCGACGTAGGTGTTGCGATCGGCGGCCGCTTCGACACCGACGCGCAACTCCGGGACCGTGAAGGTCACCATGTCCAGGGTCGTACGCGGCGAGGCGACCCCACCGCCGCCAATCATCTTGATCTGCGAGGCCCCGAGGAACAGCTGCTCGCGCACGCGCAGGCGCACCTCGTCGGCGCTGTCGGCGATGGCAGCGGCGCCCATGCTTTCGAGTTGGCTCTGAGGGCCGCCGGGGCTTCTCGGAACATCCGAATTCATGCGCATGTCGCCGTGGCCGCCGGTCGTCGTGATCACCGCCCCGCACGGATAGATGCGAGGACCGACGGCCAGCCCGGAATCGATCGCCTTCTTCAGCGGGAAGGAGGGTCCGCCCAGATCCCGTACGGTCGTGAAGCCCCGCATCAGAGTCCGCTCGGCCTGGGCGCTGGCGGAAAGGAAGACGAAGCCGATGTCGGCCGTCAGCAGCTGCACCGGGCTCAGGCTGGCGAACATCACGTGCCAGTGCGCGTCGATCAGGCCAGGCATCAGCACGCGCCCGCCGCAATCGATCAGCCGCGCGCCCTCAGGCGCGCCCTGGCCGGCCCCCGCAACCTGCTTGATCCGTCCGTCCTCGATCCGCAGGCTCTGACCACCGCGCAAACCGAGGGATTTGCCGTCGAACAGCTGGAAGTTAGTGATGACGGTCGGCGGCGCGGCCCGCGTCGCCTGCGCGCTCGCCCTGGGCGCGAAACCGAGGCCGGCGAGCGCGCCGGCCGCGCCTGCGAGCATACCGCGGCGAGAAAGCTCCCGCGTGATCCGTCGATCCGCGGATCGTACCGTCGGTTGGCAGCAAAGGCAGTCCGCCGCGACCGCGTCGGCCTCGCCATCCGCAACGCAAGTAAACAACTGCGACCTCACTGCCAGAGAAAGACGCCTGCCGACTTCCCTGGGTATCATTGGCTCAATGCGTGGCTCGGGAAACGCCGTCTCGCTCGCCCCAACCTGTACCGGAGAGGCGGACTGAGTCAATTAGGCGAAACACCTAGACGCCCAGGTGGCCAAGGCCCCCGAGGGACTAGCGCGCGTTGGAGACTCGACGTCGGGGGAAAGGCGCACCGCAACCCAGGCCGCAGCCTCGCTCACCGCAAAACCAGAACTCTCCGAAGGTCGGCTGTGGGTCGATAAAGGACGTTCAGAGCGCAGTGCCTGCGACGAGCCGAATGGCGGGTTGCGCCCGCCGCTCTAGCGCCCTCCGAAATGAGCGCCGATGCCTCGCCCCCGTTGATCCCGGGTCGGCGCCCGCAACTTGGCCCCGCGGCAAATGCCACGCCAAGAAAAGCGCGGAACCATTTGTCAACCGGTTTCGCCATAGACGCTATAGCCGCCGTCAGCATGTGTGACCAGCCGGAATGCAGCCGCGGTGATGCCGAGCTTTACTAGAATTGGAGCGATAATCGGCGGCCTTGCCCATCAATTTTTCAATCTACTACTCCTGCTGCTCGTGGAAGCAAGGTTCGGTGCCGGCCGTTTATAGCTCGGGCGGCTTACTGGGCGGGCTCATACGGAGTTGCGGGAAAGTACTTGTCGTATATCGCCCGGAACTCGTCGGTCTGCTTAAATCGATGCAACGCGTCAGAGAGCGCGTCAACAAAAGCGGGCGAAACTCGCGCCTTGCTGAAAATGACGTACATATCGTCTTCCTTCAGGCTGCGCGACGACAGCGGCTGGACCTTGCCGTCGAGCCCCAGTGAACCGATCAGCCGCACTCCGTTGACGAAGCTCGCCACGACATAGTCGACGCGGCCGGCTTCCAGCATGCGGAAGTTGCCTTCGTCGCTGGCTGTTTCAACGAAATTGCGGTGCTGGCGCACGAAATCCCAGAACTCGGGCGAAATGGCGGCACCGCGCAGCACGGCGATGTCATGTCCGACGAGATCGTCAAACGAGGAAAATTTCAGCTTCCCGGCATCGGCCGCACGCACGAAGAAGACCCACTTGTCCCGCGCCAGCGGCTCCTTGGGAAAGTGGCAGAAGCGCTCGCGCTCGTCATTGCGGAACGCCGTAAAAATCGCGTCGCGCTCGCCCCGAAAGACCAGCCCCGCGGCCCGAGCCCAGGGAAACTCCTCAAAAGAGGCATCCCGACCCATGGTGGTGAACACCCGCTTGAGGACTTCGGTACTGAATCCCGGCGCCTCGCCGTCGGACAGGTTCTCGTAAGGTATCCACTGATCGGTGACGAGCTGCAAGGGTGCGGCTGTCGATGCCGGTCCACCGAGTACCCAGGCGACAGCAAATGCCACGCCGAGAAAAGCGCGGAACCATTCGCCAATTCGTTTCGCCATCGGCGACCTCGCTCATCGACTTCCAGTCTACCACTCCCGCTGCTCATGGGAAGCAAGGCCCCGGGGCCTGCCGCTTTGGCACGGCTCTTGCCCAACCTTCGCAGAATAGCCTCGAAACCGTTATCGTGTGATAGTTTCGGCACGGTGCCGTTTGGCGGTCGTCAGTCCGTGAGCCGGATGCTGCACGAGCCCGGCACTGCGGGGAATTTTGCATGGCGCAAGATCAAGCAACGTACCCCAGCGAGGATGACGGCAAGTCCGGGTCCGGATTGCCGCCGCTCGCATGGATCAGGACAACATGGCGTTCCCTCAACCGGTTGCGCAGCGGGATCGGCCTACGCCTGCTCGCAAGTGTCCTGCTGTTCAGCTCCGCGATCACTTTGCTCCTCACATTGTTGGAGCTCTACCTCGACTATCACCGCGACGTCGGAGCGATCGAGCAGCGGATGTCCGCAATCGAGCGCAGCTATCTCCCCAGCCTCGGCGAAGGGCTGTGGAATCTGGACGCGCGACAGCTCGAGCTGCAGGTCGACGGAATTCTTCACCTGCCTGCCATCCGCTTCGTCGAAGTGCGCGAAGTCACCGATCGCCCCGATCCGATGGTGGTGACCGCCGGCTCTCATCAGGCTAGCGCGGCTGTGCACCGCGAATTTCCAATTCTTCATACGTTCCACGGCGCCGAGCGGCGGCTGGGCGTTCTGTCGATCGAAGCCACGCTGGACGAGGTCTATGCCGAGCTAGGCGACAGGGCCATCGTCATCATGGTCAGCCAGGGCGCAAAGACCTTCGTTGTCTCGTTTTTCATCCTTTTTATCGTTTATAGGCTCATCACCCGTCATCTCGCCGCGATCGCACGGTTTCTCAGCGGCTACGATCTGCGCCGTTCGCCGCCGCCGCTTTGTCTGGAACGGCCTCCGCCTCAGCGTGCGGACGAGCTCGACCAACTGGTCGGTGCATTCAACGGCATGTGCGCGAACTTGCAAACCGCCTATGGCGAGCTGCACGACAGCGAGCAACGCTTCCGCGATTATACCGAGACGGCGTCCGACTGGTTATGGGCGACGGACCGGGAGCATCGCTTCACCTTCTTCTCGGAGCATAGCGGCGCCTTTGGGTATGATTGGCACAAGTCGATCGGCAAACGTCGCTGGGACGTCGCTGCCGATTTCGCTTTGGAGCTGGAAAAATGGCGCGAGCACATTGCAGTAGTAGAGCGCCGCGAGCCGTTTCGCGACTTCGTCTACAAGGTCCGGCGCATCGACGGCTCGCTTGGCTTTACGTCCGTCAGCGGCAGGCCGGTGTTTGATGCTGGAGGCCGGTTTTCCGGCTATCGGGGCATTGCCAGCGACCTCACCGATCGCATACGCGCGGAACAGGCCTTGCAGCGGAGCGAGTCCTACTTAGCGGAAGCGCAACGGCTGAGCCAAACCGGCAGCTGGGGATGGAACCTCGCGATCCGAGAGATCACCCATTGGTCGCAGGAGATCTATCGATTGTACGGCTTCGATCCGGAAGCGGGCATCCCGCCATTCGAAGCACATCTACAGCGCATCCACCAAGAGGATCAAGCAAGGCTCGCCGAAGCCTTGGAAAGAGCAATCCGTGATGGCGCGGAGTTCGAACTGGTTTTCCGAGTCGTCCTTCCCGACGGCGCAACCAAGCACATCCACAAAATAGGTCATCCTGTTTACGCCGCCGCTGGCGACATTGTTGAATTCGTCGGAACCGACATGGACGTCACCGAGGGCAAGCGGGCGGAGGCGGAAATTCGCGAAGGCGAGCGGCGTTACCGCGAAGCAGAGATGGAGCTGGCGCATGCGAACCGCGTCGCGATGATGGGACAGCTGTCCGCTTCGATCGCCCATGAAGTCAGTCAGCCCATCGCAGCGGCGATAACCAATGCCAATGCCGCTCTGCGCTGGCTCGGCGCGCAACCGCCGGATCTAGAGGAGGTCCGGGAGGCGCTCGGTCGAATCGTCAACAACGGCACTCGGGCCAGCGATGTCGTCGGCCGCATCCGTGACCTCGTCAGGAAAGCGCCTCTCCGGAAGGATAGTTTGGAGATCAACGAAGCGATCCGCGAGGTCATTGCCCTGACCCGCAGTGAAGTGGTGAAGAACGGTGTCTCGGTGCAAACGCAACTCGCGCAGGGCTTGCCGCTCATTGAAGGAGATCGGGTTCAACTGCAACAAGTGATCTTAAACTTGATAATCAACGCCGTCGAAGCAATGAGCGCTGTCGGCGAGGGGTCGCGAGAATTACTGATCAGCACCGGGAAAGCCGAGTCGGATGGCGTGCTCGTCGCGGTGCGGGATTCGGGTCCCGGACTGTCTCCAGCGAGTTTCCAGCGCCTATTCGAGGCCTTTTACACTACCAAGCCCGGCGGGTTGGGGATGGGCCTATCGATCTGCCGTTCGATCATCGAAGCTCATAGAGGACGATTGTGGACGACCGCGAACGTGCCCCAGGGCGCCGTCTTTCAATTTACGGTGCCGCCGAACCCAGATGCTGCCCGGTGAGTGAGCCGCTCCTTCCGGAAGTTCAGCCGGCGAATCCCGAGGGTTTGCTCAGGGTCCGATAAACGACGTTCAGAGCGCAGTGCCTGCGACGAGCCGAATGGCGGGTTGCGCTCCCCGCTCTAGCGCCCTCCGAAATCGCAACCAGAGCGGGAGTTATCGCGATGCATTCGCTGCGGTCGATGATCTTCTTGCAGCGGAACCGGCGGGAGCCTAGAAGAGCCGGAATTGGCGGCACAGGGAGGAGAAAATGAGGCTGTTCAGAATATTGCTTGCGGTTGCGACCGTCGCGACCGCCGTATTCGCCCTCGGCCCCGGCACCGCCTTCGGGCAGAGCGAGCAGTTCATTCCGCGCCTCGTCTACCGCACCGGCCCCTATGCGCCGAACGGCATCCCGTTTGCCGACGGCTATGCCGATTATCTCGACATGATAGACGCGCGCGACGGCGGCGTTGGCGGCGTCAAGATCACCTACGAGGAGTGCGAAACCGGATACAACAACGACAAGGGCGTCGAGTGCTACGAGCGGCTCAAGAACAAGGGGCCGACCGGCGCCAGCCTCGTCGACCCGCTGTCGACCGGCATCACCTATGCGCTGATCGAGCGCGCGACGGCCGACAAGATCCCGGTCGTCTCGATGGGCTACGGCCGCGCCGATGCGAGTGACGGCGCGGTGTTCCCCTATGTCTTTACTTTGCCCGCCACCTATTGGACGCAGGCCGACGCGATGATCAAATATATCGGGGAGCAGATGGGCGGCCTCGACAAGCTCAAGGGCAAGAAGATCGGCCTCGTTTATATCGACATCGCCTACGGCAAGGAGCCGATCGCGACGCTCGAGAAGTTGTCGCAGAAATACGGCTATACCTTCGTCAAATACCCGGTCTCGGCGCCGGGCATCGAGCAGTCAGCGACTTGGCTGCAGGTCCGCCAGCAGCGGCCGGACTGGCTGTTGATGTGGGGCTGGGGAGTGATGAACTCGACCGCGATCAAGGGAGCGGCTTCGGTCGGGTACCCGATGGACCACTTCATTGGCGTGTGGTGGTCGGGCGCCGAGCCCGATGTCGTGCCTGCCGGCGACGCAGCGGACGGGTATAAATCGGGGACGTTCCACGGTACCGGACAGGATTACGGCGCGGTCAAGGACATCCTCAAATACGTGTATGACAAGAACGGCGGCCACACGACGCGGGACAAGGTCGGCGAGGTACTCTACAACCGCGGCGTCATCAACGCGATCTACGATCTGGAGGCGATCCGCACCGCGCAAGGCAAATTCGGCAAGAAGCCGCTCAAGGGCGAAGAGGTGCAGTGGGGATACGAGCACCTCGACATCACGCCGCAACGGGTCGCCGAGTTGGGCGCCGACGGGCTGATGGTGCCGATACAGCTCTCCTGCGGGAACCACGAAGGCAACGGCCAAGTGCGAATCCAGCAGTGGGACGGCAAGCACTGGAAATTCGTGTCCGACTGGATCCAGCCAGACCGCGCAATGCTGACCGAGATGTACGAGCAATCGGCGCTCGCCTACGCCAAGGAGAAGGGCATTACGCCGCGCGATTGTGCGAAGGAGATGTGAGGGCGCGGTTGCATCGGTCCGACGCGCGCGCCCGGCAGTCATGACCGGAACGGGCGCATTGCTCGCGGTCAACAACATCGAGGTGATCTACAACCACGTCATCCTCGTGCTGAAGGGCGTCTCGCTCGAAGTGGCAGAAGCCGGCATCGTCGCCCTGCTCGGCGGCAATGGCGCCGGCAAGACGACGACACTGAAAGCGATCTCCAACCTGCTGCGCGCCGAGCGCGGCGAGGTGACGAAGGGCTCGATCACTTTTGCCGGCAAGCGCACCGATGCGCTCGATGCCGCCGACGTCGTCAGGCGCGGGCTGATCCAGGTCATGGAGGGGCGCCACTGCTTTGCGCACTTGACCGTCGAGGAGAACCTGCTGACGGGCGCCTATACCCGGCGTGACGGTCGCGCCCGGATCGCCGACGATCTGGAAAAGGTGTACGACTATTTCCCGCGCCTGAAGATCCGGCGCAACGCCGTCGCCGGCTATACCTCCGGCGGCGAGCAGCAGATGACCGCCATCGGCCGGGCGCTGATGTCCCGGCCGAAGATGATTCTGCTCGACGAGCCTTCGCTGGGTCTCGCGCCACAATTGGTCGAGGAGATTTTCGTGATCGTCGGCCGGCTGAACGAGAATGAGCGTGTCGGGTTCCTGGTCGCCGAGCAGAACACCAATATCGCGCTGCGCCATGCCCAATACGGCTACATTCTCGAAAACGGGCGGATCGTGATGGACGGGACCGCTGCCGATCTGCGCGGCAACGAGGACGTCAAGGAATTTTACCTCGGGCTCTCGGCGACCGGCCGGAAGAGTTACCGGGACGTGAAACATTACCGCCGCCGCAAACGTTGGCTTGCTTAAGAAGCATGACGTGCCCGGAAATTTGGGGCTTGTCTCGCCCGTTATCGGGCTCGTCAACGGGGTGGAGTTGAAGGTGAAGATAGTATCCGGGTTGTTCGGGGCGGTGGCGCTGGCGGGGCTGGCCGTTGCGGCATACGCACAGGGGTTGCCGCCGGGCTCCTATCAGCAGAGCTGCCGGGACTTCAGAATGCAGGGCGGCACCTTGACCGCGGTCTGCCGCAGAGCCAATGGACGCGGCGATCAGCTGACGGCCCTCAATGTGACGCATTGCGTTGGGGATATCGGCAACAATAACGGCCAATTGGTCTGCAATGGCGGCCGGCCTGCTGCTCCCCCGCCACCGCCACCCCGAGAAGCCCAGGCGGCGCCTTATCCGGCGCCCGGATATGCGCCCCCGCCCGGCGGCTATCCCGCACCGGGTTATGCGCCGCCACCGCGGTATGGTGAAGAGCATGGCTACCACGAGCGGTGCGAGGGATTACGGCATGAGGAGCACGAGCTCCGGGACAGGCTCGCCTACACCCCTTACGGCGAAGAGCGCGAGCGGCTGCAATACCGCCTCGGCCGGGTCCAAGCCGAACGGGAGCGGTGCCGGCGCCCCTGACGCGACGCAGCTCAGGCGTGATCCACTGACCAAAGCGTAAACGCGCCGGCAAACCCCTTCAGTTCAACCTTTTCGTGCCTCTGCCATTGAAGTTCTTCGTGGCGGCGAGCGCCGAGGGCGTCGATATCGGCTTTGGCCTGTTCGCTCAGCCATATCCCCGCTCCTTTGATTGCCCCGACGACACGGGCGGCGAAATTGACCGTTCTGCCGAAGACATCGCCTTCTTCTATCTGCAAGGGACCGATATGGATGCCCGCCCTCAGCCGAAGCTCCGGCGCTCCCGGATCGCCGCAGAGCCCGCGCGCATAGTCGAGCGCTGCTGCGACGGAGCGGAACGCCGCCATAACGCTGTCACCGATAGTGCGGATCTCGTGGCCCTTGTATTGGGCGATGAGCTTTCGGCTCTGCGTGAAATGGATCTGCCGGACCTCGTACATGCGTTCGTCCCGCATTCGCTCACCCAATGCCGTCGAATCGACGACATCGGTGAAGACGATCGCCAACGTGACGCGCTCGTCACCCGCCCATTCGACGAATTCGAGCTGTGCGTTTCGGCATTGGCCGACAGCACGAAAGCCTCGAAATCTCGCTGGCGATCGGCCGCCAAGTCCATCAACTCGACCAATGAAGGATACCGCCGAGCAAGTCTTTCCTTCGGATCGACAATAGCGACCACGCCCCCACACGGGCACGAAAATATATCTTTGCGTTGCTCCCTCAGAACCTCGACATAGGCATCGGGCACCGGGGTGCCACAGTTGCCGCAGACGAAGAGCCGGAGGAGCTGCACCGTCCCAAAGAGGGCACGCCGGTTGACGTGCGCCAGCACATACTCCTCGAAATGAAATCGGGTTTCCTCCGTCGCTGCGTCGAAAAACAACAGCAGCCGCCCCCGCCCCTCGCTAAATTCCTGCAGATAAATACCGCATTTCCCGCCGGCCCGCGCCGTGAAGATCACCGCGTTGCGCCACATCTCGGTGCGCGCCGTCTCAAACAGCTGACTATGACCCAAGCGGACGGCGAGGGTGGCGTAGACGCTTTGGGTCGGGCCTTCAAAGGTCACGGCCACGGCCTTTCCCGGCGGATCCGGCGCCTCGGCATAGTCGCGATTGAATTGCGAAGGAAAGACGAGGTAGCGGCCGTCAGCGGCACTCTCCCGCAGCGCCAGGTCGTATCGGACGAGTTCCTCGACCGTCGCATGCAGCAACAGCTGCTCTTGCTTGTGGTCGCCGATCCTTTGGTCCTCCGGCACGTGAAATTGCCCGCTCAGCGCCCTCTCCTCGGCAATCGAACCCAGCCCGTCCGGCTCGTCCTTGGCGGCAATGACCAGCGCCGAGGCATAGGCGTCCAGCAGCTCCGGCTGCAGCAACACATAGTCGCCGAAGCTCAGGCGCCGAATCAGATCGCGGTTTTCGAGCCGGCCGATACAGACACCGAAATCGGCGCGCAAATCTTCCTCTTCCGCGATCACCTCCGGACCTTGCCGAGCGAAGTCCTCGAACAGCTGGCCCGCCGGGGCTAACAGCCGGCCGGTCTCCTTGACCTCGAGCAGGAAAGACTTGATCGTCGCGAAGAGTGCGGACGAGGTGACCGTCGGCAATTCATCCCACGGTATGGATCGCTCGATTGCGGCCCGCAATTCGCCGATTTGCCAGCCTTCCTTGGCGCTCGTGGCATAATAGCCGCCAAAATTGAATTCCCTGACGAGCCCATCGAGCCGTTCTTTGCTGACTGGGACGCCGCCGCGATCGGCGCGCGCCGAAACGAGGAATTTGGTCAGCGGAACCGCCTCGTCTCCCTGGCGCTGGTGCGCGGCGCGCAGCGCACGCTCCCAATGGACCACTCCGGCCAACGGGTCGGTCTCGCTTCTCGCGTCGAATACGACCAGCGCCACCGCCACTTCGCTCAAATGCAATTGGTGAATGACGCGATAGCCGGGCTGGCCGGCGAGGTCCCACAGCAGCGTTTCGCGTGTTCGTCCGGCTTTGCCGGGCAGCTGTTCTTCCGCGCTGTCGAGCGCCCAAACCTGGCGCCCCGCCGTCGAATCCGTCGCTCGAAAGGGCTGCCCGCTGAGAACGAGGCTGAGGCCGGTCTTTCCGACGCCCGTGTCTCCCAGCAAGACCACCTTCGCGTTTACATAGTGAACGCTGCGCGGCGCCTCGGCGGGTTGCCGCTCACCCAACAGAACGTCGAGATCGAGTTCATAGACGTGCAGGCGCGCGCCGGCTACGGCGAGGCGCGGGAGCGTTGGATGAAACGACAAACCGCGAAAGCGATAGCGAGCGCGCCGCTGGATTACCGCGACGACATCCCAGGTTTCGGAGCTCCAAACTCGTATCGTGTCGTCCCAGCCCATCGTCGCGAGTAGGGGCGTCTGCCGATGGAAACTCAGCGCGACGACAGATCCGCGATGTCCTTCGAGAATGCGACGCAGCTTGCTGTTGGGCACGTCCCAAAGCCGGACGGTATTGTCGAGACTGCCAACTGCCAGCATATGCCCGCTCGGCTCAAACCCGACACTGCAGACCGGACTGCGATGTCTTTCGAACAGACGGGGTAATGCGCCGTTTCCCGTGTCCCACAAAATGACCGTTCCGTCGGTGCTTCCTCTGGCGAGGGTACGTCCGGCGGCATCGAAGGCAACGCCGACCACCTCGGCGCGCGGCCCGCGAAATGTGCGGAACAGTTTGCCGTCGGTAATGTCCCAAAGATTTACCGTGCCGTCGTCGGCGCCGCTCGCCAGCAAGGGTCTGGTCGGGTGAAACGCCATGCTGGCGACGCTGCCGCCCTGTCCCGTGCAGGCGTGCAGCAGTTCGCCGCTGTCGGTGTCCCAAAGGTTGACGGTTCCGTTGGCACTGCCGCTGGCCAGCAAGCGGCCAGCCGGGTCAAAGGCAACACTGGCAACTTCGCTGCGCTGCCATTCAAACGGGCTGCGCCGCCACTCGAAGGTGCGCAGCAACTTGCCTTCAGTAGTGTCCCAAAGCGATACGGTGCCGTCGAGGGAACCTCCGGCGAGCTTACCGAGCCCCGGATCGAAGGCGACGCACTTCACCGCCCGGTGGTTCCAGTCGAGCGCGCGTACCACTCCAACTCCGGGCGGCACGCTTGCCGCCCGCGGCCCCCCGCTTCTCCTTGGCATCGCCGTCTCGCTTGCGTTTGACCGATGAGGTCCCTGCGACAGACAGTTAACGGGTCAAATCTAACCTAACGCATCGATAGCCGCAGCAGCCTAGTTCCGATAGCTGGGGTCGAGCTTATCGGCGAGCCGCAGCAACGCCGGCCATTCGCGCTGCCCGGCAAGCGGCAGCTGGCCCTCATTCCCGCGCGGGCGCGCGGCCGACTGCTCGCAGGCTTCTTTTGACGGAAACAGGATCTTGGCGCCCGCCGCGGCAGCTGCCTGCATCTTGAGCTGAGCCCGCGCCGCCTGCTCGAAATAATAGGTCAGCGAAAACGCCTCGGCGACATTGCGGCCGACCGTCAACAGGCCGTGGTTGCGCAACACCAATACCTGATGCTGGCCGATGTCGCGCTGCAGCCGCTCCCGCTCGTCGAGATCGAGCGAGACGCCTTCGTAGTCGTGATAGGCGAGGTTGCCGTAAAAGCGCAGCGCCCATTGCGACAAGGGCAAAAGCCCCTCTTCCTGCGCGCTGACCGCGATGCTCGCCTCGGTATGCGTGTGCAAGACGCAGCGGGCGTCCGGCCGCGCCATGTGGATCGCGCTGTGAATGATGAAGCCGGCGCGATTCGGCTCGTACTCCGACGGCTCGATCTGATTGCCGTCGATGTCGATCTTCAACAGGCTGGAAGCCGTGATCTCGTTGAACAACAGCCCCATCGGATTGATCAGAAACTGGTCTTCCGCCCCCGGCACCCGCGCCGAAATATGGCCCAGGATCAGATCATCCATGCCGAAATGCGCGATCAGCCTGTAGCAGGCGGCAAGGTCGACCCGCACCGCCCACTCTGCCGGATCGATATTGCGCGGCCCCGCAGAAAGCCGCGTTTCAAGCGTGTCCATTTGCTCTTCTCCTCTTTATAGGGATTGCTGCCTGTCATTCCGGGATGCCCTGAAGGGGCAGGCCCGGAAACCATGAACACCGGCCAATGAATAAGTTTGCGAGGGCAGTGTTCATGGATTCCGGGCTCGCAGGCTCTGCCCCCGCCCCGGAATGACGGTCAAACGGGGGTGAACATCGGCACCGGTGGGCCGCCGTCGCTCGGCTTGAAGACGAGACGGACGGACTGCCCGATGCGGATATTGTCGAGGTCGCAATCGACGATGTTGGTCATCATCGTCGGGCCTTCGCTCAATGTCACGTAGGCGATCGCATAGGGGATCGGCGCGCGGCGCATCACGCTGTAGGTGTAGATCGTGCCGTTGCCCGAGGCCGGCTGCAGTTCGGTCGTGTCGCTGAAGCAGAACGGGCAGATTGCGCGCGGGTAATAATGCACCTTCCCGCAGGCGGTGCATTTACCGATCATCAGCTTGCCTTCCTCGGCCGCCTTCCAGAACGCCTGAGTTTCCGGATTGGGCTGCGGGGCCTGGAGCTTGCGTTCCTGAGCCGGCATTTGCTCACTCCCTTTCCATGATAACTGTCGCGGCGCCGTGCCTGGTGCCGAGCGACCCGCCGGTGCCGTGCGCCAATGCCAAATCGCAATTCTTGACCTGCACGGCGGGATGCGCTTCGCCGCGCAGTTGGCGCACCGCCTCGACGACCTTGGTCAGACCGCCGCGGTTTGCCGGGTGGTTGTTGCAGAGGCCGCCGCCATCGGTGTTGAACGGCAATTTCCCAGTGCCGGAAATCAAATTGCCGTCGGAGACGAACCTGCCACCCTGGCCCTTCTCGCAGAAGCCGAGATCTTCGATCTGCATCAGCACGGTGATCGTGAAGCTGTCATAGATCGAGGCGTATTTTATATCCCCGGGCTTGACCCCGGCCTCGGCGAAAGCCGATGGCCCCGACCACACCGCGCCGGAATAGGTCAGGTCGATCTGCCCACCCATCTGATGCTTGGGCGCTTCGCCGGCGCCGAGGATCTTGACCTTCGGCCGCTTCAGGCTTTTCGCGACCTCGGGGCTGGCGACGATGATCGCGCCGCCGCCATCGCTGATTACGCAGCAGTCGAGCCGGTGCAACGGGTCGGCGATCATCGGCGAATTGACGACATCCTCGACCGTGACGACGTCGCGCAGCATCGCATGCGGATTGTGCTGCGCGTGGTGCGAGGCCGCGACCTTGATCCAGGCGAGCTGCTCACTCGTGGTGCCGTACTGGTGCATGTGGCGCATTGCGCACATGGCGTACATGTTCGCGGTCGCCGGGCCGTATGGGTTTTCGAACGGCGCGTCGGGCGTGTTCTGGGTGGTGCGCGCCGCGGTTCCGGTTGCCTGGCCCTCGCTACGCGGCTTTCCGGCCAGGGTAATCAGCGCGATATTGCATTTGCCGAGCGCAATCGCCTCGGCGGCGTGGCCGACATGAATGATGTAGGACGAGCCACCGCTATCGGTCGAATCCATGTGGCGTAACTTCAACCCCATGTAATCGGCCATCGACAGCGGCCCGAGCCCGGGCGCGTCACCGGCGCAGAAATAGCCGTCGATATCGCTCTTGCTGAGGCCGGCGTCCTCGATCGCCCCCTTGGCCAACTCGGCATGCAATTGGGCGAGCGACTTGTCTTCGGCCTTGCGCGTCGGGTGCTCATAAATCCCGACGATATAGGCCTTGTTCTTGATGCTCATCGCGGCTGGTCCTCTTTCTCTGACGGCGAAAGCAACGCTCGAAGAATGGTTTACCGTTCGGCGAGCGCGGTCAATCCCGGATTCCGGCCACCGCTAAAACGCCGGCGGGATCATCGGCGCCGGCACGATGTGCTCCTCTACTCCGCGAACGCCGGGAATGTTCTCGGCCGCGACGCGCAGGGCCCGCTGCTCTTCTTCGGGGCGGTCATCGGATACCCAGAAATGCACGACACCATCCCTGACGATAATATCGGCCGCCCAGGCGTGAACCCACTCCTGCCCCTGTAGCTCGGCCAAGAGTTTTTGGCGGATAGTGCGGTCGTCGGTGGCGGTGTCGGCGCTGAGGCGACTTCCCGCAGCCGCCAGCGCTCGCACGAGGTTGGCCCGGCTGACGATGCCGACCAGCTTGCCAGCTCTGACAACCGGCACCCGCTTGATCCGTTTGGTCTCGAGCAGATTGGCGATATCGGCGAGTTCGGTGGTTTCACTGACGGAAGTGACCTCGCTCGTCATGACATCTCCGGCGGTACGGCCGTGCGATTTGACGTAGGCGCGGGCGAGCTCCTCGTCCGACCCGACCGTGTCGAGCCACCACGAGCGCCGGCGCCCGGTTCTGCGATCGGGCCGGCGATCGGTTCCCATCTCGACGCGATGCAGCAGGTCGCCCTCGCTGACGATCCCGACAAGCCGGTTCTCGGCATCGACCACCGGAACCCCGCTGATGCTCCGCTCGGATAGGATTTTGGCCACCTCCTGCACCGATGTATCCGGACTGACGGTGATCACATTGGTCGTCATCACATCCATGGCGCGCATAGGACAATCCTCCCTTTGATTATGCCCTTTACAAGGGCACTTTATCACGCGGGCTCAGGCTTCACACGCGTCGCTTCCACGGAAAGCGGAAAGACCTCACCGTATTACCGCGATTCCTTGAACCTCGACGAGCATATCCGGGCGGGCGAGGCCGGCGATGGTGATCAGCGCGCTCGCCGGAAAGTTGTCGACGAAAATCTCCTTGCGCAATTCGGTAAACCGATCGCCATAGCGAGCGTCGGTGATGAAGACGGTCATCGTCACCATATCGGCGAGGCTGCCGCCGGCCTCCTCGAGCGTCTGGTTCAAGCGGGAAAACACCTCTCGAACCTGGCCGTCGAAATCGCCGGCAAGCGAGTTTCCCGAAGCGTCTGCCGCTCCAACCTGCCCGGCGAGCCAGACGATCCTCCCGCCTTCGGTGATCACCGCTTGCGAGTAGGCACGCGCCTGCGCCGCTTGCCGTTTGATGTACCGCGGGCGCGGCCCATCCTCGGTGTTTTCGGTCATTTACACCTCCAGTCGAAGTCTGCCGCTATCGAAAGCGGACGGGCGGGAGGTTGATCGACCGCGGTCACCGAGTCCAGAAGCAGCAGCGATCCCGGCTTGCTGTGTCCAGCTGGCTGATGGCAACTACCGACGCCATTTTTGAAAGACTGAAATGAGTTGGCTGAACGATCCGCAAATCTGGGCCAGTCTCTTGACGCTAACCGCGCTCGAGATCGTGCTCGGAATCGACAATCTGGTGTTCATTACGATATCGGCCGGGCGGTTGCCGGCCGATCGCCAAAATCGGGCTCGGCAGATCGGATTGGGGCTGGCGTTGATCACCCGCCTCGCTCTGCTCGCCTCAATTGCCTGGATTATCAGCCTCACGCAACCGGTGTTCGAAATCCTCGGCCACAGCATCTCCTGGCGCGACCTTGTTCTTATCGGGGGCGGTTTCTTCCTGCTTTACAAGGGCACGCGTGAGATCCATCACCGGCTCGAGGGAGACGACCTGCCAAGCGACCCGCGCCGCGCCAATCCCAGCTTCGGCGGCGTCATCACGCAGATCGTGGTGCTCGACATCGTGTTTTCGTTGGACAGCGTCATCACCGCTGTCGGTATGGCCAACGAGTTCTGGGTCATGGCGACCGCGATCGTCATTGCCGTGCTGATCATGCTGGCCGCCTCGGCGCCGGTCTCTGATTTCGTAAACCGGCATCCGACAGTGAAAATGTTGGCGTTGAGCTTTTTACTGCTGATCGGCATGACACTGGTCGCCGACGGCGCCGGTTTCGATGTCCCAAAGGGGTACATCTATGCCGCGATCGCCTTTTCTGCGGCGGTCGAAACCCTCAACCAACTCGCCGGTCGGCGGCGCCGGCGGCGCATGCCGCCCGCGATCGGGCCCGAAGACTCGAACTGCCGTTAAGAGCCGGCGCGGCGGATGTTGGCGCTGCGCTCGGGGATGCCGGCTTCCTCGAAGCAGACCCGGGCGAAGGCCGCCACACCGTCGCGGATCACGTCTTTTGACGGGAGTGCGAAACAGAGGCGCAGATGGGACTTGCTTTCAGCCGGGTTGCACGACCATTCGGGTCCCGGGTTGAAGGCGATCCCGGCTTTGGCGGCGGGCCCAGCCAGCTTGGTGACATCGACCCGGTCGGGAAGCTTGAGCCACAGAAAGATCCCGCCCTTCGGCTTCCACATCTTCTCGACCGCGGTGCCAAACTCGCGCTCGACGGCCTCGACCATAGTGTCGAGCTTCTCGTGCAGGGTTTGGGTCAGGCCGTCGACGTGCTCGCCGAAACTGCGCGAAAAGTATTCGGCGACGACCATTTGAGCGAGCGCGCCGGTGCCGCTGTCGGCTTCGCGCTTGCAGGCGACGATTTGGCTCATGACCTCCGGAACGGCAATGACGTAGCCGAGGCGCAGCGAAGGCGCCAGGGTCTTCGAAAAGGAGCCGATGTGGATCACCTGTTGCGGGTCCATCGCGTACAATGATGGCGGACCCGACCCGGCCCACGTCAGGTCGGCATAACACTCGTCCTCGAAAACCGGGACGCCGTGCTTTCGGGTTAATGCGAGCAATTCCTCCCGGCGCTTGTGCGGTAGGATCGAGCCGGTCGGGTTCTGGATCGTCGGGATCGTATAGATGTATTTCGGAACGATGCCCTTCCGCCCGAGATCCTCGATGATCCGGGCGAGCGCATCGATCCGCAGCCCCTCGTCATCGAGCAGCGCGCCGATGATGTTGACGCCGAGCCGCTTGAGTTTGGTCAATGCGCCGCCATAAGTGAATTCTTCGAGAATGACGGTGTCGCCGCGCTCGAGCAGCAGCTGGTTGACGAGGTCGATGCCCTGCCCGGAGCCGGAGGTGATCAAGACATCATCCGCCGAGCATTTGATGGCGGGGCGGCGAGAGACCTTGTCGACGACGAAATCGCGCAGCCCACGATAGCCCTGCGGCCCGTCAAAATTGTAGAGGGCCAAGTCAGCCCCCCGGCGCCTCAGGACCGTGGTTGCGGCATCGGCTAGAGCCGCCGCCGGGACCCGCTCCGGGTCGTTGTGCCCGCCGATAAAATTGTATTTCGGAAAGCCGGTCCAAGGCGGCGCCGCTGGCGGAAGGTTCTTGTTGAAGCGGTTGCTGTAAGCAAAGCCGGCGGTCATGGTCGATTATCCTGTAGTAATGGCACGTGCCCCGCCCCCACCCTACCCTCCCACGCAGGCAGGGGAGGGAATGAAGTCCCCCTCTCTCGTTTACGGGGGAGGGTCGGGGTGGGGGCTACGCGAGTGAGGGGATCAGCGAGCGGCGTATTTTCCGGTCAATTGCGGCGTGATGTCCGGATAGGCGCCGGGGGTCTTTTGCGCCGCCCTCTCGTGCATCTGCAGCCGGGTTACCCGATCCCAGGTGCGCTTCAGCTCGTCCTTGACGTTGAAGGCGAGCCTGCCGACGCCGTCGATCTCGAGCTCGATCTTGTCACCGTCCATAAACGGGTTGAGACCACGGTGATTGGTGCCGGTGGCGACGATATCGCCCGGCTCCAGGGTGTGGACGGAAGTCAGCCATTCGATGCAGCGCGGGATCTTGTGCGCCATGTCGCTGGTGTTGAAGTTCTGCATCAAGGTACCGTTGTTCCACAGCCGGATCTGCAGTTTTTGCGGGTCCGGGATCTCGTCCTTGGTGACGAGATACGGACCTATCGGCGCGAAGGTGTCGCGCGACTTCATGGCAAAAAAGCCGGGGGCGGGTAGGCCGCGCGCCGAGCCGTCGATAAAGCAGGTATAGCCGAAAATGTAGTCCATCGCGTCGGCGGCTTTGACGTTGCTCGCCTTTTTGCCGATCACGACCGCGAGTTCTGCCTCGCCCTCGAAGATGGTCGCCGGCGCATCGGGCAATACCATCGTGTCGCCGGGTCCACAGATAGCGTTCGCTGTTTTTTGGAACGCATTGATCGGCGCCGGCGCGCTGCGCGTGCCATCTTCCATGTAGTTGACCGCCATCGCGTCGATGTTGGTGGGCTTTGGCAATGGCGGGCGGACCCTGACTGATGACAGCGCCACACCCTGGCCGCTCGCCGTGGCATCCTCGAGCCGGCCGCGGTATTGGTCGAAGCGCGCGATCAGCCCGTTGATCAGGTCGCCGGGGCCAGTGTGTGGGACGTCGCGTACGACCGACGACACGTCGACGACGCGATCGCCCTTCAAAACGCCGAGCTTGTAGTCGTCAAAATAAAGCAGCTTCATGTTGTCGCTCCGTTACTCGGTGGGGACGAAGATGCAGTTGCGGATCTTGTTGTCGAGCGCCTTGGACAGATGCCCTTTCCCGGTCGTGTCCTCGACGAGGATCACCTCGCCGGCGCCGATCTTGCGGCTTTCGCCGTCGCTCGCGGTGATCTGCACACCCGCATCGAGATTGATGATGTATTGCCGCCGTGGTGCGGGGTGCCAGTCGAGATCGTAAGTCGGCGGGACTTCGCGGAAGATGATCCCGGTCGCCGGCAGGCGCTTCGAAAGCTTTCCTCCGCGCGTTTCCTCGGCCCATTCGACCTCGATGTCCCGGAAATGCGACTGGCCGCTCGAATCGGTGTAGAGGTTGTGTATCCGCATCGGCGTGTCTCCCGCGAAGTTGGCTTCGAAGCGGCATTCTAGCGGGGGAGCGGAGCCCGGCGCCAGCCTCTCGACTATGCCCCCCGGACTATGCCTGTTGCGGCGCCGGCGCGTAACCGGCCGCCGCGCGCCGCCCGCGCGGTTTGAGGCGCAGCATCGGACGCTCGACGAGATGCCACGACAGGAACGCGAGCGCCGCCGCTGCCGGCAGGGCGATCAAGAATACCTGCCACCACGCGGCGCGGCCGCCGCAGAGCCATATCACCGCCTGCTCGGCCGGCCAGCCATAGATGTAGAGGCCATAGGACAAATCGCCGAACCGTGCCGCCGGGATGACCGGCAATCGCGGGTTCAAGGCGAGCCATAATGCCAGATAACAGCCGAACACCGGGAACAGGGTGATGAATTGGCGCAGCGGGACGCTGAGCACGAGACCGGCGAGCGCCAGTACTGCGATGCGGCCGTCGAGAATGCGGGTGTGACGCAGTTTGTAGAGAGCCGTTCCCGCAGCAAAGAAGCCGACGAGCCAGCCCCAGCCGCTGAGCAATTCGCAAAACCAGCCCCATTTTTCGAGCGGATAGAGCATCTCGAAATGCAGACAAGCCACGCCAAAGGCCAACAGCAATAAGGCCACCGGCACGGTCAGCAGCCGCAATAGGCCCAGCACGAGTACCATCAGGTACATCGTGAATTCGAGGCGCAAGGTCCACAGCGAGCCGTTGATCTCGAGCCCAACGGGGTTGTCGACGAAGGAGACGCCGGGCAGCTCGTGCACCGTCTGATCGAGCAGCGTGTTGCCGACGACATATTCGTAAGGTTCCGGCTGGCTCAAATAGGCGCCGAGCGGCAGCGTCGTGACAAGCGGTCCCAGCACGAACGCCGACACCATTGTCGCCACAAATAGCCCGGGGAAGATGCGCAAGGCGCGCTTCGCGAGATAATGCAGCGGATTGGAGGTTTGCTCGTAGCTCTGCGTCACCAAGAAGCCGCTGATTGCAAAGAATATGAACACCCCGGTGAGGCCAAGGATGCACTGATTGCCGGTCAACAGAATCAGCCACTCGCGGTTCTGCGTGCCCTCTGCGATCACGAAGGAATGCGAAAAGATGACTGAAATGGCAGCGACCAGGCGCAGCGCGTCGAAGTTGTTCCGTCTCGGCGGCAATGCGGTCAAAGTCTCATCAGCTGCGCGACGCGTTCGCGGTGCCAGGTGGCGTCGCCAAAGGCGACCTCGGAGGCTTTGGCGCGCTTGAAGTAGAGCTGCAGGTCGTGCTCCCAGGTCATGCCGATGCCGCCATGCAATTGGATGCCGGTGCCGGCGACCTTGCGGTACATGTCGGAGGCGGCAGCCTTTGCCATCGACACCGCCAGCGGCGCCTCCTCCACCTCCTGATCGACCGCCCAGGCGGCGTAATAGGTCAGCGATTTGGCGTTCTCGAGCGCCACCAGCATGTCGGCGGCCTGGTGCTTCACTCCCTGATAGCTGCCGATCGGCTTGCCAAAGGCGACGCGCATCTTGGCGTAGGCGACGGTCATGTTGAGCACCTGCTGCGCACCACCGCACATCTCGGCGGTCAATGCCACCGTTGCGCGGTCGATCACTCGCGACAACGCCGCCCAACCCTGATGTATTTCGCCAAGCAGTGCGCCGGCCGGCAATACGACATTGTCGAGCCCGACTTCGCACAATTTGCGTGTCTCGTCGATCGTCGGCAAAACGCTGACCGTGAGCCTGGGCGTGTCCTTCGGCACCAGGAACAGGCTGACGCCGTCGTCCATCGTGCTGCCGTCACGCGTGCGCGCGGCAATAATGAGGATATCGGCCAGGTGCGCATCACCGACGAAGAGCTTGGTGCCCGAGAGGTTAAAACCGCCGCCCGCCTCGCGCGCGCGAAGGGTGATGCCCGCTGCGTCCCAGCGCAGATTGGGCTCGGTCCAGGCAAGGGCCGCTTTCGCGCTGCCGGCGACGATCTGCGGCAGCCATTGCCGGCGCTGCGCCGGCGCACCGGCCTCGGCGACCGCAGCGCCGCCGAGCAATACCGTCGACAAGAACGGGCCCGGCATGACCGCACGGCCCATCTCTTCCATCAAGACGACGAGATCGACCAGCCCGAGCCCACTGCCCCCCTGCTCCTCGGGATAGATGATGCCGAGCCAGCCGTGTCCGGCGAGCCTGTGCCAGAACTCGTCGGTGACCGCCGCCGGCTCGGCCATTCGCTGGCGCACGAATTGCGTCGTGCATTCGCTCTCGAGGAATCGCCGCGCGCTTTCGCGCAGCATTGCCTGCTCCTCGCTGAACTCGATATCCATTACTTGAGGTCCAGCTCGAACACCGCCCGCTTCTCGTCATTGCCGGGCTTGACGCGGCAATCCACCCTACCTTTCGGGGGAGGTGCAGTTGCGTAGATGCCCAGGTCAAGCCCGGGCATGACGACTCTTTCGTAATTGGGCACGCCCTAATCCCTAGGCAGGCCGAGGACGCGCTCGCCGATGATGTTGCGCTGGATCTCGCTGGTGCCGCCGGCGATCGTGTATTGGCGCGCGCCGAGCACGCGGTGGTGCCAGCGCGCCGCATCGGGCACCGCTTCGGTCGGTGCGTCGACGGTCGCATAGGGGCCGAGCAAGGTCGACGAGAAATCGGCGATCCGCACGGCCAACTCCGAGCCGAACAGTTTGAGGATCGAGCCTTCGGGTCCCGGCGGCTCGCCGCGCAGCCGGCGGGTCAGCCCACGCAGCCGTGTCACTTGCAACGCCTTGACGTCGATCGCCAATTGCGCCAGCTGCTGGCGGACATGGCTCTCGCTCCAGGCCGGCTCCTGACGGCTCGGGAATTGCTTTGCCAGCTCGGCGAGGCGGGCGATCTGCGCGGCATGGTCGCGCCCCCCGGCGCCGCTGCGCTCGAACATCAAAGTCGTAATCGCGACCTTCCAGCCCTGGTTCAAGGGCCCGACCAAATTCTCCTTGGGAACCGCTACGTCTTCGAAGAAGACTTCGTTAAAGTGACGGTGGCCGTTGAGCAGCACCAGCGGCCGCACCGTGATCCCCGGCGTCTTCATATCGACGAGCAGATAGCTGATGCCGTGATGCTTCGGCGCGTCGGGGTCGGTGCGCACCAATAGAAAGCACCAATCGGCAAAATGCGCGCCCGAAGTCCACACCTTCTGCCCATTGACGACAAAGTGGTCGCCTCGGTCGACAGCACGGGTGCGTAGGCTGGCGAGATCGCCGCCGGCGTCGGGTTCCGAATAGCCCTGGCACCACAGCTCGTCGGCATTGAGGATGCGCGGCAAGTGCCGCTTCTTTTGCTCTTCGGTTCCCCAATGAATGACCGTCGGGCCCAATAGGTTCAGCGCGCTCGCCGTCGGCAGAACCGGCGCACGGGCGCGGAAATATTCCTCGTCGAAGATCACCTGCTCCATAAAGCTGGCGCCACGACCGCCATATTCTTTGGGCCAGGAGATCCCGACCCACCCGGCGGCATGCATCATCTTCTGCCACGCAATGCGCTTTTCCAGCGTCTCTCGGTCGGGCGCCACGCGCTGGTCCGCAGCATCGTCGACGCAGATCTCCGACGGAAGGTTCGCCTCGAGCCAGCGCCGGAACTCGGAACGAAATGCCGCGTGCTCGAGGCTGTCGGCGAAGTCCATTGCGGGTCCTTCTACTGACTGAAGATGTCGAGCGGCAGGAAGGCGCTGACGACGAAGTTCGGCACGTCGACCAGTTCGCTCAGTTTGAGATCGACCGCGACACTGCAGATCGCGTAGGCCTGCTGACGGGTCCAGCCGCGTTCGACAAGCACGTCGATCATCGCCAACAGCGCATTGCGTGCGCTCAACGTTGCATCCTCGCTTTCGTTGGTGCCGTCCTCGCGGATCGACAGCCCGGTCGTTGCGAGGAAGCGCTTTGGCGCGGCGAGCTCGGGGGGAGAATAATAGTCGTCGCGGGCAAAGCGCGGGAAGCGGATGCCGCGGCGCGCTGCTTCGCCTTTGTGCACCGTGAAGCGCACAACGATCGCCCCGGCCATTTCGATCGCCGTACCGCAGGCCTCGCCGTCACCCTGCGCGAAATGCGCGTCGCCGACCGAGAACAAAGCGCCGTCGACAAATACCGGCAGCAACAGCCGGGCGCCCTTGCTCAACTGCTTGATGTCCAGATTGCCGCCGTTCTCGCGGGGCGGGATCGTGCGCAGCGCCTGCGAGGCGGTCGGCTCCGCCGCCGGCACCGCACCTTCTTTTTCGGGCGGCAGCACCATCCCGCCACGGTCGAGGAGGTTCGCCTCGCGGTGCTGGATCGTCTCGCGCAGCGCCTTTGAAGGGGCGACGCCAATGACCCCGACAAAGGAGCCATCCGGGATGCGCACGCCGGGCAACTCGGCCGACTCGGCGAAGCCGTCCTTGATCTTCCATTTGGCGATGTACGGCTCGGGGAAGGCGTCGCGCAGAAAACCAAAGCCCGGCACCTGCACGGTATAGCCGAACGCCGCCGGCTTCATGTCGCAGATTTCGACCTCTAGCAGATCGCCCGCCGCCGCGCCGGCGACATAGACCGGACCGGTCAGCGGATGGACCCGGTTCAGGTCGCATTGGCGCAGATCCTCCGGCGTCGTGGCCTCGCTGATCTGGCCGTCGAAAGCGTCACGCGTCTGGATCTCGACTTCTTCGCCGGGTGCTGCCTCGATGACCGGCGCGATCGCCTCGTGCCAGCGATTGTGGCCCTTGCCCGGTTCCTGGGCGAGGCGTTTGGAGTAATCGATTGTGATACTCTTCATGACCTCTCCCCCGACTTCGCGCCTGTGGGCCGAAGGCTATGCGGAAACGTCACGCCGGGCAACTGTTTCGGCGAGAAAGCGCAAGTAGAACAGCCAATTCGGAGGATCTAATTAAACTGCAACTGGGCGCGATCGCGGCGGCCGCGCTCGTTGCACTCGCGCTGCCGGCTTCTAAATCACGCTGGCCTCTCTCAGCCCGGCAATCGCGGCAGGCGAAAGCCCGAGCCATCCGCCGTAAATCTCGCCGTTGTGCTGGCCGATCGTCGGGCTGGGGCCGGCCGCAACCTTGTCGGCGCCGTGCAGGCGCAAGGGCGTCGACGGAACGACGATCTCGCCGAGTTCGGGATGGTCGATCCGTTCGAGCATGCCGCGCTCGTGCATGTGCGGATCGTTCATCACCTCAGGAGCGGTGCGGACCGGCGCACAGGGGATGCGATAGGCTTTGGCGCGCGCGAAGACGTCCATCTTCGGGAGGGTGCGCGTCCAGGCCTCTACGACTGCATCCGTCTCGTCCATGTGGGCGACGCGGGCGGCGTTTGTTGCAAATCGCGGGTCGTCGATCAGATCTTCGCGCCCCATCGCCTTCAGCAAATTCTGCCAGTGCGCCTCGGTGACGACGTGGATTGCCACATACCCGTCGGCGGTCGCGAACACGTTGTAAGGGGCGCTGTTGAGCCCGGATTGGCGGTTGCCGGTGCGCGGCGGGATCTCGCCGGTCCGGTAGAAATAGTCATAGCTCGCCGCCAGGGTCGGATACACCGTCTCCTGCATCGCAACCTCGACGAGCCGGCCCGTGCCGCTGCGGTCGCGGTCGTAGAGCGCGGTCAGGATTCCGGCGTAGAGATGAATCCCGCCCATGAAATCGACCAAGGTCGGGCCGGCCTTGACTGGCGGCCCGTCGGGGAAGCCGGTCACGCTCATGATCCCTGAGGCGGCCTGGATCGTCATGTCCATCGCCAGATTGTCGCGATCGGGCCCGCTGATCCCAAAGCCGGTGCCGGTCGCATAAATCAGCCGCGCGTTGATCTCGCGCAGCCGGCTCCAGCCGACGCCGAGACCGTCCATCGTGCCGGGCGAGAAATTTTCGAGCAGCACATCGGCACGCTCGACCATTCGAAAAAGCAGTTCGCGGCCACGCTCGTGCTTGAGGTTCAACGTGACCGCGTGCTTGTTCTGGTTAAGCATCGCAAACGGCAGGGTGGCGCTCTTGCCCGGCTCGGCGCGGCGGCGCCCCGGCTCGCCGTGCAACGGCTCGATCTTGATCACGAAGGCGCCCGCCTTCGCCAACAACAGGCTCGCGTAGGGGCCTTGAAAGATCTGGCCGAAATCGATCACCGTCACGTCGGAGAGAGGCCTGTTCGGCCGTGCTTGTTCCATCCCGCTTCTCGCCTCCTCGCTCACCGGAAATTTCCGGTCGCGCATCGTCTCCGCGCGAGTCATGCTAAGGCAAGCTCGCACGGAGGACATGCCAATGAAATACGACGTCATCTCGGCCGACTGCCACATCGACCTGATCTGGCTTCCGCCCGACCTGTTCACCGCCAATGCTCCGGCCGCGATGAAGGACCGCATGCCGTACGTGAGCGACGGACCGCGGGGCAAGGAATGGGTCACCAGATCCGGCGCCTCGTTCGGGCTGATGAACGGCATGGGCTCGGCCGGTCGCCTTTACGAGCCGGGTAAGATCCACCGCTCGGACCGCATGGCGTCGGAGGGGATCTATGACGACGGCAAGAAGGGGATCCGCCGCATGACGGACCCCGAATTGCGGATCAAGGACCAGGACCGCGACGGCATCCAGGCCGAGGTATTGTACGGCATCCTCGGCGCCACCAGCCGGATCAACGACGACGAAGCCGCCGGCGAGATGCTGAGCATCTACAATGAATGGCTCGCCGGGTTCTGCAATACCCATCCCGATCGCTTTGCCGGCCTCGCCTGCATCCCGAACCACGACATCGATGCCGCGGTCGGCGAGATCGAGCGGGTGGCCCGGCGCGGCGGCGTGCGCGGGCTCGAAATCTCCCGCCGCGGCGACATGACGCCGTTATGGGACCCCTGGTGGAATCCGATGTGGAATGCGGCCGCCGCCTCCGGGCTGCCTGTGCATTTCCATACGATCGGCAGCGGCGTACGCCGCGACTTTACAAAGCTCGCGCCAAAGGTGGCGCTCGCCGCCCGCGCCGCCGGCATCACCAGCTTCCAGATGTACATGTCGGAGGTGTTGCTGTCGGTGATCTTCTCGGGCGTGCTCGAACATCACCCCGGCATCAAGCTCGTCATCGGCGAGGCCGGCACCGGCTGGATCCCCTACATCCTGCAGCGCATGGACGCCGAGTGGGAAGACCAGTTCAAGGAGCTCGATCTGAAGATGAGGCCCAGCGAATATTGGCAGCGCCAGTGCTACGCCACCTATCAGAGCGACCCGATCGGCGTCAAATTGCTCGACGAACTCGGCGAAGACAACATCATGTGGGGTTCGGACTTCCCGCACCCCGACGGCGTCTGGCCCGACTCGCAGGAATACATCCAGCGCGAACTCGGCCACCTGCCCGAAGCGACCCGCAAGAAGATCGTCTGCGACAACGCCGCCAAGCTCTACCGCTTCGTGAACTAATCTGCCCCGCAGTGACCTTGGGATCAGGTGAGGAGTTAGTCGGCTAAGCCGCGTGAGGATCCGCTGTAGATGCAGCGGGCGGCGAAGGTGGCTACCACTGCTGATTGTAGTGAAGCTCAGCCGGTGCCGGTGGCAGCCTTGCTAGGCGCGATCTGCCGCGGTCTCGCTTGATCGCGGGAGGACCAGCTGGTAATAACGGCGCACGGTCTCGTCCCCTTCGTCTAGAGGCCCAGGACACCGCCCTCTCACGGCGGCAACACCGGTTCGAATCCGGTAGGGGACGCCAATGGATTTGACACACCACACCGATGAACGCGGTGGCAAAGGCCTCGGCAACGGCAGCCGGGTGGTGCGCGAAGATCGGGCAGGTCACGGTCGCACCGATCCAGGTCGGCTCGGCCCGCCCGCCCAAACGCGCCGAACGTAACCCACGCTTCTCCCACATGCGCCTCGTTGGACTGCCAAGGTTGGAAGCGATCGCTGGTCGCCAAGAGGCCGAAGCAAGCCCGGGCCGCTGCAGCGCAGATCGGTTAGCTGCGGTACCGTGAACTGCTCATGTGCCAGCATGAAGCCGACCAGCTTCCGGCCGCTCAAAGTCGTCTGGCGGTTCTGCACGGCAGCGGCCGTTTCGCTGGCTGCGGCGGCGCTCGCGGTGTCAAGTGACCGTACCGGCGGCGGCTGCAACCAGTGCTGCGGTCGATGGCAACATTCCCTGCGATTGGGACTGACGTCGACTAGGGAAGTCATCGCAGGTCTCCGAATAAGGTCGCCGTCTGCGGCGCCCGGGCTTCGGCATGTCACTCCACTCGAAATTGAGGTGTCGGCAACTTAACGTCGGCAGCTAATGGAGCCGTTCCGGAACCACCTATCCCTATCGCCGCACGAATTGAACTCAGCCGAACTGGTGCTGGCGAAGGGCCCTAGCAGGATGCTGAAAAACAGGCGAATTCAGCTGTAATATGCTTGCCATGGCTGGGCTGCGGGTCACACTAAAGGCCTCCTCGACGCGTTTGCGGATGCGCTGGGAAACCGCATAACCGGGATGGCGGGTGGTGCGGCCGTCGATTGCCGAGCGACGTCCGCTCTGGTTCTGCGCGACATGCGGGGTCACCGCTTTGTCGCCCAGTTCCATGACTAAATCGCTGATGTCGTATCCTTTGTCGGCACCGAGCGTGATCGGCTGCGGCCCGTCGGCACGCGGTTCGATCAGCGCCCGCGCCGCCAAGCGCTCGGCATGGCGCGAAGCGCAGGTCGTCACCGCCCCAACAATCAGACCGTTGCGGTTCTCCATCAGCGCATGGTCCATGAAACACAACCGCGCTTCTTTGCCCGGGCCTTTGCGATAGAGGCGTGCCTCGGGGTCGGTGGTCGAGACATGGGTGTCGTTGGTACGCCGCTCACCGTGGAAATCCTGCTCACCATTGCGTCCGGCGCCGGGAGGTTCGTCCGAGCCGTCCTTCGGCCGAAAACTCTTGAGGCTCGCCCAGGCTTCCAACAGCGTACCATCGACCGTGAAGTGCTCGCTTGACAGCAGGCGCTTGACCTTGTCTTGCGACAGCACCGCCGCGAGGAACTGGACCGCCACTTCGCCCTCCAACAGCCGGTCGCGGTTCTTGGTGAAGGTCGTGGCGTCCCACACCGGATCCTCGATGCCGAGCCCAACAAACCAGCGAAACAACAAGTCGTAGTCAATCCGCTCGACCACTGCCGCTCGGAGCGGATCGAGTAGAACGCCTGCAGCAACAACGCCCGCATCAACCGTTCCGGCGGGATCGACTCTCGGCCGATCGGCGAATACAGCTTATCGAACTCGCCAGACAGCGTTTTGAGCGCCGCGTTGACGATCGGCAGAATCACCCGCAGTGGATGATCCGCCCGAACCCGCTTCTCAAGGTCTATGTATCTGAAAAGCCTGCCGCAAATCTCGTCGTCGCCGCGGAGTGGCACCCCCATTCCCCACCTCAAGGGATCACAATGCGCAAATTCAGCAACCCTTTTCAGCAGCCTGTTAGAAGTGCAATCAGGTCTATGTTCACCGTATCGGAGCCAGCCCCTCCGAGGCATAGTTCTCTCTTGAAAACGCCAGTTTCGATAGCGCCGGATGTGCTCGATTTTCGCCGACTGATCGGACGCGGTGAGACGGTCGGCTGGGCCGAGGCGACCGCCGAGCCGCTGTTCCTCACACGGCTGCTGGATGCTCAGGCGGAACGTTGCTCGCCGTTCCGCGTGTTCTTTCCGCTGACCTTCAGCGACAGCCTTGCCGCCGGTCATCCGAATCTCACGGTCATCGCCTTGGGCGGCGCCGGCGCCGGAAGGCGGTTTTTTGCCGGGGGCGCCGACAATGTCGTGCCGGCCAACATTTCCGATGTTCCGGGCCTCGTCGCCAGTGGCCGCTTGCCGATCGACATCGTACTGCTGCAGGTCAGCGGCCCGGATGATGCCGGACGATACAATGCCGGGCTCGGCATCGAGCACCTGCAAGCCGCGATCGGCCGGGCGCGCCTGGTAATCGCACAGGTAAACCCAGAACTGCCGTGGACCCAGCTGCTGCACCGGGGTAGTGGCGGCGGCATGTACACAAGGAAAGCGCACGCAACACGGGAAGCCCCAATGGGTGATCAGGGATGATCAACCGAACGCCCGCGAGGGACAGGCCGGGCGCACTGGGGTGGCGGAGAGGCCCGTAGTACCGTTGAAGCCGGGTAATGCCGGGGGGGGAAGGGGCCTCAGTTCAAGACCGACGCAAGACGTGGTGAGGGACCTGAAGATTGGGCAACCTAGCAACTCCGAAAAGTGTTCAGAAGCAAGCGCCGGATGCTTTTCTTCGATGGCCGCAACGCCAGGCGCGCCTGACCGGTTCTCGGCGAATACATCCGTACGAACGTGAACCCCAGGAAGTCGAACTCCCCTTCCGGAACCTTGCAGATCCGTGTCTTTTCCCCTCGGTCGTCGGTTTCCTCGACAGAGCACTCCAGCCACATCTTGATCAAATGCAGCACCCGCCGGTCAACAACCCGGCGCGCCACCGATTTCATTAATTCGGTATGGGGAATGCTGCCAAAGAAATCCGCGAGGTCGGCATCAACGACTTCCCGGTGTCCGCGAAACAGCAGTTCTTCCACCTCGACCGCCGCCTGCTGGGCATTCCGCCCGGGCCGGTAAGCGTATTGTTCGGGTGGAAGGTCGGCTTCGAAGATCGGTTCCAGCACCAGCGTCGCCGCCGTCATGCAGACCCGATCCCGCACGCTCGAGATGCCCAGCGGCCTGAGTTTGCCGTTGGCCTTCGGTATGAACACTCGTCTGATTGGCTCGGGCCGGTAGGTCTCCTGCCTGAGCGCAAGCGCCAGTTCAGCCAGCCGTCGCTCGATCCCGTATGCCTCGATGTCCACAAAGTCCTGGCCGTCTATGCCCGGCGCGCCCTTATTGGAGCGGCACTGGGCATAAGCATGCGCCAGAATGTCGTCGCGGCTGATCTTGTCATACAGGGCGTAGAAGCGATAACCGGCTTCCGCCTCCGCCTCCGCCTTCGCTTTCGCGTGTAACGCCGTCTGCAGTTTCTGAACACGTTTCGGAGTTGCTAGGTTGCCCAATCTCCAGGTCCCTCACCACGTCTTGCGTCGGTCTTGAACTGAGGCCCCTTCCCCCCGGCATTACCCGGCTTTAACGGTATTACGGGTCTCTCCGCCACCCCAGTGCGCCCGGCCTGTCCCTCGCGGGCGTCCGGTTGATCATCCCTGATCACACCCATTGGGGCTTCCCGTGTTGCGTGCGCTTTCCTTGTGTACATGCCGCCGCCACTACCCCGGTGCAGCAGCTGGGCGTACTCCTCGCTCATCTCACCCAGCCGTGCCAGCCTTCCCCGGAAGGGTCACCGGGTCGGCCTGCACATCGTCCTTTTCGAGGCTTGCTCGGCGTTCACTCGCGTTGCAGCCTGCACACTCGCGCGGTCACCAATTCGTGACCCGCTATCCGAAGGCTTCAGACATTTCGTCTCCTCCATGCCTGCTCCGGTTGCTTCCGGCTGGAGCGAATCGCCAGGTGGGACTTGCACCCACTGGAAAGCGCCGCCTTGTCACGGCGCACACCCGTGCCAGACGTTCGACGACGGAATTCGCGCGCAGGTCCGAGGCCAATTCGTGCGGCTCGCCGCAACCGCGCACGACACGCTGAAAACGGCAGGCGATGAAGCCAATGCCAGGCTGGACGAGATCCGCGTCTTTGGTGACGCGGCCAAGACGCAGCTGACGGGCGAGCTGCAAAAGCAGGCCAAGGCTCTCGAAGATGCGCTGGATGCAGGAGGCAATCCGGACCGGACGCTTGCCGAGCTCAAAGGAATTTCCAAAGAGATCAGAGCCGGACTACAGACGGCAGAAGCGTGGCTCGATTCCGCCCAGCAGCAGGCGATTGGCCTCAAGAGTGCCGTCGTGGGCCTAATCGATCAGATCGCTGGCAAGTCTCGCGCCGACCTCAAAGGCGCGACGTCACTCGCCGGTGGTGGAATAGACGCGATCCAAGGGGATATCGATGGCCTCCTAAAGGACTTTCAGGACAATAAGACCAGCCTCTCGGCCACACTGCAACACGCGATTGATTGGCGGCACGTTCGCCCAGAACTGCGCGAATGCCGTGAAGGCCGTCACCGACGGCTATGACGTCGTGCTCGCGAAATCCGATAAAGCCGTTGCCGGGATGGCGCACTCCGGAGCGCCCTCTGCCGCGAAGCGCCTGCCGTTCGCGCTCGACAATAAGTTGCGGGGCCAGAAAATCGTCCAGGCGATCGCAAGCATCAAGGATTCCGCCGCCAATCATGTCGGCCAACAAGTCGCGCGCAACGTGAAGGATGAGGTCAGCCACATCTCGGACGCCATCGACGGCTTCGTCACCACGATCCGCGCTCGTGTGGAGATAATCGCGGCAGACGGCGCCAAGACGCTGTCCGGCCTGGCTTCACAACTGGATGAATTGATCGCGGCGGCGCGCGATCAGGTCGTATCGACGATCTTGCCGGATGTGGACGCCGTCCTGGATCCCGTGAGAGAACATTTCGCGCAGCTGGCTGGCCAGTTGCGCACAATGACGGTGGCAGTCGATCAGAACCTCGACACGATCGATGCCGCGCTCGACATTGCGAACCAAACGCTGAAGGACGCCGTTGCGAACGTCAAAACGCTGATCGCAGCGGCTGCTCGCCGACATCGCGGCGGGTCGGATCGACACCGTCGTCGTCTACAAAATCGACCGGCTGACCCGCTCGCTCGCCGATTTTGCCGAGATCGTCGAGATCCTCGATACGAGGGGCCCGTCCTTTGTTTCGGTGACGCAGCGGTTCAATACGACGACCTCGATGGGGGGCTTGACCGGAGACGAATGGGTTGCCGAGCGTAAGACGCTACTTTCGCGCGAGAAGGAGCTGACCCCCTCAGCGATCAGATCGCGCGCAAGCGTCGGGTGCTGCCCTGGGTGCGGATCGACAAGACCGACACGCCGGTGGGCCGGACACGTTGGCCGACCTGTTCGACGGCCGCCACCAACGCTGCTGGTGCAGCACTTCCTGCTCGCCCCGGGATGAGAGCAGGGCTGCCGCCAAGGAGCATAGGATTAAGCTCACTATCTTTTGGGGGGACCGAGCATTCGAATCCGTCTCCCTCCAGCGGCGCGTCAGAGCAACGACCCGAGCCTGATGGATTGGTTTGCCGGGAGCACGCAGCGCTGCGGATTGCGGCGGCGCGTGATACGGTGCGTTCGTTGCCGCATCGGGAGCGCTCAAACCAATGCCGGAAGCCAAAATCGCACAAGCGGTGCAGTTGCTCAACTTGATGCTTGAGCATTTTGCCAACGACGGCCACTGGACGCGCGGCCGTTATGATGACGGAAACGGAGGCCATTGCCTTGTCGGCGCTCTTCTGCATCTGAGCCGCAAGCATCGCCTGCCGAGGGCGCCGGCGATTGCGCTCCTGCAGGATGCGATGCCCAGGCCCGGCCTTCCGCTCGTGCATTTCAACGACACGTGTTGCGGCAGCGTCGCCGAGCTACGCTCCGTAATCCTCAAAGCCCGCCGCCTTGCTGAGGACCATGCGGAGCAAGAGCGGGCGGCCGCCGCGGTTAAGACCTGGCTCCTTGCCCAGCTCGAGAAAAAATGGCCCGCCCGGTCGGCAGATAGCGCGGACACCGCGGCGGATGAGCCATTCGCCCGCGAACGCCTCGCCGCCTAGCGACCGACCGCAACAGCCCACGACCGGGGATAAGTTCAAACGCAACCTGCCCCGCGCCATGTTTCTCAAGCCGGAGCTGGGGCTCCGGCGGCATCTGCCTGCATCATATGATCCGATAAGTTGTGGATATTCGCGCGCCGGGTATGGACGGCCGCGTCAAGGCGGTGTTTCCTATGACGAGACGCTCGATAGCGATCCCCCTGCTCGATCGTCTACGTTGTCGAGGGCAGCGTGCGCAAGGGCGGTGACCGCGTACGCATTACCGTACAGCTCAACGACGTCGCTACCCGGCGGGCACATCCGGGCGGAACGCTACGACCGGGGCATCGCCGACGTGTTCGCGGTGGAAGACGAGATCACCGAGGCCATCGTCGCCGCGATCGAGCCGCAGCTTTATGCCAGGGAGAGCTTTCGCCCCAACGCAAGCCGCCGGACAGCATGGATGCTCGGGATCTGGTGATGCGGGGATTGTCGCATTACTGGCGGGTGACCCGGCAGGATAACATCGTCGCGCAGGCGCTGCTGGAGAAGGCGATCGCCAATGCGCGAGCCGACCAACCCCGTCCAGATCGCGGCGTTCCCGCCTCCGGCCGAAGAAGACTATTGCAAAAAAGGCGCGAAATTCGGCCCGCATAACCTGCATGAGAACCGATCCGGCTCGTTCCAGAGCGAGCAGTTGATCTTCGCCACCTACCAAGATGCTGGTGTGCGGGTGTTCGACATCGCCGACCCGTTCGCCCGCGCGAGGTCGCGCATTTTGTGCCGCCGGCGCCCGAAACGATGGTCGACCCGCGTCCGAACCGCCCACACGTGATCCAATCAAACGATGTCTACGTTGCACCGGACGGGCTGATGTACGTGACAGACGTCAACGACGGTCTAACCATACTACAATACAAGGGCTGACACATCGAATACCGGCACTTCTTCCGGCGATTTTGTAGCGCGTGTCGTGCTCCGGCTGTCGCGAAGCCCCATGCCCTTGGCGGCACTGTTCAAGTATCGGTGACGACATTCCAGCCGATGCGCCCGCCGGTCAGGTGATCGAGCGTCGAAAATCGCCGCGCCAGCGTGTAGGGGGTTCGTACGAGACCGCGCATGTAACGCCAAACCAGATTTCGGGTGACATACGCCATCGCCGGGATCAGCAGGAGTGGATCGTTTACCGGCACCTGTACCGCATTGGCGATCGCCGCGTCGGGGGACCCGCGGTTCACATTGTAGATGCCGAGAACGTCGGCCAGGAACAGCGCGTCGAATTTGCCGCGCTCGAGGATTCGTACCAGCTCGACTCAGTAGTCGAGCGTGTTGTAGTGGTCGGCGCGATCATGCCAATGCGCCGATAAACCGAGCGACTGATGCGCGACGCAGTTCATGTCGACGGAATTCAAGCGGATTTGCTTTGGCATCCTGGTCCCCTTACTCTGGTCGGCTTTGGAACCTACACAGTGGTATCATTATGGCCGAAGTAACGGGGTCAGACGATGGATGCGAATGAGCTGCGCGCGCTCCAGGCGCCGCTGAAAAAGCAGTATCGCGAGCAGCCCGAGACCGGGCGTACGCCGGCGCGCGCCGAAGCGACGCTCGACCTCGATCGGGTTGCCTGCCGCGTGCGTTCTTGGGGCGGCGAGACCGCCGCGGGTCTGCACCCGGCCACGGGCGGGGACGAGAAGCTTGCCTGCTCCGCGGACATGCTTCTGGGAGCGCTGGTCGCTTGTGCCGGCGTGACCATCAGCGCGGTTGCCACCGCCATGGCCGTGAACCTGCGGGGCGGGCGCGTTATCGCCGAGGCCCATTGGGACGCGCGTGGCACACTCGGCGTGGACCGCGACGTGCCGGTCGGCCTCACCGATATTGCCCTGACGTTCGAACTGGACACCGACGCCGACGCCGCGGTGCAGCGGCTCGTCGAGATGAGTGAGCGGTTTTGCGTCATCTACCAAACCTTGCGCACGCCGCCCCAGCTTTCGGTTACGCATCGGATCGTGGCTCGGGCCTGATACAGCGCGCTCCGCTATCCGTAGCAGCCGCCGCAAAAGCGCGGGGCTCTTCGCGTACAGCCCGGGACTCACTGTCCGACCTATAGCGCAGAGGGCCGATGGTTCGAATTTGTCTTCGTCCAGCAGCCAGTCAGTCTCAGCGGTGAGCCGAGTTTGAAAGCGAAAAGCCCTGCACTTTTGCGGCGTTTCTTCCGAGACTAAGACACACCCTCGGCGTAGAAGAGTTCGATCAGCTGGGCAAAATCGGCGAGCGAGTGGGTCAGCCGGTCGACCTTGTAGACGACCACGATGTCGATCCGGCCTCGGATGTCGGCGATGAGCTGTTGCAGGCCGGGTCGCTCCAGATTGCCGCCAGAGAATCCGCCATCGTCATAGCGGGTTCTGGCCAACGCCCCAGCTCCTGGAGTGCGGGGTCGAGCCTGGTTCTGGCGTCGGTCGGCCGCGAGTTTTCTCAACATGACGGACAGAGCCACGATGCCGGCCTTCAGCGACGCGGCCGGAAGAGCGGCCCTTGCTCCTCGTCGCCGTGCTTGTATGCTTCAGTGCGCCCACACGGAGGCTGACGGCTCGGCTCCATGCAAAGGAGACCACATCCATGACGATCGATGTAGCGACCGGCATTAGCCGCATTCTCAAAGAGGAGGGTGTGGGTTGGGTTTCGACTTTCCCTGTCTGCCGGGTGAACAACGCGCTCGGCCGGGAAGGGGTGCCGATGCTGATGATGCGCGACGACCGCTACGCCGTCGCGGTCGCCGACGCGTTCTCGCGCATCGCTGCGGGCTCCCAGGGGGGCTCACGCATCGGGGTGTGCACCTTCCAGGGGGGCGTCAATGCCGCCGGAATGCAGTACGCCTACGCTGGGATGGCGCAGGCCTATGAGGATGGCTCGCCCGTTCTGTGCATCACCGATGGCGTGCCGGCCGGCAGCTCGGGCAACAGCCAGTACGATGTCGCATCGGCGATGAAGACCGTATCGAAGTGGTTCGGCTACCTCGACAAGCCCGAGCGCACGCCGGAGCTGATGCGCCGCGCCTTCACCATGCTGCGCAGCGGCAGACCGGGCCCGGTGATCCTGGCTATTCCCAATGCGACGGCCACATACGACGAGACCGCCGACCCCTACCGTCCCGTGAAGGGCTGGAAATCGGCGCCGGACCCGGCGGATGTGCGCGCTGCAGTCGACCTGCTCCTCCGAGCCCGCAACCCGCTGATCTACGCCGGCGAGGGGGTCATCTACGCGGGCGCCTCGGAAGACCTGAAAGCGCTGGCGGAGCTCGTGAATGCGCCGGTGATCACGACCCTCAAGGCCAAAGGGGCGTTCCCGGAGGACCATCCGCTGTTTGTCGGCGTGCGCGGCGATCAGGTGGCATACTACCTGAACAAAAGCGACCTCATCCTCGCCGTAGGCTCGAGCCTGTCGCCGGGCCGCTTCAGCCACGGCATTCCTGATGCCGCGAAGAAGACCATCATCCACTGCAACGTCGACGAGCTGCACATCAACAAGATGTATCCGACGGCGCACGCGGTGATCGGCGATGCGCGCTTGACCTTGCAGGCGCTCCGCCAGGAAGTGTCCGACCGCACCTCCGGTGCCGGCCGAATGGCGGATAATGTGGCGGCGGAAGTGAGGGCGGCACGCGACGAGGCGCTCGCCAGATACCGGCAGGTCATGAACTCCGACGAGACGCCGATCAACCCCTATCGGGTGTACGGTGATCTGATGGAGGTGCTGGATCTGAAGAATTCGTTCGTGACGCACGAAAGCGGCAACACGCGCGACCAGCTGAGCACCGTCTTCGACACGCTCATCCCGCGCGGTTTCCTCGGCTGGGGCAATGTCTCCACGCTCGGCTTCAGCCTGGCTGCTGCCATTGCCGCCAAGAAGGCGTTCCCGGACAGGGCATCCGTGGCGGTGACCGGCGAGGCAGGCCTTGGCTACATGCTCGGCAACCTCGAAGTTCTGCTGCGCGAGAAACTCGGGATTACGGTCGTGCACATCAGCAATGGCGGCTTTGCGGGCTATGGACCCGGCTTCTGGGGGCCAGGACACGATCCCTTCACACACCGGGTGCTGGGGCCCGACGAGGTGGATATGTCGAAGGTGATAGGCGCCCTCGGCTTTCACACCGAGCGGGTGAGCGAGCCGGCCGAAATCATCCCGGCCCTGCGGCGGGCGCTCGACGTGAATACGTCAGGCCGCCCGGCCTATATCGAGTTCATCTGCTGCCAGTACCCCGTCTACGGCCAGTGGGTTGGACGGAGCTCTGAATAAAAGGGTGGGGAGTGAAACGATGCCGAAGCTGATCCCCGTCCCCGACCCTTTGAGCAAGCCCTTCTGGGACGCCGTCAATCAAAGGCGGCTCGTCTTGCAGCATTGCGCTGCCTGTGACAGGCTGCAATACCCGCCGCAGCAGGCCTGCCAGGTCTGCAACTCGGCCGCCGGTCTGACGTGGAAAGAGGTCGAGGGAAGAGGCCATATCGCGACCACCATCGTGATCGAGGATGGCCGCCTCAACCGGCGCATGCCCGATCAGCCCTATAACCTGGCAATGGTGACCTTGGACGCGGACCCGCGGGTCAATTTCTATGCCAATCTCCCGGGCACCCCGCCCTACAAGGCGCCAGTGGGCGCCGCCGTCGAGGTGACGTTCGAGGAGGTGGCCCCAGACCAGCTCATCCACGAGTGGCGGGTCGTCGCGTAGGGGATGCGCAGATCTTGCTATCGATTGCCCCTCTCCGCCCTTCAAGGGGGGAGAGGGAGGGGCCCATCGCGCGGCGATGGGAGGGTGAGGTGGGTGCTGGCCCCGCGCTCTGGAATCCCCCACCTCACCCTGCCCTCTCCGCCCCCAGGGGCGGAGAGGGAGGAAAGTCCAGAGCATAGAGGAAAGGGGAAGCCATGACCGCGCCAGAGGGGTATCAGTGGCGGCGAGACAAGGACGGAACAGGCGTATGGGAGCACCGCGGCAAGGTCGCAGTGGCCGGTGTCGGACATTCGCCGGTCGACCGTCGCTGGGACGGCGTCTCGATGGACAAGACGCTGGGCGCCTACTCCATCCTGGCCTGCCGGAAGGCAATGGACGACGCAGGTGTCGCGCCGGATCAGATCGATGGCGTCATCTGCTGCGACAGCCATATTGCCGGCGGCAGCGGCGGCTCCGCGTCGCAGTGGGCGCCACGGCCCTACTTCGCCCCGCCCTACGATTCGGAGTGGGGGCTCACCCTGGTCAACGCGCAGTGGCTGATCGCGCAGATGCGCCTGCCCAACGTCAAATTTGCGCCGACCGGAGTGCCTACCGTCAGCGAAATGGTGGGCATGGCGGCACAGGCGGTGGGTGACGGAATTTGCCACACCTGTCTCGTGATCTACCCGACAGGCAATCTCGAAGGCCGCTATCGCCGCGGCGGCGAGAACGCCGACGACTACGCCCGCGGCGCCCGCCAATGGACGGCACCCTGGGGCAATCACGGCGGCAACGATTTCATCAACATCTTCCCGCACAATCAGTACTGCCTGAAATACGGCGGCCAGCACGACGACCTCGCCCCCTTTGTCGTCAACCAGCACCGCAACGGGCTGCTGACGCCGTGGGGGTTTAATGCGACCCACAACGTACCGCAGCTCACCATCGAGGATTACGTCAATTCGCGCTACGTCCTGAACCCGCTCAGGCTGTGGGACTGCGACCGGCCGGTCAACGCATCGGCCGCGTACCTCTTCACGACTGCCAAGCGCGCCCGCGACATGCGGCAAAGGCCGGTCTATGTGCTCAATCACTCGCAGCACAACTTCAGGCAGCGCACCACGCAGGCCGATCTGGACGAGATCGAGGACTGGACCGACCGCGCCGCCAGGAGAATGTACGAGGGCGCCGGGCTGAGGCCCAAGGACGTCGATATATTCAATCCTTACGACGGCTATGCACCGATGGCGCAGTTCTTCCTGGAGGCTTTCCAGTGGCACGGCGTCAAACGCGGCGATGCCTTCGCGTTCTACGCCGGCGATATCCGGGTCGAGGGACCGCACCCGTTCTGCTCGAGCGGCGGCAATTTGGGGAACGGGCGCACCCGTACGGCCATGTACACCGACAGCATCGAGCAGCTCCGCGGCACGGCCGGCGCCCGGCAGGTCAGGGTTCGGGCAGAAACGGCGCTGGCGGCATTCACCACGCCAAGCAGCGGCGGCTGGATCATGTTCGGCAAACACTCGAGCTGACGGACCCACCGGGTGAAGGCGCCTTGGCGGTTCCGACTGCGCCGGGCCGACCTTTACTTTTAGAGACCACGACGTTATTTTGGTTCTCCCATGCCGATGACCGCCGTCACCAATGTCCCCGCCGATGCACCGCTAGCCGACGAGCTGGCGGACGAGGACCTAGTCGAGATGGCGAACCTCCCGGAGGAAGATACCGGGATCCCCGGGACGATCTTCGTATCGACACGCATGGGCAGGCACGGGCCGCGCGTGAAGTACTTCGATGGCCGGGCCGGGGAAGCGCAGCCGAGCTGCTCGGTGACGATCGCTGACCCGCCACGGGTGGTGGCGAACAGCCTGCCGGACCACGTCGTCAGACAGCGCGCCCCGCTGGTTTGCGCGTGGGTCGCTCTCAACCGCGACGCGCTGCTGGAGTTCTGGAACGAGGGGGCGAGCTGGACGCGCGCTGAGGTCTCCCGCTTCCTTGACGGATTGAAGCGCCTCAAAGAGCGGTGATCCCCCGAATTCGGCAGAGCAACGGCTGGGCAGCCCATGCGGCCCGGTCGTGAAAAGTACGCCTCGGCCCCGCCTGGCTGTTTCTGCAGCGAAATAACAGCCAAACCCCACAATTGCTGTATAAATACGAGCACCGCTACCCCATGCTCGGAATCCTGGCCGGCTGGTCCTTCCACGACCAATGTTGTCACCTGTTCCACCTGTTTTAGCAGGTGCAGATCAGGCTCGGCTCCCTAATAGTCGGAGGATCTGGGCGGGCCCGACAAGCGCGATAATCGGCCATGCTCACGCGATAGCTCCCGAAATCATTGGTAACCGCCGACGGCAGTAGCATGTTTTTGCTAATAAGTCAATAAACGTTCATGTGATTATGGCGACACAGACGGGACGACATGGAATTTCTCTGTCGAGGATCCGCGCCATCCTGGTCTACACGTTGGGGCAACCCGCGGATGTCAAACGTCAGCGGGCACAAGGCCGGATAATTCGCGGCGCCCGTCGCCAAACTGCCGTGCTGTTGCTGCAGTCGCTGGCGGAATTCAGCTACGTCGCGACGCGCAAATTCGGGGTCAGCGTCGCCTCGGTGCGTTGGCGCGTAAACGGCTGGTGCGGCGGGTTCCCGGTGCAAACCGCCTCGCTCTCAGCCGCGCCCGGTGGCGTGCCGCGCCAGCAACGCCTCGAGTAGTCCCTGCCGGTAGTAGAATGTAGTCGTCTTGAGACGCTCGAACGCTGCTGCGAGATCGATCAGGCCGCGGCGGGCCGCAAGATCGAGCACGCCCAGCGTGCCGGTGACGGCAAGGCCGCAGCCGCGGGCGATACCGACACCTTCACGATCGTCCATAAGCACCAGCTCGGCCTTGACGGCCAGCGCGAGCGCTATCGCGGCGCGCTCCCCCTCGTCGAGCTTCGCCACGGCAACATCGTCGGCGCCCGGATGAGCCGGCCGCACGTCCAGCCAGCTTGGCGCACGCGCGATCCAGTCGCGCACGGCCTGCGGCGCTTCGGCGTTGGCGAGTTCATCCCGCACTACTTGTGGCACGAGCACGCGCTCGAACAGCTTTGGCAGCAGCTCGATGTCGCCGGTCAGCACGAGGTAATGCAGCGGCCCGGCATCGGCGACTACCAGCGGCATGCGGGATCAGAAACCGAGCCGCTGCAGGTCGCGGCGGTCGCGCTCCAGATCGTCTGCCGTGTAAGTGCCGAAGACGCCGTGCCCGGTCAGAAACTCATCGAGCTTGGCGCGGGTGGCGAAACCCAGTAGCCGGCGCAGTTCGGCCCGGCCGAGATGCCCTTGCCGGAATTCGTCGAGCGCCAGCGCTTCGAGCACGCGGCGCTCGACCTCGTCGCCGGTGCCGAGGCGCCGGGCGAGATCTGCGGGGATGCGGACGGTGATTTCCGTCAAGGCGGCTGAGGTGCTATCGTCCATATTTTCTTCTTACCACGCCGCCAAGTCGCGGACATTATCAGATATTGGCATCAGGCCGAGCGCGCCCGCGACATGCGCCAAAGGCATTGTAGAGGCAGTCACCGGTCTATGTGCTCAATCACTCGCAGCACAACTTCAGGCAGCGCACCACCCGGGCCGATCTGGACGAGATCGAGGACTGGACCGACCGCGCCGCCAGGCGAATGTACGAGGGTGCCGGGCTTGGGCCCGAGGACGTCGATATATTCAATCCTTACGACGGCTATTCGATCATGGCGCAGTTCTTCCTGGAGGCCTTCCAGTGGCACGGCGTCAAACGCGGCGATGCCTTCGCGTTCTACGCGGGCGATATCAGGGTCGAGGGACCGCACCCGTTCTGCTCGAGCGGCGGCAATTTAGGGAACGGGCGCACCCGAACGGCCATGTACACCGACAGCATAGATCAGCTCCGCGGCACGGCCGGCGCCCGCCAGGTCAGGGTTCGGGCAGAGACTGCGCTGGCGGCATTCACCACGCCAAGCAATGGCGGCTGGATCACGTTCGGCAAATCCCCGAGCTGACCGCCTGTGACACTGGAGATCCCCGGCTCGCGGCGATCACTCTCCGCCACGTGCAGTGCTATAGGTTAAAATCTGAGGCTTGGTACCTGTGCCGGAGGGTCCGGTCGGGGTGGATAGCCGATCTTCCCCAATCCCGCGGCTAACGCCCAGGTAACGACATTCACTCGCGCCTTGCGCCCACGGAAGGGCAGAGTAACGCAATTACGCTGAGATCTGTTCAATGATTAAGAAGTAGCTTATTTAGGGGACGCTATCTCGACCTTTCCAAGCCATGAACCTGTCGCTGTTGCCTGGTTAAGTGATACGCGCTTCGGCGTTAGTGATATCGAATAGTCTCTCTTTGAACCACCCGGCAGTTCGACGGTTCCTTTGTTTTTTATCATGAGGGGCAATTCGCCAGAGGCAATAACGCCCATCGGAAGCTTAAAGTTCTGTGGAATCCCGAGAGTTCCAATGTGTTGGAAGCCGAGGCTCAAGGTCATGCTGACGCTGGGCGGGTCGACGAGGGCGACCTCATACCGGAATACGCCGGACCCTGGATCCTGAACCAGCCCAAGCTGACCTGTGATCCTGAACGTCTTCTTGGCTGTGGCTCCTATATGCCCGCCAACGCCGCCGCCAGGCGGGCAAATACCTCCCCCTATCTTGACCCCAAATGCGCTTGCTTCAACGCGCCTTCCCATGAATTGCCAATGCACATTGGCACTCGCATCAACCGACACGTCCGCACTGATGGCTAAGGTTGGTTTATCGAGGACTGTGGTCCCGAAGTTGGAAAGGACTGCCGTTGCCTTGAAACCATCGGGAGACGCAAGCTCGGCAAATGAATTGCACCAGGTTTCTCCGTCCTCCCAAAACTTGCCATTGGCCCCGGTGCTCGTTGCAACAATGGTCCGCAGCCCAACCGGAAGTCCATTTATTGCAGTGATTGCCTGTAAGAGTGGCGAAACAGGCAATGATACTTCGATTTCAGCATCAGCAACGCGCTTGCCCTCCATCAACTTTAAAACTTCTCCTCTGACTGTCTCGACGTCCTTCTCAAGGTCGTCTGCCCGAGCGTCTCCGTGAAAAACAACAGCCGCAACAAAAAAAAAGCCCAACCGCAGTTCCTACACCTGTACGCATCAGCCTTCACCCCGCTGAATGCTGGCGTAAATGTAAAGCCCCTCTGGCATCGCAATGATCCTGGTGATTTTTGCTGACACCTTCTCTGAGTACGCAGGTATTGATATAATTCCGTTCATACCAGTTACGGAGAACGGCACTTGCGTCGCGGGCGTTGAAAATGCTGCCGCTTGTGATAACGGGATAGTAATGGAACCGAGCGCATCCTTCTTGTTGATTGCATCTGCTAACGTTGTCTGAGCCAGTTCACGGACGAGCCCGCCTACCTTGAAATCTATAAAGCGCCATGTGACGCGCGGGACGAGATTATCCACATGTACCCGCAGCTTGAGGACGTTCCCTTCGATCTGGGGCTCTATTCGTGCAAGCGTCGAAACATCTGCCCTTACACCTGACCTTTCTACTGATGCCGATATCGACAATCCGGGGAACCCAGGACGAAAGTTTGCCTTGATTTCATTTATCGTGAGATTTGTGTCGCCGGCATTCGGCATAGGAACGGTAATGTTCCCCAACGGCGCCAAAAGGGAAGCAATCACTCCTTTCGACAGGAAGATCCTTGCGATCGTGGCGTCCGGCGCTGATTGCTGTACCGATAGCCACGATTTAAAATCTGCAAGGGATTGAAGTTCTGCCTGTAATTCCTGCTCATGCTGCGCCTTGAGGACGCCGTCCGTATCTCGTTTGACGAAACTGAATGCAGCCGCTATCGCGAGCATCACCAATCCCGCACTAACCAGCAGGCGTTTTTTCATTTACCGCCTTTCCCCTCTGGTTGAAAATATTGGACAGGCCACCGCCATAGCCAAAGAAGCTTTTATCTATGGGTGCATCTCGCTGCCGCTCGGGCTCGGTCAATCGTCTGAGGACACGGGCGCTGGCCGATGGGGACGGTGTGATGCGCATCCCGTTCTAGTCCCGAACTGGGACCACGATTATGGACTCTGCGCGACTTTACCCATGACTTTAGGGGCGCCGGCTGTGTACTGGTAGGACGGGTTGACGGCGTTGCTGCAGGGTGAGCCGAGGGGGTATTCCTGCCCCATGTCTCTGGCATAGTTCGTCACGCAGAAACGACCCATTGATGGGTTCAACGGCGGCCCTTGATTCTGTGCAATACCCTGATTCTGCGCCCAAGCCCAGTACCCATTACCCTTGGCGTACGCTGGGGCCTCGACGGAATTGTAATCACGTGCATATTGGATTGCGAAGCTGTGCACGCCCCAATCGCGGTACTGGTCCACGTGTGTCAACTCATGCGCCCAAATCGAGGGATCGCTTGCTTCACTGGGACCTCGAAAGATTATCACATCTATAAGTGTGACCGCGCTGGCGAAACCACCTTGCTCAAGCATATGAGCCAGGTTGAGAAATCCGTTATCGCCGATTTTGTACCGGACGCGATTTATCGAGTCTTCGCTTGCATATCCAGTCAACGCCTGCCGAATTTGTGGCGGGATAGGCATAGCGCCATTTATTGCAGTGTTATGGGACGCGAGAGATCCACTGCTCAAGCGGCACACCGCCAAGCTGACCCGGTATTTCCTTTTTCAAATGTTCAAAACCTTGACCGACTGCTCCGCCAACTTCTGGAAGGCATACGCACGCACCGAGCACGCAGCTTTGATATTGTCCTGCCGGACATGCTGCACTGGGCGAAACGTTTGCGATGGTAAGTACACACGCCAGCCATAACGCGGTAGCTATTGTTCGGGGCCACGTCTCAAGGTTCTTCATGACAGTGCTCCGCGTTGAGGTTGTTGGAGCTTGGGCGCGATCTCGCTTTCGCTCTGTGAGCTATTTCACACACGATGATGCAAAATCGCATCTGAGGACTGTCCGTAGCGGAGCCCCGGCCGTCACGTCAAGGATTTCGCACCGCGGACAATCACCCAGGGATTCGATAGGTTAGTCGATGCAGAATTGCGGTCCGAACTCCCCCCGCGGTTTCCTCCCTCGAGGCTCTTCGGACGCCTGACTCCGTGCATCCCCTCACGCAGTGACTGGCAGGCCTCCGAAAACCCTTAACGCGGGCCGCCCTCTGAACCGGGGACCAAGCGTCAGGTTTTGACCACTATGTGCCGCGAAACACGACGAGGGCGTCTACCGCCTTCACACCCTGACCTGACGGCAGCACCATGAGCGGATTGATGTCCAACTCTGCCAAGTGTCCTTCAAGGTGCATCGCGAGGTACGACACGCGCACCAGGGTATCCGCGAGCGCCTCGAGGTCTGCCGCCGGCCGTCCGCGAAAGCCCTGGAGCAACCGGGCTCCTTTGACCTCAGCGATCATAGCCTATGCTTCCGAGCGCGTGATCGGGCAGCGCCGGAGGGCCACATCGTTGTAGACCTCGACCATCACGCCGCCGCTGCCGAACAGCAGCACCGGGCCCAATTGCGGGTCGCAAGAGACGCCAATGATAACTTCCACACCTTCTCCTACCATCTCCTGCACCGACACGCCGATGATCGAGCCTGTGGAGCATGGGCCTTGGCACTGGCCAGGATCTCGGCGTAGGCGGTTCGCACTTGTGCCGCATCGCCGAGGTTCAGCCGAACGACCCCGGCCCTCGTGCTCGCCGGGCAAATCCCTCGGGCGCGGGTTCTCGTGCCGGGGTTTCAGCGGAGAAGAGCCGGGGTTTCAGCGGAGAAGAGAAAGACGCCGGAGGTCCGCTTCGGTCCACCGCGCCTGTATCTCGATCATGGAACGCAAGGTACCCATAGGGAAGGTGTCGCCTGGGCGGTGATAGGTGACCGTCACTCGCCGGCCGTCCGCGTGACGGTAGCGCTGGTGAGATCCGCGCTGGTTGTGGAGCGAGAAGCCGTCGCGGATCAGGGCGCTGATGATTTCGCGTGCCGTGAGGGAGCGGAGCGCTCCCCACGGGATGTCCGTTATACCGTGACCGCGACCAAGGGCTCCTCGGAGACCGCAACGTCGGCCGGCACCGACCTGCCTTCCTCGGCCAACTCGCCGACAATCATCTCCAGAACCTCGCGGATATTTGCGAGCGCTTCCTCGCGGGTATAGCCCCACGTCGAGGCGCCCTGTGCCTCTAGAGCGGGGGCATAGGCGCGCCAGCGGTCCTCGTCGGGTTCGACGACGATGCGGAAGGTGTAGGTGGTCACGCCGTCCTCCTTGGGGTTTATGCCGCCATTATACCATATCGGCGTCGCTCCCCCGCCCTGGCGCATGCCGGCCAGTTTTTTGGTTCTTTATTCGGGTTGACCACGTGCAGTGCTATGTGCCGCGCAACATAACGAGGGCGTCTACCGCCTTCACGCCCTGGCCTGACGGCAGCACCATGAGCGGATTGATGTCTAACTCGGCCAAGTGTCCTTCAAGGTGCATGGCGAGGTACGATACGCGCACCAGGGTATCCGCGAGCGCCTCGAGGTCCGCCGCTGGCCGTCCGCGAAAGCCGTGGAGCAACCGGGCTCCTTTGACCTCGGCGATCATCGCCTGTGCTTCCGAGCGCGTGATCGGGCAGCGTCGCAGGGCCACATCGTTGTAGACCTCGACCATCACGCCGCCACTGCCGAACAGGAGCACCGGGCCCAATTGCGGGTCGCAATTGACGCCAATGATAACTTCTACACCGTCTCCGACCATCTCCTGCACCGACACGCCGATGATCCGAGCCTCGGGCGCATAGGCCTTGGCACTGGCCAAGATCTCGGCGTAGGCGGTTCGCACTTGTGCCGCATCGCCGAGGTTCAGCCGAACGACCCCGGCCTCCGTCTTGTGCGGAATATCCGGCGAGTCGACCTTGAGAGCCACCGGAAACCCGAGCTGCTCTGCGGCCTCGACGGCGGCCTCTGCAGAATTTACCCGGTGCTCCCGCGCACTCCCCACGCCCCAGGCCGCGAGCAGCTCTTTGCTCTCGGAACTCCGAGAGTGTCGTACGCTCCCGCCCGAGAGCCTGGGCGATGGCCTCGTCCTGCGGCGCCGTGCGCGGCGGGGCCGTGGCAAAGCCGTCGGCCAGGCGACGTTCGCGCCATGTATGATACGCTAGGCGGCTCTGCAGGCCTCGGGCCAATTTGTCCGGCGTGTAGAAGACAGGTATCCGGGCGTTCCTGAGCTGTGCCAGGCCAGCCTTGGCGTCCCGGCTGCCTGTCCACAAGAACACCACACCCTTGTCGGTCCGATCACGCTGGCTGATGACCTGCTGAGCCTGGGCGTCCGCCCCGGCACTCGCCACGACGAGCGTCCCCATCCGGGGATCATTGATCAAATGCTCCATGATTTGCGGGAAGGACTCACTGTTGGCAAAGCCTGTCACATCGGCAGGATTGGCAGCCCACCCGAAGCCCTTCAAGATCGCGTTGATGCCGTCACGCGCCTCCGGCCCTAGCGGCGGCAGATCGAGACCGGCCTGACCGCACATGTCGGCGGTGAGCGAGCTGATGCCGCCCGAGTGGGATACTACGGCGATGCCGGGCACTAGCGGCTCGGGGGTGTGGGCGAGGAGGTGCGCCGTCTCCAGGAGTTCGTCGTAATCCTGGACCCGGATCACCCCATATTGCGCAAAGATCGCATCGTACCGGGCATCGGCACCCGTCAGCGCTGCCGTGTGCGAGCGTGCAGCCCGGGCTCCGAGTTCCGAACGCCCGATTTTGATCAGGACGATCGGCTTGCCGCGCTCTGCTGCGAGCTTTGCGACTGCGAGAAATTTGTCGGCCTCTTTGAAGCCTTCGACAAAGCCGGCAATTACCCGAGTATCCGGATCGTCCAGCAGATAGCGGGCGAAATCGGTAAAGTCGAGGTCTGCCTCGTTCCCTGTCGAGATTATATAGCTGAAGCCGATGCCGTTCTCGACCGCGCGCACCAGGAACGGCCCGAACGCCGTCGCGCCGCTTTGGCACACCAGGCCGATGGGCCCCGTCAGACCTTCCGCCCCGCGCGAGGAAGCGGTGGCCCAGATGTCGTCTTTGACATTCGCCAGCCCCAGGCAGTTGGGGCCGCTGATCCGCATGCCCGAGGCGCGCGCAAAGGCACCCAATTCCCGCTGCAAATCGCGCCGGTCGTCGACGCCGCGCTCGGCAAAGCCCGCCGAGATCACGATCGCCGATCCCGCTCCCTTGCGGTGGCTCTCCTGGAGGACATCGAGCACGTGGTCGTAGGGCACCACGATGCCCACCAAATCGGGGGCCTCCGGCAGGTTCGTCACGCTCGGGTAGGACTTCACCCGCATGATTTCGTCATAACGCGGGTTCACGGCATAGACCCTGATCCGGTCTTTTGCCTTGAGCGCCGCAGCCAGAAACCGCCCGCCATACTGCATCCGCGGCGTCGCGCCCACGATCGCAATGGAGCGTGGGTTGAGCATTTTGTGGATCGACGCCATCTGTGGTTCTGTCCAGAACTCCATGACACCCCCTGAAAAGCCTGCCCCGTGGGCCTTCAGCCCACGGACCTGATCCGTGGGGAAGGCCCGGGGAACGTGGTCCGCCATGGCTAGGCTGACTCGGTCGGCAAGCCCACGCTCTACGAACGGGGCAGTTTCGGTTGTCATCTAAACAACGCTAGTACCTCGTTGCAAAAGCAGCGTATGTGATTCCCGCTTTCTCGTCATGCCCGCGAAGGCGGGCATCCAGGGTCTGCGCTCCGGACACCGCCCTGGACTCCCGCTTGCCCGGAGTGACGATACGGGTGAGTGATCTTGTTACGACTTTCGGCAATATGCGCAACGAGGTACTAGGGTCGAACGCTTGGAGAATATGACGTTTACCGAGCTTAATGTTGCGAACTGCCCGATCACGCAGGATCGCGGCAGACGGCCTCAATGTTGCGGCCATCGGGATCGAGGACAAATGCCCCGTAGTAGTACGGATGATAGTTGGGCCGAAGCCCTGGCTTGCTGTTGTCGTGCCCGCCCGCGCCGACAGCCGTTGCGTAAAAGCGGTCGACGGCAGCGCGATCCGGTGCGGCGGATTGAAGAAGGTGCGCTCGGGTCTCAGGCCAGCACCAGTCTCAGAGTAATCAAGTAGCTTGGTCGGCTTACGACGCGCCGCTCGGATGACCAAGCTCCCAGCGTTTTGCTTCGCGAGCACCTGACGTGGCGGCCGAAACTCCGCTTCGCCGGGAGCTCGTCTTCGTCGTCCCCGGCCGGCTCGATCAACTTACCGGCGGATATCTCTTCGATCGTCACATTGTCGAGGGTTTGCGCGCGCGGGGCCGGGTCGTTCGGGTCATCGAGCTCGCTGGAGGTCGTCCAAAGGCAAACGCGGCGGTGCTCGCCGGCGTGGCCGACGGCACGGAGACGGTTGTCGACGGCCTCGCCCTCGCCAATCTCGGAGAGGTGATGGCGGCGCAGGCGCGCCGCCTACCGGTCGTCGCATTCGTCCACGGCCCGCTGGCGCAGGAGAGCAGCCTTCCGCCGGCCGAGGCGAAGCGGGCGGCGCAACGCGAGGGCGCGTTGCTGTCACGGCTTCGCGGCGTCCTCTGTCCGAGCGGGAAAACTGCCGCTGCGGTCGAGAGCTATGGCGTCTCTCGCGACCGGATCGCCATCGTCCCACCAGGCACTGTGAAGCCGAACAGGTATCCAAGGCCGCGGCGAGGCCCCGTTCGCGCGCTGCTCTGCGTGGCGAACTTGCTGCCACGCAAAGGTCATGGCGTGCTGGTCGAGGCGCTGGCCCGGATTCGCGATCTCGACTGGAACCTGCTCTGTGTCGGGTCACTCAAGCGCGATCCGGCGACGGCGCGACTGGTTCGGCGGATGATCTCGGCCGCTGGGCTCGAGGGGCGTATCACTCTAGCGGGCGAGTGGCCGCCGCAATCGGTCGCGCGCGCCTATCGGAAGGCGGACGCCTTTGTCCTGCCGTCCTTCCACGAAGGCTACGGCATGGTTTTTGCGGAAGCAATGGCGCACGGCCTGCCGCTGATCGCTACCACCGCAGGCGCGATCCCGGAGACGGTGTCGCCTGAAGCCGCGCTGTTTGTTCCACCAGGCAATTCGGCGGCTCTGGCGCGGGCGCTTCGTCGGGTGATCTCCGAGCCTGCGCTCGCCGCGCGGCTCGCTGCGCGGTCACGCGCGGCGGGCGGTCGCCTGCCCGAATGGCCGAAAGCAACGGAAGAATGGGAAAGGGCATTGGGTCGCCTTATGGCTCTCAATCCGCCCTCGTGAGGACGTTAGGTGACCTTGCTCTGCGTTCCGGCCGGTTTCGCTCGCAGAACCCCGGGTGATCCCATAGGCGGTGACCCTCTCCGCCGTGCCGCTTTCTCCCTCTACTTTTGTCCCCTAAATCATACGCATTACACCCGCGCGAGAATGTCGAGAAGATGCGCAGCGGGACGTCGCTGACCGATGCGGACCGGTTGCCCTGGCTCCGCAAGATCGCGGCGGAAATCGATGGCTGGCGCGCGCGGGGCGAATGCGGCGTGCTGACCTGCTCGGCGCTGGCAGGTCGTCCCCTTCCTGAAACGGGCAGCCCAGCGCGGCCGCGAGCAGGGCTGCGACCGTGCTTTTGCCCGATCCGAAGACACCCATCAGCACGACGATCCTCGGCCCGGCGATGGTGTGCGCAAGGGCGGCGGACCAAACGCGCTGAGGTTAGTTGTCGGTTCCTGTCATGCAAAATCCGGGATCATGTCGGCCGCCTGGAAAACCCCACCAAAGTTACTGGATTTACCACAGTTTACCGGCCCAATGACGCTCGGCGCAGCGATCGCGATGACACAATAAAATGTCGTATTCACCGGGGAACACCCGTGTTATCGCGCCAGTAAAGCTCAAATACCAGATCGGCAATACCTTGAAGGTTCCGGCGTAACCCAACGCGTCGCGGTTCACTTCGCCGGCCCCCGGGGCTGCGGATTGACCTGCACGGTCGCGGTCATCCCCGCCGCGAGGACCACACCCTCCGGCACCTGGTCGATGTGGATGCGCACCGGGATGCGCTGCGCCAGGCGCACCCAGGTGAAGATCGGGTTGACCGTGGCGAGCCCTTGCCCGTTGGGCTGCGCGTTTGCGACATTGATGCCGCGCGCGATGCTGCCGACATGGCCGCGAACGATCTGGTGGTAGCCCATCAGCTTGACGCTGGCCGGGTCGCCTACCTGGATCGGCTCGAGATTGGTCTCCTCGAAATAGCCGTCGACCCAGAACAAATCGGCGTCGACGAGCGAGATCTCATTCTGCCCGACATTGGCGTAGTCCCCCAACTGCGCCAGCAGGTTGGTCACATAGCCGTTGACCGGAGAACGGATCTCCGTGCGCTGCAGGTTGACCCGCGCCTGGTCCAGATTGGCGACGGCTTGCTGATATTGGGCTTGGGTGGCGAGTGCGGTGGTCGCAAAGGTCTGCTTTTCTTCGACCGTGACCGCGAGGGTGGTCAGCTCTTGCCGGCGCTTGGCCTCTCTTTCGGCATTCTGCGCGTTGGCCTGGGCCTGCTGCACGGCCGCCTCGGCGAGGCTCACGGCGATTTTGAAGTCGGTCGGGTCGATGACCATCAGCAGGTCGCCCTTGTGCACGAACTGGTTGTCGGCGACGGGCAGTTCGACGATCTGGCCGGCGACTTGCGGCGCCATTGTCACGACATAGGCGCGCACCGTGCCGTCGCGTGTCCACGGGGCCCCCATATAGGCGTTCCACATCGCCCAGCCCAGGGCGCCGGCGACCGCGAGCGCGGCCAAGGTGATAAGCAGTGGAAAGATACGAAGGCGTCGTCGGGGCGCGACGCGAACAGGCGGCTCGGGAGGCAGGAGGGCCGCGGGAGTCTCTACCGCTGTTTCGCGCCTCGATTTGGTTTCGACATCGGACATCGCCGAACTCAACGCGCCGCGACGAGCAGCACCATCGACGACAGCACGATCATATAGACAGCGAACGTGAAAAGAGCCGGGTTCCAGACGTGCTGCACCAAGCCGAAACGGGCAGCGAATCGCCGCAGCCCGATCGTGACCACCCAGGCAGCGACCATCATCAACGACATCGGCGCGACATAGACGCCGAATAGGTTAATCTCGGTGAACCTCACCGGGGGACTCCTGCGTCGAAGTAAGCAGAATGTTGGGTGAGCGCTTCAGACATTGCAAGGATGAGGCCGCGCGCCCGGAGAGCGGCAGGGCCCGGACGAGCGGCGAGAGCCTGGTCGACCCGAGCGAGGCGGGCGGTCGCGATCCCGCTGTCACCTTGCGATACGGCGTCGAGCGCCGCATCCAGCTCGGAGCTCAATTCGAGCCGGCGAGCGATGCGGCGAAGCTGGATGATATCGGTACCCATCGACAACGCCGCCGTCAGCAGCGAGCGCTGCAATGGCTCGGCCGCGTCCGGCATTGCTGAGAGGCGGCCATACACACGGTCCTCCCAATCATCGGGCGTCCGGGGGATCGGGGCCGTCGCGAGGCGGCGCAGATCGCGCAATGTCAGCGCCAGGAGCCGGCGGGTTCGGAACGCCGGCGACAACGGCGGCAGCAAGCGAAACGACAGCGCGCCGGCACTCGCGCCTGCGACGATCGCCAACGCCGAGTTATAGAATTCCTGCTGGTCGTAGTTCATCGGGTTCGCCGGAGCGACGAGCGAAAGAAAGCCGAAAGCTGCGAGGGCCGTAAACATCGGCGTCTGCCATGGCTGGGCGATCAGCGCGCCGGCGGGCACCATGACGAGGCCGATCGCGAGGCTGAAGGCAGCGAAGGTCTCGGTGTTCGGCAGCACCGCGAAGGTGATGATTGCCGCGAAAACGATGGCCAGGCCGACACCGGCTGTGAAGCTCATAGCTGCGGCGTAAGCCTGGTCGGCTCTCGGCGAGAGCAGGGTGACAACAATCGCCGCGAACTCGATGGCCTCTGCGCCGTTCGGCCATGCGGTGACGATCCAGAATAGTTCGACGGCACCGATCGCGACGAACGCGCGCCCCGCGTTGGCCAGAGCGGGCAGCCAATCAGGTACGCGGAGCCGGAAACCGCCGCGGCGAGGAACAGGTCGAGCGGGATCGTCGACAAGCAATGCCAGCCCGTTGAGCGCATGCGACATGCCGGCCAGAGCCTCCGCCGCACGGTCGGCAACTAGTCTCAGCGATGGCGTCCCGGCCGGCAGGGCGACCAGCGCCCGCACCGCCGCCTCGCATATCTGGCGCAGGCCGACGGGGTCGGCTATCCAGCGTCCCGGCTCGCCTTGCACCGGCACCGCTCGCAGCTCTTGCGGCAGCGTTCGCAAAACGACGTCCGCCTCCCGCCGAGCTTGTTCATACGGCAGCCGCATGAGGTGAACCGCCACCGTGCGCCAGCCGGCCGAGGCCGCGAGCAGACCGTCCACCGCCCTCTGCAAGACCGGAGAGTGATAGCGCAGCCGGGAGGATTCCCCGATCGCCTCGTCGATGACCGGGTCGAGCGCGATGACGCGCCGGATCAGCTCGCGCCGCACCGGCTGCGTGTCCGGAAACTCCAATCCGGCCGGCGATAAGTTGCGGCTAAATCGTCCTGTGATTTCGGCCGAAAGCGCGGCAAACAGGGTGGCCAGACGCCGCGGTGCGCCGCCGAAATCGGTCACGGCGAGAACAACACCGGCGCAGACGATGCCGATGCAGATCTCGCTCGCGCGGGTCACCGCCAAGGTGAAGGCTTGACCGTTGAGGCCCCCGACCGCGCCGAGCTGCTCGCCCGCGATGATCGCCACCGTGTAGCCGGCGAGTGCCGCCGAATAGGAGGCAAAGTTGTGCAGCAGTGTGGCAACGAGAGCGCACCCGGCGCCCCACAGCGCCAGGCTCACAAGGAAGGCGGCGCGGTCCTGCGGGAAGCACGCGGTCAGCACCACGATCGCCACCGCACCGACCACGGTGCCGATCATGCGGTACCACCCCTTGCGCAGCGAAGCCCCGAGGCTTGGCTGACAGACGATTGCCGCGGTGGTCCCGGCCCAGTACGCGTTGTCGAGCTCGAGCCAGAACGCGACATAGAGCGCGAGGCACGCCGACGCCCACAGCCGCAACCCGAACAGCAGCGGTGGGCCCGACGCCTGGAGCACGCCGGATGCGTAATCAACCCAGCGCGCCACCGGGCTGGGTTGCGCGGCCGATGGCTCAGCGCCGGTCATCAGCGTGAGCCGCCGTGCACCTTGTATTTCAAGATCCGATCTTCCTTCTCCCTGTTATCATGCGCAAGCACGCGATCCTTTTACGCCAGCACGCCCCGCAAACACGGGGCAGCGTGACAATCTGCACCTGTTTCGCCTGTTTTATTAGGACGAGATCAGGTGACGGCGCGGCGTGCGGTTATCTTTTCGCAATTAATAATACAGCAACTGACCATGTCCTGTCAACACGGCCCCACTTTCCATAAAGGCGCTTCATTCTCAAAGAGAGGCTTCAGGCAGGCAGATTTGGCCCTGACGCCATGGCTGCGTTGCCGGGCGCTGCATAGACATGCGCTCAGAGGCCTCAATGCTCACCTCCAGTCTGAGCACCGCCGAGCGAGGTGCCTGCAGCCCCGCCACCGACCGCCGAGGCAGGGCCGGAATTCCCGGTCGCGCCTGGTTCGGCCCAGAGCCGTGCCCAGTACGCGTTCTGTTCTGGCGGTAATTGCAGATTGGCGTTATTGCCGTCGTACATCGTTCCGGTCTGCCCGATGACCGTCGGATGCTGCGCACCCTGCTGTGCGCCGCCTTGCGCGAGGGCGGACATGGCCGCAGCCACCAGAACCATTGTCGCAGTAAGGATGGGTTTGATCATGCACTGGCACTCCGTTAGCGGCTAAGGCGCTTGCGCCTCCCGGTGCAGCATCTGCCGCATATTGGCAACTTCGCTCGCAGAAACGGCAGGCGCGGCATTACCCCACGCGTTGCGGATGTACGTGACCACTGCCGCTACGTCGGCATCGGACAGCCGCCAGGCGAAGGACGGCATCGCCGGGCCGGTCGGAGCCGCGTTGGTGGCGACTGCGCGCGAGCCTTCGAGCACCACACGGATCAGGCTAGTGGCCTGAGATTGTTGCACCAGCGGCGTTCCACTGAGGCGCGGGAAGAGCCCGACGATGCCTTCCCCTGCCACCGTATGGCACGCGGCGCACTGGTTATTGTATATCGCCTGCCCCTGCTGCATTACCGGATCTTGCGCGGAGACCGGCTGCGGTGCTAGGCCGCCACCAGGCGGCAGGTCCTTCAGATAGGCGGCGATCGCGCGCAGATCGGCATCGGTCAGATGCGAGGTGGAGTGGTAGACTGCGTCTGCCATCGGTCCGGAGGCGATGTCGTAGCGGTTGCGCCCGGTCTTGAGGTAAAGGGCAATGTCGTCGACGGTCCAGTCGCCGATGCCAATCCGGCGGTTGCCGGTCAGGTCCGGCGCGTACCAGCTCTGCAGCACCGAGCCCTGCATCGCCTCGCCGTTTTTGTCGCCTCCCATCACGTTCTTCGGCGTGTGGCACAACCCGCAATGCTCTGCGCCTTCGACCAGGTATGCGCCGCGGTTCCATTCCGCCGATTTGCCCGGATCGGGCTTGAACTCGCCCGGCGTAAAATAGAGTTGGTTCCAGCCCAGCATCGCCTCGCGCTGATTGAACGGGAACGGCAGCTGGTTCGCGTGAACCTCGTTGCTGACGGGCTGAACCGTGTCCAGATAGGCGCGGATCGCGATCACGTCCTCGCGCGTCATCTTCGTGTAATAGGTGTAGGGCATTGCCGGATAGAGATGGATGCCGCCATGCCCAATGCCGGTGCGCACTGCCTCGAGGAATTCGTCGTCGGTCCAGCCGCCGATCCCGGTCTCTACATCCGGCGTGATGTTCGGGGCGAGCAGGGTGCCGAAAGGCGTTTGCAGGGCGCCTCCGCCGGCAAAGGGCTGACCGCCCTTCGCCGTGTGGCAGGCGGCGCAGTCGCCGGCGATCGTCATATAGCGGCCGTGCTCGATCACCTCGAATGACTGCTTGTCGGGGTTCTGCGCGCGCGCTGCCGCGGTGCCGAGCGCGAGCAGCGCGCAAGCGAGAAGGAGCTGCATTGGGGTTGTGCGTGCTTCGAGACGCGCCTTGTGCGCGCTCCTCAGCATGAGGTGATTTGTCGTTGGTATTGAGAAATTCCTTATCCTGAGGAGGCCCCCCACGGGTCCGCGCTCCGCGCGGCCCGAGGACAGGCTTCGCGGCCGTCTCGAAGGACGCACGGCATTGGCCCAGCTCACGCGTGCACCAGCGGTCCCGGGCTTTTCAGGTACTGCTTATGCACCGCCTCCAGCATCCAATATGTCAGCGCGCCGATAGTGCCGGTCGGATTGTAGCCAGCATTCTGCGGAAAGTTGGTGGCGCCCGTCACGAACAGATTGTGCACATCCCAGTTCTGCAGGTAGCGGTTGAGCGCGCTGGTCTTGGGGTCGGCGCCCATGATTGCGCCGCCGCAGGTGTGCGTGGTCTGATACGGCACGATGTTGAAATGGCCCGTGCGCGGCAGCTTGACGATCTGCCGCGGCCCCATCCGCTGCACGATTTCGGCGAGCCGGTCGGTCAGGAATTGCGACATTTTGAGTTCGTTTTCGTGGAAGTCGAAGGTCAGCCGCATCAATGACCGGCCGAACCGGTCCTTGTAGGTCGGATCCAGATCGAGGTAGCAGTCGCGATAGCTGTAACAGCTGCCATGCACTGCCGGCAATATAGTGTTGAGATAGTTGTCCTTGACCGCCTTTTTCCACGCCGCGCCCCATTGCGGCGTGCCCGGCGGCGTTGGCGTCGCCTCGATCGGGCGGGCATTGGGCTGCACCATTCCCATATAGCCGCCACCCACGAAGCCGTAGAGCCCGTGGTCGAAATTGTCGCCATTGAAATCGTCGATGCACATGCCAATGGCGCCGCTGGCGATGAAAGTATTGAAGATCTTGTTATCAAAAAACGACTCGACGCTGGAGGTGACCTGGTAGGAGAAATTCCGGCCGATCACGCCCTGGCCGGTGTTCACGTCATAAGGCTGGCCAATGCCGGAGAGCAGCAGGAGCTGCACGTTGAACATCTGGAAGGCGCAGAGAAAGACCATCTCGGCCGGCTGCTCCCACTCGCGGCCCTGCGTGTCGACATAGGTGACCCCGGTTGCCCGCTTGCCGGTATTGTCGAGGTTGATCCGCGTAACCTCGCATTCGGTGCGCGCCTCGAAATTCGATCGCCGCATCAGCACCGGCAGGAGTGTCGTTTGCGGGCTCGCCTTTGAGTAGTTGCCGCAGCCGAAGCGCTCGCAGAAGCCACAATAGGTGCACGGCCCCATCGTGACGCCGAGCGGGTTGGTATAGGCCTGGGACAGATTGCCGGAGGGCTGCGGGAATGGGCTGTACCCCATCTCTTTCGCCGCCTCGGCCCACAGCACCGGTCCATAGGGCTGCTTCTGCGCTGGCGTCGGATAGGGGCGCGACCGCGCTCCCTCGAACGGGTTGCCGAACGGCTGCTTCTGCCCCTTCAGGTTCCCGGCGGTTCCCGACGTGCCGCACAAATATTCGAACTTATCAAAATGCGGCTCCAACTCGTCATAGGTGACGCCCCAGTCCTGGATCGTCATGTCCGGGGGCAGGAATTTCGCGCCGTAACGCTGGGTCAGGTGCGTTTTCAAAATCAAGTCAGTCGGCAGAAAGCGCCAGGTTTGCCCGTTCCAGTGCACTCCCGCGCCACCGACGCCGTTGGGCAGCAGGAACGCGCCCCAGGTGCGGATCGGCAATGCCGTCTGATTGGGATTATTGCGAAAGGTCAGCGTGGTCTGCGCCGGCCGCACGAATAAATCGTGCCGCACCGCATAGCGCAGCTCGTCCGGCGAATAACTCGGGGGGAAGTCGGTCGCGGTGTCGCGCCACGGCCCGCGCTCGATCGCGACCACATTGAAGCCCACTTTGGTCATGGATTCGGCGATGATCGAACCCGTCCAGCCCAGGCCGATGATGACGATGTCGGTCGCCGGCAGTTTTGTCGCCAAGTCTCACTCCTCGTTTGGTGCCGTTGTTATGGTTGCGCTGCGGACGATGCATTCCGCCCGGCAATGCTGACCGGCGGATGCGGATAGCGCTCGTTGTGCCGCTCGACCCAGTCGCGATAATCATAACGGGCGCCCGGGAAGCCGATCATCTTCCACGCCGCCATGTCGCGGTTGCCGCCATAGATCGGATCGGCAAAGAAGCCGTAGCGCGTATCCTGCAACAAGATCTCGAAGAACGGCGTGGCGCTCGTCCCCTGCAATTGCAGCGAGCCGTTCTCCATGCCGGCGATGATCCGGTCCTTCTCGCCGTCCGGAAGCTGCGCATAGGGCTTCCCGGCGTAGGTGGCGTGACAGAATGCATCGAGGGCGGCGAGCATGCGGCGGTAGAGCTGCGCCGGTGTGGACGGCGCCTGCAGACCCTGCTCCGGTGTCGCCTGCAAGAACGGAGGACTCATGTAGAGGCCTTGGGCGCTGCCGTAGGCGCCGGCCAACTGGCGGTCGATGAAGACCGCGCATCCGCAATCCTTGCCGCCGGGGGTTTCCGCATCGGGCGGGATCAGCCGATCGACCAAAGCCTCGACCGCGGCCCCTTCTTCGGGCGTAAAGAACACCCACAGCCCCGGCTTGACCGCCTGCGGCGGATCGCCGGCAAACGGCCGCCACGGCATCCCGTTGCCGCCCGCCAAGGTCCGAGCGCCTGCCGCTCGCGCGATCAGCAACATTGCAGTCGACGCCAGCAGCGCCCGCCGGCTGGGATGGCCCACCGCCGGGTCAGTATCCGGGGCATTGTTGGGTGCCGGCTGCGTTGACATCGCGTTCCCCTCCTTGTCTTCGGCTCGCTTTAGGATCGAACCGATTTGTCAAGGCGTCCCCGGAGTGGGGAGAAGGTGCGGTCGATATTACCGGTCGTCAAATCGTCGCCGATCTGCCGTTCATGAAAGAGTTAACGGCGCATCCCGAGCCGGGTCCAGTGAAAAGGCGTCAATTCTGGTGAGAGGTCGAGGCACCTGCGGCGCCCAATTCGGCTTGGTCGGGTTTCCCAGCTTCGCCGTTTGCAGCGCGGAATGCAGGAGTTCCCCCTACCGCGTCGCGGGGCCGCCCGCTGCACCACCTGCGGCGGGGGTGTTCTTTTTGGATAGGGCAGCGGATTCCCCAACGGTGATCCTTGAACAGCTGCCGTCTTGTTAACCCAGCGCGAGATACGTGCTGAACCCGGCCACGGTCAACGCCAACGCCGCCGACAACAGCAACTCTGCGCGGACGCCGCCGGCAGAGTGTGTTTCCTCGTCGTCGAGCAGCTGCTCGGTACGGACAAAGCGCGTGGCTGCGAACACATTCAGGCCAATCCCGAAGAGGATGAGGGCGAGCCCCTCGTAACGGCCAAGCGGCCCCGACAACCTTTCCAGTTGCAATCGATGTCCCGCGTCAAGCGAGTTCGCATTTGCGATCGTCAGCACAAACAGGTTGAACTTCTCGATGACGAACCCGAACGCTATCACGGCGATGCCGGTGCGCAGCCAAGCGAGAAAGGTTCGCTCGTTGGCGGCATGATCACTGTAGCCCCGGATCATGAAAACCTCAGCGGTCGCCAGAAACGCCCGACGGTAAATCCGTCCTAATCAGAGAGGTCGCCCATTTAGCCCGGCTCCGAGAGTGGGCCTCATCGCTCCCGGTGCACGGGGTCCGCGACAAGCACTTCGATCGGCAGAGGATGATCGATCACGTAGGTGCCGTGGTTCGGGTCATGCGCGTTCGGCTGGACGTTCCCGCTCGCATCTTTGGCACGCGCCAGCAAAGTATATTTGCCGGGCTTCTCCGGTGTAAGCCAATCATATTTCCAATGCCGCCACGTATGCCGTTGAGCAGGTTCTAAGAATTCTGCCTTGTTCCAAGATTGGCCACCGTCAGTGCTCACCGAGAGCTCCGTTACCTCGGTCTCGCCCGCCCATGCAGCACCGAACACTGTATACATCTGATTCGACGCAATCGTCTCGTAGACGCCTGGTCTGACGATCTCGGACTTCACTTTCATTTCTCCCAATGGGCGTCGCACCGGTTTCCCCTCGAGATAACTCCAATAACCGTAATCAGACGTTTGCCAATAACCTTGAAACGGCTCTCGAACGGCGTGGATATGCGTCAGCCATTTGACTGACGCCATTCCATAATGACCAGGAACAATTGCGCGCACCGGATATCCATGATCGGGTGATAGTTCACGGCCGTTCATCTGATAAGCAATCAGGACTTCCGGCTGAATTGCTTTGTCTCTAGGGAAACTACGCGCATATGAGATCGGGCCGGGAGGTATCGGCTTTTCCACCGGTATCCCGCGGTCAGCTCCTTCGAGCACGATCTCGCAAACGTCCTCCTCCATGCTGGCCCGCTCCAGCAAAGCTCGCAGCGGCACACCGGTCCATTCTGCGTTGCCGACTGCGCCGAGCTCCCACTGCGCTCCTTCAACCTGCGGGACCATGAAGACACGGCCATTGCCTGCGCACTCCAAAAGCGCGACCCGTGTCTCGGAGGGCATCGCACGCAAATCTTCGTAGTTCAAAGAAAAGGGATTCTTGACCGCACCATCGACGCGCAGCTGGTAAGAGGAAACATCCAACATCGGGGCAGGGAAATGGCTGCGTATGTAGAACAGCCCGGTGGGAGTGAGGAACGAATCGAGCTGATCGGCGGCAGTCTCCAGATTTTTCGGCTGCTGCTGTCGGGTGATCAAACCCATTGAAGGGAGGCGACGCGCTTCGCCGCTCTCAGCTTTGCGGTACTGTCCCGGGCAATTTTTCATCATCATCTCCTACCGACTTGCGATTTGGTCCGGCCAACGCGTTTAAGGCTACTTTAGCCCGTAGCGAGGGTCGGGCTAATCTTCTCGGCGGTGAGGGCGCGTCGATCGGGCGTTGATGATTCAGCTAACGAATCATCCCGAAGTGGACCGAGTAAAAAGGCGTTAATTCTGGTGAAAAGGGTACTTCCGTGCGTGGCAGAGGTCACCGGATCGCCAATCCGCCCGCCAGCGCGCGATTCGGCTTGGGCTCGCTAGCGGCATCGTCACGTCCCGCGGGATCCAGATGACTCTCAGTGGCAATCTTCCCCTGCTCGCAGCTGCTCTCGCCGGTTGATAAGCTGCTGGTGTTTCGTCGCGAGGGGGAGGGGCGGAGCATGGGTACCAAATCCCGCAACCGCGATCGCTTCTGCAGTGCGTTGGTTGCGGTCTGTGCGGCGGTGCTGCCTGTCGCGGCGGATGCGCAGGATGCCGCGACCGATCGAATTGAAGCAATCGAGCGCAAGATTCGTGGACTTCAGAGCGAGTTGCAGCAGCTCAAGGGCGAACTCGGTCAGGCAAAACAGCAGCTGCGCAAATCACGAACCGAGGCACAGCGCGCTCGAGAGGAGGCGCATGAGGCTCGCGAGGCCGAGGAACGGGCCCGGCAAGATGCCGCGAAGGCTGCAACGGCGGAGGCTCAACCAACACAAGCTGCGGCACAGGCGCAGACCGCCGCTGCTGCTCCCGGGGCGGCTGCCGCCGCGTCCGAGGGGGTAACGGTCAGCATGCCGCACGGGCGACCGACTATCGCCACCGCGGACGGCCGGCTGTCACTTGCCATTGGCGGATTGATGCAGTTCGACATGGGGGGTTACTTCCAAAACCCGAACCCAAACACGCAATTTCCGCAGCTCAACAACGGAGTGAACTTGCGGCGCGGAAGAATCTATTTCGTCGGCCGGTTCGATGACTTCAGGGTCAACATTACCCCTGACTTTGGCGGCTCACCCGACGGAACGCCGACCTTGTTCGAAGCCAACGCCAATTACACTGGGATCAAGCCAATCACCGCCACCGTCGGGTATTTCCATCCGTTCGTCTCGTTAGAGGACGCCACGTTCCCGGGTGATCTGCTGTTTCTCGAGCGGCCCAGCATTATCAGCATTGAGCGAAGTGTGGCCGCAGGTATCCAGCGCGCTTCTCTCGGCGCCAACGCGGCGACAGAAGACTATTTCGCATCCGCTTACCTGACCGGCCCCGTTTTTGGGGCTCAGAAAGACACTCTCCTCAATGGCGAGCAGCTGGCGTTTATTGGTCGTGTGGCGGCGCGGCCCTATCATGACAAAGACTGGAACCTCCATGCGGGGTTCTCCGGCCAGACGGTGTTCCACCCGAATGTGAATGCAAGCGGCACGCCCGGGATAAGTCGCACCACACTGACATTCGGAGACTTTCCCGAGCTGCACATTGATTTTAACGATCTTGTCGACACGGGTCCGCTATCCGCAAGGGGCGCCAGTGTTTATGGCGGCGAACTCGGGGCCAGCTGGCGCAACTTTGTGGTCGAGGGCGAGTACTACCAAATCGGCGTAACCCAATCGAAATTGCCGGGCATGCCGGCACCGAGACTCGGCTTCAACGGCGGTTATGTCGAGGGCGGCTGGGTCATGACCGGAGAGCCCATTCCCTACAGTGTCGACAGGGCTTCCTGGGGCAGGCCCAGAGTCGATCATCCGTTCAGCGTCGGGGGCGGAGGCATCGGTGCCTGGGAAATCGCAGCTCGCTACAGCACGGTCAATCTCAACAGCAACGTCGTTCCCGGCGTTTCGCAAAGCCTCACCAGCGGCGTCTATGGCGGCCGGCAACAGATCGCCGCTCTCGCGCTCAGCTGGTATCCGAACGACTGGCTGCGCTTCATGCTGCAGTTCCAGTATGTCGACGTAAACAAGCTGAACTCCGCGGGCACGATCCAAATCGGCCAGCGCTTCGAGACGCTCGCGGCGCGGGCTCAGGCTACTTGGTGAAAGCCTATCCGACCGAAGAGCCGTATTCCTCAGCCGGCTTCACCAGCGAGAGAACGCCCGTCGCCAGTGCAGAGTTCTGAGATCATTGAGGCTTCCGAGGGCGCGCGCAATCGCCCCTCGGCATAGCCGGCACCATATCCCACATACCGTTGATGATCTTGACCGCCATCCCCCGAGAGCAACTCGACGAGGTTCTCGACCGCTTCATGGCCAAACTGGAGGAACCGTTCTCGCACGCGGTGTTTCGACGGATCAGCGCGACCTCGGCGGATCGCGCCGGCGGGGCGTTGGCCGAGCGGCATCGGCAGGCAGCACTTTCGCTAGCTCGCAGCCTGGGTATGACGGTCCATGCTGACGGGGTCGAGTGCGCGTTCAATTGGGACGGTCGGGCCCTCAATGGCGCGACCGAGGCCTATGTCATCCTGCACGAGGCCGCTCATTTCGTACTGGCCCCGAGCAAGCGCCGGCGGCTCGTCGATTTTGGGCTCGGGCCCGGCCCGGATACTCGCGACCGCGATGCGGCCGCGCACGCCGCCGTCCTCTCCCCGCTGGCGCGTGAGGCGGATGAGGCGGCAGCCTCATTGCTCGGGATCATCTGGGAGGCGAAGCTCGGCCAGCCCGCGCTCGCCTCCTTCCTCGATCAGAACTGGCTCGAAGGGCTCGGACGCTCGGCCCACTCCCACTTCACCGCGGTTGTGGGCAAATTGCAGCGCCGCGGTTTACTCGACCCTACATGGCCCGCCTTATTCGATAGAGCGGCGACGCATCGAACCGGCCGAGCCGCCGCAGCCAGAACCGCAGAACCGGATCCCTTCGCTGAGGCGCGGCGTAGATGCGCGGACTTGGCCTCGCTGCCCCAGCCCGCGAAACTTGCCAGCATTCCGTGCCCTGGCGGACCCGCGCATAGCCCAGCGCTGACAGGCGGTTCTCCAGATCTTCCATCCGAACCTCCGGGCCGACCGCCGGTTAAACACGGGATCGGCACCCGGGTTCCCAGAGGATAGAGAGAAAGCGAAGAAGTGATGAACCGGATCGATCTCGACGGGCGGATCGCCATTGTCACTGGTGCGGCGCGCGGCATCGGCCGCGCTATCGCCGCGCGGTTTTCCGCTTCCGGCGCAAAGGTGGCGATATGGGATGTCGACGGCGCGGTCGCGGCGGCCACCGCGCTCGCCGTCGATAACGCGACCGATGACATCGTCGACGTGACGGACCCGGCCGGCATCGCTCGCGCCGTCGAGGCGACCGAGGCCCGCCTCGGGCCGCCGGACATTCTGGTCAACAATGCCGGAATTTCGGGACCGAATTTGCCGCTTTCCGAGTATCCGCCCGAGGAATGGCGGCGGGTCGTCGAAATCAACCTGATCGGGGTGTTCAACTGCTGCCGCGCGGTCTTGCCGCTGATGCAGCGGCGTGATTACGGGCGGATCGTCAACATCGCTTCGATCGCCGGCAAGGAAGGCAACCCGAACGCGTCGGCCTATTCCGCCGCGAAGGCCGGTGTAATCGGGTTGACAAAGTCGCTCGGCAAGGAGCTTGCCGGCACCGGCATCCGCGTCAACTGCGTGACCCCGGCCGCCGCCCGAACCGATATTTTCGCCCAGATGACGCAACGGCAGATCGACTACATGCTGTCGAAAATCCCGATGGGCCGGTTTGTCCTCGTCGAAGAGATCGCGGCGCTTGTCGCCTGGCTCGCCTCGGAAGAATGCTCGTTTTCGACCGGCGGCGTCTTCGACATCTCGGGCGGCCGTGCGACTTACTAGCGCTGCCCTGCCATGGCGGCGGCGCGTCCGGCAAGACGGCGCACCGTCGCCCAGTTACCGGCGGCCACCGCCGCCCTGGGCGCCATCCATGACCCGCCGACCATCGGCACATTGGGCAATGCCAAGTACTTGGCAGCGGAGCGCTCGTCGATGCCGCCGGTCGGGCAGAATGCGATCCCCGGGAAGACCGGCGCGAGCGCCTGCAACAGCGCGAGCCCGCCAACCGCCTCCGCCGGGAACAGCTTCAGGAAGCTGATGCCGAGGTCGCGAGCCGTCATGATTTCGGAAGGCGTCGTGACGCCGGGAAGATAGGGCAGCTCGGTCGCCAGCGCGGCAGCCGCCAGTTCCGGGGTCATCCCCGGGCTGACCAGAAACCGCGCCCCCGCCGTGCAGGCCTGCACGACATCCGCCGGCCGTTGCACGGTCCCAGCGCCGACGACGATTTGCGGCACCTCTCGGGAGATGGCGGCAATCGCGGCCAGAGCAGCCGGGGTCCGCAGCGTCACCTCGATGAGCGGCAGCCCGCCGTCGAGCAGCGCGCGGGCGAGCGGCACCGCATCCCCTTCGCGCTCAATCGTCAGGACAGGGATCACGGTTACGCTACGGAACAAGGCGTGCATGCTTTCTCCCCGATCGTGTGCTGTTTTACACCCGGATTTGATCCACTTCAGTCGGCTCCGATCGCGTCGCTCAGGGGCGACCGCAAGCCATTGGGCGGACATCACTCCGGGCGACCGGGCTCGAGCTCGCGCACCCTGGGGGGTGCCTCCTCTTCTCGAATCGATCCGAATTCAGGCGCCGTGCAATTGACAGCCTCGGTCGCGAAGGCTTTGATCCGCGCCGGAGAAAACGGAGGAAATGATGGAAACACGCACGCTCGGCCGGACCGGGCTCAAGGTGTCGGTACTCGGGTTCGGGTGCGGTGCGGTCGGCGGGTTGATGGTACGCGGCAGCCCGGGCGATCAGGAGCGGGCGGTGGCGCGGGCGATCGAGCTCGGCATCAACTATTTCGACACCGCGGCGATGTACGGGAACGGCGAATCCGAGCGCAATCTCGGACGCGTCATGAAAAGCCTCAGGCCGAATATCCGGGTCGGCACCAAGGTGCGAATTCCGGCCGGCAACAACAACCGCATTGCGGCGGCGGTGAGGGAATCGTTGGAGGCGAGCCTGCAGCGGCTCCAGCTCGATGGGGTCGATCTGTTCCAGCTGCACAACCACATCACCGCGGAAGGCCGCGACAGCGATCTGACGCCCGAGATCGTTCTCGGCGAAGTCGTGCCGGCATTCGAGCGCTTGCGTGAGCAAGGCAAGACCCGCTTCTGCGGCATTACTGCAGTAGGCGATACCCCCGCCCTCCACCAGGTGGTGGACGCCTGCGTCTTCGACACCGCGCAGGTCAGCTACAATGTGCTCAACCCGAGCGCCGGAGCGGTTGTCGCCTCGGGTTACCCCGCGCATGATTTTGGCAATCTGCTGGCGCACACCAAAGCCGCCGACATGGGCGTGATCGCGATCCGCGTGCTCGCCGCCGGCGCCTTGAGCGGGACCGAGCAGCGGCATCCGCTCGGCTCCCCCAGTGTCGAGCCCATCGGCTCGGGTTCCTCCTACCGGGCCGACGTCGAGCGCGCCCGGCGGCTCGAGCCGCTGGTGCGCGAAGGTTTTGCCGATAGTCTGATAGAATTGGCCGTGCGCTTCGTCATTTCCCATGAGGCCGTTTCGACCGCGCTGGTCGGTGTTTCCACGCTCGAACACCTGGAATACGCCGCCGCTGCTGCCAACAAAGGACCGCTCTCCCGCGAGGCAATCGATCCCATCGCCGCGGCGCAACACAGTTTTGTCGGCGAGGCGCGGTGAGCAGCGCCAGGGTGGCCATTGCCACCCTGGCGATCTTCGCAGCTGCGGCGGCGGCGATCCTAGCGGAAACGCCGAAATCGGGCGGCACCTTGACCTACATGATCCCGGCCGAAATCATCCGAATGCATCTAAGCAATAGCCAGTCTCCTCAGGTGAATTTCGCGGCAAGCGGCGGCGGACCGAGCAAGGCCGGGTCGAGGCGACGCAACAGTATCAGCAGCGTGTCCGCCAGCGCGGCCAAATCCTTGCGCGCGGATTCCGATGTCAGCGCGCCGTCGCGGAAATCCGCACCGGTGAGGTAGACGCCGGTGGGCGCGACCAGCGCCCCAAACCAGCTAAGAACCTGGCGCAATTGCGTGTCGACCGCGAGATAGTGATGAGCGGAGCCGCCCATCGCGACGATGCCCACCGGCTTTCCCTGCAGCGCCCCGACCGGCACGATGTCGAGCAGATTCTTCAGCACCCCTGGAAAGCTCGCGCGGTAGACCGGTGCGGCGATCAGCACCGCCGCCGCAGCGGCGATCCGGTCGACTGCCTGGCGGGTTTCCGCTCCGTATCCGTCGAGCGGCCGCCCGTCACAGGTATCGACAAGCACTTTGGCGAGGTTCATGACATCGACGTCGATATCCTCGGCACCGCTGCGAACCGCCTCCGCCGTTGCCGCGATTGCTGCAGCAAGCCGGCCGGGCGGTGTGGCGGCGCCGACCAACATCAAAAGCCGTGGAACTTCAGCCATCGCCGAGCCTCCTGTTAACGTCTATGCCGCGAGAATGCTGTCGCAAACGCAATTCGTGCTGGCACTCGTTCGAAATTGCACGTGACGTGCCAGCCGCTCGCCGGAGCAACGGCTGGTTGGCGAGATTTGTACTTCGCGCGACAATGTCAGGCGACAATTACAGTCGATGGGAGCCCAGATGATCCGCACGGGAGAGCAATACCGGGACTCGATCCGCGACGGCCGCCAGGTCTGGATCAATGGTGAGCGCGTGAAAGACGTAACCGCGCATCCGATGTTCCGGCCCATCGTCGCTATACGGGCGCGGATCTACGACATGCAGCACGACTCCCGGTTTGCAGACGCATTGAGCTACCGAAGCGAGGCCGACGAGGTCTGCGCTGTCACCCTCAAGCTGCCGCGCACGCGCGCCGACTGGGGCGCCAAACGCGAGGCGGTCGAGGTGGTATTGAACGAGATCGGCGGCGTCGTGACGCGGGTCGGCGACGAGACGGTCGGCGAAATGTGGTCGCTGTTCGACGGGCAAGACATTCTAAACGAGGTCGATCCTGCCTTTTCGGAAAATATCCGCCGGCACGTCGACCGCGTCGTGCGGTTGGACCCGTTTCACGTCTCGGCCAATACCGACCCCAAGGGTGATCGATCTAAGCGCCCGCAAGAGCAGGACCCCGACATGCTGCTGCATGTCGTCAAGGAGACGGACGCCGGCATCGTCGTGCGCGGCGCCAAGTTCGAAACCGCCGCCGCCTACGCCAACCAGGCCTTCACAAAGCCGACCATCGCCAATTGGGGCGACGCCGAGCTTTCCGACTATGCGGTCGGCTTTATTTGCGACCTCGGCTCGCCGAACCTGAAGTTCATCTGCCGCACCGGCTTCGCCGGCCGCGCCCCTGTCGAGGATTACCCGCTCGCCAACCGCTTCGACGAGATCGACACGCTCGTCGTCTTCGACGACGTGCTGATCCCTTGGGAGAACGTGCTGTTCTATCGGCATACGAAGGCGGCGAGCTTTATCCGCGCGACGCTGCATCGCTACAGCGCCTACGCCTTCGTGCTGCGCAGCCTCAAGGTCGCGGACATGATGATCGGGGCGGCGTTGTTCAACGCACGCCAGACCGGCCTCGACAAGCAGCAGGCGGTACAGGAGAAGCTGGCGCTGCTCGCCTGCTATCGCGAAGGCATCAATGCCCATCTGACGGCTGCGATCACGTTGGCCGAGGACAGCCCAAGCGGCCTCTTGATGCCGAACCAGTCGCTTCTCTACACGGGGCGTGTGTTGGCCTCTTCGCAGCTGAACCCGATGATGCACCTCTGCCGCGAGCTGTGCGGCGGCCAGATCTGCGTGACCCCCGATTTCGCCGCGTTCCAAGACCCGGAAACCGCACCGTGGCTCGACAAATACTACTCGATCGGCGCGGATTGGCAGTCTGAGGACCGGCGGCGCCTGCTCGCCTTCGCGCGCGACCTGCTCAACTCCGATTACGCCGGTCACCGGCTGACCTTCCAGCTCTTCGCCCAGTCGCCGCCCTTTGCGAACCTTGCCGCGGTCTACCGGAATTTCGACTGGGACGCACCGCTCCGCTTCGTCCACAAATCCGCCGTCCTCTCGGACCGGGTGCTCGCCGGCATCGGACCGCTGCCGCCGCGCGCAACCGGCGCGTGACATCGGATCGCGTCAGAATTCGAGGTTGTCTCAAAGATTGCCGGTGGGGCTTTACGCCCGCCGCGACGAACCGCGGCGCTGATAGCAGCTGCGTCAACCGGTTTCCGAAGACGGATGAAGCGGCGCGTCTATTACGAACCTGACTTCTTTGCCTTCGCGGCGGTATTCTCAGCCGCGTGGCAAAAGGGCATAAATCGAATGCTCGCAACCGCTACCGGAGAACGGATATGGAAGGACGCAAGGTTGCGCTGTTGCACCGGATTGAGAGCGCTGGGGTCGCCTGACGCGGCGCGGCCGGCACAATCTCGACCCGTTCAGGCCGGATGAACAACAGCCCGCCGGAGACCTGGCGCGCGTCGCGCTCCGCGAAGCGGCTCAGCCGCACCAGTTCGAGCGCCCAGGTCACCCGCGCCCCGATCGCGTCTTTCGTCCAGTGCCGCGCAGTGAAAAGGCGATGTTCTCGAAGACGTTGAGGTGCGGAAAGATCGCGTAATTCTGAAACACCATGCCAAAGCCGCGCTTTTGCGGCGGCACCGCACCGATATCCCGGCCGTCGATTAAGACAGTGCCGCCATCGGGGTGCACGAACCCCGCGACCATCATCAAGGTGGTGGTCTTGCCCGACCCCGAGGGCCCAGCAGCGAGAAAAACTCGCCCGGTGCGATCGAGGCGGCGATCGTATCGACGACGGTTTCTTCGCCGTAACGCTTGGTCAGCCCGCACAGCTCGATGGCGCTGCCATCCGCCCCGGCGATCGGCGCGGGCGTCGCCAATCCGGCCACCATTGCCGGCGTGCGGCTTCGCTGCGCTAGGACAATATCCACTTCGACGGTGGACCGGGCCATCGCAAATCTCCTCCCTCTCGTAGCAAGTAAAATCCGGCGGCTGAATGGTGCCGGCAGCACCTTCGATCGGCTCTCCGGTACCAATTTGTTTCATCTGCGGTCCGGCCGGCACGCCTCCGGGCATCACACTATGCCCATAGCGATGGGCAAGAAACAGGCCATACACCGAAGCACGCGGTCGACTTCCTTCGCCGGTTCACGCATGCGTGATCAACTCGCTCTAGCAGCTTGATTTGTCGGGAAGGTCGTTTAGCGTGAATGACAGGTATTGCTTGGCCCTTGCTCGCCCCTCATGAAACCCGTCTCGTTTAGATATTTTGCGCCCCGCACCGTTGACGATGCGCTCGATCTCCTCGACACGCATGGCCAGGAGGGGAAGATCCTTGCTGGCGGGCAGAGCCTCGTGCCGGCGATGAATTTTCGGCTCGCCCGTCCCGCGAGCCTCATCGACATCAATCGCATCGATGCGCTCGATTATGTGCGCGAGGACGGCGGCGAGTTGCGTATTGGCGCGCTTGTCCGGCACGCCCGTTTCGAGGCGCCCGTCAGCCGTGGTGCGCTCTCCGCGTTTCTGCCGCGGGTGGCGCGGCACATTGGGCATCTTCCAATCCGCTCGCGCGGCACTTTCTGCGGAAGCATTGCTCATGCCGATCCGGCCTCGGAATGGTGCTTGCTGGCCGCGACGCTCGATGCCGAACTCGTCATCGTCAGTCGCCGTGGGCAGCGCAAGGTTCGACCGAACCAGTACTTCGTCGGCGCGCTCACGACGACACTGGAACCGGACGAGCTCCTGATCGAGATCCGCCTGCCGCTACTCGATGACGAATGGCGGGCGGGCTTTGCCGAGTTCAGCCGGCGGGCGGGCGATTTCGCGCTTGCAATGTGCGCCGCCTTTCTGCGGTTCGAAAACGGCCGCATCATCGAAGCACGGATCGGGCTCGGCGGTGCCACCGACCGGCCCTTACGCATTGCCGCAGCTGAGGCGGTACTGACTGGCACCGACGGCGGGCCGGGCATCGTCCGCGAGGCCGGTAACATCGCGGCCGAGACGATCGACCCGTTGGAGGATATTCACGCGAGCGCCGAATATCGCCGCGACCTGGCGCGGGCGATGGTCGGGCGGGCCTTGGACCAGGCGTCTACGCGGTGAGGTGGGTCGGGCGGCCTCTGCCGCGCTACGAAGACCCGGTTCTGCTGCAAGGGCGCGGGCGCTACACCGCCGATCTCGCGCGGGGCGCCCGCATTCTGCGCTTCGTGCGCAGCCCGGTCGCGCGCGGCCGCATCCTTGCCGTGAACGCGCCGCCAGACGTGCAAATCATCACCGCGGCTGTTCTTGGCGATGTCAAACCCATCTGTCCGCGTCTCGATCGTCCCGACTATATCCCGGTTGCGCAGCCTATCCTCGCCGATGAGCGCGTCACCTATGTCGGCGAGCCGATCGCTGCGGTGATCGCCGGCACCGCCGCCGAGGCCGAAGACCTCGCCGAACAGGTCACGGTCGATATCGCCGCCGAGACGCCGGTTGTGACGCTCGACCAGGCGCTCGCGTCCGGCGCGCCGCTGGTCCATGACATCGCACCACAGAACACGCTGATCGACGCACTGTTCGAAACACCCGAGGTCGCCGCCGCCTTGGCAGCGGCGCACCAAGTGGTCGAATTTACATTCACGTCAGGCCGGCAGGCGGCGGTGCCGCTGGAGCCGCGCGGCGCCGTCGCCGCTTTTGATTCCGCGTCCGGCCGCGTCACTCTCTCGGCGTCGACGCAAATGCCGCACCTCTTGCGCACCGGTATTGCCGACACTCTAGGGATCCCGGAAGCCGAGCTCCGCGTCATCGTGCCGGAGGTCGGTGGCGGATTCGGCCAGAAGATGGCGCTGATCCCGGAATATGTCGTCGCGGTCTGGGCGGCGCGGCGTTTTGCCTGCACTGTCGCCTGGATCGAGGACCGGCTCGAAAATCTGACCGCCTCGTTTCATGCGCGCGATCAGCGCCTCCATTTGCGCGGCGCGTTTGATGCGGACGGTAGATTGCTGGCGCTCGACGTCGACATCCTGTGCAATGTCGGCGCCTATTCGAATTTCCCGGCCACCTGCGGGGTCGAGCCGCTGATGGCGCTGGCAGACATGCCCGGGCCCTATCGGTTGCGCGAGTACCGCGCGCGGGCCCGCGCCGTCGCCAGCAACACTTGCCCGATGGCGCCCTATCGCGGGGTGTCGCGGCCCGTCATCACCGCGGCAGTGGAGCGGCTGATGGATTGCGCGGCCGCCCGGCTCGAGCTCGACGCGCTCGAAATCCGGCGCCGTAACCTCACTGCCGAGTTCCCTCACACCTCGGTGACCGGCGTCGTGCAGGACGCCGGCAGCTATCGCGAGGCGATGGAGGCTGCGGCGCGGGTCGTTGACTTCGCCCAGTTCTGCGCTCGACAGCAAACGGCGCGCGCCGATGGGCGCTGGCTCGGTCTCGGGATGTCGGTGTTCGCAGAGCGCACCGGCCCCGGTAGTCCCGCCTTTGCGGCGCGGCGCATGGCGATCACCCCGGGCTTCGAGCGAGTCGAACTGGTGATGGACCCCTCGGGCTTTCTCGAGGCCCGGATCGGCAGCTCGCCGCACGGTCAGGGGTTGAAGACGACCTTGGCGCAGCTGATCGCCGACGAGGTCGGCGTCGCCCCCGAGGAGATCCGTGTCGTCGCCGGCGACACCGACCGGACCCCTTACGGCTGGGGCACTTTCGCCAGCCGCTCGCTGGTGATCGCGGGCGGCGCCTGCAAGCTCGCGGCAGCGACGTTGCGCGAGCGCCTACAAATAGTCGCCAGCCACATATTGGAGGCGGCCGCCTCTGACATCGAAATTTCCGACGGCCGCGCCTTCGTGCGCGGTACCGATCTCGCCGTCGAGGTGCGGCAGCTGGCGCGCGCCGCTTATCACCAGAGTCACCGCTTTCCGACGATCGCCGAAACCGGGCTGGCGGCGGTGGCGACCTACGACCCCTACGGCACCTTCTCGAACGCCTGCCACATTGCGATTGTCGAAGTCGACATCGCCACTGGCCAAGTCACGATCGAGCGGTTCGTGGTCGTCGAAGATGCAGGCCGTCTGATCAACCCGATGATCGTCGAAGGGCAGATCCATGGCGGCGTCGCCCAGGGCATCGCCAACGCGCTTTACGAAAATGTGGTTTATGACGATGGCGGCAACATATTGACCGGCTCGCTCGCCGATTATCTTGTACCGACGATGGCGGAAATCCCGGGGCTGGAAATCCATCATTTGGAAACCTTGACCGACGCGAGCGTCACCGGCGCCAAGGGTGTCGGCGAGGGCGGCACGATCGGCGCGCCGGCGGCGATACTCAACGCGGTTTCGGATGCGCTGGCGCCGTTTGGCGCCGATATCTTCGAAATGCCGATCACGCCGCAGCGGATCTTGCAATTGCTGCGCGAGGCGAGATGCACAGCAAGCTCCTCCCTCGCCCCGCTTGCCGGAGAGCGTCGGGGTGAGGGGCTTTGTGACGCGGTCTGAAGGGCGATGACTAGGCGCGGTGCCGTCGTCCACCTCACCCGGAATCCGCGCGCTGGCGCGCGGGTTCCGACCTCTCCCTGCAAGCGGGGCGAGGTGTTTGGGCGTGCGGTCAAAACCCTTCACACGCTCCTGCGCGGGGGCGACACTTTGCGAGCGGGACATGAGCGATAAATACGACATCACCTTCACGGTGAACGGCGAGGAGCGCATGGTCCGCGTCGAGCCGCGGCGCAGCCTGGCCGATGCGCTGCGCGAGGATTGCGGCCTCACCGGCACGCATCTCGGCTGCGAGCACGGGGTTTGCGGCGCCTGCACCGTGTTGGTCGACAACCGGCCGGTCCGATCCTGCCTGATGTTCGCGGTGCAAGCCGAGGGCGCACGGGTGCGCACTGTCGAGGGGCTCGCCACCGGCGACAAATTGCACCCACTGCAACAGGCGTTCTGGGACCATCACGGGTTGCAATGCGGGTTCTGCACGCCCGGATTTTTGATGCTGGCCGTCGGGATCCTGGAACGCGATCCCGACATCGGCGAACCCGAGCTACGCGAGGCGTTGTCGTCGAACTTATGCCGCTGTACCGGCTATCAGAACATCCTCAAATCGGTGCTTGCCGCCGCCGCTGAAATGCGCAAATGAACCTGATCGGCCGATCGGTCAAGCGGCTCGAAGATCGCCCGCTGCTGACCGGCAGCGGCTGCTTCGCGGCCGATATATCGGTACCCGACATGCTTCACATGCGGATGGTGCGTTCGCCGGTCGCGTTCGGCCGCCTCATCGGCCTTCGGATCGCGGAGGCGCTGGCGCATCCCGGCGCGGTCGCCGTCTGGACGGCGGAAGACGTCACCGAAATCCCGCCGATCGGCTTTCGCATGACGCTGGTGCCGGGGTTGGAGCCTTATCGTCAGCCGGTCCTGGCCGGTGAGCACATGCGCTATGTCGGCGAGCCGATTGCGGCGGTGTTCGCCGCCGACCCTTACACCGCCGAAGACATCGCGGACCTCGTCGCACCGGAGATCGAGACGTTGACGCCGTGCCTCGACCCGGCCGCGTCGCCGAGCGAATTCACGCCCGGACGCAGTACCGAGGCCGCTGTGATCACCAAAGCCTACGGCGATCTCGACGCTGCCTTTGCCGGAGCACACTCGGTGGTAGCGCTGGAGTTGATCGTCGGCCGGCACAGCGGCGTGCCGCTCGAAACCCGCGGCGCGATCGCCGTGCCGGAAGCAGATAGCGGCATCCTTCGGTTATACGGCGCTGCCAAGGTGCCGCATTTCAATCGCCAGGCGCTCGCCGCGATGCTCGGGCTGCAGCCCGACCGCATTCACCTGCACGAAGGGCATGTCGGCGGCGGCTTCGGCATTCGCGGCGAGCTTTATCCCGAGGATGTCTTGACCTGCGCGGCGGCGCTGCGTCTCGGGCGCCCGGTCAAGTGGATCGAGGACCGTTACGAGCATCTGATGGCGGCGAACCAGTCGCGGGGCTCGGTCCATCGGGTGCGCGCGGCGATCGACGAGCACGGCTTCATTCTGGGCCTCGACGACGAGTTTTGGTTCGACCAGGGCGGCTACCTCCGGACGCACGGCGTTGTCGTCACCGACCTCACCTGCGCGATGTTGCCTGGCCCTTACGTGATTCCCGCCTACCGTTCGGTCGGTCATGTGCGCCTGACCAATAAGACCCCGTGCGGCACCTATCGCGCGCCCGGACGTTTCGAGGCGAGCTTCGTGCGCGAGCGGCTCGTCGATGCGATCGCGGACCGGCTCGGGCTCGATCCGATGGTGGTCCGGCGTCGAAATTTCATTGAGAAGACGGCGATGCCGTTCCGCCGCGAATTCTCTGCCCTCGGCACCGACATCGTCTATGACACCGGCGACTATGCGGGCCTTCTCGACAAGTTCCTGAGCCGGGTTGAGTGGGAGAGGCTGCGCGCGGATGTGGCCCGGCGTCGGCGAGCGGGCGAGACGGTCGGCCTGGGGCTTGGCTTTTTTGTCGAGAAAAGCGGGCTCGGCCCGTTCGACGATGTGCGCATCAAACTCGACGGCGACGGGACGATCGAGGTGATCACCGGCGCAGCCTCGGTCGGTCAAGGAGTCGAGACGGTGCTGGCGCAGATCTGCGCCGACGGGCTGGGCACCGGCCTCGACCATATCCGGGTCGTCCATGGTCAAACCGATCGGATTGCGCGGGGCATGGGCGCCTTCGCCTCGCGCGTCACGGTGATGACCGGCGCGGCGGTGACGATCGCCGCCGAAAAGCTGCGTGGCGAGTTGTTGAGGGTTGCCGGGCGACTGTTGCAGACGGCACCCCAGCGTCTTGCCGTCACCGGCGATCGGGTGGCGGTGCGCGACGCGCCCGGCGGGCCCTCGCTCGACCTAGGCGCGATTGCGCGCGGCGCCGGCGGCGAACTCGCCGCTGACGCCAGCTTCACGACCGACCGCATGACCTACCCCTATGGCGTGCATCTCGCCCAGGTGCGCATCGAGCGTGAACTCCTGTGCGATCGCAGTCGAGCGCTTCTTCGTCGGCTATGATGTCGGTCGCGCGGTCAACCCGATGCTGGTCGAGGGGCAGATCGCCGGCGCCGCCGCGCAAGGCATCGGTGCCTCTCTCCTCGAGGAGTTCGTGTACGACGCCTCCGGGCAGCCCCAATCGGTTACCCTGGCCGATTACCTGATGCCGACTATCGCCGAGATCCCGACCATCGAGGTCACCCTCTTCGAGGATGCTCCGACGCCGCTCAACCCGCTCGGCGTCAAAGGCGCTGGTGAAGCCGGGATTGCCGCGGCGGGCGCCGCGATCGCCGCAGCGGTCGATGATGCGCTCGACCGGCCAGGCGCGGTCCGGCAACTGCCGATCACCCCAAACCGCCTCCACGCTCTGCTGGCCGGGCTGTGGCGTCGTTGACCAATATTAGGATCCGTTTCGCGACCGCTGATGACGCGGGTCTATTGCTGCGGTTGATCCGGGAACTGGCCGCTTACGAACGGGCGCCCAACGCCGTCGTCGCTACCGAAGAAGATCTGCGCCGCTATGGCTTCGGACCCGAGCGGCAATTCGAGGCGCTGCTCGCCTTTCTCGACGGCGAGCCCGCCGGTTTTGCCTTGTTCCACCCCAGGTTCTCGACTTGGCTCGGCCGACCCGGGGTGTATCTCGAAGATCTTTTTGTCACCCAAGCGGCGCGCGGAAGGGGCGTCGGACGCCGGCTGATGACCCGGCTTGCCGCCATTGCTGTCGAGCGCGGCTGGGAGCGGATCGATTTTCAGGTGCTTGACTGGAACCCGGCGCGCGGCTTCTACCGCCGGCTCGGCATCGAGCATCTCGGCGACTGGCTGCGCTACGGCGGCGATGCTGCTGCGCTCCGCCGTCTTGCCGGCGAGGAATTGCCCGACCGGGGTTGACCCCAGCCCATGATTTCGCCCCGCTTATCGCACATCACCCGGCCGGAGCCGGAACAGGTCGTTCGCGCCATCGGTCACCGGCGAGACCCGCCGTCAACGGGAGCATGGCTTCCCGGCGCCCACGCCGTCGAGCGCGCGGCGGTTCCCGGCGACATCGACCGAGGGAACCCCGGCGGCATCATCGACGGCGCTATGATCCGAGGACCGGCGAGGCCGGATTGCGCCCTGATGTGAGCCTGCGGCACTCGCCCAGCGGGCGCGAAACCCGGCGGTGGCGAGCGCAACACGGCCGTTGGCAATGACCCGACGGCTGAGAAAGCTGGCGGCGCTGTGCGTGAGACCGCCGTCGATGGCGGCGCTCCAGAGCTCGGCACATTCACTCGCGGAATCGCGCGGTGAGATGGTGGGTCGAAATGGCGTACGCGAGGCGAGATCACCATGGAGTGCGCTGCGCGGCTGGCCCAGGCCGTGCTGCCAAGTGTCTGTTCCTATTCCGGCTCTGTGGCGATTAGGGTATTGAACTTCTCGATGTCGAGGTGAATTCGACGCTGAGCCCAATCGAAGGCGCACCAACGCCACAGAGGTTGGACGACTGCAAACCCCACACCGAACCCTATACCGAAAGGCAGCGGGAAACCGACGCCGTAATCGTCTGGAGAAATATCGAGTGGCGGGTAGTCCGGATACGGCCACGGGCCGTAGACGGCCGGGCTGTAGACAGGCGGATAGATGAGCTCAGGATTGGCCGGTTCAATAACAATGCCTTGGCGTTCGGTCGTTACCTGCTGCTCGCCGTTGGACCACAGCGTCCCGGCAGCCCGCGGCTTGGTGGCGAAGGCGTTGGATAAAATCCGTGGCGTTTTCCTGCTGTGCCATCACCGCGGTGCCCAGCTCCTCCGTCCAGTCGAGCGCTCCGTCCATCATTCGCAGGATCCGGGGAAACGGCACCAGCGACTGGACATTTGGATCCCACGCCTCTGCCTCGGTCGCCGCGGCAAGTTGGTCTCCCTGCAAGTTGGCATGAGCGGGATCTTGGAGCCAACGATCCGCCTTGACGATCTCGAGAGGATAGGTCGCGGCCAT
>CAVSZA010000064.1:0-57215 GCA_963732095.1 uncultured Alphaproteobacteria bacterium
CCCGTGCGGCACCTATCGCGCGCCCGGACGTTTCGAGGCGAGCTTCGTGCGCGAGCGGCTCGTCGATGCGATCGCCCACCGGCTCGGGCTCGATCCGATCGTGGTCCGGCGTCGAAATTTCATTGAGAAGACGGCGATGCCGTTCCGCCGCGAATTCTCTCCCTCGGCACCGACATCGTCTATGACACCGGGGACTATGCGGGCCTTCTCGAAAAGTTCCTGAGCCGGGTTGAGTGGGAGAGGCTGCGCGCGGACGTGGCCGGCGTCGGCGAGCGGGCGAGATGGTCGGCCTGGGGCTTGGCTTTTTTGTCGAGAAAAGCGGGCTCGGCCCGTTCGACGATGTGCGCATCATACTCGGCGGCGACGGGACGATCGAGGTGATCACCGGCGCAGCCTCGGTCGGTCAAGGAGTCGAGACGGTGCTGGCGCAGATCTGCGCCGACGGGCTGGGCACCGGCCTCGACCATATCCGGGTCGTCCATGGTCAAACCGATCGGATTGCGCGGGGCATCGGCGCCTTCGCCTCGCGCGTCACGGTGATGACCGGCGCGGCGGTGACGATCGCCGCGAAAAGCTGCGTGGCGAGTTGTTGACGGTTGCCGGGCGACTGTTGCAGACGGCACCCCAGCGTCTTGCCGTCACCGGCGATCGGGTGGCGGTGCGCGACGCGCCCGGCGGGCCCTCGCTCGACCTAGGCGCGATTGCGCGCGGCGCCGGCGGCGAACTCGCCGCTGACGCCAGCTTCACGACCGACCTCATGACCTACCCCTATGGCGTGCATCTCGCCCAGGTGCGCATCAAGCGTGACTCTTGTGCGATCGCAGTCGAGCGCTTCTTCGTCGGCTATGATGTCGGTCGCGCGGTCAACCCGATGCTGGTCGAGGGGCAGATCGCCGGCGCCGCCGCGCAAGGCATCGGTGCCTCTCTGCTCGAGGAGTTCGTGTACGACGCCTCCGGGCAGCCCCAATCGGTTACCCTGGCCGATTACCTGATGCCGACTATTGCCGAGATCCCGACCATCGAGGTGACCCTCTTCGAGGATGCTCCGACGCCGCTCAACCCGCTCGGCGTCAAAGGCGCTGGTGAAGCCGGGATTGCCGCGGCGGGCGCCGCGATCGCCGCAGCGGTCGATGATGCGCTCGACCGGCCAGGCGCGGTCCGGCAACTGCCGATCACCCCAAACCGCCTCCACGCTCTGCTGGCCGGGCTGTGGCGTCGTTGACCAATATTAGGATCCGTTTCGCGACGGTTGATGACGCGGGTCTATTGCTGCGGCTGATCCAGGAACTGGCCGCTTACGAACGGGCGCCCAACGCTGTCGTCGCTACCGAGGAAGATCTGCGCCGCTCTGGCTTCGGACCCGAGCGGCAATTCGAGGCGCTGCTCGCCTTTCTCGACGGCGAGCCCGCCGGTTTTGCCTTGTTCCACCCCAGGTTCTCGACTTGGCTCGGCCGACCCGGGGTGTATCTCGAGGATCTTTTTGCCGCCCAAGCGGCGCGCGGAAGGGGCGTCGGACGCCGGCTGATGACCCGGCTTGCCGCCATTGCTGTCGAGCGCGGCTGGGAGCGGATCGATTTTCAGGTGCTTGACTGGAACCCGGCGCGCGGCTTCTACCGCCGGCTCGGCATCGAGCATCTCGGCGACTGGCTGCGCTACGGCGGCGATGCTGCTGCGCTCCGCCGCCTTGCCGGCGAGGAATTGCCCGACCGGGGTTGACCCCAACCCGTGATTTCGCCCCGCTTATCGCACATCATCCGGCCAGAGCCGGAACAGGTCCTTCGCGCCATCGGTCACCGGCGAGACACGCCGTCAACGGGAGCATGGCTGCCCGGCGCCCACGCCGTCGAGCGCGCGGCGGTTCCCGGCGACATCGACCGAGGGGACCCCGGCGGCATCATCGACGGCGCTATGATCCGAGGACCGGCGAGGCCGGATTGCGCCCTGATGTGAGCCTGCGGCACTCGCCCAGCGGGTGCGAAACCCGGCGGTGGCGAGCGCAACACGGCCGTTGGCAATGACCCGACGGCTGAGAAAGCTGGCGGCGCTGTGCGTGAGACCGCCGTCGATGGCGGCGCTCCAGAGCCCGGCACATTCACTCGCGGAATCGCCGCGGCTGAGATGGTGGGTCGAAATGGCGTACGCGAGGCGAGATCACCATGGAGTGCGCTGCGCGGCTGGCCCAGGCCGTGCTGCCAAGTGTCTGTTCCTATTCCGGCTCTGTGGCGATTGAGGGTATTGAACTTCTCGATGTCGAGGTGAATTCGACGCTGAGCCCAATCGAAGGCGCACCAACGCCACAGAGGTTGGACGACTGCAAACCCCACACCGAACCCTATACCGAAAGGCAGCGGGAAACCGACGCCGTAATCGTCTGGAGAAATATCGAGTGGCGGGTAGTCCGGATACGGCCACGGGCCGTAGACGGCCGGGCTGTAGACAGGCGGATAGATGAGCTCAGGATTGGCCGGTTCAATAACAATGCCTTGGCGTTCGGTCGTTACCTGCTGCTCGCCGTTGGACCACAGCGTCCCGGCAGCCGCGGCTTGGTGGCGAAGGCGTTGGATCGAATCCATGACGTCTCCCTGCTGTGCCATCACCGCGGTGCCCAGCTCCTCCGTCCAGTCGAGCGCTCCGTCCATCATTCGCAGGATCCGGGGAAACGGCACCAGCGACTGGACGCTTGGATCCCACGCCTCTGCCTCGGTCGCCGCGGCAAGTTGGTCTCCCTGCAAGTTGGCATGAGCGGGATCTTGGAGCCAACGATCCGCCTTGACGATCTCGAGAGGATAGGTCGCGGCCATCAAGATTTGTGCGAGCAGGGCGTCCGGATAAAGCGCGATCGGGGTGAGCAGCTGGTCGAGCTGTTCAGCTTTGAGAAGTGACGAGGTTTCGGCCGCAGGGTGTGGCGCCGGTGCTTCGGCTTCGGGGGCCGCCGCAGGACTTTCCGTTACGGACGCCGGCGCCGGGTTTTCCGCTGGCGGCGCCGACGCCGGAGCTTCCTGCAACGGGGTGGATGTTTCAGCCGTGGAGACCGGCACGGGGTCTGATGACGCGCGAACCGCCGGGAAGGCGAGGATCGCGACAGCGACGATAGCCATCATCCGGATCGGGCTCGTACTCATGGGCGCCATCTCGCGTAAACCTTGCCATCGGTTCGGGACCTAGCCAAAAATCCCGACTGCCGAACAATCCTCTAAATTATTGGGCAACAGCAATCCGCCGGGATGACCTGCCGGCCATCAATTTTCGGTTACCGGGGCAGCGTCTCGCCGGCGATAAAAAGGAACGCGACGACAGCAGCGACCGTCACCCTCAGGCAGAGCCGAAATTGCAATCTGTGATCGCCGATCTCGGCGCGCAGCCACTGCCAAACGGTTGCGATAAAGCTCATGCCCGGCTCCCGGCGCAAATAGCAGGTTCTGTGGGCCGCCTCAGAGCCCTGCTGCTTGAGCCAACGCCCGCGCCACAAGTCGCCGTCGCCTCCCGCTGATAAGTTCAGCACTTATTGATCGTTAAGGAAGACAACTGGAAGAAACCGAGGTGCAGATTGGACAAGTCCGCCAAGCCAGCCCGTCGCCAACCCAAGGCCTATCAGGATACCCGCTTCCTGGAGAGCAAGGATGCGCGTGCCTTGCGCATCCTTGCGGAGTACTTGGAGCCGCTCTATCGTTTCCAACGCAACAACGTCCGGGACACCATCGTTTTCATGGGTTCGGCTCGGTTGCGCTCGGAGGCGGCGGCGAAGACGGCGCTGGCCGAAGCGGAGCGAACCGGACAGGGCATCGAGGCCGCGCAGATGGCCCTGCGGCTGTCGATCTATTACGAAGCGGCGCGCGAGCTCGCTCAACGCTTGACGGCCTGGTCGAAGAAGCTCGACCGCAAGGAGCGGCGCTTCGTCGTCTGCACCGGTGGCGGTCCCGGCATCATGGAAGCGGCCAATCGCGGCGCCGCCGACGCGAAGGGTCTCAATGTCGGGCTGACCATCTCGATCCCGGACGAGGAATTCGACAATCCCTATGTCAGCCGGGAACTCCACTTCTATTTCCATTACTTCTTCATGCGCAAATTCTGGTTCGTCTACCTGGCCAAGGCGGTCGTGCTGTTCCCCGGCGGCTATGGCACGCTCGACGAGCTGTTCGAGATCCTAACCCTCGTGCAGACCCACACGATGCGCAAGCGAATGCCGATCGTGCTCTTCGGCTCCAAATACTGGGACGAGGTGATCAATTTCGACGCGCTGGTGAAATACGGCACGATCAGCCCAGGCGACCTCGACCTCTTCAATCGCACAGCTTCGGTAGACGAAGCCTATGAAATCATCACAAGGGGCCTCACCGAAAACGCCCTCGGTATCCCTGGGCCGGTACTCTAATGCTGCGGCTGCGCTGATATCCGCGGAAGCGCATTGATGGTGTGGAGTTGCGGGCGATGGCCGATACCATGTCTGTGCAGCTGGGGACGGCCTGCGACTTTATCCGCCGGATGCGCGATGAAGACCGGTATTGATGCTCTACCCGGATACGTCGCTGCTTGTCGCGGCCCTGACCAACAAGGCGGAAACCGAGCGAATGCAGAGCTGGCTCAGTCGATCTTCCACGGGTCTTTCACCATCCTCACCTCGTCGATGTCGACGTTGACGGGCCTATCGTCGCGCTTCTCTACCTCCCGGATGTAGACGTTCTGAATGATGTCGCGCTCTACCGGATCGATTCGACCGGGCCTGGGGACTTTCGAAGCTCCTTCCTTTCACGAAATTGAATGAGCCGCGTGCCGTCCCACGCCGCCCGAGTGGCATGTCCGGCACCGCCTGGTCGCCGAACATTTTCTTCGCGCTTAACCCACCCTACGCCACCATCGAACTCCTCTTCTTTACCGCCGCGGCGGGTGGGCGTGGACGAATTCTTCGTTGACATCGGCGCCCCAGCCTGGCCCCTTCGGCAATACCAGATCGCCGTTCTCGATGACGGGCGGCGCGGTGACGATGTCGTCCTTCCAGGTCACGTCGTCGATGTCGATCTCCATGACTTTGAAGTTCGGTGCGACGGCGCACATATGGGCGCTGATCAACGAGCCGAGGTGGCCGTTGAAATTATGTGGCGCCACATTGACCTCGTACGCGTCGGCCATTGCAGTGATCTTCAGCAATTCGAGGATGCCGTTCCACGCCACGTCGATGATCGCGTAATCGACCGACTGGTGCTCGAAATAGGGCCGGAACTGGCGCCTGCCATACAATGATTCGCAAGACGAAATCGGCGTGCGGGCGGAGCGGCGGATCAAGGCGAGGCCGGCCGGGTCGTAGAGGTCGATCTCGAGCCACACCAGGTCGAGCGGCTCCAGGGCCCGCGCCAATTTGATGTAGCCGTCGATCTTGTAATTGAAGTTGGTGTCGAGATGGAGCCCGACATCGCGGCCGGCGCCGCGGCGGAACGCCTCCAATTGCGCGACCGCGGCATCGACGATCCGGTGGTCGACATTGAGCTCGGGAAAGCCCGGCGGGTTGCCGGTGCCCGGGCCGTACATGTAGGGCTTGTCGCGGTCGAAGCGGATCAGGTTAGTCTTGAGACCCTTGAATCCCCGGCGTTTGACCTCCTCGCCGAGCGCGACGATGTCGTCAAGCGAGCGCACCGGGTCGACCCCGGCCCATTCCCTGATGCGGTCGGCATGGCGGGCGCGGTAGGTGCCGCAGTGCGACCAGTAGAGCTGCAATCGGTCGCGCACCGGCCCGCCGAGCATCTCATAGACCGGCACGCCCAACGCCTTGGCCTTGATGTCGACGAGCGCATTCTCGATCGCGGCGATCGCCATCTGGTTGACCCCGCCGGCAGCCTGCCTCGTCGCGGCGTAGAGATGGGCGCTGTGGCGCTCGACCGGCCGCGGGTCCTGGCCGATCAGAAACCGCTCGGCGAGCTTTTGGATGACGCCGGTCAGCCCCTGTGCGCCATAGCCCTCCATATATTCCGACCAGCCGACGAGGCCCTCGTCGGTGGTGACCTTGAGAAAGGAATTGACCCGCCAGCCGGCGTCACAGTGCAGGTCTTCGACCTTGACGATCTTCATTGGCGTTTCCTCGAAAGCTCTGGCGGCCGGTCTTATAACTGCGCAATGCCTGCCCGGGCGCAGTCCTCGTCCTGCTGTGAGGTGCCGCCGCCGACACCGCAGGCGCCCTCGACGACGCCGTTGCGGATGATCGGGACTGCGCCCTGGCCCATGATCATCTGGCCGCCCGACGCGGCGGCAATCCCGCGCGGGGTGGGCTGGTCGGCCCGATCGCTCATCTCCCCGCTCGGCCGCCCAAAAGCCGCCGAAGCGACGGCCTTGCCCTGGCTGCCATAGGCGCTCGCCCAGATGGCGTTGTCCATGCGCTGCAATGCGATCAGCCGGCCGCCGCTGTCGCAGACCGCGGCGCTGATCTTGATGTTGAGCTCCTGCGCCTTCGCCAGGGCCCCGCGAATGATGCGATTGGCTTCTTCCAGTGTCAAACTCATCGATCTCTCCCCAGAAGGTCTCGTCTTCACTTATATCGAGCCTTCTCAAATACGAAAAGCCGCGATTCCCGCGGCTTTCGCATTTGGATATTGGAGCGGGCGAGGGGATTCGAACCCCCGACCCCAACCTTGGCAAGGTTGTGCTCTACCCCTGAGCTACACCCGCACCGCTTTGGAGGAGCTTTATATGATAGCCGGTGACGAAGGGTTTGCAAGCCTTGCCTTCCGGCTGCCCGGATCGCATCGGGCGCGACGATGCCGCCGCCGTTGATGACCCCGGAAGAGCTGTTTGCGCGTTTCGATGAGCTCGGGATCGCGCATCGGACATATTCGCATCCTCCAGTCTTTACCGTTGCGGAGGCGGCAGCGTTGCGCGGCAGCCTTCCAGGAGCGCATTGCAAGAGCCTTTTCCTCAAGGACAAGAAAGGCAGGTTCTGGCTGGCAGTCATGCTCGAGCAACGCCGGATCGATCTCAAGAAATTGGCGGCGCAGCTGACGGCGCCGCGGTTTTCCTTTGGCGGCGCCGACGACCTCCATCGGCTTCTGGGCGTGCGGCCGGGGAGCGTCACGCCTTTCGCGCTCCTCAACGATGTCCGGCATCTCGTCACGCCTGTGTTCGACGCCGCAATGCTGGAATACGACCCGTTGAACTACCATCCGCTGGAAAACGATCGGACGACGGCGATTTCGGCCGCCGATCTGCTGCGCTTGATAGCCGCCTCGGGGCACGTGCCCCGGATCGTCGATCTGGCCGGCCTGGAGCACGCGCCGGAGAGCTGAGCCCATCGGAGGTCTGGCGCTTGTCTTACTTCGCTCGCGCCGCCATGTTGTCGGACAAAACCGGAGAGAAGATTGATGCCGAGCGAAGCTTTGATCGGCGGCGCGGCCGCCGCCCCTGTAAAGGACGTCACTACCGCCAATTTCATGGCCGAAGTCGTCGACGGCTCGTTCGACGCGCCGGTTATCGTCGATTTCTGGGCCCCATGGTGCGGTCCCTGCAAGCAGCTCGGGCCCATCCTCGAAAAGACCGTCCGCGCCACCAACGGCGCCGTTCGAATGGTCAAGCTCAATATCGACGAGAACCCCGAAATCGCGCAGCAGATGCGCATCCAATCGATCCCGGCCGTTTACGCCTTCAAGGACGGGCGGCCGGTCGACGGTTTTGTCGGCGCTTTGCCCGAGAGCCAGGTCAAGCAGTTCGTTCAGCGCCTGGGCGGCGGAAAGGGTGGCCCCTCGCCGGTCGAGGAGGCGCTGGCGATGGCTAAGGAAGCGATGCAGACGGGCGATGACGCCAGCGCCGGGGCGCTCTACTCACAGATCCTGCAGCGTGAGCCCACCAACGTCGAGGCTTTGGCCGGCCTCGCGCGGGCGATGATTGCGCGGGGCGAGCTCGCCAAAGCCAAACAGCATCTCGATCGCGTTCCGAAGGAGAGCGCCGGCCACGCCGAGATCACCGCTGCGCGCGCTGCCCTCGACCTCGCCGAGCAGGCGCAGAAGGCGATGGCCTCGGCCGGTAAGCTGCGCACGCGGCTGTCGCAGAACCCGGACGACCATGAGGCGCGCCTGGAGCTCGCCACCGGGTTGTTCGGGAGCGGCGACCGGGAAGCTGCGATCGACGAGCTGTTGACCCTGTTCAAACGCGACCGCGAATGGAACGAGCAGGCCGCTCGTAAGCAGCTCCTCAAATTCTTCGAGGTGATGGGTCCGACCGACCCGCTGACCCTGAGCGGCCGGCGCCGCCTTTCCTCTGTAATGTTTTCCTGAAGGGAGAATGCGATGAGCGAGCGGCGCGGCGGAGCGGCGCTCCCCGCCATTCTCCCGATCTTCCCGTTGACCGGCGTTCTGCTGCTCCCCCGCGGCCGCCTGCCTCTGAACATTTTCGAGCCGCGCTATCTCGCGATGACGCGCGACGCGCTCGCCGGCGAGCGGCTGATCGGCATGGTCCAGCCGAGCGATCCGGCGGCGTCGAGCCGTAACCCGCCAGTTTATCCGACGGGCTGCGCCGGCCGCATCACTTCTTTTTCCGAGACCGAGGACGGACGCTTTCTGATTACCCTGACGGGCACCTCACGTTTCCGCATCCGCGAGGAGCTGCCGCTGTTGGAGGGCTATCGCCGCGTCGTCCCGGACTGGCAGGAGTTTGCCCGGGATGTCGAGGGGGAGGAGATGCCCGACTTTGATCGCGAGCGGCTGATGCGCGGGCTCAGAGCGTATTTTCAGCAGCACCAGATCTCGGCCGATTGGGATTCGATCACCTCGGTCGCAGGGGAGCGGCTCGTCACCTCGATTGCGATGATCTGCCCCTTCGATCCAAACGAGAAGCAGGCACTGCTCGAGGCCCCGGATCTCGGCGAACGCGCGCGCCTGCTGACGGCGATCGTCGAGATGGCGGTCATGCAGCGCCCGAGCGAAGGGACCGGCGCCCGCCACTAGGCGGGCTTTGGAGGGACGGGATGGAAGGAACACCGGAAATCGACCCGAAGCTCCTGGAGATTCTCGTCTGCCCGCTGACCAAAGCGCCGTTGCGCTACGATCGGGTAGCCCAGGAGCTGATCAGCGAGGAGGCGGGGCTGGCCTACCCGATCCGCGACGGGATCCCGATCATGCTTGTCGACGAGGCGCGCCCGCTGCGCGACGACGAGACCGCGACCAAGCGCCTGCCGTCACCCTGAGGCTCAAGTGAGCGTGGGCGGGACGGTGCGCTGGCCGGTGGAGCTCCGCCTGAAGCGGGCGGAAAAGCTGCTCGAGATCGCGTTCGACGACGGCAGCAAATTTTCTCTTCCGGCCGAATATCTGCGCGTCGAGAGCCCATCCGCGGAGGTGCAGGGCCATGGCGCGGGACAGAAGAGCTTGGTCCACGGCCGGGCCCAGATCGGGATCATGGAGCTGGAACCGGTCGGCAACTACGCAGTCCGGATTAAATTCGACGATTTGCACGACACCGGCATCTATTCTTGGAATTACCTCTACCAGCTCGGTGTCGAGCAGGAAAAACGTTGGCGCGAGTATCTCAACGCTCTCGCCGCAAACGGATTAAGCCGGGACCCCTAAAGTCGCTCGCCGCGAACGAGGCGCGGCAAGTCGCCGAGAATCCCCATCGCGTCGCGCATCAAGAGGCGTTTGAGCGGCGGGAAACGATTGACTGCGGCAAGGCCGACATCGCGTGCGAGCTGCACCGGCGGAAGCGAATTCGAGAACAACCGGTTGAGGCCGTCGGTGACCGCCGCGAGCGCCAGCGCGTCGAAGCGGCGCCATTGTTGGTAGCGCAGCAGCACTGTCTCTTCGCCGATGTCGAGACCAAGGCGCCGAGCGTCGATTACCAGCTCGGCGAGCGCCGCGACGTCGCGAATACCGAGGTTGAGCCCCTGGCCGGCAATCGGATGGATAGTATGCGCGGCCTCGCCGATAAGGGCCAATCGGGTTGCGACGTAGCTTTCGGCCAGCAGCAATGAGAGCGGGTATGTCCATCGTGGGCCGATGGGCTCGACGAGGCCGAGAAAATCGCCGAAGCGCGCGGCCAGCTCTGCCGCAAAAGTCGTATCTGACAGATTGACGAGGCGCGGCGCGAGCGCTGCCTGTTCCGTCCAGACGATCGAGGATCGGTTGCCGGTCATCGGCAGAATGGCAAAAGGGCCGGCGGGCAGGAAATGTTCGATGGCGATGCCATTGTGCGGGCGCTGGTGCCGCACCGTCGTGACGATGCCGGTTTGGGGATATCGCCATTCGACCGTTTGAATTCCTGCGGCGCGCCGTAGTGGGGATTCTCGGCCATCGGCGGCCGCGACCAGCCGGGCGCGGATTTGCCGCCCGTCCGAAAGCGCTGCGGTCGCACCGAATACCGAGGTAGAGACCGAGCCCACCGCGAGTGGGGCCAGAAACAGCAGATTCGCGATCGATCTGGCGCGATCGGTCAGGACACGCCTCAGGATGCGGTTCTCGACGATGTAGCCGAGCGGGGCGCCGGTGCCGAGTTCGCGATGGTCGTAATGAAGGAAGAGCGGCGAAGCACCGTCGGCGACCCGGATCTCGAGTATCGGCTCGGCATCGGAAGCGATGTCCGGCCAAAGCCCGATCGCGTCGAGGACCCTATGTGAACCGTAGCCGATCGCCGAGCTGCGTCCGTCGAAATCATCGGCGAGCAACGCCGCGGGATCTTGCCGGTCGACAATCGCGACCGCGAGCCCTGCGCCGGCGCACGCGACCCCGAGCAACAGCCCGGTAAGCCCGCCGCCGGCGATCAGGAGCTCGACATCGTCGCTCACCACTACCCCTCGGCGCGGAGCACCTTACCGCCGACGGTGACCGGCATCGCCGCGATCAGCACGAAAGCGATCACGCACGGCTCGCTGCCGCGATTGACCCAATTGTGGATCGTGCCACGCTGCACCAGCACATCCCCCGCCTCGAGGTGGACGGTCGCATCGTCGAGCTCCATGTCCACCTCCCCCGACATCACGACGGCGTAGTCGATCGAGTCGGTGCGGTGATTGCGCGGGGTGACTCCCGGCGCCAGTTCGAGAATGCGAAAGACGGTCCCGTTGTCGAGCGTCGTACCGGTTTTGCGCAGCCCGGCGTCTTCCTCGCCGGTGTTGTCGACCGGAAAGCCCTCGGTCGTCCACGCGACGCAAGCGATGGCGCCAGGGCGCGACGAAACGAGGTTCTTCGCAACCTCGTCGATCTTGACGACGGCGCGCCCGGATGCGTCGTGGCCGGTAACTACCCGGCGGATATGCAGTGCCATCAGTGGCCTCCTCGGCTCAGGTCGTTGCGGACGGCACGATCTTTCCCCAAGACCGGCAAAATCTGCAACAATCCTGGCCCATGCAGCTGCGTGTCCGTTCGATCACCTACCTCGCCGAAGCCATCAACGGCTATGAGCTGGTCGATCCGCGCGGCCGCGACCTGCCGCGCTCTACGCCGGGTGCGCATGTCGAACTGCGGGCCGGCGGGCTCTTGCGGCAGTATTCGTTGTGCAACGACCCCGCCGAGCGGCGGCGCTATTGCATTGCGGTGTTGCGGGAGAGCGAGAGCCGCGGCGGCTCGCGGCACCTGCACGAGGACATCCGGGTCGGCGACATCGTCGAGGTCTCGCCGCCGCGCAACAACTTTCCGCTCGACCCGGGCGAACGGCATCTCCTGATTGCGGGCGGCATTGGCATTGCGCCGATCATGTCGATGATCGCGGAATTGCGGCGGCGCCGCGCTGAATTCGAGGTCCATTACTGCACCCGGTCGCCCGAGATGACCGCGTTCCGCAGCGAGTTGGCACCGCTGGCCGCCGAGGGGCGCCTGCGCTTCCACCATGATGGGGGCGATCCGGCGCAGGGTCTCGACATCAGGGCGACCTTGCGCGAGGCGCGCCCGGGAATTCATCTCTATCTTTGCGGGCCGGCGGCGTTGATGACAGCGGCGACCGAGGCGGCACGCGACTGGCCGGTCGGCACCGTGCATTGCGAATACTTCAGCGGTGTGCCGGAGCCGGCGGCCGCCGCGGACCGCCCGTTTCGCATCCAACTCGCAAAAACCGGCGGCGACTACGAAGTCGGCGTCGGCGAGACGATCGCCGAAGTGCTTCAGCGTCACGGCGTCGCCGTCAGAACCTCTTGCGAGCTCGGCTATTGCGGGACTTGCCTGACGCCCTATCTCGCGGGCGAGCCCGACCATCGCGACCAGGTGCTCGAAGAAAACGGGCGCCAAAGCTACCTGCTGATCTGCTGCTCGCGGTCGAAGAGCCGGGTTCTCGTTTTGGATTTGTAGGAGCAAGTCAACTTGCTCGTTCGAGCACCGCATTGAACAACCGGACCCTGTCCTCCCGGTAATTCCGCGCCGAATTTCGTGCAATCTCCGCCCAATCGGGGCCGACCAGCAGATGGATCCCCAGTAGCGGCGGCGAACCTTCGGCTGCGCGGGTCCAGGATTGCGAGGATGTCTGGGTGCTGTCCTGCCAGGTGACGACGCGAAAGCCGGCAGCTTCGAGCTTGGTGCGCGTCGCCTCCGCCGTCAGCAGAAAGCTGATGCTCCCCTCCCGCGCCCAGGGCACCGGGTAATGGGGCTCGCCGCCCGGGCCGGCCACCACTTCCTGCAGCGCGAGCCGGCCTCCCGGTTTGAGGACACGGTGCATCTCGGAATAGAGCCGATCGCGATCGGCGATGTTCATCGAGGCGTTCTGCGACCACACCACGTCAAAGCTCATATCCTCGAACGGCAGATCGAGCGCATTGCCCTGGCGATAGCCGACCTTTTCGGTCAATCCGGTGAGCCGGGTCAGCATCTCGGCCACGCGGCAGAATTCGGCGGTCAGATCGATGCCGGTGACCTGGCAGCCGTTGCGGCTGGCGAGAAACCGCGACGGCCCGCCGATTCCGGAACCAATGTCGAGCACTCGCTCGCCTCCGCGGAATCCGAGGAGATCCGCCAATCTGATTGTCGCTTGCCGCTGCCCGCCATGAAACTCGTCGACCGGAGCCAGGTCGTCCGGCGTCAGATGCTCGATGTCCTTTCCCGCCTGCTTCAGCGCCGCAAGAATTACGTCCCCAAGGTCCTGACGGGTGTAGTGAGTTTCGACGGGATTGTCCGACAATCGCTCCTCCTCCGCGCCAAATGCCCCAACGGGAGCCGCGGCCGCAGCTATTTTCCGCTGGACCCTAATTGGCAGCCGGAGCCGGCGCTGGTTACGAAAAAGGTCGTGTTGGCCTGCTGCGCCTGCAAGCCGCTGCTCATGGTTAACGGCGCCGCCGAGGTCGGGATAACAAGTGCAATCGCTCGGTTCACCTCATCCTCCCATCATTTCGCCACCGGCCGCAAGGTGCGACACCGCGTAGTCGTGCCGCTGCGCCAGGATTTCGGCCACACGACGGCGGTGGCAGATCTGCCAATCGGCCTCATAGCACAATAGGCAACTCGGCGTGGCTTTGGCGATTTCCCCGGCCTCCTGCAGCGCGAGCTCGGCTTCGGGGCGGGCGAGTTTCTCCGCCACGATGCCCCAAAATCGGTCCCATTCGCGGCGCCTGCCGGCAAGCCGGCCCTCCGGTGGTGTGCCGAGCACCTGGAGATGGACGTAGCGCATCCCGGCTTCTTCGATGGCCGCCGCGAGCTGTCGCTTCGAAAAACCGGGCCGGCGGGATATCGGCCGATCGCGGACGTCGATGAGGGTCGCTACGCCAGCCGCTGCGAGCGTCGAGACTACATCCTTCAGCAGAGCCTTCTCGTAACCGATCGTGTAGAGCAGCCTCGCCCTCATCGATCATCTGCTCCGATTGAAAGCGCCGTCATTCCGGGATGCTCCCGGCTTTACCGGGAGCAGGCCCGGAAACCATGAACATCGGCCCATCCTTTTAGGCGTACGTCCGTGCGTATGGATTCCGGGTTCGCGAGCTGCGCCCGCGCCCCGGAATGACTGTACCGAGCGCGCTCTCACGGCGCGCGGTAGCGCTCGACTGCGCCGCGATCGAGCTCGATGCCGAGGCCGGGCCGCTCCGCCAAACTGATCATGCCGTCGGGCTCGATATGGATCGGCTCCTTCAGCAGCTCGTCGCGCAGCCCGTTGGGGTTCTGGTCGAATTCGAGCACCAGCCCGTTGGGGATTGAGGCGATGAAATGCAGCGAGGCCACCAATGTCACTGCGCTGGCAAAGGCGTGGGGCGCGACCATCAGGTGATGCGCCTGCGCCAGGGTGGCAATGCGGCGGCATTCGGAAAAGCCGCCGGCCCAGGCGATGTCGGGCTGGACGATGTCGACGGCGCCGCGGGTGATCAGCTCGCGAAAACCGTAAAGACCGATCTCAGTCTCATAGCCGGCAATCGGGGTGGCGAGAGCATCGGCGACCCGGGCGCTCCCGTCGATGTCGTCGGTCGCGACAGGCTCCTCGATCCAGTAGAGCTTATAGGGTTCGAGCGCGCGGCCCATCTCGATCGCGAAGGACGGGCTCCAGGCGCAGTTGACGTCGGCCATCAATTTCGCCTGCGGGCCGAGCGCGCGGCGCACCGCGGCGACCCTCGCGATGTCCTCTTCGGGGTCGACCTCACATAGCTCGGCATGATCGACCAGATGGCGCAAATGGGTCTGCGTCGACGGATTGCGCCCGATCTTCATCTTCATGCCTTTGAAGCCGCGGGCGCGGTACCCTTCGGCCTCGCCGGCGAGATCGTCGATCGACTTACCTTCCTGGTAAAAGCCGCCGCTGGCATACGCCTCTACCCGCTCGCGGCAGCCGCCGAGCAGACGGTAGAGCGGCAATTTGGCGATCTTGCCGGCGATGTCCCAGAGCGCGATGTCGATGCCGCTGATCGCATTCATGACAATCCCGCGGCGACCGTATTGGCGCGTCCGTGCGAACATCTTCTGCCACAGCCCCTCGATCAGCAGCGGGTCCTCGCCGATCAGCATCGGCTGCAGCAGCTTGTCGATGACGTCCCGCGTGATGCCGCCGCCGACCCCAGCCTCGCCGATCCCGATGACCCGCTCGTCGGTCTCGATCTCGACGAGGAGGCCGCCGCGGCGCGCCTGCATGCCGCCGGCGCTGCCATAAGGCGGCTCGCAGCGATAGGAGAGCGGGATCGTGCGGATATCGACGATCTTCATCGTGTCAACCCTCGCCCAGCACGGCCATCAGATCGCATTGGATCTGCATCGGTGCAGCGAAGTCGCGCGAGGTCAAGGTATGACGCGCCGGCCGCGACTGCGGGTCCGGGAACATTGCGACCCAATGCCGGTTCATGATCTCGCGCAATGAGCGGTCGGTGATCCACACCGTCATTTTGACGATGTCGTCCGGCGAGCCGCCGGCCGCCGCCATCACCCGCCGCACATTCTCGAACATCAGCCGGCACTGTTCGTCGAGATCGGCGGGGACTTTACCGGTTTCCGGATCGGTGCCGGAGATCGCGCCGGACACGACAAAAGGCCCGCGCCGGCTGGCGCTCGGGATCGGATTGACGTGCTTCGCTCCCGCTACATCGATGCTGCGCCGCTTTTCCATGGATCACCTCCCAATGCCGATGACAACGCGGCTGGCAAGCCGCGTTTCCGATTCACCTTATACGCCAACCCCGAGGCATCATCTTGACGATAACCCGAGAGAAAGCCTACACAGCAAAAACCCGCGCTTTGGAGAAGCGCTTGCGCCGAGGGAGGATGGCAGATGGCTCGCATCAGGCACATTGCACTCGTCACCGATGATCCCGCGAAGACCGCAGAATTCTACAAGGAACAGTTCGGCCTGACCGAGCTATATCGCCGGCCCGGGGATACTGGCGAAAAGGGTGTTTGGCTCAGCGACGGTTATATTTACTTCGCTATTCTCAAATATGGCGAACCCGGTGCTCCTAAACTCGGCCCGGGACAAACTTCCGAGATGCGTGGGATTCACCACATCGGATTTTATGTCGACGACGAGCAGGCAACGGCCAAGTCCCTGGAAGCCGCGAATTATTCGCCCGTGCCGATCCCGAAAACCGAGAGGCCGGAGCGGACCCCGATGGGCGATGCAGTCAATTTGAAGTATCTGGGTCCCGATGACGTGCACATCGACATACGCAGCCGCGGCTGGAATGAAGCGATCAGCTTCGCGATGCAGCGTTATGACCTGACGCCGGTCAAAGAGGAAGCCGCCGAGTAATCATTCTGGAGGACGTGCCGATGATCTACGAAGTCCGTACTTATACCCTGCGCCCCGGAACTTTGGCCGAATTCGAGGAGCGTTATGAAAAGCGCCTCCCGTTGCGCGAGAAGCACTCCAAATTGGGCGCCTTCTGGCACACCGAATTCGGTCCGCTCAATCAGGTTGTCCACGTCTATCCCTATGACGACCTGCAGCACCGCACCAGGGTGCGTGCGGCGATGGCGCAAGACGCCGCGCGCAACGCGCTCCCCGGCGGTCAGGACCTGATCGTGGCACAGGAAGCCGAGATCATGAACCCGGCGCCGTTCATGCGCCCACTCGGCAGCCGGAATTACGGCACCGGAAACGTGTACGAGATGCGCACCTACACCTACGCGCCAGGCGATATCCCGAAGGTGCTGGATGCGTGGGGCAAGGCCATCGAGGCGCGCGAGAAGTTCTCCCCGCTGGCGGCGTGCTGGACGAGCGAACTGGGCGCACTCAACAAATTCACCCACATCTGGGTGTACAAGGATCTGAACGAGCGCGTCCGGGTCCGCGAGGAATCCCGCCGTCCCGGCGGCGCCTGGCCGCCACAGGCCGGGGTCCGGCCGGTCCGCCAGGAAAACAAGCTGCTGATCCCGGCGACCTTCTCACCCGTAAGGTAGCCGCCCCGCCCCACCGCGGGTCGATCGCGCTGGCTCGCTCGGCCGGCGCGCTCGACCCGCAACCTCGGCTAAGTCTCTCCTGCAGCCGGTCCGGTTCTGAAGTGCGCGGGTATGCGCTGCCTTCGCTGATAATACACCGAAATAACAGCCAGCGAGACCGCTCCCAGCCACAGAGATCATCATTTCTTCGGATTGTGTTCGCAGTAATCGCTGGCTGTTCGTTCGCTGTTCCCGACTGCTTTCGCTCATCGAAGAGCAATCAAAATAAATCATTGCGACCGCGCAATACCAATTTAAGCTTGTCTATCTAATACTCTCCGAGGTGGTGCGTCATTTTGAATGTAACAGTTCAACCGACCTTCAACGTTCCAGCTCTGAGCGCTTCACGCCTATCGATGAGCGCAACGATGTCCTCCATAGACCATAGCCGATCGGACACTGAATTAGCCTAGATCAGCTCTCGTAAGAGGCCGATCATCTCCATTCTGACAGACTGAAAATTCGTGCAATGGTCTATGTTCGATCAATGGGTAAAGAACCGTATCCGGAACGCCCCAGATATTTTGGTGGCAAACGTCGCCGTTTTTGGCGGTTTTTTGCTCTATGGTGTGTGTGGGTGGGAAGATAGAAGAGTCAAATCTCCAGAAGACAATTGGTTCCCCAACCACCCCTGGGATGCCGAGCCAGTACTTGTGTATGTGTGAACAGATTGTGTTACCATAAGATCGGACGCATTGACCATCGATAACAGATAAAGACCCATCGCTGGGTGAGTTTCGAAATGCTGTATCAAACCACTTCTCTGCATTCTTGTCGTATTTTTTGGGATTGAGTAGACGAATGCATTCCATGACCGCTCTACAATCTCCAAAATACGCTTGTGTGCTTCCTGAACAGACATACGCGGCTCATAAAGTACACGGCGGTTCTTAAAGTCGTATGCAATCGTCAGAGTACTATCAGGCTCGACAATCACCTCTATTCTAGAGTCTCCGAGTGATCCGCTGACTGCTATCTCACCGTCTGTGCCAGGACCAGCATTGGTGCGCCATCCACGAAGAGAGAAAAATCCTTCCCAAGCCAGCGCTTTGCTCACAGCGTCCTGCGATACAGGGCCACCCTGCCCGTAATCCCATCCTTCGGGTAGTTGCGCGAATTCCGTTATCTTATCTACGGCATCAGAAGATGATGAAATCTGCCAACCAGATATAAAAACAAGACGATCCGCGGCATAATTAGGTGATGGCATTTCCCTGCCCCGCCAACTTTTGTAGCTCCTCATTTACCTTCCCAATTGGAGTTATTTCGTGCCCTGACGCCTTTTCAAAATTACTAACCGCCTTTGAAAGTTCATCAACAGCTTGCTTCAAAAGCCCATAGGTCATTGTTAGTGTTCCAATAGGAGCAGTGTTGCTCAGCAATATTAAAGTAATATCAGTCGCAGTTTGGGCCAGACCAAATCCATTTGCATAGAAGTGAGGTATAGGAGCATGCAGAGCAGCTTGCGCCAATGCGCGCTGTTGTTGCTGTTGTGCTGTTAATTCGCCGTCCGAGGGAGTGCTAGCCACCTTTTCCTCTCCACCTGGAAGCAGCACCTATTCTGCCGATTTCGCGTCGCCGAGCGGGTGATAATTTTTCCGCTCGCGCCTTTGCGCCAGCCTTGCCGCTTCGAATCTTTCCAACCGATCGCTCATCTATCTCCTCGGCAATCTCGCCCGTCGCAATCTTCGCGACCATGACGGCAGATTCCACCGTGCCAGCCGGCCGCTTCTGCCCTTGCGGTCCTCGTGGCATTCATGCTCCATCAGACGACGAGGGGAGTGTGAGAAATCTCACACTCCCCTCCCCGATAACGCCTCTCGGCGAGTATACTCACAGATCCTATCCGGCCCACGTGACACTATGTCGCATAGCACACATTAACCGTTGACAAGTGGTAAATATGTGTCGTCAGACGAATCTCAAGACGCCTTTTGGACGTTTTCTGGACGTTCGGCGACTTCCACAAAAATACTGATTTGTCAACCAATATTTCCAAGCAGCTTATAGCACAGCGGCACGCATATTTGCAATTTCAATTACGATAATTGCGAGATTTTGAATCCGTCGATTTGTTACATTCAATCCGTCGATTTGTTACATTCAAAATGACGCACCACCCTCTCTGATTGTGGCAATTTTGGGTGTCTCGTTGGTCGTCCCGGCAGTGAGAGCGCTGAGAGGGCGGTTGAGCGCAGCGCAACCCGCCATGCTTTCCAGACCCCTCCGGCGGGTTACGCTTCCGCTTCACCCGCCCTACGCTCTCCCTCGGCAGCATCAGAACAAATCAATCGAGTGGATGGCGGGGGTCCTCGACAGTAACGCCGAGTTCGCGGGCGGCTGTTGCCAAGCGCCGATCGAGCGTGACGAGGGTCGCATCGAGGCGCCGGGCAATCGCGAGATGCAGCGCGTCAGGTGCTCGGAGCCCTAGATCGAAGCGCCTAACAAAAATGTAGGCGAGCCGAGTATCGGATACCGCGATGTCGACCGGCGAGCTCATTGCCGCACGCCAAGCATCGAAGTCCGCCAGACGCGCCGATGCGTCGGCGTCGGTCAGCAGGGCCATGCGTACGAGGCGTGATAGGGCCGAAACGACTTCGGCGGCAGCAAAATCACTGATGAGCAATTCCCGACCATCGGCGCCGAGACAGTCGTAAACGGCTTCGGTGGTCGGCTCAGCGATCAAGATCGGCAGGAGGACACTGGCATCCGGATAGGTACTCAATCCTCTTTCGACTCGTACATCAGATCGAGAATCTCGACCGAGGTTAACCCGACGCTCGGACGGGCGCGCGTTCGGGCGCGGAGCCACTCGTGAGTTCCGGTGGCCGGCGCCGCGTGGCGCGAAGCAGGCCTCAGCTCGACGACAGGCTTGCCGCGCCGCGTAATGATCACCTGTTCACCGGCAAGCGCCTTGTTGATCAGGCTCGGAAGCCGGTTCTTGGCCTCGGCAACGCTGTAGGCGGTCACGTAGAATCTCCTCGGTAGATGGCCATAAGGATAGCCATAATTGCGGCTTGCGTCCAGAATTGGCATAAGTGCCGGAGCCATGGAGATCCTGAAATGCGGCTGTTGATCGCGATGATGAAGCACGAGACCAACACATTTTCTCCGGTGCCGACACCGCTGGCCCGGTTTGGACCGCTTGGCGGCGAGGCGGCGATCCGGGCCTTTCGCGGCACCGGCACAGGTCTCGGCGCCTATCTCGACCTCGCCGAGCGGGAGCGGACCGAGATCGTATTGCCGATCGCCGCCGGGGCGCCGCCGAGCCGTCCCGTCGAGGACGCCGCCTATGCGCACATCACCGACACGATCTGCGAGGCGGTGGCGCGCGGCGGTTTCGACGGCATCATGCTCGATCTGCACGGCGCGATGGTGACCGAGAGCCTCGAGGACGGCGAGGGCCAGTTCCTCAAGCGGCTGCGCGCGATCGACCCGAAGACGCCGATCGCCGTATCGCTCGACATGCACGCCAATCTCTATGACGAGATCATCGCCAATGCGACCGTCGTGACCGGCTATCGCACCTACCCGCACATCGACACCTACGAGACTGCGAGGCTCGCCGGCGAGATCCTGCTGCGCACGATCCGCGGCGAGGTGAGGCCCGTCATGGCCTGGGGAAATGTGCCGATGCTGCCTCATGTCATGCGGCAGGGCACCGATGACCACCCGAACAAGGAACTGCAGCACCGCTGCGCGGCAATGAGCAGCGAAGGCGCATTGGCCGCGAGCCTCTTCACCGGGTTTCCGCATGCCGACATCGCGAATGCCGGGTTGAGCGCCGTGGTCGTGACCGACGGCGACCGCAAGCTCGCCGAAGACCTCCGCGACGAGCTATTGGACCGGGCCTGGGTCGAGCGCGAGACTTTTGTTTACGCCATCGAACCTCTGCTGCAATCCGTCGCCCGCGCCAAGGCAATGCCGCCGACCGCGCCGGGCGAGGGGCCGATCGTGTTGCTCGACCACTACGACAACTGCGCCTCGGGCGGCACGATGGACACCACCGTCGTGCTGGCGGAAATCCTGCGGCAGGGGATCGAGGATGTCGCCGTCTTCGCAATCTATGACCCGGAGGCAGTGCAGCAGGCCATCACCGCCGGGATCGGCGCCCAAGTCAGCCTGTCCATCGGCGGCAAGATCGCGATGCCGGCGATCCCCGCGGAGAGCCCGCCTTTGATCGTGACCGGCATGGTCAAGACGATCTCGAATGGCCGCTACCGCAACCGGGGCCCGATGGCGCGCGGCGTGCAGATGGATATGGGCCCTTCGGTGGTGCTCGACACCGGCCCGATCGAGATCATCCTGATCTCGCGCCATGTCGAGCCCTCCGACCTCAACTGCTTCACGAGCCTCGGCATCGACCCGATGCAGAAACGCTATGTCATGCTGAAGAGCCGTATCCACTGGCGCGCCGGCCTCGGCCCGATGGCGAAAGCTGTCGTCGACTGTGCCGGCGTGGGGGTGTGCACCTCCGATTACGGCCAACTCGATTTCAAGCAGGTCAGGCGGCCGATCTACCCCCTCGACCTGCCCAATCGCTAAGCGGCGGACCGGTCGCGGTAGGGGGACGCCCGTAACCGGGTGCCCGCGCACGGAACCGTCCCGGCCGATGCCGATCTCGACCCTCCGGCTGAAGCGGAGCTTGCAACGAAGCGCTCCAGCGCTTCAGCCGTGCATGACAACGGCGTGTACGGCTCGCCGAAATGATCCTCGAACCGATCGTGCTCTCGCATTGGTAGGAGCTGGCCCCGGTGTCGCGCTGATGGCCGCGATTTTCCCGCCCAACGTGAAGAAAGTCCCAATCCGCGATTTCGATGCGAAACGCGTGATCTCGTTGCACTGGAACGAGGATATCGCCGACGATCGGCTCGATCAGCTCGTTACCTTTGCCACGACACACAATTGGGTCTCATCCGCCCGGCACGACTTCGAGGCGGTTCGTCGATTATCTGGTCGCGCCGCCGTCGCCGAATTTGATCGCCTTGGCGTCCCGGTTTGATCGATTAGGTCTTGACCAAACGCACGACCTCTTCGGTCGCTAGCCGTTCGATCTCCGCCGCTTCCAGTCTGAGCTCCGCCAGGATTGCCGCGCTGTGCTCGCCGATGCGAGGCGCCGGCCCTTGAATCCGCGCAGGGGTGCGGTCAAAGCGGGCCGCGGGTTTGGGCTGGCGCACGGGGCCGATGTCCGGATGGTCCAGCTCAACGATGAGTTCGCGCGCCAATACCTGCTCATTGGCGATCACCTCATTGCGCCGCAGCACTGGCGCCGACGGCACATCGTTGGCATCGAGACGCTGCAACCAATCCGCAGTCGGATCCTCCTTGATGATCTCCGCCATCAACAGGATCCGCTCGGTGGCGTTGGCGGCCCGGCCGCCGGGCGTGTTGAACCGCGGATCGTCGGCAAGGCCTGGTCGTCCCGAAGCAGCACAAAAGCCGAGCCACTCGGAATCGGAAATTGTTCCGACAGTGATATAGCCGTCAGCGGTCTCAAAGATCAGATCGGGGCGCGCCGTAGGATCCGCGGTCGTCGCCTCGCGCCCGACCACGGTGTACTGGGTCATCGCCTCCGGCCAGAGATAGGCGATCATCGTGTCGAGCATCGCGAGCCGGACGTGCTGGCCCTCGCCGGTCCGCTCACGGGCAAAGAGCGCCGCAGTCACCGCCTGAGCCGCAAAGATCGCAGTAGTCTTGTCGGCGACAATCGTGCGGATCATCTGCGGCCGGCGGGTCTTGGGGTCCGCCTGGAGGTCGGCAAAGCCCGACAGGCCCTGAATGATCGGGTCGTAGACCCGTTTCTTGGCATAGGGCCCGCTCTCGCCGACACCGCTGATCGAGACATAGATCAGCCGCGGGTTCAATTCGCGCAGAGCGGGTTCAGCGAAACCGAGGCGTTCCATTGTCCCGGGCCGGAAGTTCTGCACCAGCACGTCGGAACTCGTGATCAGCTTACGCATGATCTCTTTCGCCTCCGGCCGTTTCAGGTCGAGCGCGAGCGAGCGCTTGCCGCGGTTCGTGGAGACGAACAGCGCTGAGAATTCCCCCGACGCACTGATCGATTGCCGGCTGCGCCGAGTGATGTCGCCGCCGAGCGGCTCGATCTTGATGACCTCGGCGCCTTGATCGGCGAGAAACATCGTCGCCAACGGACCCGAGACCACGCTGGTCAGATCGAGCACTCTGATACCCGCCAACGGACCCGGCATATCTGCGTCCCATAGGGTTTGTTTCCAGAACCTATATCGGGCTTGCGATCAAGCCGACAAGATCACCCCACGCAATATCGGTGACACAACTTTCGGTGGGCAAGATCCTTTCGCTTCCGATCGAAGCTCCGATATAGTGGGTACAGTTTCAAAACCTACGTGGGGAATGCGGCTATGACGGAAGGCGGGAAGAGCGCCGTGGCGCTGCTGGTTGGCGCCGGAGACGCGATTGGCGCCGCTGTGGCGCGGCGGTTCGCCGCCGGCGGCTACTCGGTCTGCGTAGCGCGGCGCGACCCCGAGAAATCTCGAAGCATCGTGCAGGAGATCATCACATCCGGCGGCATAGCACGCGCCGTCGGTACCGATGTGCGTAGTGAAGAAGCGGTGCAGGCGCTCTTCGCACAGGTGGAGGCGGAGCTGGGACCGGTTGAAGTTTGCCTCTTCAATGCCGGCGCCAACGTAAAATCGCCGCTGGTCGAGACCAGCGCCAGGCTGTTCTTCAAAGCATGGGAACTTGCCTGCTATGGCGGCTTTCTAACCGGCCGCGAGGCGGCGCGCTACATGGTGCCGCGCGGCCGCGGCACGATCCTGTTTACCGGCGCCACCGCCAGCGTTCGCGGTGGCTCCGGCTTCGCCGCGTTTGCGGCGGCGAAGTTCGGCCTGCGCGCGGTCGCACAGTCCGTGGCGCGCGAGCTCGCTCCGAAGAACATTCATGTTGCCCATCTGATCATCGATGGCGCGATCGACAGCGAGGCGATCCACCGGCGGCTCAGCGCCGCCACCGGGGTAATGCCCGATCTTGCGGCGGACAGCCTGATCCAGACCAGCTCCGTTGCCGAAGCCTTCTGGGCGCTACATAATCAATCTCGAGACGGCTGGACGCACGAGCTCGATCTTCGGCCCTACAGCGAGCGGTGGTAGCGATGATCGAGGCACCGCCGCGACGTCTGGTACTTTGGGGCCTCGGAACCAGCCGGACGTTGCGGGCCCATTGGGCAATGCACGAGCTCGGGCTTGATTACGAATGCCGCCCGATCCTGCCACGCACCGGCGAGACCCAAACACAAGAGTACACCGCGCTCAACCCAAGGCAGAAGATCCCGTTGTTGCAGGACGGGGATTTCAGGATCGCCGAGAGCCCGGCGATCGCGGCCTATTTGTCGGATACCTACGGCACCCGCGAAAACGCGCTGATCCCGACCGAGCCGCGGGAATACGCGACGTGGCTCGAGTGGTGCTTTTATGCCGCGACCGAGCTCGACGCGACGAGCCTTTACGTGATGCGCCGCCACGGCGCTTTGAAGCATATCTACGGCGAGGCGCCGGTGGCGCTGGAAAGCGCCGCCCAGTATTTCTCAACGCAGCTGCGCCATGCCGAGCAAGCGCTGCAGGATGGGCGGCCTTTCCTGGTCGGCGGCCGGCTTACCACCGCCGATATGCTGCTGACCACCTGCCTGGCCTGGGCTGTGAGCTACCACGTACCAGTCACCGCAGCCTGCCACGGTTATATGGAGAGCATCACGTCTCGCCCAGCCTATTGTGCCGCCGTGGCGGCCAATACTCCGAGGAGCGCCGCGTAACCGGCTTAGCGTGCCGCCTTCTCTTTCGCGATATACCGGGCGCCCGGGGGATCGGTCTGCAGCGGCAGATGTCGCGCGTCTTTGGCGCCGGGGCCGGGATGGACGTGGACCTGCCTCGGCGAGAGCGGATCGCCGCATTCAGAGCACACCATCACCGGATCGAAATCCTTGCCGCAGACATTGTGAGTGTGCAGCAGCGGGCGCCCTTTTTTGTCAGCCATGTAGACATCGCCCCAGTGGACAATCGCCATGACGATCGGGAAGAGGTCGAGCCCTTTCTGCGTCAACCGGTATTCATAACGTAGCGGGCGCTGCTGGTAGGGCACCTTGACGAGCACGAACTCGTCGACGAGCTTCTTGAGCCGATTGGCGAGGATCGGGCGGGTGATGCCAAGGCGCTCCTGGAAATCCTCGAAGCGGCGCACGCGCAGAAAGCAGTCCCGAAGGATCAGCAACGTCCAACGATCCCCGATGACCGAGATCGTGCGCGCCATCGAGCAGTTTTCCTCGCTAAGCTCGTTCCAACGCATGCACTCTTCCAGCAATGCCCGTTGAGTCCCTTCCGTTGATATATAATGCGATAGGTTTAGTATTCAAACTCCCGATGGTATCGCGGTGTCCCGGCTCGCTCCGAGCTGGCGCATCAGGCCGATCAGGTCCGAACGATAGCCGTCTTCACGCCGCGTGCGGCCAGGAATTGAGCGAGCTCGCCGGTTTCGAACATCTCGCGGACGATATCGCAGCCGCCCATGAACTCGCCTTTCACATAGAGCTGTGGCACTGTCGGCCAGTCGGAGAACGCTTTGATCCCCTGGCGCAGTGCCGGATCGTTGAGCACGTCGATACCGTTGAACTTGACGCCCAGATGGCTCAGCACCTGTACCAGGACGGCAGAGAAACCGCATTGCGGGAAGACCGGTGTGCCTTTCATGAACAGCACGACATCATGCTCGTTGATTTGGCGCTCGATGCGCGCTTGTATTGGATCCTTCATCGCTTCGATTTCCTTTTAGGAATGGTCGGCGTAGTGGTCCGCGCCGAGAAAATGCAGCGATATGTAAGGCTCGTCGCCGACCACCCAGCTGTCGTGCCCAGGTGCGATGTGGAATACGTCTCCCGGGCGCATTTCAGTGATGGCGCCACTGTCCATTGCAGCTGTCGCGCGCCCCGAGACGACGATACCGACATGCTCGACCGAGCAACTCGACGTGCCGATAGCCGGGCCGACATGGAGCGACCATCTCCAGCCTGGTTCGTAGGTCGCGCGGCCGATTGTCATGCCGCCGATCCGAACAATCTCGAACTTGCCCTTCTCGAAAGTACGAACTTCGTCCGGCTGTTCGAACCGCTTTAGGATCACATCTATATTTGAGCCGTCGTTTAGCGGTCGAGATTGCCTGGGCTCCTGGGAGTCCGTGCCCAGGATCGCTTCCTCGACATCGCGCAGCCGGTCTTTGCCGAAGAAGATCTCGTCACCGACAAAGAAAGTCGGTGAGCCAAAGGTGCCGCGGGCGACCGAACGCTCGGTATTGTCGAGCAGCCGCGCCTTGACATCGGGGTCTTGGACCAGCTCCGCGAAGCGGTCTGCATTGAAACCAGATTTCCCTAAGGCGGCCTGCAATACCGCCGGATCGTCAAGCTTTTTTGGTTCCGACCACATGTGACGGTAGATCTCGTCGACATAGCGCTCGAACACGCCGAGCCTCTGCGCGGCAATGGCGCCGCGCATGATGGTCAACGTGTTGACCGGGAAGAACGGGTTCTGCTGGAAGCTCGTAATCCTATGGCGTTTGATGAAGCGCGCTGTCTCGAGTCGCTCGTATTCGGGCTTGTTCTTGACGCCGGCGAGGCTCTCGGCGGGTGACCGGTTGCCGGTCAGCTTATAGACGCCGCCCAATAACACCGGCACATACTCGAATTTCGCATCGGTCCGCTGCTCGATCTCTGGGATCACCAGATGTGCCAGATAGGCGTTAGGGCTGCCGAAATCGAAGTGGAACTCAACCTGGGGCATCGTTTCACCATTTTTCCGCAAAGGGCCGGATCTCGCGCTCGAACGACCAAGCATCGCGCGGCTCCTGATAAATCTGCCAATAGGCCTCGGCGACTGATTCCGGCCGCATCAGCCTGCCCGGATCGAGATTGGCGAGGGCCGCGTCGCCCTCGCGCTCCTTGATCCGCTCGCGCACCCAGGCGGTGTCGACGCCGGCGTCGATGACCAGATGGGCGACGTGGATGTTCTTGGGACCGAGCTCGCGCGCGGCCGCCTGCGCTACCGCACGAAGGCCGAACTTGGCGCTGGCAAAGGCGGCATAGCCGACCCCACCGCGCATACCAGCGGTGGCGCCGGTGAAGAAGATGTTGCCCCGGCCGCGCAGCAGCATCAGGCGCGCCGCCTCGCGGCCGGCCAGGAAACCGGCGTAGCAAGCCATCTCCCAGACCTTGCGGAACACCCGCTCGGTGGTCTCGAGCAGCGGGAAATTGACATTGGCGCCGATGTTGAAGACGCAGACTTCGAGTGGTGCAGCCGCATCGGCGTCCTGGAGGAAGGCCGTGACCTCCTCCTCCTTGCGCGCATCGAGCGAGCGCCCGATGACCCGTCCACCCGCTGCTTCGATCTCGCCAACCAGCGGCGCCAGTTTCTCGCCCTTCCGGCGTCCGGCGAAAACAGTGAACCCCTCGGATGCGAATTTCTTGGCAATTGCAGCACCGATGAAATCGCCGGCGCCAATCACGGCGACAGTAGCATCTCTGTTTTCCAAGTCAGTCTCCTATACCTGCGAGATGGCCCGATCGCGAACCGCATCAACCAATAGGTGCTTGAGGATTTTGCCGGTCGAGGCGGCCGGCAGCGCATCCAGTACGATGATCTCTGACGGGCGCTTGTAGGGCGCCAGTAAACGGGTTGCATGCGCCATCAGATCGGACGGAGTTGCGGCCGATCCGGGGAACAGCTGGACATAGGCCACGATCTCCTCGTTACCTCGGACGGGCCGTCCGATCACCGCCGATTGGGCCACTGCGGGATGCTCGTTCAACACCGCTTCGACCTCGGGCGGGTAGACGTTGAAGCCGGAGCGGATGATCAGCTCCTTGGTACGGCCGACGATGTAAAGAATGTCGTCTTCGAACCGCGCGAGATCGCCGGTATTGAACCAGCCATCAGCGTCGATCACCGCTGCGGTCGCCTCGGGGTCCCGGTAATAGCCGCGCATCACATTGGGACCGCGAACGTGCAATTCGCCGATCTCGCCTGACGCGACAGCGCCACCGGGCTTCACCAGACGTGCCTCGATCCCGGTGATCAGCGAGCCGACGGCATCGTCGCTTCTCGGCGTCTCCGCCCGGACGCCTGCGATAGCGGGCGCACATTCGGTGATGCCGTAGCCGTTGCTTAGCGGCAGCCCGAATTCCGCCTCGATCTTGCATTTCAGCGCCAAATCGAGCGGCGCGCCGGCGACGGCCAGCCGCCGAAGCTTACCGCGAGGCAGCTTTTCGATACCAGCAACCGTCTTGTACTCCAATAGCCGCTGATAGGTGGCCGGAACGCCGAATATGTGCGTGAGGTCGTCATTGGCGATCGCAGACACTAACTCGGCAGGATCGAAGCGGGGCACCAACTGCACGGTCGCGCCGACCATCAGTGACGCGAGCAGGATGCCGGAGAAACCGACGATGTGCGAGATCGGGAGCACACAGTAGGCTTTGTCCGCCGGGTTGCGTTGCGCACCCATTATCCGCGCGCTGAACAGCAGGTTGCGGTGGGTCAGCATTACCCCTTTGGCGTTGCCGGTCGTGCCTGAGGTATACACGAGCGCCGCGACTTGGCGCGATGGATCCACCTCAACCGGCTCTGGCACCGTCTGCCGATTTAGCGGCCCGACGCCGAGCGTTCCCAGTGCACGGAGCACGGCAATGTCGGCGTCGTGCCGCTCCGCGTGCTGGCGCGCCGCTTCGGACACCTCGATCGTATAAAAGACGCGGCGGGCCCCGCCGTGCTCGCGGATGAGGTCGACCTCCCGAGCCGACAGCCGCGGGTTCACGACCACCGACCAGGCATCGATCTCTGAGGCGGCGAGGATCAGCGCGACGAGCGCGAGGCTGTTCTCGCTGACGATCATGACCCGGTCGCCGGAACGAATATCGTAGTGCTTGAGGATCAGTGCCGTGTCGGCGACGACGGCCGTCAACTCGCTGTAGGACCAAGTGACATTGCCCTGCACCAGAGCCGGGTGGTCGGGGCTCTCGCGCGCGAACGGCTTGATGACGTCGCTGATCCGGTCGGGAAGCTCAGCCAGGATCTTTTCCGTTTCGTCCTCCGTCGCCGCGTTCATGCTCGCCTTGCTGCCTCAGCCATACTCACACGACGACGATAATAGGTGTGATTTTGAAACTGTCAATCAGTGAACTGCATATCGATGTGTGATAGGCCAGGCTGAGGACGGGCATCACTTCGGATACCGAATCGAGTTGCCTTGACAGGTATGTTTTCAAAACTAACTATGGCCGCAACGCCTCCGCGAAAGCGGAGGGTTAGGCTTCTCCGAAATCGAAAGGACCGGCCGATGAGGATCGGGACGATCGGAGCAGGCGAGGTTGCGCTTGCAGCTGCGCGCGAAGCGCTTGCTCGGGGACATGAGATTGTCTTGAGCAGTCGGAGCGGCCCCGACGCGCTTGCTGACAAGGTGACAAAACTCGGCAAGGGCGCGTCGGCGACCACCGTCGAGGAAGCGGCCAGTCTGGACTACGTGCTGCTCGCCGTGCCGTGGAAGAACGTCGAGGCGGCCTTGCACGGTCTGCCCGAGTGGAACGGCCGTGTCCTCATCGACGCCACCAACCCGTTCGCCGAGACCAGCCCCAAACTCGTTCTCGCCGACCTCGGCGGCATTGGCGCCAGCGAGATCGTAGCCGGTCTCGCGCCAGGGGCTCGCATCGTCAAGGCGTTCAATTCCATTCGCATGGCGCACTTCAATGAGGGGCCGGTCAACGGCCAAGGCAAGCGCGTGATCTTCGTCTCCGGGGATGACGAAACATCCAAGCGCGTCGTGAAAGACCTGATCGAGAGCTTCGGCTTCGCGGCCATCGACCTCGGAGGCCTTGTCACCGGCGGACGAATTCAGCAGGCGGGCGGCCCCCTCGCCGGCCTTGACCTGTTGATCGCCGCCTGACGCCGCTTATCACCCGCGACCTGAGCTTTTCACCACATGACCATGCGCGTTTATTCAGGAACCGAGCGGCAGAGACTGCTTTGGCGCGGCATCCTGCGATATCCGGCCAAAGCCCGCCATCCGATGTCTCGTGGATAATCCATATAAAGGAGAGATCATGCCTTCCACCTACAAAGCAATTGAAGTGACGTCGCCAGGCAAATTCAACCTGGTGGAGCGAGAAGTCGTCGCGCCGAAGAGCGGACAAGTTCGCATTCGCGTGCAGGCCTGCGGCGTTTGCCATTCAGATTCCGCAACCGTCAGCGGCCAGTGGCCCGGCATGGTCTATCCCCGCGTTCCTGGCCACGAGGCAATTGGCCTCATTGAGGAGGTTGGACCAGGAGAGTCCAGATGGAAGGTTGGGCAGCGCGTCGGCGTGGGTTACTTCGGCGGTGAAGATGGCTCCTGCGAGCCCTGCCGCCGCGGCGACTTCGTGAATTGTCTCAACCCTATCTATCCGGGCACGACGACCGATGGAGGATACGCGGAGACGCTGATCGCCGAGTCTCGCGCTCTGGCACTTATCCCTGATGGTCTTTCGTCAACCGACGCAGCTCCTCTCGTATGTGCTGGAATCACCACATTCAATTCGCTCCGCAATTGTATATAATGGCGCGATTGCCTGGGCGAACTGGTGCAGATCGACGGCTCGGAGCACGCCTGGTTCGAGGACCGCGGTCCGCCGTGCACGCTGCTGGCTTTTGTGGATGATGCAACGAGCCGATTGATGCAGCTGCGGTTCGTCACCTCGGAATCGGCGTTTGATTACTTTCGGACGACCCGCGCCTATCTGGAGGCGCATGGCAAGCCGGTCGCGTTCTACAGTGACAAGCACGGCATCTTCCGGGTGAACCGCAAGGAGGCTGTCGGCGGCGACGGGGTGACCCAGTTCGGTCGCGCGCTGTTGGCGCTGAACATCGACATCATCTGTGCCAACAGCCCGCAGGCGAAGGGACGCGTCGAACGCGCGTTTGGTACATTGCAGGACCGGATGGTCAAGGAGCTGCGGCTGGCGGGGGTATCGTCGATTGCCGCGGCGAACGCATGGCTGCCGGGGTTCATCGCCGCCTACAACCAGCGCTTTGGTCGGGAACCGGCCAATGCCAAGGACCTGCATCGACCGCTGTCGCCAGCCGATGATCTGGACGAGCTCCTGGCCTGGCGGGAGGAGCGCACAGTGACGCGCAACCTGACCCTGCACTACGACCGCATGATGCTGCTCCTGGACCCGACGCCGCTGACCCGTGGCTTGGTGCGCAAGAAGGTGGAGGTAGTGAACTACCCGGACGGCCGGTTCGCGGTTCAGTTCCACGGCGCGACGCTCGGTTTCAAACTGTTCGACAAGATCCAGACCGTGCCGCCCGCCGCGATCGTCGACAACAAGCGGCTGTCGGCCGTATTGGAGCAAATCAAGGTGCAACAGGCCGCCTACCCGGCGCGTCAGCAGCGCGTGCACGTGGCGCGTCGGCGACCGCCGAACAACCTCGAGGCACCGGGTCTGCCGTCAAAGGGGCGGGCGCCACGCCATGGCGCTACCGCAGCGCCGGCCGATCGCCCCCAAGCCGGCCACCATCGCGCCGTGGCGAGGGTGGGTTTTCGAGGGATCGGGAGATCTAGCTGGCCTGCGGGCAGGGAACACGGTCGCAATTCAAGGTATCGGCGGCCTGGGACATCTTGGAGTGCAGTTCGCCAACAGGATGGGATTTCGAGTCGTCGCAATCGGCTCGAGTGCGGACAAGCAGCATCTCGCAAACAAGCTCGGAGCACATGTTTATATCGACGCGAAGGCTGAGGATGCGGCCGAAGCTTTGAAGAAGCTCGGTGGCGCCGATGCCATTCTTGCTACCGCTCCCTCCGGCGAGGCAATTGCATCGCTCCTGCCCGGTCTCAAGGTGCGAGGAAAGGTGATCGTGGTTGGCGTCGCTCCCGACCCCATGCCGATCAGCACAGTGCCCTTGATTTTCGGGGCGCGAAGCGTGCTCGGCAGTCTGACGGGAAGCGCCATCGAGATGCAGGACACATTGGATTTCAGCGTATTGTCCAACGTGCGGCCGCTCATCGAGGTGGTGCCGTTTGAGCAAGCGCCTGAGGCCTATGCTCGGATGATGAGCGGGAAGGCACGTTTCCGCATGGTCTTGAGCATGGCTTAGAGGCCGGCTCGCCGAACAGATCCAATACAAACACACGATGCGTTTGATTCAGATGGAGGACACCTTCATGCCTATCTCAGCGACGCCCTATCGTGAACCGCGGTTTGCAGCGGTTAACGAAGGAGAAACACGCATACAAATTCCGCAAACAGTACACGAAGTGATCGAAAAAGGACCGCTCGCTCATTTGACCACGCTCAATCCCAACGGCAGCCCGCAGGTTACCGTCGTGTGGGTTGGAATTGAGGACGAAGAGTTCGTGATGGGCCATCTGGCTATGCATCAGAAGGTCAAGAACATCCGGCGCGATCCGAGAGTTGCGTTGTCCCTCCTCGGTTACAATACGACGCAAGGAATGCGGGAATACGTGGTGATCTACGGCACTGCGCGGGTGACCGAAGGCGCCGCAGTGCCCCTTCTGCAACGGCTGGCTCCTATTTACCTCGGGCCGGGAGCGGAATATCCGCCGGCCTCCATGCGGAGCATTGCGGGTTACGTCACCAGGATCACCCCGGCACGCTTCTCTGGGATTGGCCCGTGGGCTCAACAAGCCACTGGCTGACCATGAGTCATTCTTATTTCCCGCAGCGACGGCTTTTACCGGCGCAATTCCATCCCCGCTTGACATTCGCGAGGACGGTCCTATCTCCATGGGCAAGATACGAGTAATTGCGCGTATTTTTTTGCCGGCAAAAGGGTTGGCCCAATGAAATCCAACTGGCCCCTTGAGGCCGCCGGCAACCCGAACACGATCTTCTGATCAAGGAGAAAGCCCATGTCCGAAACCAACAAGGACATCGCCGTCGCCTTCTACAAAGCTGTGACCGAAGGCTTAGTCGAAGATGCCTTCCGGCTTTACGCTGGCTCCCCCTATCGCCAGCACAATCCGCTGATCGAAGACGGCATGGAAGGCTTGAGGAAGATCGTTACCTGGCTCACGGATGCTCGCTGCGAGATCAAGCGTGTCTTTGCCGACGGCGACTACGTTATCCTTCACAGTCATTGGCACGGCCTGTCCGATAATCCCCGCGGAGAGGCGGTGGTGGACATCTTCCGCCTGGAAGGCGGCAAGGTTCTCGAGCACTGGGACGTGATCCAGCCGATCCCTGAGACCTCGGCTAACACCAACACGATGTTTTAAGCTTGAGAGAACCTCGATTAACGGCCGTGTACTTCGGCACGTCGCGCGAAAAGCCATAGTTTCCCGCATGAGCGTGCCCGCGGCTATTCACACCATTGACGATGACGAGCCGATGCGCGCTGGCGCTCGACAGACTTCTGCGCTCGAACCCTACTCGACCGGCGGCACGATCAACCTGACCGTTTCGAGCCGCCGGGCGGAATGGGCGAGCCCGGCAATTCTGGCATCATTCCCGAGTGACCGACGCGATATTTGCGGCAACCGGCAAGCGCCTGCGAGAGCTGTCGATCATTCAGCGCCGCTTATAGAGCCTGACACGTGCCTGTGAGCAATTTATTCAAAATGGAGGACACCTTCATGCCTATCTCAGCGACGCCCTATCGTGAGCCGCGGTTTGCAACGGTTAACGGAAGCCGCATGGCTTACATCGATGAAGGAGTTGGCGACGCGATCGTCTTCCAGCATGGGAATCCCACCTCATCCTACCTTTGGCGCAACATCATGCCTCATTGCGAAGGGCTCGGACGCTTGATCGCTTGTGATCTGATCGGGATGGGAGGCTCGGACAAGCTGCCGGACTCGGGGCCTGAACGCTACAGCTACCACGAACAGAGGGACTATCTGTTCGCGCTGTGGGAACAGCTCAACCTTGGAGACAAGGTGATTGCGGTGCTTCACGATTGGGGTTCCCTTTTAGGTTTCGATTGGACGCGCCAGCACGCCGATCGGGTACAGGGAATCGCCTACATGGAGGCGATCGTTCAGCCCATAACCTGGGCGGATTTTCCTGAAGATGCGCGATCCATCTTCCAGGGATTTCGTAGCAACGACGGCGAGATGATGGTGCTGGAAAAGAATCTCTTCGTTGAGAGCGTCTTGCCGGGAGCCATATTGCGCAAGTTGAGCGACGAGGAGATGGCAACGTATCGCGCTCCCTTCGTTAACGCAGGTGAGGATCGTCGCCCAACGCTCACCTGGCCACGCCAAATTCCCATCGAGGGCGAGCCACCGGAAGTAGCCCGAGTGGCCACTGATTGTGGTCGGTGGCTGGCCGAGAGTCGAATTCCTAAACTTTTTATCAACGCGGAACCGGGTGCGCTATTGACTGGCCGCCAGCGCGAATTTTGCCGGACCTGGCGCAATCAGACCGAAGTGACTGTGGAGGGAATCCATTACGTTCAGGAGGATAGCCCCGACAAGATCGGTGAAGCTTTGGCAGCGTTCGTGCGCGCTCTAAGGAACCTCTGACGAATGAAGGAAGTGAATCGTCGGGTGTCCAGGTCGCTTGAAAAACTACTCACAGCGAGAGACCGACATTGAGAACGCGCATAACCGAACTGTTCGGAATAAAGCATCCGATCATCCAGGGCGGCATGCATCGCGTCGGCTATGCCGAGATGGCCGCCGCAGTGTCGAATGCCGGCGGGCTCGGCATCATCACCGGTCTGACGCAATCGACACCCGAGGATCTGGCGCGCGAAATCGATCGCTGCCGCGACATGACCGACCGGCCGTTGGGTGTCAATCTGACCTTTCTGCCCTCATTCGCCGCACCACCCTATCCGGAATATATCCACGCGATCGTCGAAGGCGGCGTGCGGATCGTCGAAACCGCCGGTCGTAACCCGGCGCAATACATACCGGCCTTGAAGGCGCACGGGGTCAAGGTCATCCACAAATGCACCTCGGTGCGTCACTCACTGACTGCCGAGCGGATCGGCTGCGACGCGATCAGCGTCGACGGCTTCGAATGCGGCGGCCATCCTGGCGAGGACGACATCCCCAACATGATCCTGCTGCCGCGGGTTGCCGAGGAGCTGAAGATCCCCTTCGTGGCTTCAGGCGGCATGGCGGATGGGCGGAGCCTCGTCGCCGCGCTCGCGCTGGGCGCCGACGGTATCAATATGGGCACACGGTTTATCGCCACAAAGGAGGCGCCTGCGCACGACAACGTCAAGCAGGCGCTGGTCGCGGCGAATGAATTGCAGACTCGCCTGATCATGCGGCCACTGCGCAATACCGAGCGGGTGCTGACCAATGCGACCGTCGAGGAAATCGTGGCGATTGAACGCGAGAAAGGCGCTGCCACGACGATTGAAGACATTCGCCACCTCGTCGGCGGAGCAGGCAACCGCCGCGTCCTGGAGGACGGTGAGATGGATGCGGGCGCCTGGAGCTGCGGAATGGTTGCCGGGCTCATCCACGACATTCCAACCTGCGAGGAACTGATCGACCGGATCATGGCCGAGGCCGAGGCGATCATCAGAAGCCGTCTCGAAGGCTTGCTGGCCGCATGAGATCTTCCAACGGAGGCAAACATGGACGCACTGCCCGAACTGCTCGAAACCATTGAAGACGGGATCGCCACGCTGACCTTCAATCGGCCAGAGCGGATGAATGCGCTGTCGACGCCGATCATGGAGGGCTTGTTGCACGGGCTGCCGCGGCTGGCCGGCGACCCGGCCGTCAAGGTGGTTGTGCTGACTGGCGCCGGCCGCGCCTTCTGCGCCGGCGGCGACGTCAAAAGCATGGCCGAAGGCGGCGAGCAGCGCAGCGCGGCGGAGGCGACGGCGCGTCTGCGCTCGCGCATGGAGGTCTCTCGCATCCTGCACGAGCTGCCGAAGCCGACGATTGCAATGATCAACGGACCGGCGGCCGGGGCCGGGCTCGCGCTCGCCCTTGCATGCGATCTGCGGGTCGCCGGCACTTCGGCAAGGCTGGTGACCGCCTTTGTCAGAGTCGGATTTTCCGGCGATTTCGGCGGCAGCTTCTTTCTGACCCGGCTGGTCGGCACCGCCAAAGCACGCGAGCTCTATTTCACCGGGCGCCCGGTCGAGGCCGACGAAGCGTTATCGCTCGGTCTCGTCAACCGCGTCGTCTCCGATGAAGATCTCGCCACTGTCACGATGGAACTGGCGCGGTCTCTGGCACATGGACCTTCGATTGCGCTCGGGCTGATGAAGCGCAACCTGAACTGCGCCGAAAGCGGAGGTTTGCCCGAACTGCTCGATATGGAAGCCGTCCACCAAGTGGAGACGGGCCGCACCGAGGACCACCGTGAGGCAGCCAAGGCTTTTGTCGAGAAGCGCACGCCCATTTTCACCGGTCGGTGAACCGGCAATCGATATCCCAATGTCAGGAAAGATCGTGCAGTAAGACCGTCAACCGCTCACCGCCCGACCACCGACGACAGCAGCGCTAGTGCCGTCTCTGAAATGCGTTACTTACTGGCTGGAGCGCGGCGAGTGCTTGTCTGGCAGCATCGATCTTGCGCAGGATGTTTTCGCCTTTGGCTTTCCAAACATAGCGTTGGGGATTTTCGTTGGGCGCGGCGAGGAACGCGATGATGGCGTCGGCCAGTTCTCGGGTCGAGGCAAAGCTCTTTTCGGTAATGAACTCGGTGAGGTCGCGAAAGAAGCGCTCGACCAAATTCATCCAGGATGACGAGGTCGGCGTGTAATGCATGTGGAAGCGGGGGTGGCGGTCGAGCCATCGGGTGACCGCGGGATGCTTATGGGTGGCGTAATTGTCGGCGATGATGTGGATGGCGAGATCGCCCGGGGTCTCGTCATCGATGGTTTTGAGAAAGGCCAGCCACTCCTGATGGCGGTGGCGCGCCGCCAAGCGGGTGATCAGCTTGCCCTCAAGATAGTTGAGCGCGGCAAACAGGGTCAACGTACCGTGCCGCACGTAATCATGGGTCTTGGTACGAATATGCCCGATCCCCAATGGCAGACCTGGTTGGGTGCGCTCCAGCGCCTGACATTGGGATTTCTCGTCGCAGCATAGCACCAGCGCCTTGTCCGGTGGGTTGAGATACAGCCCGATGACGTCCCAGAATTTCTCTTCAAAGCACTTGTCGTTCGATAACTTGAAAGTGCGCGAGAGATGCGGCTTGATGTCACTGGCCGCCCACAGACGCTGCACGCTGGCCGGCGAGATCCCGGCGGCGCGGGCCATCGTGCGGCAACTCCACCGCCCCAGATGGGGCGGCGGCGTCACCGCTTGCTCGAGCACTTGCTGCACCGTGACCTGGGGCAGCCACGGCTTGCGCCCGCGCCCGGCACGATCGGTCAACCCCGCCAACCGGTGCAGCGCAAAGCGACCCACCCAGCGGTTCACCGCGACGCGTGAGATCCCCAGCTGCTCGGCGATGCGCTGTTGGGTTAGACCTTGCGCACTCAACACGATGATTTCAGCACGCCGACGATCACGCACCGATACCGTCGTCGCGCGAGCCCGGCGGCTCAGCTCCTCAGCTTCTTCCGCAGCTAACTCGATCTTTTGACGCGCCATAACCAAATCCCCCAATCGGCACGCCAATATATCATCAGCACCAAATCTTGTAACGCTATTTTAGGGACGCCACAATCGCCGCGGGCGCGGTAGAGCTTTTCATAAAGGTGGCGGGCCTCGTGCTCCTCGCGTCCCAGCGAGGTGACGACAAAGCGCGGATTGGCTTCGCCGCCGGTCCATTCCGCCTTGGCGACGACCCGCCGTTCGCGGCTCCAGCTCTGGCGCGTCTGCCAGATGAAGTCACGGAAGCGCCGCGCCGATTTGCCAGTGCGTTGGCTCTGCTCTTGCGCCGCGGCGAGTTCGGCCTCGATCTCTCCGATGAGCCGACTGTTCTTGGCCAGGCCAAACAGGAAATCGACGCCGTTGGTCTCGCACCACGCCATCAACGCCTCGCGAGCAAAACAATGGCACGCAACAGGATGCGCACCTTGGGCCAGTGCTGGCGGATCTGGGCGACGATCGTGCAGTACTCGACGCTGCCGGCACTCGCATCGATGTTGGCGGACGCAATTTGGCCGCCAACAGATGCCGGCCACAGAACACGTAAAGCGGCAGATAGCAGTAGCAGTCGTAATAGCTATGGAAGAAACGCTCTTCCTGCTGCCGTGCAGCGGGTCGTCGGTGGCGTCGAGGTCCAAGGTGATCTGTGGTGGTGCCGAGGAATGGGCGTCGATAAACAGGTCGACAAACAGCCTCTCGATCGCCGCTGCGTCATAGCTGATCTTGTGATAGCGGGTCGGCTCCGGCCGGCTCAATTCCAGCCGGTTAAGCGTCGATTTGCAGGCCAGCGGCGCACAATCGGCCCGCTTTGCCGACAGCTTGCCGCCCAGCACCGCCATCACCGGGTCGTGGCGCAACTGGTCGTGGTCGATCAGGTCCTCGTAGCCCAAGGCCATTCCAAACACCCGCTGACCCACCAAGCGCGCCACCGTGTGCTCGACCAGCTCGGCCGCCCGGCAATCGGTGAAACAGCCGGCAAAGCGCTCGACTAACCGCAGCTGACCATCGGTGGCGCCGAGCAGCAGGGCACCTGCCTCCGAGGTCATCCGGCCGCCGTCGAACGCCGCCACCACCTTGCGCCCTTCAACCGGTGCAAAGCCAAACAGATCTGCGCTACACTTGTCTGCATCGGGCTCCCCCTGCCTCCGAGAAAACGTTTGCAACAGATTTTTCAGATAGGGTGATGACACATGAGAAATGCTAGCTCCACTCAAAGCCAATTACCGAAGCATTGGCCGCTTCTCCGCCAAGGCTTTGGCCGGCGCGAGTTTCACCTCGCCACGCCAGGTTCGCGATCAGATCGACGTCTTCATCAACGCCTACAAACCAAACCGCTCACCCCTTCGAGTGGACCAAGCAAGTCGTATTCTCGCAGCATCCGCGAGCTAAGTACGCTGACTTATGCAACTAGGTACTAGTGATGCATCTTGCCATGGACTGGCCGCAAGCAACTGGCCAGATGCCGGATCGAGGCCGCAGCGACGCCGCGATCCCAGAGCTAGCCCGTCCGCCGTGCACGCCCGGCCGCGCTCGACGCCGCCGGGTAGTGCCCGCAAAGGACGGTACGCCGTTACGGGATCGTCAATCCCGACACCGATGGCGCGGCCGACTTCCTCGAACATTGGGCCCCGGGCGGACCGTGAGTCCTCAGCGCGATTGAACCTGACGGGCGGATTGAAACCCGCACCTTTCGCGATCGGCAAGCCACGAAAACATGGATCGAGAGCTGGCAGGGCAAGCTAAACATCTATTTCTCGGTCAATACCCCAAAATCGGACCTCAAAAGAAATCCACCAAAGCTGACATCGGCGCACTCAATGCCTTCGTGTCGACCCAGACAGTCCCGATGGCGCCGATCCCGAACAGGCCAAGGCAACGATTATGCGGCCTCGCCTCAGAAGCTACCGGTTCCCTCCGTAGGTCATCCTCAACTCGGTGCGGTGGACTACAGGGCTTCTGGTTGATGCACAATCCAGTTGCCCTCAACGGTCCGGGCAGCGTGGAGCAGTTCGAAGCGTATAACCGGCAGCTCGAAACTGACCTCGGCGGTGATCACTGCCACAATATCGACCGCATCATGCGGCTACCGGGAACCATCCATGTTCCCAACGCGCCAAAGGACGCAAGCAATATCTAGCGGCGGTCGTACGCCGGTATGCGATCGAACAATTCGAGACGGCATTTGCGTCCAGCGGCAAGACTGGGGGCGGCAAGGCCAACGGAAAGCGGAGCGATCATGCCCATGACGCCGAGGAGCTGGGTGGTATCCTCGGGCGCCTGCCCAAATGGGTTATCGACCGGCTGAAGGACGCCAGCGCCGCCGATCGCTCGCGGGCACTCTTCTCGGTCATCGACAAGCTGATCGAACTCGATCTCGACGACGGGACAATCGAGCGGGTCATCCGCGCATATCCCGGCGGCGTTGGCTCGATACACGTCGGGCGCAGTGACCTTGGCGCCGAAATCGCCAGGGTGCGGAGCAAAACCGCTGCCGGCCGGAAGATGCGCGGCAAGGCCGCCAAATTCGATAAGACCGTCGCCGCAACCGATGTCGCGGCCGAGATCGCCCGCAGCCAGCAAGCGCTCGAGCAGCTGATTGGCGACTTCAATCGGCGTTACTCGGTCGTCAACGAAGCCGGCAAGATCTGGGTGTTCGAATGGCGCCTGGATCCGGTCCTCAAGCGCGAAGTCCTCGACCGGATCTCGCATGCCGACTTCCGCCGTCTGTACGAAAATGACCGGCTACAGGTCTTCTCAGCCGACGGCTCAAAACTTATCTCGACAACCAAAACCCGGGCCGAGCGGTGGCTTACCCACTCCGCCCGGCGGCAATATCTCGACGGCGTTACCTTCGATCACACGGCGGCGGGCAGCGTCAGGATACATGAACCTGTGGCGTGGCTTCGCCGTCGAACCAAAACCCGGAGATTGGAGCCTGTTCCGGAATCACATCGAGAAGGTGGTCTGCAGCGGTGTCGCCAACCATGCAGATTATGTCCCGAACTGGCTCGCCCGGCTGTACCAGCAGCCGAGCCAGCCGGGCGAAGTCGCCCTCATTCTGGGCGGTAAAAAGGCTGCGGGAAGGACATCTCCGGTCATTGGGTCCTAGCGCCTTCGGCCACCACGGCATGCAGATCTTCAACCCGGCACAGCGGGTCGGTCGCTTCAATGAACATTTGCGCGATTGCGTCCTGCTGTTCGGCGACGAGGCCTTCTATGCCGGCGACAAGCAGCACGAGAGCGTGCTGAAAGGTCTGATCGCCGAGCCGTTCCTGCAGATGGAAGGCAAGTATGAGCGTGTCGTCATCGTCGCCAACATGCAACACATCATCCTTTGGTCCAACCATGACTGGGTGATCCCGGTAGGCGTCGACGAGGAGCCAGCGTTCGAACCTCGATGTTCTCGCGCTCTGTCTAGATGTTCTCCATCCGCGCTCCACTCGTCATCGCGCTCATCACTCTGTGCAAACCGGTCACGATGACGGACAATTGGTCGAACAAGCAGGAGGACGGCCATGCCAGTCATCGACGTTCAGGTTCATCCCTTCGATCGAAATCATCCCGGCCGGCCGTGGGCCAGTCCCTCGCACGGACTCGACTCCGCCACGGGCGAAGAGATGGTCGCTGCGATGAACAGTGTCGGCGTCGACGGTGCGATCATGGTCTCGTCGTTCAGCGCCTATGAATACGATCCGAGCTACGCGCTAGAAGTTTACAACACCTATCCGGATAAGTTTCGGGTTGTGACGCCGGTCGACGCGACCAATCCGGCGATTGACGATGTGGTGGCGAAATGGGCGGCGACGGCAGGCGCGCGCGGCATTCGCATACGAATGCGCGAGGGCCTGCCGATGGACGCGGACCATCCCGGTTTGAACCGCGCTTTCGCTGCCGCCGCCAAACATGGTTTGCCTGTCAATTTGCTTTGCTGGGGCATCCTGGACAAAGGGCTGCCGCACATCCAGCGACACCGCGATACGGTCATCGTTATCGACCATCTCGGCCTTTTGCAGCCTGCTCGCCCGCCGGTCCCCGCCGACGTTTGGGCCGATCTTCCCAAGCTGCTCGCCTTGTCTCAATACGAGAACGTAAGGGTGAAGATCAGCGGTGCCTGCACGATGTCGCACCAACCGTTCCCCTACGACGATATCTGGGGGCCGGTACTGCGGGTCATCGATGCGTTCGGGCTGGATCGTTGCATGTGGGGCACCGACTGGACGCGGACGATCGGCATGCTGACCTATGAGCAGGGCGTCACGCCGTTCCGCGACACCAAACGCCTGTCCGCGAACGACAAGGCAGCGCTCATGGGAGGAACGTTGCAGAAAGTCTACAAGTGGTAGCGCGACCATACCGATTCGGCCACGCCACAATCTGACGGAATAGCTCAGGAACCAGCCACGGTCCGCCTCACTTCGAGATGGGTCTGCGCCAGGTAGAATTTGTAGCGGGCAAGCAGAAACGGGTCGGTTTCGGTGGCGAGCGCGCGCTCGAGCAGGCCTGCTTCCTGGCGATAATGCCCGCTCCCCGGATTCCCTGGTCTGGCGCCGTTGTTTCCCATCCGGATGCGCACGCCTGGAAGGCGCTTCTGACTGCGCTCATAATGCAGTACCCGCGCGCCGTCGGCTTCCGCGCTGCAGCTCAGGAATTCGTGCAACACGCCTTCGTAGCACCAAGGGAGCGCATTGCGCACAAGCTGAGGTTTCCAGAGGCGCTCCTGCACGCCGTCCTCGATTACTTAGGAATCGGCATTGAAGTGCGGCATCCTGAAACCGGGCGGCAGTTCGAGCACCTCACTGGCATCGATCATCAACATGTAATCGCCGTGCTCTTGCGCGAGGCGCAGCAACTCGGTGTGGTTGTGGCCGAAATCGATCCAATGGCGCTCATGCAACTCGCCCGGAATGCCGCTCAAAGCATTGCGAACGATGTCCCGGCTGCCGAAGGCCGCGATGGACAGCTCTTCCCGGAGCCCTGTCTGGTAAATAAAATCTTCGACGAATTGGCATCGTCTCCAGGGCACTCGAGCGGGAGCCCGGCCTCGGCGAAGTCTGGCGCCGGCTCGTGCATCCCGCGCTCGCGGTGAAATCGCGCGAGGTCAAAAAGCGGCTCGGCACGGTTAGGGCGCTCGTTGCGCGATGTCAGCGCCTCGCGCAAAAACCTGTCGTCGTCCCCGAGTTCCCAGTGACAGCGCGCCTCCTGCAGCCGCGCAAACCACATCTCTTCGACGGCATCGGTCCACATTGCCAGCGCCGCCTCGCGGTCGTGCATTTCCGCAATTGCCGAGTCAATGAATTCGGGGCGCGCGGGCGCGGCGGGCGCCAAAGTTGGTGCCGAGCCCGACTACATCTGAGGGCACAATGTCAGATCGGGCCGACGCTCCGGTCTGAAAGCGCCCCTAAAATGGACCTTCGGTGAGACAAGCAAAATGGCCAGCCCGCCATTGGCCCAACCTCTCCGACCCTCACCAGGTGGCGTCGAGACCGAGATGCGCGAGCACTTCATGGCGAAGCTCGGCCAGGTGTGGATCGCCGCGGTGGCGGGGATATGGCCGGGGGTTTACGACCTCGGCCCTGATGCGTGCCGGGCGCTGGCTCAACACGATGACCCGCCCGGCGAGGAACAACGCCTCTTCCACATCATGCGTGACTAGTAGCGCAGTGAATCCCGCCCGCTGCCACAGCGACACAAGCTCGCTCTGCACAGTGATCCGGGTCAGCGAGTCGAGCTGGCCCAACGGCTCGTCGAGAATGAGCAGCTGCGGGTCGTTGACCAGCGCGCGAGCCAGAGCCGCGCGTTGCGCCATGCCGCCGGAAAGCTGGTGCGGGTAGGCGTTGGCGAAGCCGGTCAGCCCGACCAGCCGCAACGCGTCTTCGATGCGTTCGCGATGGGTGCGCATCAGCCCACGCGCTTCCAAGCCGAGCGCGACGTTGCTCCACACCGTCCGCCATGGATAAAGCGTGGGGTCTTGAAAAACGACGACGCGCGACGGATCGGGCCCTTCGATCGCTTTGCCCTCCGTGAGGAGAGAGCCGGCGCTCGGAAAGTCGAGCCCCGCGACCAGCCGCAGCAAGGTCGACTTGCCGCACCCGCTCGGCCCCAGGAGAGCGACGAACTCGCCACGGCCGACCTTCAAGCTGATGCGGTCCAATACCGGCAGCGGTTGTCCCTCCAGGTCGAAACGATGGCTCACCTCGCGGATCGTCAGCGTCGTTCCGCGAACCGGATAGTCGCTTGCTGTCGCCGCTACCACCGCACTAGACCCTTCTGCCAAGACAGCAGGTGATCGCGCAGGCGGAACAGCAGCGTGATCAAGCCCGAGCACAGGAAAGCCATGATCAGCAGCGCAGCATACATGTTGGCGTAGGCGGCCCAACCCTGCGCCCATTGCAGATACCAGCCGAGACCGGCCTTTACGCCCAGCATCTCGGCGACGACCAGAACCGCAAACGAATTGCCGAGGCCCATGAACAGGCCGACGAAGACATGCGGCATCGCCGCCGGAACGGCAACCCTGAGTACCAGGAAACGCTCGCTTGCACCCAAGGTTCGCGCAATGTCGTAATAGGCGCTGTTCACGCCAGCGACACCCGACCAAGTGAGAACCGTGACCGGAAAGCCGGTGGCGAGCGCAATGAGAAAGATGCTGGCGCTAAAGCTGGACGGGAACACGAAGAAGGCGATGGGCAACCAGGCTGTCGCCGGCAGCGGTCCAACGAACCGCAAAACCGGGTGGATCCAATAACCGGCGAGCCGCGACCATCCGATCGCCACCCCGGTCACGAACCCGGCCGCTGCACCGAGAAAATAGCCGGTCGCGAGCAGACGAGCTGAGGCGAAGATGCCCGCGGTTAGCCGCTCCCAGTCGTCGATTACAACTTCGACAATGGCTTGCGGCGGCGGGAAAAACGGCAGCGGCAGCAATCCAAGCTTTGCAGTGACGGCCTCCCAAGCGGCCAAAAACAGCCCGAGCGCGAGCAGCCACGGAGAAAGCCGCTGGAAGCGCTGCAAAACAGCAAAACGAACGCCAGCAAAGGTCGTGAACGCAAGGGCAACAGCCAATGCTCCGCATGTAACGGCGAGGTCGCTCGTATAAGCCCAATCGCTTCCGAGCTTATCCGGCCAGAACCCGGTGAGCGCGGCGACCATAGACCACGCGGCGGCCGCAGCTAATCCGCCGACTAGCGATCGAGTGGCTGACCTTGCGAAAAAACCGAAACCCGGTTTCCGTGGCCTCGATACTTGATCGACGATGGAGCTCACCGCAGATCTTGCCGATCGGCTCAGCTTAGAACGTCAAGATAAATCCGCTCGGCGAATTTGGCTGAGTCGGTGCTTCGCTTGATGACGTTCACCGCCTTGAGTTCCTCGGTGTAGAGTAAGAGTTGCTTCTTGAGCGTGGCTCCGACGGGATGATTGTGGTGAGTATGGCTGCGGTACATGGTGGCGAGATCCTCCACGGATCCTCTCCCGCCGTATCCCGAATAGACCGCAGCGGCGTCGGCGGGATCGCTGGCAACTCGGTCTGCCGCCTCCAGTATCGATCGTGTCAGAGCGGCCGCCACCGGTAATTCGCTTCGGGTTAGGCTGCCACGTATCGCGAGAATGCAGCAGGTGCGGTCGGCGAATTCACCCGTTAAGTTCGTCGCGATCTCGTTAAGTTTGCCTTCCTTGAGCCAGAGATAGGGCAGCGGGTCGATCTCGGCGAGCGCCTGCACTTCGCCCTTATCGACGGCAAGCGCCAGCAGGTTGGCCGGGTACTGGCGCCACTCTACCTCTTGGGTCGGATCGATGCCCTTTTTGGCGAGGAAGATCGAGAAGAAGTTCTTCGCAGGGCTCGCCTGATCGCTAATCCCGATAGCCTTGCCGCGCAGCGATTCCAGGCTGTCGATATTCGCAGCCTTGGAGCCAAGGAGCCGAATGCAGCCGCCGTGCACTCCGGCGGTGATCCGAACGTCGAAACCTTGCTCCAGCGGCTTGAGCCAGCGCAGGGCCAACCCCAAACCGGCATCTGCCTTGCCAGTTGCAATCGCCTCTAACAACTGATCGGTCGAACCGCCGAAATTGACGAAATCGACATCGAGGTTGTGCTTGGCGAAGATACCCCGTTCCTTTGCGACTGGCGCAGCGACCGTGCACGCCGCGTTCGCGTTCCAGGCGAGTTTGAGCTGGCGGGGCGGGCCCTCCAGCTCTTCACTGTTCGCCGCGGTGCGGCAAATGAGAGGCTCGCCGGGAATATAAGGCAGCGACCCAGCCCCGGATGCCGTCAGCGCGCGAGCCGCTCCGAAGATCCCAAACGGCGCCGCGGCCCCGAAGGTGCCGGCAAAGGTGAGCACCGAGCGGCGGGAGAAAGCGCGCCGCTTCGCTTCGGGCACACCTTTTGCTATGCTGTTGCCGATTTCGCGAGTTTCCATGATGTCGCTCCCCAAAGTCGCGTGTGGATCGAATAAACCCATCGGCACCGGGCCGCTTCGCGGGGCCTTGGCTAGCCTCTCTGCTGGCATCATCCGAGCCCATCTGCCCCACAAGTGTGAAGCGGTTCACATTAACGAAAAAAATTGGGAGGGGATAGCAACGCGGCGATTGAGCAAAGGCTCCTGTCAATCGCCTTGCCAACCTACTCGCGGCGTCGTCTGCCGCATTTGATCGCGGTCTTTCGGCCAACTCCGGCGCGGTTAGCGCCCGCAGCCGGGTCATGCGCTGCGGCGGTGATGGCTCTATTCAGGGGCGCTGGCCGCAGCGCACACCAGCTGGAAACTGTCGCCACTGGGGGATTTTGATGCGTTCCGGGAACCCAACACTGCGCTCACCGCGCCACGCGGGGCCCGTCGGCCGCTGATCGCATCTGACGCGGTAAAGCCATGAAGAGGGCGAGCGATATGATATAAAGTATCAATTAGGCTGGCCTGGGTAGCTTGCGGCCGCACGCCCCTCGGTCTTTGCCAGCGCCACCGACGTCCTGTTGTGAGGAACCGGGCTTGTGCATCAGATCCCCGTCACCGTGCTGACCGGCTATCTTCGCGCCGGCAATAGTAGGCGAATGGAGCCGGCGGCTGCGACGTCAAGGCGGGAGTTTTGGGTTCGTACTCGGCCTGCTGCGGCGACGCCTCGTGCCAAGGTTGGTCACGCACCCGGCGCCGGGAGAAAAACTCTTCCGCCTCCTGTTCCTCAGTGCGCTTTTAAGCACCCTCGCGACGATATCCGTCGCACAGCCGGACCCGATCAAGATCGGCTGGAAGCATGGACCGGCATCGCGCTCGCCTTCTATACCGACTGGCCAAGCAGCTTCTGGATCACCGCCCTGAGCGCGGGCATCTACCTGCCCACAACATTGCCGAGCGTCGGTCGAGCCCGATAGCAGGCGGGGATCAGCTTTCGCGTTTGACTTATCGCGGCGTTGGCCGTTCCGAAACACGAAAAGCACTGTTGCTCGTGTGATGCCGAGGATGGCGCAGCTGCGGTATGGTGGGCGAAGTTTGGCCGATTGAGGGATTGCGGCACGTGCCATCGTCCGGGTCTTCGCTGCGCATTCTGTGCCCCAACGGGCATCTCGGGTTTGCGCCGATCAAGACGGCGAGCTTTCGGATCGGGCTCGATTGCGCGCCTGAGCTGATCTGCGCCGATTCCGGGTCGTGCGACGTCGGTCCGGGGCCGCTCGGCGCAGATGTTTCGTCGAGCCCGGTGCGGTGGCGGAGGCACGATCTCGAGCACATGCTGCTGGGGGTGCGCCGGCTCGGCGTGCCGATGATCATCGGCTCGGCCGCCGACACCGGCAGCAACAGCGGAGTCGACCGGTTCGTCGCGATCGTCAAGGACCTCGCCCGCGAGCACCGCTTGGCGCGGTTCCGGATCGGCTATTTCTATTCGGAAGTCGGCAAGGACTATCTGCGCCGCAAAATCGCCGCGGGCGACGCGATCGACGGCCGGCCGCCGCTCGACCTGGCGACCTCGGCGTTACCGACCGGGTCGTGGCGCCGGCGATCCGCATGCTGTTCGATACCACCTACCTCGCCGGCCTGGGCAAGGTGGGCGTGCCGGAGGAGTGATCCGCGGCGTTGCGCCACGACCGCGCCATAGTTCCGGTGTAGTCTTGCGAGATTCGTGGTCGCGATACGCTGCGAAATCGCCAACTGAAGTACTTGAGAATACCTGATCTCGACCTGATAAAACAGGCGGAACAGGAGTGCCGGAAAAGGGCGGCGTTTGCCAACTCGTCCGGCGATTTCATCGCCCACTGGACGACATCCCTAGATGACAGTGATGCTGGTTTCTTTATTTGGTCGGGTGGGACTCGCCATTCGTCCGATCCTGGCAAGGGCCGACGCTTGCGGCGCCGTCTGGTTTGGCGCAAAACTTGCTGTCCCGAAAATCGACAAACATCGGTCGGCTTTGCATTGGCTTCACGATGGAGGCTAGGAGCATGATAACCCGCCGCTCTCTTATCGCTCAGTTGCCCGCTGCCGCCGCCGCTGGGAGCTTCGTGCTGCGGGCGCGGGCGGTCTTTGCCGCCGATAAGAGCGTTACCGTCGGCATCACCGTTCCGCTGACTGGATCCGATACGGAACAGGCGACCCTGATGAAGGAGGGCGCGATGATCGCGGTCGACGAAGCCAATGCCAAGGGCGGCGTTGCCGGCTACAAGATCGACGTAATCGTGCTCGACAACGGCACTGCCACCGCCGGGCAATATGATCCGGCCCAGGCCGCGACCAACGCTCGCAAGCTAGTCTCCAACCCGAGCGTCGTTGCCAATGTCGGGCCACAAAACAGCGGGTCCGGCAAGGCAATGGCGCCGATCCTCAGCCAGGGCAATTTGGCGACGATTACGCCGTCCTCGACCAATCCCGACATCACCGACCCCAAGTTTGCCCCGCAGTTCCGGCCCGCCGGCAAGGCAATCTATTTCCGCACGGTGACGACCGATGCCTACCAGGGCCCGAACATGGCGAATTATTTCGCCCAGAAGCTGAAGGTCAGAAAAGTCTTCATCATTGACGACACCGGCGCTTACGGCGTCGGCATCGCGGATGCTTTTGAGGCGCAGGCCAGGAAAGACGGCATGGCCGTGCTGGGCCATGACCAGGTCAATCCGCTGGAGGCCGACTACACGACGATCCTCACCAAGATCAAAGGAATCGATCCCGAGGCTCTGTACTACGGCGGGAGCTCGCTGGCGGGAATCAAAGTCGTCAAGCAGTCCTATGGCGTCTTGCCCAAGATCATCAAAGGCGGCGGCGATGGCGTCTACGGCGCCTCGCTGTTGAAGGGCGCCGGCTATCCCGCGGTCGAAGGCTGGTACGCGACGATTGCCGCACCCTATCTTGCGGAGAACCCGGACGTCGCGCCGTGGATCAAAAGGTATGAAGAAAGATACGGGCACGGGCCGACATCCTATTCGTTCACGGCCTATGACGCGATGCTGGTCGTTCTCGACGCGATCGAGCGCGTCGCCGCATCGGGCAAGCAGGTCAACCGCGACACCGTGCGCGACGCAATCCAGACCGCCAATCTCAAAACATTGCAGGGGGTTGTCAGCTTCGACGAGAACGGCGACATCAAAGACCGCACTGTCAGCGTCTTCAGGTACCAATACGATGACAAATACCCGGAGGACGCGGTCCTCCATCAATACAAATATCTCGGCGTCGCGCCGCAAACCTCGTAAGGGTTGGTGCGACAGCGTTGCGCCAGAGCGAGCCAGTTGCCCGCCGACGAACGAACGGCTGCTGATGCCCCTCAACGGCCATTAACCGGATCTGGCAGATCATGGGTTTGATGATCAGGTAGCTTCGACCGCGGCGCCCTTCGGAAAGAGTCCGTCTCGCATGCGACGCATCAGGAGCTCAGAAGCTTCAAGCACGCGTTTGCTGGCTCGGAGCTTGGCTGCATAGGATGACGTGGCCATAAACTGGTGTAGCGATCGCATCCGGTCCGGACACTCGCGGGTGTAGTCACACAACAGGTCGCGCAATCCGAACCCAGTGACCGATGTCTCGAGATCTTCCAGGTCGCCGATCGTCATGATTGTGAGGGGAGCGACGACAACGCCGGAGGGTACCATCCCAAGCAGCGATTTGAACTCGTCGTCGAGGAATTTCCCGAAACCAGGAACGCCCAAACGCTCGTCATGCACGACGAGGAAAGGATAGATTTTGGCCGCCTCGGCAAATTCGCTGCTGACCCCGATCCACTCCTTGCGCGCGATGGCGCCGATAATTTTTGCGAGTTGGGCGGTGCCTTGGGGCGTCCTCCCGCCCCGCGTTCCACCGGTAATACGCCGTATTTGCGCCGGAGCTGCTGCACGAAATCGGCACCTGTCGCGTCGAGCAGGCTGTCCTCGCGCAACCATGCCGCCTTCATTTCAAAAACGACGATCTCGGTCGCGTCGTTGAGCGCGGCGTCGATCTCGAAATCGGCGCCGGCGCCGTCGCGCCCGGGAATGTTAGTTGTTAATCGTTGCGCGAGAAGACCTGAGCCGGTCGGGTACATTTGCCGCAAGACATCGATCGCATAGTGCTCAAACGCCAAACCAAAATAACCGAACAGCTCGTTCGCTCTGTTTTTGTCTTGTGCTACGAGATGAAAAAGCGGACCGATCGTAAGGGTCTCGCTATAGATCGCCGGATCGAGAACCACCGAGAGGCCGCCAAGCGTACTGAGCACGGGTCGCTCTCTCAGCGCGCGAAAGCCGTTCCGCGGGAGGTCGGGCGCGGCCTTCGCGAACTCTTCCGGGGTCAACGCCTCTAGGGCGAGATAAGTGGGAAACACGTCCTTGAACCCGGTAGCGGCCGCGGCTTCTGCGGTGGCGAAAAGCGGACCTTCGGCCCGTTCGGCAAAGGTGTAGGTGGTGAGGGCGCCGACACAGATCAGATACTGCTCCACAGTCAGCCCGGTAGCTGCCTCGAAGCGGTTCGCGAAATCCGGCATCTTGCGCGGCAGATAGTCGGAAAACAGAAGCCAGCCGCGGCCGAGCGCAATGGCGGTGTGGAGGGCTTTGCTTAAGTCTTCGACCCCTTTGCGGAAGGCACCGAGGGCACGCAGCCGAGCAGCATCGAGCCCGTCTCGAAGAGACAAGCGATTACCAAACGTTCTGGCGCTCCAGAGCGCGCCGGCGATCAGGACTGATCAGAAAAAACGGTCGCGTACCTGCTCGTCGTTGAAGGTCTCGCCGTCGCCGGGAAGGTTTTGACAGTGCTGGGCTGCCCGCCGCATCATCTCGAGAAGTTGTCCACGGAAGAAGACAACCACACGATCGAGACCGCCATGCTGCCCAGCGAAGGTATCGAGCCGCTGCTGCTGTTCCCGATCGCAGATCCAGGCGCAGGCTTTCTGTTGGCGCTGACCGTCGTCCAGCATGCCAAATCCCGACACGATGGTCTTGAGTTCGCGCACAGGTGAGCAGCGTGTCGTCGCGGCTTAGGCCGGACAGAAGCTCGATCAGGGCGCTTTCATCCGCGGGCAGCCCGGGATAGATGGCGTCGGGCGGCACAAACACCGACAGGTCGATCTGGAACCTGTCCGCCATTATCGGATTCGACGCGGCAGCGGCTATCGCCTTTGGCTATGATCCCGGAGCGGCGATCGCTTGGAACCGCCAAGCTCCGGCAATGGCTCTAATATAGTGCCTCTCTCGACCCTCGGTAGGACAACGCATCACCATAAGAGGCATAGGTCGCCCATACGGCATAACCGGCCTAATTTGGACGGTAGATCGCCTCCTCTTCGGGGTGCGTCTAGGCGCTTCCGAATGGCCGGAGTCGGCGCGAGGGCGCCATCGAGCACAGCACCGACGATGGTCGGTTCTCCATCCGGCAGCGGACGTGCGGGCGGTCCGTTGCTGCGCTCGGCGAGCAGAACATTGCCAAGTTATACCGGAAGATCAGGAAAAGCGCTTTCGACAGCCTGCTTTAGCTTTTACCGAGTTTTACCCAGTTTAATTAGGCATTGCACGCTAGGCGCTCTAATTTCTAGTTGGCATCCGGGAAAGCCCGTGCCGCGGCCTTGATCGGCCGGACCTAGGGAGCATGTCCAATGAGGTACTGGAACGATACCGACAATCAAGCGGTCGAATCGCCAGTCAATGAACTCATATCTCGCTGCTCAGAATCCGTGGTTGCAGCAACAGTTCTCAACTCCGCTCGAACTGGGCGATCGGCCGTTGGTCATTGGGCGGCGGCCGGCTGCAGGGGAAGGGCTGCCGCCGCGGCAACCGGATCTCGAACTAAATGACACCGCACCGTTTAGACTCTCGCGCAACCACTTCACAATAGAGAAAGACGAGGGAGGCTATCGCGTCCGCGACCTCTGCAGCACACTTGGAACGATCGTCAATGGCGAGCCCATCGGTCATTATCTTCGCGCCGATGGGTCCACGGCATGGGGATACTTGGCAGGTGATGCACCACTGCGGGCCGGCGAGAACGAAGTGATTGCCGGCGGGCCGGATTCTCCCTTTGTCTTTTCCGTGTTTATCAATTCTAGGTCGGACAACGACATAGCCGGCAAGCGCTGCTACGATCTAGGTCGCGTCGACAAGAATACCAATTGGCAGATCTGCATCGCTGACAGGCCGCAGATGAGCGCATTCAAAGCCAATAAGCTCGAGGGCAATAGACAGAGCTACTGGAACGATGCTGGAAAAAATCGGGGTAGCTACGATTCGGGTATCGGGCCCGGGGCGGGCATAGGTATCGGCAGGACGATAGCTGCGCTGCCCGCCACTAGGGTCGCAGTAGAGCGGCTGTTCGTCGTATTGGCGCTGTCAGTTCTTTTGGGCGGCTGCAGCCTCGCCGTGGGGCAGGACGTGCGGGCGTATAATATATGTCTTTCCCGGCACCCGGACGACACGATGGTGTGCGAAGGCCCGCGACAGGCTTACGAGCTGGAGCCGTCCGTTATTCAGCCGAGGTCAGTCGCCAGCCGCCCCGCGGCGGGTTACGGCTATTAATAGAGGGGATCGCCCTGTCCGATCCTTCTCCACTTGCCCCGCCTAATCCAGGCCGAATGCCGGGCCGTCCTCGGTCCCGAAGAAAGGCGGCACCGGGCACGGCCCTGGGCCTAATTCAGGACCAACCCGCTACAAGACCGCGCGCTGACCGACCGGTCGCTCGTCGTCGGCCCTAATCGCGGCGTTAGCCGTTCCGAAAACACAAAAAGCACAGTTGGTTGTGTGATGCCAAGGATGGCGCAATTGCGGTATGGTGGGCGGCGTTCGGGGAATTCCGCCGATTGAGGGATTGCGGCACGTGCCATCGTCCGGGTCTTCGCTGCGCATTCTGTGCCCCAATGGGCACCTCGGGTTTGCGCCGATCAAGACGGCGAGCTTTCAGATCGGGCTCGATTGCGCGCCTGATCTGATCTGCGCCGATTCCGGGTCGTGCGATGTTGGTCCGGGGCCGCTCGGCGCGGATGTCTCGTCGAGCCCGGTGCAGTGGCAGAGGAACGATCTCGAGCACATGCTGCTGGGGGCGCGCCGGCTCGGCGTGCCGATGATCATCGGCTCGGCCGGTGACGCCGGCAGCAACAGCGGGGTTGACCGCTTCGTTGGCATCGTCAAGGACCTCGCCCGCGAACACCACTTGGCGCGGTTCCGCATCGGCTATTTCTATTCGGAAGTCGACAAGGACTATCTGCGCCGCAAGATCGCCGCGGGCGACGCGATCGAGGGGCTCGACGGCCGGCCGCCGCTCGACCTGGCGACCCTCGGCGCCACCGAGCGGGTCGTCGCGATGGCCGGGGTGCACCCCTATATCGAATTGCTCGACCGGGGCGCCGACATCATCATCGGCGGGCGCAGCAGCGACTGCGCGATCTTTGCGGCGCCGGCGATACGCCAGGGCCTTCCCGCAGGGCTCGCCTATTTCGCCGGCAAGGTGCTCGAATGCGCGTCGTTTTGCGCGGAGCCCTACGCCGGTAAGGAATCAGTCCTCGGTGAGATCACGATGGAGGACTTCAAGGTGACCGCGCTGTGGCCGGAGCAGCGCTGCACGATCGCTTCGGTCGCGGCTCATACGATGTATGAGCGGCCCAACCCGTTTTATGAACACTTCCTTGGCGGCCACATCGATATGAGCGAATGCCGCTACGAGCAATATGACGAGCGCACCACGCGGATCACCGCGCCGAAATACGTTCCCGCCATCGAGCTGCGCGCCAAGCTCGAGGGTGCCGGCAAGCTCGGCGAGCGCTATGTCGGTCTGGTCGGGGTGCGCGACCCGTACACGATCGAGAATATCGACGCGGTCGTCGCCTGGGCCCGGCAACAGGCGGCCGAGCGCTTCGGCCCGACGGGTTACGAGCTGCATTACACGGTCTATGGCCGCGACGCGATCCTCGGAGCGCTCGAGCCGCTGAGGCGCTCGCCCGGCCACGAGCTGTGCGTCGTCGTGCAGGCGGTCGCGCCGACGCGGGACATGGCCGAGGAGGTATGCATGACCGGCACCCGCCAGATGTTCTATGCGCGGCTGCCGGCAGTAAAGGGCACGGCCGGCGGGGTCGCCTTTCTGCTCGACGAAGTGATGCCGGCGAGCCCCGCCTACCGCTGGACCGTCAACCACACCGTGCGCCTCGACGATCCGCTCGAACTGTTCCCGACCTTCATCACCGAAGCCGGCGTGTGATGGCGACCAGGCCGCTTTCCGAGATCGCGAAGACGATCCGCAGCAAGAATGCCGGGGTCGACAAGATCACCTTCGACGTGATCTTCGCCCAGCGCGCCGACTACGATCTCGTCCGCCGCAGCGGCGTGCTGTCGCGGGCGGCGGTGTGCCGGATCTTTGGCATTCCGGAAAGCCGCATCACCGATTACGTCGAGTTCGATCCGGCATTGGCTATCAAGTTCACGATCCTGCGGTTGGTCACCAGCGGCAGCCCGGGCGACGCGGACATCTTCGGCAGCCAGCAATACGGCCCGTTGCTGGATATCGCGGTTCCGACGGAGTGAGCGCAGTCTGTCGCACGGCTACCCTTGCGAGCCGGGGCTCAGGGAGAGGGCAGAATGACCGATTTAGGGTAGCGCCGAACATTAGGTTAGGACGCGCGGCTATTTTGTCTATGCACCGCAGCCGAGTAGCGAGGCTCCCGCGGTTCTCGCCTTCCGGAAATGGCTGGTTAGCGCCGGCAGCTCGGCGGAAAAGGAATGGCCAACCTATCTCTCGTCAACCCGGTCTTGAGTTGCGTCCAATCCGGGAGCGAAAGTACGCTGGACGCCGATGTCGCGCCGGCAGAAGCCTTCGGGCCAGTCGATGCAGTCGACCGCGGCGTAGGCGCGCTCGCGAGCCGCGGCGAGGTCCCCGCCGAGGGCTGTCACGCCGAGCACACGGCCGCCATCGGCGATCAGCCGCCCGCCGTCGCGGCGCGTGCCGGCGTGAAATACCTTGACCTTCGAGTCGTTCACCGCGGCGTCGATACCGCGGATCTCGCTGCCCCTTTGCGGTTCGTCGGGGTAGCCGTTCGCGGCCATCACGACGCACAGTGCGCTGTCGGCATGCCAGCGCAGATCGACCGATTTCAGCACACCGTCGTGCGCGGCGATCAGTGCCGGGAGCGGGTCGCTCATCAAGCGCATCATCAGGGCCTGGCACTCCGGGTCGCCGAAGCGGGCATTGAATTCGAGCAGCATCGGCCCTGCCTGCGTCAGCATCAGCCCGGCATAAAGGACGCCCTTGAACATGCGTCCCTCGCGCTGCATCGCGGCGATCGCCGGCAAGATGATGCGCTCCATTACCGCGCCCTCGACCGCCGGGGTCAGGATCGGGCTCGGCGAAAACGCGCCCATGCCACCGGTGTTCGGTCCGACGTCACCGTCGGCGACGCGCTTGTAATCCTGCGCAGCGGCGAGCGGCAGCGCATCCTTGCCGTCGACCAAGGCAAAGAAGCTCGCCTCCTCGCCCGCGAGGAAATCCTCGACGACAATCTCGAGCCCTGCCGCACTGAAGCGGCGCTCGACGAGCGCGGCATCGACCGCCCGATAGGCGGTGTCGAGATCTTCGGCGACGATGACGCCCTTGCCGGCCGCGAGGCCGTCGGCCTTGACGACTATCGGCGCACCGCGGCTCGCAATGAAGGCTTTCGCCGCCGCCGGATCGCGGAAGCGGCGGTGGGCGGCTGTCGGGATCTGCGCACGTACGAAGAGGTCTTTGGCAAAGGCCTTCGAGGCTTCGATTGCCGAGGCCGCAGCACTCGGACCGAAGGCCGCGATCCCTTCGGCTTCGAGCGCATCGACGAGCCCCAGGACGAGCGGCGCCTCGGGGCCGACGACGACGAAATCGATCCGCTCGTTGCCGCAGAACTCGACGAGCGCCTTGATGTCGGTCGCGCCGATCGCGATGCACTCGGCTTCGTCGGCGATCCCCGCATTGCCGGGGGCGCAGAACAGGCGGTCGACCAGCGGCGACGCCGAAATCGCCCAGGCGAGCGCGTGCTCGCGACCGCCTGAACCCACCACCAGCACCCGCATCGCTCTTCCTCCCGCGCTCGGCTATTATGTGGGGATGCTTGATACTTCTATTGCGGCTCCGGTTCGCTCCAACCTCGCCGAGTACACCGTCGCCGAACTGTCGCGCGCGCTCAAGCGGTCGATCGAGGAAAATTTCTCCTTTGTGCGGGTGCGGGGCGAGATCTCCGGCTGGAAGCGGCACGGCTCCGGGCACTGCTATCTGTGCCTCAAGGACAGCGAGGCGGTGCTCGACGCGGTGTGCTGGCGCACCACCGCGATCCGGCTCGGGATCAAGCCCGAAGACGGGATGGAGGTGGTGTGCACTGGGCGCCTCACCACGTTCCCCGGCCGCTCGAAATACCAGCTGATCATCGACACGATCGAGCTCGCCGGGATCGGCGCCCTCCTCAAGCTGCTCGAGGACCGGCGCCGGCGCCTCGCCGCCGAGGGACTGTTCGCGCCCGAGCGCAAGAAGAAATTGCCGTTTCTGCCGGAGGTGATCGGCATCGTCACCTCGCCGTCGGGAGCGGTGATCCGCGATGTTCTGCACCGGCTTTCCGACCGTTTCCCGCGCCGGGTGCTGCTGTGGCCGGTGGCCGTCCAAGGGGAGGGCGCAGCTGCCCAGGTGGCTGCCGCCATTGCCGGCTTCAACCGCCTCCCGGAGAGCGGCGTGGTGCCGCGGCCGCAGCTGATCATTGTCGCGCGCGGCGGCGGCAGCCTCGAGGATCTGATGCCGTTCAACGAGGAAATCGTCGTGCGCGCCGCGGCCGCTTCGGCGATCCCGCTGATCTCGGCGGTTGGGCACGAGACCGATACGACCCTGATCGACCATGCGAGCGACCGGCGCGCACCGACCCCGACCGCTGCCGCTGAAATGGCGGTACCGGTGCGGCTCGATCTGATCGCCGAGCTCGGCGCCAAATCGAGCCGGCTCTCCGCGGGCCTTTCCCGGCTGTTCGGCGAGCGCCGGATGCACCTCGCAGGGCTCGCGCGCGGTCTTCCGGATCCGCACGATTTGATCGGATCGGCGGCGCAACGCCTCGATGACCGTGCCGAGCGGCTGCGTCTGGCTGCGGACCGGCGCCTGCGGGCGCTGCAGCACAGCCTCGATCTCGCGGCGTCACGGCTGCGGCCCGCCGTGCTGTCGGCCGATCTCGACCGCTCACGCGCCCGCACCGCCGAGTTCGAGCCGCGGCTGCGCGCCGCAATGGCGCGCTTCATCGACCGAAACCAAAATGCGCTCGACAATTTCGCCGGACGGCTCGCCACCCACTCGGAACGTCACGAAAGCCTGCTCGCGCGCGGCTACGTCGTAGTCCGCAACGGTGTCGCGCGGGTTCTGACCGAAGCGGCGGAGATCGGCGCCGGCGATCCCCTCGATCTCGAATTTCACGACGGCCGGG
>CAVSZA010000065.1:0-128697 GCA_963732095.1 uncultured Alphaproteobacteria bacterium
GCACCTTCCCCGTCACGTCAGTGTCGCGGGCCTCGAGCATCTCGCGCTGCGTTACCGAGAAGAGCACCTGCATCGGGTCGTCTTTGACGACAGTTGCGAGCACACCGGAATCCGGCCCGACCAGATTGCCGGGCGACACCGCCGGCCGCCCAATCCGCCCGCCGATCGGCGATTTGATGTCGGTATAGGAAAGCTGGATCTGGGCGTCGCGGAGGTTCGCCTCGGCTTCCATGACCGCGGCCTTGGCCTGACCCTGCTCGGCCGTGCGCTGGTCGAGCTGAGCGGCCGGGGCGTTGCCCTTGCGGGTCAGCTCGGCGGTGCGCGCCAATTGCTGGTCGGCATTGGCGAGCGTCGCCTGCGCTGAGGCGAGCTGCGCCTTGCGCTGGTCGACTGCGGCCTCAAACGGCTCCTTCTCGATTGTGAAAACGACCTGGCCCTCTTTGACCCCGTCGCCGTCCTTGAACAAGCGGGGACCGAGGAAACCCGTCACGCGCGCCCGCAGATCGACCTTTTCCAGCGCCTCCGCGCGTCCGACAAACTCCGCCTGTTTGGTCATCGACCGCAGCTCGGCCGGCTGGACCAGGACGGCCGGCGGCGGCCCGCCCTGCTGCGCGTTCGCCGGAAGGCCAATCAGCACCGCAGCCGCCGTGGTGAAGACGACGACAAAATGTCTCGGTATCATCAAATCCCCCAACCGCGGCCAAACCGCCGATGCGCAAACTACTCCAACCTTCCTTCAGGATCTGAAAATACTTCCGTCGTCCCGGCGAAGGAAACAGGTGACGAGCCGGATCTCAACCCAGCATAGAGACTTTGCCGGTTGCGAGATCGTAATAGGCGGCGACGATTTTGAGCTGGTTTTTCTTGATCTGCTCGGCGAGGACAGGTGAGGCTTGGCGCAGCAGCGCCGCCTGGATTTCAGCGTTTGCCTTGATCGCAGCCGTTAAATCGGGGCCGGCCTGGTCGATAGCTGGGCGGATATAGGGATAGAGCGTGCTGATCTGCCCGGGGACCTCTTCGCCTTTAATCGCGGCATGGACGGCCCCGCAATCGGCGTGACCCAGCACCATGATCGCCTTGGTGCCGAGTACCGCGGCCCCGTATTCGAGGCTGCCGATAACCGCCGCGGTAGCGATATTGCCGGCAACCCTGGTAACAAAAATACGTCCGATGCTTTGATCGAAGATCAGCTCGACGGGCACCCGCGAATCCGCGCAGGACAGCACGGCGGCGAACGGCTCTTGTTTGTCGACCGTCTTTGCTCTCAATACCTTCAGGTCTTCATTGAACGAGGTCATGCGGCCTTCGGCAAAACGACCGTTGCCTTCGATCAGCTGCTGCAGCGCCGCCTCGGGGGTCGGTGAGGTTTGCGCCGATATAGGACGCTCATAGACCCCGACAAACGCCGCCGTTGCCGCTCCTGCCAGGGTCCCGCGGAAGAGTTCACGCCTCGAATACGCCATCGCCGATCCTCGTCCTTGTTCAGTGGGCCAGCTCGAGTGTAACGACCCCGCGCTGATCAGCACGACGCCGAGATAGCGTCCCAAACTGCCCGGGTCGCCAAACAGCCAAATCCCGATCAAAAAGGTCCCTGCGGCGCCGATGCCGGTCCATACCGCATAGGCCGTGCCGAGCGCGATTTCTTTCTGCGCAAGAAAGAGGAGTGCGCCGCTGATTACCATCGAATAAACTGCCAGCATAACTCCGACAAGCGGTCTTCCGGCTCCTGCGCCCCTTTCAAACCGACTGGCCAACCGATTTCGAACAACCCGGCAGTGAAGAGATACAACCAGCTCATAGCGACATCCCGCTCATAGGCCGACCAGCCGTGCACTCTCGTCCCATAAACGGCGAGCCAGACCGCGGTCCAGCGCCGCCGGGTCCGGCGACGTTAGGGCTTTGCGAATGACATAGCCGCCGTGAAACGGTTTGGGATCCGGAACCGTAGCGAGAAATACCGGTGTCTCGGCGCCCTTCTCAGGGCTGAGCATAAAAGGCTTCGCGATCCGCCATCCCAGCTCTGCAAGGCCACCGCGCTGGCCGATGGCGGTGGCGACCATGCCCGGATGGAGGCAGGTGGGGACGACCTCCCCGGGATCGAGCCGCGAGGCCAGCTCCCGGGTGAAGAGGATGTTGCAGAGCTTGGAGCGGCCATAGGCTCTCATCATCGTCCAATCGGCCGGGCGCGTCATATCGGCGATATCGAGCCGGTTGCGGCGATGCGCCTCCGATGCGACGGTGACGATGCGCGCCGGCGCCGAGGCCTTGAGGCGGTCCAGCAGCAAATTGGTCAACAGGAACGGCGCGAGATGATTAACCGCAAAGGTCAGCTCGAAACCGTCCGCCGAAAGTCGGTATTGCGGCGAAAACAGGCCGGCATTGTTGACCAGCACGTCGAGCCGGTTATGCCCGGCCAGAATCTCGTCCGCCAGCCGGCGCACTTCGGCGAGACGCGAAAAATCGGCGAGCGCCATATCGACCCGGTCCGAGCCCGAGCGCTCGACGACCCACCGGCGCGCCTGCTCGGTCCGCGCACGGTCGCGGCCCGTCATCACGACCCGCATCCCGGCGCGCGCGAGACCCAGCGCGGTGTGCAGCCCGATCCCGGAACTCGCCCCCGTCACGACGGCGACCCGCCGCGCCCTGTCTTCAGCCGAGGAAATCACCCTCATAACACTCTAGCGGTACGGATCAGACACTTGGCATCGGTACACGCCATCGAGATTGCTGCGCTGCGCTCGCAATGTCCTTGTAAGTGGTTGTCATTGCGAGTTTATCACCGGACGGCGGCCGACCCGCGCTGGATGAAACCGGCGGGAAGGCCTGCGGCGGTGCTATGATGGTGCTGCCGTCGGATAGAGGTTGACGCTCCTTGGAGCCGGAGAGCCCGGTTGCGAGTTGGACCGGCGGAGCCTCGAAGACCCCCACTGGTGCCACGGGCGGCAACGCCCCGGAGCGCGCTTGTTAGATTTCGCTTGGTTGGAGGCTCCCACCCCGACGGCGCCGGTATGGAGGAGACAGCGTGGAGGTAATGCAGCGCCGGGTAGCCGGTCTCGATGTCCATAAGGAGACGGTCGTGGCCTGCGTGCGGGTCACGGCCGGCCGCAGGCCAACGCGCGACTGCCGAACGTTCACCACCACAACACAGGGTCTGCCACCTTTGGAATTGCTGGTGGAATTGCTGGGGTGGTTGACGGCGAGCCGGGTCACGCATGTCGCGATGGAAGCGACCCGGCGTGTATTGGACGCCGGTGTGGAAGATCCTGAGCGAGGGTGACTTCACCCGGCATGAACGGTGCCATGTGGATCGCCGATCTGCTGGCCTGCGGTCTGCTCAAGGCGAGTTTCGTGCCGCCCGAAGAGATCCAGGAACTGCGCTCGCTGATGCGCACCCGCAAGCAACTGGTGCGCGAGCAGACGCGGCATGTCCAACGCATCGAGAAGACGCTCGAAGAGGCCAACATCAACCCGGGATTTAATCCGGGGGACCTGATGGGGGTGAGCGGTCGGCGGATGATCGAAGCCATGATTCCCACGGGTCATGTGTGGATGGCCCGCGGCTCGCAAGGATTTTTTCGCGTGCCGGCAACTGAAGGTCGCTTGCGGTCATGTGTCCGGCCTGTGGTCGCGGCCGGTGGCCGCAGGCCCTGATGGGTTCCGTGGGATCGAGGCCTTGATCAAGCCCGCGGGGTCGCGTTGCCCCATGACCCGTGACAGGTATCCCTCGACCCGTCAGTTGACCGACGATGCCATCACGCGTTTTCACCCTCGCAAGTCTTGGTGGTTCAAAGTCCAGTTTCTTTGTTCGATCAGCGAGCCGTTTCTCCGTCCCGACCTGATTTCCGCACGGCGCCGCGCGCAGCCGCGGTCAAGACTGGCCGCAGGCCACCGCCGCAGGCGGCGCGCAGCGGTGTTGACGGCGGTGAGCACGGCGTCAGGCTCCGGCCAGGTCGGGGCACGGCTGATCCTGCCGTGGCCGGCGATAGGCTTGCTGGCGCATCATCACCGCCCAACCGATGCGCGCCATCTTGTTGGCGAGCGCGCAGGCGGCGAGCTTGCGCTCCTTGGTTGCGAGCAATTTGACCAGCCAGGGATCCTGCTGGGCTCGCTTGCTGCACAGCACCGACATGGCGCCGTTGACGAGCAGTCGGCGCAGGTAACCGTTGCCGCGCTTGCTGATCGGACCCAGTTTGACCGCGGCCTGCGCCGGGGCAGGCTCTTTCCTCCCGTCCCGTCCTGCCGCGGTACCAGACCGAGCGAGGCGGAGAAGTGCCGGCCGCTGCCGAAGGCGGCGGGGTCAACGGCGATCGCTGCCATGGCACTAGACAGGATCGGTCCGTAGCCGGGAATGGTGATCAGGTGCCGGCAGGTCTGATTGCTGCCGCCCCAGTGGAGGATCTGCTTGTCGACGATCCCGATGCGCCGCTCGAGCCCGCACAAGGTCTCCACGATCGCCAGCAAGCCCTCGTGCAGCGGCGTCGGGATAGGCTGGTCTGCCGGATCGGCGAGGATCGCCACGAGTTCGCCGACGTGATGCGGACCTTCGGCGACGACGATGCCAAACTCCGCCATCAGCCCGCGCAACGTGTTGATCAGCATGGTGCGCTGCTTGATCACCATCTCGCGCACCCCTGTTCGGGCCAGGGGCAGGCTCTGGTGAATGCCAGCGGCCGCTTGCGGCGCCTCGGTCTTGATCGCGACAAACCGCATCGATGGCCGGCTCGCCGCCTCGCAGATCGCCGCGGCATCCGCCGGGTCGTTCTTGTTGCGCCGCACATAGGCTTTCGCATAGGCCGGCGGGATCAGCCGCACGTCATGGCCCAGCTTGGCGATCTCCCGGGCCCAGTAATGCGCCGTCGCGCACGCCTCCATCCCGACCAGGCAGGGCGGCAGCTTGGCAAGGAACGCCAGAACCTGCCTCCGACGCACCGCGCGACGCAGCGTCACTGCCCCAATGCATCAACTCCATGCACCTGAAACACCGCTTTGGCCAGATCCAGCTTAATCGTTGTAACCTGCTTCATGGATGGCTCCCGTCTGTTGGCGTTGTCGACAACCCAACTTTGGCACATAGATGCCGTGAGGGGGCCATCCACCCCATCAAGCCCGTGGGCTGAAGGCCCACGGGAAGCGCGACCCGCACCGGCTGGCGGCATTAGCTGAGCACAGCGTCAAGGCGTCGCCCCGGGTGCTCCCCAGGACGCTGCATGACGCGCTGCAGGGCCGGCTGCGCGACCATCACCGTTTTCTGCTGCAGCTGCATCTGCGGCAATGGGATGCGCTCGATGCGGCGATCCGGCAGATCGATGAGCAGGTCGCTGACCAGATCGAACGCGCGGACGAAGAGGCCGCCGACGGGCCGCCGCCCTTTCGCGAACTGATCCCTCGCCTGTGCGCAATCCCCGGCGTCAGCGTCCTGTCGGCGACCGCCATCCTGGCCGAGATCGGCCGCGACATGAGCCGCTTTCCGACTGTTGGACATCTCACCGCTTGGGCCGGGCTGTGCCCCGGCCACAACGAGAGTGCCAGCAAACGCAAACCTTCGCGCCTGCGCAAAGGCGCTCCTTGGCTCAAGACCATGCTCGTGCAATGTGCCTGGGCCGCCAAACGCGCCAAGCACAGCTACTACAGCGCGCAGTTCCACCGCCTGTGCGGCCGGCGCGGGCCGCAGAAGGCGATCTGCGCTGTTGCTGCTTCGATCCTCACCGCCATCTAGCACATGGTGCAATCCGGCACGTCGCATCGCGACCTGGGCGCCGACTACTTCGACCGCCGCACACCCGAAGCCAAAGCCGAGCGTCTGGTGGCCCAGCTCGCCAGGCTCGGCTACGCGGCACAACTCCAACCGCTCGCCGAGGCAGCATGATACTCCAATCATGCTACATTGCCGAGGTTTCTTGTTAGCCCCCCACCGAAGTCCCCGACCCGCAGGATATGAAACGGGTTGGGGTGTTGGGTAAGCTGCCGTCGCGCCGTCGGCGCAAAGGTCGGTGTCATCTTGGTGCGAGCGAGCCCGTCAGTTAGTCGGACCCGGAATCCTTGAGCACCCCAGATTGTGTCACGGGTTGGCGACAGCCCCGGAGCACGAGTTCTAGATTTCGACAACGAGGGTTCCAAGCCGACGGCATTTAAGGAGAAGCGATGGAAGTTCTGCATCCGCATTGTGCTGGCCTTGATGTTCACAAGGATACAGTGGTGGCTTGCGTGCGTCATATGGTGGACGGCGCGGTGAAGAGAGAAGTCCGCACGTTCAAGACGACGACCAAGGATCTCATGGCATTGTCGGAATGGTTGTCGGCCGAAGGCTGCACGCATGTCGCCATGGAAGCGACGGGCATTTACTGGAAGCCGGTATGGCATATTCTTGCAGACGGCGAGTTCAACCTGGTGCTAGCGAACGCCGCGCATGTTAAGAACGTGCCGGGCCGCAAGACCGACGTCAATGACGCCACTTGGTTAGCCGATCTGATGGCACATGGGTTGATCCGAGGCAGCTTCGTCCCGGACGAACCGACGCAGGAGATGCGCAATTTCTTGCGAACCCGCAAGCAGTTCGTCCGTGAGCGGAGCAGTCATGTCCAGCGGATCCAGAAGACACTGGAGGATGCCAACATCAAGCTCGATTCGGTCATCACCGACATCATGGGCCTCTCCGGCCGCCGGATGATCGAGGCTTTGATCGCCGGTGAGACCGATCCGTTCGCATTGGCGGTCCTGGCCCACCGGCGCATCCGGGCATCGCAAGCCGAGCTTGAGGCGGCGCTGCGTGGCCGGGTGACTGACCATCATCGGTTTATGCTGCGGCTGCTCCTCCAACATATCGATGCGATCGACGCCGCCATCGGCCAGATCGATCAGGAGGTCGACGCCCATGTCGAGCCCTTTCGCAGCGCGATCGAGATCCTGAGCTCCATCCCCGGTGTCAGCGATCTCAGCGCCGGGGTCATTGTTGCCGAGATCGGCATCGACATGAACCGCTTCCCGACCGAAGGTCATTTGATCTCATGGGCCGGCCTGTGTCCCAGGAACGACGAAAGCGCCGGCAAGCGTCGATCCACCCGCATGCGCAAGGGCGCCCCTTGGCTGAAAACCACCCTCATCCAATGCGCCTGGGCCGCCGCAAGAACCAAGGGCAGCTACCTTCAGGCCCAGTTCCAGCGTTTGCGAGCCCGACGAGGAGCGAAGAAGGCGATCGGCGCCGTTGCTGCATCGGTTCTCACCGCTGCGTACCACATGCTAAAGAACGGCACTCTGTACGAGGACCTCGGCGCCCACCACTTCGATAGCCGTGCGAAAGGCAAGCAAGTCCTTCGCCTCGTCAGCCGCATCCAAAACCTTGGCTTTGCCGTCCAGATCACGCCAATCGGGGCAGCAGCATGATGTCGTTACCACAAGCCCTGACGTCCAGCCGGCCCAGCCGCTGGATTCACATGCCGCCGGACGGCGGCAGAATCGAGGGCAGTCGCCCTCGATTTGTTTCGTTCTAGGAGCAAAGCGACGAAGCAATCCCGAGCCGCTGAGCGCTCGCTCGGTCGAGCAACTGTGTTTGCGGGGGGTGGTGACGACGTCCTCCCGACCCTGGGGAGCATGGCGCCGTGCTCGCCGCCGTCAAGACCGCGGCGCGCCGCCTACGGCGGTGGCCTGCGGCCAGTCTTGACCGCGGCGGCGCGCGCCGCCCGGTGCAGTTTTGCAGGTCGGGACGGAGAAACGGTGCCCGATCGAACAAAGAAACTGCCCTCAAGGGAGCGCCGCGGCAGCGAGCTGATCGCGCACGCCGGCGTTGAGCACGACCAGCATTTTGCGCATGCAGGCAACCAGAGCCACCTTGGCAGGCTTGCCGCCCGTCGACAGCCGGCGATAGAACTCCTTGATCGGCGGGTTGCAGCGCACGGCGCTCAGCGTTGCCACGGAGAGCACGTTGCGCACCCGCCGGCGGCCGCCGTGGGCCTTCAGCCCACGGACTTGATCCGGGGGAATGGCGCGATAGCCGCGCCTGATGCCGCTGTCGTGGTTGAGCGGCGCCACCCCGATCAGCGCCGCCGCCTGATGCCGGCTGAGCGAGCCCAACTCACGCATATTGGCGATCAGTGTGCAGGCGAGCACCAGGCCGACCCCGTTGAGCGCGGTCAGGCTGCGCCCCACACTATGCACTACGGCGCACAGACAAGATTGCTTCGCTGCGCTCGCAAGAAAACGGGACATGTTTCAAGCACAGTTCCGCCGATAATTTGCCACTTTTTCATTCAGGGCGGGTCGCCCCCAGGCCGGTGGGAAACTCGCAATGACGAGGAAAGCCCTGTCATTGCTAGGAGCGCAGCGACGAAGCAATCCCGGAGTTGACGTTATGAGCGCCAGCATCGTCGTTGTCGACGACGAGCCCGATGTCCCGGAACTCTTCTGCCAGCGCTTCCGCCGCGAGTCTCGCCAGCGCACCTACGTCATGCACTTCGCTGCCTCGGGCGAGGCGGCGCTGGAGCTGCTGAGTGGAGAGATCGATCCCGGTGTGATCGTCAATCTGTCGGACCGGGGATGGTCGGCCTGCAATTGCTCGGCGAGATCAAAGAGCGCTTCCCCGAGCTGCTGGTGATGATGGTGACCGCCTACGGCGACGATGAGCGGCGGCGCCGCGCCAGCGAGCTCGGCGCCGAGTTCCGCACCAAGCCGGTCGACTTCGACCGGCTGAAGGCCCAGCTGCGCCAGCCGCCTACCGCTGCCGGGCTGAGCCCGGCACAGCCGAAGGCCCGATTTCCGAGCGGTGGTCTTCTTTAAGAGAACATATCGTGAAACCATATGTGGCCCTCTTTGTCCCGGAGCCCCGCTGATGCCGGAAATCGTTGCCGATCCGCCTTCGCCTTCCTGTTCTCACCTGTTTCCCGCGCCTCGAATCCAGGAATCTCAAAGACTTAGTCCTGATCCCTTCCAGCCTCCCTCGAATCAGTCTTCCACTTGCCGGCGGAAGGCCGCGCTGTTAGGGAAGCCGGCGTCCACACGGGATGGTCGAAGGGAGCTTGTATTGCGGGCCGAATATCCGAGCGAAGCCGCGATCCGAGACTGGTGTGTGGAGTATCTGGCGCGCACGCTCGACTTGCCGGACCAATCGATCGACACGGAGATGACGTTCGCTCGGTTGGGGCTCGATTCCGCCAACTCGGTGTTCTTGATCGTCGAGCTTGAAGATTGGCTCGGCTTGGAGCTCACGCCCGACCTGCTGTTCGAACATCCGACGATCGGCGAACTCGCCCGGCATTTGGCAACGCGCGCCAATTAATGAACGAAACGAAGGCTGAACTCTCGCCGCAGGCCGAGCCGGCCGAGTTTTCGTCCCTGGTTGAGGTGCTCCGATGTCGGGCGGCGGAGCAGGCGAACGACCCGGCCTACATTTTTTTGCCGGACCGCGGGGGCAAGCCGCTTTCATTGTCTTTTGTCGAACTCTATGCGCGCGCCCGCGCGGTGGCCGCGAGCCTGGCCGAGCGCGGACAGAAAGGCGACAGAGCGGTCCTGCTGTTTTCGCCGGGTTTGGATTTCATCGTCGCGTTCTTCGCTTGCCTCCTGGCCGGTGTAATCGCGGTGCCGATGATGGTCCCGCGGCGCGCCAGCTCGAGGGATGCCAGTGCGGCCATTCTGGCGGACTGCTCGCCGCGCTTTGCGATGACCCGCCGCGAGTTGCTGACCGATGCTCGGCCGGAGCTGATGGAGCGTTTCGGCACTGGGGAGCTCGATTGGGTCCTTGTCGATTCCTGCCGTGCGGATTCCGGCGAACTGCAGGCCCCGCTTCCCCTTCCCGCGCGGGAAGATATCGCGCTTCTACAGTACACCTCCGGGTCGACCTCCTCACCCAAAGGGGTCATCGTCAGCCATGGCAACCTGATCGAAAACTCAGAGATGATCCGCATTGCGCTCGGCAATACGCGAAACTCGACGCATGTCAGCTGGGTCCCGCTCTACCACGACATGGGGCTCATTTTGAATGCGCTGCAGTCGCTTTATATCGGAGCGCTGTGCGTTCTGTTGGCGCCGGTCAGCTTCATGCAGCGCCCGCTCAGCTGGTTGCGGGCGATCCACGATTATCGGGCGGAGGTCGCGGGCGGCCCCAATTTCGCGTTCGATCTCTGCATCAAACGCCATCGTCCCGAAGAGCTCCACGGCATCGATCTCTCTTGCTGGAAGGTCGCCTTGAATGGAGCGGAGCCGGTCCGGGCGAGCACGATCGATCGGTTCGCCTCCACCTTTGCGCCCTATGGCTTCGATGCCAAAAGCATTCACCCCGCCTACGGCATGGCGGAGGCGACATTGCTGATTTCGGCGGGCCGGCGGGGGACAGGCCCGGTCACCCGCAGGATCGATCGGGAGGCCCTGCAGCGCAACCAGATGGTTGCCCCGGCGCGAGCGCAGGATGCTCAGATATTGGTCGGGTGTGGCCGGCAACTCGTCGGTGAGCGGCTAGCGATCGTCAATCCGGAAACGCGGATGCCGCTGGGGCAGGGGCTGGTCGGGGAGGTTTGGGTTGCCGGCCCGCATGTCGCGCAGGGCTATTGGCGCAACCCGGAGGCGACTGCTTCGGTGTTCACGGCGCGAACGGCGTCCGGCGCCGCCCAATACTGGTTGCGCACCGGTGATCTCGGCTTTCTCGACGAGGATGGCGAACTTTACATCACCGGCCGGATCAAGGACCTGATTATCATCCGCGGCGTCAACCATTACCCGCAGGACATCGAGGAAACGGTGCAGGACTGCCATGCGACGCTGCGCCGCCATTGTGGCGCCGCCTTCAGCGTGCCCGACCACAACGACGAGGAGCAACTGGTCCTGGTCCAGGAAGTCGAGCGTACGTTTCGGCGACAGATCGCTATCGAAGAGATCATCGCCTCGATCCGCGAAGCGATCACCAAGGAACATGAAATTGTCGCCCGTGAGATCGTCCTGATCCGCACCGGCAGTCTGCCCAAGACCACCAGCGGCAAGGTCCAGCGCCGCCTCACACGGGAAATGTTTCTGGCCGGCTCGCTTTCACTCGTCTAGAGCGCCACGGCCATCCTCTATATGCCGTACAGCGCACGGCGGTATCTGTCCCATCCCGCTTCCAGCCGTTTGATGGACCTCTCCACGCGAGCCGCCAGACGCATCCCGGTACGCTGAGCATGCGCGATATCCTCTTTCGGCGTCCTGGTCAGCAAGCAGAAGTTAGCACCGCGCGGTGTCTGCCCGCGCTCGATCAACTCCAACCCCGAGCGCGGCAATACGCGGCACATTCGCAAACCCAATGCCTCGATTTCCGCGGCAAACTGGTCCGCACTGACGGTTTGCGACAAAAAGGCTTCGACGAATTCGATAAAGATCCGAATATTCGGCGACCGGCGTATCGTCTTTTGCATGCCCCTGACGACAAAGGGCTCGTGACCTTCGACATCGATTTTGACGAGATCGACCGCCAACCCAACGGGCAGGAATTCGTCGATCGTGATCATATCGAGCTCGACCGAGCGCTTCGCCTCGCCCCACTGCCCAATATCGGTCATCGTCGCGCCACCGAGGAATTCCGGCAGGTAATGAAGGGTTCCGCGCCCGGCACTCTCGCCGACCAAGGCGTTGACTGCGGTTATATTCGGGCGATGCACCAGCCTGTTCGCGTACAGAGTTCGCTTCAGCAGGTCGAAAGTGTGCGGGTTCGCCTCGAAAGAATAGAGGCGGCCGTGATCCCTCATCCGAGACGCCGAAATCGCAGTGTAGAGTCCGAAATTTGCGCCGATGTCGAGAACCACAGACTTGGATTGCAAAAAACTCCGGAATAACGGGAGGACATCTGCCTCCATGTCCCAGCCGAGGAGGTAGTCGATGGCATCGAGCGAATTGGTGTCGACGCAGATGTGCTCGCCGGAAGCGAGGCGGACCAAAGCCCGATCAGCGCCCGCATAGATTGGCCGTCTCACGTGTAATTCTCGACTCTGTGGCAAACCGGCTTTACCATATTAGCGGATGCGCGCGCCGGAGAACCCTTGGGGAGGCGAACACGGCCCTCATCCTGCGCAGCATCCGGGGCGTTGCGGAGGTGGCCGCATGGGCCCTGGGGCGAGTATCTACGCGCGAGTCTCGGCGACAATGTGCGAATGGTGCCAAGCTGCGGCGATGCGATGCGAAATTTGTACCTCTCTACGGTCATAACATGTTCCGCGTTGGTGCTGGCCTGCACGCCCTCGCCAGCCGTGCGCGTGGAAGACCCGTTTGTCGGAAACTGGGTCACCGCGGAGAACGCCAGCATCACCATCCGTCCGGATACAATTGTTCAGCATCAACCGGACGGCGAGAGCACTACACTCGACAAGACTGCATGCCGCGGCATGTTCAGCTTCGCCCACGGCACGAAGAGCCGCCAAGACCTTACCAGCCTGGTGCCGCGCCAGCCCGACCTCCGACAGAAAATCTCGGACATCCTGGTTGAGCAGAGCTATCCGGTCGCTGAACTCAATTGTGACCGAGGCGATCAGACCTATGTCCTGCTGAATGATCGTCAATTGCTGGCGATCTACCGCGACGGCGACATCGGCGCAATAGAACGCCTGGCACGCCGCTGATTGACTGATGTTCCCATTGCGAGGCGGCTAGGGTGCGATCGATCATTGGAGAGCGGCGATGGTCCCTCGTCTACCCCGCTCTGCTGAGCCTGGGAGCGGGTGTTCTCGCGTCTTGCGCCGCGCACGAACCGCAGCCGCCGCCCCAGACCTCGGCGGTTCGCCCGCTGCCGCCGCACCCCGAGACGCCAGCCGTGCACGGTGCCGCTCCGCGACCGGCCCGCAAGCCGACCCCGCCGCCACCGGCCGGCACTCCGGCTCCCGGGCCGGATGGGGAAGATCTCGCGACGACCGGGTCGAAATCGACCGAGGGTGCGGCCGGCCCCGAAAGCTCCTCCCCACCTTCCGACTTGGCGGCGCTGTCGACCTCACCGGGCCGGCACGGCGAGATCCCTTCGCAACCCGAACTGATCGGGCTCGACCAATCTGGGGCGATGCGCCTCTTGGGGCCGCCGACGGAGACATCGGACGAACCGCCGGCGACGGTCTGGCGCTACAAGACCGCTAGCTGCGAACTCGACCTGTACTTTTACCTCGACCTGCGCAGCGGCCGCATGCGAACGTTGCATTACTCCTTCAAGGGCGAGGCCGCCGAGGTGGCGAGACGGCAGGAATGCTGGCGTTCCTTGATCGCCGCTCGAGGCGGCTAGGCCGGTTCGCCGATGCCGCATCTTCTTCTCGTCGACGATGACGATCTCTTTCGCGAGTCGCTCGGTCTCAATCTGATCGACGAAGGTTACGAGGTCACCAGTTTTGCCAATGGGCGCGATGTGCTCGCCTATCTCGATCAGGGCGGCGGCGCCGATGTGATGCTGCTGGATTGGCGCATGCCTAACCTGACGGGACTTGATGTGCTGCGTCAGATCCGGGCTGCCGGAACGACAATCCCCGTCATTTTCCTGACGGTACTGTCTGACGATATCTACGAGGAGGCGGCGCTTGATAGCGGCGCGGTTGATTTCGTCGACAAGTCCCGCCGCCTGCCAATCCTGCTCAAGCGTCTGCAGTTGATCGCCGACGGGGGCCGGCCGTCCGGCGAGCCGGAACCAGCTCGGGCTTCGGCGCTGCAGCTAGGCCGGCTTACCCTGCGCTTTGATATCAGCCGGGCGGTTTGGGCCGGGCAAGCTGTCGACCTCACCCTGACAGAATTCAAGATCCTCACCCTGCTGGCCGAGAAAGCAGGGCAGGATGTCGGGTACCGCGAGATCTACGATCTGGTTCACGGCAAAAACTTCATCGCCGGACACGGCTCCGAGGGGTATCGTGCCAATGTACGCACCTTCATCAAGCGTATCCGCAAAAAGTTCCGCGATGTCGACCCAAGTTTCGACCACATCGAAAACTACGCTGGTTTTGGATACCGGTGGACCGCGGAAGGCTGAAACGCGCCGCGGTATCCAGTGGGCATGGTCGATTACGGCCAAAACCGCCTTTCTGGGGGTCGTCTTCGTACTGGTTCCCGTATTCCTTTACATCGAGTTCCGCTCCGCCCACGAGACGAGCCAAGAGCTGCTGTTGCGCAGCGTGCGCGCCGAGGGGCGCACGATCAGCCAGTCCCTGCTGCCATTGCTGACGAACGCCGATCCCTCCGCATTGCCGGAAATCGGCCGCGATCTCGGCCGGTATGCCGGCGAGGTAACGACCATAAAGCTGCTGCTGCAGCCGTCCTCCACTCAGAACGGAACGGAAGGGTTTTATTATGTAGCCTCCTGGCCTCCGGTAGCGCCGAGCAATCTGGAGGCGGAGCGTGATACACTGGCGGGTCAGGGCGTGCTCAATCGTCTCTCCGAGAACTGTAGAGACGAAATGCCGTTCTCACTAATCTACCATCGGCCGACCGGCGGCGAGGAGGTGGTCACAGCGGTAACACCCGTGTCGACAGCGGCAGGCTGCTGGGCGGTCGTGGCCTCGTTTTCCGAGGATGCGTTCCCGGGCGCTCATCTCGGGCAGCCCTATTGGGCGACGCCGCCAGTCATCGTCGCGGCGGTGATCTACGTGACGATGGCCACTATCACCTTTGCCACATTGCTGAGCGTGCGCGGCGGATTGCGCCACTTTACCCTGCGCGCCCGCCGCATTCGCGAGCGGGGGCCGGACGCAGGATCGTTCGCCGACCGCTCCAACCTTCCCGAATTGGCCGACGTCGCGGCCGAGTTCGACCGGATGGTCGAGGCCCTGTATCGGTCCGCCGCGGACATCCGGCAAACGGCGGAAGACAATGCTCACGCGTTCAAGACACCGATTGCGGTCATTCGCCAATCGATCGAGCCATTGCGTCGCGCCTTGCCGCAAGACAATCAGCGCGCGCAACGGGCGATTGGCGTTGTCGAACACTCGCTTGACCGCCTGGACGGGCTTGTCGCCTCGGCACGCAGCCTCGATGAAGCGACCGCCGATCTGATCGCCAAGCCACATACCCCAGTCGATCTCGGCCGCGTGATCGGCGGTCTGATCCAGATCCGGTCCGGCATCCTCGCCAACCATGACGTCTCGATCATTCTCGCCAGTCATGACCTGACGATCTCGGCTGACCTTTTGCCCGGTCTGTCTGTGCTCGGCACGGAAGAGATGATCGAGACCGTCGTCGAAAACCTGATTGAGAATGCCGTTTCGTTTTCCCCGGCCGGAAGCGAAATTCTGGTTCATTTGGCCCGCGAAGGCCGGTTCGCCCACCTGATAGTATCCGATCGGGGTGCGGGAGTTCCCGCCGAGCAGCTCGAGCGCATCTTCGACCGCTACTATTCCGAGCGTCGCGCCGAGGCGGCCGGCGACGCCACGTCGAGCTATTTCGGGATTGGATTGTGGATTGCTCGCCGCAATGTCGAGGCTATGGGCGGGACGGTCGAAGCGGAAAATCTGGAGCCGCAAGGACTGGCGATCCATGTACGCCTGCCCTTGGCGCCCGAGCGCAGCTGAAACGAGTCCAGCGCCTTGGAAGCGAGGTTGAAGAGCGGGATATGGATCAAGGCGCTGATCCGGCGGTGCGACCGTGCCGCGATCCCGATCGCCGTGGTGGCCCGCGGCGACAGAGACGCCGGTGCTATATTGCTCAAGCTCAACGGCGGCATCGCGGAGGGCTGTTCGGTGCTGACGCAGGCGCGTGGGCAGGACGGCGAGCTTCTGTGGATGCGGGCAACCGGTCGCGTTCCGGTCGCCGAGGCCGATGCGGATGCCTACATAGCGCGCCAACGACAGCGAGATCCGGACATTTGGGTGATCGAGATCGAGCATTCCCAGGCAGGAAACGTGGTAGACGGGAGAGTCGTTTGAGGGACGGCCGAGCAGCCGACGCGAGCCTATGAGCTTCAGCATTCTGATCGTCGACGACGAGCCCGACATCGCCGATCTGTTTCGCCAACGTTTCCGGCGAGAGGTGCGGCAAGGGCAGTACGTGCTCCATTTCGCGGAGTCCGGCGAAGAGGCCTTGCGCCGGCTCGCTGAGATTCGTCCCGAGCTGATCGTGATATTATCCGACATCAATATGCCTGGGATGGACGGTTTGGAGCTGCTAGGGGAAGTGAGGCGACTGCGGCCGGAGCTGCCGGTATTGATGGTGACCGCTTATGGCGACGACGAGCGCAGGCATCGCGCCGACGAACTGGGCGCCGCAGCTTTCCTGAGCAAGCCGGTAGACTTCGACCAGTTGAAGCAGCAGCTCGTCCAACTGATGCGGCCGCTTGGCTGAAGACGATGGCGGGCAATTCGTTCGGCACGCTATTCCGTTTCACCACCTGGGGCGAAAGCCATGGGCCGGCGATCGGCGTCGTCGTCGACGGCGTCCCGCCGCGGCTGTCGCTCGTCGAGCCCGACATTCAGCACTGGCTCGACAAGCGCAAGCCCGGCCAGTCGCGCTACACAACCCAGCGCCGGGAAGCCGATCTGGTGCGGATCATGAGCGGCACCTTCGACGGGCTGACCACCGGCACTCCGATCCAGCTGTTGATCGAAAATACCGACCAGCGCTCGAAGGACTACCGCAACATCGCCGACCGCTTCCGTCCGGGTCACGCCGACTACACCTACTGGAAAAAATACGGAATCCGCGATTACCGCGGTGGCGGGCGCGCCTCGGCGCGCGAGACCGCCTCACGGGTCGCCGCGGGAGCCGTCGCGCGCAAGATTCTCGGCCCCGGCGTGACGATCCGCGGTGCGCTTGTGCAGATCGGGCCGCACGCGATCGACCGCAGTACCTGGGACTGGCGCGCCACCGAGGAGAACCCGTTTTGGTGCTCGGATGCCGCCGCGGCGCTGCGTTGGGCGGATTATCTCGACGGTGTCCGCAAGGCCGGCTCATCCGCTGGCGCGGTCATCGAGATCGTTGCGAGCGGCATCCCTGCCGGGCTCGGTGAGCCGGTATACGACAAGCTCGACGGTGATCTTGCCCGCGCCCTGATGACGATCAACGCCGTCAAGGGGGTCGAGATCGGCTCCGGGTTCGCTGCGGCGGCGCTGCGGGGCGAGAACAACGCCGACGAGATGCGGATCGAGGATGGCCGGGTCGTGTTTCTGTCGAACAACGCCGGCGGCATCCTTGGCGGGATCTCGACCGGGCAAGACATCGTCGCGCGCTTTGCGGTCAAGCCGACCAGCTCGATCCTGCAGCCGATGCGCACCGTTGATGTCGACGGCAACGAGGTCGAGATCGAAACCCATGGCCGGCACGACCCCTGCGTCGGCATCCGCGCCGTCCCGGTCGGCGAGGCGATGGTCGCCTGCGTCCTAGCCGACCACCTGCTGCGCTACCGCGCCATTGGCGGCGGTGTCTGAAGCGCGGAGGCGGCGGCGAGAAACGCGCGGATCTTGTCGAGGTCCTTGACCCCGGGGCTGCTCTCGACGCCGGACGAGACGTCGACTGCCACGGCGCCGGAAATCCTAACCGCCTCCGGCAACAGCTCGGCGGTCAGCCCGCCGGACAACATCCACGGAGCGCGCCACGGGCGATCTGCGATCAGCCCCCAGTCGAAAGCGAGGCCATTGCCGCCGGGAAGAGCGTCCGCCCGCTGTGGCGGCTTTGCGTCGAACAGCAAAATATCGGCGACTTCCTCGTAGCGAGCGGCGCGCAGCACATCTTCGAGCCCGGCGATCGCCACCGCCTTCATGACCCGGCAACCGAAGCGCCGCTTGGCGGCGGTGACTCGTTGCGGGCTTTCGCCGCCATGGAATTGCAGAATATCGATCGGCGCCGCCGTTAGAGCGGCCTCGATCGCGCGATCGTCGGCATCGACGAAGAGGCCGACTCGCGCGATTCCTGGGGGAATGGCGGCGCACAGCCGCGCGGCACGTTGCGGCGTGACGGCGCGCGGGCTCGGAGGATAGAACACAAAGCCGAGGTAGGCGGCGCCGCCGGCGCTCGCTGCCGTCACCGCCTCCTCTGCTGACAGACCACAAATCTTCGCGGCTACGCCCATAGCCCGCTATATGGGGCCGCGCTGGGCCTCAAGGGCGGGTTGCCGGAACCGAAATGTCCACCTGTCCTTCAGGCGGGTGCCGTTCTTTGGCAGCGCTAATCTCGGCATCGCGGTGTTGCCGGTAGACGCTGCGTAGGGTCGCATAATAATCGAGCGAGTTGCGTTCCAATTCGTCGAGATCGTGAAGATGCTGAGCGCGCGTGTCGACCACATTCGCGCTCCCGGTAGCGACGCTCGCATAAGTCGCCGGTGCGCCGCCGACAAAGGTCAGCGGGTTCATCGCCATGTCGACGACGGTGCCAACCGCGTCGCGCGCATTAGACGGACCGAGCAGAGGCAGCTCGACAAACGGGCCTTCTCCGACGCCCCAAACCGCCAAGGTCTGGCCAAAGTCGGCCTTGTGCGGCGGCAGACCAAGTTTGTCGGCCACATCGAAGATGCCGGCGACCCCGGCCGTGGAATTTACAGCGAGGCGCTGAACCGATTGCCAAGCCTGCTTGACATTCCCTTGCAGTGCATCATTAACCGCGACGGCGGGCTGTTTGAGGTTTTGCACGACGTTGTGAATACCCTGTTGCACGCCTTCCGGCACATGGTCGGAGTACGCCTGGGCAACCGGTTTCATGACTGCATGATCGGCGGCGACATTAGCCTTGAAGATGGCCCGGTTGACCGGCTCCGCCGGATCATGCTCGGCATCGGCATCATCCGCCACGGTCGTATCGCGAGGCGCGGCGGCGCATCCGCCGCAGCATAACGCCAACCCCAAGAAGACCGCCGAAAGCACCCGTGACTTGCCTTCGCGACTGGCGATTCGAACAGGGGGACGGTTTTCGAGCACCTGTGTTTCTCCGCACATCGTCTGTTCGGTGTTCCGCGTCCGAGCGGCGCGCGGATCTTCCTCAGCCCCGCCCCCAGGGTCAAGACGACGGCAATTGCCGTCCTGTCCTCGGCAATTTTCTGCGGTGCGGCGCGGTCAAGGCGGCCGGGTCTGGCGGTAGGCGATTCAAGTCGAGCTGATCAGCCCGGCATGAGTCGATTGAGATCCGCTTCGTCGAACATGTAGCGCGTGTTGCAGAATTCGCAGGTCACGGTGGTGACCCCTTCTTTGCGCATGTCCTCGAGTTCATCGGGCGGAAACGCGCGCAGGATCCCCTCGATGCGCTCGCGCGAGCAGCGGCAGCGCGCTTCGAGCGAATGCGTATCATAGACCCGCACCCCCTCCTCGTGGAACAGCCGGTAGAGGAGGCCGTGCGCCGGCAAATCGGGGTCGACCAGCTCTTCAGGGGTTGCCGAGCTCATCAGGACCATTGCCCGCCGCCAGCCGTCCTCGACGTCATCGGCGATGACCGCATAGCCGCCCTCAGGCGGCACGCGTTGTAGCATCAGCCCGCCGGCCCGCCAAGAGCCGCCGGGTCCGGAGCGGCCGACCGACAGCTTGATCCCCGCCTGAACCTGTTCGGATTGCCGGAAATAATGGTGCGCGCATTCGGTTAAGGTCGATCCGGCGAGCTCGACGATCCCCTGGTAGCGATCGGTCTCCTCGCCCTGATCGACGGTGAAGGCGATGTAGCCGGAACCGACGAGCAGCGGGACCGATGGCAAGGACGCCCGGGCACGGGCCAGTGCCGCCTCGAGCTTTGCCTCGTCGTATTGCGCATAACCACGCAAGGCGCCCTCGGTCGAGACGTCCGCTACCATCATCCGGATCGGTCCGTCGCCCTTGGTCTGGAGCGTGAAGATCCCGTCATATTTGAGCGCGCCAGCGAGCACGACGGCCAACGTGATGGCTTCGCCGAGCATCGCGGCTACCGGTTCCGGGTAGTCGTGCTGCGAGAGGATGCGATCGATCGCCGGACCGAGCCGCACAAGCCGGCCGCGGAGCGCAAACGGATCGATGCGGAAAGGTTGGATCAGATCGTCGGGTGCGGTCTGGATGGGCAAATTCAATGTCGGGCGCTCCGGCGTCAATGCTGGGAAAACAATAGCAGTCCGATTGTCATTGCGGGATGCCCAAAGGGCGGGCCCGGAAACCATGAACACCAGACTTTGCCTGAATTCCCTAGGCCCCTGTCCCCGGCTTCCGGGTTCGGAGGCTCCGCCCCACCCGGAACGACTAGCGGAGACACCAGGCGAGAATACCTTTTTGCGCGTGCAGCCGATTCTCCGCCTCGTCCCAGACGACTGATTGCGGACCGTCGATGACCCCGGCGGTAACCTCTTCCCCACGCTTTGCCGGCAGGCAGTGCATAAAGATCGCGTTGGGTTTGGCGTTCGCCATCAGGTATTCATCGACGCGGTATGGCGCCAGCATGTTGTGGCGGTTGACGCTCGCTTCAACGCCCATCGATATCCAGGTGTCGGTGACAACGCAATCCGCTCCGGAAACCGCCTGCATCGGGTCGGCCGTCAATTCGACGCGGCCTCCTTCACGGCGCGCCCAGTCGAAGAGCCGCGGCGGTGGGCTCAGCTCCTCCGGGCACGCGAGCCGCAATGTGAAGCCAAAGCGAACCGCCGCGTGAACCCAGCTGGCGGCGACATTGTTGCCATCGCCGCTCCAGGCCACGACCTTGCCGGCGAGCGGACCCTTCTTTTCCTGCAAGGTCATCACGTCGGCCATGATCTGGCAGGGATGCGAGGTGTCGGTCAGGCCATTGATCACCGGAACAGTGGCGTGCCGTGCGAGATCGTCGAGTTTGCGCGGCTGATTGGTGCGGATCATGATCGCGTCGACATAGCGCGACAGGACGCGCGCGGTATCGGCCACGCTCTCGCCACGCCCCAGCTGGCTGTCGGCGGCGCTGAGATAGATCGTCTCCCCGCCGAGCTGGCGCATCGCGACCTCGAACGACACGCGGGTCCGCGTCGACGGTTTCTCGAAGACCATCGCCAAAATCTTGCCGGCGAGCGGCCGGTCGCGGCGGCCGTTCTTGTACGCGAAGCCCGTATCGAGGATCGACCTGAGCTCCGTGGGGTCGAACTGGTCGATGTCCAGGAAATGCCGCGGCGGATCCGGCGGCGCATGCTGCTCGCCGACCGACGCCAGTTCGCGCGCCGCGCTTCTCACGCCGGCCATTCCCGGGCCACCTTGTTCATGATGTCGAGCGCCTCGTCGATGTCGCGCTCGGTAACAATCAGCGGCGGCAGGATGCGCAGCACATTGTCACCCGCGGTCAGGGTCAACAAACCGTTCTGCCGCAGTTTCGCTACAAAATCGCCAGCCGTCACGACGCAGCGGATGCCGAGCAACAGGCCCGAGCCTCGTACTTCGGCGAACAGCTTGGGATAGGACCGGGCAAACGCTTCGAGCCGCCCCCGCAGCCTCTTGGCCATCTGTTCCACTCGGCCGAAGAAACCGGGCTCGAGCATCGTGTCGAGAACGGCATTGCCGGCCGCCATCGCCAGCGGATTACCGCCAAAGGTCGATCCATGGGTCCCTGCAACCATCCCGACCGCCGCACGCTCGGTGGCGAGACAAGCGCCGACCGGAAAACCGTTCCCGAGCGCCTTGGCGATTGCCATGATGTCGGGCGGAACGCCCTCCCATTCATGTGCGAAGAGCTTCCCGGTGCGCCCCATACCGCACTGAACCTCGTCATAGACGAGCATCAAGCCGAACTCGTCGGCAATCTCGCGCAGCCCTCGCAGGTATCCCTCGGGCGGGGCCCGCACCCCACCTTCGCCCTGGATCGGCTCGACCATTATCGCGGCGGTCTCCTTGCCGATCGTGGCGCGCATCTCGTTCAGATTGCCAAACGCGACGTGGTCGAAGCCCCCCATCGGTGGCCCGAAACCCTTGAGGTACGCCTCGTTCCCGGCGGCTGCCAAGGTCGCAAAGGTGCGCCCATGGAACGAGCCGTGACAGCCGATCACGCGATAGCGCTCGGGATGGCCGGTCTCCGACTGGTATTTGCGGGCGATCTTGATCGCCAGCTCGCACGCTTCGGCGCCGGAATTGCCGAAGAACACCGTGTCGGCAAACGTATTGTCGACGAGCCGCTGCGCCAATCTCTCCTGACCCGGAATGCGGAACAGGTTCGAGGTGTGCCACAGCCGCGTTGCCTGCTCCGTGACGGCCGCGACGACATGCGGGTGGCAGTGACCGAGGCCAGTCACCGCAATCCCGCTGGTGAAATCGAGAAATTTACGGCCGTCGGTCGCGTAAAGATGCGGGCCTTCACCCCGTTCGACGGCAACATCCCACCGACCGTAGGTCGGCATAACGGCTGGTATCACGGATCTCTCCTGCGCGATTAAGTTGGGGGAAACTAAGCGAGAACGCAGGTTTATCGTCGTCGCCCGAGCCCCGCACGCGCGGCTCCCCGGCCCTTTTCCCAACGCCGGCTCGCTTCGCCAGGATCGCCCTTCATCGCCCTCTCCTCGCTTCGCCGGGGCCGCCTCGGCCGCTCCCATCCGTCGAGCAGGAAAGCGGTGGAGTATGGTGAGGGCTACAGCGCGTGTCAATTCGCGCGCGACGCCTTTGTGACTCGGTAATTACCTCATGTATGGATCTCAGGCCGAGCGGGGCTGCGTCCGATGGTGCCCGCTGACTTCGGCTCCGTCGAGCGGCGAAAGTCGCAAGAACCCGAGGGCGGACAGCAGCGGCAGAAGGGCGATCAGGAAGAAGGCTATCCGAAAATCATCGACTGTCAGCAACCGCGGACCGGCGATCAGCGCGAGCAGGGCGGCGCCGATTGCGATGCCAAAGCCTCTCGCCAACTGCTGAGCGACGCCGCCGACGCTGGTGCTCTTGCTCAACACCGCGCCGGGCACGTCGGCGTAGCTGATGGTATTGAGTCCGAGATACTGGATGCTGCGGACGCAACCGGACAAAAGAACAAAGAGGACGATCAGCCAAGCCGGCGTGTCGGGGCGCAACAGGCCGCAGCCGGCGGTCACCGCCGCGGCGAGGCAGGCAGTGCCGGCGAGCAGCCGACGGAACCCGAAGAGGCGCAGAAAAGTCCCCGAAAGCGTCCGCACGAGCATCGCGCCCAGACTCGACGAAAACGATAGGAGACCGGATTGCAGTGGGCTGAGGCCGAACCCGACTTGGAACATAAGCGGCAACAAAAACGGCACGGCGTCGAGGCCCATCCGGCAGACGCTGCCGGTAACCGTGCCGATGCGGAAGGTGCGGATGCGCAGCAGACGAAGATCAAGGATCGGATCTTCACGGCGCCCGGCATGCCAGCGATAGAGCAGCAGGATGGCGAAGGCAGTGGCGAAGAAAACCACCCCGAGAGGGCCCGGGATCATCGGGCGCCCGACATTCTCGATCGCCAGCTCCAGCAAGGCGAGACCCAGTCCGGCGATGAAAAACCCGCGCAGATCGAACCGCGTCGGCGCCGGTGCGCGAAAATTTTCGATCAACCACAGCGCCAACACCACGCCGGCGATCCCGATCGGCACGTTGAGATAAAAGATCGCTCGCCACGAGAGGTAAGTCGTTAGGAACCCGCCGACGATCGGCCCAACGGTGGGCCCGATCATCGCCGGGATCGTCATCCAGTTCATCGCCGAAACGAGACCCGACCGCGGGAAGCTGCGTAGCAAGATGAGCCGGCCAACAGGCGTCATCATGGCCCCGCCGAACCCCTGCAGGACGCGCATGACCAGCATCATCGGCAGGCTCGACGACAAGCCGCAGAGCGCCGAGCCGGCGGCAAAGATAGCGATGGCAACGCAAAAGACGACACGCGCGCCGAGCCGGTCGGCAATCCAGCCGCTGACGGGGATGAACACGGCAAGGCTCAACAGGTAGGTCGTGATCACCAGATTGAGCCGCAGCGGGGCTTCGCCGAGGCCTTTGGCCATGTCTGGGATCGCCACTGCGATCATCGTCGAATCGAGCCCCTCCATGAAAAACGCGCAGCCGATGACCAGCGGCACCAGGATCGTCGGGCGTGGGTCGCGCGTCATGTGGGGGATGTCGCTTGTCGCGTTCAGCCTGCGATACTCAGCTTTTGTTTGATACCCGGTGGGTGCCGAGACGATAGCCGATTGCCGAGCTGCAGTGGGGCGCAAAGGTGGACGAGAGTGAAATAGGTTCCGACCTCATCGAGCGTTGGGCACTGCACTATCTCGGGCGCTATGCCAGTTCGGCCGAGAATCTGCGGCGGGTGTTGACGCGGCGGGTGCGCCGGCGCGCTCCCGAGGCCGTGCCGGCGGCGGCTAAGCTGATCGACGCGCTCGTCGCGCGCTACCGGGAATCGGGGCTGCTCGACGACGCGGCTTACGCCGCGGCGCAGCTGCAATCGCTGCATCGCCGCGGCGAGTCGATGCGCGCGATGCGGTCCAGACTGGCGGCGAAGGGAGTGCCGGCTGCCGATGTCGCCGTTGCCGTATTGGGCTTGCGGGCCGCCGCGCCCGACCCCGATTTGGCGGCGGCATGCAGCTTTGCCCGGCGGCGCCGTCTCGGGCCCTTTCGGCGAGCTGCCGCGGACCATGCACGCGAGCTCGGCGCGTTCGCGCGAGCCGGCTTCAGCCGCCGGGTGGCCGAGGCGGTGCTCGCCTGTCCCGATATCGCGGCGGTCGAGGCGCTGGCACGCGCAGAGCCCGACTGACTTCTTCCGCGCTCAAACCGGCTCGCGGTCACGCATCAGCCGGGCGACCGCGTGCGCTTCGGGGTCGGTCTGCGATTCGAGCGCGGCGACGACACCGGGGCGGTCGGCCGCGGGGCGGTTCTGGCTCAGCTTGTATTTGCCTTCGAGCCGGGTGACGAGGATGTCGAGACCGATAATGCCCTTCAGCATGGTCTCGACATAGGCTTCGGGGAGATCCTGCATTCGCCACGCTACCGGGTTGCGGGCCTCGTGAGGTTCCGACAGACGGACCAAAAACCGGCGCAACCATTCGGCATCCTCGACCAGCTGCACCGTCCCATAGGCATGCACATCGACGTAATTCCAGGTCGGCACGCTGGGGCCGGTCGCATACCAATTGGGCGAGATGTAAGCGTGCGGCCCGTGAAAAATCGCCAGCACTTCGCCGCCTCGAGCGAGATCGCCGACTTGCGGGTTGGGGCGGGCGAGATGGCCGTGCAGGTGCAGCCGCTCCCCGTCGCGCTCGATCAGGAACGGGATATGGCTCGCCACGAGCCCTTCGGCGCCGTGCGTGACGAGCAGGCCGAAATCGTATCGCTCGATGTGCTCCATCAATACTTCCGCGCGCTTTTCGGTGAAAGCGGGTGGCAGGTAAACCATGCAATCGTCTCCCGTAGCCGAGCCTCGGCGGCATTAGCTCATATGCGCGATCAGCGGGGCGGCGAGCAAGCCTGCCCCGGACAGCGAAAGGATGATCCCCGAGGCACGGTTGATCCATTTCAGATGAGGCGCTTCGAAGGAACGGAATAACGATCCGAGCCCGAAGGTCAGCGCCAGCCACCACAGCAGGGAACCGAGCCACACCCCGAACACCAGGATGGCTGCGCGGGAGAAGGTGGCGTCGGCGCCGCTGAGGCCAAGGGCGGAAAAGATGCCGAGGAAGGCGAGGATTGTGATCGGATTGGTCAAGGTCAAAGCGAAGGTCGACAGAAAATCCCGCAGCAGGCCCTCGGCATCGGGTTCGGAGGATTGCTTGGATTCGGGCTCGGCGAGCAGTGCGGAGCCGCCAACATAGAGCAGGTAACACCCGCCGGCGATGCGCAGCCATTGGTGATAGCCGATCAGCCAATCGGAGACAAAGGTCAGGCCGAACGCGGCGATGCACCCGAAAAACGCATCCGCTGTCGCGGCGCCGAGCCCGGAGACGAAGCCGGCCCGCTTGCCTTCAAAGATCGTCCGGCGGACGCACATGACGCCGACCGGGCCGACCGGCACGGCGATCACGATGCCGACAGCGATGCCCTTTAGCAGGAATACTAAAAGCAATCTGAAATCCCGCCGCTGCGGTGTGACCAAAGGCGCGCTATGCTATTCGGCATTGCTGCAAACTTTCGAGCCGCCGGAGGTCGCGATGACTGACACCGATGACGCCTACCAATTCGAGTTTGCTTCGATCGACGGAGAGCGCCTGCCGCTCGATGCGTGGCGCGGGCAGCCGGTGCTCGTCGTCAATACCGCTTCCTTTTGCGGGTACACCCCACAATACAGCGATCTCGAAGCCTTATGGCAGCGCTATCGCGATCGTGGACTCGTTGTACTCGGCGTTCCGTCCAACGACTTTGGCCGGCAGGAGCCGGGCTCGACAGGCCAGATCAAGGAGTTCTGCACGACGAATTACTCCGTTGACTTTCCCTTGACCGAAAAGTGCCGGGTCATCGGCGGCGAGGCGCACCGGTTCTACCGCTGGATTGCGGAAAGTCTCGGTGAAGGGGGCACGCCGCGCTGGAACTTTCACAAATATCTGGTGGGACCCGACGGCCAGCTCGCTGGCGCATGGCCGGCGCAAGTCTCCCCGAGCGACCGGCGCATCACGGCCGAAATCGAGCGGCTACTGCCCCAAGAGCCTCAATAGAGGCTGCTCGCGACGTGGCTGATCAGTACGCCGAGCAGAAGGTCCACGACGACAACGAACACCGCGGCCGAGGCGGTCGTGTCGAGCGCGACGCGGGCGATGAACCACTCGTAGACGAGGACAGCGACGGCCGCCGCGACCTCGATCGCCTGGGCGGCTTGGGCACCCAATACCCCGCTCTCGGCCTCTAAGCCGACGAGCACGAAGAGCGCGCTCTGCGGCACCTGCGACCAGTTGTACGGGACCATGAAATCGAAGAAACGATGAGGCCGGCCGATCCGTTGCGTCACGATCAGCATCATCAGCGGGAACGCGGTCCAGGCGATGACATAGGCAATCGTCTCGACCGTGATGATCAGGAAAGCCCCCGAACTCTCCCATTCGGCGACGGTCACGCGCAACGACAGCAGGACTAAATAGAGCGGATAACTGACGACGGCGGCACGGAAAGAGCGCCAGAACCCGTCTACCGAGCGGTCGAAACACGCCAGGCCGCCGCGGTCCCCACGCGCCAGCCGCAGTGCACCAATCATCGCCAGCCGCACTTCCGGCCATGCCGTCGGCATCAAACTCCCGCCACTGGTGACGACAAGCTTCGGCTCCGCGCGAGGCGACCCGCTCTAATGACAATCGTCATCGCCGGGCTCGACCCGGTGATCCACGGCCGTTCCGCCGCGAGGAGATGCGGTGTCGGCGGCATGGATGGCCGGATCAAGTCCGGCCATGACGGCTTCGGGTTCCCGGGATGTGCGTTGGTCGAAAAATAAATTGAGAAATGTGTGGTAGATCGCTGTCAGGGCGGCGAGATCCGAAAGCTCGACCCGCTCGTCCGCCTTGTGCATGGTCAATCCGACGAGGCCAAATTCGGCGACCGGACAGCGGGTCCGGATGAACCGTGCGTCGGAGGTGCCGCCGGTGGTGCTGAGCTCAGGCGTCCTTCCGGTGACCCGCCGGATCGCCTCGGCAAGGCAGTCGCTGAGCATCCCCGGCGCAACCACAAATGCCTCGCCGCTGACTGAAATATCGAGGGCGTAACGCCCGCCGACCTCGTCAAGCCGCTGCCTGAGCCAGCGCTCGAGCTGCTCGCTCGTCCAGCAATCATTGAAGCGAATGTTGAACACCGCCCGCGCGCTCGCGGGGATTACGTTCGTAGCCGGATTGCCGATGTCGATTGTCGAGACCTGCAGCGTGGAAGGCTGGAAATGCTCCGAGCCTCGGTCGAGTTCGGCGGCGGTTAGAGCGTGAAGCATTGCAACGAGACGATGGGCGGCATTGTCCGCAAGATGGGGGTAGGCCGTGTGACCCTGCACGCCGTGCACAGTCAGGCGGCCGGTCATGCTGCCGCGCCGGCCGATCTTGATCATGTCGCCGAGTGATTGCGCGCTGGTTGGCTCGCCGACGAGACAGGCATCGATCCTCTCGCCGCGCTCCTCGAGCCAATCCAGCACTTTGCGGGTGCCGTTGACGGCGTCGCCCTCCTCGTCCCCAGTGATCAACAGGCTGATCGATCCGGCGAAGTCCCGCCCGCGCTGACCCCCGTGCTCATTAAGGAAGCGCTCCGCCGCCGCGATGAAGGCGGCAATCGCTCCCTTCATGTCGACAGCGCCGCGACCGCACAGCGCGCCATCACGCAGACTGGCCGAGAACGGATCGAACGACCAGGCTTCGGCCGCCCCAGTGGGCACGACGTCGGTGTGGCCGGCGAAACACAGATTGGGGCGGCCGTTGCCGGATCGGGCGTAGAGGTTATGGATATTGTCAAAGACCAGGCGATGACAGTCGAACCCAAGCCTCTCCAATGCGGCTGCAACGACATCGAGCGCGCCCTCGTCCTTTGGTGTGACGCTCGGCCGGCGGATCAGCGCCGCGGCGAGTTCCGCCGGGTCGAGAGCCGTCTCGCTCATTCCCGCAGCAGCTCGTTGATCGAGGTCCGCGCCCGGGTGCCCTCGTCGACTTTCTTGACGATGACTGCGCAATAGAGGCTCGGGCCCGGCCGACCATCGGGCAGGTTCTTGCCGGGAAGGGAGCCTGGCACGACGACCGAATAGGCCGGCACGCGGCCCATCAGGATCTCGCCGGTGTCGCGGTCGACGATCTTGGTCGTGGCGCCAATAAAGGTGCCCATTGACAGCACTGCACCGGTCTCGACAACGACCCCTTCGACGACCTCACTGCGCGCGCCGATGAAGCAGTTATCCTCGATAATCACCGGCTCAGCCTGCAACGGCTCGAGAACCCCGCCGATCCCAACACCACCCGAAAGATGGCAGTTCTTGCCGATCTGCGCGCAGGAGCCGACCGTCGCCCAGGTGTCGACCATCGTCCCGGCGTCGACATAGGCGCCGACATTTACAAAGCTTGGCATCAGCACGACGTTCGGCGCGATATAGGCGGAGCGGCGCACGATCGATCCGGGCACCGCGCGAAATCCAGCGTCGCGGAAGCGGTTCGACGACCAGCCGGCAAATTTCGACGGCACCTTGTCCCACCACCGCGACGCACCGCGCTCCGGGTCGATAGGACCGCCCGGGACCTCGATCATGTCGCTGAGGCGAAACGACAGCAGCACGGCCTTCTTGAGCCATTGATGGACCTGCCATCCCTGGCTTGTCTTTTCGGCGACGCGCGCACGACCCTCATCGAGCGCGTCGAGTGCTTCCTCGACGGCCTCGCGGTATGCACCGCCGCTCTGCGGCCCGAGCGTGTCGCGGGCTTCCCAGGCGGCATCGATAGTCGCGGCGAGATTGGCGTCGGTCATGGCTGTCCCGAGTGGGCTTGCGGTGTTCGAGGGCGCCGCAACATGATCGACCCGCCCCTCTAGTGTCAACGCAGCCCGAGCCGAAGACGTCGCTGTTTTCGCTGATATGCACCGAAAAAAACAGCCAAGGAGCCGGGGTGCACGGCGGAAATCCTCGCTTTTTTGACTGCGAGTCGGCGGAATAACACCGAATAACAGCCAGCACGAACAGCCAGGTCTGGCTGACGGATGAGCTACTGACACTGGGAGTGTGCGGACTGAGCATCTCTGGATTCGATTTCGATGGCATTCGATGAAATCCTTGCCTCACCGGAAACTGCGCCGGGCGCCCAAATTTGACTCGATACCATGCCATTGCGGTTATTTTCGGGACCGGACCTCCGTTTCGCCAACATCGCTTCGATTATGTTTGCGGCTGTCAAACCTGGCTCAAAATGAACTCGGTCTTCACACAACGGCCTATCGCCGCCCCGCCGCTTTCGCGGGAAAAGACGAGTAGCAGCGGTAGCTCGTTGAGAACTACCGCTTCACTTTTTTGGTCAGACTGTCAGCAAAGGCCCAAGCCCGTAGCCTTCTTATGCACAGGGTTTCCTGTTGCCGTAGTATCGCACGGGAAGGCGAATCTCGCACCCGGAAGGGCGTCCCGTCGGATCGGCACCCTTGACGCTCGGGGTCGCCATCGTGACTACCGCAGTGCGGCGAGTCCGTTGCCCGACATCAAACAGTAATAATTTCTTGCACGCGGCCTTTTTTCGATGCGCTAATCCTCCATTTATCGGAGAATAACGGCGCAATAGCGTGTGGGCGCGCTATTGGGAGACGAGGAGGGATAGACCACATGGCGACGTTGGACGAGATTGGGCAGGAAAAGCAGCGGATTTCCGAGCGGCTGGCGCGGATTGATGCCGAACGGACGAAGCTTGCTGATCAGCTCAGTGAACTGGAGATCACCGAGCGTGTTTTAACGCAATTCGGCGGCAGTGCCGCTACAGCCGATAGACGGCGGCGCGGACGCCCGGCAAGAACTGCCCCGGCAGCCGCCCCGCAGCGCAGAGCGCGCGGCAGCCAGCAGGCGGCGGCGAGCGTGTCCTTGAGCGATGCCACTCTGCAGGCCGTCAAGGCGCATCCCGATGGGGCCACCGCAACGGACATCCTCAATCACTTGTCGCGGGAATTCGGCATGACGGTCCGGCCGAACCACCTCGGTATCGCGCTGCAACGGCACCGGCGCGCTGGCCGTCTCGACAACCGCGATCAGCGCTGGCACCTGCCGGCATCGGGGCAGCGGGAGCAATCAGACCACGCCGCGATGACCGGCTGAGCCCATCGGGCTCTGGACGATTGGGCGCGCTGAGGGGCGGCTCCTCGGTTGCGCCCAACCTAAATTTTCGCGAGCCATCGGCGCGCAGGCGATCGTGTTTCCGGATCAGCGCTACGCGATCTTCAATAGCCGCTTGGCATTGCCGTTCAACAGCTTCTCCTTGTCTTCCGCGCACAGTGGCAAGGTTTCCGTCCATTTGGTGCCCGGCGGATTGTCGACAAACGGATAGTCGACCGAGAAGAGAATGCGGTCGATCCCCATTTCCATCATGCAGCACAAGAGGGCGGGATCGGAGAAGAAGCCGCTCGTCGTGATGAAGAAGTGCTCGCAGAAGGTGTCGCGGAAGCCCTTGCCGCTCCTGCCGTCTCGCGCCAGCCCCATGTTGATGCGCCAGAGATAAAATGGCAGGCCCTCGCCGAGGTGGCCGAGAATGATTTTGAGACCGGGATAGGCGTCGAACACGCCGCTCAACACCAGACGAACGCCTTGCGTTGCAGTCTCGACCGTGAATCCCCAGGCGGCGCGCAACAGTGAAGGGTACTGCGCCACATAGTCCTTGTAGTAGGCCTCGATGACAGCGGGATGCGGGGTCGAGGGATGCATGTAGAGCGGCATGTCGAGCGCCTGGGCCCGCTCGAAAATCGGCCAGAATCGTTTATCGTCGAGGAAGAGCCCGTTCGTCAGCCCGTTTACCAGCGCACCCTTGAAGCCGAGCTTGGTAACAGTGCGCTCCAGCTCGTCGGCCGCAGCCTTCGGATCGGGAGTGGGGATCGCAGCAAAAGCGGCGAAACGGTCGGGATGGCCTCGCACTGTTTCGTAGAGCCGGTCGTTGGCACCGCGCGCCAACCCGACGGCGGTCTCGGCATCCAGTTTCTGCAGCCCCGGATTGGCGTGGGACAACACCTGCAAATCGATGCCGGCCTCGTCCATCTCCCGCAGCCGCAACTCGCCGACATCGTCGAGACGCTCGACCACCCGCGGCGCAGTGGTCATGTCCAGTCCGGTGATGTGCCGCTTCACCTCAGGGTCGAAGTAGTGCTCCTCCAGCGCGATGATGTAGGGTTTTGTTGCCATCCGCTCCTCCTCGCATGTCAGCCGCAGCCACTGGCCGGCACTGTTTCAATTTGCTTTCGAATCCTCCCCAGATCTCCTCGGCGGCGCTGAGGACGGTCATGCCGTGATCACGGCCGGTTCAGCCCTTGGCGGCCGTCGCGACGGCAAGCCCGACTTCCTGGCCAAACGAAAGCTCGAGCGAGTTGCCGTCGGGGTCTGCGATGCGCGCGACGTAACCGATCGGGTCGCCCGCATCGATTGGAGCGCGTGTCGGCCGGCCCTCGCGGCACGCCTCCGCATACAACCGATCGATCTCTTCACGGCTCGCGCAGGCGACGCCGAGGTGTCCGAATGGCCCGAGCGGTGGATCGTGCTGGTCTGCGGCCTCGACTAAAACGATGACAAAGGGCCGGGTTTGGTCGGTAATCCAGGCCGAACGGACGCCCTCCCGGATGCGCCGATGCACAACGGTCATGGCTCCATACTTTTCGTAAAAGGCAATGCTCGCGTCGAGATCGCGTGCGGTCAGCGCGACATGAGTCAATCCTAGGTCTGGCATCGCAAATCCTCCTTATGCGGAATATGGATGCGGTTCAATCGCTGACGACCGGTCCGGTCGAAGCTTCGGATTTCTCGGGTTGAGGACCTCATGACGGTCGACCGCCGTTGCGACGGTAGGATTCGTTTCCCCGGATAGTGCAATGAGCGCACACCCACTAGCGGCCCGGCAGCCTGCGAGCGTGGGCCCGCAGGTCGTAACCTTCATCGGCTGCCTGTTCCGGCGATAATGCAGGGTCGCCTGCTAACAGCCTCCGCGCGACGACGTGGTCGGCTGTCCTATTGACCGACTCGACGCCAATCAGTCGGTCGTCGCGGTAACAGAATACCGAGAAATTGCGAGCAGTCGGGTCGCCGCGCAGAACCGATGTGTCATGGCCTATGGTAATGCCGGCGATCTGCAATTTCAGATCACCCTGGTCGCTCCAGAACCACGGCACCCTCCGGTAGGGCATCGGCCGGCCGGCGAGACGATCGGCGACGCAGCGTCCTTGGTCCACCGCGTTTTGCACTGATTCGAGGCGCACGCGAACGGGCGCGAAGGGGGTCGGGAAATTCGCGCAATCGCCAATGGCGGAAATCGCCGGGTCGCTGGTCGCGAGGTATTCGTCGACGACGATGCCGTCATCGACCGCGAGCCCGGCATGGCGGGCCAGTTGGGCATTCGGGATGACGCCGATGCAGATCAGCACCAGATCGGCGGGAATACGCCGGCCGTCGGTCGTCTCGACCCCGGCAACCCGGCCGCCGACGCCGAGCATTCGGACTACTCCGGTGCCGAGTGCAACTTCGGCTCCCCAGCCAACGTGAGCTTCAGTAAAGAACTGCGCCACTGGCTCGGAAACCACTCGGCCCATTGGCTTACGGGTCACCTCGATGATGTGGACAGCGGTGCCGCGCTCGAGCGCAACGGCGGCGAATTCGAGGCCGATAAAGCCTGCGCCGACGACCACGACCTCGCGCACCTCCTCCAGCCGCTGCCTTAGCGCATCCGCGTCAGCTAGAGTGCGCAGCGTCAGTACGCCGTCCAATTCGGCTCCGGGCACGGCCAGCGGACGGCACCCGGCTCCGGTCGCAACGACGAGATGGTCCCACGAGAACTCGATGCCCGAAGCCAAATGCAGGCGCCGTTGTCCGCGATCTATTGCCGTTACCGGGTCGCCATAGAGGAGGTCGATCTGTTGCTTGGCATAAAACTCGGCGGGGCGCAGCCACAGATCGTCAGCCCCAGACTTACCAGCGAGGTATGATTTCGACAGTGGCGGGCGCTGGTAGGGCACAACAGGCTCGTCGCCGATCAGCGCGATGCGGCCGGAAAAGCCGGTGTCGCGCAACGAGGCGGCAGCCTGGAAACCGGCTTGGCCGGCGCCGATGATGGCGACGACCGGAGCCGGCATCAGACCTGCGTCTCTGGCAGATAGACGACGAGACCGTCGAGTTCGGGAGTTGCGACCAACTGGCAGCTCAACCGGCTGTTCGGCTTGCGCTCACTCGCAGTGAATTCGAGCATCGCCTTCTCATCGTCCGACTGGGGTGGGGTGCGATCGAGCTGGCCCGGCTCCACATAGACATGGCAGGTGGCGCACATCATCTCGCCGCCGCACTCGGCAACGATGCCGTCGACGCTGTTGACGATCGCCGCCCGCATGACGCTGGTGCCGAGCGGAACATCGAGCACCTCGCGCGCCCCATTCGGATGAACATAGGTGACTTTCGGCATCGTTTTCCTATCGGTTGGACACGGGGCAAGCGACCGCCGATCTAAACCGCTACCGGCTACCCGGCGTCAAGTCCCCAAGTCGATCGCAATCTCATCGCCTTGCGCGACGAGCCTGGCGCCTGTTCCTGCGCTCGCCCGCGCGATGCGGTCGAATGCAGCCCCTTCATCAGCGAGCGCTCGGGGAACGGTGCGGTTGCGATCGTCGTGGCGGACGAACTGGAATGTCATCTTCTCGAGGCGCTCTCGGTCCCAAGCTGCCCGGACCATCATGCCGAGCCAGTCGCCGTGCCTTCTGCCGCCATGGCCGGTATGAAAGGAAAAGCTACCCAGTCCGTAGAAGATCGGCTTGCCCCTGTACACCTCGATCGGCAGCGAGAAGTGTGGCCCGTGGCCGATGACCATGCCGGCGCCCGCGTCAATTGCCCGGTGGGCGATCTCGCTCATGTAGTGGAGCACTTCCTCGTGCAGCCCCCAATGAAACGACGCGATTAGGACGTCGGCCCGATGTCGCAGCTCAGCGATATCTTCTTCGAGCCCTTGCAGATAGGCCGGATCGGCCCAGGTCAGGATCTCGGGCGGGATGCCCGGCCGGTTGGCCGGCGGACGGCCGCCGTGCAGCGGGACATGATAGGCGGTATGCCCGCGGATCACCGCGATGCCGACGCTGTTGTCGCCGGCCTCGTGGTTCGTAGGCCAATAGACCGAACTACGCTGCAGAAACCCGAACCGCACCCCGTCCCGATCGAGGACCACCGGAGCCCGCGCCGCCGGCCGGTTCGCCCCGGCCCCGGTATGCAGGATCCCGATTTCGTCCAGGCGGGCGATTGACCCGGTAATTGCCGCCTCGCCATAATTGACATTATTGGCGATGCCGACCGCATGAATGCCGGCCGATTTGAGCGCCTCGCCGGCTACAAAGGGATCGGCATAGAACCCCTCGTGCTCGACCGAATGCCCGCTCGGCGGGCGATAAAGGCAGCATTCTAGATTTGAAAAGACAATGTCGGCGGCGTGAAGCTCGTTCTGGATTAATGAGAACGGTACCGCCGGATCGGCGACGTTCATTAGATTGACGTCGCCGGTCAGGATCATCTTCGTCGCCATCTCCCATCCCCTGTCGCTCCGTGACGACGATAACCTTGCCGGCGGCGAAGCGCCACAGGCCAGCCCGTTGACCGGAGTTTGGCACCGAGAAGACTCCTGATCTTGTGCTGCATACCCGGCGTGCGGGCTCGGTGGTCATTCCGGCATATAGCGTTCCGGAGGGCTTGCTCGCGAGCAGATAGACGTAGAACATTGTAGCTGCTGCCACGTTGATCCCGGCCTATCGCCGGGAAGCCATTTTAATATGCTGGAGCCTTGAGCTGAAGATGGAGCGGGCGAAGGAATCACCTCTTGCGCTTTATCAGGCGCACCTGGAAGCAGGCGAGCTGGCTTATCAATGGAGCCCGGAGGCGAACCGGGCGGTATTCTATCCGCGCGTCATCTGCCCCTTTACCGGCAGCGATCGGCTCGAATGGCGGGTGAGCGCGGGTCTCGGGACGGTTTACGCCACGACGGTCACCCATCCACGCGAAGGCGCGCCCTATAATGTCGCGCTCATTGATTGCGACGAGGGCTTCCGCATCATGAGTCGGGTCGAGGGTGTTGCGCCGGAGCTGGTGCGGATCGGCATGCGGGTCAGGTTCCGGATTCACGAGCCCGGCGGCGGCGAGCCGCCCTACCCGGTATTCGTGCCGCTGGAGACCGCTTAATGGACGGGCTGCAGCGCGGGGCCGCCGCGATCGTCGGCGTCGCCGAATCCGATCTGGGCGCGGTCGCCGCGGAGATGACCCCGATCGATTTGATGGCGCAAGGCATCCAGCGGGCGCTGGCCAATTGCGGTCTTCAGCTGCGCGATGTGGACGGCCTGCTCTGCGCGACGACACAAAGCCGCACCTCGGGCCTTGCGTTGAGCGAATATCTCGGCATCTCGCCCGCCTTTATCGATACGACGATTCTCGGCGGTTCGTCTTTCATGTTTCACGTCGCGCACGCGCAGGCGGCGCTCCAGCTCGGCCTGTGCAGGGTCGCGGTCATCGCCTATGGCAGCACCCAGCGGACGGTCGGCCGCCGTCAGGCCTCGGCGCGCGAATACAATCCCTACGAAACCCCGTTCCGCCCGTTTCTGCCCGCGACCGCCTATGCATTGGCGGCATCGCGCCATATGCACCAATACGGCACGACCCGCGAGCAACTGGCGGCAGTCGCGGTGGCGGCGCGGGAATGGGCGTTGCTCAACCCGGCGGCTTGGGAAAAGAAGCCGCTGGCGGTCGACGAGGTCCTGTCGGCGCGCATGGTGAGCGATCCGTTGACCGTGCGCGATTGCTGTCTGATCACTGATGGCGGCGGCGCCGTGATCATGACCACCGCCGAGCGCGCCCGGTCGCTGAAAAAGCCGCCGGTCTACATCCTCGGATGCGGCGAGGCGGTCACTCACGCCAGTATTTCGAGCATGCCGGATCTGACGGTGACCGGGGCCCTTCAGTCGGGGCGTGCGGCATACGGGATGGCGCGGCTCGCGCCCGGCGACATCGACGTCGTCGAGCTGTACGATGCCTTCACGATCAACACGATCCTTTTCCTGGAGGATCTCGGTTTCTGCCCGAAAGGGGAGGGGGGCCGCTTCGTATCTGGCGGCCATATCGCGCCCGGCGGCGGCCTGCCGGTCAACACCAACGGCGGCGGGCTCTCCTATTGCCATCCCGGCATGTACGGACTTTTTCTGTTGATCGAGGCGACACGGCAGTTGCGCCGCGAATGCGGCACCCGCCAGATCGCCGATTGCGAGACCGCGATGACGCACGGCAACGGCGGCGTGCTGTCATCGCAGAGTTCGGTGATCCTCGGAACACAGGCGACGATTTGAACCGGAACCTGTGACATTAAGGGTTTGGAAAACCCCGCCACGCCAAATCCGGTATCGCGCCTGCAAACCGTTTTATTATCCGCGAGATCGGGCACAGCACCGGATTCCGCGTTCCCTGACCCCAACAGCTGCACGGCCAACAGATATGAAGGTGCGTCTGATACAGTTCGTAATCGGCCTCGCCTGCACGTTGTTCTTTCTGGCGATCGCCTTCTATCGAGTGCAGCTGGGAACGGTCAGCGCGGCTCTGGCGGGAGCCAATCCTCTCTGGATTGCAGCGGCGATGCCGATATATGCCGTGAGTTTGGCGCTTCGAGCCTGGCGGTGGCAAGTTATCCTGCGCCCGGTTGCGGCAATTCCTTACCCGATCGTGGCGCGCGCGCTGCTCGTCGGCTACGGGCTCAATGCCGTGATGCCGGCGCGGCTTGGCGAGCTCTTTCGCGCTGAATTCTTCAAGAAAACCTTTGGACTGTCGCGGGTATGGGGGCTGACTTCGATCGTTATCGAGCGGCTGTTCGACGGGATTACCATCGTTTGCTGCCTTGGGGCCGGTCTGCTGTTCGCCGCCGCAGCAAAGCCGAACGCAGGGCTGCTGATAAACGTGCTGGTGACCGGCAGCGTTCTGTTCGGCGCCGTCTTGCTTGCTGCGTTCTACCTTTCCAGCTCGATGATGTCCCGCATTGTCGGACGCTTCCCCGCATTATCGGCCCAAATGGCAATGGTGCAGCAAGGGTTGGAGATCCTGCGAACGTGGCGGACGTTGGAGATCATCGGGATTACGCTCATCATCTATGTGCCGGATGCGCTCTCCTTGTGGGTTCTCGTCAAGGCGGTAGGGTTGACGCTGGGGTTTTCCGACACCCTGGTCCTCCTCGGCGCAGCGGGTCTGAGCACGCTCGTGCCGTCCGGTCCGGCCTTTCTCGGCACATTGCAATTCGCTTATGCGTTGGCGGTAGAATTCGCCGGCGGTGCTCGCGCGCTCGGGATCGCGGCGGCAACTCTCGCACAGCTTTGCTTGCTTCTCCCCCTTGCGCTAATCGCGGCCGGCATTCTAGTTCACGGCTCGGGAACCGCTCTCTATACGATTTGGGCAGGGCGGCAATCCGATGGCGGGCGAGCTGGCCAATGACGCACGTGGTGCGTGCGCCCCGGCGCTCCACGGTCGATCACCGCTGGCTTTGCCGCGCACGGCCGCCTTAGGCTAGGATGCCGGCGCTGCGCGGAATTGTCTGAACCGCGGCGGGCCTCTGGAGGGAGGAAATCGAAATGGCGGAAGGCGGGTTGGTTCGCTTCGAGAATGTGGATGGGATCGGGGTTATCACGGTCGACAATCCGCCGGTCAATGCGCTGAGCCCGGGGGTGCCCGAGGGCATCGTCGAAAACGTCGAGCGCGGCAACGCCGACCCGGCGATCAAGGCGATGGTGCTGATCGGCGCCGGCCGCAGTTTCATCGCCGGCGCCGACATCCGCCAATTCGGCACGAGACGGCCGCCGCCTGTACCGGGAAGGCGCACGCACGAGCTGCTCGACAACAGCCAAAAGCCGGTGGTCGCGGCGATCCACGGCTATGCGCTCGGCGGCGGGCTGGAGATTGCGCTCGCCTCGAACTACCGCATCGCCGTGCCGAGCGCCAAAGTGGGCCTGCCTGAGGTATTGATAGGCATTCTGCCGGGTAGCGGCGGAACGCAGCGGTTGCCGCGGCTGATCGGCCCAAAGGCGGCGATGGAGATGATCGTCTCCGGCCGCCACGTTCCGGCTGAGGAGGCGCATCGCCTCGGCATCATCGACGAACTGGTCCAGGAAGGCGATGACCTGCGCCAGGCGGCAATTGCGATGGCGCGCCGCGTTGCCGACACGCGGCCATTGCCGAGGATCCGCGACCGCGACGAAAAACTCGTCGAGGCCAAGACCGATCCCGGCATTTTCGATGGGATGCGCAAGTCGATCGCGCGGCGCGCCCGCAACCAAAAGGCGCCCTACAATTGCATCGCCGCGGTCGAGGCGGCCTGCAGCCTGCCGTTCGACGACGGCATCAGGCGCGAGCGCGAACTGTTCGACGAACTCGAAAATTCCGCCGAGGCGCGCGCCCTGCGCTATGCGTTCTTTGCCGAGCGCGAGGTCGCCAAACTGCCCGACATCCCGCGCGACACGCCGCTGCGCCCGATCAAGACCGCGGCGATCGTCGGCGCCGGCACGATGGGCGGCGGCATCTCAATGAGCTTTGCCGAGTTCGGCTTCCCGGTGAAGCTCCTCGAAGCGAGCCAAGAGGCGCTCGACCGCGGCATCGCGCGTATCCGCAGCAATTACGAAACCAGCGTCAGGCGCGGCAGCCTCAGCGAGGCCGAGATGAACCGCCGGATGGCATTGATCGAGCCGGTCACCAGCTATGACGACATCGCCCAATGCGACGTCGTCATCGAGGCGGTGTTCGAGCGCATTCCGGTCAAGGAGGAGGTCTTCAAAAAGCTCGACGAGGTCATGAAACCCGGCGCGCTGCTGTACACCAACACTTCGGGCATCGACATCGACATCATGGCCAACGCGACAAAGCGGCCGCAGGACGTCGCCGGTACGCATTTTTTTGCGCCGGCCAATGTCATGAAATTGTTCGAGGTCGTGAAGGGGGCGAAGAGCGCGCCCGACACTCTGGCCACGGCGATGGATCTCGGCCGCAAGATCGGCAAGATCAGCGCGATGGCCGGCAATGGCGACGGCTTTGTCGCCAACCGCAGCCGCACCCCTTTCGGCACCGAGATGAACATCATGGTCGAAGAAGGGGCACTGCCCGAGCAGGTCGACAAGGTCATGGTCGATTTCGGCTACCCGATCGGCCCGTTCGCGACCGCCGATCTGTCGGGGCTCGACATCGGCTATGACAGCCGGCAGCGGCGCGCCGCGGAGAACCCGAACTACCGAAAAATGCCGATCGCCGACGCCATCGTCGAAATGGGGCGTCTGGGGCAAAAGACCGGAGCCGGCTGGTTCCGCTACGAGAAGGGCGACCGCACCCCGCATCCCGACCCCGAAGTCGCCCGCCTCATCAAGGAAAAGGCGACCGAGATGGGGGTCGAGCAGCGCAGCTTCACGGACGAGGAGATCCTGCGCCGGCTATTGTTCGCTTCGGTCAACGAAGCCTGCAAGATCCTCGAAGAGGGTAAGGCCTACCGCGCCAGCGACATCGACGTGATGTGGCTGGGCGGCTTCGGCTTCCCGCGCTACCGCGGCGGCCTGATGTACTGGGCCGACGGCATCGGCGTCGCCGAGGTCTACCGCCAGATCCAGGCCTGGCACCAGCAATATGGCGAGCGCTGGGTCCCCGCACCCCTGCTGCGCCGCCTCGCCGAAGCCGGCACCCCGCTGCGCGAAGCGAAGCCTGGCCGGCCGATGTGAAGATTAGCAGGGAGATAGCGTGGGGCGGAAAAGCACACAGCGCATTCGGTTTTGCCCGGCCTTAAAGCGCCGAGACGCTTTCGATGGAAACGATCAATAATGCGGACTTGCCGGCACCGCGGCGCACGCGGGATAAGAGCGAGGCCCTGCGGCACCTCATTGAAACGGCCATCCGGCTTACTGCCAGGATGGAAGACCCGTTTGCCGTCCATCTTCTCGTTGATTCAGCCGACAAAATCCTCATTGACCAAGCAAAGCAGAATGGTCGCGAGCTTCGCGTTGATTTGGAATGTTTCAGTTTGAATTTTCATAACCTTGGCAGCGTTGCCGATCAGGTCGGCAGGACGCTTCTCGCCAAGGTCCTCTAGGCATCGGGATTCTCTAGCTTGGTCTCGAAAGCAGGCCCCACGATGCTTAGGTCGTACTTTCGGGCGTACCGATCGCAAGCTTCTCCTCTGGCGTCCTCGTAATCGAAACCAGGAATCTCATATCGCTCCGGCGGCTTTCCCCTGCCAGAAACTGTGAACACAAATACGCGCTGTCGCCTCTGCCTTATCATCGGTCACTCCGTTTTTGAGAACATATTCGTCAGTCGGCGTAAAGCGACGCATGCTCATTGCATCCCCAATTTGTCGGTACTCTGCTCCCCGTTTCGACCCACGATAGGCCGCAAAGGCTCCGAGGGGTTCGCCAATATCATAGTATCGTCAGCTTCGCGGAGGGCGCTTCTAAAGCAGGAATGGCCGCCAGCGACCGACCGGTCACAGCCTGCAGATCGCCATACATGCCTTGCGTGCTGTCGATGATTTTTCGAATTTTCCTTCTCTTGCCGGGCCACTTCGTTGCGAACCAGCGTTTCTCGCGCTCGACATCGGTCCACAAGTAGCTGAACCCTTCGACGATCGCTTGGATGCGGTGCTGGAATTCCACACTGGTCAGGTACTGATACAAGACCTCCATTTTTTCATCTTTGCCCTCCAAGTTGGCGCGTTCGGCATAGATCTGGATCAAGCTGTAGCGCAGCAGAACAGCGAGGTCCTTGGCGTGTCGCCGTTGCACTATCCAGACACCGTCCCGGTATAAAAAGGTTTCCACACCAGGGGACGGCTGGACCGCAACAAGGACCGCGATCTGTGCTTTCGCTTCCCGCTGATCGGCCCGAAGCTTCGGAAGCCACGTCTCGGTCCATTGGGCATTCTTCGTTTCCCATAGGATCGTTCCGCAGAAGCGCCCGCGCCGGTCGCTCACTTTCTGGACCACGTCGACGCCCCGCTGCCCTTTTTCACCTCTGTGACTTCGTCGTCCTTAAATTCATGCCGCAGAAGCTCCTCGATTTCGAGTTCCAGCACCTCGCCCTGGGCTTGCTGCGAGCCCCGCTGCATCTTGGCTTTGAGCTCCTCGACCTGGTGCAATGCGTCGGCGAGATGCTTATCCTTTTCGCGACCTTTGAGCTCGAACTCTTGCGCCACATTCTTCCGGGTCTCGTCCCTAATGCGGTCTTCGTCCCCAGCAAGTTGCTGTTTGTACGCCAGCTCGCGCTCTTCATCCTTGCGTTTCAGGGCGCGAATTCCTGCAGTTAAATCCTCGAGCTGTTTCAAAAGGCGTTTACTGCGCTCCCGTTCCTCGATAGTTTCCGCTTGTAGCGCGGCTTCGCGTGACTCGTGTTCCTGATTAGCCTTGTGAGCTGCAGCCGCTGCTGCCGCCGTTCGAACGTCATCTAGGTCCTTGGCGTGACGTTCGCGCTCTTCGGCAAGAACCTCCCACTCGATCTCCCTCCGGAACGCGTCCGTCAATGGGATATCAGCGTTACATTTTGGGCACTTGAGGATGGCATCCATAGGTCAATCCTAAAGTTGATATAAGCCGCCAAGCATTGAAGTCCCAAATGTCATCCTGCCGGGGGCCACCCGTCTCTCTGCTTGGTAAAATAAAAATTAGAGTGCACTTCTAACTCTGTCAATAGTACTCGTGATGGACTGGATAAAATCTAGTTAGTTCTAAAATCTAGTTTTATTTCTCTTTGTAAAATCTTGCTCCGAATTTGTTTATCTAATAGCTAATCTCCTGAAGCTGGTTTCCTGCGGTTGGTTTCCTATAGCTGGTTTCCTACAGCCAATTCCAAAGTTGATCATTTCTCAGTTGGTAATCCTACAGTCTGTATCTCACAGTTGGTCATCTCTAAGTGGCGTCCTACATTCTCTGCGTACAACGAGACAAGAGGTTGTCGGATAAGAGCGTCCGGGCGAATTTCGTCGCGACGTTCCTCGTTCGCGTTGGTCAGGTGCAGCGTGTAGGCAAACTGGAGAAGGCCAGCGACGGATTGGAGCATATCGGCGCCACCGATCGCGGGGTCATGATGTTCCGGAACCAGACGAGACGCGGCATCCGGGCTGTGCAAGCCGGTCACGACCCTGCGGGCCTCTGCCGTGACGCCGGCGTGGCCATCCCGACATACTGTAACGACACCGTTATGCGCATGCCGTCCAATGCGGATCCGGAAATGGACCGTCAGCGCATGCGCGACACCGGGCGGCGGCTGGCGGATGGCTATCTCAGGGATCCGCCGTTATTGGCATCCATGTGACCTCCGAACCTGCCGCCAGTGACGGCTTCACTGGCGAAGAGGGCCGGATCAGTCGGGAGTTCGTCGCACCAACGCCATCGAAATCTGAACACCAGGAGTAGCAGAAATGAAACACAGAGGATTTTCCCACATCGGCCTTTCGACCCTGGACCTGGACAAAACCCGTGAGTTTTACGAGGGGGTTCTGGGCTTTAAGCCGGTGGTCGCCGACACGATAACGATCGAAGAAGGCGGCCGGCTTCGGCACCTTTTTTTCGATATCGGGCGCGATCAGCTGATCGCTTTTCTGGAACCGCAGGGGGTCCCCGGGATACCCGGCAGATTATGATGCCGGCATCAACCGCGGACTAGGCGTCCCCGCCGGCTTCTATCATTTTGCCTTCGACGCCGGTTCGGTGGCTGCCCTCACGCAGAAGCGCGACGAATTGCGCGCCAAGGGCGTAGAGGTCACCGATATCGTCGATCACCAACGGGCTCAGTCGGTCTACTTCAAAGATCCAAACGGCCTCTCGCTCGAATATTGCTGCGTGGTCGGCAACCGTTCCGAGGGTGACGCGGCTATGCGGGGAGCTTTCACAATACGGCGCGCCGCATTGGAACTCGGCAACGCGATCAGCGCCGAGGCAAAATCGGGGCGTGGTAAGAGGCAGGCTTGAACTATCGTCGCGCCTATCAACGCGCGACCGGTGCGCAGCACCACTAGGGCCGGAGCAGATGGTTCCGTTCCGGCCCCCGCGCGCCACTCACGCCGAATATCTCGGGCCAAAAGGAGCTCCCAATGCATAAGCTCACGCCGGACCAGCAAGCCATGCTGGCCGCCTGGCAGCAACACACTTACGCCGAATTCGTGCTCAAAGACGCGGATGCGGCGCTCGCGACCATGACCGAGAACCCGTATGTGCTCCTTATTCCGGCCGGCACGGGTGGGACGGGGCGGGCAGCCGTACGTGAATTCTATGCCAATCACTTCCTGCGAAATATCCCGCCGGATTTCGAACTCATTTCTCTGTCGCAGACCTTCGGCAACGATCGGATCGTCGAAGAGTTTGTGATTAGCTTTACGCATTCGCTCGATATGGATTGGATGCTCCCGGGCATGCCGGCCACCGGTCGAAGGGTCGAGTTCGCTTTCGTGGGCCTCATCCAGTTTGAAGACGGCAAAGTGGCCCACGAGCATCTCTATTGGGATCAGGCCACCCTGCTCTCCCAGATCGGCGTCCTGGATCATCCGTTGGCGGCGGCCGGAGTTGGCAGCGCGGCGAAACTCCGGAAACTTCGGGACCCCTATGCCGCGGCGAATGTCCGCGATAAGTCGAAAGCCTAAGCCGAAACATGACCCTTGACGGCGGTCTCCGATATCGGCCGGGATCGTCACTCGTCAGACCGGAAACCTGACGATGATCGCGGCGCGCTTTGGCGGTATAGGACTCGTGCAGGTTTGAGGAAACGCGGGAGGGAGGACATGTCGATTTTGCAGGAGAAGATCGTGCTGGTGACGGGCGCGGGGGCGGGGATCGGGCGCGCCACGGCGCTCGCGATGGCGGAAGTCGGCGCCACTGTAGCGGCCGCCGACATCGACCTTGCCGCGGCGCAGCGGACCGCCGACGACGCGGCCGGTAATGTGCGGCGGGCGATTGCGATCGAGGCCGATTGCGGCGATGTCGCGAGCATCGATGCGATGATCGCGCGCACGGTCGCCGAGTTGGGGCGCCTCGACGTCATCGTCAACAATGCCGGGGTGACGCGTTATGCGCAAATCATGGACTTGACCGAGGCGGATTGGGACCGCATCCACCGGGTCAACGCCAAGGGCGTGTTCTTCTGCCTGCAGCGCGCCGCGCGCGAGATGATAAGCCAGGGAGGCGGCGGCCGGATCATCAACATCGCCTCGATCTCCGGACGCGGTTATCCCGGCGCGTCGAACGCCGCTTACGCCGCCAGTAAAGGCGCGGTCATCTCACTGACCTGGATGGCGGCGCAGCAGCTCGGTCGCCACAACATCAACGTCAACGCGATCTGCCCGGGGGTGACGCGCACCGAGCTCGGCGCGCGCAACGCCGTGGAGCGGGCCGCGGAGCGCGGCATCACGGTCGCCGAACTCAACGCCGAGGCCGAGGCGCGCATTCCGATCGGCCGCGCCAATCAGCCGGAAGACATCGCCGCGATGGCAGTCTTCCTTGCCTCGCCCGCCGCCCGCAACATCACCGGCCAAGCCTACAACGTCGATGGCGGCCTGGTGCCGAGCTGACACTGCGGCGCTGAGGTGCCCAGAATTATCCGTCGCCCCCGCGCAAGCGGGGGCCCAGAGGGGTCCGCTCGGAGTCGGTGGCCCTGGGTTCCCGCTTTCGCGGGAACGACGTGAGCGAACCGCCGACGCTGCCCCGCCTGCTGAGCGGGCGGCTGCCGTTCTTTTATGGCTGGGTCATCCTTGGGTGCCTGTGCTGCGCCGGTTTCTCACGGCAAGGGCCGGCGGTCGCCACATTGTCGATCTTTGTCGAGCCGCTGACCCGCGAATTCGGCTGGTCGCGCGCCGCGCTCTCGGGGGCGGTGTCGTTGGGCGGAGTGTTGGCGGCGCTGACCTCCCCGTGGATCGGCCCGCTGGTCGACCGGTACGGCTCGCGCGCGGCATTGTCCCTCGCGGTGCTGGCGACGGGGGCGGCGATGATGCTGCTGTCGCTGACTCAGTCGCTGCTCGTTTTTTACCTGCTGTTCTGCGTCGCCCGGATGGTGTGGGCGGGCCCGTTCGAGCTCGCGATCTATGGCGCTTTGAACAATTGGTTCGTCGCCCACCGTGCCTTTGCCACCTCGATCGCCACGGTGGCGCAGATGGCTGGTCTGGTCGCGATGCCGCTGGTCGCGCAGCTGGCGATGCAATACAGCGGCTGGCGCTTCAGCTGGCTGGCGATCGGATCGCTGACCCTGGTCGTCGGTTTTCTGCCAGTCTGGCTTTTTATGGTGCGCCGGCCGGAGGATCTGGGCTTGGTCCCCGACCGGCAGCCCGCCGCGAACATCGTCGACCGTCTGCCACAGCCCGATGAGCCGAGCTTCTCGCGCCGGGAAGCCGTCGGCACCGCCGCATTCTGGCTTTTGCTGCTGTACACCGTGCTGGTCTACCCGGTGCAGGCCGGCGTCAGCTTGCACCAGGCGGCTCTTCTGATCGAGCGCGGCGTCGCGCCGACGATTGCCGCGGCGATCGTCAGCACCTTCTCGTTGACGTCGGCGGCCGCGAGCCTTGCATGCGGGTTCCTCCCGCGTTGGTTGCCGATCCGCTATCCGATGGCGCTCATCGGCGCCTTCCTGACACTCGCGACCCTGCTGATGGTCGGAATATCGTCGGCCGGACAGGGGTATATTGCCGCTTCCCTGTTCGGCTTTGGCATCGGCGGCCTGCTGACATTGTTGCCGATCGCGTGGGCCGACTATTTTGGCCGCGCCAATTTCGCGGCGATCCGCGGTGTCGCATTGTCGGCGCAGGTGCTGGCGCAGGCGGCAGGCCCCCTGCTCTCGGGGGCGCTGCACGACTGGACCGGCAATTACAAATTGTCGCTGCAGTGCTTCGCCGTGCTCTCCGGCCTCAGTATCTTGGCGGCCTTGATGGCGCGCCGGCCGAAATAACCCTGCCGCCGAAGGGACTAAGAAGGCGAGGTGAAGCAACACGCTCGCGCCTGCTGTTGCAAACGCGGGCAGACGCACTATGATTTATCCGATTCTCTCTGGAGGCGCGGCATGGAGCGTGGGCACCACATCGACATTCGCAACATCGCCTATTTCCACCATGTCTACGACAGCGAACAGCCGGACATGCGGCGCCTCTACGAGCAGGCCAAGATCGATCAGTGGAACGCCGCGACGGATATCGACTGGCAGCAATCTCTCGAGGGTGATGGCGGTCTGATCGCCGATGATCTGGTCGATATTCACGGGACCAAATTCTGGGACCGCCTGTCCGAGGTGCAGCGGGTTGAGCTCAACCGCTGCGTCAGCCGGTGGCGCATCTCGACCCTGATGGCCGGCGAGCACGGCGCCATGCTGGTGTGCAGCCAGCTGGTCGAGAATGTGGTGGGGCAGGACGCCAAATTGTTCCAGGCGACGCAGGTCGTCGACGAGGCGCGGCACAATGAGGTGCTGCAGCGCTATGTGACGTTGCGCCTCGACGGCGAGACCTATCCGCTCGCCGGCAATGTCAGGGAAATCTTCGACACACTGCTCGGCACCTCGGCCTGGTACCTGAAAACGATCGGTCTGCAGCTGGTTGCCGAGACCTTTGCCGTGTCGCTGTTCCGCATGCTCGCCGAGTCGTCGAAGGATGCGATCCTCCGCCAGGTATGCCGGCGCATCCTGCAGGACGAAGCGCGCCATATGGGCTTTGGCATGCTGTCCCTGCCGGCGGTCGTGGCCGAGGCGTCCGCGGCCGAACGGCGAGAGATGGAAGACTTTGCGGTATGGGCATTGAACCGTACCCTGCGAGGGATTTTCCCGCTCGCCGCTTATGAGGAGATGGGGTTCGACCGGGCCGACATCGAAGAGATCAAGCACCTGCGGCGCGAGCGCGCGGCCGGCGGCGACGAGACCGCGTTCCGCAAATATTTCCGCCGCGACCTGCACGCCGGTCTCGTGCGCAACCTGCGCAAGGTCGGCGTCCTCACCCCGCGCATCGAGCCGGACATCGCCTCCCTGGGCATTTCGCTCGCCGCCTGAAACCCGCCCGGCTTGCCAATTTCAGGGGCGTCGTGTATCTGCGAGGCTCAGTGCTGCCGTAGCTCAGTGGTAGAGCATTCCCTTGGTAAGGGAAAGGTCGTAAGTTCGATCCTTACCGGCAGCACCATGTTTCCCAACAGCCTAACGGACGGCGTACGGCGATCCGGATGACGCCTCCGGGTATCGCCATAACCGCCGGAGCAGCAACCAGCCGACAAGGCAAGCGGCAAACAGCACCAACACTGGACACAGTACGACACCAGCCGCAACGATCAACCACTGTGTCCCTATTGAAACCCTGCCCATGGCTTGATGACCAGCGAGCATTGCGCCGGAGCGCCCTGCGCTCCGGGGCTTGGTCTAGATCTAGACCGAAGCTTTATTGCAGCTGCGCGACACTGGGCGGGGCGGAGTAGGACAACTGCCTTGGGGCACTGAGGATCATCTCAGGCCGTTTGCGAAAGAAGCTGATATACCCGGTCACGCAAACGCGCTGTCCCTGCAGCGTCGTTTCCGGTGTGCCGAATTTCGCCCGATCATGTCCGTAGATCACTGCGGTGAGCGCCCGTTTCGGATCTGGTTGATCCGGGTTGACGACTGTGAGGAATGTGGGGCTAGCCCGCGACCCGACCATATAATCGGCAGAGGCGACGACGGCGCAGACCTTAGCGGTGCGGCCGATACCGGCCGTTGCAGCCGTGGGGTCTATTGAGACTGCGACGGCCGAGAACGCCCACATGACGAACGCCGCCGAGGTGATCACCAGTTTTGCCGAATACATTGGTTGCTCCAATACTGGGGGGTCCAGCAACATGCCGAACGAGGATTTACGATCGAGTTAAAAAGGCATTCGGCGCGGTGACGTGCGCAACGACGATGTTACGCCCGTTTAGGTTGTGTCAATGGTTTCCCGTGCAGACTGCCGCCTCCGCTTTCCCCCGGAGGCTCAAATGCGCGTTATCCCCCCAATCTTTGCTGCCCTTACGGCTTTGGCTGCCGTATCAGCACAGGCAGCCCCGAACCCAAACCTGCAAAACTGGTTCCCGCTCAGTCCCGCCCTGTCCTTCGGGCTGGGGGACCAAGGCTGCGGGGACGGCTGGCACCCGGCGCTCAGGCGCGACTGGCGCGGCGATTGGTGGTGGGGTCCTTGCGTGCCCAATAGATGACTTGGCTCCGCTCGGCAGACGCCTCGATGGTTTGGACGATCGAAGCCGCGCGCATCTGCCTTCTTGTCTTCGGCTGCGTGGCGGCGGGTTGGGCTGTGGGGTTCGGGATGGGGTACCGCAGAGGCGTCAACGACGCCATTGCGCACGACATCGCCTGCGCCGACCATCGGATCAGTGCAGACTAGACTTCCGCCCGCGGCCGCCATCCTATTGGCTCAGGAGCCCGGCGATCGCCCCGCTCATGCAGGTCGCGATCGTGCCGGAAATGATCGATCGCAAGCCGAGTTCGGTGATCTCCCGGCGGCGCTCCGGCACCATCGCGCCGAGCCCGCCGACCAGGATGCCGAGCGAGCCGAAATTCGCAAAACCGCAGAGCGCATAAGTGACGATGAGCCGTGCTTGCGGACCGAGCGCTTCCCGCGGCAATTTCGCGAGATCCAGATAGGCGACGAATTCGTTCAGCACGGTCTTGGTGCCCATCAGGCCCGCCGCTTCGGCGGTCTCGGCCCAGGGCACGCCAATCAGCCACATTACCGGGCGGAATGCGAGCGCGAACAGCCCCTGCAATGTAATATCGCCCGGCAGCTGGCCGAGCGCCATGTTGACCAGCGCGACCAATGCGACAGTGACGATCAGCACGGTGACGATGCCGACCAGCGGCGCCACCCCGTCCCTCGTGCCCTTGACCAACGCGTCGAAGGCTCCGGTCGGCTCCTCGCCGACGGTGATCTCGGCCCCGTCCTCACCGGGCGCGAACGGTACCATCAGCGCCGCCACCGCCAGCGCCGCCGGCGTGCTGATGACCGAGCAAATGAGGATGTTGCCGAGCGCGTCCGGGATGATCGGGCCGAGCATCGTGGCGTACACCACCATTACCGTTCCGGCGACACCCGCCATGCCGCAGCTCATAACGGCGAACAATTCGCCGCGCTGCATGCGCGCGAGATAGGGCCGTATCAGCAGCGGCGCCTCGATCATGCCGACATAGACGTGGACCGCTGCACCGAGCGCGAGTGCACCCGATATGCCCATGCTCCGCCGCAATACCCAGGCGAAGGCGCGGGTGACCGCCTGCAACACGCCCCAATAATACAGCAATGCCGAGAGAGCGCTGATTGTCAGCACCAGCGGCAATACCTTGAAGGCGAGGATAAAGCTGGCGCCGGGCGCCGTCTCGACGAACGGCAGCGCGCCGCCGCCGAGATAGCCGAAGACAAACGCCGTCCCCCGGTCGGTCGCCTCCTGCAACGCCAACGCTGCGCGGTTGAGCAGCAGCAACAAGTGTGAGGCCGGCGGTAGCCGCATCAGCAATACCGCGAGTGTCGCCTGCAATCCGAGGCCCACGATGACGGTACGCCACGGAATGCGCCGCTCGCGATCGCCGCGCCGCCGCTCGCCCAGTGCCCAGGCCAGAACGAGCAGAAAGGATATGCCGAGCAGACCCCTCATCACCTGGTGCACTGCTGCTGGTCTTCCCGGCGAAGGCCGGGATCTATGGTGCTCATGGGCACCGACCTCCGCCGCTATGACAAAGAAATCCAATCCCGAGAGGCGCTGGTTAAAAACGGAGACTTGGGCCGGCTATTTGTCGAGCCAGGCGTCTTCGAGGCGCCAGCCATTGTAATTGCCGTTGACCATCATCTGGTGTCCCTTGAACTGGGGCTGCCAGCAGGCTCCCGAGGCCGGGTAGAAGATGATCGGGCGGGCGCCGTCCTCCGCCAGGTGCTTTTCGATGTCCCAGACGATTTGCTTGCGTTTGCCGGGATCGGCTTCCATCGATTGCCGGTCGATCAGCTTGTCCGTATCGGCACTGCAGTATCCGGTGTAGTTGCGCTCGGAACCGCACGCGTAGTTTTCGTAGAATTGCTGGTCGGGATCGTCGAGCCCGTTCTCGCCGACCGTCACCCCGACCATGTAATCCTTGCGCATGACTTTCGGATACCACTGCGGCGTGTCGACCGCATCGAGCACGCCGTCGATGTAGATCTCTTTCAGCTGGTCGATCAGCAGCACCGCCGGATCGCGATAGGCCTGGACGTTGCGGGTGGTGACGGTTACGCCGAGCCGCTTGTCGGGCCCGTAGCCGAGCTTTTTCATGATCTCGCGAGCCTCGGCGCGGTTCTTCGCGACGTCGGGGCCGTAGGTCGGCAATGTCTCCAGGATCTCGCGTGGCATGCCCCAGGCGCCGGCGGGCGGCGGCATCATCGCGCCGCCAATCGAGCCCTGCCCGTCGCCGAGGATGTCGATGAAGGCCTGGCGGTCGAGGGTCAGGGCCAATGCACGGCGCAGATCGGGGTTGTCGAAGGGCGGCGCCGCGCGGTTGACGAGCAGCATGCGCGGGATGTTCCATGGCACCACCTCGCAGATTGCGTCAGTGGCCTGCTTCTGGATCTGCTTCATCAGCGGGATCGACAAAATACCAACGGCGTAACGGTCGAAATTGCCGGCTGCGAAGGCCATGATCGCGGTCGAGGGGTTCTTGATGATCGTATATTCGATGCCGTCGAGATAAGGCCGCCCTGGTTTCCAGTAATCCGGGTTCCGGGCGACCCTGATCACCTCGTTCGGCTTGAATTCGACAAATTTGAACGGACCGGTGCCGATCGGATGCGTGCGCATGTCGCGCGGCGGGACGTGGCAGGGATAGACCGGCGACCAGCCCGAGGCGAGCAATGCGACAAACGCGGGCTGCGGCCGCTTCAGATGAAAGGTGACCTGGTAGTCGCCATCGACAGTCACCTCGTCGAGATTGCGGTACCAGGATCGGCGCGGATTGACCCGCAGCTTCTCGTTCGCCTTGCCGGTCAGCAGGTCCCAGGTGCACTGAACGTCGCGGGCGGTGAACGGCTTGCCGTCATGCCATTTGACGCCTTGCCGCAATGTGAAGGTTAATGCGGTCCCCTCCTCGTTCCACGACCAGGCGGAGGCGAGATCGGGGACGATCGATGCGAGGCTGTTCTGCTTCACATGCTGATCGAACATGACGAGGTTGTTGAACACCCCCATCATCGGCCCCAATGTCGCTATCGTCGATTCCTCGTGGATCGACATGCTGGCGGGGCTGTCGAGATGGGGCATCCGCAGAATCCCGCCCGGTTTTTGCGCCCAGCTCGCCTGCGAACCCGTTAGCGCGAGCAGCACCGCCGCCGCTGCAAAACTGCACAGATTTCGCCGCATGTCCGTTCCTCCCCACGCCTCACCGCGACATCTTCGAACCGCCGCTGTTCAATGAGAACCGAATTTTATGGCATAGAAGTTAGACGATACCCCGAGACAGGGACCCGTGGTCTGCCCCGATCGCAATCAAAAATTGCACCTCCGACAGCCCGCTGCTGCACCTGCAGCAAATCTGCAGCAAAAGCTCGCCGAACGGTTGTACTGCGCGCTCGCTCCCGCAATGGACAATTCCGCCGCTTGTGGGCCGATAGCCCCTTAAAACCATCAGCCTCTCTCTCCGAGCCGCAACCGCAGCGCAGTCAGGCGCTGCAATCGGTTCGAAGTATGCAATGTGAAGAAGGCAATTTTACGATCGGTATCATCGCAAAAAGGCTAGCTGGCCTGGATCCGTCCGTGGGCCAAACACGGAACACCCGATAGCATGAATTTGGCGCCTTCCCGCTCGAAGTAGGTTAAATTCGGCGTGGGAGTTAACGCCGCCCGAGCCATGGCCACCACGACTGCCACCCGCCGTCTCGCCGCGATCCTCGCCGCCGATGTGGCCGGCTATTCGCGCCTGATGGGCGCCGATGAGGAAGGCACGCTCGAACGCCTCAAGGCGCATCTGCACGAGGTGGTCGAACCGAAAATCCGCGAATATCACGGCCGCATCGTCAAGACTACCGGTGACGGCGTGCTGGCGGAATTCGCCAGCGTCGTCGACGCGGTGCGCTGCGCCGCCGAAATCCAGCGCGCGATGGCCGACCGTGATCTCGATCTCTCCGAGGAGCGGCGCTTCCGCTTTCGTATCGGCGTCAATCTTGGCGATGTGATTGCCGATGGTGACGACATTTACGGCGACGGCGTCAACATCGCGGCGCGGCTGGAAGGGTTGGCGGCGCCAGGCGGCATCTGCGTCTCGGGCACGGTCCACGACCATATCGGCGACCGGCTTCCTTATGCCTTCGAGGATCTGGGCGAGCAGAATGTCAAGAACATCGCTCGCCCGGTGCGAGCCTATCGCTTGCGCCCCGCAGGCGTGGCTTCGCCTCGGGCCCGCAGTTTGCGGGTGCGGCTGTCCCGGCGCAGCCGGGTCTTCGTCGGCCTGCTTGTCGCGGCGGCGCTCGCCATCCTTGGCGGTGCGTGGTGGTTTTGGCCGGCTACCTCCCTCTCCGGATTCCGTAAGCCGCCGGACCGAGCTGTTGCTTCTGTGACGCCGCTGCCCACCGCTCCGGCTACCATCTCGATCTCTCAGCCGCTCGTCGCGCCGCGCCTGTCGATTGTCGTGTTGCCTTTCGCCAATCTCGGCAACGATCCCGATCAGCAATATTTTGCCGATGGGACCACCGAGGATTTGACGACCGATCTGTCGCGGATCCCGCATATGTTGGTGATCTCGCGCAATACCGCGTTCACCTACCGGAACAAGCCGGTGGACACCAAGCAGATCGGCCGAGAGCTGGGCGTGCGCTATGTGCTCGAAGGGAGCGTCCAGCGGTCAGGAAACCGGGTCCGCGTCACCGCGCAGCTGATTGACGCGGATACCGACGCGCATCTCTGGGCCGAGCGGTTCGACCGGGACATCGGTGATCTGCTCACTCTACAGGACGAGGTCACGAGCCGGCTCGCGAACTCGCTCGGGATCGCACTGATCGGTAGGGAGGCTGCCCGGCGGACCGATAACCCCGATGCGCTCGACTATATTCTCCGCGGCCGCGCGGCAAGGCTCAGGCCGAATTCGCGCGAGGGATATGCAGAGGCGATCGGGCTGTTCGAGCACGCATTGACACTCAATCCGCAATCGGTCGAGGCGCAGACCCAGTTGGCAAGCGCGCTCGTGGGCCGGGTGCTCGATGGAATGACCGACTCTGCCCAAGCCGATATTGCCCGCGCGGAAGAGCTGGTCGAGCGCGCATTGGCGGCCTCACCGCGCAGCGGATATGCACATTTCGTCAAAGGCCGCGTGCTGTGGGCGCAGAACAACTGGGAGGCGGCCATTCCCGAATTCGAGACGGCGTTCGCCGCGGATCCGAACTCAGTGTGGCTATTGCACTACCTCGCCATTTATAAGCTGTTTATCGGGTCGATAGATGAGGTGATCCCGCTCGAGGAGCAAGCCATCCGCCGCAGCCCGCGCGAGCCCAACATCGGCTATTGGTACGTCGAGATCGGGACCGTGCATCTGCTGCAATCGCGCACCGACGAAGCAATCTCCTGGCTCGAAAAAGCGCGCAGCGCGGTTCCTGCCTCACCGTTCGTTCATCTCCGCCTCGCCTCCGCCTATGCCCTCAAAGGCGAAACCGAGCGTGCCGCCGCCGAACTCGCCGAGGCCCGGAGACTGCGGGGCGAAGGTTCTTTTTCCAGCATCGCTCGCATACTGGCCAGAGGAACCTGGGGGGTGCCGAAGATCCGCGAGTTGTTCGAAACCACGTATTTCTCCGGCCTGCGCAAGGCCGGCGTGCCGGAGGAATGACCGAAACTGCCCATTCGTGGTGACCGCAGAAATTAGCGTGTTCTCGCTCGACTTAGGTTAAATTCGGCGCGGGAGTAAGCGCTGCCCGAGCGATGACCACCACGACCGCCACCCGCCGTCTCGCTGCGATATTCGCCGCCGATGTGGTGGGCTATTCGCGCCTGATGGGTGCGGATGAGGAGGGCACGCACGAGCGCCTCAAGGCGCATATGCGCGAAGTGGTCGATCCGAAGATCCGCGAGCATCACGGTCGGATCGTGAAGCACACCGGCGACGGTGTGCTCGCGGAATTTGCCAGCGTGGTCGATGCGGTGCGCTGCGCCGGCGAAATCCAGCGCGCGATGGCCGACCGCGATCTGGATCTCGCCGCGGAGCGCCGCCTGAGATTTCGCATCGGCGTCAACCTCGGAGACGTGATCGCCGATGGCGGCGACATTTACGGCGACGGCGTCAATGTCGCGGCGCGCCTAGAAGCGCTCGCCGAGCCGGGCGGCATCTGCGTTTCCCGGACGGTGCGCGACCACATCCGAGACAAGCTGCCCTATCCGTTCGAGGATAGGGGCGAGCAGAGCGTCAAGAACATCGCGCGGCCGGTGCGGGTCTATGCGCTGGGGCCCGAGGCCGTGGCCGATCTGCCGGCGTCGCGCACGCTGACTTCAGCGCCGCATCGCCGAAGCACCGCCGCAACCGCCATCGGGGCGGCGGTTGCGACGTTGCTCATCACTACGGCCAGCGTGTGGTGGCTTTGGCCGGCGACGAAGCCTTCTCCAGCGCCTCCGGCAGCCGCCTCATCAATTACGCAGCCGTTCGTTGCGCCGCGCCTATCCATTGTCGTGCTGCCGTTCGCCAATCTCAGCAACGACCCCGACCAACAGTACTTTGTCGATGGGCTCACCGAGGATCTGACGACCGATTTGTCGCGGTTCCCTGACATGCTCGTCATCTCGCGCAACAGCGCGTTCACCTATAAGGACAAGCCGGTCAACGCGAAGCAGATCGGCCGCGAGCTGGGCGTGCGCTATGTGCTGGAAGGGAGCGTTCAGCGCACGGGGAACCGGGTCCGCGTCAACGCACAGCTGATCGATGCCGAGGCCGACGCGCATCTCTGGGCAGAGCGGTTCGATCGCGACACCGCCGATCTATTCGCGCTGCAAAGAGAAATCACCGGCCGGATCACGAACACGTTGAACCTGGAGTTGGTCACCACGGAGGCCGCCCGGCCGACGGAGAATCCCGACGCGCTCGACTACATTCTCCGCGGTCGCGCGGTAAGGGCCAAGCCGAATTCTTCCGAAGTCCTCAATCAGGCGATCAATCTGTTTGAACACGCATTGTCCTTAGACCCGCAATCCGTCGAGGCACAGACCCTATTAGCGAATGCGCTCGTGAGCCGCGTGCTCGACGGGTTCACTACCTCACGGGCGAGCGACCTCGCACGTGCACAGGAGCTGGTCGATCAAGCCCTGGGCGCGTCGCCGCGCTATGCGCTCGCCCACGCTGCCAAAGGGGATATATCGCGTGCTCGAAATCGATGCGACGAGGCCATTCCCGAATACGAGACGGCGCTCTCCCTCAATCACAACCTAGCATTTGTATTGCACTCACTCGGTGGGTGCAAGTTGGCGACCGGCTCGATCGAGGACGTGATTTCGATTGAGGAGCAGGCCATCGACCTCAGTCCCCGCGATCCTAACATCGGCAATAGGTATTGGCGGATTGGCCTAGTGCATCTACTGCAATCACGCACTAACGAGGCAATCGCATGGCTCGAGAAGGCTCGGGCTGCTAATCCGGGAATGGAGTATTTTCGCGCAGCCCTCGCGTCTGCTTATGGTCTCAGGGGCGATACCGAACGCGCCGCTGCCGAACTGGCCGAAGCTCGCAGGCTAGCTGGCAACGACCGGTATTCGAGCATCGCCCGCTGGGAAGCCGCGAATGCCGGGTATTGGGTGCCGAAGATCCGCGCCTTGTTCGAAGCGGCGTATTTGCCCGGGCTGCGCAAGGCCGGCGTGCCACAGGAATGACCGGCACTGCCGGTTGGCCGTGACCCCGGCCGTCGCAGCCACGCAGGCTTTGCAGACTATGCAGCTTTTTGGCGGGCGTTGTGGCAGAGGTAGCCTAATGGGCTATTTCATTCGAGGTGGTTTCCCCATAGGGAGAAACATCGTCCTTACCACAGCAACGTAGTTGGGATGGTTGACGAACCGCCCTATTGACATGTTGTCGTCGTCTTCAACGTTTCGCCACTCGATGTTTTCGTCAGACCGAATGTGCAACAGGTCTTTTGCCCATTCGCCAACCTCCTCCATAGCCGCTTGACTGGTCCAGTGAAGTCGCTCCGAACGTCTGATAATCGCCCCTTCGACGACCTCTGGTCTCGTGGTTCTGAATAGCACGGCCCCCCAGACGTATCGATCTTTCCGGTAGACCATCGGCTTCTCTCGTATCTCGATCGCCACGACGCGGAGTCCGATTATACCTCACGAAGGGATGGTAAGCGAAATCAGCCTGGCGGCCGCCTGGTCGAGGCGGTCGAGGTGGCGGCAGGTGTCGATCAGTTCGGCGAATTGCGCTTCGCCGATCGCGAGGCCGGGCGCGATGGGGCGGATGCGCCGGGCTTCTTCCTCGAAATCCCAGATGAATTCGCGGCCGGTGCCTTCTTTTGTGACGCTGCGGCCGTCTTTCGTGAAGACTGTGATCCGCGGGCCGAAGAGGGTGCGGCGCACCGTCGGGATCAGGGCGACGCGGTGCATCAGGTCGAGGACTTCGGGCGGGTCGGTCTCGCCGGGGCCGGGGCGGTCGCCGCGCAATAATGGATAGCCGCGCCGGCATGCGCCCCAGGCTGTGAAGTACTGGGTGCTGCCGACTTGCGGCGGGTTGTCGATGCCGCGGCTCGGGAAGGCCGGGCTCGGATATTCGGTTTCGAGCCAGTTGACCACGGCCTCTATGCGGTCGATGTCCTCGTAATGGAGGTTATGCTCCTCGCAGAGCTTCGCGGTCACATCGACATGGGCGATGTTGTAGCCGGCCGTCGAGTAGATGCGGTAGAGCGTCTCCAGGAAAATCCAGTTGCGGCCGAGGTCTTCGGTGATCTTTGGGAGATCGGCGCGGTTCGTGCCGGTAAAGCTGTAGCGCAATTCGCCGCGGTTGCTGCCGGCATACGCATGAAAAAAGCCGGCGTCGCCCTCCAATACCGTCTCGCCGCCTGGCGTCCCGTGCTTGGCCAAGGCGACGGCAAGCAGCGCGTTTCGCACCGCGCCGCCTTCGCGCAATGAGCGCCCGCCGCTGCGCGCTCCTTCGAGATTGCCGGCCGCCAGATTGACGCATTGCGCAATCGCGCTGTGGATCTGGCCCGCGTCGAGGCGCTGCAATTTGGCGGCGGCGACCGCCGCGCCGAAAATGCCGAACACCGGCCCCGCGTGAAAGCCGCGCGACATCACTGTCGGGATGAACTCGGCGGCCATGCGTTCCATGACCTCGTAGCCGGCCGCGACCGCGACGAGGAGTTCCTTGCCGGAGGCGCCGGTAATCTCCGCCGCGGCAAGCGCAGCCGGCAGGATCGCGATACCGGGATGCGTCAGCATGCGGAAGGTGTCCCATTTGCCGCCGGCGAAGATCATCTCGGCATTGACAAAGGAAGCGCCGGCCTTGGTGAGCCTCGTACCGTGGCACAGCACGGTCGCGGCCCCGCCGCCCCCCGCCTCTTCCTCCTGCATCAAGGCGAGCGCCTGGCGGGTTCCCGGCATATCGCGGGCGATAAGGGCCGAGCTCAGCGCCTGCAGGGTGACGCCCTTAGCCCGGTCCACCACTTCCGGCGGGAGATCTTCGAATTCGAGGTTTGCGACGAACGCAGCGAACTTTCGACTGAGCGACATTGCGGTTTCCTTCCGACCTCTGGCAGCAGCGCCTCAGATGCGCCGCGACAGGAAAATCTGCTGTGATCCGTACGACATCCACATGCGTCGCCGATTCAGGAAATCGACACCCAGCACAAGCGCTGCATCGCCCAGCCTGAGATCCGTCACGGCGATTTCGGGATAGCGCATTAGCTCGGTCCCGACCCACAATTGCGCAAAGCGGTGAACGCGGGCTCCTAGCTCCTCCGCCGCCGCGCCGTGCACCAGTATAATGGGGTCGCGCGCTAATACCGGAGCTGTTAGGCCGAGCGCTGCCGCGGCGGCCTGCGCCGACAGGACGGTGAGTTGCGCGCCGGTATCGATGAATGCGGTAATCCAGCGGCCATCCAACTGGATCGGAAAGATCAGGTGGTCACCCAAGGATCGACGGGCGGCGATCCTGTCGTAGAGCTCAGTCCAGGCCGGCGCAGCCCCCGCGCAGGTCTGGCCCCGGTACAGGACCATGTGATGGCCCACCAAATCGAGATCGACGTCGAAGCTGCTCAAGCTGTCCGCGCCGAGCACGCCGTCGATCGGCACTGCGAAGGCGTCCGCCACGCTTAACTGCGCGACGCGCGCCCTTCGCCAAGGTATTTGTACGCTTCCAATACTGAGGCTGCGCAACTCGACCTCGCCAGCCGGCAGGCTGCCGGCAATCCCGCTCATCTCCCCTAGGGCTTCAATGCGAGGGCGGTGCGCGCCGACCCGCTGCGCAGCGGCGGGTGTGAGTATCGTTGTTTGCGCTCCGGTATCAAGAAGGAGCGTCACTGCCGCCCCGTTGGCGAAGACCGTGACAAACGGTGAGTTCCCCAGCGTCGCAACCGTCGTTTCACCGAGCCGGACCGTTCCACAGACGCCCACGCCATCCGCAGCGTAGCCGGCGGACGATATCAGCGCCGCCGTGACGATTACGGCGCCAACCCAACTCCTCATCGGAAATCGGCCCATACCCCATAGGGGTGACATCGGGGGCCGATCTGTGCAAGAGAGCGCATGCCCACTCGGGAACCAGATGGATATGCCTGTTTCTTCGTCAACACGCGTCTTCTCGCACAGCTCCCATTGGGGCGCCTTCTCCGTGCTGCAGCGCGGCGATGGCATCGAGGTGGTGCCACATCCGCGCGATCCCGCGCCCTCGCCGCTGCTCGGCAACATTCCCGCCTCGGTCGCGCACCGCGCGCGGATCGCCCGGCCGATGGTCCGCCGCAGCTGGCTCGAGCGTGGTTCCGGCGCCGATCGCGGGCGCGGCCGCGACGAGTTCGTCCCCGTCGAGTGGCCGCGCGCACTCGATCTCGTCGCGGCGGAATTGCAGCGGGTCTACGCGGCTCATGGCCCCAGCGCCGTCTTTGGCGGTTCTTATGGCTGGGCGAGCGCCGGCCGCTTCCATGACGCACCCCGCCAGCTCCACCGCTTTCTCAATGTGGCCGGCGGGTATGTCCGCTCGGTCGGCAGCTACAGCTCCGGGGCCGCATCGGTGATATTGCCGCACGTCATTGGCCCGCAGGAGGCCGTCGCCGGCAACAACGTCAGCTGGGACGAGCTGGTTGCGCACAGCGTCCTCGTGTTGGCCTTTGGCGGTATGGCCCTGAAGAACAACGATGTCGGCGGCGGCGGGACCAGCGAGCACATCGCGCTAGCCCGGTTGCGCGCCGCCCGCAGCCGCGGCGCGGAGTTCCATCTGATCGGACCGCTGCGCGACGATCTGCCGGGCGAGATCGAGGCGGTCTGGCACCCGATCCGTCCAGGCACGGATGTGGCGCTGATGCTCGCCATTGCGCACACGCTGGTGACGGAAGGCCTGCACGACCGCGCTTTCCTCGACCGATACTGCGTCGGCTACGAGATCTTCGAGGGCTACCTTCTCGGTCACAATGACGGTCAGCCGAAGGATCCCGAATGGGCGGCCGTGATTTGCGGCATGCCGGCTGATGAGATTATTGGGCTAGCGCGCCGCGCCTCCGGCCGGCGCACTCTAATCACCTGCTCCCAATCATTGCAGCGTGCCGAACATGGCGAGCAGCCGATCTGGATGGGTGTCGCGCTGGCGGCCCTGCTCGGCCAGCTCGGATTGCCGGGCGGCGGTTTCGCCTATGCGTTGGGCTCGACCTCGAACACCGGCAAGCCGCCATTGGCCGTGCCGCTCCCGACATTGTCGATCGAGCGCAACAGCATTGCCGATTTCATCCCGGTGGCGCGTATTGCCGACATGCTGCTGCATCCGAGGGAGCTGTTCGACTTCAACGGGCAACAACTCACCTACCCCGACATCAAGCTGGTTTATTGGGCGGGCGGCAACCCGTTCCACCACCATCAGGATCTGAACCGGCTGCGCGACGCTTTTGCGCGGCCGGATACCGTCATCGTGCATGAGTCGGCATGGACCGCGACCGCGCGGCACGCCGATATCGTATTGCCGGCGACCATCACGTTGGAGCGCGAGGACATCGGCGGCTCGCCGGGCGATCCGCTGTTGGTCGCGATGCACCGGGCGGTACCCGCCTATGCCGAAGCGCGCGACGATTACGACATCTTTTCTGCGCTGGCCGAGCGTCTCGGCATTGCCGAGCGATTTACCGAAGGCCGCTCGGCACGCCAGTGGCTGCGGCATCTTTACGAGCCGACCCGCCGTGCTCTGCTGGAGACCGGGGCGGAGGCTCCCGAGTTCGACGAGTTCTGGGAAACGGGCGAGCTGGTCTTGCCGACCCTGTCCTGGGACGGCGGGATCGTGCGAGCATTCCGCCGCGACCCCATCGCGGCGCCCCTGCCGACCCCCAGTGGCAGGATCGAGATCTCGTCCGCGAGGATGGCGGGGTTCGGCTACGCGGATTGCCCCGGACACCCGACTTGGCTGGCGCCCACGGAGGGTGCGAATCCGCATTTTCCGCTGCAGCTCGTCGCCAACCAGCCCGCCACCCGCCTGCACAGTCAATTGGATTTCGGCGCGACCAGCCTCGAATCGAAGATCAAGGGCCGCGAGCCGGTCCGCATCCATCCGCAGGACGCCGCGGCGCGAGGGATCGGCGCCGGCGACATCGTGCGCCTCTACAACGGACGAGGGTCATGCCTCGCCGGCGTGGTGCTGAGCGAGGCCTTGCACCCCGGCGTCGTCCAGCTCTCGACCGGCGCCTGGTACGACCCAGAGGACCCGGCCGCCGACAACCCGATCTGCGTGCACGGCAACGCGAATGTCGTGACACGCGACGCCGGCACATCGAAACTGGCGCAAGGGTGCGCCGGACAGCTCACCGTGATCGAAATCGAGCGCTTCGACGGCCCATTGCCGCCGATAAAGGCATTCGATCCGCCTGCCGCAGCCCAATGATCCCAGTTCAACGCGGGTTTGCGACCTGCGCGACCTCGTCCACCAGCTCATCGGTGGCGCGCTGGCGGCAATAGCCGCGAATGCCGAGGAGCGACTGTTCGTGGCGCTCGGCGCTGGTGGTCGTGCAGGCATCGGTGACGAGGGTCACCAGGTAGCCGAGATCGCAGGCGTCGCGGACGGCGCTCTCGACGCACTGGTCGGTCATGATGCCGGTAATGATGAGCGAGCGAGCGCCGAGATTGCGCAGTACGTAATCGATATTCGTCGAGATGAAGACGTTGCTCGACGTCTTGCGGAAGATCATCTCGTCATGGGCCGGCGCGATCTCGTCGAGCATTTGCGCCTCCCACGAGCCGCGCGGCACGTCGATGCCGGAGATCTTGTAGTCGAGGCTGCGGTCGCGGCCGTCTCGGGTCATGTTCTCGATCGCCGAATACATGACTTCGATGCCGCCGCTCCGACAGGCGGTCTGCAAGCGTCTGATATTGGGCACCACGGTTCCACGCAGCCTCCGATGGAAATACTCGGTTTTCCCGGCTTCCGTCCCGGCACAGTAGTTCTGGACATCGATGATCAGCAATGCGGCGTGGGCCGGGTCGATCGGGACCTCGCGGCTCGGTGCGCTCATCGGCCCAGGAACGCGGCATAGGCGGCGGGCAGCAGCCGCGCTAGGCGCTCGGCCCATTCCCTTTGGCCCGCGAGCTCCGTGATGAGGTCTTGGCGGATCTCGATCTCGACATGCGGCAGGCCGCGCCGCTCGCCATGCACCGGCACGGTATAGTCGGTCAGGTCGCTGACCTGGTACGGCTCGTTCTCGCCAACCATCAGGTCGCCTTCGGCACGCAACAGTTCTGCCAGAGCATGCGCGAGCCGCGGATCGCGGTTGAACAGCACCGCCACATGCCACGGCCGCGAGACGCCTTTGAAGACCGGAGTGAAGCTGTGCAGCGCCACCAGCGCCGAGGCACGGCCCGCCGCCACGCGGCGGTCGAGAGCTGCCGCTATCGCATTGTGATAGGGACGAAAGATCGCGTCCTCCCGGGCGGCCCGCTCAGCTTCGTCCAGGCCGCGATTGCCGGGAATCTCCGTGTCTTCACTGATTTCCGGGATCGAGCTCGGGACGTTGGGGTCGCGGTTGCAGTCGATCACCAGCCGCGAATAGGTTTGCAGGATCACCGCCGCGTCCAGCAGGCGCGATAGCTCACGCCCGACGGCGCCAATGCCGATGTCCCATGCAATGTGCCGGAGGGTCTCGGCCTCCGGCAGGCCGAGCCTGCCGAGCCGGCGAGGGAAAGCGCGCCCCGCATGCTCGCAGGTGAGGAAGAAAACCGAACTCTCCGGATTCGTTCTCGAGCGTGACCGGATTGGGCTCGTCGGGGTCGAGCAGCCCTCCCTCCGCCATCAATAAACCTCGGCGTAGCGGGCGCAGAGCTCGGCCGGCGACAGCCCCGCCATTTTTTCCGCTTCGACGCGCTTGAACCTCAGATACGCGTCGAAATGGGTCGGGCCGAACCAGCCGGCCACCGTCTCGCTGGCGGCGAGCCGGTCGAGCGCCTCCGGAAGGGAGTGGGACAGGTGCTCCGGCGGGCCGGATGTCGGGATATCCATTCCGCGGCGGATGCCGTCGACTCCGGCGAAGATCACCGCCCCCAGGGCGAGGTAGGGGCTCGCCGCGGCGTCGGTGGCGCGGAACTCGACATGGAACTGGCGCGTCACCTCGCCCGGTGTCGCGGCAGCGAAGGTCGGGCAAATTCGCAGAGTGGCGCCGCGGTCCTGGCGCACCAGGTCGATCACGGTCGGCGCCCAGGCATTTGGCGTCAGCCGCAGATAGGAAACCGGTGAGGGCGCGGTTATCGCGCAAATCGCGGGCATATGGTTCAGCACGCCGGCGCAGAAGTGCTGAGCGGGCTTGCTCAGCTCCATCGCCTCGCCGGGGGCGTGAGTGGCCGGCCGCCCCGCGGCGTCCACCAGGCTAATATGGATGTGCACGCCGTTGCCGACGAGCTCGGGGTCGGGCTTCGGCGAGAAGATCACGCGATGGCCCAGGCGCTGCGCCGTGGCGCGCGCCATCTCGCGCGTGATCACCGCGTGGTCGGCGGCAGTCAACGCCGGTTGCGGCATGACCGTCACCTCGAACTGGCGCGGGCCGTATTCGGCGAGAAACGTGTCGGGAACCACCCCGGCAACACGCAACGCGGCAGTGAAGGTCTCGCCGAAGCCGTCCTGGCGGCGGAAGGCGCCCAGAGCATAGGCGTCGCCCGGGCGGTCGGAAACGCCGGTGTAGAGAAATTCCTGCTCGAAAGCCGCGACGAGCCTGAGGCTTGCCGAGTCGTCGAGTTGCTTGACGGCGCGCCGCAGGAAATCCCGCGGACAGCATTCCCAGGGGCTACCGTCGGTATTGCAGATGTCGCCCAGGAAGAAATGCTCGATCGCTGAGCCGTCGGCGAAATCGACCCGGACCTCGGCCGCGGGGTCAGGCACGATCATGAAATCGCCGGCGGTGCCGAACGGCGTGTCCCAGATCGGCCCGAACGGCGACATCATCAGATTGCTGCCGGTCCAGCCGACACCCTTCTTCAGCCGCGCCGGCAATTCGCGCGCCGGAAAACCTTTGCCGCGAGCCAGCCCCGAGATGTCGCAAGTCGCGACAAAAACGAGTTCTTCGCGGATCATGCCGCGGGTTCCTCCCTCTCCGCCCGCTTGCGGGGGGAGAGGGTCGGAGTGAGGTGGGCGGCGCCGCGGCGCCTGAGGCTGGAGACGGACACCTCACCCTCCCACCGCGGCGCGGCGGGCCCCTCCCTCTCCCCCGCGCCGCGGCGGAGAGGGGCAAGGCGCTTCTTTCCTGATCATGCCGCCGCCAAAGGCGCGTAGCGGTCGAGGAGCTGCAGGATATCGCCGCGGCTCAGATCGGGAATTTCGAGCAGCGCCTCGTCGATCCCGGCTTGGCGGTACTCGGCTAAGGCGGCCTTGTCGGCCGGTGCTCGGAATACCGAGATCATCAAGGATTTCGGGTCGCGTCCCTTGGATTCGGCCATACGCCGCAGGCGCTCGACTGCGCCTTTGGCGGTGAAATCCCCGACCGGGCGTGGGATCCAGCCGTCACAATATTCGACAATGCGCCGCAGGGTGTGATCGCTCTCGCCACCCAACAGGATCGGCGGGTGCGGTCGCTGGGCCGGCTTCGGCCACGACCAGACCGGGTCGAAATTCACGAACTCGCCGTGGAACGACGCCTCCTCCTCGGTCCACAGCGTTTTCATCGCCAAAATGCGCTCGCGCATCAGCTTGAAGCGAGTCTCGTAACGGGCGCCGTGGTTTTCCAATTCCTCGACGTTCCAGCCGCCGCCGATGCCAAAAATGAACCGGCCGCCCGACAACTGGTCGAGGCTCGCAACGCATTTCGCGGTGACGATCGGGTCGCGCTCCGGGATCAGGCAGATGCCGGTGCCGACCATCAGCTTCTTGGTCGCCGCAGCGGCAAACGAGAGGCCGACAAACGGATCGCGGATATGCGAGTACCTCTTTGGCAGTTCTCCGCCGCCCGGAAGCGGATTGCGGCTACTGGTCGGGATATGGGTATGCTCAGGCACGTACAGCGAAGCAAAGCCGCGCTCTTCGAGCGCCCGGGCCAGTTCACCGATATCGATGCCGTAATCGGGATTGCAATAGAAAACGCCAACCCGCATGTCGATTCCTCTCCGGGCCCGGTGGTTGTGGGCTAGGATGACACAGTTACGAAAGTTCGACCATGGAGGAGAGCCATGCCGGTTGCGGCCGTCCGCGGCGTCGACATCAATTACGAAGTGCTGGGCGACCGCGGGCCATGGGTGGCATTGCAGCCCGGCGGCCGACGCGCTCTCGCAGGGGTCAAATCGCTTGGCGAGAAGCTCGCCGAAGCCGGCTGCCGGGTGCTCGTCTATGACCGGCGCAATTGCGGCGCCTCCGGCGTCTCGTTCGAAGGCGGAAAGTCCGAGAACGAGATCTGGGCGGAGGATCTCCACGCGCTGTTGTCGCAGCTCGACGCGATTCCCGCCTATATCGGCGGCAGCTCGTCGGGCTGCCGCCTGGCATTGCTGATGGCGCTGCGCCACCCGGCCGATGTCCGAGGGCTCTTGCTGTGGCGGGTGACGGGTGGCGCCTACGCGGCGCAGCGCCTGGTCGAGAATTACTACACGCATTTCATCAATGCGGCGCAGCAAGGCGGCATGGAAGCGGTGTGCCGCACCGAGCATTTTGCCGAGCTGATCGCTGCCAATCCGGCGAACCGCGCGCGGCTGACGGCCCCCGACCCGCAGCGCTTCATCGGCATCATGGAAGAGTGGCGGCGTGCCTTTAACGAGGGGGCGCAGCATCCGGTGATAGGGCTGAGCCCCGCCGAGCTGCGCTCGCTGACAATGCCGGTCTGCATTATCCCCGGCAACGACCGGGTGCACCCGCGCGGGCCTGGTCAGGCGGCGCATCGGCTGATGCCGAACAGCGAATATCACGAGGTCCTGACCGAGGACCGCCCCGATCTCGATGTCGCGATCGAGGAGTGGAACGCCAAGGAGGGGCTCTTGGCGGCGATCTTCATCGATTTCCTGCGGCGAGCCGAGCGCCGCGGCTGAACGGCAACGGTGTGAGATGGGACCCTTGGCCGGCATCAAGGTCGTGGAGCTCACCGGCATCGGGCCGGGGCCGATGTGCGCGATGCTGCTCGCCGATCTGGGTGCGACGGTGTTGCGGATCGACCGCCCGGAGCCGAGCGAGCTCGGGCTTCAGCGCGAGCTGCGGTATGACCTTTTACTGCGCGGCCGCCGGGCCTTGGCGCTCGACCTGAAGAGCCCGGGCGGGAAGGAGCTCCTGTTGCGCCTCGTCGAGGAGGCCGACGCCCTGATCGAAGGTTTCCGCCCCGGCGTCACCGAGCGGCTCGGCCTCGGCCCCGAGGACTGCCTCGCCCGCAACCCGCGTCTCGTCTACGGCCGGGTGACCGGCTGGGGGCAGAAGGGGCCGCTGGCGCATGCGGCGGGGCACGACATCAACTACATTTCGCTGGTCGGCGCGTTGCACGCCTTTGGGCGGCGCGGGCAGCCGCCAACCCCGCCATTGAACCTGATCGGCGATTTTGCTGGCGGCGCCCTCTATCTGGCTTTCGGCATCGTCTGCGGCATTCTCGAGGCGCAGCGCTCGGGCCGCGGCCAGGTTGTCGATGCCGCGATGGTCGACGGCACCGCCTCGCTGATGACAGCCTTCCACGGCCTGATTGCCTCTGGCCTCGCGACGCATGAGCGCGGCACCAATCACCTCGATACCGGCGCGCATTTCTACAATGTTTACGAATGCGCCGACGGGCGGTGGATCTCGATCGCCCCGATCGAGGGCAAGTTCTACGCCGAACTGCTGCGGCGCCTCGATATCGATCCGGCGAGGATGCCGCCGCAAATGGACCGCGCGCATTGGCCCGAGGCGCAGGCTAGGCTGGCGGCGCTGTTCAAGAGCCGGACACGCGACGGGTGGTGCGCCATACTCGAAGGCACCGACGCGTGCTTCGCGCCGGTGCTGACGACCAACGAGGCACCGCAGCATCCGCACAATGCGGAGCGCCAAACCTATGTCGAGATCGACGGGATCGCGCAGCCGGCGCCTGCGCCGCGGTTCAGCCGCACGGTTCCCGATCTGCCGATACCGCCCCAGCCGCCGAGCCGCGGCGACGACGCCGAAGCCGCCCTCGCCGGCTGGCTCGAACCGGCGGAGATCGCCGCGCTGCGCGCCGCCGGCACCCTCGGCTGAACCGACCGGCTCCGTCAGGTGGTGGCGGGGTCCATCTTGTAATCGCTGTCGCTGACGTGCTCGGCCCAGGTCGTGCCTTGGCCCTGCTCGCCATTTTCGGACATCGCCAGATGGGCGAACAGACGGTCCGGCGCGGCGCCGTGCCAGTGCATCGTATCGGGCGGGATCATAACGGTGTCACCGGGATAGATTGCCTGAGGGCGCGAGCCTTTGCCGATGCAGATGCGGCCGACACCGGAGAGGCAATAGAGCGTCTGGCCGACCGGATGGGAATGCCAGCCGGTTCGGGCGCCTGGAGTGAACGACACGACCGTCGCCCGCATGCGCGACGGCGCCTGGCCGACGAGTACCTCGTCCTGAAACACCTCGCCCGTGAAGTTCTCGGCCGCACCCCGCCTGGTGGCCCGTGCCCCTGCCCGCACAACCGTCATCGCTTCCTCCATTCGGCTGGTGATCCGGCAGAAGAATAGGCACGGCGCACATCGCGTTGCAAAGCCAGAATTCCCGCCCTAGGATCGGTTCGACGATGCCGAGAGGGCGAGGAATGAACGAACCGATCAAGGTGTTCTGGCAGCCGCATTGAACTAGCTGCCTCAGGGTTAAGGAGTACCTCTCGGTCCGTGGGATCGAGTTCCAATCGATCAATGTATTGGCGGATGAGGGCGGCCTCGCGGAGCTGCGGCGGCTCGGCGCGCGTTCCGTGCCTGTCGTGTCGCGCGGCGACCGTTTCGTGTTTGCGCAGGTTATCAGCGATGTTGTGAAATTTTTGGAGCTTGACGAGAAGACAGGCCCGGCGCTCTCGCCGGCCGAGCTGCATGCCCGCTACGAGCACGTGCTGGAGACGGCGATCCGGCTGGTGCGCCAGATGCCGGACGACAAGCTCGAGGCGCAGCTGCCGAACCGCCCGCGGTCGTTTCGCACACTGATGCACCACGTCTTCCAGATCCCGGTCGCGTTCCTCGATATGGAAGACACCGGCGGAACCCTGACCTATGAGAGCCTGGTCGTCCCGCCGCCTGCCGAGATGCGGACGAGCGCCGCGGTCGCCGATTTCGGCGATCGCGTGCGGCGGCGCATGAATGCCTGGTGGCAGCGCGTCGGAAACCAGGATTTCGGGTGCCCGGTGCCGACCTATTTCGGCGAGACCTCGCGGCACGAGATGTTCGAGCGCACGGTCTGGCACTCGGCGCAGCATACAAGGCAGATAGCAGCGCTCCTGGAGCAGACCGGAGTCATTCCCGACCGACCGCTCGGCCGCGATGACATCCGCGGCCTGCCATTGACCGACAAGATCTGGGACTAAGCGAAGCGCGCTCACCTGCTGCCCGGGAGACCTGAACATGCAATGCGCCGGCAAGGTGGTCTTGGTCACTGGGGCGCAGCAGGGCATCGGCCGCGCGATGGCGATCGAATTTGCCGCTGCGGGTGCCGATGTCGCGATCAACTGGCTCGATGACGAGCGTGCTGCGGAAAGCGTCGCCGATCAAGTGCGCGGCCAGGGAAGGCGTGCACTGACCGTCAAGGCAGACGTTGCGGATATCGAGCAGTCGCAAGCGATGGTGGCCGCCGCTGAGCGGGGGCTCGGGCCGATCGATGTGCTGATCAACAATGCCGGAGTGTTCCCCCGCATCCCGTTTCTGGAGATGACGGAAAGCGACTGGGATTACGTCCTCGACGTGAATTTGAAAGGCGCGTGCTTTTGCGCGCAGGCTGCCGCCAGAGCGATGATTGCGGCTGGACGGCCGGGTGTCGTCATCAATCTGACCTCGGGCGCGGCATTCCGCAGCTCGCCCCGCGGCGTGCATTACGTCGCCAGCAAGGGCGGAGTGTTGTCGATGACGCGGGCGATGGCGCTGGAGCTGTCTCCGTACCGGATCAGGGTCAATGCCATAGCGCCTGGTCTGACCGACACCGCCCAGCCGCGCTACGGCAGCGGCGAGGCGGAGCTCGCCGAGGCGGCGCGGGCGATCCCGTTCGGGCGCATGGCCCGTCCGGAGGAAATTGCGCACGCGGCGGTTTTTCTGGCCTCGGACAACGCCGGATTTGTGACCGGCCAGACCTTGCATGTAAACGGCGGCGCCTATTTCGGTTGATTCTGGTCCGGGCGCGTCGTCCAAGAACTTCTGCCGTCGAGCCGCGTTAGCGGCGTCATGGTTTCAGCACCTCCCTGTGTCCGCGTGAACGCGCTCGAACGTTTTGTCGCATTGCCGGATCCGAGCTATCGGTGGAAGGCGGTCGCAGCGCAACCGGGCAGCGGCTACACCACTCACCTTCTGGAACTCGTTTCGCAGCGCTGGCGCAATGAGAGCGAGGTGGACCGGCCACGCTGGCAGCACTGGTTGAGGCTCGTCGTGCCCGACGAGATCGCCAACGATACGGCTCTGTTGGTTATCGCCGGCGGTTCGAACGACAAGCCGGCGCCAGCCCGGGTGAACCCGCTGCTGGCGATTGCGGCGATGATGACCCGATCGGTCACTGCCGAGCTGCGCATGGTGCCAAATCAGCCATTGACCTTCGCGGGTGAGACCGGACCACGGGCCGAGGACGGCATCATCGCCTATAGCTGGGACAAGTACTTGCGGACCGGCGACGAAACTTGGCCGTTGCGGCTGCCGATGACGAAGAGCGTCGTGCGCGCAATGGACGCGATCACCGGCTTCTGCCGCAGCCCCGCAAGCGGCGGTGTCGAAATCGGCAGGTTTGTCCTCGCGGGAGCTTCGAAGCGCGGCTGGACGGCCTGGACCGCGGCAGCGGTCGACAGACGCGTCGCTGCGGTCGTTCCGGTGGTGATCGACCTGCTCAATATCGAGGCCTCGTTCGAACACCACTATCGCGCCTACGGCTTCTGGGCGCCGGCGATTGCGGCCTATCAGGCCTCCGGCATCATGCGCTGGGCGGGCACTGCCGAGCTGGCCTCGCTCCTGGTGATAGAAGACCCGTTTGCCTATCGTGCAAAGCTGAGCATGCCTAAATTCGTCATCAATTCTACGGGCGACCAATATTTTCTGCCGGATTCTTCGAGGTTTTATTTCGGCGCGCTGATTGGCGAGAAATACCTTCGTTATGTACCCAATACCGACCACTCGCTGAAGGGCAGCGACGCGCGGGAAAGCATGCTGGCGTTTTACCACGCAGTCGCTGCGGACCAGCCCCGCCCGAAGTTCTCGTGGAGCTTCGCGCGCGACGGGGTGATCGAGGTAGAGACTGCCGAGCGCCCGCTCGCCGCAGTGCTATGGCAGGCGACGAACTCCGAGGCGCGTGACTTCCGGCTAGAGACGATCGGGCCAGCCTATCATCGCTATACCTTGGAAGCCGACGACGACGGGACCTTTAGGGCGAGAGTGCCCGAGCCCGCGCGCGGTTGGGTCGCTTACTTTGTCGAGTTGACGTTCGCCAGCCACGGCCCCTTTCCATTCAAATTCACTACCGAAGTCCGGGTCATACCCGAGATTCTTCCCTTCGGTCCGCCACCCGAAATGACGCCCGCCGCGCGCGAGGCGGCCAAAATTCCGACTAACGCCACCAGGGCGGCAGCGCCCCAACGCGTGCTGCCCTCGGCCCTGCGAACGGCTCAGCCGAACTTTTTCGCTCGCTCTCGACCGACTTAACTATCAATTTCGGAGAAAGGCGCGCCGAATTTAATTAGAATTTAACGATTCGGCTGAGGAGAGGCAGTTGCGGCGGCTCTGGCGCCTTTTCGGGTGGTTCATCGTCGTTGACGCGTTGATCACGGTATTTGGCGTGAGCACCGCGCCGCTGCTGTTGTCGCTGGCGCTTGATGCTGCGGTCGCACTGCTCGTCATCCGCAGCTGCATGGAGATCCGCGCCCGGTTCTTCGTCGCCTTCGCGCCGGCTGCCCGCCCCGCTTACCGGGAAGGCGGCGATTGATGCTGGGCTTTATGCTGTCGCAGTTGGCGTTACGGTTACTTTCGGCAATCCTCGGCGGATACGGCATATTTTGCCTGATCATGAGTTTCGAGGTGCCGGAGGTCGGGGCCCAAGCCTTTATACTGCTCGTTACCGCTACCGCCATCGTCTATTTGTGCCGTTACGGGCGGACCCCGTAACCGGGAGCGCCAGTTAAACCGTAACGCCGAGCCTCTCGCGAATGTCGGGCAGGTGCTCGCGACCCCAGAACAGCTCGCCGTTGAATACAAAACTCGGCACGCCGAACACCCCGACCGCCTCGGCAGCACGGCAGATGCCGTCCAGTTCGGCAGTTCCCGGGCCGGCCGTATAATCCGGGAACTGCGCCGGATCGGCGCCGGCTTGCGCCAAGATTTCGCCGATCACGCCGGCATCCTCGATGTCGAGTTCGCGCTTCCAGAAGCGTTCGAAGATCGTGTCGTGATAGCGGCGGAATACGGCGCCTCCCTGGCGCTTCGCATACAGCATGCCGCATAGGGCGAGCGTCGAATTCCAGATTTTCTGCGGACCGCGGATGACGAGACCGCGTTTGCGGGCTTGCCGGCGGCAATCCATGTAGCTGTAGCGCACCCGGCGCCATTGATGCGCGTTGCGCTGTTCTTCGATGACGCGGCCATTATCGTCGAGCCTGGCGGATCCGAGAAAGCTCGGAATGTCGAGACTGTAGGGCAGCCAATCGATGCGCACCCGAAAGTCCCGTTCCAACTCATACACGAGATCCTTCGCCAAATAGGCATAGGGGCTCTTGTAGTCGGTGTAGACGGCGAGGGTTCGCGGCTCGGTCATGCCGAGTAATTATTGACGCAACAGTTGGCGCCCGGGTCTATCTTTGCTCCGTGTGGCCGCCGAAACCGTTCGTGCCGGCGGAATTTGTCAAGGATCCAGCGCCTGCACCCTTCGGCGGCATGCCGGATCCCTCACCCGCGCCGGTGTTGCCGATTAGCGCGTCCGCAGTCTGTTGATCGAGCGTAGCCGTCCGCGCGAGATCATTGCTCTTTTGGAACGTCAAAAGCGCCTGCTTTGTTTCCGGGCCTATTACGCCATCGAGCGAGCCGTTGTAGAGCCCGATCACGTGAAGCTCTACTTGCGCCCACCGAATGTCGTCTTTCGAGGGCTTCGCGGCATTGAGCCAATGATGCGAAGTTCCGGGCGCCGCGGGCATGCTCCCTACCGCATTCGAGACGCCATCGGCGTCGGCTGCAAAATCCAGAGCGGCGCCGCCGATGCCCAATGCTAGTACCGAAGCCGTGCCGAGGATCAATTTTCTCATCATGGTCATCTCCCGTCTTTCGCACGTTGGTAAATCGTCGAGCTACTGTTAAGAACGATGGGCCCGCCAACCGCGTTCCTCTTGGGTAGCTGTGTCAGATTTGGGACAAGCGGCACAGATGTGGAAATGAGGCGCCTGGAATAGCGGCGCGCACCCATTACTTAGGGCGCCCGGCCGATCTCGACCCCCGTCGTACGGGCGCGAGAGGCAGCGTCGCGGGCCATTTCGGCGCACAGGCCGGTATAGGCGGTCGGGTCGAGCAAGGCGGCGATCTGCTTTGGGTCCAGATGCGCGGTCACGCGCGGGTCGGCAGCCAGCAGCTCGGCGAAGGACCGGCCTTCGACAAAGGCTGACTGCGCGGCGTCGTAGACGACGTCGTGGGCGTGCTGGCGGCCGATTTGGGCGCCGAGATCGAGCATGACGGCTTCGGCCATGATCAGGCCACCGCCGAGATCGAGGTTGCGGCGCATACGGGCGGGGTCGAGGCGCAGGCCCCGCAGGACCTCGATGAGACGGCTCAATGCGTCGCCCAAGGCGATCGAGGCGCGCGCTTCGGCCGACTCCATGATCAGGCTCGTTGTGCGGTCGGCCTCGTGCTCGGTCTGCATCGCCTCCAATGCCAGGGGCACGCTGGCGCGGACTTCGGCGGCTGCCGCGATGATATCCTGGCAGAGCTTCGGGTTGCGCTTTTGCGGCATCGTCGAGCTGCCGACCGTGCCGGGCGGCACCGGCTCCTCGACCTCGCCAAATTCGGTCTTCATCAACGTGTAGATCTCGCGCGCGATCTTGCCGCAGGTCGCGGCAAGGAGGCCGAAGAGGCAGATGTTCTCGGCGAGATGGTCGCCGATTGTCCGCGACGGCACCCGCATCGGCTCCATGCCGAGGTGCGTGCCCATCCCGGCCTGCACCGCCGGGCCTTGCGCGCCAAGGGAGGCAAAGGTGCCGGCGCCGCCGCCAAGCATCGCGACAAATATCCGGGGCGCTGCCTGCCGCAGGCGCGCGACGTGGCGGATCATCTCGTCGATCCACACCGCCGGCTTGTAGCCGAAAGTGGCCGGCAGCGCGTGCTGGCCGTGCGTGCGCCCGGCGATCGGCATATCGGCGCCGCGCTCGGCCAGATCGGCCATTGCCAGCAGCGCTTCGCCGATCAGGCCCAAAAAGATTCGGTGCGCCTGGCGCAATACCAGCAAATCGCCGGTCTGGGTGATGTTCTGCGTCGTGGCACCCCAATGCACCCAACCCCCATAGGGTTCGCCGGTGACGCGGCTCAGTTCCCAAACCAAGGGCACGATCGTATGGCCGGTGCGGGCGAACCCCTCGTCGATCCGCCCGCGGTCGAGCAATTCCAGATGCGCGGCGCGCCCGATCGCGTCCGCCGCACCGGTAGGGATGATCCCCACCTCCTCCTGCGCCTTGGCAAGCGCCGCCTCGACGTCGAGCCAGGCCTGCCAGCGGTTCTCAAGCCGATAGAGGGCGCGAATACCGGGATCCGACACGCGGGCGGCGGTCGGCAGTTCGTCACTCATGGGTTGGTTCCCTCCGATGTCTCGGCCGATCTTACCCGAAGCGGACCAAGCCCGCAGCTTGACCCACGATTTGCCAAGGGCCACGCTGCCGAAAGAGAAGGTTGGAGGGAAGGAAATGAGCATGCAAGAGGCCGCCGCAATCGTCGGGGCAGGCCAGTCGGCGCCGACGCTCGGTCCCCTCGAGGCACTCCATCTCCGCTCGCGAAATTACCGCAACGCCGCCGACAATACCCGGATCACCCCGACGCACTGGCACATCGCTTGGGCCAACGGACTGGGTTGGGGCTTCGATGGGATGGACGGCGCCATTTTGGCCCTGGTCGCCCCGCTGCTGATGAAAGAGTTCGCGATCGATCTAGGCACCTACCGCACGGGCGTCCAGATCGCGTTGTTCGTCAGCATTGGCGGGCTTTATCTCTGGCCGTGGCTTGCCGACAAGTTCGGGCGACGAAATATCCTGGCGCTAAACATTGCGGTGTTTTCACTGGCGATGCCGCTGGTCGCGCTGTCGCCCGGGTGGGGAAGTTTCGTCCTGATCTACAGCATCGTGCGCTTCGCGCTGAACGGCGAATGGGCGGTCGGCTCGATGCTGGTGGCCGAGACCTGGCCCGCACGGCTGCGTGGTCTCGTCCTCAGCGTCGACCGCTCGGCTTGGGGGATCGGCGCTGCGCTCGCCGGTGTTCTGGCGACGTTTGTCGTGACCGAGTGGGGGTGGCGGGCGGCCTATGTGCTTCCGGTGGTGGTCGCACTGTTGGCGGTCTACGTCCGGCTGTTGTGTCCGGAATCGCCCTATTGGGTGCGCACCCAGGACCGCAAGCAGCGGATCCGCGAGCGCCAGAGCGCAGGCTTCGCGCTCGATGAAGGCGATCGCCAGTGGATCGCCAAGACCGAGCAACCCGGCTGGCGGCAATTATTCTTGCCCGACCTGCGGCGCAGCACAATGATGGCGACTTTCGTCGCGACCATGGCCCTCGTCTCCTACAGCACCGTCGGCCTGTGGATGCCATTGTTCCTGGCGCAGCAGCATGGCTGGTCGACTGCCGAATACGGCAGCTTTTACATCTGGTGGGCACTGTTCGCGACGACTGGGTTCTGGGCCGGCGGCTGGATGATCGACCGGCTCGGCCGGCGTGTCGGCTTTGCCGTCTTGTTGATCGAGGCCGCCGTGTTCATGACGATCTGGATCTTTGCCCACGACAAGATCGCCTTGTGGCTGTTGGGCATGGCGTGGAGTTGGGGCTTTATCGGCGTGTGGGGGCCGGTGACGGCCTATACCGCGGAAATGTATCCGACGCGCATTCGCGGCGTCGGCAACGGTTTTTCCTGGGCCGTAGCGTTCGTCATCGGCGCGGTGCTGTGGCCGTTCGTCTCGGTCTATCTGCGCGAGACGACCGGCTCGTTCGTCGCAGCGTTTCTGCTGATCCCGGTCATCCTGCTGCTGATGGCGGCGATCATCTGGTTTTACAGCCCAGAGCACGCCCGCAAGGAGCTCGACCAGATCAGCGTCTGAACCAACCAAGCGGTTGGTACCGGCTTGACGTGCACTCGCCGTCCGATCAGTCTGCGGCAATCGCCGCCGAGGATATAGAACCATGAAGCTTATGTGGTTTCACCTGATGCCGTACACCGAATTGCCGGAGGATTTCCGCGACAAGAACCCCTCGGTGTGGGTCGACATCCATTCTTCGCTGTTCGATCCGCGGCGCGCCCATCACATGTACAACGACTTCATGGACGAGCTCGAATTCGCCGCCGAGTGCGGCTTCGACGCGGTCTGCGTCAACGAGCACCACTCCAACGGCTACGGGCTGATGCCGTCGCCCAATCTGATCGCCTCGGCATTGGCGCGGCGGACCAGCGACACGGCGCTATGCGTGATGGGTAACTCGCTCGCGCTCTACAACCCACCGACCCGGGTCGCCGAAGAATTCGCGATGATCGACTGCGTCTCGGGCGGGCGCCTCATCGCCGGCTTTCCGGTGGGCACGCCGATGGACACCTGTTTCGCCTACGGCCAGAACCCGAGCATGCTGCGCGAGCGGTATTACGAGGCCCACGATTTGGTGCTGCGGGCCTGGACCGAGACGGACACCTTTGCCTTCAACGGTCGATTCAACCAGCAGCGCTACGTCAACATTTGGCCGCGCCCAGTCCAGAAGCCGCATCCGCCGATCTGGATCCCGGGCGGTGGCTCGGTCGAGACCTGGCAGTGGTGCGCCGAGATGGACCATGTCTACGCCTATCTGTCCTATTTCGGCTATAAGGCCGGCCAGGCGACGATGCAGGGCTTTTGGGACGAGATGGCCCGGCTCGGCAAAGACCGTAACCCCTACCGCGCCGGGTTTCTGCAATTCGTCGGCGTCGCCGAAACCCGCGAGGAGGCCTACCGGCTCTACCGCGAGCCGGCCGAATACTTCTACGGCCGCTGTCTGCACGTCGACCCGCGTTTCGCTGGCGCGCCGGGCTACACCAGCGAAGCGACCCAGCGCGCCGGAGTGGTCGGCCAGGTCGCTCAGGTCGCCAGGATGCGCCGGTTCGACACCTTGGCGCGCGAGATGGACGCGATCGTCGAGAACGGCTACGTCATCATCGGCTCGCCCGACGAGGTCGCCCAACAGCTCAAGGAGGTGGCGACCAACCTCAATGTCGGGCATCTGATGCTGCTGATGCAGTTTGGCAGCATGGGCAAGGAGCTGGCGATCTACAACACCAAGCTCTTCGCCGAAAAAGTCACGCCGCAGTTGACCGGCATGTTTGCCGAGTGGGAGGACCGCTGGTGGCCGCAGCCGATGCCACGCAACGCGCGGGCGACCATAACGCCGTTCCAGCCATCGGCAATGGCCGCGGAGTAGGCTGTTAACCTGGGGGCACTCGTGAGCGAACCGGAGGAGCTTTCCGTCGAAATCAATGGCTTTTCGTGCCGCGTGTGGCGGAACGGGCAGGGGCCAAAGCTCGGCTTTCTCGCCGGCTTTGGCGGGTTGCCGCGGTGGATCCCGTTTCTCGATGCATTGGCGCGCGAACGCACGGTGATCGTGCCGTCAATGCCGGGATTCCCGGGTGGCGAGCGCGGCCATACCGTGCTCGACAGCCATCTCGACTGGGTTCTGGCGGTCCGTCAGCTGCTGCTCAAGGCCGGGCTCGACGGCGCCGATCTGGCCGGCAGCTCGGTCGGCGGCTCGTTTCTCGCCGAGGTGGCGGCGATCTGGCCCGCTGCGGTGCGGCGATTGGCGCTGATCGCGCCCTGGGGTCTCTTCGACGAGAAGGACCCGATGACCGACCCTTGGGCGCAGCGGGCGCCCGACGTGCCGGGACTGCTCTGCGCCGACCCCGAGCGCTGGAACCAGCTCAAAACCGAACCGGAGGGGGCCAACTCGCCGGAATGGCCGATCGTCCAGACGCGCGCCAACGAGGCCGCGGCGCGCGCCTTCTGGCCGCTCGGCAATACGCGGCTCGAAAAGCGCCTGCCGCTGATCGAGGCGACGACCCTGCTGATCTGGGGCGAGCAGGACCGCATCGTGCCGCGCGGCTACGCCGACCGCTTCGCCGCCGCAATTGCCGGGCGCGCCGAAATCACTACGATCCCCGGCGCCGGTCATCTCGCGGAGCTCGACAAACCCGACGAGGTCGCCGCAGCGATCCTGCGCTGGACGACCTGAGGAGCCCTCGTCCACCAGCCCTTGCGGCTGGCGGGTGAGGGTACGGACGAGCGGAGGAGGCGCTACCAATGAAATTCGGACTTTTCTACGAGCATCAGCTGCCGCAGCCCTGGACCGATGATTCGGAGCTGCGGCTTTATCAGGAGGCGCTCGACCAGGTCGAGCTCGCCGACCGGCTCGGCGTCGACTATGTCTGGGAAGTCGAGCACCATTTCCTCGAAGAGTATTCGCATTCTTCGGCGCCCGAGGTGTTCCTCGCCGCCTGCTCGCAGCGCACCAAGAGCATCCGGCTGGGCCACGGCATAACCTTGATGCCGCCCAAATACAACCATCCCGCCAGGGTCGCCGAACGCATCGCCACCCTCGATCTTGTCTCGAGCGGCCGCGTCGAGTGGGGCACCGGCGAGTCGGCGACCGCGGTCGAGATGGGCGGCTTCGGCGTCGACCCCCAGGAGAAGGAGGCGATGTGGCAGGAGGCGACCGAGCAAGCCGCCAACATGCTCGCGATGCGGCCCTATCCGGGTTTTGCGGGACGCTGGTTCGACATGCCGTGCCGCAACCTGGTGCCGAAACCGGTGCAGAAGCCCCACCCGCCGATGTGGGTGGCGTGCTCGCGGCGCGAGACGATCCACCGCGCCGCCAAGGCCGGGCTTGGTGCACTGGCCTTCGCTTTTCTCGAACCCGAGCAGGCCGCGAGGTGGGTAGAAGAATATTACGGCATCATCAAATCGCCGGACTGCGTGCCGATCGGCCATAATGTCAATCCGAACCTCGCGATCGTCACCGGAATGTCATGTCACCCTGACGAGGCCGAAGCGGTCCGTCGCGGCCTCGACGGCTTCCGCTTCTTTGGCTATTCGCTCGGCTATTACGCGGTCTTCGGCGAGCACAGGCCGGGACGGGCCGACCTTTGGGAGCGCTTTCTGCAGGTCAAGGACCAGCTGCCGGAAAACGCCGGGCGCGGCGGCATCGGGACCCCGGCGCAACTACGCGAGCATTTGGCCCGCTATGAGAAAGCCGGGATCGACCAGGTCATGTTTGTCCAGCAGAGTGGCGCCAATCGGCACGAGCACATCTGCGAATCGCTTGAGGTTTTCGCTTCGCAGGTGATGCCCGAGTTCAAGGAACGCGACCAGGCTCGGGCCGCGCAGAAGCAGCGCGAGTTGGCACCCTATATTGAGGCCGCGTCGGCACGCAAGCCACGCATGCCGCCAGTCGCGGATGCCGACATCCCCCGCGTCGAAGCCTTTGGACGCAAGGCCGCGTCGCCGATCCTCAGCTCCGACCGCGGCGGCGCGATTTCGATCCCGACCCAGGACCCCCTAGCCGCTCGCGAAGGCGAACGGCCCTATGACCGGGCCTGACGATTTACTTACCGGGCGGGCTTATAGGTCTTGGCGACGGCCTCCGCTTTCTTCATACCCTCCACGCCTTGTGTCCCCGTCATCAAAACGGTTGTTTTCGCCGCCTTGATGGCGCCGCCTGCGGCTATAGCAAGCGCGATTGCCGACATACTTTCGTTGTTCGGCACATCGGCGATAATGACGAGATCATATTCACCAAAGCAATACCAGCCGCCAACGAGTTTGCCCCCGACGGCCTCGCACGCCGCCCGGCCGACGGCTTCAACTCGATTCTGCGGGTTCTTCAGCTGGGCGGCCCAAGACTCTGGGGTGTAGGCTGCTTGGTACATATAAAGCGGCATGTTCGACCTCCCTTAATAGTCGCGCGGTCTGGCTCCGATCCCGCTGCGGCTTGCACCGACCGCAGCTGCCAGTTTACACCAATCGATGCGGGCATCCGACGCACACTTGGGCACAGCTGATCATTTCGAGCTTGACAACATCAGCCCGGTACAAGTCTGTGTCCCGTCGGGAACGGACACACCGGGATGGGGGAACCAGGGCTGTCCAGCGTGTCGTCGAGGCTTGGCGCGAGGGGGCCAGGCGGAAGTGATGGAGCCGGTCATCGAGGGCCGAAGCACCGTCCATGCCGTCGATCGCACACCCTTGCCGCGCACGGACCGCAGACGATCCCTCCAGGCCGCCGCACCCGTGGCGTCTCAGCTTTAGTCTCCAATCTCCACCGGCTTGACGGACGTGGCCTTTTTGTTGCGTTAATTTTGATCGCCGGGGAGTTTCGATCCGACCCCTACCTAAAACCGCAGGGTGCTATAAAGTCCAACCCTTAAGAAGCGGCCGATTTGCCAAGGAGCTTCAGATTGCATGCCTACGGAGAGTAACGACGTGGAACGAGCCTTTCCCGTCGCGTTGGTCGGGTTGGCATGCCGGTTCCCGGGGGCGGCTGACCTCGATGAATTCTGGTCGCTGCTCAAAGCGGGGAGGGACGCCGTTGGCGAGACACCCGATGACCGCTGGGACGTCGACGCGTACTTCGATCCCGACCCGGCCAAGCCCGGCATGATGTATACGCGTGCGGGCGGGTTCATCGCGGACATAGACAAGTTTGATGCCGGTTTCTTCGGGATTTCTCCGCGCGAAGCTCGACGGATCGACCCGCAGCAGCGTCTCCTTTTAGAACTGACTTGGGAAGCATTGGAGAGCGCGGGCATCGTCCCGGAGACAATCGCCGGGTCGCAGTCCGGTGTTTTTGTCGGGATCTCGCTGTCCGATTACGCCGCAATGCAGCGCGACGAGCCGAACCAAGTCGACCCCTACGTTATGTCCGGCAGCGCGATCAGCAATGCGGCGAATCGAATATCATATGTCTTCGACTTGCACGGTCCGAGCTTCGCTGTAGACACCGCCTGCTCATCGTCGCTGGTCGCGGTGCACGAAGCCTGTGTCAGCCTGTGGCGGGGGGAATCGAGCCTGGTGATCGCCGCCGGCGTCAATGCGCTGTTGTCGCCGTCAGCGGGCGTCGGTTTCTCCAAGGCCCGCATGTTGTCGCCAACCGGCCGATGCCGCCCCTTCGATGCAGCCGGCGACGGTTATGTCCGGTCCGAAGGGGGAGCGGTCGTCATCCTGCAGCCGCTCGCACAGGCGCTCGCCGAGAACAATCCGGTATTCGCCGTCATCGTCGGTTCGGGCGTCAACTCCGATGGACGCACCAAAGGGTTGGCGATGCCGAACCAGACGGCGCAGGAGGCGCTGCTGCGCCGAGTGTACCGCGACGCCGAAATCGACCCGGGCGAGATCGCCTACATCGAGGCCCACGGGACCGGAACGAGTGTCGGCGACCCGATCGAGTGCGGCGCGTTGGGAAATGTGCTCGGCGTTTCGCGGAGACTCGGCGATCGCTGCCGAATCGGCTCGGTCAAGAGCAATATCGGCCATCTCGAACCCGCCTCGGGGATTGCCGGGCTGCTGAAGGTCGTGCTGGCGCTTCGTCACCGTGCGATCCCGCGCACGGTGCATTTTACGAACCCGAATCCGCAGATCCCGTTCGAGGAACTCAATCTTTCCGTCGTTTCGCAATACACGGAACTTCCCCCGGGCCGCTTGACGATGGGGGTCAACTCGTTCGGGTTCGGGGGCACGAACGCCCATGTCGTCCTTCGCAACCCGGAGCCCCTTGCTTCCACCGCGGCGCATGGGGGTCGAGCGACAGAAAGCCGGGAGATTCGGCCGCTACTGGTCTCGGCGCATGATGCGGACGCCCTCAAGAGCCTGGCGCGCCGCTACGCCGAATTGCTGCGATCGACGGCGGCCCCTCCCCTACCGGCGTTGTGTCGCAGCGCCGCCACCCGACGGACCCATCACCAGCATCGGCTCGCCGCCTTCGGCCGGAGCCGCGAAGAGCTCGGCGCCCGGCTCGACGCGTATGCCGCCGGCGATTCGCCTTCGCTACTCGCCCAGGGACATGTTCGCACTTCGCCGGCTCGATTGGCGCTGGTGTTTTCGGGAAACGGCTCGCAATGGCGCGGCATGGGGCGGGACTTGCTCACCGATCCGTCGATTGCTCAATGTATCGACCGAGTCGATGCCGCCCTCCGCCCGCTCGTCGGATGGTCGGTAACAGAGGTCCTTCAATCGGCGGAACCGGCAGACCTCTTCGATCGAACAGAGATTGCGCAACCGGCGCTCTTCGCGGTGCAGGTAGCGATGCTCGAATGGCTGGAGGCGCACGGGATCGAAGCCGCCGCCGTGCTCGGCCATAGTGTCGGAGAAGTGTCGGCGGCTTACGCGGCGGGTATCCTGTCGCTCGCCGAAGCGTGCCGCGTCATCGCCGAGCGCAGCAGGGCACAGGGGCGCACCGCCGGGACCGGCCGGATGGCCGCCCTCGGGCTGCCGCTCGAGAATGCGGCTTTAGCGATTGCCCCTTTTGGTGAGCGGTTGACGATTGCCGCGGTCAACAGCCCCAACTCGGTGACTATTGCCGGTGACGCGGACGCGATCGGTGCCCTCGGTGCCGAACTCGAGCCGAGCCAAATCTTCTTTCGTCCCCTCGACCTCGATTATGCCTTCCACAGCCGCTGCATGGATCCGATCCGCGATCAGCTGTTGGACCGGCTCGACGGGCTGGCGCCGCGAGACGGCCGCCGGCGCTTCGTCTCTACTGTCACCGGCACGACGATCGAGGGGCGTCGGCTCGACGCGCCATATTGGTGGGACAATATCCGAAGACCTGTTCAGTTTGCGTCCGCGATCGCGTCGCTAGAGGCCGAGGGCTTCAATGTCTTTCTCGAAATCGGCCCGCACCCCGTCCTCGATTTTTATCTCCGCGAATGCCTGAAGGCGGCCGGTGGTCAGGGAGTTTCGATCGCCACCCTGCGACGTCACGAAGCCGAGCGCGAGGCGTTGTGGCTAGCGTTCGGGCGTTGCTATGCCGCCGGTGTCGCGATTGATTACAATTCTATCGACCCTGGCGAGGATCCGTTCGTGCCGCTTCCTGCCTACCCTTGGCAGCGCGAGCGCTACTGGTTTTCCGAGGATGAGGATGAAGTCGGAGCATCGCTGAGTAGGCGCAGACACCCGCTATTGGGGAAGCGTCTGGCTACCACCGAGGGGACCTGGAAGAACCGTCTCGATCCGGCCCAGCTTTCCTGGCTGACCGATCACGTCGTTCAAGACAGCATGGTCTTGCCGGGAACAGCATATATCGAGATGGCGGTCGCGGCGGTTTTGTCGACCCACGCTTGCAATTGCGCCGAGATCGAAAGTTTCGAGATCAGGCGCCCGGTCTTGATTGGCGACGGCGCCATGCCCTTGGTCGAGGTGGGACTGTCGAGCGAGGATGGCGCATTTCGGTTGTGGAGCGGCGATACATCGGCAAGCACACTGCCTCCCGTCGCGGTCGCCCACGCAGTACCTCTGGCGAGCGGGCCATCGGAACGCACCGCCTCGGTCGAGGCGATCCAGGAGCGAATGGGAAAGCGGGCCGACGGCGCTGAGCTCTATCGTCGCTTCGCTGCCCACGGCCTGATTTACGGACCTGCCTTTCGGGGCGTCGCCGAGGTCTGGGCCGGCAAGAATGAGGCGCTCGGACGCATCGTCGCGCCCGAGGTGATAGCGAGCGAGCTCGGCGAGTATCGCATTCACCCGGCGCTGCTAGACGCGTGCCTCCAGGTAACCCTTGCGACCATCCCCGATCAGCCGGATCAGGAGGCCCGGGCCGTCTTTGTCCCCAGCAAGGCGGAGCGGATCCGTTTCTACGGTGGCGGCGACCGGATCGCCTGGTGCCATATGACCCTGGTTCAGTCCGCGGCTCGCTCGATTGTCGGCCATTTTTTGGTGCTTGGCGCCAATGGGGAAAGGATCGCCGAGATCGACGGCCTGCGCCTGCGCCGTGTCGATCTGGGCGGTCCGAGTGAAATCCCAGCCTATCACTGGCGCTATCAACTGCGGCATTCGGCGCTCGACGATGATGGTGCCGTGGACTTGCCTCGGCCGGGGACGCTAGCGGCGCCTTTTGCCGCAACAAGCGACGAGCGCGAGCGTGATAAACAGACCCGCGGATTCCTCGATCGCGTTGCTGCGGCCTATGCCGCAGAGGCGTTGACGAGCGCTTTCGGCTGCCGTCGGTTCACCGTTCCGAAGCTTATCGCCGAGCAGCGTATCGCGCCCGAACAGGAGCATTACCTCGGGAAGGTTCTTGCCCTAGCGGATCGGGCGGGGGTGGCGGAGCGCGACCAGGCCGAGTGGCGCCTCGCCGATATTGGTTCTACAGCGGAACCGGAATGTCTCTGGCGCCAGGCGATCGCCCGCTGTCCCGCTCACCTTGCGAGCTTGCAGCTGATCGCGCGATACGGTGCCGCGCTTCCCGGCATCCTGCGCTCAGAGATCGATCCGGTCGATTTGGTTTCTGCCGAGCGGGGCTTCGACGCGGTCGAGCAGCTCCGTGATTCCGACCCGCTGTTCCGCAGGGCGAACGATGTGGCGGCCGGGGTGGTGCGACGGCTGTGCCAGATGATTCCGGGATCCTGCCCGCTGAGTATTCTCGAGGTCGGGGGTGGGACGGGCGGGCTCACCGCGGCGTTGCTCGCGGCGCTGCCCTCCGATCGCGTCGATTACGTCTTTACCGATCCGAGCGAGGCGGCGGTCGCGCGGGCGGAAGCCCGTTTCGCAGCCCTGTCTTGTCTTCGTTGTGCGGTACTCGATCTCGGCAAGGAGATTGGCGAACAGGGTTTCGCAGTCGAGCGGCACGATCTGATCGTCGCCGGGATGGCGCCCGCCGCCTGGCCGGAACTTGACCGGGATCTCGGCGCCATTCGCATGTTGCTCAAACCAGGTGGGCTTCTTCTGCTGATGGTCCCGAAGGAGCGCGGTTTTTTGGATCTCGCGCTCGGGGTGCCCGCCGATCACCTAGGCGAGAGCGACTGGGAGAGAGCCGTCCTCGACGCCCGCTTTGAGGAGGTGCTTCCGCTCGGCTATGACGACCCGATCGCCGCCCAAGCGGTGCTGATCGGGCGCAAGCCATCGGGGGCGCCGCGCTCGCCGATACGCCGCGAAATCGATTCGGCGACCTGGCTAATACTCGCCGATGATATTGCCGCCGATCCCGCGGGGACGGTGATCCGCGCGCTGGATCAACTGGGGCAGCGCGTCGTTATCGCTCAGGCCGGTCATTCCTTCGATCGTCTCGGCCTCGACCGGTTCGATGTTCCGTGCGGAGATTCCAGCTCCTATGACCGGCTCTTCCGCATCCTCGCAGCGGACGGCGTCGGCCCGCTTCATATTCTGCACCTGCGGGAAACCGCCGAGGCAGGGCCGGCGGATCCACTGGCGGCGCAGTGGCACGGCAGTTTCGATCTGTTGGTCGCCGTGCAGGCGCTAATCGCAGCGGGGCTGGCGGGGTCCGCGCATTTGACGGTCGTCACGTCGGGTGCGATGCCGATGCCGGACCGGTCGGCCGGTTGCGTACGCCCTTGGCAAGCTCCGCTTTGGGGCCTCACCCGTACAATCGCCAACGAACGGGCCGATATCTCTTGCCGGCTGATCGATCTCGATCCCGAGACGTCAGCCGCCGCGGCGGGTGAGGCGTTGGTCGAAGAGTTGCTCCGTCGTGACGATGAGGACGAAGTCCTCTTGCGCGGTCGGGGGCGCTATGTGCCGCGACTGACGCGGAGAATGGCGGAGCGCGTGTCGCGTGAGGCCAACGGCGAAAGCGGGTTCCGATTGACCTTCGCGCAAGGAGAAGCGCAGGAAGGCGTCGTCTTGCAAGGGATCGCGATCCCGAGGCCGGCAGCCGGGGAGGTCACTGCGCAGGTCCGGGCGGCGGGTCTCAACTTTCGGGACGTCCTGCAGCGCATCGGGCTGCTGCCGGAGGAAGCGTTCGAGGGTGGGTTCGCGGGTGCGACGTTGGGCATGGAGTTTGCGGGCGAGGTTATTGCGGTTGGTGATGGCGTAGATCATCTGCACCCAGGGGACGAGGTGTTCGGCATCGCCCGAGATGCGTTCTCGTCCCATCTCGCTGCGCCCGCCCACGGCCTGTTCAAAAAGCCATCATCCATGAGCTTCGAGGAAGCTGCGACGCTCCCGGTCGCCGCCACGACAGTCTATTACTCGCTGCACCACCTTGCCCGGTTGCAGAAGGGCGAGCGAATTCTAATTCATGGAGCCGCCGGCGGCGTCGGATTGGCCGCTGTCCAATACGCCCTGTGGGTCGGTGCCGAGATTTTCGCTTCCGCCGGATCGGTCGAGAAACGCGAGTTTCTCCGCAGGATCGGGGCGCACCACGTCGTGGACTCTCGCTCGCTCGCCTTCGCGGACGATATTCGCGAAATTACCCGCGGCGAGGGTATCGACGTGGTGTTGAATTCGGTGGCAGGGGATGCCATCCACAAAGGCCTTTCGATCCTTCGGCCTTATGGGCGCTTTGTGGAGCTCGGAAAGCGCGACTTCTACGCCAACAGCAAACTCGGGCTGCAGCCTTTCTGCAACAACATCCAGTTTTTCGGCGTCGATGTCGATCGGCTGTTGGTCGACCGCCCGGCTCTCTCCAAACAGCTTTTCGCGGAGCTTGCGCCGCTCCTCGATCAACGCGTTTTTGTCCCGCTGCCGCACCGGGTCTTTCCCGTCGCGCGAGCCGTCGAGGCGTTTCGCTGCATGCAGCACTCGCGCCATATCGGCAAGATTGTACTGGCGATGGATGGGGTCGATCGTCCGGCGATCGGCCCGGACCGCCTCGAAACCGGGCTCCAACTGTCACCCGCGGCCAGCTATCTCATTACCGGGGGCCGCGGCGGGTTCGGTCTTGCAACGGCCGAGTGGCTTGTCCGGAAGGGTGCCCGCCATCTCGCGGTCATCGGGCGAAGCGAGACCACCCCACCCGATGTAGCCGCCGCACTCGCGCGCCTGCGACAAGACGGCGCCGCGGTTCACGAATTTTCCGTCGATGTTGCCGATGGGAGCGAGGTTGCCGACCTGCTGCACCGCATGCAGAGCGAAATGCCGCCATTGCGCGGTATTATACACTGCGCAGGGGTGATCCAGGATTCCAACCTGGTCAATATGACGGAGGAGGACTTCCACGACGTCTTGCGACCGAAAATCGCCGGAGCATGGAACCTGCACGCGCACACGCTCGACCGGGAGCTGGATTTTTTCGTCATGTACTCGTCGGCAACAACGCTGTTCGGCAACGAGGGACAAGCGAATTACGTCGCAGCCAACGCGTATCTGGAAGCTCTGGCCGACTATCGGCGTGGGCTCGGCCTGCCGGCGCTGGCGGTCGCCTGGGGGGCGATCGGGGATGTCGGACACCTGGCGCGCAACGCTGCCGTCGCCCGGATGCTTGCTGAGCGGCTCGGCGTAAAGCCGCTCGCTCCAGCGCGCGCGCTCGACCGGATGGAGCAAGCGATTCGCTCCGGGGCGCCGCAGGTCGTGTTGGCTGAAATGAGCTGGTCAAGGCTAGCGATTTTGCCGGGCGTTGCCAAAGCGCCGAAATTCGGCTTGGTGCGGGAGTATTTTAACGATCCGGCGGGTGAGGGCTCTGGCGGAGGTTTCGAGGAGTTCAGGGCGCACCTTGCTGGGCTCCCACGCGCTGAGGCAATTTCTATCGCCGAGCAGCTGCTGACCAAGCATATCGCTGGTATCGTCGGGATGGCGCCCGCGAAGCTGGCAACCGACAAGTCGCTGCTGGATCTGGGCATGGATTCGTTGATGCTGGTGGAGCTGCAGTTGGGTTTGGAAAAGCAGTTCGGGATCGTCATTCCGACGCTGGAGCTGATGGATGCGACGACTGTGGCGAAGCTCGCGCAACGCATCATCGATCACTCAGGAATCGGGCCGGCAATCGCCACGACCTCAACGACGGCCCATCCCGTCACCGATCGGTACCAACCCGAACCATCGGTCGAGCCTGAGCTCGTCGCTGCGCTGGGGCGGCTCTTGGAAGATGATCTTGATCGAGCAAAGGAACGCGCCCTTTGACCAAAGCTGCAACGGCACTGCTCAAATACTCTTCCTCCGACCAAAAGCGCGAGCTGGCCAATCGCATGATGCGCCAGCGCGTCGCCCGTGCGCCTCTCGAACCGATATCAGACCCGACCCCCTTCGAGGAGGTTGCGATTCCCGAATCGCACTACCGGCTCGATCTACATCCGGCCTATCTGAACCTGCTGGCGCGCATGGCCGAACTCGAACCGCCCGAAATTGGCGGGGTTCCCTATTTCCGCTTTCATCAGGGCCTCGTGCGGGACACCACCCGGATCGGCGAGCGCGAGTATATCAGCTTTTCCAACTACAATTACCTGGGGCTGTCCGGCCATCCTGCTCTGAAGAGGGCGGTCGCCGACGCGCTCGATCGTTACGGCACGTCGGTGTCGGCGAGCCGCATCGTAGGCGGCGAACGACCCATCCACATCGAACTCGAAGGCGCACTCGCCGAACTTCTCGATACCGAGGCCTGTCTCGCCTTTGTCAGTGGGCACGGAACCAATGTCACGACGATCGCACACCTCTTCGGGCCGAAAGATCTGATCCTGCACGACAAGCTGGTCCACAACAGCATTCAAATGGGCGCCCTGCTCTCCGGCGCCCGACGCATCGCCTTTCGACACAATGACTGGCAGATGGTGGACGATCTGCTGCAACGCCATCGTCACCACTACGAGCGCGTCGTAGTGATCCTCGAAGGTGTCTACAGCATGGACGGGGATTTCCCCGACCTGCCGCGCTTCGTCGAGCTGCGCGAACGCCACAAGGTCTTCCTGATGATCGACGAGGCGCACTCGCTCGGCGTATTGGGGGAAAGGGGACGCGGCATCCGCGAGCATTTCGGGCTTTCCGGCAGCGACGTCGACATCTGGATGGGCACGCTCAGCAAGGCGCTCGCCAGTTGCGGCGGATATATAGCCGGCTCCCGTGCGCTGATTCTAAATCTCAAATTCAACTCCCCCGGCTTTGTCTTCAGCGTCGGCCTTTCGCCGGCCAATGCGGCGGCCGCGCTCGCGGCGCTTCAGGTGATGGCGGCCGAACCCGAACGGGTCGCGGAATTGCGCCAGCGTGCTGGGCTGTTCTTGGAACTGGCACGCGAAAGGCAGCTGCCGACTGGCTCCAGCAAGGGTGTATCGGTCGTGCCGCTGATCGTCGGCGATACGAAGCGGTGCGTTGCTTTGACCAACTCCCTCTTAAAACGTGGGATCGACGTGCAGCCGATCCTCTATCCCGGGGTGAGAGAGCGCGCGGTGCGGTTGCGATTTTTTATCAACGGTACCCACACCGAAGACCAGATCCGGTGGACGATCGGCGTCGTCGATGAAGAGTGGCGGCGGTTTGGCGGCCATCCCGAATGAATGGCCGGACTGTCGGATCTCGGTATTGAAAGGTTAGGAGATGACGATCGACGCCTGCAAGGTGCTGATGATATTTCCGCGTTTCAATGCCGATTCGTTCTGGAATTACCGGGCGACATGCGAATTGACGGGGGCGCGTTATCCGGCGGCGCCGCTTGGCCTGATTACCGTCGCCGCCCTGCTCCCGCAATCCTGGGAGATGCGGCTCGTCAATTGCAACACAGAGTCTCTCGCCGAGGCCGACCTCGAATGGGCCGATTTGGTCATGACTGGAGGAATGCTCTTTCAGCAGCCCGATACCCTCCGCATCATCGAGATGTGCCGCGCGCGGGGAAAGCCCGTCGTGGTCGGCGGCCCCGATGTCACCTCGACGCCGGCTATCTATAGCAGCGCGAACTTCCGGGTTCTCGGAGAAGCCGAGGAGATCATGGAGGATTTCGTCGCTGCGTGGCGGAGCGGAGCCGAGGAAGGCGTTTTTGAGGCGCCGATGGGGCAGACCGACGTCACGAGGAGCCCGACGCCGCGCTTTGATCTCTTAAAGCTGGAGCATTATCTCCACGTCGGCATCCAGTTCTCGCGCGGTTGCCCGTTCAATTGCGAGTTCTGCGACATCATCGAGCTGTACGGCCGAGTGCCGAGAACCAAGACGAACGAGCAGGTTTTGGCCGAACTCGACGCCTTGTATTCGCTCGGCTATCGCGGCCATATCGATTTTGTCGACGACAACCTGATCGGGAACAAAAAGGCCCTCAAGAAATTTTTGCCGGATTTACAGAATTGGCAGAATAAGAAGAGCTTTCCGTTTGAATTTTCAACCGAAGCGTCAATAAATCTGTCGGACGATTCTGAATTGCTTAGCGCCCTGGCAACAGCCAATTTCTTTGGGATCTTCGTTGGGATTGAGAGTCCTGATACGGACACTCTCGTGTCGATGCGAAAGAAGCAGAACACCCGGCGCAGCCTGCAGGAGAGCATTCACAAAATCTACGATGCCGGCATTTTCGTATTCGCCGGCTTCATCGTGGGTTTTGACACCGAAAAGGGCAATACCGCCGAGGGGATGATCGAGTGCATCGAGGATACAGCGATCCCGGTGTGCACGGTCGGGTTGCTGTACGCACTGCCCACAACGCAATTGGGGCGTCGGCTGCTGCGCGAGGGGCGCCTCTTTCCGGGTTCTGACGCACCCGGCCCGCAAGATACGGGCGATCAATGCACGATCGGTCTCAACTTTGAAACAAAACGCCCGCGCCGTGACGTGCTCGCGGATTACCGGGCGGTGCTGGACGCAGTCTATGATCCGGCTGCCTATTTCGGCCGCGTGCGCCGTGTCGGCCGCATGCTCAAGTGCGGAAAGCCCAGGTTCAAGGCATCGCTGCCGCAAGCATTGCGCGACTTGCGCTTGCTGGGCCGGCTGGTTTGGCGCTTACCGGATGCGGGTCCCGGAACGGCGGGGCAATTCTGGAAGAGCGTCCTCGACACCGCAACCCACAACCCTCGGGCCTTGCGATTTCTGGTGATGATGAGCGCCCTCTATTTGCATCACGGCCCGTTCTCGCGCCAAGTGATAGCGCAAATCGATCGGCAGATCGAGCATATCGACCTTGGTCTCTGGAATGCCCCCCATCTGGTGCCAGCCGATGACAAAGCTCTTTCCGCCGCATAGGTCGCCATGCGATGTGGCGTCCTCACAGAGCCTTGGCGTAGATGCGATAGAGCTTGGCGAGCTGCGCGCCAATGGCGTGGCAGCCCTCGAGCGAGGGTTTATTATCCTCCAGGATCCATGAGAACTCGACCATCTCGATTTTTGCCCGGCGCGCGGCCTCCAGGATCTGCGCCAGCATCATCGTGACGAGAGCCATGCTCAATGCCGATCTGCGATACCGCTGCCGCACCCCGGTCAGCATCACCCGCGCCGTTTTTGGTTTGCGGAACCGCAACCGCCACAACAATTTGAGCCAGTTGATCGGAAACAGCCTGCCACCGAGATCGGCGACGAGTTCGTTTAGGTTGGGGAGGGCGACCAGCATCGCCGCCGGCTCACCATCGGCAAGTGCGAAGACGACGCTTTGCGGCGGCAGAACCGGCGCCAACTGGTCGATAATTTGCTTGGCTTCGCGTTCCGTTACCGGCAGGAACCCCCAATTCTGGGTCCAGGCCTCGTTATAGATATCGAGAGCCAGCCGGATTTCCTCGGCGAAGCGGGCGGGATCGAGGGGGCGCACGGCGATCCGCCCTTCCGCACGAAGCCGAGCGGTGACGCGTTCGAGGTGGTGGAGGTGCGTTGTCACGACATCGGCAAGCGTGACCCGCAATGCGTGCAGGTCCTTTGCTTTGGCATAGCCTTCGGCGACGAGTCGGTCGGCGTAATAGGGGGGTGTGTACGGCATGCCGACCATGGGCGGGGTCTCAAAGCCGGAAACCAGAACGCCGATGTCGTCGTTCATCGACAAGCTGTATGGGCCCAGGATCCGACGCATGCCACGTTCCCGCAGCCAATTCTCGGCGGCCCGTTGCAAGGCAGCAAAGACGGCCTGGTCGTCTACCGCCTCGATCAAGCCAAAATTGCCGGTCTCGTCGCGATGGGTTTCGAGATGAAGTTGATTGATCTGCGCGCTGATGCGCCCGACGGGTGTCCCGTCGCGCCATGCCAGCCAGAAACAGGCCTCGCCATGATCAAAGAACGGGTTCCGGCGTCGGTCGAGCAACCGTTGCATGTCACGACGCAGCGGCGGGACCCAGTTTGGATCATTGCGATGGAGGCGATAGGGGAGGTCGACAAAGCGATTGCGGTCGCGCCGGCCGCGGAGCGCGGTCACTTCGACCGGGCTGCCTCCCGCCTGGCTCCGCTCGGGCGCGGGGCCAGCGTGGGCGCCGTCTGGCGCGCCGGGGGCGGGAGCACTATTCATCAGCATCGGAGCGAAGATGCAGCGAGCGTGGGGATGCGTCCGGCGGAAATGACTCTGTTTTGTTCAAGGTCGGACCGTATCGGAAACCCGAGCTTTCAAGAAGCGGCTTGTGCCACGCCCGTTTTGCTCCGCTCGATGACGAGTTCTGAACCCCGAACAGCTCTCGAAGTGCCCGCTGCATCCCCGCGTCGGCCCGACACCAGCGAGGGCGATCTGCCTATCAGACAGCTCCGGCGAGCGCTCGACGACTTGTTGGTTCCGAGACCCGCTTTCTACTGGATCGACTTCCTCGCCTCGATAACCTGCTTCTACGCGGGGTTTGCGGCTACTGCAGTGCTGCCGCTCAACAACCCGCTCAAGCTTCTCGGTGCCGTGGTTGCGGTGCTCTGCGTGTATCGGGCGGTCGTGTTCATCCACGAACTCGCGCACCTATCGCCGGGCCGCGTTCCGGGGTTCCGTGTCGCGTGGAACCTGCTCTGCGGGATCCCGTTGCTGGTGCCGAGCTTTCTCTACGGCTCGCATCGCGACCACCACGCGCGGCGCGCATACGGCACCCCGAAGGACGGGGAGTACAGGCCCTGGGGGTGCCCCGGCAATCGCCTCGGTATAGTGATGTTTGCCTCCTCCAGCTTTCTCGGGCTCCCGGCGGGTGTGCTGCGATTCGGGATACTCGGGCCGATCTCCTGGCTCAACCCAAGGATTCGGGAATGGGTCGCAGTCAACGCCTCGTCGCTGGTCGTCGACCCGCGCTACCGTCGTGACCCGCCATCGCAGCAGGAGGCCCGCGGCTGGTGCGTCCCGGAAGCCTGCGTCTTCATCTATCTCCTCGCAACCGCCGCTGCCCTCGTTACAGGTCTGATAGACGCGGAGCTGTTGGTTCAGCTGTATTTGATCAGCGCCGCTGCCTTGCTCCTGAACAGCTTGCGCACCTTGGCGGCGCACCGCTATCGTTCGGCGGGTGATCCACTGACGACGACCCAGCAATTGCTCGAACTCGTTGAACTATCCGCGGCCCTCCTGGCTGATCCCGTTGTGGGCGCCGGTCGGGCTGCGATTTCACGCCATGCATCATCTGTTTCCCGGCATCCCGTACCATAATTTGGCTGCGGCGCATGATCGGGTGATGGGGATGTTGCCGCCGGGCTCGCCGTATCATCGCGCGGTCGGATACGGGTTGGCCGCCAGCCTTAACGAACTCTGGCGAAGCGCTCGCTAGAGGTTGCAGCGCCCTCGGCGGTTTGGGGAAAAATGTCAGCAGAACTGCACGCGCCCACCGCCCCGGATGGGCCAGCGAACGATTGCGAGTGGTTTGAGAATCACGTCCAAAATCAAAATAAATCTCACCCGTATAATCCGATAATACTGTTATCCGCGTGTCCCCGAAGCGGATCGAATTACCTGGAAAACCTGCTTTCGCTGCATCCACACTGCCGGAAATCCCAGGTTCCGGAGGATTTTTTTCTTGCCAATAGTGAGACACTGCTAAATTTTTGCCGATCGGTTGCCGACAGCTGGGACGATTGGTGGCTTCAGCGCCTGGGCGGCCCATCCCGCTTGGCAATGCATATCGGCACGGCGCTACTGCGCTTTGCTGACCCTGGCCCGGAAGAGGGGGGGCCAGTCCGCGACTTCCGTCTGATCCTCCGCTCGCCCACCACCGAAGGAATCGCAGCCGCGACCACCTTGTTTCCGGATGCGCGGGTGCTGGTTTTGGTGCGGGACGGGCCGGCGACGGTCGAATCGGGTCGCCGGAGCTTCCGCTGGCCATATGAAGAGGCCATGCAGGCCTGGCGCCAATCCGTCCGCCGCATCTTGACCTTTCTGGCGAGTGCTGATGGCTCGCGCTGCCAGCTGGTCCGGTTTGAAGATCTGACGGCCGATCCGGCTCGTGAGATCGCGCGGGTCATCGCTTTCCTGGGGCTCGACCCGGCGCTTTATCCCTTCAACCGGGTTGATGAGATCCCGGTGTTCGGGTCATCGAGCTTTGGCCGGACTGAGGGAGAGGGGGTCCATTGGCGGCCGGTGCCCAAGGATTCATCATTCGATCCGTTGGCGAGAGCGCAGTCATGGCGGGCCTATCGGTGCGCGCGGTTCGCCTGGCTGGCGGGGGCAGAGCAGCGCAAGCTCGGCTATCTCGTTCACCCGCTGTCGCCAATGGGTTGTGTCTGTAATGTCGTGCTAGACGGCATTTACGTGGCTCGTCGCATCGCGGTCCAAATCGCTTTGGTCCCCCTCAGAGAGCCGCGGGTGTTCAGTGACCGGCGGCGGCGTTATCTTTCCTGGCGCAGGATGAGCAGACCGGGCGACGCCGTGCAATGTGCCGTGCGCGACTGGCGGCGATCCCCGCGGAGCATGATTTTGAAGATCAGAGCGAAATAATCAAACATAAGGACCAATGTCGACGACAGCGCGGCGCAGGATAGGGTCGACCAATCCCGCCGGAAGCGCTCGCATCAGCTGCATGCCGAGGTAGAGAGGGTAGGGAAAGGCGATCTGGCGGCGCCCCTTGGCCAAGCCGCGCCGAATGATCCGGGCGGCGCGTTCAGCCGGCAATATCAGCGGCTTGGGTCCGGCAACAGTTTGGGACAGACGCGTTTCGACGAAACCCGGCAAGACGACCGACACGCCGATCCCCTCCGGCGCCAGCCAGCTCCTTAGGGCCTCACCGTAGATCCTTACTGCCGCCTTGCTCGCGCAATAGCCGGGCGAGAACGGTATCCCCCGCAGGGCCGCCAGCGAGGAGATCAGCGCAACCTGTCCCCGCCGGCGCCGACGCATTGCCGGAAGCACCGGGTGGAGCGTGTTCGAAACGCCGCCGAAATTGACCTCCATGACGCGGTGCACCTCGTCGAGCGTTTCGCCGGCGCCATCCCGCCACAACCCGCCCTGCACCCCGGCATTCGCGATCACCAACTCGAGCGGCGAGGCACGGTCGACGTTGACGATCCAAGCGGCGACGGCCGCCGCCTCGGTAACATCGAAGCAAGCCTCCATCACCTCGGCGCCGCGCTCGCGGCAAAGATTGGCCACCGCGGCGAGCCGGGCGGCGTCTCGGCCACAGAGCGCCAGACGAGTTCGGGGCGCGGCATAGGCCTGCGCCAGGGCGGCGCCGATACCGCTGCTCGCACCGGTGATGAGAATGGAGCGGGGATCCCTCACCCAGTATATATACCCCAGAACATACGCTCGATGGCGAACCGCGATTGCAGGGTGGTGACCCTGGGCGCTGCTCCATACCCCTTTCGCCTGAACAACTTAATCTGACAATGCTGGCCGCGCTACCTTCGCCGGTGTGCTATAAGCGGAGTGTCGCAAGCCAATCATGCAAATGAGAGCTCGCTAAAGCACCAGAGGAGAGGATTGGTGCCGAACCTCCAAATTGTTCTCAGTAAACAGTTCACGCTGCCAAACACATTCACCTTGCTGACCATCCGGAACCTGTTTGCATTCGCAATCATACTTTCAACGGGAACGATGCTGTATTCGGTATCCGAAATGCGGGGTATGTTCGCCGATGGTTCCAACTACATCGTGCAAATCCTCGCTTCTGGAGACTTTTTTCTCCTGGAACCCGCGCGAAAGCTGGTTCAACTCCTCCAGCAGTCGCTTCTTATCCTCGGCATAAGATCTGGCGTCACGGACTTGCCAACACTTGCGCGGTTGTTCACTTTGGGTGCCTTGGGTTGGCCCATCATCCTGACTGCCAGTTGCTGGTTGATTCTCCCGCGTGAAGAAAAGGGATGGATCATCGGTCCTCTGATCAATCTAGTCGCCCTCTGCCCGATGACCAGTCTCGCGGCCATCGGCGAGGGCATGATTGCGTCCTGTTTGCTGTGGATGATTTTTTTTCTGGTGCTATTCCGGACGCACACCATCTGGGGAGCGATTCTAGCCGTTTCTCTGATCGCGCTGGGAGCAGTAACTCACGAATCTGCAGCTGTATTCTTCGTCGGAATTGCCGCCATCGCCATCATGCGTATGCGTGGTAGCTCGGCGGTCGAGCGATTGACGCAATTCGCGATTTCCGCTGCCGCAATTTGGTCGGCCTGCTACCTGATTTCGGTTATCCTGCATCCCCGCGATCCAGTAAATCGTGGAGATTTCCTGATTGGCACTCTCGCTCTCGCGTTTGTCGAGCTACATGGGGTAAACCTCACCGCAGTCGCCACGATTGTCTCATGCGTCAGCATTTTCTGGATCATGCGCGCACAACACAAAGGCGAAAAAACCCAGCCCATTCTGTTGAGCTCTATTAGCTTTTTCGTCCTTACTGCTGCGTTATTGCTGTTTTTACCGGAATGGACCGTTACTCCCGTCGCTCAATTCAGTGGGCGTGGGTTGCCGGTGCTCGGGACAACGTTGCTTTCGTTTGGGCTGTGGGCGGGTTGGAGAAACGGTGTGAAACCGGAATTCCTGCTTTCAACGCCCGCTCTTCTGGTCTTGTTTGGATTGCTGCTTACTCAGAGTGTTGCCCAAATAGTGATGACGCGGCAGTGGGCCAATACGCTCGGCTCCGTAACGCAGATCATCGAGCGATCGGAAGGGCGAGTTCCCTGGCAGACAGCGCTGAAAACGACGGCCCCGCTCAATCCCATTCTGTGGAAAGAGATGACCTGGTATTCGGAAATTCAGCCTCTGTCGCTCCTGCTCGCTCCTCAGGGCCGCGTTCATGCTCTGATCGATGCGCCTACTTCCGAGAGGTGGAAACCGTTCCAGCTCGACGCCCCGGAGAGCCTGCCGAAATCGAGATTCTGGGACGTCGCCTCCTTCGCGACTGAGGTCGATAGCCGAAACCTCCGCCGGTAGCTGATGTCAAATAAGGCGCCGCCACACTGTGCCGCTCTCGATGACGGTAATGCCGGAAAGGTGGCGGATGCTCGACCATCGATGCGTTCTCTTGATGCCGAAGGCAACTCGTGCGACATTCGTCGAACGGGTTCGCAGGGGGTTGGACCCGGCCGTCTCGGAAATTACCACAACGTCGGATGCACGATAAATTTCGGTACATTTCCTGCCGGCCTTTCCCTTATGCTCGCCGGGTGGCGAGGGATTTTCCGGGGCGATGATGGCGCTGTCGCGTGTGACCTCGACTGGGAACGCGCATGATCGACATTTGCGCCCCCGGTACATGCCGTCGCCTGGTACGATCGCCAAAATTATCGGCCTGCTGATCCTCTGCGCCGCTGGCTTGTTCGTAAGCAGACTGCCTTGGAGCCATTGGGATCGGTTCTACGAATTGGCACTGGGCTTTGCCGCTGCTGTGTTTGCCGCGGTTGTGGTTGGAAGGCGCCTGCGCCACGCCTTCATGGTCGTCGCCTCCGTTGTCCTGTGCCTGGCCGTCGCGGAGGCCTATGCCCTGGTCGCGTCGGCGCCCGCGATCGAAATCAGTACGCCGGGCTATTTGTCGCCTCACCCGATTCTCGGGTGGGGGCCCGGGCATCCCGGCGTGTTCCATGATCGAAAACTCGACGGAAAGACAGGGAGCGTCATCTACGATGTTGACTATACGATCGATGAGTACCGCAACCGTCAGGTGATCTCTGCGCCATCGGGCACAAGCGTCGCGTTCTTCGGGGATTCGATGACGTTTGGTCAGGGTGTGCCGGATGCCGAGACGTTGCCGCAGGCGTTTGCGGACGCCACCGCCGGAGATCGGCTGCGCGTCCTCAATCTCGCCTTTACCGGTTATGGGCCTCAGCAATTCTTGCGGGCGCTCGAAACCGACATGTTCCGGGATCTGCTGACCGAGCCGCGTCTGTTCGTGTTTCTGACGGCGCCGTGGCACGCCGAGCGGTCCGCCTGCATGAGCAATTTCGTGCTCAGCGCGCCACGTTACGTGATGGTTGACGGACGACCGGCCTACAAAGACAAATGCATCGACCATTGGCCGGTTCGGCTGCGATATTTGTTCACGCGGACCGCGATGTACAGCGTCTTCTTCGAGCCGGTGATCGGCGGTGCAGGACCGGCCGATATAGATCTCTATATCGCCATCCTGATTCGGGCCGGGGAGCTTGCGCGGGAGCGCTATGGCGTTCCCACCTTGATCCTCTACCAGCCATACGATGCATATGTGCGGCGTGCCGGCCTCACCGACCGGCAGATCATGCAGCGTTTGCGCGATGGAGGGTTGCTCGTCGTCGATGCCGGGCTCGACCCGAACGATTTCCCCGGCCAGACTCTGAAAATCCCCGGCGATGGCCATCCGACCGGCGTCGCGAACCGCGCTTTGGCTGTGCTCGTGCGCGATGCCCTCGCCGGCTTGGCAGCGCAAGCCCATTAACCCCACTGTTGGTCGCGCCCAGATTTGAGACGGTCTCTTTAACTTTTACTTCTATTGTTTGGTGCGTTTGCGCCATGATACCGCGCATTAGCAGCGAAAAGCCTAACTGGCAATTTCAAATCATGCGCCTGAGAATACCTACCGATATGTGTTCACGAGAAACTCGGGGCGGTCAAGGCGCACAAAGAAAAGGTCAATCTGCCAGAACGAGAAATCGAGAACGCGCCAATGCGGCTCGGACATGTCTATAACGCCAAATCCGCGTTCGCGCATATAGGCGATGATTTCATGAAAAAGCGGGCAGCTTTCGACGAGGCGGAAATTATAGGTCTCAATAACGAGGAGATTGGTATTGCGCAAGGTCTCCGTCGCCCCGCATAGAATGGGAACCTCGTAACCGTGCGTGTCGAGCTTGATCATATAGGGACCGGGCAGACTGGATGCGCCGATCTCATGGTCGATGGTGGTTTGTCGCACGACCTTGCGCGCGCCTTCGCTTCGTATCTTGCTCGCGAACCCTGTGAACAAGTCACTGTCGTCGAAGTAGATTTCCCCGCACGCGTCTCCCGCAGCCGCCAGGACATATTGAGCCTTTGGATGCGCGGAGACATAGGCCTTTAGCGCCTCTTCATGCAAATCTTGCGCTTCGATGAGCAGATAATGAGCATCAGGATAATGTTTCGCGCAGACGCCCGACCACCTCCCGTCGGAAGCTCCGATATCGATCACGGTACCGATTTCGAGGTCGCGGTTCGCCACGCGCCAGAGCGCGCGGTCGGTGGACATGGCGCGAAGCGTGACGATTTCCGGCGGCTCGACAGGCAATTTTTCCGGTGACGGATCAGTTGCTGCGGGGGAAGGGCGGAAAATCCGCTTCATGGAAAACAAGAATTGCTCCTTTCCAAGGTCATGCAACGATGCCGTCTTTTTCGCAACCAGCGACGCCGTCTTTTTCGAGCTCGCAGGTTTCGTGTCGCATTTCTTTATTTCTCAAACGCTCTGTTAAATCCTTTCAATTCTGGCCAATTTGCGAACCGGGTCAACCAACGGAAGCGCCGTCGGGAGAACAAGGCCTCCACCTGCTCCCCTAGGGCCTTCCGGTCTGACGCGAGTTGTTTCAACTCCACAACCTCAGCGGTCTCGAATCCGTCATGAATGTTTGGCGGCAGCCGGAACGCGTGGCGCAGATCCAAGTCCTCTTCGCGCAAATAAAAATTGTTGAGGCCATCAAACCAGACTTTATGATACTTGGCTTCGATGAGGATCGGCTCCCAAGTCTGCCAATTCTCCTCTTTCGAATTGACGACTGTCGCCTCCACGATCAAGAGACGAGGACGGAATCTCTTCCAGTCCGCGCTCTGCAGAACGCCGAGCTCGCCTCCCTCGACGTCGATTTTCATGAAGTCAATGGTCCGGTCCTTAACATGAAGATCGCAAACCTCGGCGAGCCGGACGACCGCAACCTGATGCGCCGTTGCGGCGAGTTCGGCGGCCACGAGACGGTCCGCGACAGCGGGATCGAGTGTCGAATTTTCAGCGCAGTCCGGAATTTCGTAAAGAGTTGCGAAGCGCGGGCCGTTACCGATGGCGCATTGCAGATTTATGTCTCGCGGTCGGGCCTCGCATAGCATCGGGTAGAAACGAAAAGTCGGCTCGACGTTAACTCCGGACCAGCCCCGATCGTAAAAATGACGGGTGACCGAAAGGAAGTCGGGGTGAGCGGCGCCAACGTCGACATAGAAGCCGCGGTGTGTATCATCGAAAAGCCGGGCAATCATGACGTCTTCGAAATTCTGAGCGTATGATATCATTGCTTCCTCAAATTAGTGCCGCGGCCCCCACATGCGCCGGCGGATCGCGCTCGCGAACGCTTGTCTTGGCGGTCGTCGCCAGAACCGAGCGAACCGTCGTCATCGGGAAGGTCTTGGTGATCACACCAAGCTGATGTAGTCGGTGATCCGCGTCCCTTACGGAAGGGATGCAACCGTTCGCGCCATCGCCGCTACCTCCCGCGCAAACCGGGAGCAGGATACCGCAAAATGTATGTTGACTGAACAGTATTGGGGCTAGACCCTCTAAACAGACCCCTGGCGCTTTCATCGCGGAGCTTCGTCATGATACCTTTGAAATCCACTCCCGACGATATTCTCGGCCGGTTTAGGGAGGTGATCTCTGATCCCCTGAACCTGCTTATCCACAGAGTTCCATTAGCCGGGCTTGTCGAGAAAAATGAGGTTTATTTGCATAACGGTAATATTGTTCCTCTCGATGGCGGCTGACGCTTATTATGGACAGTTCAGCCAGTTGTTAGTGTTAAATCGGGGCGTTCACGAACCATTGGAAGAATATGTTTTTCAAGAATTGCTGAAAAATCTTCCAAAAACACCGTTGATGATTAAACTTGGCGCCTATTGCGGCCATTATTCGATGTGGATAAAGAAATCGCGAGCAAAGTCGACAACAATCTTGGTCGAACCTGACCCCGCCAAATTTTGGAAGCTCCGATATCGATCACGGTACCGATTTCGCGGTCGCGGTTCGCCACGCGCCAGAGCGCTCGGTCGGTGGACATGGCGCGAAGCGTGACGATTTCCGGCGGCTGGACAGGCAATTTTTCTGGTGACGGATCAGTTGCTGCGGGGGAAGGGCGGAAAATCCGCTTGATGGAAAACACGAATTGCTCCTTTCCAAGGTCACGCATGCCGTCTTTTTCGGCAACCAGCGACGCCGTCTTTTTCGAGTTCGCAGGTTTCGTGTCGTGTTCCTTTATTTGTTAAATCCTTTCACTTATGCTTCGGATTAGGCGCGGAAGGGTGCATGAGCATGAATTTGCAGCTTAGGAATATTCTGAAGAGACCTCAGAAAAAGCAGCCCGATGAGAAGCGGCCCGAGGGCTTTCTTGATCCGGAGGATGAGAAAGCCTGCGAGGTGGTTCGTGGTGCCTTCAATCTCTTGTTCGAAGGTTCTGGCGTCCGCATTTTCACAGCCTCGCATCTGGACTTAAGTCACAGGTGGGTTCCCTCCTTAGGGAAGAGCGACATTGTTATATTTTCGGACCCTTCGGCTCTTCGAGAGAAGATCGCTATCAAAACCCAAGAATGCGCGCGGTTTCCCGAAAATCTATATTTCCTCTGCAATGATTGGCAGACTTACTACGTAAGAAAACCTCATATAAAAAACCTACATGTTATCAATCAGAACTGTTTTATCGACGAGAGTGTATTCTGTATAAAAGACAAGTTTGATAAAAAATACGATGTTTTGTATAATGGCAGGCGATCAAAAACGAAGAGACACTACCTTGCCAAAAACGTTGGCGAGGAACTTAAACTTGCTTTGGTTTATCCTCATTATGATCTTTCTTGGTCAGATCTGCCGGAAGATGAATTACCGAGGCATGTCTATCACAATAAAGTCGGTCTCTCCCCGCAGCAGGTATGCGACGTTATTAATCAAAGCCGGGTAGGATTGGCATTGTCGGCCCGAGAGGGGGCTTGTTTCGCTTCGAGCGAATATCTACTTTGCGGTGTGCCGGTCATATCGACGCCATCGAAGGGTGGCCGAGCATTTTGGTATAACGACGAGAATTCGCTGATAGTCGATCCTGATCCTGCTGCTGTTCTAGACGCCGCCAGAGCCCTGATCGCTGCACCGCGTGACCCGCATCGAATTCGCGCCGCCCATCTTAAGCTAATGCAGGAGCAAAGACAGGCGCTCCTCGATAACGTGCTGAGGCCGATCAGAGATCGATTTTCCCTCGATTGGGACTACCACTTCAGCAGTTGCAACCTGATGGCGGAATTCGCATTGAGGAAAGATTGCTGGATGGATGTGGCTTCAATTTGTCGTCGCTTGCGGGGGTCTTGAGCCATATTCACACGGCGGCTGAACTGAATTCCCACAAGCGCTTCCTGCCCGATATCGAAATCCTTTTACCGCATCATCGCCGCCTTGACCCGCTGCACCGTGCGGGACCCGACTTTCACCTCGCGCGCCGTTTTCAAGACGCCCTTACCGGAGGCCAGTGACACGCGAATCGCCTCCTCGACTTTTGGGTCTATACGAGCCCGGCCAATCGGCTTTCCGCTTTTAGTGCCACACTGCCGCGCCCTGGCAATGCCGGTTCACTTCTGGCCGATTTGCGAACCGGGTCAACCAACGGAAACAAAGGGACGACAGCCTGATCAATTCAATTCTGAACCTTTTTTGGACCGACCGCCGCGTTTTCCGCCGTTGTCATACGGTTCTTGGTCTGGCGGATTTCCTTGTCGAACCGCGCCATGAGGCTGAGACGCCAATGTTCCGCTTTGAACGCCTTGGTGCCGAGAAATGGAAGCACGCACATTGGCCAACGCTCACACACCCAGGGTCCGGCGTAATGGCGCAGCAAGACTCGATATTCGAAGCGTGCCTTCGCATATCTCTTTGAAATTTTGACGCGTGTCTCCATCTCGTCGGGCGAAAGTGACGAATCGATTTCCGCGTGATAGCGCCTAAGATCATCGGTGAGCTGACCTCGGCGTACCCGGAAACAACCCAGAATGGTGTCGACAATGACGAGGTCGCTTTGCATCGCAAAGCGCCGCCAGAGATCGAAGTCGCCAGCAAACCGGAAATTTGCATTGAGACCACCTGTCTTTTCCCACAATCCCGGTCGCCAGAACGTGCCTTCCTGCTGAATGAAAGGCCGCGCGAAACGGCCCTCGAAAATACCAGCGGCTATGGCTGTTCGTGGGAAAGCAACGATTGGCGAAATATGCAGCATTCCGCCAGCTTCGTTGATGATGGTGGGCCGCCCCGTCACCCAGTCAATATCGGAATGCTTGTCGAAGATCTCCGCGGCCGTAACGAAGGCGCCCGGTTCGTAGCGGTCGTCGGCATTGATCCAGGCCATCAAATCCGAATCGCCGCAGGCCGCAAAACCGCGATTGACCGCATCATAGAGTCCGCGATCGGGCTCGCTCGAAAAAGAAAACTTTATTCCCGCGCAATTGATCGGGAAGTCGTTTGCGAGGCGGTTTTGCCACGCGGTCAATAGCTTGATCGTTGAATCTGTTGATACGCCATCTTGAACATGGTAACGGATCGAAAACGGCCCCGTTTGGCTCACCACGCTTAAAATAGTTTCGTTGATAAATTTCTCTCCGTTGAGAACGGGCGTTACAATATTAAATTGCATGCTAATATCCTCTTACGAGCCAGCGCAAGGTTTGTTTTTCACCCTAACTTGGACCTATCGTGAACTTGGCCTGAGACCGTCTCAAATGTCCAGGCGACAAACGGCTGCGTGATGATGCCCGTTTCTCGCTCGCCTCTCGGCCGCTTCGGGATGGCGCTCGGACAGTTCCAAGCAAACGTAGCGGGACTCAAAATCTAGCGCGCCGCATGAGCCAAAAGAACGTCGACATAGGCTTCCGCGCTGTGCTTGTGCGCGAAAGCTTTGGCCAGTTTCGCCGCCCGCGCACGGCTATCGGCCAGCCGGCTGCAGAGCCGCATGATGGCGGCGGCCAGCGCCGTAGAATCTTGGGGAGAAAAAACCTCCCCCTCTGCTTTTCCGCTGGCGATGCTGGCGCCTGCGAACGTTCCGGCGGAGGCGATGACCGGGCGTCCGGCGGCGACCGATTGGGTAAATATGCCAGATCCCCGAAGGCCAAAGAGAACCGGATCATAAGGCAGCAGCATCGCATCGATCTTGCCGGTCTCGGCCGTGTATTCCTCATGGCTCAGCATGCCCTCCACCAGGCGAACGCCCGGAATCTGCCGCAACGCCCGTTCGGCCGCGACGGTCGCCGGCTCCCACCCGCTATGCTGGAGTTGAATGGTGAAGTTCGCGTCGAGGCCGTGTGCGCGGCAAATTTCTATCGCCTCGGGCAACAAGTGAAATCCCTTCTCGCATTTGGAATAGCCAAAAAAACCGACCGCGGGCCGGCCCGAGCAAGGCGCCGCCGGCTCGGTGTCGCCAAAGGGCACGGGCAGGATGCTTGTCTCAATTCCATATTGCTCGCGATAAAGGCGGGCGATAGCTTCGTTTTCGGTGGTGAAGAAGAGCGTTTTGCCGATCATCGGCCCCGCCAGCGCGAAGGCTTTCCGGTAGAGCCTTTGCCCGAGCTCGCCGATGCGCCCCCAGGGCGTCCAATTTGGCGCGAACATCAAATGGCAGACGACCCGTGGGCGCTCGCCATCCGCCTTCGCGCGCAAGGTTCGGACCAGTCCAACAATCTGGTTCTGCGATACGGCGGGCGCGACGATGAGCTTATCGGAACTCCATATATCAGGCGGCAGAGCGGCGAGATCCTGCTCATAAGCCGCGTTGAGGACTCTTGCGCTGGTGCGCTCCGAGGGAATAGTCGCGTCGAAGGCGCGGCCGCGCGCCAAAGCAAAGAGCCTCAGCAAGCATCGCTCGTTCGACGTCGGGCTTTCGCTTTGGTAGAGGGAGCGGCTGAAATGCGGGAGCGCGCCGATCTCCGTGACGATCGTAGGGTCGATGGATTTCATCCCGAAGGCACGATATCTCACCCCACAAAGGGTAAGTCTCTCCCCTACCAGTTTTATTAAGCTGTAACTATGCTCTCCTTTGCCAGTCAAACCATTGTCTACAAAAATAACTTCCATCAATTATTTTTCCCGATTTGACCGACCTAACGTGGGAGCCACCATCGCGCGACCCCGTTAGCGGGACAAAGCGCAGCGCGGGCCTCGGCGTCCAAGCGAAGGCGGATGCTATCGTCCTCCTCGGTTTCGGTCGCATCGTCATAAAGCGGGATAACCTCCGCCGCTGCGCCGCTCGCGCGGATGCCGCCGCCGTCCACCCAGATGACCCGGTCACACAAGGCCTTGATCTGCTGCATATCATGCGTAACCACTATCAGGGTGCCGCGGCGCCGGAACAATTCCATGAAGGCGAGGCTTTTCCGTCGGAAAGCGGCGTCGCCGACGGCCAGCGCCTCATCGACGATCAGGATGTCGGCTTCGGCATGAACGCAGATCGCGAAGGCCAACCGCGAGCGCATGCCGGCGGAATAGAGCCGCACCGGCTGATCGAGAAACGGACCGATCGCGGCAAACTCGGCGATCGATGGTACGCGCCTGAGTATATCCGACCGGCGCAGTCCAAGGACCGCGCCACTAATCAGCACATTTTGGCGGCCCGTCATCTCCAAATCGAAGGCGGCGCCGAGCGCCAGGATCGGGGCGATCCGTCCTGCCACGCTGATTTCCCCACAGGTGGGCTGTGTAATACCGCATAGCAGCCGGAGCAGCGTTGTCTTGCCCGCGCCGTTCCGCCCGATGATCCCAACCAATTCGCCCCGCTGCATCTCGAGATCGATATCGCGCAGCACCCAGTATTCCAAGTAAAACCGATGGAAGCTGCCGAACAACATTTGTTTTACTTGGTCGGTCCGCCGGGCATAGAGTTGATAGGCTTTGCCCAGGCCGAGACATCGGATCGCCGGGTCAGATGACATCGATCAAGATGCCCTTGTAGCGCTCGAATACGGCATACCCGCCACGGCAAACCGCGAACGACACAACGAGAAATCCACAACAAGCCAGGGTCGGCGGCAAGACCCCGTCGAGCACAGCAGCACGCACCATCTCGATTGCCATCCCGAGCGGGTTGGCGTAGGCGAGCGCGCGCAACGGCTCGGGAAGGTCCGAGACCCGATAGAACACCGGCGTCGCAAACATCGCCAACGGGATAAAAGTGATCATCAGATACGACATGTCGCGGGTAAAGGCGCCGATCGCCGCCAGGAACCACACCATGCCAAGCAGAAGCATGACCAGCGGCGCCACGATGAACGGCAGCAGTAGGATAGAGAGCGGCGGGATCCCATTCAGGGCGAGATCGAAGACAACGAGGACGAGAAAACTGATGCCGGCATAGCTCAGCGCGCGCAGCACCGCGGTCCAAGCGAGCGTCTCGCTCGGAAAGATCGAGGTCTTGAGAAACCATGCGTGCTCGTGCATCAACAACGGGGCGCGGCTGCAAAGCTCGGCGAACATACCGAAGACGATGAGGCCGACAAAGGTCGAGAGTGCATAACTCGACGTGTTGCCATGCGCCGTGGCCAGCGGCAACTGCATGGCTTTGGTAAGCGTCACCGTATAGATTCCCAGCGTAATCAACGGTCCGACCACGGCCCATACCCAGCCGAACGCGGACCCGCTGAAGCGGTCCGCGAGCTCCCGCCGCAGCACGGCCAAAATCAGCTCGCGATGGCGCCACCCAACGCTCAGTGGGGCCAGCGCGCCCCCCTCGTGCCACGCGGTTCTTCGCACAGCTTTGCGCGAGCGGTCAGACATCTGATCGGGCTGGTCCGGGAGGCCTCTCGAACCCCTCATCCCATCCCGACGGTTGATAAAGACCGACATCCCGAACCCCTCGCATTGCCCCAAAGATTGCGCGATCGGCGTCTTTATAGTAAAGAAACCGAAGGGCCTGTGCGCCAATCCTCCGGCTTGGCCGCGGAAACACAGGGTGTCGGGGCCAACTCACCATCTAGTCGGGCCGACAGAGCATCAACCGGCGGGGCATCTCTGATCACAATTTATCGCCACATGCTTGGCCGGCTGACCGTCGCCACCGCCGCGATCATGTCGGTGATCGTTATCGAGCAGGTTCTCCATAAGTCGCCGCAGCTCTACTATCTGGTGATGGGCGGTGCGCTCTCCCCCGATCGCGTCCTGTTGATATGGCTTCACATCCTGCCGGTCATCTTCTACCACGCGACCCCCGAAATCGTCTCGATTGCCGTCGCCTGCCGATACTACCAGTGGATTGAGAATAACGAGGTGTTGAGCTTGCGGAGCGCCGGGCGGAGCAGTTGTCAGATCGCTTGTCCCGGGATCATCGTCGCAGTGCTTGCCGCGTCGTTTTGCGCGCTCAATTCGCTGTGCCTGCTCCCGTTGAGTTGGCGGAGCCTCGAGGACCTTCGCTTCCAGGCGGCGGCAAATGCCGGGGTCGAGGTACTGCAACCGGGCTATCAGCAGGAGATCATCCCCGGCGTATCGGTCGCGTTCGGCCGACGGAGCCCGGATGGCAATACTCTCGAGGATATCGTCGCGCTGGATGGCCGCAAGGAACATTCGTTCACCGAAATTTGGGCGCGGCGCGGACGTTTTCTTGAAAGCGATGGCGTCTCTTTGCTCCTGCTCGATAGCGGAGCTTATTTTGTCCGTACCGCGACCGGGATCGAGAAGGTTGACTTCGACACATTTTCGCTGCCTGTGCGGATCGGCACGCCGGAAGGGACGGAAGGGCGCGCACGTGGCTTCTACGAAGAACCCGTCACACGGCTGCTCAACCCGCCGATCGACGTCAGGGAAGACACGCCGATGTTGGCGCAATGGCTGGTCGAGGGGCATCGCCGAATCGTCAATCCGCTCCTTTGCGTTGGCAATGTCATCCTCGTGCTCGGACTTTTGGTGCCGAGGCGACAGGGAAGGCGGCAAACGCTTCTGTTCGTACTCGCCGTAGCTTCTGCATTTGCCACGAACACATTACCCGATCCGATAATCACCATGGCGATACGCAATATCGAACTTTTGCCACTTCTCTACCTGCTGCCGACGGTGCCCGCGCTCGTCGGCGGGTTGCTCTTGGCCGGTCGCGGTATGCGCCGTCCGATGCTCTCTGGTGGCGACAGGGGCTCGATAACGTGACCGAACCCCATATCAACCGGAGAGACGAACGCGTTTTGGTGTCCGCACAAAGCCTGATCTGCGGCCGCGTATGCCGTTGACCACACTGCCGGCCGTCAGCGCCGCAGCATAGTGGTGCATCAGAATCGTGTATAGAGTGAGCCGGCACGTCGTCACGAAACCACGAGGCTGGAAATTGACCCCAAACCGCCGCAGGAAATTGCTGCTCAGCAGCGCCATTGCGAGCGCGCCCGTCAACCCTTGCAGCAGGCCGAGTGCTGCGAGCGGGAGAACCAAGGAATAGCTCATCGTCCCGAGCAGCACGTCGATCCAACATAAAATTCCCGTTGCCACTACCAGCAGCCCGAACGTGCAACCACCGAGGTGAAGTGCCGCGGCGCATTTCCGCCCCCACGGCAGATTGCTGCGCCAGATGGACGGCAGAAGCTTTCGGGCCGTCTCTGCAAAGCCTTTGTTCCAGCGACATTGTTGCGCCCCCCAGCTCGCCAAGCTGTTCGGCAACTCGCCCGGCACGCCTACGGAGACGAGGTACAATGCGCGCCATCCCCTCATCTGGGCGCGGTAGCTGAGGTCCAGATCCTCTGTCAATGTATCACCATGCCATCCACCCGCAGCCTCGATCGCGGCTCGCCGCCAAATGCCGCAGGTCCCGTTGAACGGTAGAATTTGACCCGCCCAACATCGCGTCGGCTGCTCCACTGCGAAATGGCTCTCGAGAATGACCTGCTGCGCATGTGTCACGCGGTTTTCTCTGGCATTCAGAAAATCGCATCGGGCTTGCACAAAGGCGAGACCCGGATCAGCGAGCAACGGCCGAAGACACAGTCGCAGGAAATCGGCGGGCGGAACATAATCCGCGTCGAAGACTGCGACAAACGGCTGGCTGGAGCGAGCCAGTCCGGCCGTCAGCGCCCCGGCTTTGAAACCGGCGCGGTGCGAGCGCTGGATCAGAGTGACATCGTGGCCTCGCCGGCGGAACTCGGCAACCGTCGCCCGGGCTATTTCTGCGCTCGCATCGGTGCTGTCGTCGAGCAGCTGTATTTGCAGCTGCTCAGGCGGCCAATCCAACGATACCGCCGCGTCAAGGGCGCGCCCCACAAGGTGACCTTCGTTGAAGGTGGGAATCTGAATGAGAACGGCGGGGAGTTCATCCTCGGCAGGAAGCGGTTGGGTAAGTGCAAGCCGTTCTCGCTCGAGCCCGGTACGGCGGTAGCGGAGGTGGAGCAGCACTGTCTGGGACATGCGGAACCCCAACGCCAATTGCATCAAGAGGAATACGATCAGGGAGATGTCGGCCGTTCGGCCGACAATGCCAAGGAATGCGGACGTCATGTTCGAGCCGACCAGATATCCGACACTCGGTCATGGGCGCAGGGCCCGCGTTCGGATGCAGTTGGGCGAAATCCAATCCCGAGCACGCGCCAATCATCCGGAACCGTCACATCGCGCCATAGCGCCGCCCCTCCACCGTCAGAACTCTTTAATCATAACCTGGGTCGGCGCCGCACCGCCACCGCTAGGGGCAATTGCGTCCGATCACCTCGTCGCAACAGGTTGCACACCAATGCAGCTCTAGCGGTCATTTCTGACCAAAACCGCTCGAGCAAGCGGTGAATGACAGCCTCGGGGCATCGCCATCCTCGGATCATCCGAGGAGGCTCAGATCGTAAACCAGCGAATCGCCTTACATTGTGAAAGTATTCGGCAAATGCCTCGGCCATCTCGACCGAGAGGTCCATCGGGGTATAACCTTGACGCAGGGTTGCCAAGAGGTACCAGTCGGGCGAGCATGTCGATCCTCGAGGAGGCGACGATCTCGGTCGTGTTGCCGATGATGGGGGTACCCAACAATTTGGTCGTCTACGACGGATGTGGCCTGCACCTGGGACCTGCTGCTCGGCAAGGCGACCGAAAAGTTGCGCACCAATCCGCGCAAGATCCGGCACCAGAATGTCGAGTCGGTGACCGCCAATAGTGACAGCGAAGCCGTCTTTCACTTGAAGCGGCCACAGCCGGCGTTGCTTTATCGACATCCTCTTTGAGGGGCAGGGCGATATCGGCGGTGCGATGCTACCGCTGCCCGTCGGGGTACGGGGAGTGCCGCCGGATATTCTCAAACCGTGGTCGGCTATGACCCCGATGTCGAAAAGAACCGGGCGGAAGCACGAGAGTTCATGCAAAAACTCGTCTACGGACCGGAAAAGCGGCTCAATATAAAGGTTTCGACACGCAATATCGCGGCCTATCGCGATCCGGACTATCAGATCGGCCTCAATCTGACCGGCAGCGGGGTCGACGACCCCGACCAGCAATCCGCCGAGGCCGATCAGCAAAAGCGCAAGGCGCTGGTGTGGGACATCGACAAGAAGCTGCAGGAGGACGTTGCGCGCCCGATAATCTACCACAACCGGGGCGGGACCTTTTGGCGGCCCCAGCCACCATCGCGCGACCCCGTTAGCGGGACAAAGCGCAGCGCGGGCTTCGGCGTCCAAGCGAAGGCGGATGCCGTCTTCCTCCTCGGTTTCGCTCGCATCCTCATAGAGTTGGATAACCTCTGCCGCTTCGCCGCTCGCGCGGATGCCACCGCCATCCACCCAGATGACCCGGTCACACAAGGCCGTGATCTGCTGCATGTCATGCGTAACCACGATCAGTGTGCCGCGGCGCCGGAACAATTCCATGAAGGCGAGGCTTTTGCGTCGGAAAGCGGCGTCGCCGACGGCCAGGGCCTCATCGACGACCAGGATGTAGGCTTCGGCGTGAACGCAGATCGCGAAGGCCAACCGCGAGCGCATGCCGGCGGAATAGAGCCGCACCGGCTGATCGAGAAACGGACCGATCGCGGCAAACTCGGCGATCGATGGTACCCGCCTAAGTATATCCGACCGGCGCAGTCCAAGGACCGCGCCACTAATCAGCACATTTTGGCGGCCCGTCATCTCCCAATCGAAAGCGGCGCCAAGCGCCAGGATCGGGGCGATCCGTCCTGCCACGCTGATTTCCCCGCAGGTGGGCTGTGTAATACCGCACAGTAGCCGCAGCAGAGTTGTCTTGCCCGCGCCGTTCCGCCCGATGATCCCAACCGATTCGCCCCGCTGCATCTCTAAATCGATATCGCGCAGCACCCAGTATTCCAAGTAAAAGCGATGGAAGCTGCCGAACAACATTTGTTTTACTTGGTCGGTCCGCCGGGCATAGAGTTGATAGGCTTTGCCCAGGCCGAGACATCGGATCGCCGGGTCAGATGACATCGATCAAGATGCCCTTGTAGCGCTCGAATACGGCATACCCGCCACGGCAAACCGCGAACGACACGACGAGAAATCCACAATAAGCCAGGGTCGGTGGCAAGACCCCGTCGAGCACCGCAGCACGCATCATCTCGATTGCCATGCCGAGCGGGTTGGCGTAGGCGAGCGCGCGCAACGGACCGGGAAGGTCCGAGACCCGATAGAACACCGGCGTCGCAAACATCGCCAAGGGGATAAAAGTGATCATCAGGTAGGACATGTCACGGGTAAAGGCGCCGATCGCCGCCAGGAACCACACCATGCCAAGCAGAAACATGACCAGCGGCGCCACGATGAACGGCAGCAGCAGGATAGAGAGTGGCGGTATCCCATTCAGGGCGAGCTCGAAGACAAGGAGGACGAGAAAACTGATGCCGGCATAGCTCAGCGCGCGTAGCACCGCGGTCCAAGCGAGCGTCTCGCTCGGAAAGATCGAGGTCTTGAGAAACCATGCGTGCTCGTGCATCAACAACGGGGCGCGGCTGCAAAGTTCGGCGAACAGGCCGAATACGATGAGGCCGACAAAGGTCGAGAGTGCATAACTCGACGTGTTGCCATGCGCCGTGGCCAGCGGCAACTGCATGGCTTTGGTAAGCGTCACCGTATAGATTCCCAGCGTAATCAACGGCCCGACGACGGCCCATACCCAGCCGAATGCGGACCCGCTGAAGCGGTCCGCGAGCTCCCGCCGCAGCACCGCCAAAATCAGTTCGCGGTGGCGCCACCCGACGCTCAGCGGTGCCAACGCGCCCCCCTCGTGCCACGCGGTTCGTCGCACCGCTTTGCGCGCGCGGTCAGACATCTGATCGGGCCGGTCCGGGAGGCGTCTCGCACCCCTCGTCCCATCCCGACGGTTGATAAAGACCGACATGACGAACCAATCGGATTGCCCCCAAAGATTGCGCGATCGGCGTCTTCATAGTAAAAAAACCGAAGGGGCTGTGCGCCAATCCTCCGGCTTGGCCGCGGAAACACAGGGTGTCGGGGGCAACTCACCATCTGGTCGGGCCGACAAGGCATTAAACCGGCGGGGCATCTCTGATCACGATTTATCGCCACATGCTTGGTCGGCTGACCCTCGCTACCGCCGCGATCATGTCGGTGATCGTAATCGAGCAGATTCTCCATAAATCGCCGCAACTCTACGATCTGGTGATGAGCGGTGCGCTCTCCCTCGATCGGCTTCTGTTGATCTGGCTTCACATCCTGCCGGTGATCTTCTACCACGCGACCCCCGAGATCGTCTCGATTGCCGTCGCCTGCCGATACTACCAGTGGATTGAGAATAATGAGGTCTTGAGCTTGCGGAGCGCCGGGCGGAGCAGTTGTCAGATCGCTTGTCCCGGGATCATCGTCGCGGTGCTTGCCGCGTCGTTTTGTGCCCTCAATTCGCTGTGCCTGCTCCCGCTGAGTTGGAGGAGCCTCGAGGACATTCGCTTCCAGGCAGCGGCAAATGTTGGCGTCGAAGTACTGCAACCGGGCTACCAGCAGGAGATCATCCCCGGCATATCGGTCGCGTTCGCCCGGCGGAGCCCCGATGGCACTACTCTTGAGGACATCGTCGCGCTTGATAGTCGCAATGAACACGGGTTCACCGAAATTTGGTCGCGGCGTGGACGCTTTCTTGAAAGCGATGGAGTCTCTTTGCTCCTGCTCGACAGCGGAGCCTACTTTGTCCGTACCTCGACCGGGATCGAGAAGGTCGACTTCGACACATTTTCGCTGCCTGTGCGGATCGCCGCGGCAAAAGGGACGGCAGAGCGTCCACGCGGCTTCTACGAAGAACCCGTCACCCGGCTTCTCAACCCGCCGATCGACGTCAGGGAAGACACACTGATGTTGGCGCAATGGCTGGTGGAGGGGCATCGCCAAATCGTCAATCCGCTCCTTTGCGTTGGCAATGTCATCCTCGTGCTCGGACTTTTGGTGCCGAGGCGACAGGGAAGACGGCAAGCGCTCCTGTTCGTGCTCGCCGTAGCTTCTGCATTTGCCACGAACACATTACCCGATCCGATAATCACCATGGCGATCCGCAATATCGAACTTTTGCCACTTCTCTACCTGCTGCCGACGGTGCCCGCGTTCGTCGGCGGGTTGCTCTTGGCCGGTCGCGGTATGCGCCGTCCGATGTTCTCCGGTGGCGACGGGGGCTCGATAACGTGACCGAACCCGATATTAACCGGAGAGACGAACCCGTTTTGGTGTCCGCACAAAGCCTGATCTGCGGCCGCGTATGCCGTTGACCACACTGCCGGCCGACAGCGCCGCAGCATAGTGGTGCATCAGAATCGTATATAGAGTGAGACGGCACGTCGTCACGAAACCACGAGGCTGGAAATCGATCCCAGACCGCCGCAGGAAATTGCTGCTCAGCAGCGCCATTGCGAGCGCGCCCGTCAGCCCTTGCAGCAGGCCGAGTGCTGCGAGCGGGAGAACCAAGGAATAGCTCATCGTCCCGAGCAGCAAGTCGATCCAACATAAAATTCCCGTTGCCACAACCAGCAACCCGAACGCGCAACCACCGAGATGGAGTGCCGCGTCGAGCTTCCGCCCCCACGGCAGAGCGCTGCGCCAGATGGACGGCAGAAGCTTTCGGGCCGTCTCGGCATAGCCTTTGTTCCAGCGGCATTGTTGCTGCCCCCAGCTCGCCAAGCTGTTCGGCAACTCGCCCGGCACGGCTACGGAGGCGAGATACAAGGCGCGCCATCCTTTCATCTGGGCGCGGTAGCTGAGGTCGAGATCCTCTGTCAGCGTATCACCATGCCATCCACCCGCAGCCTCGATCGCGGCTCGCCGCCAAATGCCGCAGGTCCCGTTGAACGGTAGAATTTGACCCGCCCAACATCGCGTCGGCTGCTCCACTGCGAAATGGCTCTCCAGAATAATCTGCTGCGCACGTGTCACGCGGTTTTCTCCGGCATTCAGAAAATCGCATCGGGCTTGAACAAAGGCGAGACGCGGATCAGCGAGCAACGGCCGAAGACACAGTCGCAGGAAATCGGCGGACGGAACATAATCCGCGTCGAACACGGCGACAAACGGCTGGCTGGAGCGAGCCAGTCCGGCCGTCAGCGCCCCGGCTTTGAAACCGGCGCGGTGCGCGCGCTGGATCAGCGTGACATCGTGGCCTCGCCGGCGGAACTCGGCAACCGTCGCCCGGGCTATTTCTGCGCTCCCATCGGTGCTGTCGTCGAGCAGCTGTGTTTGGAGCCGATCACGCGGCCAATCCAACGATACCGCCGCGTCAAGGGCGCGCCGCACAAGGTGACCTTCGTTGAAGGTGGGAATCTGAATGAGAACGGCGGGGAGCTCATCCTCGGCAGGAAGCGGTTGGGTAAGCGCAAGCCGTTCTCGCTCGAGCCCGGTGCGGCGGTAGCGGAGGTGGAGCAGCACTGTCTGGGACATGCGGAACCCCAACGCCAATTGCATCAAGAGGAACACGACCAGCGCGATGTCGGCCGTTCGGCCGACGATGCCAAGGAATGCGGGTGTCATCATCGAGCCGACCGGATATCCCCTCCATCGCGGGGTAGCGGCGCCCCCCGCGGTCAAAACTCCTAAATCATAACGTGAGTTGGTGCCGCACCGCCACCGCCAGAGGCAATTAGGTCCGATCACTTGTCACAAAAGGTTGCACACCAATGCAGCTCTAGCGGTTACTCAGCGCCTGAGCCGAAGGCGCGCGGGGATGTCGGAAAGGGGGGGTGAATCAGCGAATTGCCTTCCATTCTCCGGGGATGATCTGTCACAGACGCTCACGAAAGACGGATTGACAAGCCGCACGCCGTCTGCAGTTGGAAATCTTACCAAACGAGCTAACATCGCCGCGGTCAAGCTCGAACAGCCACCCTCATGTCGACTTCCGATGCGAACAGCTTGTCGGGCTCGCCCGTCCTGCGGCCTGGTGAACGGGGCGAGGTCGCCCTGTCGGCGGTCATCTGCACCTACAACCGGTACGATTTGTTGCCGGAGGCAATCGAATCGCTGGCAGAACAGGACGTTCCAGCCGGCTCGCACGAGATTATCGTAGTCGACAACTTGCCGGATCAAGCTGCTGCCGCGCGCTTCGGACAGCGCTATGCAGGCTCGTCTAATCTTACCTACCTCGCCGAACCGATGCCGGGACTTTCCAACGCCCGGAACAGAGGCACGGCGGCGGCACTTGGCCGCATCGTCGCCTTTATCGATGACGACGCACGGGCTCGCCCGTCTTGGGCTAAAGAACTGCTGCACGCTTACGCCGCATTCGACGGCCGGGCGGGGATCGTGGGCGGCCGGATTGTGCCGCGCTGGACAGGTGAGAAACCGGCGTGGCTGGGCAAGCCGTTGCTCGGCTATCTCTCGCTCGTCGATTTGGGCCACGAGTTGCGTGAATTGTCCGCAGGAGAATGGCTCGCCGGGTGCAACCTTTCGTTCGACAGGGCGTGTCTGATTGCCGCAGGCGGTTTTTCATCGAGGCTCGGCCGCTTGGGCTCAAGGTCGACGCTCCTGTCGAACGACGAAATTGAGGCAAGCGAGCGCGAAACGGCGATGGGCAAGTTGGCAATATATGCGCCCAAAGCCGTGGTCGAGCATGTGATCCCGCCGGAGCGGCTGACGCAGAGTTGGTTTCTTCGGCGCGCCGCGTGGCAGGCGGTCTCGGACCTGCTGAGCGGACCGGAGCATGCGCCGGCCCTCTCTGAGATAGCATTGCGACGACTGTCCCGCAGGAGCTACGGAAGCCAGCTATTTGGCTCGTTGCGAAGTGCCGCGGCTCTCAAGCGAGAGATGGACCTCGCCTACAGCCTGGTGATTGCCGCCCTCTGTGGCGGTGTCCATCCGGAACAGTCCTGCGCTAGCGGGGGTGTGGCGCGTACCCGCGTTGTCGACAAGCTTGGCCAGATATTGCGCCTACGCCTTGCTTCGCGCTCCGCTGACCGCATCGGGCGGTCCAGCCTTTCCCCGCTTGCACTGAGCGCGCGGGAACTCCGTGAGGTGTATTCCAAAACCCGCCATCGGCGAGAGGCCGGAGCCATCATAATAGCACCTCCTTGGCCCAATACGGGAAGTTCAAATATCTTCGCAGCACAAGCTGCTGCACATAAAAATTTCGGCCATAAGACTATGCTTGTTCTCGGACCTCTCTATGTATCTCCTGGAAAGCAAGAAATCAGTGAACTAGAAACGGAGATGCATTTCGACGGAATATCAAACGTCGCTTACGGTATCACTCGCGATAAAAGGCGATCATACCTAAGCAAATCATTTCTGGACTGGGTTTTAGCCGGGCGTGACGATTCCCTTGCCATAGATGCCAGATATGCTGCAGCCAGTGAGTGGCAAACTGGGATTTTAGATTTTATCGACAACTATCAGATCGATGTCATCCATGTGAATCACGCATTCGAGATGCTCCTTGGCATGCGAATTCGAGAGCTGGTATTTCGACGAACTGGCAGGAAACCGCGCCTAATATGCGACACGCACGATGTACAAGCGAAAACCTACGCGAAGCGAGGTACCGAAAATCCCTTCAGTGGGCGAAAGGAACAATACTCTCAGCTACTAAATCAGAGTTGTCACTATATAGGAATGCAGATATCTTAATTCACTGTTCAAAACATGACAAAGGGTTTTTTGAGCAGAAATTGCCACTTATCCGCCATCAATTGGTAGTGCCGTGCATCAACCCGCAACTTGAAAAATCACTGACCCAGATTAGAGGGCATTCCTACGGGACACGGTTTGATTTTTTATACGTCGGAAACAATAATTTCGCTAATTTCATCGCAGTGAAATGGTTGCTTACCGAGGTTTTCCCGCTCCTGGATGGACCACCCCCGCGGATCGCCATAATTGGCCGTATCAAGGAACTTACGCGTCAGATGGATAAAATGTTATATAAAAAGTACCGACATTATTTTGTAGGAAGCGTGCCGGACTTGGGGATTTACTACTCCATTTCAAATTCAGTGCTAGCACCTTCGCTTGTGGGAACTGGATGTTCTTTGAAATTTATTGAGGCTCTCTGTGCAGGTAAAGCAGTTATAGCGACGGCTGAACTCACTTAGAGGCCTTCCTGATCACGTACAAGAAGTTTGTACTGAGTTTGTCCGGGATACTCCTCGACAATTCGCCGAGGCCATGATGATGACGCGGGAGCACCGTCTCGGCGAGCACCAAAAGGCGGGATCAATTTACGACAATTACTTCCACAGTAAGCACTACATAACCGAAATGAATGATCTGTTCACCGAAATCCTTGAGTTACGCGATAACGAAGAAAACCGCTCATCTACCAGCACGACGGATCTTTTATGATCAGGCCGTTATCGCATGCTTAAACCGTGCAAACCACCCTGAGGCCGATGCGGCCTTGCCAGCCTGAGAAGTCGGGGGCAACGCTGTCGCGGTAGGCAGAGCGGCAGATCGCAGGGTTATGCGACCACGAGCCGCCGCGCAATATCCGCTGGCTGTCGGCGGGGCCCGAGAGGTTGGCGCTGCCGTCCACGGGGACATCTGCATAATTGGCGCTCCACATGTCTAGGCAATACTCCCAAACATTGCCGTGCATGTCGTAGAGGCCAAACCGGTTCGGTGGAAATGTCCCCGGAGGCGTCGTTTTGCCTCGAAAAACCCCAGTGGGGCCCTCACCGTAGGCGCCCAATTTATACGTCTTATCGTTATAGACGTCAGAGGCGACGCTCTTGCCATCGCTTTCGCCGCAAACCGCGCCGCCGGTTCCACAATAGTTCGCCAGCTCGGGGGTGATGGTCGGTCCGAAATGAAAGGGTCCCATCGTGCCCGCGCGGCAGGCATATTCCCATTCGGCTTCGCTCGGCAGCCGATAGGCCCGCCCGGTGATCGCAGTCAGGCGCAGGCAAAATTCTTCCGCCTGGTGCCAAGTGATGCTCTCGACGGGAAGATCGATGCCCTTAAAGAACGACGAGTTCGGATCGAGGTTTCGGCGGATTTGGTCAGGGTGCGCCAATACGGCTGCAGACCACTGGGCCTGAGTGACGGGCGATGCGCTGATAAAAAACGGAGCGAGCGTGACATGGTGCTGCGGACCTTCATTGCCCTGGCGCTCCGGCTCATCGACCGGCGAGCCCATCGTGAAACTGCCCCCCGGGATCGAGACCATGTCGAGCCCGGCAGCGGGACCGAGCGGTTCGGTGAACGCCGCGGCGGTGTATTTTTCCGGCGGGTTCCGGACCCCTTTCGAATCAACCGTTGCAACGTCGAAAGCAACAGTCCGCAACGACGGTTTTGATAACAGTCTGCGGATGGAAGGTGCGGCGATGATGGCGCCGGTCCCAGCGGCAGCGAGCGCGGCAACCCCCAGTGCCTGCCGCCGCGTCACCCTAATGGGCCGATTGAGGAACCGCCGGTCCGAGATCGCTGGGCTGCGCGGCCGGCGCAATGGAGGCATTGGGCGCGGCGGCAGTGGAGGCGGATTGCTCGACGCGTCTGCCCTCTTTGGCAATGTCGAGATTTAGCCGCCTGATCATTTCCGCAAAATCCGACTCCCACCGGTTGTGGCTCAGCTCAAACCCATTGCGATAAACCAGGTCCCTGATCTCTGCGGGCAATTGCTCGGGGGCAGGCATATGCGCCCCTTGCACCAGGATCGGCGTGACAACGATGTCGCGCTTGAGCGCCGCTTCGATCTCCAGGCGCACGAAATCACCGGGGTTCTGTAAGCGTATCCGTCCCTCTTCGTCTTTAACTTCGGCCCAGTCTTTGCCGATCAGCACCAGCATGAGGTCGCAAGATTCCAGCGTCTTTTGCAGTGCGCCGCGGAAGTCACGGCCCAAAGCGATGCTATCCACGTCCATGAATACCGAGTTCTTGCCCAGCTTCTCCAAAAGTTCGTTGAACAACGCCCGGGCTTCACCGGCAGTGATCTCCCTTCTGTAGCTGATGAAGACTGTACTCATCTATGCTCAACCTGACAGTGCTGTGTGAGCCAGCGATCATCTCCCGATCGGACGGTGCGACTCAAGCACAAATTGCTAAGAATATTCCTCCGTCTGCGGATGCGTTCCCGGCTTGTGAACAGCAATCACGCGGCGCCGAAAGAGAGGCTCAATACGATGATCTTGCTTTTGTTCGTCTTACTGGCATAATGACGATTTATTCCCACTCTTCCCACTAATAACATTGCTGATTGAACCTTGCGAGGATAGGATGTTGACGGTGTCCAGACAGAAAAAGAGAGGAGCGCCGTGGCTCACTCTATGACGGATTCCTCGATTGTCCCCATCGATGGCGGGGCTGGAGCCAGGGAGCAAACCTCACCAGGGGAGGGCGGCGAGCCACTCCATGTCGGGCCGGGAGGCGCCCGCGAGTTAACGGAACAGCCGAGCCAACTCGAAAATCTCAAGGCCGCGGACCACGCTGTAGATGACCCCACGGCAAAAGAACGGGATGCGTTGGCTGAACGATATTTCAAAGATGATTTGGCTGATCAGCGCCGGTGGTACAGCGAGAGAGCCGGCTTGTTCAAGACGCGTTCTGAATTGTTGGCTCTCCTCACCATCGTGCTGGGGTCATTGATTACGTTTATCCAAGTGTTTGGGGCTGCAGCGTGGGTGCCGATTGTGTCGGGGTCGATCGGCGCCATCGTCGCGATCGCGGCGGGTTGGCAACGTATCGCCCGCTATAGCGAGACCTGGATATCGTATCGGACTGCTTCAGAGCGGATGAAGCGCGAGCGTCGCCTCTATACCCACGGCGCCGGTTCCTACAGAGGATTGCCCGAGCGAGAGGCTTATCTGACATTCGTGGAAGCGATCGAAGGCATCATCGCCGAAGAACAGAAGATATTTTGGCGAGAGCGCGGCAACAACCCGCCGACGCCTCCCGGCAATGCTGATGCCAAGATTATGGGAGAGCCGCGGGGATCATCGGCCACCCAGTGAGAGGCGTGGCGGGCCCACCCATCGCGGAGCCTGATTGCCAGAATGGCGGCTCACAGAGTTGCAGGATCGAGGATGAGCGGCTGTCGGCCGGTGAGCTTGCGGACGAACTCGACCATGTTTTGCGTTCCGCCCGGGCCATCGCCCGCCTCGCCATCCCACAGCGTGATGAAAGAAGCACGGTGCAGCCCTTGCGACAGCGTCGAGTAGAGGATCCAACGGTTGCAGCGGTCGTGGATACTGACACCAGCGGGCGCGGGCCCAAGCTCTTCCGGCATGACGAGGACCGTGCAGCCGGGGTTCTCTGCTACGCGCGCGAAGCTGCGCTCCCATCGCCGGTCCGGGTCGGCGAATGTTACCGACTCGGCGAGGAACTCGTTCTCGGCGCGAGCAAGACGCAGCTCGATCCGCATGCCCCGTGCGAGGCATGCTTCGGCAAACAACAGGTCGCCCCCGGAAGCGCCGCCGCAAAGACCGAGATCGCCGGCGCTGGCCCCGACCTCGTCGAGCGCAGCCCGGATACGCGCCGCCGCTGCCTCGATCTTTGAAGGTGGAAAGCGGGGCGGCTTGGTCTTGCCGTCGCCGCGATCCGCCGGGTTGTCGATCATGTGGCCACTGAACATTACGACACGGTCCGGCTCCGATCGCTCTTCCGGACGGCTGCCGAGCAGAGCGTGCAACTGCTGCTCGGCGCGATCGGTCACGGCGACGGCTTCGGCAACGATCTCGCTTTGAAATTTCAGCTCGCCGAGAAAATCGAGCTGTTGACTGGTTAAGTTGAGCGCGAACCAATCGCGATTGGCAACCGCCAGCGCCGACGCCTCGGAGTAGTCGTCGATCGCGTCGTCCTTCCGATTCTCGATCAAGGCGAGTTCCGCCCGGGTGGCGAGCGACCAATAGTCCTTATTGCGCTCGACGGCGGCGGCGGCAGTCCAGCCGACGCCGGCGGCAATCAAGGCGAGCGGCAGCCTGCTTCGCCGACCGGTGACCTGCTCCCAAAGCCTCCCCAAGGTCAACGCGTTGACGCCCGGATAATAGTCTCCGGGAGCGGCACGAAATGCCTCGATATAGGCGGAGGCGGCGCTTTGCAATGTGGCCGCCGTGTCTCGCGCAGCGGCGACGGGGTCCAGCTTGCGCTGTGGATGCGCGTTCCAGATTTGCGTCCATTCATCCTTCCAAGTGCGGGCGAGGAGACCCAAGGTCTCGCCGTCCTTGCGTTCCTCGGCGAGACGGCGAAGGGTTTCGCGAGCCTCGGCGTAGCGCCCGGCGCGGCCCAAAGCGATGCCCTCGAGCTGGCGCGCTTCGACATCGTCCGGCTCGAGCTCGCGTGCGCGTTCGAGGACATTCAGCGCGTAGCGCGGCCGGTTGAGCCGGACAAGCGCGCGCACCGCTGTGCGCAACGCCTCGAATTCGAGCACGCTGTTTGGCGTCTCCTCGGCTAGCACGAGAACGTCGCCCGGCCGCTGCTTGCGCCGTGCCACCTCGACGCGGCTTTGCCATCTCTCGAGCGCCTGCCAGAACTCGTTGACGTCGCCGACTTTGATGGTCTTCCAGTCCGGCTCTCTGAGACTGGGGAGCTGCTGATAGACCGGGCTCGCCCGCCGCCCGCGCCAGGCGCCGAGGGTCGCCTCGATTGCTTCCGTGAGAGCATTGCGCTCCGCTTCGACGCGGTCTGGATCGAGCCGTCCGCCCTTGAGGGTAAAGCGTTGCATGCGCTGCCCCGCAATGTCAAACGGCAGCCGGTCGCGCAGCGCATAGGTGAGGACCGAGCCGCCTGCGCGCAATGCGTGGCGCACGCCGATTTCGTACCAGACGTTGGGATTGTCCAAGGTCAGGTCGGCGACGACAAACTCGGCGAGGAGCAGGTCCTGAAACATGTCGAGGTGGATCGAGCCGCCGCGGCGGTCGGCGTCCGCACGGTGCGGCATCAAGCCGGCCGCCGCGATTGCCGGCGCAAAGAGGTCACGGTAAACGGCGTCGAAGTCGATCGCAGTCCCGTCCGGCGCTTTCTTCTCGCCAAACGGCATGATGACGAAAGCACGGCGAGTGAATGTCATCGGCTCGTCTTCCTCTAGGCCCTGATGCACACTGCAGTCGGCTTTCCTCCCGTCTAGCATTATCGGGGTGTAGAGAGAAGTTTGGCCGCCATCGATGATCCTGACGGCGGGTGCGGGTGTTGGGCCTGGGCTACTCCGGCCAGGCGCCGTAGCGGTGGATGTGGTAGGGGGTGCGGGCCAGACCCGGGCAATAGCTGCCGACAACCGGTTCGAGGGCTTCGTAAAGACGGCGGTTGTCGGCGTTGGCGGCGGCGAGACGCTCGCGCGCTGCCGCGATCCGGTCGCGCAGCCGGTCGAGATCGACGGTGACGACCCGGCGGTTGTCGACGACCAGACGGCCGCCGATCATGACGCTGGCGACGGCCGTCCCGTCCTCGGTGTGGACCAGCTGGTTGACCGGGTCGTTGAACGGCAGCCAGTTCGGATGATCGAGGTCGAGCATCACGATATCGGCCTTGTAGCCCGGCGCGAGGCGGCCGATCCGGTCGCCGAACCCCAAGGCGCGGGCGCTGCCCTCGGTCGCCGCCAGCGCCGCCTCGCGTGTCGTCAGCCAGCGCCGCCAACCCGGCCCCTGCACCTTTGAGACGAAGGACGCCAGCCGCATCGCCTCGTACATGTTCTGATTGTCGGCGCAATTCGCCCCGTCGGTGCCGATCCCCACGTTGACCCGCCGCTCCAGCATCGCCCTGGTATCGGCGAGCCCGCTGCCGAGCCGCATGTTGCTGCCCGGGTTGTGCGCCACCGAGGCGCCATGGTTGCCGAGGCGAGCCATGTCGTCTTCGTCGAGCCACACGCCGTGAGCCACCGTGAAATGCGGCCCGAGCACGCCGAGGCTGTCGAGATGCGCGGTCTGCGTCCGGCCGTAGAGCCGGATTCCCGGTTACCGCCTGCACCTTGGATTCGGCGACGTGGCTGTGGACGCCGAGGCCGAACTCGCGCGCCAGATCGGCGCAGCCGAGGATGAAGGCGTCGGAACAGTGATGTGGTATCGTCGGCGCGACCGCGGGACGCACCCGGTCGCGGTCGAAGGACCAGCCGCGCAATGTCTCGCGGATCGCCGCCAGCGTCGCCTCGGCTGGCGGAAGACGCAGTTCGGCGACCCGCTCCTGGAGGGGCTTCGGCAACGCCTCCATCAGACCTGGGATAGCCTCGTAAAAGCTGCGGTCGGCGACCATTGGCGCGATGACCGCGCGCATGCCGACATCGGCATAGGCCTGACCTGCCAAGGCCAGCCCTTCGGCGGTCGGCAATGGCCACTCGAAGGAAAGGTCATAGCAGGCGGTGCAGCCCTTCATGACCATCTCGACCGCGCCGAGCTGCGTCGAGAGATACTTGTCTTCGGCGGTGCGGTTTCCGGTGATCCACGGCGCCGCGCTCAGCAGCAATTCGAGGGGCCAGCGGTCGCCCATTCCCTTGGCGAGATTGCCGTGGCCGTGCGTGTGGGCGTTGACGAGACCGGGATGCAGCAACCGGCGCGCCGCCGTGATTTCGACCGCATCGGCCGGGGCCGGGCAGCCGGGCGGGCCGATTTCGCGGACCGTGTCGCCCTCGACGAGGATATCGGCGGGTTCTGCGGTTCCTGCGGCGATGTCGAGCACGCGGCCGCCGCGCAGGATCGTAAAGGCCATGGTATCGTCTCCCACAAAGCGGCCCGTATGATAGACCGGAGCGCGGAAGGAGCCGAGCGATGCCTAGTGTTATCGTGCAGCGGCGCGAGGCCGTTCTGGAGATCCTCCTGAATCGGCCGGCGGTGCTCAACGCGGCCAACCGCGAGATGATTGGCGAACTCGCCGCGGCGGCGGCCGAAGCCGCCGAGGATGCCGTTTCTCGCGTCGTGCTGTTGCGCGGCGCCGGCTCGTATTTCTGCGCCGGCGGCGACATCAACATGTTTGGCGAACTGATCTCGCTCCAGCCCGCGGCCCGTGAACAGGCTCTTCGTGCGATCGTCGATACGTTGCACCCGCTGCTGACGACGTTGCGACAAATGCCGAAGCCCGTTGTCGTTGCGGCGCAGGGTGCGGCGGCGGGCTTCGGCCTCAGCCTCGTCCTCGCCGCCGATCTGGCAATCGCTGCCGAGGATTGTCTTTTCGCGTCCGGCTATATCCATCTCGGAACCAGCCCGGATGGCGGCATGACGATGACATTGCCCCGCATCGTCGGGCTAAAGCGGGCGGCGGAATTGATGTTGCTTGGCGACCGCTTTGATGCGCGGCGCGCCCTGGAGCTCGGCCTCGTCAATCGGTTGGTTCCGCCGGCGGGGCTCGAGGCCGAGGCGCTCGCGCTCGCGACACGGCTGGCGAATGGTCCGACCCATGCTTACGGGCGCACCAAAGCGCTGATCGAGGCCTCGATAGGTCAAAGGCTGAATGCGCAGTTGCAGCGCGAGACCGAAAGCTTTGCCGCCTGCGCCGCGTCTGAGGAATTTGTCGAGGGCGTCCGCGCGTTTCTCGAAAAACGCCGGCCGGATTTTTTGGGAGCGAGGCAGCCGTGACAAGAACTCGCCGACTGCGATGGATCGGGCCGTTTGCCGTGGCGAGTGCCAGCCTATTGTCCGGATGTTATTATTATCCTTACGGCTACAACCCATGGGGCTATCCGTACCCGTATCCGTACGCGGCGGGCTATCCGTACGCGGCGGGTTATCCCTATCCGCCGGAACCAGGGGCGGCGCCGAACCCGCAATACCCGCAACCGCCGGCACCGGGGGCGGCGCCGCAGAACCCGCAACAGCCGGCGGCCGGGGCGCCGCTGCCGTTGAACACACCGGTTCAACGAACGCCGCTGCCGCCCGCGCCGCAATAGGCGCACGAGCCGTGGAGGGGCAGCGTGTCTCCGGCTAGAGCGCTCGCATAAACGCCACCAGATCCTGCTTCTCTTGCGGCGCCAGCTTGGTGCCGAGGATCAGGTTGAAGAACTCGACCGTGTCCTCCAAGGTCAGAAGACGCTCGTCGTGCAGGTAGGGCGGGTTGTCCTTCACGCCGCGCAGCGGAAAGGTTTTGATCGGTCCGTCCCCGACCGCCATCATGTTGTTGATCATTACCGGCTTGAAGAACCGCTCGGTCTGGAGGTTGTGCATCAAATTGTCGGTGTAGAAGGGCGGCTGGTGGCAGGTCGCGCATTGGCCCTTGCCAAAAAAGACATCCTGGCCGCGCATCTCGGCCTGCGTCGCCTTGGCGGGATCGAGCTTGCCGAGAACATCGAGCTTGGGCGCCGGCGGAAAGTCCAGCATCTCCTGAAAATCGGCCATGAAGTCGACCTGGCTGCCGCGCTCGAGGGGGTTCACTCCCTTCTTTGTCGCCTCCACGATATCGCCGTCGAAATAGGCAGTGCGCTGCTCGAATTCGGTGAAATCCTCGACCGTCTTCAGGGCACGTTGCGAGCCGAAGAGCCGCTGAATGTTGAGGCCACGAAGCGATATCGTCTTGATGCGGTGGCGGAACCACTCTGGGCGAGCATCGGGGGCGAGGTGCGTCGCGCCGTTTTGGTGGCCGTTCGAATGGCAATCAAAGCAAGCCGCGCCCTGGCTGGGTATCTCTGCGCGGCGATCCTCGGTCGCGTTGAACTGCTGTTGCGGGAAGGGCGTCAGCAACAGCCGCAGCCCTTCCAGCTGCCTCGGGGTCAGAATGCCATTGAACAGCTGGTAGTAATTGGTCAGCGAGACCAGCTTGCCTTGCGAGACATCGCCCAGATCGGTGCGCGGGGTCAGGTAGATCGCAGGAGGAAACTCGGCCAGGAAGTGGTCCGGCAGATCGAAATCAATGTCGAACCGCTTCAGGTCCCGCCCGTCCTGCTGCTTGATCGCGTCGATCAAGAAGTGCGGAAAGACAAAGCCGCCCTCCTGGTGCTTTGGGTGCGGCAAGGGATAGAACCCCTTAGGATAGAGGTTCTGGTCGCGGATCTGGTCCGGGCTCATCGCCGCAAGGCTCTCCCAGGTCACGCCGGCCGGCAATTTGACGCGGACGCCCTCTTGAACGGGTTTTGTCCGGTCCATCGTGACACCTTGGGCGGGGCGGTCGCTCAGATCGTAACGCTCGCTGAGCAGAGCGTTATGTGCCTGTTCGACGGCGGGCTTTTCTGCCGATAAGCGCGCCATCAGCGACGCGAACGACTCTGTTATGGCCACCGGCATATAGCTGGTCAGCCCGCGTGGTCCCTGGTCGAGACCCTCGGTCCCCATCAGATAGGGGTTCGGGGCTGCCGTCTGCGACTGCGTTTGGGGTGTGGGCTGCTGGGCATAGAGGTACCCGGATGTCAAGGTCACGGCGGTCAACGACAGGGTGATCCAGCGCGCCATGCTCTTTGGTCGGATCATCGCGTTTCTCCCCTCTGGTCCATCGGCAACAGGACAAAGATCGGCGGCGGAATTCCGAAGTGAATGCGTCGGAAAGATCGAAGTCGGAATCAAAAAGGGCTCAGGTTCCGGCCTTCTTGAGTTTGGATCTCGTCTACTTGATTATAGCACCTGTTCCGTTCAAAGGAGCTTCACGATCAACGCTTCAGGCGTTCGCTCGATGCATCGCCACGAAAATTCGTGCGCGGTCGCCCGGCGTTCGGATTTTTGCCGGCCTTAACCCTAGATTAATGTCGGTCGCGCAGGGTAAAGCCGGAGGTGCTTGCGAGGATGCTCGAACGGCACACGCTCGAAATCATTGGCGGTGTCCTGGTGCTGATGGCGCTAGCGCTGATTCGGCCCTCATCCGGAATGCGAATGATCGTGCTCGGACTGCTGCTCGCGGCGGCGGCGCTGGTAGGGATGGGTCTGGGATTGCAAGGTCTGCTCAGCGCGCTGAGCTGACTGGAACGCCTGATCCGCTTCGTGTCCGGTCTGTGGCTGCATCGTCATTTTCGGCCCCCACAGGCGCCGAAGGGCCGAGCATGTCCACCCCTCTCTGAAACGCTGGGCAATCCGTGGCAAAACCGGTTGCGGGGGGCACGATTTGGGGTTAACCCGTAGCGTTTCAAATCGCCGCGGGCGGGTAGCGTATTTCGGATGGCGGGCAATCTCGTGCAGGGCGCAGTCTTCACCGTTATGGTGGTGCGCGCCGGAATGTTGCGCGATCCGGGCTTCGAAGCCGAACTCGCCGAGCAGGTGCAGCGCAGCCCACGTTTCTTCCACAACGCGCCGGTCGTGCTCGATCTGAAAGGGGCGGGGGAGTTCGCTCGCGAGGCGGAGTTCGCCGAGGCCAGGGAGATCCTGCGCCGCCACACTTTGACCCTGATCGGCATCCAGAATGCCGCGCCGGCGCAAGCAGATGCGGCCGCCGCCGCGGGTCTCGCGGGTTTCGCGCCCAACGCCACACAGCCCAGCCGGCCGCGCCCCGCGGAACCCGCGCCCGGGGTCGGTCAAGCGCCGCAAAGCCACGCTGCCCCATCCGCCGCCAAATCGCGGCTGATAACGCAGCCGGTCCGCTCAGGGACCCAGATCTATGTCCGCGGCGCCGATCTCGTTGTCACCGCGCCGGTCAGCCCCGGGGCCGAAATCATGGCCGACGGCAACATCCATGTTTACGCGGCATTGCGCGGCCGGGCTCTCGCCGGAGCCGGCGGCGACGCCGAAGCGCGAATCTTTTGCAGCCGGCTCGAGGCGGAGCTTGTCAGCATCGCCGGACATTATCTCGTCAGCGATCAAATCCCGCCGGAACACCGGGGTTTACCGGTGCAGATCGCGCTCGTCGATGATCGGTTGACCATCGAGCGGAATTGACGCTCATCATTGTGGCAGCGCCTTCACGGGCGGCGGGGGCCGCCGCGAATCGCTGCATGGGGTTTGCTGGGGAAAAGGGGGAGGTCTGTTTGGCAAAAGTAATCGTGCTCACATCGGGCAAGGGGGGCGTCGGCAAGACCACCTCCGCAGCCGCGATCGCCGCCGGGCTGGCGCTGCGCGGCAAGCGCACCGTCGTTATCGACTTCGATGTCGGGTTGCGCAACCTCGATCTGATCATGGGGTGCGAACGCCGCGTCGTGTTCGATTTCATCAATGTCATCAACGGCGACGCCAAGCTCAACCAAGCGCTGATCAAGGATAAGCGCAACGACAACCTCTACGTCTTCCCGACGTCGCAGACGCGGGACAAGGAGGCGCTGAAGCGCGACGGGGTCGAGCGGGTGCTCGAGGAGCTGAAGGAAAACTTCGACTATATCGTCTGCGACAGCCCGGCCGGGATCGAGCATGGTGCGATCACCGCGCTCTATTTTGCCGACAGCGCGATCATCGTCACCAACCCCGAGGTTTCCTCGGTGCGCGACAGCGATCGGATCATCGGGATCCTGGCGTCCAAGTCGCGCCGCGCCGAACACAATCTGGAGCCGGTCCAGGTGCATCTGCTGCTGACCCGCTACTCGCTGGAGCGCGTCAAAAAGGGCGAAATGCTGTCGGTCGAGGACGTCAAGGAGATCCTTTCGATCCCCTTGCTCGGCGTGATTCCCGAATCGGAAACGGTGCTGAAGGCCTCCAACACCGGGACCCCGGTCGTCTTTGACCAGGAAAGCCCGGCGGGGCGCGCCTATCTCGACGCGGTCGCGCGCTTTGTCGGCGAGCAACGCGAAATGCGGTTCCTCCAGCCCGAGCGCCGGAGCATCTTCCGCAGCTTGTTCGGGAGAGCTTGATGCGCCTGTTGGATCTGCTCTTCCCGGAGCGCCGCAACAGCGCGGTGATCGCCAAGGACCGGCTGAAGATCGTGCTCGCCCATGAGCGGGCCAGCCGCGACGCCCCCGAATTTCTGCCGGCATTGCAAAAGGATCTGCTCGAAGTCGTTGGCCGCTATGTCGAGATCCGCGACGACACGCTGCGCGTCAATGTCGGGAAATCGGCCGACA
>CAVSZA010000066.1:0-29779 GCA_963732095.1 uncultured Alphaproteobacteria bacterium
CGCCGCGGGCGCGGGATCCGAAGCTGATGGCTCGACGGGTTGTTTCGGCGTGAAGAGCGCCTCGGCCGCTTGGCGCGCGCTCCCTGCACGGCGCGCCGCAAGTTCGCGGCCGCTCCTCGCGCGTCGCCGCCAGTCCAAATCGCCTAGAAACAGTCAGTCACTCGTTTTTTACGGACGACTAAACTAAATCGCCTCGCAGTTGCTGGCGCGCAATTTCGTGCCGGGGGCCACGATTGACATCTCGTACAAGGACCAAGAGCTCGTACAAGGACCAAGAGCTCGAAACCACATTTCCTAAGCACCTCGGCGTGCCGCTGCTGCTCGCCAACGTGACGCAGCAGGTCTTACCAGATGGCCCGCGCCGCCGGGCTCAAACAAGGTGGCTCATCGACCATCAAGGTGTTTGAACGCATGGCCGGAGTGACGATCAGCGGCGACGACGACTGAGATCACACCGCCACCCTTGGAACCGGGCGGCTGGGTACGCACCCGGGTCCAGCGTTTCCTTTAGAGCGGGGACGCAGCGCCTTGGTACTGCGACGCTACGCCCGCCGGATGATCCGCGCCCGAACGATGCCATCCGCGACGCTCAACGGGGTGGCGCCGGACGCGGCGGCGCAGCGCAGCACGCCGCGGGTGATGGCGCCGATGCGCGCGACCGAGGCGAGCACCGCGTCGGGCTGGTCGTCGATGGTTTCCTGGTGGAAGTCGATAACGCCGCCGGCATTCGCCAGATAGTCCGGCACGAACACGATGCCGCGTACCGCCAACGCCGCGTCGTGCCGCGCCTCGGCAAGCTGGTTGTTGGCACCGCCGCAGACGACGCGGCAGCGCAGGCCGGGGATGGTCGCGTCATTCAGCACCGCGCCGAGCGCCGCCGGCACGAACACGTCGACGTCCTGGGCGTGGATTTCGTCGGGTGCCGCTAAGGTCGCGCCGTAGGTGGCGGTGGCCTGCGCGCAGCGGTTCCCGTCAAGGTCACTGACCACCAATGCCGCCCCCGCCGCCGACAAGTAGCCGCACAATGGCATACCGACATTGCCCAGCCCCTGGACGGCGACTCGCAGTCCCTCCAAGTCGCTGCGGCCGAGGCAGACCTCCGCAGCGGCGCGCAAGGCCTCGAACACGCCGAACGCGGTCGCGGGCAAGGCTTGCTGCGCGGCCGCCGTCGCTCCTGCAGTATGGCACGTCACTTCCCGCATGATGATCAAGTCCGCGAGCGTTGTGCCCACGTCGTCGGCGGTGATGTAGCGGCCGCCGAGGCCCTCGATGATGCGACCCATCGCGTGAAGCAGCGCCGGTGTCTTGTCGCAGCGCGGGTCGGCGATCATCACCGACTTGCCGCCGCCATAGGGCAGTTCGCAGATCGCCGCCTTGTAGGTCATGCCGCGCGAGAGGCGCAGCACGTCGGTCATCGCGTGCTGTTCGCTGGCATACGGATACATGCGGCAGCCACCGAAGGCCGGGCCGAGCGTGGTATCGTGGATCGCGATCAGCGCCCGCAGGCCGCTCGCCGCATCCTTTGTGAACAGCAGCGCCTCATGGCCGTCGTAGTCTGGGTGACTAAACATCTCTTACCGTGCCGTCGGCGCGCGGCGGATGAAGGCAAGCGCCACGAGACGAGATCGGCCTTGCGAAGGAGTATTCAAAGCGCAAGACAGAGGCATCGACCTCGAGCAACCGGTTCTTGGCAAGCAATCCGCCAAGCGATAGCGGTGGCTCCAAGCGCGTTGTAAGGACCAGGTGAAGATGCAATGGGGCGTGCCGAAGCAGAAACGACACTGCGCGGTGTATGGCGGGATCAGTCACCAAGTGATAATCGTCCAGAAACACAAAGACTTCGTTATCGATGTCGGCCAGGTCATTTATCAGCATCGCACGATAGTATGCGCATGGACCAGGGAGGTCTCCAGCATTAGACCGATATGCGCTTCGCCCGGTCAGAGCGTCGGTGCCGAACTCCTTCTTGCCGTTCTGCACCAGCCATGCGGCAGCAGGACCCGCCAGGTTGGGGGTGTTCCGGTGCCAGCCGATATTCCACGCCGACAACGGCCTGACCCGTGTTGTCGGCGATCCGCTCCAGCATCGGATCCTGCCCCACGGGGGACCGAAGGTTCGAATCCATCTCCCTCCAGCGGCAAGTCATCAACGAACCTAAGGGCGCTGCGGAAAAAAGAACCCCGCGGAAGCGGGGCTGAGGAGTTTTTTGCTGCCAGGGAGACTAACGGCAGCAAAGGTGCGACACGCTATCTGATCAGCGTCAGCGCTCCGTCAGCATCGGCCAGGTATGGAAGAATTTGGCCGAAAAGCTCGTGATGCGCCCGATCGGCGCGGTAGCCGGCATGCGCCAAACCCCCCTGGCGCGGATTCCCTGAGGGCGCGCCCCGCCGTCAGCGCGCTGCCAAGCAGAAGCACCAACTCGCACCGCTTCATTCGATGACCTCGTCGGCGCGGGCACCCACAGCCGGCACTCAGCCTTGTCGGCGGGAACCGCTCTTCATGCCCCGAACCGGATATTCCCGAGCTGTTTGGATATTCTCGCTGACCCGACAAGCGGAGGGAGCTGATGGTTTATCGCTCGGGTGTCTGGGCCTCAGGCTGACATAGGCAGGTTCATTGGCCTTCCCGCTAATTTCGCGCGGGCGGCGTTGAGCTCTCGAAGTGCGGCCAGCGTCTCGTCGGGCCGTCTGGTGGCGATGCCGACGAGCACGGCTTCAAGAAAGCCGAGCGTCGCGGTGTGCATGCTCAGCATGTCGGCCCGGCCGCGGGCGACCGGCAGAACGAGCTCGACCCGGCGCCGGAGGGTCGCTGCGAGGGTATCGGTCACTAGAAACGACCGTAATTTCCGACGGTCGATTTCGTCGAGCAGCGCGGCCAGCTCGGCATAGACGCGCCCATAGGCCAGCATGATCACCAGATCGCCCTCGCGAAGCCTTTGCAGATCGTCGGCGAACAGCAGTCCCGTCCTCGAGAGGGTCAAGACCTCAAAGCCAAACCGGTTGAGCTGGGTCGAGAGGTAGCCGGCAATGGCGCTCGACGGGCCGAGGCCGAAGGCGGCAATACGACGGGCACTGATAATGCCGTCGACCGCACGCTCGAACATCTCATCCGTGATCGAGCGGCGCAGCCCCTCGAGCGCATGCAGGTGGATGTCGAGCGTCAGCGTGAAGGCCGCGGACAGACTGTCGCCGACCTCGCCCAGCGTCCGGGTAAGCCGGTCCGCCGGAGACAGCGCGGTACGGATTTCGTCAGCGAGCGCGCGGCGCAATTCGTCCAAGCCCGAGAACCCCAGGGCCTTCGCGGTGCGCACGACCGTGGCGTCGCTGGTTTCCGCCTTCGCGGCCAGCGCGGCCGCCGAGGCGACGAGGACTTCTTCCCGGTTCTCCTGGAAGTAACGCGCGACCCGCCGCTCGGCCGGGCTCAGCCCCGCCGCCGAGTCGGCGAACCGCTGCGCGAAATCCCGTGTCGTCATGCCGCACGTCCCTTGTGTGTAATGGTGACTACCATAACCTCGCTATAACGTGGCGTATGCTACGTCTCAAATCGAGAGCCGCATCATGGGGTCGATCATCTGGAGCACCGTTACGCCCGCCGTCGGCGCCGCTTTTACCGCCTCTCTGGTCGAGGTCGTCGAGGCTTTCACTATCGTGCTCGCCGTCGCCACCTTGCGCGGCTGGCAGCCGGCCGCGCTTGGCGGCGGCCGCCCTTCTGGTCCTGAGCGGGCTGATCGCTCTGTTCGGAGCGCTCCTGGAGCAAGTGCCGCTTCATCTTCTGCAACTGGTCATTGGCGTCCTTCTTCTTCTGTTCGGGATGGGGTGGCTGCGCAAGGCCATCCTGCGCGCCGCCGGCATCCTGCCTCTGCACGACGAGAACGTGGTCTTTCTCGGGGAGACCGGTCAACTCGCCGAAGCCAACAGTCGCTCCATGACCTCGCGCGCGTGGATCGCCGGGATGACCGCCTTTAAGGCCGTGCTGCTGGAAGGGCTTGAGGTCGTGTTCATCGTCATCGCCGTCGGTTCGGGCCCTGGCCTGCTGTGGCCCGCCGCACTCGGCGCATTGGCGGCCTGCGCAGCGGTGCTCGGCGTTGGCGCCGCCCTTCATAAGCCACTCGCGCGCGTTCCCGAGAACACGCTCAAGTTCGGCGTCGGCGTGCTGCTCTCCGCCTTCGGCGTGTTCTGGACCGGCGAGGGGCTGGGGATTTCCTGGCCCGGCCAGGACCTGGCACTGGCCGCCTTCGCCGTCATGTTCCTCCTGGCGGCGCTGGCTAGCGTGTCCGCCCTCCGGCGGCCAGCGGTGGAGGTGCTGTCATGAGCCTCGCCCGCGACATCGCCAAAGAACTTGACGGCATGTTCGTCGCCGACGCGCGGCTCAGCGTCTCGATCCTCACCCTGGTCCTGATCGTTTGGGCTTTGGCGGCCAGGCTGTCGCCGCTGCTTGCCGGCGGCCTGCTCGTCTTTGGCTGCCTGGCGGTTCTCATCAGCACGGTCGCCCACGAAGGCCGAGAAAGGGTCCGCCGATGAACGGTTCGCTAAAAAACCACGCATTGAGCAAGGTTCCGGAGGTCACACTCGCTTTCTGGATCATCAAGATTGCCGCGACGACGCTTGGCGAGACCGGTGGCGACTCGGTGACGATGACGCTCTTGCACGCCGATAAAAATGCCGCCAACGGCGGCTATCTCATCGGGACCGCACTGTTCTGTTTTATTTTGGTGGCTCTGGTCATCTGGCAGATCGCCGCCAAGCAATTCCATTCCTTCCTCTACTGGGCGACCATCGTCGCCTCCACGACTTTCGGCACCGCGATGGCTGATTTTGCCGATCGCTCGCTCGGCATCGGCTACACCGGCGGCTCTTCGCTCCTGTTCGGCTGTCTAATGGCCGTCCTTGGCCTCTGGTACTGGTCGGAAGGGACCGTCTCTGTCAATACGGTCGCCACGCCGAGGGTAGAGGCTTTCTATTGGGCGGCGATCACCTTTTCGCAGACCCTCGGCACCGCGCTCGGCGACTGGATGGCGGATACCGGCGGGCTCGGCTACGAAGGCGGCGCGCTGGTTTTCGCCGCGGGCCTCGCCATTATCGCCGGGCTTTATTTCTGGAGCGGCGTGTCCCGAGTGTTGCTGTTCTGGGCTGCGTTCATCCTGACCCGGCCGCTCGGCGCGACGGTCGGGGATTTCCTCGACAAGCCCCATAGTCATGGCGGTCTTGCGCTGAGCCGGCCGCTCGCCTCCGCCACGATCGCAGTCTTCATCCTGGTCTGTCTCTTCATCCTGCCGCAACGCGCCGGCCAGCATCCGGCCGAGGCAAAGGGATAGCCGGGTTTAAGAGGGAACGCGATGCACGTCAGAAACCTACCGGCAGTTACGCCGCGATACTGGGCGGCGATTCTGGTCGCGAGCATGTGCGGGGCCAATACCGGCGATTTTCTGTCGCACAACCTGCACCTTGGCCATTGGCGAGGCCTGGCGCCATTGGCCGTGGTCTTTCTCCTCGTAGTTTGGGCGGAGCGGCGGGCGCGGATCGCAACCGAGGCCTATTACTGGCTCGCGATTATCGTGCTGCGCACCGCGGCCACCAATCTTGCGGATCTGGCCACCCATGACTTCGGCCTCGGTTACCCCATTACCGATCTCGGACTGACGGCGCTGCTCGTTGGCGTCCTGCTGCTGGACCGGTGGCGTAAGCGTGCCGCGACCCCCGACCGGGTCGCGCCGGATAAATTTACCGTGAAGCTGCCGGCGACGGACGCCCCCTACTGGGTGGCCATGCTGACCGCGGGCACCCTCGGCACGGCGAGCGGCGACTGGGTGGCGCACGGCCTCGGTCTTGGGTTCGGTTCGGTCGTTCTAGTCGCCGTTTTCGGTGTCGTTCTCCTTGCCGCCTGGCGCGTCGGGGGGATGTCGGTCCCCTGGTACTGGGCGAGCATCGTCGCGGCGCGCACTGCCGGGACGACGCTCGGCGACTACCTGGCCAGCCGGCACGGCCTCGATCTCGGGCTGTCGGTCAGCACGTCCTTGACGGCTTGCATGCTCGCCGCTGCGGTCGTGCTCTGGCCGCACCGGCGGGAGATCGTCAGCGTGGCGGCACGTTAAATCAACATCACCGCCGCTACCAAAGGAGAGACATCATGACCCGGCCATTTGCACCAACCTGTCTTGTATTGCTGTGCAGCCTCGCCGTCAGTGCACCGGTTGCGGCGCGGGCCTACACCGGCCAGGAACTCGCGCCCCAGGCGAAGGTCACGGTGACGCAGGCTCGCACGATCGCCTTGAAGGCTGCGCCGGGAACAATCACCGATCAAGAGCTCGAACGCGAGCCCGGCGGCAGCGGGCTTCGCTATTCGTTCGACGTCAAGCGCGGCGCGCAGACGTTCGAGGTCGGCGTCGATGCCAAGACCGGTGCCGTCCTGGAGAACAAAATCGAGGGACCGAACCCCGACTAGAGGCGCCAGGCGCCGATGCTGTCTGCCGGCTTCCAACGTCTTGTCCGCTTGGACGCACCGACCGGTGCCGCCGCGGTCCTCGGCGTGCTGCTGCTCTATCCGCAGGAGGCGCGCGCCGGCACGCCCTTCGGGACCGACGATCCGGTTCCGGTCGAGCCCGGTCATCGGGAGGTCTTTACTTTCTCCGCTGCGACGCACGCGGCTGGCGATACCCCCGGTATTTTTTCCGGCATTGACGCCAATTACGGCGCGGCGCCGGACCTTCAGCTCCACGCGACCTTCCCGGCCGCCTTCGACAAGCCCGATCACGGGAGCATGGCGGTCGGGTATGGCGACACCGAGTTCGGCTTCAAATACCGCATCCTGGCCCGGCCTGACAAGCCTCGGAAACGCCGGCCCGCACGGCTTCTCGGAGATCCTCTACGCATTCACGTCGGGTGCGGCGACCAATGGAAGCGCCTTTGCCGGTCTCAACGCAAATACGCCGTTCTATAATCTGACGCTCGCGCTTGCGATGTTCGTCGGTCGCTATTTCGTGATCGTGCCCGTCCTCGCGATTGCCGGCTCTCTCGCCGCCAAGCAGATCGTGCCCCGCTCAGCCGGGACTTTGCCGACCGGTGGAAGCCTTTTCGTTGTGTTCCTTGTCGGCGTCATCTGCATCGTCGGCGGCCTCACTTTTCTTCCGGCATTGTCACTCGGCCCGGTCGCCGAGCAGCTGGCGATGCAGCCGGTCGATTGTATTGAGAGCAGTTGTTTTTATGACTTCTTAAGAAAGCCCGCGCTCGCGCTCGAGACCGGCGAGGTCGAGTACCTGGAAAGTCGTCATCGACCCGGCCGATATTGCGCAACTCCACGCCGAGGCGTTGGTCACCGAACAGCTATTGAAGGAGCTCGGCCTAAATTGAAGGAGCTCGGCCTAAATGTCGAACTTGCGACCAGCAAATGGGGGTGGACTGCAGACCGATAGTCCCCGGAGTCGAGGATTGCACCGGCCGGACAGCGGTGCGGAAATGCCTAAGGCGTCCAATACCGGCTCGACCCGATCTCCCAGCTTCAGATCAACTGGGCCGATGATTGCCGACGCGGCCGCGCACGTCGCGGCTGCGGCTCGCTTGGGCCGGATCATCGGGCTGAGCCCACGAGCTGCAGTCGCCTTCGCACGACCGGGCGGTCATCCGCCGCGAGGCGGCTGTACGTCGCCAGGTAGTCTTCCGCCATTCGGCGCGCGGTGAACCTCTGCTCGAAGCGAGCACGCACTGTGGCGCGGCTCAGACAGTCGAGACACCCGACGGCGGCGATCGCGGCCACCTCGTCTTCCACGATGAAGCCGGTCAGTCCGTCTTCAACAACTTCAGGAACAGAGCCACGATTGAATGCGATCACCGGCGTGCCACAGCTCATTGCTTCGATCATCACCAAGCCGAATGGCTCCGGCCAATCGATCGGCATCAACAGGCCAACCGCGCCGGAAAGGAAGGCAGGTTTCTCGCGGTCGCTGATCTCCCCGATCATCTCAACGCCTGGACCATCGAGCATCGGCCGTATCACCGAATCGAAGTACTGTTGGTCGGCCTTGTCCACCTTAGCGGCGATCCTTAGCGGGATGCCGCAAGCGCGCGCGATGCGGATGGCATGGTCCGGTCCCTTCTCCGGCGCGATACGGCCAAGGAACGCCAGATAGGTCGGCGTGAGCCGCGGCTGCGGCGAAAGCCTCCTTCCCGGTATCCCGTGCGGCACGGTGGCGACAAACCCGGCCTGTGGTAGCGCGAGGCGTTGGGCGTCGCTGATCGACACGACGGGGACGTCGCGGAAGGCGTTGAATATCGGCTTCAGCTCGGGCAAATCGAGCCTCCCGTGCAGGGTGGTCACGAACGGGACCTTCTGCCGGGTAAATATCGAGAACGGCCAGTAGTCGAGGTGAAAGTGCAGCACGTCGAAATCTTCAGCGCGGCGGCGCACCTCCTCCATCATCAGCATGTGTGGCGCGATCACGTCGCGCATCGCGGGATCCAGTCGTAGCGAGCGCGGCCACACTGCATGCAGACGAGCCGAGGTGACGGAATCGCCACTGGCGAACAGCGTCACTTGGTGCCCGAGCGCAACCAGCTCTTCTGTGAGGTACGACACCACCCGCTCGGTGCCGCCGTAAAGCTTCGGCGGGACGGCTTCGTGTAAGGGCGCGATTTGCGCAATGCGCATCGGCGTGAAAACTCCAAAACCCAAGATCGCGACGACCATGCTGGCCGCGGGTTGGCTGCACCAGCCTCGGAAACTACTCAGATCAACTCTCTCGGCAGCCTCCGCGGAACTACGCTCACTCGAGACGGCGAATGTAGCGCCGGGAAATACCGTCGCGTTTGGCCGACTCCTGGAGCGATCGGGTGCGGCCGGTGGCAAGCTCCTCAAACCACGCGCGCCCCCGCGCAATCGCCTTGATGAGGGCCGGATCACATCGCGAGCTGCGGTCCTGCTGCGCCAATCCGGGCAGCACCAACCTGATTTCGGTACCGCGCCGCGTGGAAGGCGACTGCCCCCGTCAATTCGACAGCGCCGTCACTCGCGGCCTCCGATGCGGATGACGGGACATCCCGGCCCAACAGAAGGCCGCGCCGCAGCTTAATGATGATCGTCTTCGTTGGCATCGCCTTCTTGAGCCGGCAGCTGGTCGAGGCGCCGAACTCACCCTTCGTCCCCGAGCACCTCGCCGCCTAGCGACCACAGCCGATCGTCGCGCGTCGTTGTCCGAGGGGACCGGTGGTTCGAATCCTGCTTGCTCCAGCGGAGAGTCACATGCGAACTTGATTCCTCGATCAGGGCGCCTCAAGGACAGCAGCGCGAAGCGGCACCGCCTCTGACGCTCTCGCCTTCTCGGCACCCTCAGCCCCCTCGCGCTCGCGGCGTAGCTCCCGTTTTAGCGGTGTGTCTTTTTTCGGCCCCGATCGGGTTGGATGCCGACGATTTGGATAGGCCAGTGTTGGGGGGTGCACGAACGCGACAAGGCGGGAGGAAAGGAGTGCCGTACTGCATTACACTTCGATCCAGGACCGATGCGAGGATCACCGGCTGGTATGCCGGCAGGAGTTGCCTCTGGTCGACGGATCATAAGCGCCAAAAGCGGTTCGACGATCCACACGATGCCAGCACCGTATGCCATGAACTGCGCAGCCTGTGCCCGCGCAACGCCAAAGTCATCAACATCGAAGTCACCGGGGACGACACTCAGCTTAGCGTGGTACTGCCTAAATTTCGCGTTTCGCCGTAGGGCCTGACGTAAGCCGTCATATTCGGCTCGATCAGCTCCCGGAGTGCGCCCTCAGCCGCTCGTGTGTCCCCTCCTCATCCGCCCCCATCAGGCGCGCGTAGCCCGCCACGTCGGCGGCGAGGATCGCGGTGAGGCGGCGGACAGGGGGCATGACTTGTCCGGCGGTCGGTTGGCTTAACCAAGCATGCCTCGAAACCCGGCCTCTGCCCTAGGGTCGAGATCGCTGGGGTCCCTTAAAAGAGGGCGTCCAGCCCAGCCAGGCAGCCACTCACTCAATCACCTCATCGGCGCGGGCGAGGATGGATTGCGGCACGGTGAGGCCGAGCGCCTTGGCGGTCTTGAGATTGATGACCAGCTCGAATGTCGTCGGCTGCTGGACCGGCAGATCGGCTGGCTTCTCGTCCTTGAGAACCCGGCCGACATAGGTTCCCGCCTGGCGATAGTCACTGGTAAGGCTCGCTCCATAGCTGATCAGACCACCGGAAGCGGCGTATTCGCGGTTTGCATAGATCGCCGGAACGGCATAATGGGATGCCCGCGCAGCCAACTGATCACGCCGGTTTAAGAAGACCGGGTCGGCCTGAACCACGAGCGCGCCGGCGTGCCGTTCGACGAGGGCGGCGAAGGCGGTGTCGATCTCGCTTTCGGTGCTGGCCTTGAGGACCGAGAGCTGCAATCCCTTCGCTTGTGCTGCTTCCAGCACGTCTCGCATCACGCGTTCAGTCTGCGGATTGTTCGGGTCCGCGAGCAGGGCGATCGCCCTCACCTGGGGGACCAGATCGGACAGCAGCTCGAGCCGCTTGGGCATTAGCTCGGTTGACATGACGCTGACGCCTGTGACGTTGCCGCCCGGCCGGGCGAGACTGGCGACCAGCCCGTTCCCAACCGGGTCGCTGACACCCATGAAGACGATCGGGATCGTCGAGGTTGCACTCTTCGCCGCGCGCACCGCAGCGAGGCTGTCCATTGCCGCAATTGCGTCGACCTTGCGGCCGACCAGATCGGCGGCCAAGGCGGGCAGCCGATCGAAATGACCCTCCGCCCAACGGTAGTCGATTGCTACATTTTGTCCCTCGACATAGCCGGTTTCGCTCAGCCCTTGGCGGAACGCGGCCATAACCGGTGCATGCTGGGGCGAGGTGGCGTTGAGGCAGCCGATCACCGGCATCGCCTTCTGCTGCGCGCGGAGAGCACGAGGTGCGATTGTGGCGCCTGCCAAGAGGGGCAGTAAGTCGCGCCGTCTAATTCGATGACCTTGTTGGCGAAGTGATTGAGCACTCTTCCGGATGGTCATCCGACCCGACCCCTCCGCCGAGCTGGGGTTATTTGCCCAACGACACCGCTGAATAGGATAGCGCCAAAGGCGCCTGTTCCCAATCGTTCTTCCAGAGGCGCCGAGCGGCAGGCGGTGGAGTTCGGGGTCGAGATCGGTGAGTACAGTGGCATGGTGCGGGTGCCTTCGCGGGGGTTCCAGCCCCTCCTGCCCCAGCGACCCATCCCCGAGCTGTGTGTCGGTTTGCGCTAAAGTGGGAGCAGGGCCGGCCCGCTGCCCGCCGGCGAGACGCTGGGCGCTTGGTGGCTGTGCCATCGCGGCATTTTACAGTTGACGTTAATCAACTTCATGTTGCAGCCTCGCAAGAACATAATGATGGTGCGCACCCGCAGGGAGAACATTTCTATGAAGCGTAAGAGCCTTCTCCACCTTACAGTGGCTGGAATAGCGGTCAGTTGTGGCTTGTCTGCCCCCGCCGGCGCGGGCTGCCTACATAGTGACGCTTGAGCAAGAAGGGACCAGTGTCGTCGCGACCGGAAGCGGAACAATCGACCTAACCGACCTAACTTTCGTTGTGACGGGCAACGTCCTTGGCGCGCAAATGGACCCGAATGAGGGGTTGGTAATCACGGGGCCGGCAAGTCTCGGGTCAATCTCCGCGTACAGCGGGTTCACTGGACCAGCGAATTTCGGAAGCGGGAGCGAGATCCTCGCCAATAGCGGCACTGGAGATCTCGTCGCCGTCAGCGCACTCCAGCAACTACTTTTGGTGCCAGTGGGCTACGTCTCCGGCGGTGCCCTGTCGGACACCGCGACCTATGACAACAAGACCTTCAGCAACCTGGGCGTGACGCCCGGCACCTACGAATGGACGTGGGGCAGCGGGCGGATGCGGACAGCTTCACACTTAACATCGAAGCGCCTCCCGCGCCGCTGATCGGTCGTGGTTTGCCGGTCCTTTTGGCCGTCGGCGGCGTGCTGTTCGGTTCTAAGTTGTCGGAGCGCAGGAAGAAACTCGGGCTCCAATTTGGCTGACGCATCGCGGCCATTCGTCACCGCATCAGTAGGAGCCCCCACAGCGCATCGGTTCCAACCGATGATCAGCGGTTTCACTGCGCCCTACGAGATCCCATACCGCGCTGTGAAACCTCCCAGACTTTCTGCCGCTCTCTTGGGCGCGATTATCTAAGGCGTGGGACCGATGGGCCACAGGTAGGCCGTCTTCGCGAGGATTTGCGCCGGTGACTAGCTCCGGGGTCCGGGCCTACCGATGTTCGCTCGGCACGAATACCGTACTCGGGCTCGTGACAAATGGGCTACTCGCGGTGTTGCCCGAAGGCGGTGCCGAAAACTGAAATCTCGCGCCGCCGGGCAGCCCGAAAGTCGTCCCGCCGGATTGCCCGTTCGACATCTTGTCCGCGAGTTCGTCGGGGTCGGCTAGGCGGCTGCTCATAGTCTCGGGATTGACCGGCTGCGTCGTAAACGCCCAGGTGCCTGGCGCCCCCGACAGAAAGGCGACAAGTCCGGCGACCGCAATACACATCCTATTCATTGGAGCCCCCTTCAGAACGCAATGATTGTAGGTCCCCCGGCGGGTCAGTATCCCCGTGGGGTTCGCGTGGGTGGTCCGCGTCGTGGCTTTGGCCTCCTGCGTTTCCCCCGAGGACCGCACCCCGGTACTGACGCCTCCGCTGCTTGCCTCCAACGGGAGAGCTTGGCGCGGTGCGCCTAACTTCCTACCCGCCACCGCCGTATTGGGGATATTGGGGTCGGTTTGGCGGGCCTTACTGGCCGTGGGAGGGAATATCGGCACGCGCTGGGCGAGAAAGCCTCGCCTCGAAATCAGGCCCACCCTCAATGCCGGCGGGGGGCAGCCCTTCGGGGTCGGCCTGTAGCGAGCGGCTCGGTCTGTTGATCGAGGATTTCCCAGCGCTCGCCCTGCCGGTGCCGATCAAACTCGCGCCCGAGCCCCGAGATACGAGCCGCTCCGCGCATTGTGTTTCCGCTGACGGCCGAACTATTGACGTTTTCGCGGGACAGAACGCCTTTGGATGCACGAAGTCTCAGGAGGCACGGCGTGGGCTGGGTGATTATCCATTGGTTTGAGCTGGGCAGCTTGGCCCTACTTTGCCTGAACCTTTGGTTTGTCTCTTCGGTACTGAACGCTTTGAGAGAGACAAATCGCTGGCTCGCCTTCCTGACACGCGTTCGATGGGATGAGACACACGGGCCAGAAAGTCCGACTGAGGGCCGACCCAATCCCCCCTGACATTTCGTTGACTGCCGGCACGTAGGATAAGGGGCCTGGCTATCACGATCCGGCCGGACCAAGCCGAGCGGGGAGCGGCGTCGAGAGTGTCCCCCATCCGGCGCCGCTCCTTCTCCGAAGCTTTGAGCCGCTCGCCTGGTCTAGCCGCCCTGCCCGCGCCACTTCACCGAAACCACCGCCCGCCCCTTCCTCCCACAACCGCGACACCGGAGGAAGCCTTTGAGGTCGAGACTTGGCCGCCGGGCTGAGCCCTACCCTCATCAGCGCCTCTGGCGTCAGGAGCGCGACGTGGTGGCAGGCGGCACAATCGGCCTTGACCAGGTCGCCCCGCCCTATATGCCGTCCATGGCCTCCGAGGCAGCGGTGTTGACCCCAACCAAAGGACACGTCAACGTCGTGAGACGATGTTCGCGGGCGTGGGGTCCGCAATCCGATGCGACGGGGTCATGCGCGCGGGGAGCCCTGTCCCATTGATGCGTAATCTGCTCGTGTTTGCCTCGCAATACGCGATTGCCGTGGCCCTTGTCCTTCATCCACAGGCTCAGGCCAACCTCACCGTGGTCGGGCATGTGGTCTCTGGCAGCTGTGTGGGCTATTTCCTTGGTTGGACACTCGCCTTCTGGCGTCGTTACCGGGTGGCGAGGGACGTTGCGTCGACAGGCCTAAGCTATCAGCGTGCAGAACTCGAAAATTGACGCGCCGCGGTGCAAGAGTGGACACGGTGGCGGGGTTGCCGTGGCCTAACAGATTGTGACCGCGTGGTCAGGCTCGGCTGAACCCAAGGAGCCGGGTTCGCACTGGACTCGCCGCTGGAGGGGAGTGGATTCGAACCATCAGTACCGCGTGGCACAACCAAGTTTACCGAGAGGGCCTCATGTCGGCTCTGCTTGCTTCCCGCCCGATGGAAAAGGCGGCGCGAAAGGAGAGCCGACGCGATCCTCGACTGCTCGGCCCGCGGCGAAGTTGTCCTCGACGGCTTTCTCGGCAGCGGCACGACTTTGATCGCTTTTTGCGCCGGGCCCCCAATTGGGCGGCGTTCGTCTGCGAGGAAGTCGGCCACCGTCCGGCGGCGGCGCTGGCCACCCGTGTCGGCTAATGATGCGGGAGAGGTCCGGCTGGAGGGAGCTGGATTTCGACCCGTTGCGTTGCCGATCGCACGCCAGTTCACGAGACCCGATGCCACGACTACAGCGGGGTCTTCCGCGGTGGCCATATCGGATCGGTCGTCAACCGGCCGATCCACCCGGTCCGTTTCGGAGGGTCCGCAGGGGCTGGGCGAGTGCGGATCCAAACCTGAAGTCTCCCCTCGCGCGCCGCCTGCCAACGGTATGCTCAGGTTCTCGACATCATGCATGCACATCTCGGCGCGGGAGCCGCCATGGTTCAGCCTTTCTTCTCCTGCGCCTCGAACCACTCCATCGAGCCGGGCTGGGGCACGGTTTGAACAGGTTGTGGCTTGCTGCGCTCGGCGGCGGCTTCTGCTCGTTGGCGGTAGAGCTCGTAAATGCCCCAACTTTTCATTTGCGGGTTGAGCATTTCCAGGGCTCCGCTGCAGGCGTCGACCTCGTCGTCATGCGCAAGATCGGGAAAGCCTTCGAGGACACGGAACAGCTCCTCGTTCCATAAGCCCCGCCGGATCTTCACATTGCCGGCGCGGCACTGCGAGCTGAACGGCCCGAAGCGTGTCAGCTTGTCACCGCTTTCAGGGGCCGGCGTTACGGTGAACCCGATGAGCGCCCGCACCAGGTGGAGCGCCTGGCTCTTACCCGCTTGGCCGGGATCCCGGCCAAAGCCAACGCGGACCTGTTTCCCGTCGTGGGCGGCGGTATTGAGCAGCACGCGCTCGACGTCCCCCGGATTGGCGCGCACGCGCAGCCGATCAAGCAAGTAGTAGCCGCCTGACCTGTCGCGGCCGAGCTTGACGCCGACGGTCCAATCCGGGTCGTTGTGCTCGGTCTTTTCGGTGGCGGCGAGATCCCAATAGCGCACGAGATCGAGATCGGCCGGAACCTCGTCGACGACGCTGCACCACTCGCGCTTGAAATAGAGCCCGGCGGCCGGCCGGATCTTCCAATTGCCGCCCAGCAGCCGCTCGCGCTCGAGCCCGGCCGGGCATAAGGATCGAGGTCTGAGGAGGAGCAGAACTGTCGAGCCTACTCTAAGCATCGCCGATAAAGCGCGACCAGCCGCTCCCAGTGACGCTCCGCGGCCGGCTTGAAGGTGTGTTGTGCGTCGCCGATTTCGCACAGTTCGCGCTGGGCGAGCCAGCTTCGAAGTTCCAGTTCCATTTCCGGTGCAGACCGAGTTTCGTATCCCTCCGCCTTCGCCCGCTGGTATTCGGCCGGACTTCCGGCTCTATCCCATTTGCCTTGTAGACCGGTGCGGCCGAAGGTGCTGCCAGGAAGTCTATTAGCGCCTTGGCGGCCAGAGGCTTCTCGGAGACAGCGGGAGAACCCGCCATGTATACCAAGTCTCGGCTTTGCAGATCGGCTGGCGACCAAACCCTCTACCTGAATTGCAGGTGCAGCGGCGAACTGAACTATAACGGTTACTGGAGGAGATCGAAAGGAAGCTGGCGGAAGACGGCGCCCGACCGATCTTCTTTTAGGACCGTCGCGCGACCCGCTGTATGGAAACTCTAGTCCTCCACTAACTCGGCAATCGCGATTCCGCTCTCCCCCGCCACGGCATAAAAGAGATATACCCGCTGGTTCTCCTCAAGGACGGCCGGATCGCGCAATTGATTGACGGGCCCGTAGGCTGTACTGCGGATCGACGGGACGAGCGGCGCATTGACGCCCTCCCAACTGCGTTCCGGCCGGAGGATCTCGGTAGGGCGGCCTTCCTTCCAGCTGCTCCAGTCGCCGGTAATATCGATGCGGCTCAGGAGAATCCTCTCGGGAACATGGCCGACCTCGGTCCAAAATACCCACAATTCGCCGCCGCGCTTCATCACGGCAGAATGGCGCATATTGGAATTGAACAGCGTCGGGCCCGGCTCGAAATCCTGCAAGCCGTCCGTCGAGCGGTAAAACTGTCCGGGCATTGCCAGCGCGTATGTCATCCCACCGTGCGGGAAAATACGCATGTAGCTGCGCCCCAGAACCTCGGGCTGCGCCTCGAAGTCGATGCCGTCCCGAGATACCGCGACGCGCGTGACCTGCGTCCCCACGTCATCGAGCCCGTGATAGTACATGATGATCCGGCGGCCTGACGGGTCGACATGGACATCGGGCGAAGCGATGTGCGGCGTCGTTATCTCAGAAAGCACATCATGCGAAAGTTCGATGCCCGCCGCCTTGAGCCGGGCCTCGTATAACGCAAGCTGCTCCGGCGTAGCCTTCGGAGCTTCGTTCAGAAAACGGGATTTCTCGAGTTGCAGGCTGCCGGGTGGATAAATCGTCCAGGGTCCGGTGAGCCGACGCGCGTAGGCCAGGCGAATGTACCGGCCCTTGTGATCGGCGAAATAGAGATAGTAATCGCCGAGCCGTTGCTCGATCCAGTCGGGTACGCGGATCGCCGATGGGCCCTGGATGTTGCGGCCGATGCTGGGATGCAGGTCCGGCGTAATGATGGGTCGATCAAGCAGTCGGACGGCGCGCATGCTCGGCTCCTTTAGGGGTGGAGAATGGCGAGCCGCGAGATCATGCGGCACTCGTGTTCGGGTACTCAAGGCCTATTGCTTGACGGCACCCGCCGCGAGGCCCGAGGCCATGCGCGTCTGCAGCGGCAGGAAGAGGAGCAGGGTCGGCAAAACCATCAGCGCAGACCCTGCCATCACGTTGCCCCATTCGACGACGTTCTCGCCGAAAAACGCGCTGAGGAGCAGCGGCATTGTCTTGAGGTCGGTTTGCGTCAGAGAAGCGAGCGCGAACAGGTATTCCGACCAGCACAGCAGAAACGCATAGGTCGCGGTCGCGACGACCCCCGGCAGCATGATCGGAAGCCATCGAGGATCGCCGCCTCGTCGAGGCTGCGGGGCACCGCTTCGAGATAGCCGACGAGGAGATAGATCGAAAACGGGATGCTGACGGAGACATAGACAAAGATCATGCCCAAGTAATTGTTGAGCAGACCGAGCCGCGCAAACACGATGAAGAGCGGCGTCACCAGGATGATCCAGGGGAAGGTCTGCCCGAGCATCACCGCAGCGAAGAGCGGGCGCTTGCCCTGAAAGCGCAGCCGCGAAAAGGCATAGGCTGCGACGACCGCCACGACAGTCGAGAGCGCGACACTCCTGGCGCAAAGGAAGAGGCTGTTGAAGACGGCATCTGCCGCGCCGCCGAGGCTATCGGCGGTGTTCGGCGTGCCGAATTTGTACGACGGCGAGCTGTTCAGGGGCCGCGAGCACCCGCCCGACATTCGCGAGATGCTCGGCGCCAGGAATTAGTACCTGAGGCCGAGGTAGCGTATGTTGCTCCCGGATTTATCTCATGCCCGTAAAAAGCGGTTGCCCAGGGCTAGCTCTACGCTGTACTAGCGCGGCCGCCGGTCACGGGGTCCGTCCTGGAACGGCACAGTACACAATAGCGCTCGCCGTAGCGAGCAGTACAAAGGCCTGAGCCCCGACCTCCGGTACCCTGAAGCTCATGATTGGCCGAGAAGCAGCCATTGGTTGCGCCGCTGGTGCCCCGCCACGGTGGTGATTGCGAGAGCAAAATCAGCCAAGCCGAGGCTCTTTTCGACTAAACGATCGTGAACCGCCGCAGCACGTTTTCAAGCATCCGCGACACGTTATTGTCGTAGTTGTTGTGCGAAAGGCTGCCGCAGAAGGTAATTGAGCCAGTCGAGAACACGGCCCCGCCGCCGGCCGTCTCGAAGTAAGCGATCTCGGCGCGGATCAGCGCCTCGGGCCGCTCGCCGGTGACCGTCGTGACGTGGGTGAGCAATTCCTCGGGCACTACGGCGAAATGGCTTTGGTGCGCTTCGGAGCGCGCCAGGATCAACGTATTGGGCGGCGTGCCGAGCTCGAAATCGGCGCGGTCGAGCTCAAAACCGGCAGCTCCGCCTCCCGACAGGCCGAAATCGCCGATGACCTCATCGTCGATGCCCTCGAAAATCCACGCGGCTCTTGGGTCGACAGCATCCGGCATGCGCCGGTAGTAGGAACCCTCGAACAGCCCCTGGGCGGAGAACCCGACCCCGCAGAGCAGTTGCGGTGGTCGGCCGTTCCGGCGCCACAAGCCACGATACCCGCCATCGAGCGCGTGAAAATACTCGCCGGGCTCCGCTGCCCAGGCTCGGATACCGCCTTCCGCGCGGCGGACTTCGACGACGTCCGGGATCACGGCGCTGGTCGAGATGCGCCAGTAGAACCCGTTCCCCCCGAGATAAGCGAGGCGGCCGCCGCCATCGACGTATTCCCGGAAAGCATTCAGCGTATTCGGAGTGTGATATTCCGGGTGCGACCCCGTCACCACCGGACGGTACGGCTTGAGCAGCGCCGCGCCCTCACAGTCGAGGTCGTGGTCGGTAACCACGTCGAAGGCGATGCCCTTTCTCGTCAGCCAGTCGACGAGGTGAGTATCGGCTGGAAAGTGCCGCAGTCCCGATCCGCGCTGGTCTAAATAGGTAATATAGCCTGGCCGCATCGTCAGCAGCGGCCGGCGCTCGCTCGAATAGCAGATGCCACTTCCATCCCGGTGCGTGTTGTAGGTCGAGGCGCCGTATTCGAGGTGATCCTGAGCGTTCCACGGATAGGCACCCCATTCAGCCTGGCGGGCTCGGAACGCATCGTCGACATTGCCGCGCTGGTGGTTTCCGTAAATTTGGTAGGTGAAGGTCGAGGCGAGAAAGACCAGCGGCGCGGTCGTGTTGCTGGCCGGCGGCAGAATATAGATCGGCACGATGTCCTGCTCGCCGCCGCCGCGCAGCCGCACACCGTAGACGCCGGACGGCATGCCGTCGGGAACCGTCACCTCGAAATCGGTGTCCCAGCCGCAATCGTACAGATCGTCTTCATGGAAATGGATCGCGGCATAGCGGCGATCGTCTCGACATCAGGACTATCGTCGGGCCCGGCGGGGACTGTGAGCTCTACCAGCCGACCGCGGCCGATGTCGCGACAGTCGCCTCGGCACGCGCCATATTCATCAACGACCTCAATGAAGACTTCGAGCCGTGGCTGGAGCCGCTGCTGAAGCAAGCCCTCTTCAAAGGTACGAAGGTCGCGGTTACCCGCAATGTGCGGACCTTGACCGCAGAGGAGGAGCATCCGGTTTCCGGCAGACAGCTCCCCGCGGCGATTGACCAGCACGCTTGGCTCGATCCCCGCAATGGCGTCATTTACGTGCGCAACATCGCCGCTGCGCTGGCGCGTCTCGATCCTGCCGGCGCCACCGACTACCGCGCGCACGCGGCAGCTTATACAAAGCAGATCCAGACGGTCGCTGACTGGGCGCGCAAGGAGATGGCGGCGGTGCCGGCGGACAAGCGGCGCGTGCTGGCCTCGCACGATTCACTGGAATACATCGCCGATGCCTACGGCATCACGCTGCTGACGGTGAACGGCTGGACCAACAAGAACGAGCCCTCGGCGGCGGAGCTGGCGAAACTGGCGCGGCAGATCCGCGCCGAACACGTAAAGGCGTTGTTCCTCGACAGCATCACCGATCCGCGAGCCATGCAGCGCATCGCAGGCGAAACCGGTGCGGTGATCGGCGGCACGCTCTACGGGGATTCGCTCTCGCCTGCCGGCGGCGAGGCCGACAGCTACATCGAGATGCTGCGCCATGACGTGTCGACGCTGAAGGCCGGCATGCTGGGTAACTGAGCGATGTTGCTGGCAGCGGCCTGGCTGCGTCTGCTGGTGGCGGGTGTGGCAGTGGCGGGGTTGTGGGCCGCTGTTCTGTGGGTCGCGCCGTCGACCCCGTCGACTGCGCCGGCGCAGCCGTCACTGCGGGTGGCCGCGGAGCCGGTGGCTGTTCCGAAATCCGAAACCGGCGCATTGCGCGCGGTTGTCCGGTCTGGTCTGCCAGCGCCCGGCGGCGGCCGCTTCGATCGGTTCGATGTCACTGCGCAGCCGATCGTCGCCCCGGTCAATGGGCGCGGTCAGGTCGCCTTCTACGCGACCGTGCTGCGATCACCGGCACGCGAGGGCATTTTCCTCGCCGAGGGGGGCCACGTGACAAAGGTGGCGGCGTTCGGCGACAGCTTGCCGGGGGGCGGCACGCTCGCGGAATTCGGGGCGCATCCGCTGCCGTCGCTGAACAGCGCCGGGCACGCGGCGTTCGACGCGCAGATCGCCGGCGGGCGTGCGACCGAGGGGATCTTTCTCGCCGGGTCGGACGGGTTGCAGGCTATCGCGCTTGCCGGCGACGATGCTCGCGGCGACCAGTTGAGAGGGTCTGGAAGCACTGCAGCGAGACGGAAGTCGCTCGAAAGCCGAACTGATCATCCCGGTGATGCCGATCTGCTCACGCTTGGCAGCCATGCCGGCATCCCGATTATCGACCCGGCCGAGGCCATCACCCGCTCGGCGGGCAGACCGGTTGAAGGCCGTAGGGTCTGGGCGACGGAGATGAGGCCTGCACGTCAGTTCATGTCGAACGGCGGATATTCCCGGAATACGTTGGCAGCGGTGACCATTTTATGTTTCGTCACCGTGCGCGGCGGCAGGGTTTCGCCGGCGAGCAGGCGCAGAGCGAGCGGCAGCACGTCATAGCCGTAGCGGTCCATGTAGTAGGCGACCGAGCCGAGCACGACGCTGCCGCGCTTGTTGGGGTCGATCTCCTTCTTCTCGCTGGCGCCGCCGTGGATGTTCGGGTCGAGGCCTTGGCTGACGATGATGCAGTCGCTCTGCCGCCGGTTCATCTCGATGGCGTTCTTGGCGTAGACGGCGGCGAGGTCGTCGAGCGTTGCGATCAGCAGCCTTTCGCCACGCTGCGTCTGCAGAAATTTCGTCAACAGCGCGTCGGCGCGCACCGGCTGCCCGCCGGTGTCGAGTGAGGCGAGTTTCAGCGTAGGCAGCGTCTCGTGAACGCCTTCGGTGATGCCCTGCACGCGCTCGCTGACGGCGGGGCCTGGATCGGCGAGGTCACCGGTCAGCACCCCGCGCACCTGCTCGTCAGGCCAGGTTTCTCGCGCGAAATCACTGAGCGCGCGCCCGGCGATGCGGCCCGCGCCGCGATTGTCGGGCCCATAGAGCGGCGCGCCGGGCAGCGGATCGACCAGCGCCAGAGCCGGGATCGCGGCGGCGGCGAGGCGGCGGGCGACCTCGGCGTTCGCCTCGGCGTCGGCGTTGTATTCGATGAGCAGGTCGACTTTGGCGGCAATCGCCGCCTCGGCATTGGCGACGGCGCGGGCGGGGTCGCCGGCATTGTCGAAATCCGGCATTGTCGAAATAGAGCATGTCGACCGGCAAGGTGCGCGCCGCCAGCTCGAAGCTGCGCCGCACATCGGAGCCGGTGAAGCCCAGTCCCTCCAATGTCACACCCGGGGTCTCGTCGAGATCGGCGAGCGCGATACGGTAGCGCCGGGTCTCGGCCCTGGCGGTCTCCACGGCACTGAGGCCGCAGGCGAGCATTCCGGCCAGAAAAAGCCGGCGCGGCAGCACCGGCGGCGACGCCATGCCCTACTGAATCGCCTCGATATTGACAAAGGTGCCGGTTGTCCCGACGGCTTTGGGCACCGTCATCGACAGGAAGAAGGTCGCCCGGCCGGTTTTTGCGGCAACATCCGAAATCAGGTCGGTGCGCACGTTCTCAATGATGTGGATGCCATTATCGGTAATCAGTGTCTTGTGCACGGGGAAGGCTATGTCCTCCCTCTCGCCCGGGATCACCTCGACCGCCCAGGTGTCGGCGCCCACGGCAACGACTTTCTGCGCTGCGAGCCACAGCGCCGCCGACTCGCTGATGCCAGGTTCGCCCTTGTTGTAGGTGGCATTCTGGGCAGGCCACTGCTTGAACAGGTCACCCCATCCGGTGTTGATGAACACCGCGTCTGCCTCGCGCAGCGTCACGTTGTACATCTTCAGCCCGGCCTGCAGATCGGCTTCGGTGATCAGCGACCCGGCGTCGAGGCAGGGAGTCTTGCAGGCGGGGTTGGCTTTCAGCTTGCCGGCGGCCTGAAACACCTTCACCGCGTCGATGATGATGCCGCGCGTCGCGAAGGTCTTGATGTTCTCGAGGCCCAGCCGCTTGAGATAGTTCTGCGTGACGTATTTGCCCATCGGCGTCTGATTGTAGTAGCAGTCTTGGATGCCGATGTGGCCGAGGGCCGTCGATATGCGTGCCGACATGGCTCTGGCTGAGGTAGGTGTCCTCCATATAACTGAGCTTGTTGTTGCCGTATTCTGCGCCCGGCATCGTGGCGAAGCTGCTGAGGATCGTCTTGCTGAAGCGGCTCCCGAAGAGCGGTATGCCGTCCACGAGGGGGTTGGCCATGGAGGTAACGACGCCGGTCTGGATCTCCGCGGCGGCGGCCTTGGTAACGGCGGGGGTAATGCGGTTGGTCGCGCCGGTCTGATCATCCGGACCGAAGGGCGAGGGCTGGACGACGGCCTTGCAGTCGGCCTGCGCGGAGGCGGGCGCCGACTGTAGCAACAGCAACAGGACTGAGATCCCTATGAACGCGGCTAGTCCGGTGATTGTCATGTTTGCTCCTCCCTTACCTCGTTCCGCGCTGCGGTTGCGATGGTGAACTTGCCCCTAGAATGGCGTATTTCGCGCGATTATACCACCCTCGTGCAGGCTAGATCGGGAGGGTGCGGTTTTGCTGCGTCGGTACTCGGCGGCTGACGGCCACATCGGGTTGCGCGATGTAACGGTGCGCTATGGGCGGCGAATAGCGGTGGAGGCTGTGAGCGGAGAGTTCGCTCCGGGCAGTCTGACTGCCGTCGTCGGCGCGAACGGAGCTGGCAAGAGCACGCTCCTCGCCGCGATCGCCGGGGTGAAACGGCTGGCCGGCGGGGTGGTGGATCGTCCTGCGCGGCAGCGAGTGGCCTACCTGCCGCAGCTTGCGGCGATCGACCGCGAATACCCGCTTACGGTATCGGAACTGATCACCCTGGGCGCATGGCGCGAGTTTGGCGCATTCCGCTCTCCGGGGGCTGCGCTGCGGACGCGCGCAGCGGCGGTGGCGGAGAGGGTGGGGCTGGCGGAACGGCTCGGGCGGCCCATTGGCGAGATCTCGGTCGGCGAATTGCAGCGGGCGCTGTTCGCGCGCCTTATTCTGCAAGACGCTGCGGTTATTCTGCTCGACGAGCCATTCGCTGCGGTCGATGCGCAGACGATATCGGTGCTGCTCGATCAAATCGTGCAGTGGCACCAGGACGGCAGGACTGTGATCGCGGTGCTCCATGATCTCGACTTGGTGCAGGCGCATTTTCCCTCGACCCTGGTATTGGCGCGGAGGTGCGTCGCCTGGGGGGCGACGGAGGTGGCGTTGCCGGCAATGGCGGCGTGATGTCGGCGCATGCCCTGATCGTCGAACCGTTCGAGACGCTGGCGTTCATGCGCGCGGCGCTGGTGGCCTGTCTGGCATTGGCGCTGACCAACGGGGCGGTCGGAACGCTGCTGGTAGTGCGACGGATGAGCCTCGACGGCGACGTGCTGGGACATGCGGTCATGCCCGGCGCGGCGATCGGGTTTCTCTATGCCGGCGCATCGCCGGGATGGCTGTCGCTGGGCGGCCTGGCGAGCGGGTTTGCCGTGGCGGCGCTGGCTGGGCTGATCACCAGCGAGCGGACGCGGCGCGATGCCGGACTGGTGGCATTCTATCTGCTCCCGGGCGTGCCTGCCGGCGTCCTGGTCGGGTTTGATGCGCCGGCGCTGAACGACAGTGACGAGCTGGCTTTCGTCGCCAATGTGCGGCGCGGACGCGACATGCTGGATGTGCTGTATTTCTGGAATGGCCAGCGGCTGCAGCGCCTGGTGGCGGAAGGCGAGCGGCTGCTGCGCATCGGCGGCACGATGGACAAGATCGGCGGGCCGGCCATGAACAATAGCGGCGTCATCGCCTTTCCTGCCGCGATCTTCAAGGGCCCGGCGCTCGGCGGCATTTTTGTTGCGGGTGCGCGCGATCTGCGTCTCTTGGTCGGAACTGGTGACCGGGCACCGAGTGGGGCGATGATCCTGCGCTTCTCCGAGCGAGTGGCGATCGACAACGAGGACGGGATCGCGTTCGGCACCTATCTCGGCCAGGATGGCGTCACGCGCGAGGCCGTGCTGCGGACTGGGCCTGAGGGTCTGGACGAGATCGCCGCCGAGGGAGCGCCGGCGCCCGGTGGCGGCCGCTATGCGGGGTTCGGTCCCTGGCCGACGGTAGGACCGGGCGGGGTGACGGCGTTCATTGCGGCCCTCGATGGCGGGCCTGGACCGCTTGCCGCATTCGCGGGCGCCGCGGGGGATATCAGACGGGTCGCGAGCATGGGCGAAACCCTGCCGCAGGGCGAGCTGATCGGTCGTTTTCCCCTCAATGCGGTCGCCGTAGCGGGACCGGGCGACGCCCTGACCTTCGCGACGGTGACTCCAGGAGAAAGGGGAGGGCAACGCGATCTACTGCCGCTGTCCGGGGCCGGGACGCTGAGGGATAGGGCTCATAGGACCGGCGCAGTTGGCGGGTCGCTTTGCTGGGGAAACTGGTCAATTCAGAGTTCGCCTGACTCGGCGCTGGAGGAAGCCGGGTTCGCACTTCTGGTCCCGCAATCAACCCGCTCGGCGGTGTTAACGCCGGACGCCATGGCGGGATCCGTCATGTTTGTTTTCGACGCGCACCTCGTATAAATCCGGCGCGCGACAGTGCTATCGCTCCAGGGCGGCCATACCCTCAGCGGAAAGGCCAGTCAGCTCCAGGCTTAACGCCTGGAGCTGCCGACGCGCATCTGGATCATAGGCTTGGGCCTGCGCTCTTGCCTCGTGCAGCCCGTTGAAATAGAGCCCGGTCTGCCCCTCAACCGCAGGGGATGTGGCGAGATTGAGGATCGCCCGCGCGCCTTTCTCGACCGTACTCAATGGCCTCACCCCTGCCCGCCGTACCATGCTTGTGTCCATGTAAGTTGCGGGGTGAAGGCAGGTGACCGTAACGCCGGTACCCTCGAGCGCAGCCCCGAGATCTATCGTGAACATGATCTGAGCCAGCTTGCTCTGACAATAGGCTCGGGTCCCGCTGTAGCCGCGGGTCAGCATTACGTCGCTGAAGTCGATCGGCTGTTGTCCGGCAGACGAGACGTTCACGATCCGCGCTGGCGCGCTGTTCTTGATAAGCGGCAATAGCAGCAACGTGAGCAGAAAGCCGGCGAGGTAATTGCAGTTCGAACCCCTCGGCGCTGGTCTGATGCGGACCAGCGGTGCCAATTCCTGCATTGTTGATCAGGATGTCGAGCCGATCCACCGTCGCCTGGGCCGCATCAGCGAGGCGACGCACCTCGGCGAGTGCCGAGAGGTCAGCCGCAAGGAAATTCGCCGCGCCGCCGCTGGCCTCGATGTCGGCGACGACGCGAGCGCCTCTCTCCGCATCACGGCCGTGCACCAACACGTGCGCGCCAGCTTGACCGAGCTTTCGCGCAACGAGCCGGCCTACGCCGTCTGTCGAACCGGTGACCAGTGCCGTTTTTCCGCTCAGCTTTTCCATCCCAGGTCTCCTCACGTGGCTCGACGAGCGAGATTACTTTGGGATGCCCCGAGAAGGGACTGATACTTCGCAGACTCTCGCTGGAGGAAAGGGGATTCGAACTTGTATGGGGCTTTTGGGTGTCAAGCGCTTGTTTTTGGTTTTGCCGGTTCTTTGCAAAGCGCGACAATCCAGGCCACCAACGACCCGGGGACGATCGCGATAAACAGGGCTCCGAGCCTTAATCACGTTTTTCGCAGGTCGCTGATATGACGCACATCACCCGTTTCCGGACCTGCTAAGGTCGCTGTGCTACCGTTTCGGTCCCTTGACCCCTTCCCCGCGCTCCGCGAACCTGATCGCAGGCGACGGGACGAAGAACGGCTTTCCCAGCTCCGAACAAAGAACCGGCAAAAAAACCAAAAACGACCACTTGACAGGAAAAGCCCCATACGAGTTCGAATCCATCCCCCTCCAGCGGCGAGTCACGTGCGAACCCTGATTCCCTCGCCTTCCCGACGGTAACCCCCCTGCAAAGTATGTTACCTCGGTCTGCACCGGCGCATTCATTTTGGGTGTCGCCGGGTTGCTCAAAGGACGGCGGGCAACAACCCATTGGGCCTTTACCGATCTGTTGCCTCTCGTTGGGGCCACGCACGAGCGGGCCAGGGTTGTTAGAGATGGCAACGTGATCACTGCGGGTGGTGTCACTTCCGGCATCGATTTTGGGCTCACTGTTGCTGCCGAACTTGCCGGCGAGACAACCGCTCAGACAATCCAGCTCGGCATCGAATACGATCCGGCGCCACCGTTTGATTCGGGTCATCCCGATAGAGCGCCGGCAGCTATCAAGTCAGCGCTGCTATCCGGCCGCTATGAAGAAGCCAGATCAGCGTTCCAGGCAGGCATTGATAGCGCCACGCGGCTCTAATCGAGTTAGTCTTCTCTACGCTAGGGTTTCCGAGCGGGCGGCTGTGGCGGCCTCTTCCCGCGCTCGCGGCACGTGAGTACGACCGATCGAACCTCCAGCATGATCACAATGAAGGTGTATCAGATAACCTCGCCGTCTGCGATCGTGGTTCCGGAGGCTCCTGTTCTTGCGTTGCTCGTCTCCTGCACTCAATCAATTCGGAAAGCATCATTGCGGGACGGCGTTCCTTTATCTCTCGCAGCACATCCCATGTACCCGCGGGGATCTGGTTAAATAATTCCATGATTCTCCTATAATTAACCATTCTCGAATCCTCCCTTTTGGAGAGAATAACAGAAGCCTCATGCTATTCAAACGCTTTCGTGAAAGAACTTGTTAACCGTAGTTTTGAATTCGGCCCCTTGAATCAGTGTGCCAATACAACTGGTTATGCCACAGAAGAGTTGACTCCGATGCTTAGAGCCTGTGCAACTGTATCACGAGTTTACGATTTCTAGCAGGCGTTCAAAATCATTGGGGACGCCCTCCGCCAGCCTCGCCGCAGCGACGTAGGGCAGCCAACCGACAATTGTCGCTCGCGATATATTGGTGCATGCGGCAGTACGCATCCAGGTAGGGCTCGGCGATTTCCGCGGCGTGAAGCTTCAATAGAAGGTAAGACCTGCAAACATCGGCACTGGGGTCGCCGCGGCACGCGTCAGGCCAATCGATCACTAAGGGCTGCGAGGTTTGGCCCAAGACATTGATGGGGTGAAAATCGCCGTGACAGAGGCGGTCGCCTCTTGGCATCTCTGCAAGAAGGCTGAGCAAAATCTGTTTTCTCGGTTCGTCGAGAAGGCTGGTGCGGGCGATGTTTGCTGCCAGCCTCAACTTCAGACTGCCGAGCTCGTGAGCCGGGTGCGTATTAATGCGCGCGTGCAGTCGGACGAGTATCTCCAGGCACTCTGGTACGAGGCGCGGATCCTCTTGCATTCGCTTGGCGAACGACACTTCGCTTATGCGGTCGAACACGATACCCCAACGACCGCCGACCTCTTGCACGCCCCACACCGCGGGAACGGGTAGCCCCATCGCCTCCACTGTCGCATGGATTGCCGCCTCGCGGAATGGGGTGGGTTTGCTTACTGCGGAACGATACAGTTTCAATACTCGGGAGCCGCACTCGAAGACCTCGGCCACGTTTCCCACCGCGAGCAATCGGCCGATGGTCTCGTTCATCTTTCAGCTCCCAGAGTTCATGCCGGACCGAGAATAGCTTGCTCGCGCACCAGGCGTCACTTGCCGATGTCCTCAGACATGTTTTTCTCACCGGCAGATTTCCAAGCCGAGTGGCGACTCATACCCAATGCGAAGTTCCGACCGATCCAAACCATTGATGGGCATCTCGCATTGTTCGGCGCCGATGCGAATGCGATCAGTCAGCTCGATAAGCACCTGGGTGAGTTGCTTGCTTCAAAATCATAATTGACGGCCACACTCTGGGGCCGGTAATTGCCGAACTGGAGGCGCTGACCGGGATCCGAAACCCGCCAAATCCACGTCGACAAAGGCTACCGCGGCCATAACCATGCACAGATATTCCGCGTCTGGATCAGCGTCAGGTCTGCCGCGCGATCGCCCCGATCCGCCACGAGATGCGCCGCCGCCCCTCATTGGGCACATCAAGGCCGAGCATCCAATGCTTGGTTCAGATCCGCGATCAGGTCGTCGGGATCCTCAATCCCGACCGAAATGCGAATAAGCGTCGGCGTGATACCCAGCCGCAACCGATCTTCTTCCGGAATGTCCGAATGCGTCATCGCCGCCGGATGCGAAGCAAGAGTCTCCGTACCACCCAGGCTCACCGCGAGCTTGATCACCTTAAGCTGATCCAGGACAGCAAAGGCTTCGGCCTCACCTCCCTTCACTTCGAAGCTGAAAGTGGAGCCTGGGCTCTTGCACTGGCGCTCGAAGACTGGACGATCGGGATGGCCCTCCGGCAGAAATCCCAGGTACCAGACCGATGCGACCTTCGGATGAGTATTGAGGAAGGCTGCGACCTTGCGCGCGCCGTCCGCCGCAGCCGTCATTCTGAGCTTCAGGGTCTCGAGTGAACGCATCAGCAACCAACCGGTATGCGGATCGCACATCGTGCCCAGGATCGTGCGCATGCCACGGATCGGTTCGAGTATAGGGGCCGCTCCCTAACATCCGCCGGCAATCAGGTCGGAATGACCGCCGACATATTTTGTAAGCGACGTGACGACCAGATCAGCGCCATGTGCCATAGGGGTCTGATAGATCGGTCCTAACATTGTATTGTCAACGATGATAACCGGCCGATTGCCGTCCAGACCGTGGAGGGCGGACACGATCTTCCGGGCACGCTCGAGATCCACCATTCCGTTTGTGGGGTTTGCCGGTGTTTCGATATAAAGCGCCGCAATCGGCCCCTTGCCGCGCGCCAACTCGACCGCTTCTTCCATCGCCCTGTTGCCGCCCTCGCTAAGAAAGCCGATCGAGGTCACACCGAATTGTGGCAGGATCTTCTTTAGCAGGAAATCGGTGCCGCCATAGACGGGACCCGAATGGATGATCACCGTGCTCGGGCGAGCATAGGCCCAGAGCGTGGTCGAGATCGCCGCCATGCCCGAGGCGACGACGAGACTGGCCTCGGCCTGATCCCAGATAGCCAATCGATCCTCGAGCATTTCGAGGTCGGGATTGTTGATCCGGCTATAGATCAATCCGGGCTCTTCCTTCGGGCGCTTTTGCCGCAAGCCGTAGGCCAGCTCGAAGAACTCCTTTCCGTCCTGCGCCGATCGAAAGACGAAAGTCGAGGTGTGGAAGACCGGCGGCTTGAGAGAGCGCTCGGACAGAAAAGGGTCATAGCCATAACCCATCATTAGGGTTTCCGGTGACAGTGCCCGATCCCCAAGAAATCTATTGTGCGTGTCTGTCATGAGCGTTGCTCCGATTTGCATTTCGGCGGCTCGAACCTCCGTCGCGCCAACGACGAGACGGGAGATATGTGACTTCCTCTCCCCGATCTCGATCCCCGCCGACGAGTGG
>CAVSZA010000067.1:0-66803 GCA_963732095.1 uncultured Alphaproteobacteria bacterium
CCGGTGAGGGTGCGGGAAGCCTGGCGGCACTCCGTCTTACCTTCCTGCGCAAAGGGTTTCTCAGCCGCCAGGAGCATCTGTTGCGAGACCTGCGCTCCGCGGGCTGCTCGCCGGCGACGATTTGCGCTCTGCGGCTCAGCGACGTATCGAGAGAGGACGACACAATTATGATCCGGCAGCCAGGTTGCGCGCCGGTCGAGAGCATATCGGCCGGGGTCTTGCAGCGCTATTTGGAGCGCCGGGCCGAACTCGCCCTCGACTGCAGCCTCACCGCGCCGCTGATCATCGACCTCGAAGGCCAGCCGTTTTCTGTGGAGCGGCTGCAAGCTCATTACGTGGCTATTCGTACCGTGCGCGTCGCGCTGGAAGCCAATGGTTCGTTCTGTCGTGCCTTGTTGACCGTGCGTCACCTCGATGCCGCCGGACCATCGGGGCACGCCAACCCGCGAGGAAGACATGTACAATTATGACGGACACGATCTTTTTGTGATCGACGGCCACATGCATTTCTGGGATGGCAACCCAGAAAACTGGCGAAACAAGTATGGGGAGAGCTGGATCAAATGCTTTCATGCTTTTCACAGCGGCCTCAGCCCGGCGGAGGAGGTGTGGCCGTTAGACAGATTTTATCGATATGGCGAGGAGGTGCTCGTCAACGACCTGTTCCGTACCGGCTACGTCGACATGGCCATCCTCAACTCGACCTATCTCTATGAGTTCTACAAGAACGGCTTCAACTCTCACGTCCAAAACAACGTCATTAAGGCCAAGTATCCAGACCGCTTTCTATTGTGCGGCTCTTTCGACCCTCGGGACGAAGAGGCGGGTCTCGACGCATTTCGCCGGATGATGGCGGAGTACCCGATCCAGGGGCTCAAGCTCTACACGGCCGAGTGGCGCAATGGCTCACGCGGCTGGCGCCTCAACGACCCCTGGGCCTATAAATATCTGGCCCTGAGCCAGGAATTGGGCATCAAGAACATCCACGTACACAAGGGGCCAACCGTGTATCCGTTGAGCTCCGACGCATTCGATGTCGGTGACGTTGATTACGCCGCTACCGATTTTCCCGACCTCAATTTTATCGTCGAGCACGTGGGTCTGCCCCGCCTGGATGATTTTTGCTGGATCGCTACGCAGGAATCCAACGTCTTCGCCGGGCTGTCGGTGGCGATGGCGTTTGTCCATCTCCGGCCTAGATATTTCGGCGAGATCATGGCCAATTTGTTGTTCTGGCTCGGCCCGGACAAATTGTGCTTCGGCAGCGACTACGCCATTTGGTCGCCTAAATGGTTGATCGACAAGTTCATGGCATTCGAGTTGCCGGACGACCTAAAACAAGAATACCACGTCGATCTGACCTTGGAGATCAAACGGAAAATCTTGGGTGAAAACGCCGCTCGCCTCTACGGGATCGACATCGCGGCGCAAACGGCCAAGCTAAGCCGGGACGGGCTCGGCGGTGGACGGTGACCGGGGCGATCTCCCGCAACGATGATGCCCTACGCTTTTCAGCTTTTGCCCTGCTGTCTCTATCGGCTCAAGCCGTGACCTTGGCGGCGGCGCGGCTGAGGGCGGCGCGGCGAAGCGGCAGACGACCAAAGTCCCAAAATCGGTGGGCGCAGGCCGACAGCAGCCACCTTGTTCTATTTGTCCACGATCTTGCGGCGCAATGTCATCCCTCGATGCCTCGCCAGGAGCCCGTGCTATTCGACGGCGAGGGGCAATACGACGGCGGCGCGGTATTGGAGCCGCCGCCCGAAGGGATCTGGGGATGCCTCGAGAGTAGCCGGAGCAGCTCACCGGGTATGGTCTGGACGTGAGCAGGAACCATAACGAGGCCGGAGCGCTGATGCGGTCGCTCGGCTACGGGCCGCACGGCGGGTTGAAAGTCAAGGTGTCGGTGCGCAACATCGTATGGGATCGCGATCCGGCGGCCATCCCGATGGATCTGCTGAAGGAAATCTGGATCGATGGCGAGCTCGGAAGGTTGAAATTACCAGCTGGGTCCCAAAGCTGAGGCACAAAGATTTCACGGTCGCCATCAGTCTGCGGGGATTTGCCGTCGACGCCTCGATATAACGCCGCGCGGCTGAGGGCCGGTCGCGCCCATAATGCACGACGCTCTTTGCCAACTGCTAGTCAATGCTGCGCCAGGAGCACCATGGCGCGGAAGCGGCTTTGCCGGAAGGCCAGTGTGCCAATAATGGCTAAATTGGCTCTTCGCCTACATGGACGCCTTCTGGGTGCTGACGCTGCTGGCACTAGCGGCGGTCCCGCTCGCGCTGAGCCTACGCAATGTCAAGCCGGGAGCCGGCGCGCCGGCGGGTCATTGATGAGGACACAACGCGATCTCGCCAGGCAACAGGGAGCGAACGGGCAAGGCAACTCGTACTTGCAAGTCGGTCCGTTGCCAGAGTCGAGGATTTCGCAGGATTGCCGGCCATTTGACGCTAAACGCGATCGCCCGTATTCAGGCCACTGCCTCCATACGCGCATTTCGCCGAATTACCTGTGGCGGCTGTCCGAAGGCGGCTTGGAGGCCGCAGCCAGGCGTGCTGGTGTCGGGATCGGGATATTGTATCGGCACTTTCCACCAGAGAGGCCCTATACGAGGTGGTCTACCGGCGCGAAGTGGAACAGCTTGTCGAACTGGCCAAGCATCCCGAGACAAAATTCCCCCGGTCGAGGCGCTGCGCCGCTGGCTGCAAGCCGGCGTCGAATTCATGGCGACGAAGAAGGGCATGCGGCAGCGCTCACCATGGCCGCGCACGGTTCCTTGGAGCTTGTGGTCTATTCGCTCGACCGGCTGACCAAGGCCTTGGCGGAACTGCTGCAGCGCGCCGTGGCAGCGGGCGAGATTTGCGCTGACAGCGTCGATGTCTTGATCGATGGACTAGGCCGGCGACCCGACAAGAGAGACGATCGACAGGCTGGTGACGCTCTTCCGTACGTGCGGCCCTGATATCCGGTCGTCCACCCAGGCGTGCCGCTGGGAGGCCGCATACCATAGACAGCTTGGCGCGTCAAAAGCCGCTATTCCTGGCTTATCAGGTGCATGTCGTCTTCCCGCGAGACAGGCCGTAACCGGACCGCAGACGTCGCTGCTAGGAGAGGATCTCAAGTGCGAGCGCGATGCCTTGGCCGCCGCCGATGCACAAAGTCACGATGCCGCGCTTGAGACCGTCGCGGTGCATCGAGTGGATGAGGCGGGTCGTCAGCACGGCGCCCGTCGCTCCAATCGGATGGCCATGCGCAATCGCGCCGCCTTCGACATTGACTATATCCTCCGACAGACCGAGCTCGCGCGTCACGACGATCGCGATCGCCGCAAACGCCTCGTTGATCTCGATGCGATCGATGTCGGAGAGCTTCCACCTGGCGCGGTCGAGCGCCTGGCGCACCGCTGGGATGGGTCCAAGCCCGAACATCCCCGGCTCTACGGCCGCGATGCCGTACGAGACGAGCCGCGCTGCCAAACCGAGGCTGCGGCGTTCCGCAAAATCCTGATCTGCCAGTATCACCGCAGCAGCCCCACTGTTAAGGCCGGGCGCATTGCCGCCAGTGATCGTGCCGTCCGGGAGAAACGCCGGTTTCAGTGCCGTCAATGCCGCCAGCGTCGTTTCTAGCCGGTTGTGCTCGTCGGTGGCGAAGACGGTTGGACCCTTGCGGCCGGGAACCTCAACGGCGACGATCTCGTCCTTGAACTTGCCGGCCACCTGTGCGGCGGCGAAGCGCTGCTGCGAACGCAGTGCCCACCGATCCTGCGCTTCTCGGCTGATCTGGAATTCGCGTACGAGATCCTCGGTGTGCCAGCCCGAGTGCTGGTCCGAAAACGCGTCATTGAGGCCGTCGCGCAGCATGCTGTCATAGAGCTGCCCGTCGCCCATACGGTAGCCCCAGCGGCCTCGCGCGATCAGGTAGGGCGCCAGATCCATGTTCTCCATGCCTCCGGCCACCGCGGTCTCGACCGCGCCCGATATGATCTCGTGGGATGCCGACACGATCGCCTGCACGCCCGAGCCGCAGACGCGGTTAACGGTCATCGCCGGGACTGACACCGGCAGTCCGGCATGGATGGCGGCCTGGCGTGCCGGGTTCATCTTGGCGCCGGCCTGAATGACATTGCCCATGACGACCGTCCCGACCTCTTCGGGATCGAGGCCAGCGCGTGCCACCGCCGCTTTGATGGCGATGGCGCCGAGATCCGGCGCCGGAATTTCTTTCAGGCTCCCGCCAAAGGTACCAATCGCGGTTCGCAGTGGAGCGACAACAACCACAGAGTGCTGCGACATAGATCAAACTCTCCTCATTGGGCAGCGTGCGCAGCCGCTGCCGCTGCCTCTTGGTCCACGACATGCGCCCGTTGAGTTAGCCCGCGGCCGAAGGAAACGTTCTCGCCCGGCGTCTCATAGAGCACGATAAAAAGATCATCCGGAGAGATTCCCGCTGCCGAGACCACTGCGTCGTTCAAGGCCTTCAGCAGTCCCAGTCTCTTCTCCTTGGGGCGACCGGAAATGAACGTGATCTCCAACACGATCAGATCATCCGAATAATTCAGCCCCAAGAATGACGGCGTATGACGGAATTGGCTCTTCGGCAGAACGTGAATGATCTGGAAGAAGTCCTCCGGCGGAATGCCTAATGCGCTGATGAGCCCGTTTTGAACCGCGCTCGATATTTTGCCAAGACGAGCTTCGTCGTACTGTCCTTCGAGCAAATGAAGTTTGGCGAGGGGCATTTGTGGTCTCCTTTGCTAGCCGTCACACTGAGTAACATCAGATTGCGTAATCGGCGGTACAGGCCGCGATCTGGATCTAGGCCGCCGCCAATGCGGCCTGACCGAGCTTCGATCGCAGCCAGGCGCCGATCTCTTCGATCGCCTGATCCGCCTCTGGCACGCGGCCGGCGCCCCAGATGAAGTTATGCTGGCCTTCGGGAAGAGAATGCAGGCTGACGTCGACGCCGGCGTCGTTCGCTCGCTTTGCGAACTCTACGGCTTCGCCGGCCAGGATCTCATGGGCGCCGTAGTAGACCATGATCGGAGGAAGGCCAGTGAGATCAGCGTAAAGCATATTGACCCGCGGGTCATTGCAGGCCACGTCCGTATCGCCGATCCACAATTCCCGAAACGTTTCCAACGCTGCTCTCGTAATAAGCGCGTCGGTCTCGGCGTTGCTGTCTAACGTTTGGTTCTTCGCCTCCATGTCGTACCAGGGCGAAACCGACAGGATCGCAGCCGGCAGAGGGACGCCCTTCTCGCGGAGCCTTACAGCAAGGCTCACGGGAAAGTTGGGCAAGGAGCCAGCGATACGCCCTCTCCATGTCAACGATCTGCGCCGGAAACTTGTGTTCGGGCGAACGCCGGTAATTCACGACGAGGGCGTGCGCTCCCACCACCTTGGCGATGTGCTCAAGCGCCTTTCGGTTAGTGTGCATCGAGGTGACGACTGTACCGCCGGCGTGGCTGTGCAGCAGAACGCGATCCGGATCGCAGCCCTCGGGAATGCACCACAGCGCCGGCACGCCACCGCATCCACTTCAGCGTATGTGACCGCGTCGGGTTCCCTCGCGGCCAAGTGAAAATTCTCCGCGATGTCCCGACGCGTTGCAGATCAATGTCCGGGTTCGCGAGCCGTTCCTTGATCGACGCGTAGAGCTCATTCATTTGCTTCTGCTGCTCGCTGGCCATGTTCACTCCGGTCGCTAGTCCTGCGGGAGTCACTGGGCGGAAACGGAGGCGGGAGGCTCGGCGATGTGCAGGTGGCTGCCGGCGTTACTGAGCACAAGCCGCGCCGCCGCCTCGCCCGCGGCGCGTGGAATGGAAACCGCGGCCGACTGCCCCGCCACCAATACCGTCTCGAAGCGCTCGATTGCGGCTTTGTCCCTTGCGCCCTGCTGAGTGGTCACCACCACGTGGAAGCCGTCGGGCTCGTCAATGTAGTAGACCAAGGCGGAGAAGTGCTCACCGAGTTTGGTCCAATGGCCGGTCACGGGAGCTATGTCCGCCGCCTGGACCGTAACCACTCCAGCAATGGCGAGTGCTGCGGTGGCTAGAAGTAGTCTTCATGTCATTTCTCGCTATTCGGGCATTTACCCGTTGCCTGGCCTCATCGAGGCAGTCGCGCAGCATGCTGTCGTACGGCCGATGTCATCAATGCACTCTCCCAGTTGGAGCGCCGCCTCAGTGAGGCAAGAGAGTATATGCTCCTAGATAGGTGTAGCTCCTCTCGTATCAAGGGTATTAGGCGCGATCGTCAAATCAGCTGAGCTTCTTGGCTAATTCGGCCACGCGCCTCCCCAACAGCTTGGCGGTCTCCAGATCACCGCTGCGCGGAGCTTCGTCGACCGAAGCGTCTGCAGGCGAAATCGCGTGAGCTCCGCCAAAACCCGAAGACCAATTGATGTCGGCTGGCGTGCTGCTTTTCTTGCTCGCCCGCAACAATCCTGTGCCTACCCGGATCTGCCCCATCTGCATTGCCAGTGTCCAGAAATAGGCAATTGTTGAGAATTTGTTGCCGCTGGCAGAGGCGAAGTTGGTATGCCGGCCAGCTTCACGGTCGGAGAAGCATGCGCCCGAAGGCCTTGCGCTCGAGAATGTAGCGATGCGCCTGCGCCGCTTGCGCGAGCGGGAACACGCGATCGATCAGAACCTTCAGCTGGCCGTTGGCGACGGCGTCGATCAGGCCCGCGACGACCGCGAAGCACCGATCACGCTCCCGAGGGAAAATGCCCGGATAGTAGACGCCTTGAACATCGGTGGAGTTCGCCCAGAGCGCGAGCGGGTCGAGGCGCTCCGGATCGCGGCCGGACACGCCTCCCATGTTGGTGCGGTCCCGATATCTCAGAGGCGCGATGCTTCGCGCCAGGTTGCTGCCGGCAATGCTGTCGACGACGAGATCCACGCCCTCGCCACCGGTCTTGGCCGTGATCGCCTCGACGAAGCCCTGCTTGACGTAGTTGATCGTGACATCTGCGCCGAAATCCGCTCTCAGGCGCGCCAGCTTTGCGTCATCCGCTGCGGTCGTGAACACTCGCGCCCCTGCCCGCTTCGCGAGCTGGAGGGTCGCAGGGCCAAGCGCACCGGCGCCGGCATGAACGAGGACGGACTGGCCTTCCTTGAGATGGCCGAACTCGAAGAGGCATTCGTGGGCGGTGCCAAAGGTGACGGGGATTGCAGCGGCGATGTCGACGCTCAGGACTGCGGGGATGACCCAGGTCATATTCGCCGCCGTCACCGTGAATTCGGCGTGCGAGCCCCACGCTGCGTGAGAGCCCGAGGTCACGATGGTCACGACCTTCTGGCCGACCCACCGATCCTGCACATCCGCGCCACCTCGACGATCTCGCCAGCGCACTGGTAACCGACGATATGCGGAACTCGCTCCGGCGGCATGATTTCGCCGGCGATCAGGTCCCCGCCCTCGATTGAGATATACTCGTTTTTGATAACTACTTGGTCCGGCCCGCAAGCTGGTACATCAACATCAATCCACTGGAAAACTTCGGGGCCGCCATTCCTGTAGTAAACCATGGCCTTCATCATCAAACTCCATTCGCCGGATAGGCATCGACGCACGCTCAGGCAGTCTGGTCTCCGCAGAATGCAGCGCTTGCACATCGAGCGAGATCAAAGTCTCTGTCAAGGCAAGGGTTAACCGGCCAACCATGGGACGGTCGCCGAGTGATCCGTCGCCGACACAACCTCTGAGTTGACCGATACCGCTGCCACATTGGGCAGTGATGTGAGCCCCAAGGAACAGTCGAGCGGACCGCACCAATAAACCGGTAACCGCGGCCAAACTCGGTACGGACATAGTCGTGGTGTTCGCCAAGAGCTTTGCGCAACGCGCAGACGTGAACCTTCACATTATGCTCCGCGACGGCGATGCCCGGCCAGACGCGGGTTAACAGCTGCTCTTTGCTGACGAGCGATCCATTGGCCTCCAGCAAGGCCAACAAGAGCTCGAACGCTCGCGTCCCCAACTCTATGGCACACCGTCGGCCAACAATTGCCGCTGACCCAACAGCACCCGGAATCGACCGAATTCGAGCGATGCTTCTGCTGCGGAGGGTTTGCGCCCTCAAATGCAGCCGGTGGCGCTTGCCACCTCGTCGACCGTTGCGCCCTCGGGTCACTGCAGCATCGCAATGACCGCATCCTGCTTTGATGGGCGTTTCGCGTCGGACTGGGCATCCGGGTCCGGCAATGCCTCGATGGCTGACCACAGCTGATCGATCAGCGCGTCGCGGTCGCCGACCCTCCTGCGCTTTTCGACGCCGGGCAAAGCGTTCCACAGCGCAGCAGGCGTTTGTCGCTGAGCCGGGCGGCGCGCAATTCCTCCCGTGAGGCAACAGCAACATGGAATGGGGTCTCCTGATTGACCTGCGCGGTTGCGCCGATGACCCCACTCGCGCTCTCTTCAGCGGTCAAAGTCAGTCTATTTGGGATAATGTCATGGCGTTGTTTGGCGCCATCCGAGCATGGAATTGCTCGGCCGCGAACTTGGCACGCACTGGGCGGATTTCGGCAATGGGGAACCGAATCCCAATAGAACGATGCCCTGGTCAGGTCGGCGTCTGCTATCCACTCGACTGCTGACCAGGGCTCAGTGGTAACATTGGTCTCACTTTGACCCAAAGCCGTCATGACACCACCACCGCGTCGCACTTAAACCGTGCCGCTCCATATCCATTCTTCAGCGCCAATTTGCGACGTGCAGGTGAGCGGCCACAGCCTGTCCGTGCGTGGGACCTCTGACCACAGAAAGGGCAACGCTGGCTAACGCTATAAATCAATTCAATTGCCTGTATAGTACGGGGGTCATCGCCCAGTCTCTCTGCTGTTGTCAGGCAGGAACTCGAGGTTCATTATCGCTGGTACTTGGTTATGCAACTTCATCGGTCGGATGCGGTTCGCATCTGGTGCCTCGCTGAAGACGGAGGTGGTGGTTGCAGTCGCATCGAGTTGCGCAGTCATTAGGTAAGGGTGGCGACCGAAAGGGACTGCGTGTGGTTATCGCTGGCGCCGGCTTCGCTGCGGCTTGCGCCGCACTCAGGCTGCTTGCGGCAGGATTTCGCCCGGTGCTGCTGCAATCGCCACGAGCGCGCGATCTCGGTGGTGTCGAAATCTTGCCTCCGGCGACGGCCGATCAGCTCGCCCTTCTTGGCCTCGGCGAGGTCCTGGCACGCGCGGGCGCGTCTCCGGCTGAAGGGGTAGAGGTCATCTGGGGCCGCAGCGACGATGGACCTCATCGCTACCGGACGTTACACGTCGACCGATTGGCCCTGAGGCGCGAAGCCCTCGTCGAAGCAATGGCGCGCGGCGCCGAGATCCGTTCGGTCGTGCAAGTACCAGCCCTGTCCGCGAGCCGCGGAGAGTGGGTCGACTGTGCGGGCCAGCATTTTTTCGCAGCGCTCGATGCCACTGGGCGGCGCGCGGTCTGGGCACACCCAGTGGAACGGCTGGGCCGAACCTGCGCTGACATCTACACAGTCGCGACATCCGCTTTCAGCCAACTCGCGCACGTGATTCGCCTGCCCAGCGGCTGGGCCTACGCAGTCGGGTCGGGCGGAAAGGCTACACTGGGTATTGTTCGCGAGAAACCGTCTCGCGAGGCATCGCCGCCGGACGATATCTGGCAAGCGCTGGGATTACCGAGCTGCTTTCCGGTTCGGAGATTGGGAAGACTCCCGGCCTTTCCGCAGTATTCATCCGCGCCGGTACGGGGTCGCATGCTCGCGGTTGGGGATGCGGCCTTTGCCCACAACCCGATCGCAGGCCGTGGGTTGTCCTTCGCTCTAGGCAGCGCCTTGGCGGCTGCAACGACCGTTGCCTCGTGGAGCAAATGCCCGGCAGCCTGCGCCGACGCGGCCGAATATTATCGTGAGTATGTCGCTGCCGAACGGCGGCGACACCTCGCATTTCTGCAATCACTCGACGATGGTCCCTCGCCGATCCAGCCGATCGGTTCGTGTCACTTCCTGTCCTGGAAAGCTCAGGTGGCCATGACACCCCTCTCATTCGGCGGGTGTATTCGCCGGGAACCTGCGATCAGGCTAAACGACGGCGGCTTCGTCCGCTGGCTGGGCGACTTCGATCTGCTGGAATTGCGGGCCCTCTGCGCCGCTTCGATTCGGCCCAACTCTCTGATTGTAGGATTGAGCGCTCTCGGCCTCAGCCGCCGACAAGCGGGGCTGTTGCTGCATTGGGCGGTGCAGCACGGCGTACTTATCGAAACCGAGGCCGAATACGGAGGGGGATCAGCACCACCGGTTTGACATTGATCAAGTTCGCCGGCTTGGGCTAGGCTCCATCTGCTCTCGATCCGAATGCCGCGCGCAGGGGGAGGCTTGATGACTTGCGGCACCACTGGCTTGGACTCAGCCGCGGCTCCGTGGATGCACCTTTTGCATGGCAGCGTGGATCCGCTGGTGTTCTTGGTCGAAGGCTCGCGCCTTTTTGCCACGACGTCATCGTTCCATGCCGCCTTGGCGAGCGGCGACGAAGGCGCAATCACCCAGCTGCGCGGCATTGCGGCGACACAGCAGCTCCGCAGCAGTAAGATGCGCCCCCGCCGACCGACCGCGCTTTCGCTGAATATCGCGCAGAGCTGCAATCTCGCCTGTGTCTATTGCTACGCTGATCAGGGCCGCTTCGGCGGCTCGCCGAAGATCATGACGGAGCCTGTCGCTTTTGCTGCAATCGACGCATTTCTTGGCGATGCCGGTGGAACGCCTTTGACGCTCGGTTTTATCGGCGGCGAGCCGTTTCTCGCGCGCGACCTGTTGCACGCGTGCGTGCGCCGTGCAGCACTCGCGGCTGCTGGTCGCAGCCTCGATCTGCGGTTCTCTGTGACCACCAACGGCACGCTCCTGACCGAAGCCGATCGCGTGTTGTTGCGCCAGCACCCGTTCGCCGTGACCGTCAGCATCGACGGCGGGCGCCGCCTGCACGACCGCCAGCGTCCCGACCGCGCGGGCCACGGATCCTTCGCCGCGGTTCTGACCGGAGTCGGGCCGCTACTGCGCGAGCCCGGCAGAGCCCGCCTGTCGGCGCGCATGACCATCGGTCGCGACAATCTCGGGATTGCCGAGCGGATTGTGCAGCTCGCTCGCCTCGGTTTTCGCGACGTCGGCGTGAGCCCGCTGCGCACTGCGCCGGATCCAGACCTGGTCCTGCGCGAAGGTGACTGGCCGCGCTTACTCGGCGCGATGATCGAAGCAGCCGACATCGAATGGCAGCGAGTGCGCGACGGCGCCGCTCCGCGCTTTGCGAATTTGTGGATCGCCCTGAAGGAGATCCATCGCGGCAGCGCCAAGCCTCTGCCCTGCGGCGCCGCGCTATCCTACGTATCGCTGGACGTCGAGGGCCGTTATCACACATGTCATCGGACGATCGGCGATGCTCGTTTCGCGCTGGGTTCGCTGGCGACCGGGCTCGACGACGCGGCGCGCGAGGCATTCCTGTCTGCGCGCCTCGTGGATCGGCAGGAGCCCTGCCGGGAGTGCTGGGCGCGCTACCTCTGCGGCGGCGGCTGCCATGCCGAAGTCGTAGCGGCGGGACGCACCGGCTGCGAATACATTCGCGGCTGGCTCGAATATTGCTTGGTCCGCTACGACGACGTGATCAGACAGCGCCCCGAGCTAATCGAGGAACCGTCGTGACGCAGCGGATTGTCTCGCTTCTGATACTGCCCCCGCTCGCCGTCGCGCGACTGGGTGCCAGCGACACGCCTCTGGAAGCATTCGAATGGCGTGAGGATCCGACCATTCACGGCGATGGCCGGACTGTCATCGCACCGGCCGCGACCCTGGCCGTACAGCGCGACGGCTCGGTGTTTCCATATCTGCCGGGGCATCTCCGCTTCAAGGACGGTGGTCTTTACCGGCCGGTGGCGCCGTTTTTTGAGCTGTGGGTCGTATTGCAAGGTGACGAAGAGGCTGCCGCCAGCAAACCAAAGCCAGTGCCTCTGACGCACAAGCTGTTGCGCGACATGGGAGGCTCGTTGGCTGGAGTGGCCTGGGTCGTGAACGTCGCCAATCTGAAGGCGGCGCGACGCACCGGCGACCCTGCCTGCGGCTTCTCCGCCGAGGTTCGATTGCATGGCGACGATTATGCGCCGCGCCTGCTGCTGGCCCGGAGCCCGAGCTCGCCCGGCGGTGAGCCGCTGGTGTTGGCGGAACGACCGATTTTGCTGGGCCATGTCCAGGTCATCCGGCCTGTCGCCGCGCGCGAGTTGGGGATTGATCTCGATGTGCTGCGCCTCCGGTACACGCCGGCTGCCGGCGAGGTCTACGGGCCGCCGGCCGCGGACACCGGGCCAGCCCCCGGGACAATGCGGAATCACGTGATCGTCAAACCGGAAAACCGCATCCTCAATCCGGAGCGCCTCGTGGATCAGCTACGATGCGAATTACGCGCGGTTCGACAACCCTGAGCCTTCGGATACCTATGATGGCGCCGATATCGGCTCGGGACGTTCCTGGGGTGTCGTCGACGACACCTGCGATGGGATTATCGAGGCGCAGGTCGTCATCAACGGGGTACGCAATATCGCAAGAGCCCGCATCGTTGCCGCGCCACCCGATTTTGCGCCGGACCGGAGGCCTTTCGTGTCGCTTGCAGACGATTTGGCGGATCGGGAACTGGCGGCGCCGGAAGTCGATGCGCCGGTGACCCTCGCGGAGCTCGCCGATCTGTTCCGGCGCGTTTTTGAGACGGTTAGCCTGTTCAACCTCGATGCGCTGCGCAACCGCGCGATCAGCGAAAATGCCGATCGCGATGCGACGCCGGCGGCTGGCCTGCCTCTGACCGATCAAGGCAGCATGACCGACAAGGATAAGCCCTTTGCCGACGACAAGCTGATCAATTCAGTCGGGACAGGGCCTGCGCCGCGCTTTCCGCTGCGCTATGCCGCAGCGGCGAACAGCATTCACGGGCCGCTCACCGATCTCGATCAGCTGCTGTTTTTCCTGACCAGCAATCGCGACCGTGTTCGCCAGATCATCCGCCCGCCTTGGGGCGCCTTTCCCGAATTGTCGCCGACCGCACCGCACGAAACGGCACCGCCGCGCCTGCGGCGCGACCCCCGCGTCGAACGTGATCAAATGCACGACATGCGTATGCCGCCATACATGCGCGATTCGGATGCGACCGCATTATCGATCACCCGTCGGCAATACGACACGATCATGGCAGTGGCCGATCGGCTCAGGGCGGCGGTGCCGCGACAGCCGGAGGAGGTGAAGATCCAGGCCGCAGAGGCCCCCGTGCTGCCGATCCCGGCAGCGGACATGTCGCCGCTGCGGCAGCGGATCAGGGCCGCCGTCGCACTGCACGAGGCACGGCGCGGAGCCGGCGCAGCCAGCGAGGACAACCGATGAGCGACGATAAACCGTTCATCTTTCCGCGCAACCTGACCGCGCGCGCCGAGATGCTGATCGCCGGCAATCCGGTCAACACGCGTCTTGAAGGGGGCGTTGGGAATTGCTACCCGGGGCTCGAATTCGACCACCGCAACCTCGACCGGCGCTTCTTTCCGGGTCTCGTGGTCGAGTTCGTCTCGCAGGACGATGCGACGCAACCGGATCCGGCCCATCGAGGAGCCAAGATTGTCGCCGTCGAGCCCGGAGATCCCGAGCTCTCGCCGCCGTCGGAATTTGATGCTGCGCGCCGCGAGCGCGCCATGCGCCTGCGGGCTGCCCTGGCGAACGCCGTCGGGACGATCGACAGCGGCTCCTGGTTCATCGAGGGGATACACCAAGGCGGCGTCGATATCGGCTTGCGCACGGAAGCGGGTGATCCCCTCGACGGCATTGTCGTCTGGCGCCTCGTCCGCAGCCTGCTGTCCGACAACGTCGAGCTGCTGCTGCGGGATCGCGCACCGCGCCCGCAGTCGGGTGCCGCCAGCGCCCTGTCGCTCGAAGGATGGCGCCGACGCTTTACCGATCCCGTCTCCGGCGTGATCCCCTCGGTATATCGCCCCGGCGAGCTGACCCAGAGCCTGTGCTCGCCGTGGCAGCACGACTTCCGCGATTGCGGCTGCCACTATTGGGCGTCGAACCACCCCGATATCGTTTTGGGCGAAAATCGGCTGGACGATCCGGTCCTGCCGAACGGGCTCGCCGTCGATCCGGGCCGCGCCAACACCCCGCTCGATTGGTTGCGCGCCGACAGATCGCGGGGTGCTGCCGCAGCCGCACAAGACACCATGGGCGCCAACCGCTCGTTTCAGTTCGATCATTACGAGATCAACCAGCGCTGGCAGGATCTCGCCATCGTGCTCGGCAATACCGAGATCGATGAGATCTATCGGCCTCGGGTGGCAGAGAACGCCGATCCGCTTCCCGACATCAACGCGCTGCTGGGCCGGCTGGTCGGGCTGGCGCAGCTCGAACACGTGCTGATCCTCGAATATCTTTACGCCTACTATTCGCTGCGCGACCCGGACAGGCTGCCGCCGGAGGATGCGAGACGTTGGCCGTTATTGCGGGATGACCTGATTTTCGCGCGGCAGGAATTGCGGCTCGTCGTCCTCAGCGAGATGCGTCATCTCCGCTGGGCGAACCAGATCCTCTGGCATCTGCACGAGGCGTTTCCGGATATCCCGCGTCGAGGCCCCGAGCTCGGGGTCGCCGACAAGGTCCCGGACGGGCGCGATGCCGAAGGCAATCCGAAGTCGCGGCGACGTCAGCTGCGAGTGCTCGATGGCGATACCTTGGCGTCCTTCATTGCGGTAGAGGAGCCCAGCGGGCGTATTGACGGCGCCTACGCCCAAGTGGTCGCGACATTACGACAGCAGCAATATCCGCTGACAGCGTTGCAGCTGGCGCGCAATATCGTTGCCGACGGGATGGAGCACTACAGCCGATTTACCGACATGCAAACGGTGCTGCGCGACTACAGGGCAAGCGGAAACGGAACCGTGCCGTATCTGCTTCCACTGACAAAGGGCGACCCGGCGGATCCCGAAGTCAAAGCCGCACTCGAAGCCTATGGGGCCTTGAAGGCGCATCTCGCGCGGGCCTATGGACCTGGCGGGGTCGGCGAGCCGCACGAAGTCGCGGAAGCCCGGCTGGTAATGGGGCAGCTGGAGGCAAAGGCGATTGCGCTCGCCGAGCAGCGCGGCATCGGCGTGCCTTTTTTCCCTGATCCAGCCCCGCTCCCGCAGCGCGCTCGGATCTTCTTCCCTGGGATTGCGGCATTTGTCGGAGAACCTGGCACGTCGGTTTATGTGTCTCGTCTTCAACGGAGGGGTCGATGGCCACAACGTTCCGTCCCAGCCACGCGCTGGATCAGGTTCAGAGCAACCTCGGGCTTTTGGGGGACCTTCCGGGCACTTTTATCGGGACCGGTTTCAATCTCATCGCCCGTCCCGACAAACAAAATAATCAACCCTTCTTTCTGGAGGTCAACGCCACCCAGGAAATCCTTGAATTCACAAACATCGGTGGCGATATCCCGAATAGGGGTTCTTTGCAAGATGACGTAAATCTGCACGGTGTACACTATTTGCAGCGGGTCGCAGATTGCGAGCTGCATTCGGCGATTCATCTCGAACCGGGACTGTGGGTGCGCGTGGACCCCACCGCGGCGCCGAATCCGGTGATGCCGGAGTCCTATGTGCGTTTGGCTACCATCCCGCACGGAGATTCTCTCCTTGCGCTAAGCACCTTCGCTGCAAGGTTATCAAACACCGGACCGACAATTAATCCGGTGGATTCGACACCGTTCACCGGCGATATCCCGGACCTGAACAGCTCGCCGGCGAACCCGGTCACCAACTCGGACTATCTAAGGCCGTACCGGGATACGCCGCTGCCGACGGAGTGCCTGCCGGCAGGGTTGGATGCCGTGCAGACCATCAAGAATCCCGCGCTTGTCTTGCTAGCAGCCATCGCAAACCAAAGCATTACCGAAACGGTAGTCATTCAGATTTCCACTGCGCAAAACGGTGGTATCGTCAATATTCCCTTCGTCGTTCAGAACGCCAACGCCGCCCGGCTCGACGCCATCTTCTGGATCGAGAAGGTTGCAGATCCATCCGGCGGACCGATACCCTTTATACAGTTGCAATATGTGCAACGCGTGATCCTCTCTTTCCCGCCCGCGGCCGGCGCTCCGATCATCCAATGGCCGCATATCTCTGTTGCAACTTTAGTCAAGACCCTATGATATTGTGACAAAAGTAAGAATTAATAAAATGCCAATACGACAATTGACAAATGCGGATCGATGTGATAGTCTACACGGAAAGTCGGCGCCGATCCGTTTTTGTGTGCTCCACCGAACGCGTGGGTCCGCCGCCCGCTTTTCCGGATGGGGCCTGGACGACGGTCCGGTGCTCTAAAGCACTCGTCGGCGCTGCAATAAGCGCTAAACTCACCACCCGAAATGTAGCGCGCACCCGTACCGCGACACGACGAGCCGCATTTAAATCCGTAGAGGCGGCAATGTTGGTACGACCGTCGCGAAAATTATTAAGACCGAGCCTTTGGATAATGCGCACGGTCAAACATTCCCTATAACCAAATCCAGGAAGCAGATTGATGACCACGGAGTCATTCGGCTCATGTCACCCATTTCCGCCGAGAGCCCCACATGAGATCGGGAAACCCGTTCGGCGCGTCGAGGTTGTTCCGACTAGGCATCCAGTCGTGGCGCCGGAGCCCAAGACGCCGACACCGGAACGACAACCCGCCACAGTGCCGCTGCGGGAAAAGGAGCCGGCTTGATGGCGGCAAACACTTTCCGCGGAATGACTGGAGACAATGCCTTTTGCCGAAGCGCCGGTCCGCAGAAGCGGCTCCGTGAGAGGCTGCCCTACCCGCCGAGACATCTACCCGGCTTTGAGAACGGGCGTATTGATCGGGTCGTGCTCGGCGAATTAGTAGGTTGGCGCTGGTGGAAGGTGATCGATGGCGGGCTATTCACCCTCAACGGGTCGAGCCCCGTTCCGACCGGGCCTTTCGAGGCGGATTTCCCGCAGCGCGGCGGCATGGTCGCCTTAAAGCATCGCTCTGCCGCCGAGCGCATGTTCGCTGCGCTTAGTGCCAATTGGGCTCTCCGCGCGGAAGCCATCACCTTTCAGAGCGAGTTGCCGGCAGGGTCTCCTCGGGTCGCTCCCGACGCGTACTGCCTCGGATCGGTCGAGCTGTGGGGTGCCGTTCACGAATACGAACGTGGGTACCTTGGCCAATTCGTCTGTGTTAGCTCGACCGATCGGATCATCGGCCCAATGTCCCAGCGAGAGGCGGCCGCGACCTTGGCTTCTCTACAGGAAAGGTATTCTTGCCCGTCACAGTGCTGAAAAATGTATCGCCCCGGAACTGCATGCGGGTCAGGCGTCGAAATTCCGAACGTAGAGGATCCAGCCGGTACTCGTTTGCCGCAATGGGCCGGTTACCCGCGCCGGAAAATCCCCGGCTCCGGCAGCCCGATATCTCGCGATGAGCCTTTGATAGGTCGCGAGCTCCTCGGCGGTGGCCGGCTTTGCGGCTCCGGTCGGGCGGTCGAACTGAACTTTATCGACCCGCTCCAATGCGGCCAAAGTGACCGGCTTATCGATCAAGGGGCCGGTCAGTCCGAGGCCGCCATTCTGCGCCCGGACACTGCCTCTGACAGAGACCTCGACCCCGCGAAAATCGTAGCTGCCGTTCGCCATTTCGGCGATCTGGTCTGCCCAGCGATCAACATCAGGCAGGACATCGCGGCCCAAATAGACGTCCGCCGTGGAGTCCTCCGCATTGGCGATTGGTCGGACCACGCTCACCCCGGTAAGCTTGACCAGAGCCTCATACGCGCCGCCCCAGCAGGCGCCGAGGCCGTAGGGACATTTCGATGTGAGGCCGATCGCCGCCTGTGTGCCGCTGGCGGTTTCGCGAACTTCGCGGTCGAGATCTTCGAGGGTGCGGGCGGGCTTCGCAGGGACGGCGGCCCGCGAGCGCGTCGTCATTCGAGTCGTGGTTGCCAAGGCCGCGGCGGCGATGTGGACGATCCTCGCGGCCGAGGGCACCCCAGCTCGGTTCAGCACGAACAGCATGTAGTGCCCCGGCGGGCAGATCTCGGGGCGAGCCGGACTGGTGACCCGCAATTCCCCGGCTGTCACCTCGAAGTCGAGGAAATTGATCCGTTGGTTCATGTTGTTGGTGTGGGTGGTCGACGCGAGCCGGATCCAGGTAACCTTGCCGATTTCATGAGGTGCGGCGGTGCCGACGACGAACGTGGCGCCGTACGAGACTTCTGCCGGGGCGGTGGTGATCACCGGCTGAGCGCCGCGGAACAGGTAAGGCGGCCGGTAAATCTGCGCGTCGCGATGGGTGTCCTTGGCCGGGTTGGCTGTATGATTGCCGATGTCGAACTCACCGCCGCCGGCGCTCAACACCGTGGCGTCCGGCAACAGGATCGCGGTGGAGTGGTAGCAGCGATCCACGGACTCGGAGGCGACAACCGTCCAGGTTTTGGTGGCGGGATCCCAGAGTTCGGCCGCGTGCACCGGACCCCCGGGGGTTAAATCGTTGAAACCGTTGCCCCGTGTTCCGCCGGTGACCAACACAGTTCCGTCCGGCAGCAACGTCGCATTGTGTTGGCGGCGGGCGAAATGCATGGGCGGGATCGCCTGCCATGCCGGTGCCGGAGCGGTCAGATCGATTGCTTCGACCTCGGCAGTAGGCGTCTGCTGCTGCAGCGGACCCTGATCGTTCCCGCCACCGATATAGATGATCTTCCCGACGTCGTACATTACCGACGGGGCATAATCGCGCCGCATCTTGTCGCGAACGCCGCCCTCTCCCTCGAGCAAGCTCCATCTGCCAGCCCCCGCTGTATCGAGGAAATAACTTCTTGCCGCCGGACCTGACATGAACACGCGGCCATCGGGCGCCAGGTGCAGACAAGGAAACAGCTCGATCGGGGCGGCATTGGATGAGTCGTCGCCCGGGAAAGCAGCGAGCTCACACCACCCGGTTCCGGTCCAGACCTGCGGAACAGGATTGTTCTGAGTGTTCTTGCCGTCCGCGGTCGCAAAGCTTCCGGAGAGCACCACCGCATCACCGTTGGCGAGCGTCACGACGGAGGGATACCAGCGGCCGTGGTTCATCACCGGCAGCGGTGTCCATGTATTGGACGCGAAATCGTAGATACTCGCTTGGTCAATGCCCATGCTGTCCTTGAAATGTCCACCCGTAACCAGCAACTTGCCGTTGGGCAGCCAGGTGTGGCCGGAGCAAAACAGGTTGACGGTCTTACCGTCGACAGCCCGCGGCTGTGGCGTGGTGGTCGTCTTGCCGGTTCCCGGATCCCAGATCTGAGGCGTGCAGAAATGGTCGTCGAGTGTCCCGGTCGGCAAATCCCGCCGTCCCCAGAACAGCACTTTGCCGTTCGGGAGCAGGTGTGTGTGGATGGGCGCGTTTGGCAGCGCGAATCGCTCAGACCATCGCCCCACTTTGGCCGGATCCGCCGCTACCGGCTGCACCGCCGCGAAGTCTCTGGGCGCGGTATAGCGGACCGACAGTTTGTAGGGTGGCTCGGGGTTGGTGGCGGGTAGGTCCGACGCAGTTACCCGCAGCGTGTAAAACCCTTCGGCGTTGGCCGTCGCGCGCAGTGTCGCGCCGCGCTGGCTCGCCTCGGTCACCGTGACGTTCGCCTTCAGGGTCACGTCGGGATCGAGCAGTTCGAACGCCACCTGCGTCTTGGCGCTCCAACCGGTGCGATCGATTTCCGGCGTCGCCTCTATCTGCGACCCAGCGGCGCACCAGATCCGACCGGTCAACACGGTCCCACCGTCGATGCACGGCAGTATGTCGAGGTCGGTCGCGCCCTCGAAATCCTGCGTGACGCTGTGCGCGCCGGGATTGAGCGCCCGATCCTGGCCTTGCCGACTGTAGCAGACATAGCCAAGACTGCCTCGATTCGGCGGCACCGTCAGCGTCACCGCGCCGGCGCCGTCAGTGGCGACATCGCCGGAGTGTCCGGTGTAATCGTGCAATCCGACATTCGCGCCGAACCCGGTATCGACGCGGATCGTGCGCGGTCCGGCGGGATCGTTGTTCAGCGCGACCAGCAGGTGCGGTCCACTCAACCGTTCATAGGCGAAGACGTCGAAATCCTTCCATCTCTGCAACGTCTCACCCGAAGCCAACACCTCGTGTATCCAGATCAGGTTGTCGATATGCGGTTTCAGCCCATAACAGTTCGGGTCGGTGCTGTAGTCCTTGTAGAAGACTGCCGGGTATCCTTCCGAGGTAAGAATATAGGCGTAGGCCATCATCTTGTTGGTAACGATGCGCTGCCCGCCGTTGAGATCAGTGTCGTGATTCTCGACGAACGTGACCGCGTTGAGCGGTGAGATCCCGACGAGACCGGCATGGTCGAGGTCGGCCATGTTGAACCGGCCCGGATTGTTGCACATGCTGGTGAGCATGAACTTGAGCGGGAAGTCGAAAGCGCTTGGTCGGCCGGCCATGCCTTTCGGGTTGAAAATCCACTGGTTGACAAGCGTCGGATTGCCGTCGAAGAACTCGCCGACAGCGAACTTGCCCGCCATGGCCTTACTGTTCAGGAACGGATGCAGGAAATCGGTGGACAGGCCCTTCACGTCGTCGACCCGATAGCCCTGAGCGTCCAGCGCGCGGGTCAGCCAGTCGCCGGCCTCGATCAGGCCATTAAAGACATAACCCTGGGGTTTGCCGTTGATCGGCGCCAGTTCCCTCCCGAACGCAAAGTCGTCCGCCACCGGTCCGCCCAGATCGGGATCGCGCGGCACCTGAGGGACAAAGTTGGACGGGTTCTTGGGAAATCGGCCGTTGTCGGGCGTACCATTAGCGCCCGGATAGCGGAACACGAACGGTGTGGTGTCACCGATCCGCTGATGCTCCACCATATCCAGGTAAACGTCGAGGCCATTGGCGCGCAGGATGGCGACGCAGCGCTGCAGTTGCTCGCGCGTGCCGTAGCGGGTCGACACCGAACCCTTCTGGCTGCGCGAGCCGATGTCGTAGTCGTCGAACGGCCCATACCCGTCCGCCCCGGGTCGGACCCGGAGGCGGTCTTCAGCACTGGCGGCAGCCAGACCGCGGTGAAGCCGGCGAGGCTCAGTGCGCGTGCCTGCACCGCCAGATGATCCCACCACCACGGCGTTTTCGGATCTCCGTCCGCCGGTGACGGAATAGCCCGATTAGGACTGAGTTTGTAGAACCCCTGAAGCAGCACTCCCATCAAACGCCCTTTCTTTTTGCGTAGGCGCCGAAGTTGCGCCCCAATTTCCGTTCCTCGCCGCGACCGCCGCCAGGGTGGGCGCGCGTCATGCGGTCAACCGCACAGCCGCCGCCTGGAGCGGGGCGCCTGATCCCGCTGGTTGCCGCTCGCGAAGTCTGTCGCCCCGCGAGCGGCAACCGGATTCGTTTCCGAGCTACTTGCGGTTGCGAGCCCGCTGTTGGCGTCAGACGTCAGTTTTTTGTGCTGGCGGGTCGGGTCGATCAATCGGTCCTTCCGCGCCATGGACCGCGTTCGAGTACAAAAACTGCACCGGCACGCGCCCGCCCCCCGCGCTGCTCAGAATTTCTTGAAACACCAGCGACAAATTCCCCGCTGACCCGGCTGCGTTAATCGGCTGATCTCCGATCTCGCCTTGCGCTCCCATCCAGCCGAGCAAACTGTCGTTGTTTTGCCTGATCGCTTCCCCGACGTCAGCATCGGTGCGGAACTCGTTCATCTCATGGTAGAGCGTGCCGACAACATCCTTCCAGGACGCGTCGAACGCGGGAATTCCATTCACCCGCCCGTTCGGCAGCCTCTGCGAAAAGACGTTTGCCGAATAATAGGCGGTCTGCGACCGGCCCTTGTTCTGGAAGTCCACGGAGCCGTGATAACCGCCAAGCCCGTGAATAGAAGTGTCTTGGTCGAGCTTGAGTATGGTTCCCGGAGGCAGCAACAAGTTGAAGATCGTCGTGCCGAGATCGTTGTCTGAGACCTTCCCTTGTTGCACCAGCTGTTGGACCAATCGCTGCACGCCGGGCTCGTCGAGCTGAACTGGCTTTGCTTCCTCGAGCACAAGCAACGGCCGCGGATCGCAAGTCAGCTTGACGCCGCTGTCGAAAAACTGTCCGACGACGTTGTTGAGCCTCCGGTCCTGCATCGCGAGCGTGATCGCGGTATTGATGGAGTCGATGTCGGAGGCGAGCCACGATGCTTGCCCACCGAGAAATATGTTCTGAAACTCCATCTGCGGCACGGTTTTGCCACCATGGAAGACGAGGTCGGCGGACGCGTCCGGCGGGATGCCGGGTGCGATCGCGTCCGGGTCCAGCTGCGCCCAGCGGTTTTCGGGATAGCGATAGTGGCGGCGCTCGACCGGCGAGCCTGGACGAGCCTGGATCCGCATCAACCGGTTGACATTGGAGGACTGGATCATCTCTGATCTCCTGGGTTAACGGTCGATAGTGATACAGGAGCCTCGTACGCGGCGTATGTGAGCTGCGTCACACACCCCCCGTAAAGTCCGTAAACGGGCGCGGGCGGATGAGCCGGAGCTTTCTCGCTCAAAATCTTATATTGATGTCGACGAGGGAGCTGCGTCGCTTCTTCGATTAAACGGAACGACTAGCAGCGGATCCGTGGGCACCACGCGTTCCAGCTCGCGGCGAAATCGGCAAAGCCCGTCGGTCGGGACCGAAAGGCGAGGTGGATCTCTCTCTGAAACCTGGAAAAAGGCGCGTGCAAACATAACCTAAAATTGAGGGCTACGAGATTTAGCCGATCAGCATTGAGATGGGCAAGGCTATCGCGAGCCTACCCCCACGGCGGATATCGTGAGAACTCGGGAAGGCGCAGAGGGGCCAAATAGGAGGGCCCGCTACCTGAACGAGAGACATGAAGGCATTCGTTCTATCGCGGGGGATCGATGGCGGGCTGTGTGTAACATCGCTGGTCGAGGAGCCTCTCTTCAGTTGTGTGCGTCAAGTTCAGCGATTGGTCATGGTGAGGGGTGGTGCGGTTCATTCAGGTCAATAAGCAGCATCCCTTTGTTCGATTGGAAAATGACCATCCCTTCGTCCCGACCTGCCCTCCGGCAGAGCGCCGCGCGCAGCGGCAGTCAAGGATGCCGCCGCGAACGCGGCGGCACCGGCGGAGCCGGCGCGCAGCGTCCCCCGCTTTCGCGAGGGCAGGCTCTTGACCGAGCGAGCACGGTGCTAGGCTGAACGGGTCGGGGGTCAGGCCGCACGGCGCAGGGCCTCCTTGTGCTCGCGCAGATCGTCCATGTTGAGGTAGCGATGTTGCTCGAGCCAGTTCTCGTGGGTCTCGACCGTCAGTGCCCACACCAGCCGCAGGCAGCTGTCGCCATTGGGGAAGATGCGCACAACCTGGGTGCGGCGCCTGATCTCCTCGTTGAGGCGCTCCAGCATATTGGTCGATTTGAGGTGCTTATGGTGCTGCCGCGGCAGCCGGTAAAACAGCCTGCCCCCGCGCAGGCGGGGGTCAGCGTCTCGTCGATGTTGTCTTCGACCCAGCCGGTGAGCTTTGAGTATCTGCCTGACCACTTGGTGAGCCAGGCAGCCAAATCGCGGCGCGCCTCGATGAGGTCGCGCCGATCCCCCGGGTCCGGCTTCGCCGGCCCGAGGACAGGCTCCCAGCCAGCGCAGCTCCTGCAGACAGTCGTCGTCGACCCGGCGCGGGACGTGGTCGAGCGCGTTGCGCAGAAAATGCACGTAGCAGCGCTGATAGGCCGCCTCCGCGAGAACCTCGCGCAGTGCTGCCCGCAGGCCGGCATGATCGTCGGCCACGACAAATTCGACGCCATGCAGACCACGGGCCTTCAGCCCCAGCAGGAAATCGCGCCAGCTCGATCGGCTCTCGCGGTTAGCGAGCTCGACCGCCAACACTTGGCGGCGGCCGTCCCAGTCGATGCCGATCGCGATCAGCACCGCCTGGCTGGCGATCACGCCGGCCTCGCGCACCCGCTCATAGCGCGCGTCGAGGATCAGATAGGGGAAGGCTTCGGCCAAAGGGCGGCCAGCAAATTGCGCCAAACTCGCATCCAGCCGCTGGTTCATTGCGCTGATCGAGGAAGCCGAAAAGCTGTGACCGCACAGCTCCTCGGTGATCGCCTTCACTTTCCGCGTCGAAACCCCTTGCCCATACATCTCCGCCAGCGCGGCCACCAGCGCCCGCTCCGAGCGCTGATACCGTTCGAACAGCTCGGTCGAGAAACGCCCGGTTCGATCCTGCGGAACCCGCAGCTCCAGCTTGTCGACCCGCGTGATCAGCGTCCGGCCGTAATAGCCCGACCGGTAGCCCTGCCGGCCCGCCGCCCGTTCGCCCTTCTCGGCCCCCAACGTCTCGGTCATCTCCGCTTCGAGAACCTCCTCGAGCGCGGTTCGCACCAGTGCCCGCAGGAACTCTTCATCCCCCGCCAGCAGGGCTTTCACATCAATTGTTCCAGGCTTAACTTTCTTGCCGGTCATGGTGTGCATCCTCGCCAAAGGATCCGGTGATCGCGCAATCACCCGCATACCATGACCATCCGCCTCAGCGGCTTTTGCAGAACTTCCCGGACACTACCCCTCTATTCCTTTAGCGCTCCCCAATAGACATATGCCCGATCCCCCATTAGGGGGATGCGATCAGATACCCGAGAGCCCGACTTGATAGGATATTCGACTGAGCGGTCCGCCCGGCCGCCAAATGCCTTCGCGTCGAGCTGTAGTTGTCGAGGGTGCTTTTATTCAAGGTTAAAGCCAGCATCGGTTATTTGAATTAGGTTCGCGGCAATGAGGCAAACCCCCACGGCGACCATCTCGCCAACCCAACCGCAGGAGAAATCATGATGAACGAGACGATACCGACCAACCTGTTCGGCGACATTGTCAAACTGCTCGAGCAGTATACGCTGCCGGGTATCGACATCGCTGCAATAATAGAGATGCGCCGCAAGGACATTGAGGCACTGATGACCGCCAATCGGGTTGCCCTGGAGGGTGCACAATCCATTGGCCAAAAGCAGGTCGAAATCCTGCGTAGCACCCTCGATCAGCTGAGCTCGCTGATCCAGCAAGCGACAGCTTCCGGAAGTATGACGGAGAAGACCACAAAGACCCGGCGAGCTCGTCCAGCAGGTCCTGCAGCGGGCGCTGGAGAAATGCGCGAGCTCGCGGAGACGACCTACAAATCCCAGTCATATACCTAGGCCGTGTTGACCAAGCGCATCCAGGAGAACCTCGACGAGGCGAGGACGCTGCTGGGTCCCGAAAAGTAGTGCGTGCCCAATACGCCTGCGGCCAGGAGAGGGTAAGTCGCTGCGGTCTTCTGTTGGAGGCCCGCCCAGGATTTTAGAGCAATGTCCAGCGTGGGTATGGAAATTCGCAGCGTTGAGGTCGACGGGCAGATGCTGCGCGTCGGCATTCGATCCGGAAGGGGGGTCACACCGCCGCTGCTGATATTCAACGGGATCGGCGCCAATCTCGAGCTGGTCGAACCGTTTGTCGCCGCCCTGGAAGGCGTCGAAACCGTTATTTTCGACGTGCCGGGCATCGGGGGGTCGCCATTGCCTCCCCGACCTTACCGACTCTCGCACCTCGCCCATATGGCTGCTGCCCTTCTTGCGAAGCTCGGCTATCAGGGGCAAGTCGACATCATCGGCGTTTCCTGGGGCGGAGCTCTTGCCCAAGAGTTCGCGCACCTTTACCCGGATCGCTGCCGCCGACTGATCCTCGCTTCTACCTCTCCCGGCACGATCATGGTGCCGGGCCGGCTCTCGGCACTCGCCAAGCTGATCAGCCCGCGTCGCTACTCGGATCCGGAGTTCCTCCACGCCGTGGGCGGCGAGCTCTATGGCGGCGCCTACCGCCGCAATCCGGAGTTGCTGCGCGAGCACAGCCGGCATATCCGGCCACCGCGCGGCCGCGGCTACCACTATCAATTGCTTAGCGCATGGGGGTGGACGAGCCTTCCGTGGCTCTGGTCGCTGCGCCAACCGACATTGGTCATGCACGGCAACGACGACCCGATCGTGCCGCTGATCAATGCCAGGATACTCGCCCTCCTCATTCGCAAGGCCAAGCTCCATGTCGTCGATGACGGCCACCTGTTCCTGGTGAGCCGGTCAGCAGAGGTGGCTCCGGTGGTCCGAAAATTTTTGATGGAAGACACCGCTTGACTGCGATGGAGAGCTGCAGATTTTACAGCGCGCGGGTTCGTTCGGTCCCGTCGCTCACGGCTCGGTGACGTAAACCCCCGGCGCCTCGGCGCCCGCCTTGTAGCGCTTGTTCCCCAACGACTGCGGAGCGGCGCGCATCTCGCCGGAGCGGGCAGCGAGCCACTCCCGCCAATGGTCCCACCAGGACCCCGACATCTCCCGGGCGACTGCAAGCCAATCCTCGGCGCGCTCCGGAAGATCCGGGTTCAGCAAAAACTTCGCCTTGGGATTGCCGGGCGGGTTGATCAGGCTCTGGATATGACCGCTGGAGCTCAGGACAAATTCCGTCTTGCCGCCGAATGCGCGTGCCGTCTCAAAAACGCCTCTCCAGCGTGTTATGTGATCGGTGATACCGGCGACCACATACTTGTCGCATTCCACTTCGGAAAGATCGATCGGAGTGCCGAGGATCTCGGAAACGCCGGGCTGTTGAAACTGCCTGTCGAGGAAGATATCGATGAGCTGGCCATGAAACTTGGCCGGCAGCCGCGTCGTATCGTTGTTCCAATAGAGGATATCGAAGGCCGGCGGAGGTTTGCCCATCAGGTAGTTGTTTACCCAGTAGTTCCATACCAGATCGTTGGGCCGCATCCAGGCGAATATCCGGCCCATTTCTTGGCCTTCCAAGACGCCTTTGAGGCGGGAATTCTGCTTTGCTGCGGCGATGGTTTGCGGCGTTGCGAAGAGGCCGAGCTGAGAGTCGGCGGTGGCGCCGAGCACCGCCACCATGAAGGTCGTCGCATTGACCAGCTTTTGCCGGATCGCCGCGAGATGACCCAATAGCGCGGCCACGGTCATGGCGCCCGAGCACGCGCCATGCAGGTTGACGTCTGTCGCTCCGGTGATGTCGCGGACCGCCGCAATCGCCGCAAGCAGAGCTGCGACATAGGTGTCCATGTCCCAGTCGCGCTGCACCGGCGTCGGGTTGCGCCAGCTGACGATGAACACCTGAAAGCCGTTTTTTACCAGGTTTTCGACAATGCTCTTCCCGGGCGAGAGATCGAAAATGTAGAACTTGTTGATTTGCGGGGGCACGATGATCTGCGGTCGAGCATAGACTTCGCGAGTCACAGGCGCGTATTGGATCAGCTCGAGTACGCTATTGCGGAACACGACCGCCCCTGTAGAGACCGCCAGGTTCTTGCCTACTTGAAAAGCCGTCTTGTCGACCTGGGAGGGCATTCCCTGGTTGGCGGTAAGGTCTGTCAGCAGGTTTTTGATGCCCTCCAACAGGCTGCCGCCGCCGGAATCGATGACCCTTTTGAGCGCCGCGGGATTGCCCAGCAGCGTATTGGTTGGAGACAGCGCATCGGTCAACAGCGAGACCACGAACTGCGCCCGACGTTTGGTGAGGCTATCCAGACCGGATTTTTCGACAAAGCTGGTGAGAGCGCTGCCCCATGCCAAATAGCCCTGCATGGACATGCGGTAGAACGGGTTGTCTTTCCACGCAGAGTCCAAGAAGCGTTTGTCGCCTCGCGAAGGGCTGATTTCAGCATTGCCCGACAGCACCGAGACCAGATCACGGGCCAGCGCCGCCTCCTGCTCCAAGACGAGCATCGGCTGCTTGATGGCCTGCCCGCCGATGTTCCCCACGGTTCCGAGGATGTCCTGAAGGCGCAGCCCAATAAAGGGGTTGGGTCCCAGAATTCCCTCGGTGGCCTGGCCGGCAACATCCTCCGCGCCACCGTTTTCGGCCGCTTTGGCTTTGTCGTTCGTCATCGGGGTTTCCCTCCCTCGTAGCCTGTGTGCCAAGGCTCAACCGTCAATCGCCATGACGAGCGCATGGGCGATAAGGGCTGGCCTGGCTTCGCCTTCGATCTCGATGGTGTTTTCGGTCGTCAGCAGGGTTCGCCCCTCGCCCTTGTCCTCCGCGGCGGCTAGCTTGATGCGATTGCGGACGCGGGACCCGGCCTTGACGGGCGCGATGAAGCGCACGCGATCGAGGCCGTAGTTCAGCGCCTGAGTGATCCCGGCAGGCTTGACGACGATCTCGAATGTGCTTGGCGCCAACATTGCCAATGTCAGGTAGCCGTGCGCGATGGTGGTCCCGAGCGGGCTGTCTCGTTTGGCGCGCTCGATATCGACATGGATCCACTGGTGATCCTCGGTGCATTCGGCGAACTGGTCGATGCGCTGCTGGTCTAATGTGATCCAGCCGGATACCCCGAGCTCCTGCCCGACGAACGCCTTACTATTGGCGAGACTGAATTTCTCCGCGGGCATGACAATTCTCCCTGGATCACATCAGAGCGTGTGACAGTATCGGCCGATGATGTAAGGCAAGCCTGCATCGGCCTCGCGCGTGCTTCGAGACGCGCCCCAAGGGCGCTCCTCAGCATGAGGTATATTCTTGATGGCATTAAGAAATATCCTCATCTTGAGGAAGCCGCGCTGCGGCTGTCTCGAAGGACGCTCAAGGCTGATCCAACCGGCCGTCAATTCTTTCACAAGCTCTCAGCTAAAATCGCGAAAAGTCGGCTGCCCTTTTTTCGAGAAATGCGCTCACTGCCTCCTGAAACTCAGGAGCCTTGAGCCGGTCTGCAAAGATGTCGGCCTCTTCCTCGATCCGAACGCCGACCCCGCCGCGGTCGTCTTTCAGAAGTTGCTTTGTGAGCCGAACTGCCGACGGTGGCAAGGAACCGACGCGCGTTAATAATTCGATCGCAACGTCGATCAGCTTGTCGTCTTCGACGACACGGTTGACGAGGCCCCATCGCAATGCCGTCTCGGCATCGATCGGCTCTCCGAGAAGCAGCAGCTGGGCGGAGCGCAGGTGGCCGATCGTGCGCGGCAGCAGAAGGGTGCTGGCGGCCTCCGGCACGAGGCCGAGCGTGACGAAAGGGAGCGACAGCCGTGCGCTGCGCGCAGCGACAACCAAGTCGCAATGCAGCAGCATCGTCGCCCCGACGCCGACCGCGGAACCGTGCGCTGCGGCGACCAGCACCTTCTCCGCTGTCGAGATCGCGCGCAGGAAGCGGAAAGCCGGACTGTCCATGCCGGTCGGGGGATCGGCAACAAAGTCGTTCAGGTCGTTCCCGGCGCAAAACGCCTCACCCGCGCCGCTGAAGAGGACTGCCCTTATCGCCTCGTCGGCTTCGGCCTCGACAATGGCTTCGGTCACCGCATCGTACATGGACCGGGTGATGGCATTGCGTTTGTCTGCGCGATCGAGCCGGACGTGCAGGGCACGGCCGATCCGGCTGACAGTGATTTCTTGCGACATCGGTCTCTTCACCCAAAAGCTTTCATTCCCGGAAGCGGCTCAGTAAAGAAATCGGCGATCAGCGTTGCGCCCGGCTGCATGTCGTACTTGCCGAAGTCGCGAACCCCGGCTCCCAGCAGCACTTCATCATCAACGAAGAACCTGCCGGTCCACTGCCGGGCCGGCAATGTTAGGATCGCGTAGGCGGCGTCGGCCACGATCTCGGGCTTGCGCGCTCCCGACATCATCTCCTCGCCGCCGAGCTCGTAGAGCACGGCCGCGGTTGCAATGGCCGTGCGCGGCCAGAGCGAGTTCACGGCAATCCCGTGCTCGGCGAATTCTGCGGCCAGCGCAAGGTGAAAAGGCTCATCGTGTATTTGGCGATGCTATAGGGCGGATGCGGCGCGAACCATTTCGCATTGTGGGTGAGCGGTGGCGAGATCGTCAGGATGTGCGGGTTCTCCGCCTTCATCAGATAGGGCGGGCAGGCCTGCGAGCACACAAAGGTGCCGCGGCCGTTAATCGTCTCGCCAGCCAAGCTCATATCATCCCTCCTGTCGCTTGCACCGAGCGTTTAGAATCACGTGCTGCTGTACACTGGGCCTTCACGGCCCTAAGACGCGACCCAAAGATGTTCTTTGCAGCGTGCGCCTTGCCGCGCCAGTGCAGTGTCTCTAAAATGATTTTCCACAACCTACCCGAGAAACATGCGATTTTCCTTGTCTTCTCGGCGAAGGCCGGGACCCATGCCGCCCATAGGCACCGGCCTTCGCCGGTGTGACGGGAAAGCTGGGGCAGTGCCGTACCGTAAGATCCGCCGAGCGATGCTTGCGGAAGTAGGATCAATTGGGGGACGCCGCCCTAGAACTGCTCCTCTTCCAGCGCCAAGGCCGTGGAAGCGCCACTCTTCACCGCGCTCAACAAGGCGTTTGCCTTGGGCAGGATCTGCTCGGCATAAAACCGTGCGGTCGCGATCTTTGCCCGGCAGAAATCCTCGTCCTCGCCCGCGGTCAGCCGCGCTCGGGCCGCGAGCGCGGCGCGCATCATCTGCCAGCCGCCACAAACGTATCCGGTCAGCATCATGTAATTCACCGATGCACCGAATGCCGCGTCTGGATCCTGGCCAATCGTTTGCAACATCCAGTGGGTGGCCTGCTCCAAGGCCTGGATACCTGCCGCCAGGTTCTCCCGGATCGCGGGGAAGTCGACGTTATCGGAACCGCCGAGCTGACCCTCCGCAGCGCGCATCTCTCCGATCAGCTCGGCCATTGCCCCGCCGTTATCCGTAGGCAGCTTGCGTCCGATCAGATCGCCCGCCTGGATTCCGGTGGTTCCCTCGTAAATCGTGGCGATGCGCGCGTCGCGCAGGTATTGGGCGGCGCCGGTTTCCTCGATATATCCCATGCCGCCAAAGACCTGCACGCCCATAGAGGCGATTTCTATACCCAACTCAGTGCACCAGCCCTTTAGCACCGGCGTCAACAGATCCACCCGCGCCTGACGGCGTCGGCGTTCCGCGGCGTCGGGGTGCTTGTGCGCGAGGTCGGCATCGGCCGAGAGCACATACCCGAAGGCGCGCATCGCCTCGATCTGCGACTTCATCGTCAGCAGCATGCGGCGCACATCAGGGTGATGAATGATCGTCACGCGATCGCCGCTGCGCTGCCCTACCGGCCGGCCTTGGACCCGCTCCTTGGCATAGTCGCGCGCCGCCTGATAGGCGCCTTCGGCTATCCCCAGACCCTGTATTCCGACCTTTTGGCGGGCTTCGTTCATCATCGTGAACATGTGCGCGAGTCCCTCGTTCTCTCGGCCCACCAGGTAGCCGATGGCTCCTTCCTTCTCGCCAAAGCTCATCACGCAGGTCGGGCTGGCATGAATCCCGAGCTTGTGCTCGATCGACGCACACGTGACATCGTTGCGTCCCGCCACGGAGCCATCGGTGTCCACCAGGAATTTGGGCACCAGGAACAGCGAGATGCCGCGCGTGCCTTCCGGCGCGTCGGGAAGCCGGGCGAGCACCAGATGCACGACATTGTCGGTCATGTCGTGATCACCCCAGGTGATGAAGATCTTCTGTCCGGAAATGCGGTAGTGATCGCCCTCGGGTACCGCCCTGGTACGGACCGCCGATAAATCCGAACCGGCCTGGGGCTCGGTCAGGTTCATCGTGCCCGACCACTCGCCGCTGACGAGCTTCGGGAGATAGCGGTTCTTCAGCTCGTTTGAGGCATGCGCCTTGATCGCCTCCATCGCGCCTGCAGTTAGCAAGGGACAAAGGGCAAAGCTCATATTGGCCGAGTTCCACATCTCCACAGCCGCCGCGGCTACTACTCCCGGCAGCCCCTGCCCGCCATATTCGGGATCGCCACCGAGGCCGTTCCAGCCATTCTCGACAAACTGGCGATAAGCCGCGCCAAAGCCTTCGGGCGCCACCACCCCTCCTTTCGTCAGGGATGCGCCTCGCTCGTCACCGAGCTTGTTGAGCGGCGCGAGCACCTCACCGGCGACTTTTGCCGCTTCTTCCAGCACCGCTGCCGCCAATTCCGAGTTTACCTCCTCGTAGCCAGACAGAACGGCCAGGCTTTCGAGGCCCACCAATTCGTTGATTACGAACTGCATGTCCCGCAGCGGCGCACGATACGTCGTCATAGGCTCGCTCCTCTATTCGGGGTACTGCTGGCGCAACATTTTCTTGTCGAGCTTGCCGACGCTGGTCTTTGGCAGTACGTCGACAAAGACGACACGGTCCGGGACCCCATATTTCGAGATGACACCTCTAGCCGCGAAATCCTGGAGATGCGTCTTGATGTCGGCCTCGCTGACCTCCTGCCCGGCTTCGACGGCGACCACCGCCAGCGGCCGCTCGGTCCATTTCGGATCGGGCACGCCGATGACTGCGGCCTCGACTACCCCCGGATGTTTGAGGATCAGATCTTCCAGATCGAGCGACGATACCCATTCGCCGCCCGTCTTGATCACGTCTTTTATGCGGTCGGTAATCTTGAGATAGCCTTCCTCGTCGATCACCGCGATGTCGCCGGTGTGCAGCCAGCCGCCCGACCACAGCGTCTCGGAATTGATCGGGTCCTTCAGGTAGCCCTGGGTCAGCCAAGGGGCGCGTGCGACCACCTCGCCCTGGGACACGCCATCGTGTGGGAGGTCGTTCATCTCCTCGTCGACGATCCTGATCTCGACCAGAGGGACCGGACGGCCGGTCTTGCAGCGGATCTCCGCCTGCCGATCGATGTGCCAGGCCTCCATGTGCGGTTTGAGATGGCTCAAGGTCAGGATCGGGCAGGTCTCCGACATGCCGTAGCCGGTGAAAATGTCGACGCCCAATTCCCACGCTTGCCGAGCGAGCGCTTGCGGCAGCGCAGCGCCGCCGATGACCACCTTCCAGCCGGAGAGCTCGAGCCCTTTCGTCCTTGCGCTCGCCAGCACCATCTGCAGGATCGTCGGAACGCAGTGCGAGAAGCTGATTTTCTCGCGACGAATCAGCTCCACCAGCGCATCGGGGGAATAGCGTCCCGGATAGACTTGCTTCACCCCGAGCGTTGTGGCGACATAAGGCAGCCCCCACGCATGGACATGGAACATCGGCGTGATGGGCATGTAGACATCGCCCTCATTGATACGGCCGTGACCGGTTCCGGCTAGAGCCGTACGCACCGCCAAAGTGTGCAGCACGAGCTGGCGATGGCTAAAGTAGACGCCTTTGGGCAGCCCAGTGGTGCCGGTGGTGTAAAAGGTCGTGGCGCGGGTGTCCTCGGCGAGCTCCGGAAAGGCGAAATGCGGGTCGGATAGGGACAGCAGGGTCTCGTACTCGCCTTCGAGCGGGAGCGGCGTCTCGTGCGCTTGCCCGCTGTCGTCCAGCAGCAGCAGTTTTTTCCCGGGGTCCACCCGCTTCCAGATCTGTTCCAGTACAGGCACAAACTCGCTGTTGACGAGGATGACGTCGTCTTCGGCGTGATTGATCGTATAGAGCATCTGCTCCGGCGACAGCCGGATATTGATCGTGTGCAGCACCGCTCCCATCATCGGCACGGCGAAAAAACATTCCAGATAGCGGTTGGTGTCCCAATCCATTACGCCGACCGTGTCGCCTGGCCTGACCCCCAGACCAGCGAGAGCCGAGGCCAGCCTTCCCACCCGCTCGCCGAGCTCTCGGTAGGTCATTCGCCTTTTGTCGGCGTAGGCGATCTCCTGCTCCGGAGCGCGCGTCACTCCGGACTTCAACAGCCCCCCGATCAGCAAGCGATGGCCATACGCCGACCGCGTCCGCTCGATTGATTTGCCGATCATTCGACTTCCTCCCCTCCTGTGCCGCCAGCCGGCTCGAGAGCGCCCGACCCGGAAATAGCAGTGCCTGAAACGGGTCTGCATACTGAACCAGCACCGGACGCGCCCAATCTAGTGCCATGGTCCAGCTTTTTCGCCATGGTATGCCCCGAGTTCCCCACCTGCAACAAGAAGCCGTCGCCCACTGCGCTAGGGAGCTTCTCCCCAATTCTTCAGATGCCCAGCGGCTCCTGACGCTGTCGCCAGGCGCCGGACCCGGCTTTAACCTCGATCAACTCGAAGGATATTAGCTTTCGGTCCGCCCACATCGTCATCCCCCTAACGGGGGAGACGGGAAATGTAATTTGGGGGACGGCAGCGGTGGCGAACCACGGGACTAATGCGTCTGGACCAGCCCGAGACTTTGGGCGCGGGACACTGCCTGCACCCGTCTTTCGACGGCGAGTTTCACAAAGATGTTTTTGACGTGAGATTTGACCGTTTCCGGTGCAATGCCGAGGTCGCGTGCGATCTCCTTGTTGGATTGGCCGTGGCCGATCAGCTCGAGAATGCCGCGCTCGCGGGGGCTGAGCGGAGCTGCAGGCACCGAGGTCAGGCCTGGCGCGCGTGCGGGATGGTGGAGCTCTTGCCAGCGCCCAGCCAGGCTTTCGACGTAGGGCAGGAGTTCCCGGGAGTGGCCGGTGCGGTGCGCATCTTCCTGAAATCTTGAGAGCAGGATGCCGACCGCCGGGCCTTGATCCAGTATCGTCCGATAGATGCCGGCCGGTGCAGCCGCACTCAAAACACCACGAAACATCCTAGAGGCATCCGCGGGCTCGTTCGCCCTGAGCAAAGTCACGGAAAGCTGCGCGGCCAAACCCAATGCGGAATAATGATTGTGCGCCACCTCCGCTTCCTGGCGCAGCGCAGTCAGTATAACAATCGTGTCCGGCAAGCGGTTCTCGGCCGACGCCAACTGGGCGCGCGCCAATGCAGTGTAATAGTGGATGTCCGTCCAGGCGCAACGGGTCGACGCAGGGTATTTCGCCGACAGGCGCTCGAGGCGACCGAGATGTGCGTCACCCTCGGTGATCCTGCCCTCCGCCAGGCAGAGCCGTAGGCGCTCCATCAGAACGGCCGCGATCAGCCGCCCCCATTGGCGTCCGTGGCCCAAGCTTTCGGCTTGCTCCAGCAACGCGTGGGCGCGATCGAGGTTCATGCGGGCCGCGGCGACTCTCGCCAATACGACATACGCTCTCAAGGCGCACTCCAGCATTCCGGCAGCATTAATCAACGGAATTCGGTCGATAATCGTCGCCTCAGCTTCGTCGATCCGGCCCTGCTCGTAACGGAGCTCGCCGATCAGACTGGCAGGCAAGGCCGCCGCGACCGAGTTCGCTCCAACGTGCTGTTCCGCTTGCCGCATAGCGTCCAGGAAACAGCGTTCCGCAACACGGAGCCGAAGCTGCTGAAACTCGACCAGCCCTTGAAGGCAGAGCCGATACACCGATGCGAACACATTCCATTTTGCTTGATCGAGCGAAAACGGGATCCACGGCGTGCCGTAGAAGCCCTTCAGATTACCCGCTTTCCAATGACCAAAGCGGGCCACGTTCGACGCGACATTTGCAGTCCACGGATCCACTGACTGCTTCAGGCAGGCTTCGGCGAGAGATAATGCAGTTTGGCTGTCATCCTTCAATGCAATCGCGGTCGCACTTATGGTCTGGCATTCGCATCTGAGGGCCTCCGCCTCCGGTAGATCCTTCTCAGTGACATCCTGCTCGATTTCTGCGACGAGCTTCAGCGCCTCCTCGAAGCGCATCGCGAGCGCCATTCCCCAGGCAATTGCGAGCCTGACCTTCAGCTGCCCTCGCATCAGCTCGGTCGGAAACAGGCGCTGCCAGCCAAGCAGAGTGAGCAGATCGCCCCTCTTGACCAGCGTCATCGCGCAGTTTTCGATCCAGCTGACCGCCTGCTCCGTATCGTCTGCCGCAATCGCGTGCTGAACGGCCTCCGTCCATAGCCCGTGGGACGCGTACCAACGGTACGCACGGCGATGCAGCAAGGGAATTTCGTCACCAAATTGCGTCGCCAGCTTCTGCCTCAGGTGCTCCGCCAGAAGCGGGTGATAGCGGTACCATTGCCCTTCCTGGTCGAGCGGTGCAAGGAGCAGCTGGCGGGCTTCGATCGCTTTCAGCAGATCCTGGCTCGTGCCCATCCCAGTCACGGCTTGAGACAACGGCGCGGAGAGGCGATCGAGGATGGCTGTCCGCAACATGAACTGCACGATGTCTTGCGGCAGGCCGTCGAGCATCTCGGCGAGGTAGGCGCCGATTGGACGCAGTGCTGCGGACAGATTGCGGACATACGGCCCGAGTTCCTGACCGGACTGAGAGGTGGCAGTGACGATCCGCAAGACAGCCGGCCAACCCTCCGTCTTCGCGTGCAGAAGCGCCACCTCGGGGGCGGCAAGCGCGCCGAATTTCTCATGCTCGAGAAACCACCGGATCTCGCTTAGATCAAAGCGCATGGCAGAGGCATCGATCTCCAGCAGCTGGTTACTGGCAAGCAATCCGGCAAGCGGTATCGATGGTTCCACGCGCGTTATCAGGACAAGATGAAATTGCGATGGAGCATGTCTCAGCAAAAACGAAACTGCGTCGTGTATCGCAGGGTCAGTCACCGAGTGATAATCGTCCAGGAACAGATAGACCTCGTTATCGGCGTCGGTCAGATCGTTGATCAGCAGCGACACGATCGTATGCGGCTGCACTAAGGAGGTCTCCAGCATCAAACGGATAGCCGCGTCGCCCACGCCTGCGCAGACGTGTCGCAACGCATGGGATACATAGAAGAGGAACCGTGTCTGGTCGTCGTCGCTGTCGAGAGCAAGCCAGGCGACCGAATTCCCGCTCTGTTCAAGTTGTTCTGCCCAAGCCACTGCCAAGGAGGTTTTGCCAAACCCGGCCCCCGCCTTAATCACGGTGAGTTGTTTGGCCTGGACTTGGACGATCAGTCCGAGCAGCCGGGGTCGCTCGATCAGCCCCGCCGCCGGTCGAGGCAGCAGGACCTTAGTAGCGAGGAGATGCTGTTTGCTGGCAAGCATCTGATGCTCGGTCCCTCCCTCTTGCCGCTCCCCTAAACTACACCGCCTAATCCCCCGTTCGGGGATTTTGACAGGTGCTCCGACAGCCACAGATCACGAATCGAGACGCTCGAGATCACGAATCGAGACGTTCGCTGATGAGCGTCCTTCTCTGTGACGAACTCCGACGACCACCTCCAGCTGGTAAAAGACACCATGTCTCCCGGGTCGGTCGAGCGCCCAATCTTGTCCGGCCCGGCTTTGTCACGGTAACGGGGTGCGGTCCAGAGAGGTGGCGAGATCGAACCGAGTTTCATGCGACGGCAACCGCATCTTGGCACCGGGCGGCGGCCTCGGCTCTGAAGATGCGAAGGGTCGACCGAGAGACCAGATGTCGTTGATGGTTGAAGGTGTTGTGTACAGCGGAATGGACATTGAGAAAGCGCTGGGCGGATCGAGACGACTTGAACCGCTGCATCTTGCGCTCTCGTCGCCGCACAATTTGAAGGGAGTTTTCAGCACGATCTTTCTTTCTGAGGCCTCACTCGTGAGGGCAGGTGAGGCCCAGTTCCCGCAAAGCCGAGCCGTAGGAGCCCAGCTTGTCGGTGACCAGCAGCTTCGGTGTGAACCCCAGTTTCTTGAGCAGCTTGCGCATTAGCCGGCGTGCCGCCCGCATATCGCGCCGACGCTGAACAAGCATGTCGAGGACCTTGGGCGCGGCGTGTCGGCCGATCCGGAAGGCGCACGCGTCTGGATCGGCCGTGCCGCCGCGGCGGGTCTGCACGATGCGCAGGTGGCGCTCGCCGAGATGCTGGTCAACGGCCGCGGCGGTTCGCGCGACTGCGACGGTTCCGGTTGTTTGGACAGCTTCCGGGGAGGAATAAGCTAAAAGGCCCGGTAGCCGGCTGCACCCGGCGGGTTGCCCAGTCGATGACTGCGACCAGGTACAAAAACCCCCGCTGCATATGGGTATGTAAGTTACGTCGGCTGCCCACACCTGGTTCGGCTGATCGATCGTCTTGCCGCGCAGAAGATATGGATAAACTTGTGCTCGGGGTGCCGCTTGCCGGTGTTCCGTTTCGGCCTGACCCCCACAGCCCGAGCTTTCTCATCAGCCGCCGGACGCGCCGGCGGCCAACCGAAATCCCCTGACGCAACAGCGCCACCTGGAGCCGGCGGCTGCCGTAGACCGGATGGTCTATGAAATCCGGCCGAGCCGCTTCAGAAGCTTGAGTTCCTCCGCAGCTTCCGGCCGCGGCCGGTAATAGAAAGCTGCTTCGCGCAATCCCGAGCAGCGCGCATTGCCGGGTTACGGACAGCCCCGCTTCCGGCGCGATCATCGCCCGCCTCTCAGCAATCGGGAGATGGCGGGCTGCCCGGCACGAAAATCGCGCTCGACCTGCAGCTGGCCGATCTTGCGGCGCAGATCGTCGATCACCTTCTGCGCATCTGCCGCCGGTGCCTTGCTGCCACGCGCAAACAACTCGCCGGCGCGCTCACCAGCTCCTGTTTCCAGTTGCTGATCATCGTCGGATGAACTCCAAACTCCACCGATAGCTGCGCCAGGGTCTTCTCCCCCGAAAGCGATGCCATCGCCACTCGTGCCCCCGGCCTTCGCCGGGGCAGGCTTTGAATTCAGCGCTGCGCTGCTTCCTCTTTATGCCCACGTCTCACGCCTCTTTGGACCGGTTAGCCTTTAGCTTATCCCGCTGTCCAAAATTCCGGAGCCGCCGCAGAAAATAATGTTGGGCGGCTTTGCCGCTGCCTGACCGCGCGCTCGTCCGACGGCAGCCGCGAAGGCGACGGCGCCGCTGGCTATGCTGCGCAGAACCGTCCGGCGATACCGTTGTCCGGCATTGGTCCGCTGCCCGCTGACCTCGGCGATAGGTGCTGGAACTCGCTAAGCGCCGAACGCGGTGATCAAGGTCAGCGGCGCCTGCATGCCGTCCCGGGAGCCGTATCCGTTCAGCCGCGCGTGCCGCCCGCGCCGCCGCAGCCCTGGCCGACCTCCCGAAGGATGCCGAGGCGGTCGATGATGAAGCGCGTGTCCGGATGGCGATCGATCAGCGCCGCGCCGGCATCGAGGTTACCCCAGAACAGCACCATGACCGGAAAGTCGTGATGGGCCCCCACCGGAGTCGTCCGGATTGACCGGACTTGACGATGGCGAACCGGTCGGGATGGGCCTGCTGCACTTCCACCGCGTAGCTGGCGTCGTACTGGTACATAAAAAAGGCGGAGATGAAGATTGCACCGTCGACGCCGATCTTGCCCATCGCAGCCACCATCTCGTCGCCGGTAACGTGATCGGGCCAATTCGGCACCCTGAACCAGGGCCGCTTCCTGGGCGGGCCGTGAGGTGAGCCGACGGAGGCAGAAGTGGAAAGCGATTTTTGCGCGGAAACGTCCTATGCTCCTATGATCGTTGCCGGCGCCAGGAAAACTTGACAGGTTTGGCGGTGACGCTGTCGCATTCGGAAAGGGATGTTGATGGTCGCGGGATTTTTGACATTATTGCTGATGATAATTTGCGCCGCCCTTGGGCTGCCCATGGGGACCGCCACTGCCCAGCAAACCGGCGGGATCCTCAAATTCTTTCATCGCGACAGCCCGGCGAGCATGTCGATCCACGAGGAGGCAACGATCTCGACCGTGGCGCCGATGATGGGCGTCTTTAACAACCTCGTATTGTTCAAACAGGACGAGAAGCAGAATCGGCCGGAATTTATCCAGCCGGAACTGGCCGAAAGCTGGTCGTGGGACGAGGACCACACCAAGCTCACCTTCAAGCTGCGGCAGGGCGTCAAATGGCACGACGGCAAGCCGTTCACCGCCGCCGACGTCAAATGCACCTGGGACATGCTGCTCGGCAAATCGCAGGACAAGCTGCGGCTCAACCCGCGCAAGGCCTGGTACCGCAACCTCGAAGACGTCGTGCCGGAAGGCGATCGCGCAGTGACATTTGTGTTGAAGCGGTCGCAGCCGGCCTTTCTGATGCTGTTGGCGAGCGGCATGTCGCCAGTCTATCCGTGCCATGTCAATTCGCGCGACATGCGCACCCGGCCGATCGGCACTGGGCCCTTCAAATTCGCCGAGTTCAAGCCGAACGAATTCATCCGGGTGGTCAAGAACCCGGACTACTGGAAGCCCGGGCGGCCGTATCTCGATGGCATCGAGTGGACGATCATTCCGAACCGGTCGACCCAGACGCTCGCGTTTATCGCCGGCAAGTTCGACATGAGCTTTCCTTACGAGGTCACTTTGCAGTCGATGCGTGACATCCAGAACCAAGCGCCGAATGCGATCTGCGAGATGACGCCGACGCCGGTGGCGATGAACCTGCTCGTCAACCGAGATGCAGCGCCGTTCAACGACCCCGACATCCGACGGGCAATGCAGCTGACGATCGACCGCAAGAGCTTTCTCGACATCATCGCCGAGGGGCAGGGCGACATAAACGGTGCGATGCAGTCGCCGCCCGCCGGCCTGTGGGGGCTGCCGCCCGAGGTTCTCGTGACCCTTCCGGGCTATGGGCCCGATGTCACGGCCAACCGTGCCGAGGCGCGCAAGCTGATGGCGAAGCACGGCTACCACCCTGACCACCGACTCGCCGTCAAGATCGCGACGCGCAACATTGCGCAATACCGCGACCCGGCCGTCATCCTGATCGACCAGATGAAGGAGATCTACATCGACGGCGAGCTCGACGCGGTCGAGACGGCGAACTGGTTCCCGAAGATCGCCCGCAAGGACTACATGGTCGGCGCCAACCTGTCTGGCAGCGGGGTGGACGATCCCGACGCCTATTTCTTCGAGCATTACGCCTGCGGCTCGGAGCGCAACTACACCAACTATTGCAATCCAGAGCTGGAGAAGATGTACGAGCAGCAGTCGATCGAGCCCGACCCGACAAAACGCAAGCAGCTGGTCTGGGAGATCGACCGCCGACTGCAGGAGGACGCAGCGCGGCCGATGATCTTCAACTACCGTCTGGGGACTTGCCGATCGCGGGCGGTGCACGGGATCACAATCATGGTCAACAGCCTGTTCAATGGCTGGCGCTTCGAGGATGCCTGGCTCGGCCAATAGTTCCTGAATTCGGGTAGCCGACGGGGGCGGTATCGATGGAGACCCTATCGTGATCGTCTGCGAGCCTCGATGACGTTGCCGAACCCGCATCGGCGGTGGCTGATGCCCCCTGCAAAGTGCCGCCGACGGTAGCACGATTTCGGACAGGAGCGGGGTTGGCCCTGTAAGAAAAAGGCCATATCGGCGCTACACTGCCAATGCCATCGGGTTCGTGTCGACCAGGAACGATTGCACCGCGACGGTCAACACAGCGCTGAAGCTCGACAGATAAGTAAGAGGCGTATTGAGGTGACGCAGCTTGTCGGTCCGGGGATCAGGGCTGGTGGCCAAGAACTTCCGGTCACGCGAGGGTGAGCCGGCTGTAAAGCGTACAGGGACGTGACACGAAGCCGGATATATGCGATCTAGCGATATGTCGACATTCGGGCGAACTGAGCTTTGCGACCTCGCCCCAGCAGCGAGCTGCGAACGCCAAGCGCTTTGGGCTGCTCCGCTCAATAAAGGTGGCAAGCAACGGTGTGCTTCGGGGCAATTCCTTGCGCCGCGGGGCCTCACGTGCGCAATGTGGCATCGCGTACGGACACCCTGGGTGTTGTCATGCATCACATCGCCCAGGCGCCGCGATAATGCTCGAAGCTCCATTTCACGTCGGCGGGCGTCACCGGGCTGCCGTCGTGAAACTTGAGCCCCGGGCGGAGCCGAAACGTCGCGCTCTTGCCGTTCTCGGCAAAATCATAGCCTTCGGCCAATGCCGGATGGTCGTAGCGCACCTCGCGGAAGTTTTTGATCAGCCCGTCGTGCAGCGCCATGATGAAATTGTCAGGGCTTGCCGTGCCGTCATGCTGTTGCGGGTCGAGCAAGCGCGACGCGATGTTGGTGTGCCAGGCCAGTACCAGCTTGCCGCTGGCAACGACGCCTTCGGCCGCGCGGCCACCTCGTACGAACGGCATTGCGAGCGTAGTAGTTGCAAGTGCCGCCCCGCGCAATACCACGCGACGCGTCAGCGTCGTCCTTTTCATTTTTACTCCGTCGCCGAAACGAACCCAATCAAACCTCAGCTTTTGAGCTCGATGTCCTCCCACGGATTGGCGTAGCCGGTGCTCTTGTAACTCGGGAACACGTCCTGCCGCTTCGCCGCCTTGATCCGCGGCCCGATCCCGTTCATGAAGGCATGACGGAATACCGGGACAAAGTAGTAGTTCTTCAGGATCGCGCGTTGGATCTCCTCGGCCAGAGCCTTGCGCTCGACCGGCTTGTCCAAATTCAGATAACGCTCGTATTTGGTTGTTGACGCGGAACGCGTCGGCGGAGAGAAAGCCGCCGCATTTGAAGGTCAACTCGTACCAATTGGCCCAGGTAGCGCCGATGCGCGCGCCGGCCGTGATGACGCGGCAGATAGGATCGGATCAGACGGTCGTGCGCGGCTGAAAGAGTGAAGCGGCCGCACATCATGTCGAGGCGATCTCCCGTCCCGTCATTCTCATGGAAAACGACGTTGAGCGCGGGCCGCTGGCGGGCCGGGGCCGGCGCCGCATCGCTCTCGTCGTGGAGCTCATGAGCCGACCCATGGGGAAACAACAGAATGTCACCGGTGACCAGCTTGCGCATTGGCCCGCCCTATCATGTCATACTGGCGGGTCCGCCGTGTTGGAGGACCCGCCAGTATGACATGATAGGGGATCTCGCCGAGCTCGGAGGCCGCAAAGTCGATGCGCCAGGGCGCGCCGAGGAGGCATCGGTAATCGAGCGTGCCCTTGACTGGTATCATCTCCAAAAGCCGGCTCAGCCAGTCGCGGATATTTTCCATCTCGACCTATCGTCTATAAGACGAATGGGTATTTCATTGAGATAATCCGAATTTCAGAATTTCAAGCGTGAGACACAGATGCTGTCCATCGAATGGGCAGAGAGCCATGTCACGACAGTCAGCCAATATGAAGAGCGGTTCCGGTTTTCGGCGCCGTCACTGCGTGAAACGTTTGTTGCGATGCGGGGAAGTGGCGCGAGACGACGGCGGAGGCAGCGCTTCTGGGGTGCCGTAGCTTTGGTCGGCGGGATTTTGGCGGCAAACGAAGTCGCGCCGCACCATTCTGCTCACGATGTTACGCACAGTGTCTCGCAAATGATGCTCTCCGATGTCGGATCAACCCCTATATCGCCCGCAGGACGATAGGCCTGTCACCCAGGCGGGTGTCGACGCTCGAACTCAGGAGATAGGCCGTGCCGCCCTACTGGACCGAGCGAACATCTGCACGGCGGCGCAATGATAGGACACCTCGCATGTACACGAACAAAAAGACCATCGCCAACTCACCGTCTGAAGAGGCGCTCAGCGAACTCCGCGCCGCGGTGCCGAGCTTGCAGGCCATTGCCGACCGCGCCTTTGCGCTGGCAGCGGCGAACGAGTTCGAAGGCCCGCGCCGCACCATCGAGCGCGTCGGCATCCGGGCGGTCGATCTAATCACCGCAATTTCCGGACTTGCGCAATGATGATCGGCCGTGCGGGACCTCCTCCAAGGGTGCAACCACGTTCGACGCACCGCCAACATGCCCTGCCTCGGATCACATTGAGGGAGTGTCCTATGTCCCGCATTTCCACCGCGTCCGCCGAAATAGAAGCCGCACTGCCCTAACAGGCTGACACTGTCGGCCGGGCGTTCGTTGTAACGGAGTGTTTGGCAATGCTCATCAAGACGTCTGTGCTTTCGCTATCGCTTGCGCTCTCCGTCGGCGTCGCCGCGGCGCAAGCACCGTCCTGGCCGATCGTCGAGGGGCGTCACCTGCAGCCGACCCAACAGGAGGTCGACAGCAGGGTAGATGAGAGGGCCCGCCAGTGGAGTCGTGGTGTCCAGTCGGAGATCGACCGCCTCTACGACGAGATTATGCGCGGACCCAACTAGGAGTGCCCGGCGCTGGATGGAGCAGGAGCCCGATCCGCGTGGACGTCTGGTATCCGAAGACCCTCACTCGAGCAGGAGAAACCCAATGAAACAGCTCACTGAGCAAACAGTCTCTTTCACCGGCGCGAGCAGGACCGATGGACGCAGTGCAGACCGAGATTTGATAAACTTCCTCGTAAGGGCACTCATCAGGCTTGGCACTGCAACGAAAACTTCGGTTACCACCTGCTTCGTGCGTCAATGGTCATCATTTTCTTCTTCTTTGGGTATCAGAAATGGTTCCAGTACGAGGTCGAGCGACTGATCCCCTATATCAGTAATGGCCCGCTCATCTTCTGGCTTTATCCGCTTCTTGGCATGCGCGGCGCCACTTGGTTTTTGGGCGCCTCGGAATGGACGTTCGGCACGCTGTTGTTCCTGGGGTTTTGGAACAGGAAGCTGGGCATCCTCGAGACGCTCGGCTCCAATGCCACCTTCATCGCTACCGTCACGATCATCCCATTTATGCCCGACGGCTGGGACGCGGCTGCCGGTGGCTTGCCGGCGATGACCGGCAATGTTCCCTTCCTGATGAAGGATGTGGTTCTCCTTGCAACATCACTCTACCTTCTGACGCAGGACCTCCGGAGGGAATTGCTCTCCACTGACGCAGGTGAGCGAGCGCAAAGATGGCGGCAGCCGGGGCCATGTGAGATCGCGCAACGGGGCCGTTTAGCAAGACATATCTGTCCGGAGTTGCGTTCAGCCTGCGAGCAGTTCGTGCTGCTCCGTCCAGTCCAGCGGCAGATCGAGTTCGGTCAGCCGCGTCGCGGTGAGCGCGACGGGTTGCCAGCCCTGCAGGATCGCCTCGATCAATTCCGGGCTCAAGAGGCGAGGCCGACGAGACGGCGAATGTAGCGCCGGGAAAGGCCGTCACACTTGGCCAACTTCTGGAGCGATCGGGCGCGGCCGGTGGCAAGCTCCTCAAACCACGCGCCCCCCCGCGCAATCGCCTTGATCAAGGCCGGATAACATCGGGAGCTGCGGTCCCGCTGTGCCAATCCGGTCAGCACCAACCTGGTTTCGGATACCGCGGTGCTTGAAGGCGACCGCCGTCGTCGGTTCGACAGCGCTGTCACTCGCGGTCTCCGATGCGGATGACGGGACATCCCCGCCCAACAGAAGGCTGCGCTGCAGCTTGATGATGATCGTCTTCTCATCGACGATGATCTTACCGACGAGCTCGCGAACGAGCTTTACTCGTTCCCCGGGTGAGCCCCCTAGCGCTGCTGCCATGCGGCCGGCCCGACCGAGCAGTTTCCGAAGCTCGTCGCTGGGCATGCCGGCGGCGCCAAACCGCTCGACCACAGCTCGCCGGGCTAGTCAGCGCGTCGGCCAGGATCCTGATCACGGCTTCTTCGATTTCCCTGGCGGCGAGCCGCCAGCCTTCGCGATCCGTTCCGGCATCGGTGATCAGGGCAGCCGAGACGTAGTAGCGATAGCGTCGGCCCTTCTTGACGGCGTGTGATGGCGTGAGCCGCTCCCCCCGAGCATCCACCAGCAGGCCGGCCAGCAAGCTCGGCTCGGCTGCTTAGCCCTGCGCCGATGATTGCTCGTATTGGCTGCGAGCTGGTCCCGAACAGTGGACCAGCTCTCATCGTCGATCAGGGCCCGATGCTGGCCGGGATAGAGCTGACCTTTGTGCGCAATCTGAGCGGTGTAAATCGGGTTCGAGAGCAGTGTGTAGAGATGACCGCGCGAAAAGGGTTTGCCGCCGCGCTCGGTGCCCATTGGCCGTTGCGCTGCATTTCGTCCGAAGCCCGAGATGGTCGGCCTCCTGCTTGACCCGGCACACGCAGCCGAGCTCACGATAGAGAGCGAAAATGCGGCGTACCGTCTCGGCCTCGGCAGGATTGATGACGAGCGTGCGCTCGCTCGCGTCATAACGTAGCGGTACATTGCTGCCCATCCACATGCCCTTCCTCTTTGAGGCGGCGATCTTGTCGCGAATGCGTTCGCCGGTGACCTCCCGCTCGAACTGGGCAAACGACAACAGCACATTGAGCGTCAGGCGCCCCATCGAGCTGGTCGTATTGAATTGCTGCGTCACTGAAACGAACGACACACCCTGTGCGTCGAAGACCTGGACCAGCCGGGCAAAATCGGCAAGCGAGCGGGTCAGCCGGTCGACCTTGTAGACAACGACGATATCGATCCGGCCCGCCCGGATATCGGCGAGCAGGCGTTGCGCCGCGGGTCGCTCGAGATTGCCGCCCGAGAACCCGCCATCGTCATAGCGGGTTCTCGCCAACAGCCAACACTCGTGCTGCTGGCTGCGAATGTAGGAGCCTCGCAGGCTTCGCGCCGCGCCTCGAGCGAATTGAATTCCTGCTCGAGCCCTTCTTCGGAGGATTTGCGGGTGTAGATCGCGCAACGTCTGCGGCTCGCATCAGCTCGCGGCATCGCCGTCCTCTCCGGCTGAACGTGGTCCCCGCGAGGGCCTGAGAGCAGCGGTGCGGTTCGCCTTCAATCCGAAGAAGAGCGGTCCCTACCACGCTGTGCCGGTGATCTTTCCCGCGAGGGCGGAAAGCGAGCGGTAGCTCGTGCCCTGCCAAGAGAAGCCGTCATCGAGCACCAGTACATCATAGGTTCGACCCTGCCATTCTCGAACCAGCCGAGTTCCAGGCTTCAGCTCGGGACGAGGGCGTATCCGCACCTCTTGGCTTCCGTTGAGCTGCTGCGCAAATTGACGGAGCTGACGCTGCCGCTCCGGGTGGAGGCCGCCGAGAGCGACCTCCTGCATCCGGTATGCGACAGCTCGCAGCAGCAGTTCGCGGCTGAGGTACGCCAACGCCTCCGCTTTGTAGAGAACGCGCCACTGCTGCCGAAGCTCGCCGAGGCCGAGCTCGGGGAGGCGCAAGAGCGCCTCCCGGCGAGCCGTTGCATCGTGGATCGCGCCTCATGCCGGCTCCGGGGGCGGCGATGCGATAGACCCGGCCGCGCTCCTCTGTCGCCGAGGCGAGGGTCAGCCCGAGCTTCTTCTTCAGAGTTCCGGAGAAGAGCCCCCGGACCGTGTGCCGCTGCCAACCCATCACCCTCGCGACTTCGTCGACGGTCGCGCCCTCGGGTCGGTGCAGCATCGCGATCACCGCCTCCTGTTTTGACGGGCGCTTTGTGTCGGACGGTTGGTCCGGGTCCGGCAAGGCCTCGATCGCCGACCACAGCTGATCGATCAACGTATCGCGGTCACCGACTTTGGTCTGCTTCTCGACACCCGGAAGCGCGTTCCACAGCGCCAGCAGGCGTTTGCCGCTGAGCCGGGCGGCGCGCAACTCCTCCCGTGAGGCAACCGCAACTTCGCCCTTGTTCACGGTGGCCGGAGGCTCGCGGCACAGGATGATTTCGTCATTGCCGATGATGTAGATGCGCATCGATGGGTTCTCCTGATTGACCTGCGCGGTTGCGCCGGTGACCCATTCACGCTCTCTTCAGCGGTCAAAGCCAGTCTATTCGGGATAATTTCATGGCGTTGTTTGGCGCCATCCGAGCATGGAATTGCTTGGCCGCGAACTTGGCACGCACTGGGCGGATTTCGGCAATGTGGAACCAAATTCTAATAGAACGATGCCCTGGTCAGGTCGCGTCTGCTATCCACTCGACTGCTGACCAGGGCTCAGTGGTAACATTAGTCTCAGTTTGACCCAAAGCGGAAGCCATTGGTCGCCCGACATCGGAAGCCGCTCTCGCACTCAGCTTCAACAGCGAAACGAGACGGCTTTGTTTTCTTTGCTCGTCAGTCCATCGACCGTTCCAACCAGGCCCGCAGTCCGGCCAAGGTGCGGAATTCCTCCACTGCGCGGGCGCTGCCGTCTGGAAACAGCGCCGACGCCATGCGGCTCAATGCGGCTCCGGGACCGAATTCCAAAGCCGCCGCCGCGCCAGCCGATCGGCAGCTCTCAAGGCAAGCCGCCCAATCGATGGTGGTCGAGATCTGACGGGCCAGCCTGTCGATCCCCGTTTCGATGTCGTGGATCGTATCGCCGTCGATCCCGCTCAGGATGAGGGTATTTTCGACCGCGATCATAGGCTTACCTCATGCTCGTTTCTACGCGCCTAAATATTTCGTCATCTCATAGGCGCGGTGATTAACCGCCGCCTGCAGATCCAGAATTGTTGTCTCAGAAATATCGGACAACCAGCTAACTGTTTTGGGACTCCATATGCCAAACCACCGCACAGCCGCATCCAGCGTCATTGCAAGATTATAATTTTGTGCGCCAGCAGCATCCCGATTGCCGTAAAAATAGCCTGGCTTCTCTGGATCGACCAATTGCAATTTGACGACCCGCGAGATGTAGCCAATTACGCGCACGACCCAGCCATTTAGGTCCGTCCGCTCAGAATTCATCTCCGATATCAATAATTGACAAATTCCACTCCCAACTTGACAGCGGTAGTACGGCTTATCAATCCATTCTGTGTGGTCTGGATCAAACAATGGATCTTCCGCGATGGCTGACCACATACTAATTATTTCTCCATACTTACTTTTCTCAAGATACCGTATCCCGATGTGGAAACAGTAATCCAAGCGTCGTAGGAATCTCGACAGTCCTCCAGCTTTATCGTCATAATTCTGTTGAATACCATCTTCTCCCGTTATCTCCATAGATGCTAGAATGAAGACGCGAAGGCTACTATCTCCATCCCAATACATAGGTGCTACAAAATTACCAATCAGCGATGACCAGATCTCGGCAGCTTGCTCGTCGGTCAACACATACGAAAGATCCCAACTCATTGCCAGACCTTTTTTGGAAAGTATTCGCGAAAGCATCGCTGACAAACTCTGTATTTGGACCAATCCCTCTCAAAAAGATGCCCCTATAATTGACCCCTGACCGCCTCAAGCCGCGCCTGAAATCGTTCCGTCTGCCGAAGTGTCAGGCTCGACACAGACCGCAGTTCATCTTTTGTATGTTTCTCGCCGTCGTCACAAAGATCGCAAGCACATCTGTCAATTTGATTGAAGCGAAAATAGTCATCGACACCCTCACTTTCAAACGCATTCGGCGCGTGCTTGTCTATATACACTTTTCCGACGTATTTAAAAGCGCCTGGATCGTCTTCATTGACGTCCTTCCTACGATAACGTGAGGATCATGAGAATAAAGTATCGTCTTCAAAAACGGTCTGACGAACGAGGACATCGCACGCCAAGAGTTGCCCTCTTCGTGATCACACTCTGGCGACGTTTCATTATGGTGGATGCGTAATATAGGGGCTCCACAAGAACGGGTTTTGATGTTGTAAGTGATGTTTCTGGGACCCCGTTTCCTCCATCTATAACCACGGAAATCTGGTCAGCAATTTCGCGGGGAAGTTCCAAAATATCAAAGTCGATTGGATAGGACCCTGGAAATATGACATTTGTTGAATGTGGATACACCATCTCTATCGGAGCCGGAAACTCAAGTCCAAATAATTCCCACTTCGCTAAGGGGTCGTCTAGATTTGCTGGTCTCTTAGTGAAGCGCTCAAAAGTCCGACGACGCATAGCAGTTAGTGACCGAAACCATCTATAGATGTGGTCAATAAGTTGGGCGTGTTTGCGGCGTGTCGGTGGGCATTGCCAACGCTAGTTTCTCGTCAGCTTCGATGTCGAACGCGATTGCAGCTACAATGCTGTGTCCAAATTCTTTTCTAAACAACCCGTCAACAGTGTCCCAGGCTTCGTCCCAGGTTATGTCGCGCTCTATGGTTGTATTCTCAAACCGGTTAATGAGGCTCGCTAATATCGTTTGAAAGATCGACGATGGTAGCTCCGAACCTAGAGAAAACACCGGGAGCGCCGCTACATTGCCGAAATCGGTGCGGAAACTCGTTCGGGCTCCGCTTCGATAGGTTCCACAGAGACTAGCAAAGATCGCTACACTGAGCAGTTTTGCGACACCTTCATTCGGCGAACGTCCAAACATATGCTGGAATGGCGCAAACCAGCGATAAACCACGTCTACATTTGTTGGATTGGCACCAATATACTCTGTAAATCCTTCGGGAAACCTCCTCTCTAACTCAGGGGTGCGAGAAGTCGGGAAATTTAAAAGGTAGTCTGAAAAGAGAAGGCGAGCGCCTCTAACATTGCGCTTCCACCAAAGTGCACCACCCTACCGTTTTCGTGGCGCAACCCCCTGCGGTCACCCACAAAGACTTTTTGTTGCTCTCTGATCATCCGGCCAGCTGCACAGGATGGGGTCGTCGCAAAATCCTGCAGGCCAAGTTGATACTTGCCTATAACTGGATCAGATCCTGAGATAAAAGGAATTATGACTGGCTGACCTTCTAATAATAAACCCAATACGATCTGATAATTTGTCATAGCGCTCCGGAGCGTGAATGCTCCGTACGGACTAATGACAAAGTCAAAAAAATGCCGCAATTCGTGGAGTAAGTGGAGTAGTAAACAAGATTTAATGCACATTCTTCAGAGTCATCCATTCGGGACATCTGATGGAGGTAGTCCATCGGTGAGCCCCAAATGAAAGGCTCAAGCGAAGCGTGAAGTGTGGAGCCGAAACGATGCCTTGATAGAGCAGAAACGTTGATGCTGATAACGGCATTCTCCGGATCGGCGACGGCAAGACGAAACATATGTAAGCCCCTTATGAATGCGTTTCAGTGAACTCTTTCAATCTATCATCCGCAGTATTATTCTGCAGAGTTAGTTGAGCGCGGTGTCAAAACATTCAAGCTGTACGACTTGGTTAGGACTTAAGAGCTGACAAATCTTCATCAATAAAGGTAGCCCGACATCGGTTGTCTGTGGTGCAACGTATATAAATTTCAGGCTTTCAATTGCCTCGGGTGAGGTCCAAGGGGTGAGAGTTGCTTGGAAGTTGGTGTAACAGCATGAACCTCAGAAACCGTGTGTTCATTCTGGAGGAGTTGAGACCGGAGTTCCTCGATCGTCTGTTGTTCACGTTGTACTCTCAGCAGATGAGGCATCACAACTCTCCATGGCTATGATATGGGATGGGATGTGAGTTGTTGATGGGATGTGAGTTGTTATCGTGGCCACCCCTCAGCATAATCGAACCGACATGCGCAGCTGACGACGTGGTAGATGACAGCCCCAGGCTCCCAGGGCGGGGCGAACGCACTCAGTTTATCCTACGCTCGTCGGCGGAAACTTGGTTAGGAATAATCCGGAGGTCGTTCGATGAGTGTGAAGCAGCTCACACAGGAAGAATAATTTTAGCGGGTTCGATGCCGACCTCTCGGGTCCTGCACCGTATTTGTAAGGCGGCACGGATAAATACTCGTAGTAGTTCGAGCCGTTGTAGAATGGATTGGCATAGTCGCCGTTTGCCAGCGCGAAGCCAAACCCGTGCGCGGTCAACCGCGGTTCGACGGCGCTCACCAGGTTATCCACGGCATACGGCTCATTTCCGGGGATCGGCGTGCCTGTCGGCTGGAGCGCGGCGATCGCCGCCCCGTTGTCCGTACCGGTGATCCCGACGATTTGATAGAAGCCGGCCGCGTCCGGAGCGTCGTTTGTCGTGAAGGTGCCGGAAGCGGAAACCCCGGCGCCGCTATAGCCCCAGTTCCAAAGCAGCAAGGCCTTTGCCGAATGTGCGTGCATCAGCAAGATCGCTGCCGCGATCAGTATCCGCATCGTCAGCGCGCCGCGCTCTCCCGTGAGATGTATCTTCTACCCGTTCCGATGCGAGCCCGAGAGCTCGCCCCGCGAAAGCGCTATATGACAGATCTGAGAGCCCGGATATCTTCCTCTCCGCCCTTGGGGGCGGAGAGGGTCGGGTGAGTTGGGGGGAACTCCAGCTCCGAAAGGCGGGGCGACCCACCTCACGCTCCCAACCTTCGGCGTGGGCCCCTCCCTCTCCCCCCACAAGCGGGCGGAGAGGGGCAATGCGCCCGAAATACTGCTGCGGTCCACGCTGCCCTTGGTTCACTTCTGGTCACGTTTTGAGCCAGGCCCGCTCGTCGCTGCCGGCGCTAAATTCGCCGCATTTCCATTGTAGCCTGACACTCGAGAGTTGGGCGCTGGCGATAGAGCCGGGATGGGTTGGGAACGGGGACGCCTGTAGATTTCCAGCAAAAACAGGTGGACGCAGGCGCGCCGGGGTCGGTGCGCTCGCATCCTGGATTGCCTGTCTTGTCGGCATCGCGTTTCGCGATCACACTTGGCCGAGCCGAGGAGTAAGGAACCCGTTGCGATGAAGAATACAGCCGCCGCGCATACCGGCCGCCATTTTCTGCAGATCCCGGGGCCGACCAATGTGCCCGACCGGGTGTTGCAGGCGATCGCGATGCCGACGATCGACCATCGCGGGCCGGAATTCGCCGCGCTTGGGCAAGAGGTCGTCGCCGGCATGAAGCGGGTGTTCCAAACCCACGACACCGTCGTGATCTACCCCTCTTCCGGAACCGGGGCTTGGGAAGCGGCGCTGTCGAACACATTGTCGCCGGGCGACCATGTGATCATGTTCGAGACCGGCCATTTCGCGGCACTGTGGCGCGAGATGGCGGCGCGGCTCGGGCTCGAGGTCGAGTTCGTGCCGGGCGACTGGCGGCACGGCGTCGACCCGGCACTGGTCGAGGAAAAATTGACCGCCGACCGCGAGCATCGCCTCAAGGCGGTTTGCGTCGTCCACAACGAGACCTCGACCGGCGTCACGAGCCGGATCGCGGAGATCCGCGAGGCGATCGACCGGGCCGGCCACCCGGCCCTCTTCATGGTCGACACGATCTCCTCGCTCGCCTCGATCGATTACCGGCACGATGAATGGAAGGTCGATGTAACGGTCGCGGGATCGCAGAAAGGACTGATGCTGCCGCCGGGGCTCGGCTTCAACGCCGTTTCGAAGAAGGCGCTTGCGGCGCACAAGACAGCGCGGCTGCCGCGCTCCTATTGGGATTGGGAGGCGATGCTCGACACCGGGCGCACCGGCTTCTTCCCTTACACGCCGGCGACGAACCTCTTGTTCGGGTTGCGCGAGGCGTTGAAGATGCTGCTCGACGAGGAGGGGTTGCCCGCAGTCTTCCACCGCCACGCCCGCCACGCCGAGGCGACAAGGCGGGCCGTCGCCGGCTGGGGTCTCGAAGTGCTGTGCGCCGATCCCCGCGAGCATTCGAACTCGCTGACCGCGATCATCGTTCCGGACGGGTTCGACGCCGACCGGGTGCGCGAGATCATTCTCGAATGTTTCGACATGTCGCTCGGCACCGGTCTCGGCAAATTGCGCGGCAAGGTGTTCCGCATCGGCCATCTCGGGCATTTCAACGATCTGATGCTGTGTGGCACCCTGGCGGGTGTCGAGATGGGACTGCACCGCGCCGGCATTCCGCACCGCGCCGGCGGCGTCGCGGCTGCCGTCGCGTTCCTCGGCTCGGTGCTGTCCGATCTGGTGCCGGCGGCGTAACATCGTGCGCCGCTCCCCGAGTCGGAGGGACTCACAATGTTAAATGATCATGTCGAGGACGCCGCCCGCTTGCTTTGCGCGGCGCAGCATGGGCCACCGGTTCACGAATTGCCGGACAGCTGCAGGCCGCAATCCGATGCCGACGCGTACCAGATCCAGGATGCGATAGTCCGCCAGCTCGGCGAGCCGATCGGCGGCTGGAAAGTCGGGGCGGCGTCCGCGGCGAGCGCCGCGTTCTGCGCCCCGATCTGGATGAAAATGATTCGTCCGAGCCCGGCATCTTATGACGCCAGGGAGCTGAGGCTCATCGGCATCGAGGCCGAGATCGCCTTTCGGCTCGGCCGCGATCTTCCGGCGCGCGCGGCCGTTTACGGTCGCGCCGAGGTCACCGTGGGCGCGGCGCTGCATCCGGTCATGGAAATCGTCGATTCCCGTTATTCGGATTTCCGCTCTCTCGACCGGTTTTCGATCCTGGCCGACAGTTTTTCGAATGGCGGGCTGGTCTACGGGGCGGCGGTGCCCGACTGGGAGAAGTTCGATTTAGGCCAAACGAGGATCACGGTCACCGAGGATGGCGAGCCGTTTGCCGACAGCGCGGGCGGCGCCGCCCGCGATCCGATCGCGGCGCTCGTCGACTTCGCCAATCTGATGAACGGCCGCGGCGGGGCAAAGGCCGGCGCCTTTGTCACGACCGGGTCGTGGACCGGCATGGTATTCACCAGGCGCGGCACGCGGATCGTCGCCGATTTCGGCCCTCTCGGCCGCGTCGAGGTCGCATTCCCCGCCGACGAGTGACGAGGGCGCCAGCCGGCGGTTCCGATACAACGGCGCCGTGTTGGCGGCCCTCAACCCTCAGCGAGAACGAGGCTGAGCCGGGTCTGAAAGAACTCCAGAGCTTCCGGCAGGCTCGGCGAGACGCGCAGCCTCTGCCGGCCGCTCTGGACAATGAACTCGACGGGGCGAGGCGGAGCCCCAGCGGTCTTTATGATGCTGTAAACGGGCGATTCGTGGGTGTGGCGAAAGACCGAGAACAACGCCATGCCGTCGCGGTGATCGATCGCATAATCGCGCCACACGCCGCGCGCGACATGCCGGCTGTAGAGGCTGAGAAGCTGGTTGAGTTCTGGGCGGGTGAAATACAGCGTCCGATGCTTCGTCCGGTAATCCGCGAATGCCAGCACCGTCGCACTTTTCCGGCTCATCGCTACCCATCGCCGTTTGCCGCTGTCACGCAGTCTTCATGATTTCGGCGGTGGCGTCCAGCCATCTAATAGCGGCCTCTTGTCGGAGGTGGTGTCTCGGTTTGCTTCCAGTCGAACGAGCCGCTAAGGTGGGCCGGTTCAGGTGGGGTGGTTTGGACGGGGCCGGCCGGAGCGTTCGTGAGCGACATTTTCCGCGAGATCGACGAAGAACTCCGTCGAGACAATCTGCTGAAGCTTTGGTCCCGTTACGGACGCTACATCGTGGCGTTGGCGGTGGTTGTGCTGGTCGTCGCCGGCGGCATCGTGGCTTGGCGCGACCACCAGCTTTCCGAGCGTCGCGCGCAATCGATGCGCTATTCCTCGGCTCTGTCGCTGGTGCGCGAAGGAAAAGACGCCGATGCCGCCAAGGTATTCGCCCTCATCGCCCAGGAAGGCGGGGGTTACGGCACGCTCGCCTCTTTCGAGGAAGCCGAGCTGCTGGCGAAATCGGGCGATCGCAAGGGGGCCGCGGCGGCCTATGACCGTATCGCCGCGGCCGGCGGGGTCGATCCGGTCTTTCGCGATTTAGCGACGCTGCTCTCGATCATGCAGGGATTGCCCGACACTGATCCGCATTCGGTAATCGACCGTCTGGCGCCGATGACGGCGCCCGGCAATCCGTGGCGCTCCACCGCCCTCGAGCTGACGGCGGCAGCCCGGCTGGAGGCTGGAGACAAGAGCGGCGCGCTCGAAGTTTACAAGACCCTTGCCGATGATCTCGCGGCACCGCAGGGGACGCGGGCCCGAGCCGCCGAAATGGCCGCGGCTCTCGCTTCGTGAACCGATTTGGGTCTGCCAAGTCCCGCCGCGGCGCTTTTCGATATCCGATGCTCCGATCCGCCATCGCGCTGTTGGTGTTAGTCTCACTTGGGCTAGCCGGGTGCGGTTTGTTCGGTGAAAAGAAACAGCCGCTGCCGGGCGAGCGGATTTCCGTCCTCAGCCTCGACCGGCAGCTCGAGCCCGATCCGGACCTGTCGAAAATCCCGCTCACCCTGCCGCCGCCCGTGGTCAACTCGGAATGGCCGGAACCGGGCGGGTACCCGAACCATGCGATGCAGCACCTCGCGCTGCCGGACACGCTCACCCAGGCGTGGCGCACCAGCATCGGGGAGGGGGCTTCCCGGTATACGCGAGTTCTGTCGCAGCCCGTGGTTGCGAAAGGCCGGGTCTACGCGATGGACGGGGGGGTCCAGATCAGCGCGATCGACGCAGCGACCGGCAACCGCGTTTGGCAGCTCGATCTCAAGCCCGAGGACCAGCGCGGCACTTCGTTTGGCGGCGGGGTTGCTTACTGGAACGACCGCCTCTACGTCTCGACCGGTTATGCACAGGTGCTAGCACTCGATCCAGCAGATGGCCGGGTCATCTGGAGGAGCACCGTTGCCGGCCCGGTGCGCAGCGGGCCGACGGTTTCGGATGGACGGGTCTTTGTGGTTACGGTCGACAACGAGCTGGTCGTGCTTGCCGCCGATGACGGGCGGCGCCTGTGGAACCACAATGCAATTCCGGAAACGGCGAGCCTCCTGGGGAGCGCCAGCCCCGCCGTCGAAGGCGAGGTCGTTGTGGCAGCTTATTCTTCGGGTGAGCTTTACGCGCTGACGGTGGAAACCGGCCGGCCGCTGTGGTCGGACAATTTCTCCAATACCCGCAGCGTGAACGCCGTATCGAGCCTTGCCGACATCCGCGGGCGGCCCGTCCTCGATCGCGGCCGGGTCTTTGCCGCTAGCCATAGCGGGCGCCTAGCGGCAATCGATCTGAGGTCCGGGGAACGCGCTTGGGAGAAAGACTTTGGCAGCACTCATAGCCCGTGGGTCGCCGGTGACTACGTCTATGTGCTGTCGAACGACAACGAGCTGATATGCCTCACCCGCAGCGACGGCAAGATTCGCTGGGTACGCCGGTTTCCCAGCTACGAGGACGAGAAGAAAAAAAAGGACCCGATGATTTGGGCCGGTCCGGTTCTGGGTGGCGATCGGCTTATCGTTCTGTCTTCGGCCGGCGATGCGATATCGGTTTCGCCCTATACCGGCGAGCCGCTCGGTCGCGAGGTGATGCCGGCCGGCGGCTATATGGAGCCGGTGATCGCCGACAACTCCCTCTATGTGCTGACCGACGACGCGAGCCTGTCCGCCTACCGCTGACGCGATCGCCGGCGCGCGGTTGGCGCCGATGAGCTTTGCGGTCGCGATACTCGGCCGCCCCAATGTCGGCAAGTCCACCTTGTTCAACCGGCTCGTCGGGCGGCGTCTGGCCCTGGTCGACGACACCCCCGGAGTGACGCGCGACCGCCGCGAAGGCGAGGGCAGGATCGCCGATCTGACATTCCGCGTGGTCGACACCGCCGGGCTCGAAGAAGCCAAACCCGGCTCGCTCGCCGGCCGGATTCAGGAGCAGACGCAGCGCGCGTTGGCCGATGCGGATGTGGTGCTCCTCGTCATCGATGCGCGCGAGGGCATTACCGCGGGCGACCGACATTTCGCCGACTGGCTGCGCCGATCGGGCAAGCCGGTGGTGCTGTTGGCCAATAAGGCAGAAGGCCGCGCGGTGCTGCCCGCAATCGGCGAGGCTTACTGTCTCGGTCTCGGTGATCCGGTGCCGGTCTCGGCGGAGCACGGCGAGGGTCTGGGAGGGCTCTACGAACGGCTCGAGCCATTCTCCCGGCCCGGGGAAACTCAGCCGGACGGGTCCGGCAGACCGCTGCAGCTTGCAATCGTCGGGCGCCCGAATGTCGGAAAATCCACCTTGGTCAATCGGGTGATCGGCGAGGAACGCATATTGACCGGTCCCGAGGCCGGGATCACCCGCGATGCGATCGCCGTCGATTTGATATGGCACGGCCATCCGATGCGGCTTGTCGATACCGCCGGGTTGCGCCGCAAGCCGCGAGTTCGAGGGCAAGCTAGAGCAGCTTTCGGTCGGTGACGCGCTGCGCTCGATCCGTTTCGCCGAGACCGTGATCCTGGTCACCGACGCGTTGCAGCCGCTGGAGCGGCAGGATTTGACGATCGCCCGGCTCGTCGAGAATGAGGGCCGCGCGCTGGTATTGGCGCTGAACAAATGGGATCTCGTAAATGAACCGGCGGCACTGCCGAAGCATCTGCGCGAGCGGGTATCGGTGTCGCTGCCGCAGTTGCAGGGCGTCGCCGTCGTCCCGGTCTCGGCACTGACCGGTTTTGGTCTCGATGCGCTGATGACGGCGGTCTCGGCCGCGGGCGAAGTGTGGAACCGGCGGGTCGCGACCGCCGATCTCAATCGCTGGCTGGCGACGGTCCAACAGCGCCACCCGCCGCCACTCGTTGCCGGCCGGCGGCTTCGCTTGCGCTATGTCACCCAGGTGAATACCCGACCGCCCACCTTCGCCCTATTCGCCTCGAAGCCGGGCGAGCTCCCCAACTCCTATCGGCGCTACCTCGTCAACGCACTGCGCCGGGAATTCGACCTGCCCGGCACGCCGATCCGAATGATGCTGCGCAAGGGGAAGAACCCCTATGAACCGCGGTGAGCCAGCCGCAATCCGGCCGGTGCTTCCCTTGCAAGACGAAAAAGCAGAAGAAAAGCCGATCCCGGGCCGCAAAGATCCGTGTCTACAGCATCCAACGGAGGCTCGCATCCTGCCCGAAATACTGGACGCGGAGCGCCACATGGCAGATGGTTTAAGGTTCAATTCCGCCATCGGGTGTCGCTGTCATGCCGCAATCCGCATCAGCTCGGGTGGCGCTTTACGCCAGTGTCGGGCCCGAGCTCACACAATATGATGTCGACGTCGAGGCCGCCGCGCTGGTCAGGCGCGGCACGGTCACCTTGCTGGCCAATGTGCATTACGCCTGGCCGCATGTGTCGGGCCGGCATCTCTATGTGGCATCGAGCGACAGCGCGCCGGGTATCGGAGCGGCGGGCGACAAGCATCACGTGACGGCGTTCCGCATCGATCCGGCTACGGGCGCGCTGACGCCACACGGCCAACCGATACGGCTGCCGACCCGACCGATCCACATGACGACCGACATTCCCTCCGATCACCTGCTGGTCGCCTTCAGCAATCCGAGCGCGGTCAGGGTCTACCGCGTCAATCCAGACGCGACTCCCGGTGACGAACTGCGTCAGCCAGAGCCGATCGATGCCGGCATCTACGGGCACCAAGTGCGGGTCAGCCGAGATAACCGACTGGTGATTCTCGTCACGCGCGGTCATGACGCCGCCGCCGGCAAAACGGAAGAGCCGGGGGCGCTCAAGGTGTTCCAATACAGAGACGGGTTGCTGACCGACGAGGTCTCGGTGGCGCCAAACGGCGGTTACGGCTTCGGGCCCCGCCATCTCGACTTCCACCCGAGCAAGCCTTGGGTCTACGTTTCGCTCGAGCGCCAGAACAAGCTCGACATGTTCGCTATTACCGATGGCAGGCTTTCGGCGGCGCCGGTCTTTCGCAAGGACCTTTGGCCGAGCCCGGCAACATCCGCGGCCGGCAGGCCGCCGGCACCGTTCACGTCCACCCGAACGGCCGATTTGTCTATGCCGCCAATCGGGCGTCCTCGACGGTGCAGGTCGGCGGCAAATCCGTCTTCGCGGGCGGCGAGAATACGTTTGCCGTGTACGAGATCGATGCGACGACCGGAGAGCCTGTTCCCATCCAACACGTCGACACGCGCGGCATCCATTGCCGCACCTTCCACATCGACCCCAGCGGCCGCATGCTGGTCGCCGCACACATTATGCCGTTGCCGGTCAGAGAGGGAGCAGCGATCCGTATCGTGCCGGCGAGCCTGGCGGTGTTCCGCATCGACGACAGCGGCAAGCTCGACTTCGTCCGCAAGTACGATGTCGGTGTCGGCAACAGAACCATGTTCTGGATGGGCATGGTGCCGCTGTAGGTCAAAACGACGGATCTGGAGCCGGTAGTCTGCGTTCTCTTGCCGGGACTACTCGGTGAGGATGAACGATGGCCGATGTTGCTGATACGGACCGACGTCGAATGATCGCGGCCGGCATGGCTGGTGCCGGACTCCTGTTGTCCCCCCTGGCCGTGGCCCCCGCGCGGGCGGCTGAGAAGAGCAAAAAGCCAGGCGAGGAGAAGGAGGTCGGCGCTGTCGAGGACCTGATGCGCGAGCACGGAGTGCTTCGCCGCGCTCTGTTGGTCTACGCAGAGACCGCCGCGATACTGCGCGCCAATCCCGGCGGTATCGATGCCGGCGCACTCGCCCAAACGGCGAAGTTGTTCCGCAGCTTTGGCGAGGACTATCACGAGAAGAAGCTCGAGGAAGCGCATATCTTTCCGGCGCTACGCAAGGCCGGCGGCCCCGCCGCCGGTTATGTCGACGTGCTGATCGCACAGCACAATCGTGGGCGCGAGATCACCGACTACATCCTGGCCATCGCCGGCAGGGGCGCGATCGGTACCGGGGATGCCGAGCCGCTCGCTCGGGTTTTCGAGACTTTCGTCCTGATGTATCAGAACCACACGGCGCGCGAAGACACGATAGTCTTCCCGGCTTGGAAGGATGCCCTCTCGGAGCAGCAGCTCCATGAGATGGGCGACGAGTTCGAAGACATTGAGCGCCAACAGTTCGGCAAGGACGGCTTTGAGGATGCCGTGAAACAGATCGGCCAGATCGAACAAGCGCTCGGCTTTGCCGACCTCGCACAGTTCACTGCCCCGCCGCCGCCCAAGGTTTGATTCAGAGAGGCCGGACGACCAAGTGGCGCAAACCGCTGTCGCGACTGATCACGCACAACACCGCGGCTCGCCATTCGAAGTGCTGCGGATCTTTCTGCGCCTGGGGCTAACGTCGTTCGGCGGGCCGGTCGCGCATCTCGGCTATTTCCGTGTCGAGTTTGTCGAACGACGCCGCTGGCTCGATGAAGCGGCTTACGCCGACATCGTCGCGCTCTGCCAATTCCTGCCAGGACCGGCGAGCAGCCAGACCGGCATCAGCATCGGCATCTTGCGCGCGGGACTGCCCGGAGGGTTCTTTGCCTGGCTCGGTTTCACCGCGCCCTCCGCCTTGGCGATGGTGCTCTTCGGCTATGGCGTCACGGCGTTTGGCAACCTGGCCGATTCGGCCTGGCTGCACGGCCTCAAGATCATCGCCGTGGCGGTTGTCGCGCAGGCCGTATGGGGAATGGCGAGAAATTTGTGTCCTGACCGCGAACGCGCCACGATCGCAATCGGTGCAGCCATGGTCGCGCTTGCGATACCCTCCGCTCCTGGTCAAATCGGCGCGATCGCGGGCGGCGGGCTGATTGGCTGGCGGCTTCTGCGCGGCGGACCGCAGCCTCAGGGTCAACACTCGCTGTCGGTTCACTTGCCGCGCGCCTGGTCGGTGATCGCTCTGGTCAGCTTTTTCGCGCTGCTGGTCGGGCTTCCGCTACTCGCCGGAGCGGTGCCGTCGCATACGTTCGTGCTCTTCGATTCTTTCTACCGCTCCGGCGCTCTGGTGTTTGGCGGCGGCCACGTGGTGCTTCCGCTTCTGCAGGCTTCTGTGGTGCCGCCGGGTTGGGTGACCAACGACGCCTTTCTCGCCGGCTATGGTGCGGCGCAGGCGGTACCGGGACCCCTGTTCACCTTTGCAGCCTATCTCGGCACGGTGATGGGTCCGGCGCCCAATGGCTGGCTCGGCGGCCTGATCTGTGTAGTGGCGATATTTCTGCCGTCGTTTCTGCTCTTGATCGGCGCCTTGCCGTTCTGGGACACGCTGCGCCGCCGGCCGGGCGTGCAATCGGCACTGCGCGGGGTCAATGCGTCGGTGGTGGGCCTCTTGCTGGCCGCGCTCTATAAGCCCGTGTGGACGAGCGCGATTTTCGGGCCCGCGGATTTCGCGATCGGCATTCTGGCTTTCCTGGCGCTGGCGTTCTGGGCGGTGCCGCCTTGGCTGGTCGTGATCTTCGGAGCGGTTGCCGCCACCGTTATCTCCAGTATGCCGATGTTGAATGGCTAGAGCGTTTCTTTACCTGTGCTTTCTATTGCTGGGCCTGCCGGCTGCGCATGCAGCGGAGACGGTATTTCTCGAGGAGCTGACCTGGACCGAATTGCGCGACCAGATCCGCGCCGGGAAGACGACGATCATCGTCCCGATCGGCGGGACCGAGCAGAATGGCTCGCACATGGCCTTGGGCAAGCACAATTTCCGGGTGCGCTATTTATCCGATAAGATCGCCCAAATGCTGGGCAATGCGCTGGTGGCGCCGGTGATCGCTTATGTGCCGGAGGGAGCCCTCGCACCGCCGACCGGGCATATGAGGTTTCCCGGCACGATTACCGTGCCGGAAGAAGCTTTCGACAAGATTCTCGAATATGCGGCGCGCAGCTTCAAGCTCGCCGGATTCCGCGACATCGTCTTTCTCGGTGATCACGGGTCGTACCAAAAGGACGAAAAAGCGGTCGCGGAGCGGCTGAACAAGGAGTGGGCGGCCCAACCGGTCCGCGTCCACGGCGTCGAGGAGTATTACCGCGCGAGTGAGAGCGAATTCGGCCGGTTGCTGGCGAACAAGGGTTACCGCGAAGAGGAAGTCGGGTCCCACGCCGGCCTCGCCGATACCTCGCTGACGCTTAGCCGTAGACCCTCGCCTGGTGCGCAACGATCGCTTGCATCCCGGCGACGGGGCGAACGGCGATCCTCGCCGGTCGAGCGCCGAACTCGGTCAGCTCGGCGTTGATCTAGTCGTGACGCGGACTGTGGACGCGATTAGAAAGGCGACCAGCCATCCTTAACACCTCTTTTCGGGAGATTTTCGTGCGCCGGTGCATTTTAGTTGGTTTCGCATGGCCCTGTGGCTCGGCCCGGTAGCCGCGCTATGCGGGTGGGTCGGTAGCTCGGCCTTGCCTTCCCGTTCGGAGGAAGAGCAGGAGGGAACCGCTGTGTTCGGCGGGCTCAGCCGTCGCGCGCGCCGCTCGGCCCGCGTCAGTACTCTTGCGCCAAGTTCGCACCAATCCCGGCGAGCCTGTGCAGACCGTGCCGGGAATGCCGCCGGTACTCGATGCGGGCAATCTCTACAGCGGGACCGCACCCGATCATTTGAGCTCGGCCGTCGGCGGGGCGCTGTCCCGCGTTTACGTACCGAACCGCCGCTCGAACAGCGTCTATGTGATCGACCCGTCGACGCTTGCGATCGTCGACCGTTTTCCGGTTGGCGCCAGCCCGCAGCATGTCGTCCCGTCCTGGGATCTAAAGACCTTGTGGGTCGCCAATAACGGCGCCCGCCGCAGCAGCGGCAGCTTGACGCCGATCGACCCCAAGACCGGCAAACCCGGCGCCGCCGTTCCGGTGGACGATCCCTATAATTTATACTTCACACCGGATGGGCGTGCGGCGATCGTCGTCGCCGAGCGGCACAAACGCCTCGACTTTCGCGATCCGCAGACGATGGCTCTGCAGCAATCGATCGAGGCCCCGAATTGCTCCGGCATCAACCACGCCGATTTCTCGATCGACGGGCGGTACGCGATTTTTACCTGCGAGTTCCGCGGTGGCGGGCTGGTGAAGATCGACCTCGTCAACCGCAAGGTGCTGGGGTATTTGCGCTTTCCTAAGCGGGGGATGCCCCAGGACATCCGCATCTCGCCGGACGGCAGCCGCTTCTATATGGCCGATATGCACGCCGACGGGGTCTACGTCGTAGATGGCGACAGCTTCATCCAGACCGACTTCATCCCGACCGGCGTCGGCACCCACGGGCTTTACCCGAGCCGCGACGGCAAGGAGCTCTACGTCGCCAACCGCGGCTCGCACTCGACCCGCGGCAAGCCGCACGGCAAAGGCAGCATCGTGGTTCTCGACTTCGCGACCGGCAAGGTCGAGCACACTTGGCCGATCCCGGGCGGCGGCAGCCCCGACATGGGCAATGTCAGCGTGGACGGAAAGCAGCTCTGGTTTTCCGGGCGGTTCGATAACGTCGTCTACGACATCAATACCGCCGACGGCTCGGTAAAGAGCATTGCGGTGGGCCTGGAGCCGCACGGGCTGACAGTATGGCCACAGCCCGGCCGCTACTCGCTCGGCCACACCGGCAATATGCGATGACTTTTGTTGTCATTGCTAGGAGCGAAGCGACGAAGCAATCTCGCGCCAGCAATACACCTGGGCCGAGATTACTTTCGCTCCGCGCGCAATGACAGCATGCCACTATAGGCGCACATTGCGCAGGCGCAGCGCGTTGCTAATGACGAGCACGGAGCTTAGGCTCATTGCGGCGCTGGCGATCATCGGGTTGAGCAAGAGGCCGAACGCCGGGTAAAGCGCGCCAGCGGCGATCGGAATCGCAAAACCATTAAAGACGAAGGCGAAGAAGAGATTCTCGCGGATATTCCGCATTACCGCGCGGGAGAGCCGGCGGGCCCGCACGATGCCCTGCAGATCCCCTTTGACCAATGTCATCGCGGCGCTCTGCATCGCGACGTCGGTGCCGGTGCCCATCGCGATGCCGATTTGCGCCTGCGCCAAGGCCGGCGCGTCGTTGATCCCGTCTCCAGCCATCGCGACGACCCGGCCCTTCTTCTGGAGGTCTCTGACCACAGCGGCCTTCTGATCCGGAAGGATTTCGGCGGCGATGTCGTCGAAGCCGAGCTTGCGGCCGACGGCCTCTGCGGTGGTCCGGCTGTCGCCGGTCAGCATGACCGTGCGGATCCTATCGCCGCGCAGCGCCCTCAGCGCGCCGATCGCGCTCTCCTTGATCGGGTCAGCGACCGCGAGGAGCCCGGCGGCTATGCCGTTGACCGCGACCAGCATGACGCTCTGGCCGTCTTTCCGAAGTTCCTCTGCGCGTGCGGCCAAGCCTGCCGGCTCGATGCCGAGCGATGCGAAAAGAGCCAGATTGCCGACGGCGACCCGCCTTCCGTCGATGGCCCCTACGACGCCTTTGCCGGTCTCGGAGATGAAATCTTCCGCTGCACCCAAGGTCAGGCCACGTTCCTCGGCCCCGCGCACAATGGCGGCCGCCAAAGGGTGCTCGCTGCCGCGTTCGAGGCTGGCGGCCAGGCGCAGCAATTCGTTCTCGGCAAACGGGCCGCTTGCAGCAATTCCGACGAGGCGCGGCTTGCCCTCGGTCAGGGTTCCGGTCTTGTCGACGACGAGGGTATCGACCTTCTCCATCAGCTCGAGCGCCTCGGCGTTCTTGACGAGAACGCCGGCACGCGCGCCGCGCCCGGTGCCGACCATGATCGACATCGGTGTCGCCAAGCCGAGCGCGCACGGGCAAGCGATAATCAGCACGGCAACCGCGTTGACCAGTGCGAAGGTCATCGCGGGAGCGGGGCCGAAGAACGACCATGCGGCGAAGGTCAGCAGGGCGGCAATGATGACGCCCGGCACAAACCAGCCGGAAACGGTATCGGCCAGTCCTTGGATCGGCGCGCGCGAGCGCTGGGCCTCGGCGACCATCTGGACAATTCGGGAAAGCAAGGTGTCGCTGCCGACCCGCTCCGCCTGCATGACAAAAGTGCCGATGGAATTGACGGTAGCGCCGGTAACCTTGTCGCCCGGTGCCTTCTCCACCGGCACAGGCTCTCCGGTGATCATCGACTCGTCGACCGCGCTCTTTCCTTCGAGGATGACGCCATCGACCGGTACCTTCTCGCCGGGACGAACCCGCAGGCGGTTTCCCGGCTGGACCTCTTCGAGCGGGATGTCGGTTTCGCTGCCGTCATCGCGCACCTGACGGGCGCTCGTGGGGGCGAGATCCAACAGTGCGCGGATGGCGGTACCGGTTTGCGTGCGGGCGCGCAGCTCGAGGACCTGGCCGAGCAGGACCAGGGTCACGATGACGGCGGCCGGCTCGAAATAGACCGGGACCTCGCCTTCCGGTGTGCGGAACGAAGGCGGAAATATTCCGGGCATCAGCGCCCCAACGAGACTGTAGGCATAGGCGACCCCGGTGCCGAGCGCGATCAGGGTGAACATATTGAGCCGCCGGCTGACCAGCGACCTCCAGCCGCGCTCGAAGAAGGGCCCCCCGCCCCACAGCACTGCCGGCGTGGTAAGCACAAGCTGCACCCATATCGCGGCGCGCGATGCCATGAGACCGGGCTTCGCGAAATCCCCGGCCATCGCCAGGGCGACGAGCGGGACCGACAACCCGACGCATACCCAGAACCGCCGCGTCATTTCGCGCAGCTCGGGATTGGCCGCGTCGCCGCGAGCCGGCGTCATCGGCTCGAGCGCCATGCCGCAGATCGGACAGCTGCCGGGCCCTCCGCGCTGGACCCGCGGATGCATCGGGCAGGTCCAAACCGGATCTTTGCTTGCCATCCTACCGAACCTGCCGTCTTTCCCGCTCTGCGCGGAGCGAGTAGGGTGTGAAGTCGGCTTCGATTTCGGAGTCGCCGATACAGCAGAGCAACCCCGGAAGGGAGTGAACATGCCGAATAACACTCACGAATTCACGACCGAAGATGTCGAATATCTCCGCCATGGCGACACGCGATTGATCGCGCGGCTCTACAAGCCGAAGGGCGACGGTCCGTTCCCGGCGGTCATCGACCTCCATGGCGGCGCCTGGACCAGCGGGGACCTGACTGGTACCCAAGGTCTCGACGAAACGTTGGCGAGAAACGGCTTTGTCGTCGCCTCGTTGAATTTCCGCCATGCAGCCGACGGCTATCCGACCTCGCTGATCGACATCAATTATGCGATCCGCTGGGTGAAGGCGCATGCCCGCGAGCTGAAGGTCAATCCCGACCGGATCGGCGTCGCGGGTCAGTCGAGCGGCGGCCACCTCGCGATGCTCGCTGCGATGCGGCCGAGCGATTCTCGGTATGCCTCAGCTCCTTTGCCGGCGGGGTCGCCGCAAGTCGATGCGACGGTGCGCGCCGTCGCAATGTCATGGCCGGTCATCAACCCGTTGTCGCGCTACCGCAATGCCCAGAAGCTGGCGAAGGGACCGAACCCGCCGGCTTTCTCGATCGGCATGAAGGAAAAGCACGACACCTACTGGAAGACCGAAGCCGCGATGACCGAGGGCAACCCGATGCTGCTTCTCGAACGCGGTGAGAAGGTGCCGACGCCGCCGGCGCTGTGGCTGCAGGGTCGCCCCGACATCGTACACGACTACCACGATGACGATTTCGACTTCCCCGGCAACGAGCCCGAGAGGTTCGTCTCGAACTACCGCAAGGCCGGCGGCGACATCGAGATCGTCTATGTGGACAACGAAAAGCGCTCCACCAGCGCGTCGTTCGACCCGGTCGCCGCCTTCTTCAAGAAGCACTTGGGCTATATCGCCCTACGCAACTCCCTCTCTCGCCCGCGGCAGGGCTGTCCGGGAACGAAAGTGGTTGAGAGCCTGCGCCGTGGCCGGGCTTGGCCCGGCCACCCCCGTCGTCCTCGGCCGGATGTCGTATTGTTGTTTCCCCGGACAGCCCTGCGGCCGCGGGGGAGGTAGAGGAAGCGTCGTTGCAGCC
>CAVSZA010000068.1:0-32822 GCA_963732095.1 uncultured Alphaproteobacteria bacterium
TGTAAATGATCGAACCCGTCAGGGTGGGCGCCAGAAGAAGGTTGATGCCGGCGGTGGCGGTAATGCTGTTGAAACTGGTCGTTTGGCTGAAATTGACGGTCGTCGTTCCGGGCACCACGGTCGGAGAATTGACCGAGTTGACAAATCCGATTGAAGCATACCCGCTCGCATCCGGCCTAATATCTCGCGAGTATCCGAAATTTAGGCCGAGGCTCTTGGTGGGAACGCCGGCGCCGGTCGAGAGCGACTGCTGCTCCGAGTAGGATCCGTAAAGCGAATAGGAGTTGGGCGGTATCGCGTCGGTTAATCCGGCGCTGTAAAGGTGCTGGTGGTAAACATTGTTCGATATCCCCGAAACCCGGGGTGGAGAAAGCGATTGGCAGACCGGTCGATTGATCGACGATGCCGCCGGATGGGCTGAGGGTCGAGCTCGCGAGGTTAGATGCAAAATACCGCCTTGTGAGGACACCCCCTGGACCGCATTCGCTGAAAAGAGCAAGGTTGGCGTAATGTTGACCTGGGAGGATCCGGTAATCCCATACACCCCCTGCTGTTTGCCGGATTGTACCGCGGCATAGGCCGGCTCATCCGGTCCCACCGTGCCCAGACGTCCGCCGGCAAGCCAGGTAGCCCCTGCGAATGTCGCCGCCGGCGAACCAGGCAGCGCTGGTTCTGATAACCGGCCCGTCCAAGCGCGGCGATCATTGGGGTAAAATTGTATTGGAAATCGTTATAGGCGCTGACTTGAGTGCTTTGGTTCGCAAATGAGCCATTGAGTTCCCCGGCATCCGCCGTGAACCGCACGACCGTGTCTGAAAATCCTGGCCCGTGACCGCGATGAAAGTTCCCTCGTTAATCGTCGTGGAGGTGAGATTGTTCAGCCCCGGAACCAACGGCGATAAAAAGATGAAGGTGTTGCCGCCGTAATTCGACGAGCTGAAGTTGTACCGCAGCTCGGTGTCGGCTACACTGACCAAACGACTTTATCAGATACGGCGAGATGTTGGTGATGAACTGCTGAGTTTGCTGATTTCTCGGCAATGTCGACAGGTTCTGGAAGCCAAAGCCCGGCAGAGTGCTGGACTGAGTTATCGAGCTCTGAGCATCGACATAGAGCAGATCGGGATAAATCGTGCCATGCCCGTTCGCATAGAGGGACGTAATCTGGTTCAGACTCGAGTTCGAGCTCGGCAGATAAATGGATCCGGTCGCAGAGCCAGTCGCGACGGCTTGCAGCCTCGGGGTGTCCACCGAGGCCGATAAGCCCGCCCCGGGCTGTGTGATGGCAGCGAATGTCCGCGGAGAATGGACATAATTGACGTTGTCGGTGAGGATCTCGCCGAGGGACAAGCTGGGCTGGATCAGGACAGCCGGCGCGTTTGGATCGTAAGCCGAAGCGGCACGACCCCACCATAGGGCAGTAGCTGAAGCGTTGGAGGAGAGGTCAGGGTCGGGATTTGGTTACTGACCGAATAGGGCGGCGCCGCCGGGTTCGGAAAGCCGTACCCACCGATCGGCGGAGGCGGCAAGGTGTCCGGTGCCGGGCCGGGCAGCGCCGGCGTCGTTCCACTTCCGCCGCCGGTAACGACCGGGCCAGTCTCGGGGCCCGCGCCCGACGAGCTTGGTGCTCCGCCTTCGCTCGTCTGCGCTGCGGCAGGAATCGCTGCTGTGGTGCCGGGGGCAGCAACAGCGACAGAGCAGACCGCCGCTGCCAAAATGCGCCTCCGCCAGGCCCCTATGCGATTTCGGCCGAGCGCGGCTCATCGCTCCCGCTATCGGCGGAGTGATAATTGTCCCCATAGGAGCCGAAATGCTCGGTGGCCAAGCTATCGCTCTTGTTCAGCAAAAGGCTGATCCGGGACAGGTGCCCAGCGTGCTGAGTGCGGCTTCGATCTCTCCCTGCTGAGTATTGTTCGCTTCGACGACGAACACGATTTGTCCGACAACGGCGCCAGCGCCGCGGCGTCGCTGCTCGCCATGCAGGGCGGCGTGTCGATGATGAGGTAGTGATCGGGAAGCCGTTGGGTCATCTCATCCAGCAGGCCAGCCATTTCTGGGCTCGACAGCAGTTCGGGTACGTGCGGCCCACCCCGCCCCGCCGGCAAAATCATCAAATTGGGAATGTTGGTCTGAATCAGGACTTCCGGCAGTTCGAGGTTCCCCGCGAGCACGTCGACGATGCCCTTTTTCCTGTCGATCCCGAGGATCTCCGGCACCGTGGAATGCTGCGTGTCGACATCGACGAGCAGCGCCTTGACGCTGCGTTCGGATGCGAAAGCCAGAGCCAGGTTGAGCGCGGTGAACGTTTTGCCTTCGCCCGGCCGTGCACTCGTCACCATGATCAGCCGACTAGCGCGGCGCTCGGTCATCAAATCTTTTTGCGACCATGCGCCAACCAGATTTCGCTTGACGCAGCGGAATTCCTCCACTGTCCGCGAACGGGCAGCGGACGGGACGGCAATCCCGAAACCGGCGAGCCTGCCGCGATCGAGCACCAGCTCCGGACCGGTGGCCGTTAAAGCCGGTCCGCCGATGGACTTGCGGGGCCCGATGGGCGCCGCGGGCTCGGCACCCTCCTGCTGGCGCAGCAGTGCTCCGCCCTTCGATCAGTCCAACTGTGTCCGCCATTTAAGAAATGCCCATCGTACGGAGCCCCATGCTCAAAGCTATCAAGGTTCCATATACCGCGATCAGAAGGAACGTGCTCGCGCATACCCCCGCCAATTGGATACGGCGCGCCGCCGTGCCGCCCCGAGCGACAGCCGAGATACGCTTCCGGTATCGGCAGCCCTAAGTTGCGCAACTGGCCGATGGTAGCGAATGAGCGGTCGATCTGGGTCAATGCCAAAGGCACGGCCAAGCCGCCGCCAATCCCGAAAAGCAGCACCATCGAAACCAGCATCGGCCGATTGGGCGCGGCCGGAAGGATCGGCACCTGCGGGGGATCGACGATGCGGAACTGGATCTTCTCGGTCTTTGTATCGGCGGCGTTGGCGATCGCGGTGGCTTCGCGCCGCGCTACCAGTTCCTGATAGTTTCGCTTCAGGATCGAATAGTCGCGGTCGAGATCTTGTGCTTGCGCCAGTACGCCCGGTGCCGAAGCGGCGACTTTTTAAATCCGCTCTTCATCGGATTGCGCCTCGTCGAGGCGGCGCTGCACGGCGGCGAGCGCCGCCTCGGTGTCGACCAGCCTCACTTTGATCTGTTCATAAACCGAGTTGGCAATCTCTCCCTTGGTCGTGCCGCCGCCGGATTTTCTGCCCGCCGGATGATTTCGCTGCCTCGGCCTCGATCTGCGCGATCTGCTTTCTTGCGGCTTTCACATCCGGATGGTCCTCGGTGTACTTCAGCAGCAGACTATCGAGGTTACGGCGGATTTCCTGCAGGCGCTCGTCGATCGGCCCCAGCCGGCCATTGACGACGATTTGCGGTCCGCGTTCGACGCTGAGCGTCGGCGGGACCGCAGCCAGTTCCTTCTGCAGCGCGTCCCGCTTCGTCACGGTGTCTGCGAGTTCGAGTTTTAGGCGGTTAACCGCGGCGTGCGCCTGGTCGAGCCGGCTGAGGCTACCGTCTCCGTCCGCTCCCGAGTCCGGGGCCCGGTTGGAGACGATGTCCGGGTATTTCTGCGCCAAGTCGGATCGCCGTTTCTCGGCGGCCCTCAACTGGTCTCGATACGAATTGATTTCGGTGTCCAGGAAACGTTGTGCGTTGTCCATGTCGGCTCGGCTGCTTCCCGCCGTCTTCTCGGCGAAGATCGTCAGCAGCGCTTGAACGACGTTCTTCGCCGTGTTGGGATCCTGGTCGCGATAAGACAGGGTCAGCAGATTCAGCGATACCGGGGCGACAGAGACATCGCTCGCCAACCGCTTGTACAGTGCCTCTTTTTGCTCGGCGTTGGTAACTCCGATGTCCAGATCGGTCAGCCGGACAAGCTGCTCCAGGTTGGGCCGGCTCAGCAGCGTTCGCTGCATAAAATCGAGCTGGCGGGTCGGATCGGTGTCCGCAGCCAAGCCCTTCAGCAGCGGCGTCAACAGGGGATCGGCATTGAGATAGACCCGCGCCGACGATTCGTACTTCGTCGGCACGAGCGCCACACCAATCCATCCGGCGGTGCAGACGAGCCACGCCGTCGCGACGCCCAGCCATTTATGCGCCACACTGCATGCAGCAGCGGTATGGCTTGTGGCGGCAGAAACCTCATGAACGGCTCCAACCCTGTGGAACGAGATCAATCATCCGTTCCGGACGATCGTGCTGTATTTCCCCCGGCGACGACAGGCCGCTCCGGCCAAAAGACGGCATAGGTTAAAACAGGCGTTGCGGAATAATCAGAATGTCGCCTGGCTGAAGTGCGACGTTGCTGGTTATGTCACCATCCCGGATCAAGTCTCTGAGGTGCACCGCGTAAGTGGTCTGTACCCCATTGACGGTGCGGACGATGAGGCTGTCGTTCCCTGCGGCATATCTGGTAAGCCCGCCGACCGCGATTATCGCGTCGAGCACCGTCATATCTGCGCGATAGGGAAGCGAGCGCGGTTGCGATGCCTCGCCGATGATGCGTACCTGGTCGGGGATCGGACCGACAAAGCCCGATACGATGACTGTGACGAGCGGCTCCCGGATGTATTTGCCGAGCCGCTGCTCGTATTCGCGGGCGAGGGAAGTCGGTGTCTTGCCGATCGCGACGACATCCTCGACGAGTGGTATCGAAACGCGGCCGTCCGGCCGCACCGGCACCGTGACCGTCAGCTCAGGATTGCGCCAGACGAAGATATTCAAACTGTCCCCGGGACCGATGCGATACTCGGCCGACGGCAACGAGGAAGCCGGCGGCGCCGGCGGCAGCTCGGGTGCGCCGCCGCATCCTGCCGTCGAAAGCACGGCTGCGGTCAACAAAGCTCCGAAAAAGACGCGATGCACTTCTTACCCCCGCCCCGCGTTCCCAAGCCGGATGAATATTTCCCGAGGCAAATGCTTACCGCCAAAACTATGATCGTCGATCATTCCTTCGCAGCCGGCTATAACACCCAGGCATCAGATTGGCAATGTAGATGTCGCCGGCCAGCCGGGTAGTTAACTATATTGATAAACCAGACGCCCATCGAAATTCCTCGAATGCCGTGTCCACGGTGGAGCCGCTTGGGCCCGACCTAGCCCGGCACACGTTAAAAGAGTGCAGTAAACAAAAAAATCGAGGCTATGTTGCGGCCTTGCGTTGGCGGCGCTGCGCCAAAATCGCTTCACATCCGACTGAGAGGGCAATTGCTTCCCGCTCTCCACTTGCTATGTCGCGGCAAACTCGAAACACTCTGCTGATTGCCTGACCTTGAAGCACTTGCATTGCAAAAGGATGAACAAGCAGGCGGATTTTCCCGAGACGTTTGTCGGTTAGGGGGCTTTGGTGAAGCCGCGAGTGAAAGCAGAGGAGGAGACCGATGAGACGCGTCCTGATTACCGGGGCAGGCGGCGGCATTGGCCGCTCGCTGCGCGAGACCTTGCGAGGCGTCTACCCGGTCTTGCGGCTTTCCGATCGGATCGCGTTGGCGCCGGCCGGCGACGGGGAGGAAGTGGATCGCACCGAACTCTCCGACATGGCGGCTGTCGAGCGGATGGTTGCCGGTGTCGATGGCATCGTTCATCTGGGCGGCATCTCGGGCGAGAACGAGTGGCCGGTGATCCTCGAGGGCAACATCATCGGCTTTTATAATGTCTTCGAGGCTGCACACCGCGCCGGCGTGCAACGCATCGTCTTCGCCACCAGCAACCATGCGGTTGGCTTCTATCCGCGCGAGCAGAAGATCGATCACCGCGTCGTGCCGCGGCCCGACAGCCGCTATGGCGTGAGCAAGGCCTTCGGCGAGGCACTCGCCAGCCTCTATTCCGACAAGCATGGAGTCGGCGTGCTCTGCACGCGGATCGGGAATTTCGGCGAGAAGCCGATCGACAAGCGCCGGCTGTCGATCTGGATCAGCCCGCGCGACTATACTCAACTGGTGCGCATCGGGCTCGAGCATCCCGATATCCGCTACGAGATCGTCTATGGCGTCTCGAACAACCGGCGTTCCTGGTACGACAATTCGAACGCCGCGCGGCTCGGCTACCGGCCCCAGGACAATTCCGAGCCCTATGCCGAGGCGGTGCTCGCCGCCGAGGCGGGCCAACCGGCGGACCCGATCGCCGAGCATTACCAGGGCGGCACGTTCTGCGCCGCCGAGTACACGGCGAAAACGCCGCGGCCGTGAAACCGGGGCTAGAGCACCGAAAGCACGGCCTCGGGCGGCCGCCCTAATGCAGCCTTGCCGCTGGAGACGACGATCGGCCGCTCCACGAGTATCGGGTTCTTGACCATCGCCGCTATCAGCTCCTCTTCCGGCAAGCTGTTCGGATCGATGCCGACGGACGCGGCCTCCTTTCTGCGGACAAGCGCACTCGCCGGCATCTTCAGCTGACCGAGAAGTTGCTTCAGCTGAGACACCGTATACGGCGTCTTCAGGTATTCGACAATTTCGGGCTCGACGCCCTTTTCACGCAGCAACGCCAACGTCTTGCGCGAGGTGTTGCAACGCGGGTTGTGGTAGATCGTGACAGACATGGCTTGTTCCCTTGCCGGAGGAGGGGGCTAGCCCGCGAAGGCGGCAATCCCGGTCTGCGCACGCCCCAATATCAGGGCATGGATGTCATGGGTGCCTTCATAGGTGTTGACCGCCTCCAGGTTCATCACGTGGCGGATCACGTGGTACTCGTCCGCGATGCCGTTGCCGCCGTGCATGTCGCGGGCGGTGCGGGCGATGTCGAGCGCCTTGCCGCAATTGTTGCGCTTGAGGATCGAGACCATCTCGGGCGTGTCGCGCCCGTCGTCTTTGAGCCGGCCGAGCCGCAGGCAAGCGTGGAGGCCGAGAGTTATTTCGGTCTGCATGTCGACGAGCTTTTTTTGGATCAGCTGGTTGGCGGCGAGAGGGCGCCCGAACTGTCGGCGGTCGAGCGTATAGTTGCGCGCCGCATGCCAGCAGAACTCGGCGGCGCCGAGGGAGCCCCAGGCGATCCCGTAGCGGGCGCTGTTGAGACAAGAGAACGGGCCGCGCAGCCCCTGGACGGCCGGTAGCAGGTTCTCCTCTGGGACGAACACGTCGTCCATGACGATTTCGCCGGTCGTGGACGCGCGGAGGCTGAACTTGCCTGCGATTTTTGGGGCGCTGAGCCCCTTCATGCCCTGTTCGAGGATAAAGCCTCGTATGACATCGTCCTCCGTTTTGGCCCACACGACAAAGACATCGGCGATCGGTGAATTGGTGATCCACATCTTGGCGCCACGCAGCCGGTAGCCGCCGGCCGTCGCAACCGCGCGGGTGGTCATCCCGGCGGGGTCGGACCCGTGGTCGGGCTCGGTCAGACCGAAGCAGCCGACCCACTCGCCCGACGCGAGCTTTGGGAGATATTTCTGCCGCTGCGCCTCGGTGCCAAACTGATGTATCGGATGCATGACGAGGCTCGACTGCACGCTCATCGCCGAGCGATACCCGCTGTCGACGCGCTCGACTTCGCGCGCGATCAGCCCGTAAGAGACGTAATTCACCCCGGCGCAGCCGTAACCCTCGATCGTCGATCCGAGAAATCCGAGCGCCCCCATCTCGATCATGATCTCGCGGTCGAAGCGCTCGTGCCGGTTGGCTTCGAGCACCCGCGGAAAGAGCTTCTCCTGGCAATAGTCATGGGCGCTGTCGCGAACCATCCGCTCCTCCTCGCTGAGCGCCTCAACCAGCCGCAGCGGATCGGCCCAATCGAAATAGCTGTCCGCGGGAGCGGGGGTCGATTGGGCGAAGACTGGGGCGGTGGTCATCGAAAATCTCGCAGGTCGGGGTCGGGTGCCACACTATAAAGCCTCGAACCGGGTTAAGCATCTCCGTCCCGCCGGCTTGTTTAGCGGCAGTGAAAATGGTTATTGAAACGGACCCGCGCTCGTGATCGGATTACCAAGCAGCTTGCCCTATCAGGAGACGAGCGGTTCTTATTGGGGAGGAAACGATGTCCGGAAAAACCGCATGGGTCGCCGGGATCGTCCTGGCGATCGGCACGACGGTCGGCGGGCCGACGGCGATCGCGCAGCCCGTCGATACGGCGCTGATCGATGCGGGTAGCGCAAATGATTGGCTGACCTATCACGGTTCTTACAAATCCTATCATTACAGCCCGCTCGATCAGATCAACACCGGCAATGTGCGTGATCTGGAGGTCGCGTGGATCCACGTCCCGGGCCGCTCCACCCGCGGGCTGCAATCGATGCCGCTCGCCGTCGACGGCGTGCTCTACTACACCGGCTCGCATAGCCGAACCTTTGCTCTCGACGGTGCCACCGGGAAGGTAATCTGGTCGTACATTCCCGAACTCGACGAAGCGCTGGTCGCCCGGCAGACCCATTCGCCCTACAATCGCGGCGCGGCGATCGGTGAGGGCAAGGTGTTTGTCGGCACAGTCGACGGGCGGCTGATAGCGCTCGATATGAAGACAGGCAAGCCGCTGTGGGACACCAAGCTAATCAACTCGCAGAAGCTCACCGTCGGGTTCACCGGCGCCCCGCTTTATGCAAAGGGAGTAGTCGTGATCGGCGCTCAGGGCGGGGAGTGGCCCTATCGCGGCCCGATCTTCGGCGTCGACGCCGCAACCGGCCAGAAGAAATGGGAGTTTCTGACTGTCGGCGGCACGGATGAGGCGCTGAAGACCTGGGGCAACGAGTCCTGGCGGACGGGCGGCGGGGGCGGCTGGATGCCCGGCACTTTCGACACCGCCAGCAACACGGTCTGGTGGGGCACTGCCAATCCCGCGCCGCTCTACGACTGGTCCGGTCCGGATTACAAGACGAGCGGCGCCCGGCCGGGTGACAATCTCTACACGACGTCGGTCATCGGGCTCGATATCGATACGGGCCAGCTCAAATTTTACCACCAGGAATTGCCGCACGATACGTGGGATTTCGACAGCGCCGTCGGCGAATTCGTAATGCTGGACCGCGACGGCAAGCATTACGTTGTTCACCCGAACAAGAGCGGCTTCATCTTTGTTTACGACCGCGCCGACGCGAAGGTCCAGAACGTATGGCCGCTCGTCAAGAACATCAATTTCGTGAAGACGATTGATCCGAAGACCGGAGAGCTTATCGGCCGGCGCGACTTTCAGGCGGGCAAGGTCGCCGAGCCCCTTTGCCCCCACATTTCGGGCGGGGTCAGCTGGAACTCCGGCTCCTACAATCCGGCGACGGGCATGTACTACAAGCTGGGGCAGGAATGGTGCATGACACTCGAAGTGGTGAAGACGACCCCGATCACCGAACCGCAGGCGCAGCTGAACCTCGGCGCCACCTTCAAGATCGCGCCGCCGCCGGGAGGCGAGATCTACGGCCACCTCGATGCGCGCGACCCGATCACCGGCGCCAAGAAATGGGAGGTGCGGTTTCCCGAGCCGCCGCTTGCCAGCATCATGTCGACCGCTGGCAATCTGGTGTTCGTCCCCAATTCGCGCGGCACGGTGCACGCCTATAACGCGACGACCGGTGCCGAGCTGTGGAGCCACGGCGACGGCCTCGGCCATCAGGGCGGCATCATCAGCTACGCTGCGGGTGGCAAGCAGTACGTCGCTGTCGTGGCGGGGTTCGGCGGCATGGCTAGTGACGACTACGCCCCGACTTTCGGCGAGCCCTACAAGAGCATGCCGCGGGATGAAGGCGTGCTCGTCGTCTACACCCTGAAATAGACGAGGAGCCTGCCGACGCTCGCGTTTCAGACGTGGCCGTGGGTTGCCGGACTTAGCATCGCGCTGAGCGCCATGCCGGCAATGACGCAGCCCGGTACCAGCCCGTCCGGGCAGCCCACCATCGATGTACAGGCCTTGTTCGCCTCGACTTGCAGTTTCTGCCACGGCGATGGGGGGCGCTCCGCGGGAAAAGGTCCGCAGCTGATGAATACGCAACGAACCGACGAGTTCCTCCGCGACCGCATCAAGAACGGCAAGGAGGGCGCGATGCCGGCCTTTGGTCAGATGCTCAGCGAAGCCGATATCGACGCGATCGTCAAATACATCCGGGAGCTTAAACCCGAGGGCCAGGGATGAGCCACACGCTCCGCATCCTCAGCCTGGTCGCCGTTTGCTCCATCTGGCATGTCGAGGCCGCCCCGGCGCGGTCGCTTGACATGATCCGAGCCACCGGCGCACTCCATCTTTGTGCTCATCCCAATTCCCTGCCCTATGCCAGCAAGACAGGGAACCCGCCGGGTTTTCAGATCGAGCTCGGCGAATTGCTTGCCGAAGAACTCGGCGTCTCGTTGCTGACAGAGTGGATCGTCGTCCCCTCCCAGGCCTTCCGGGCGGATTGCGATATCATCCTCGATGCCATCGCCGACCCGGAGGCGCAGGCCGATACCGGGCTGTTGATCTCCAAACCCTATTATCGTAGCGGCGTGGGGTTGGCCGTGCGGCGCGGCAGTGCCATCACCGCCTTTGCCAGCCTGAACGACCACACCAAAGTTGGCGTGCAGGTCGGTTCTGTCGCAGCCATGTCGCTCAACCAACGGCACGTGCGAACCTCCACCTTTGGTTTCGAAGAGGACATGCTCGCGGCCCTCGCAGCGGGGGAGATCGATGCCGCCGCGGTGACCCCGCTTTCCGCCGGCTATTACAATCTGACCCATCCTTCGGAGGGATTCGCGATCCTGCCACCGGACGAGGCAGAGCGCGACCTCGTCTGGAATGCGGCGGTCGGGATTCGCAAGCCGGACGAGCAGCTCCTCGCGGCGATCGACGCGGCACTCGATCGGCTTCGTGCCGATGGCACGGTCGAGATGATTTACGCGAAATACGGCATTTCACTGCTGCCGCCACGCTAGCGTCAATGAGGGCTCCCGCCTCGCGATCGTTCGGCGGGGCTAGCTTGCGGTTCCAACCGGCTTGCGCATAAGGTTTGCGCCGGTGTGGGCGAGGCCGGCCAACGTCATCGGTCAGGGATGGCATATTTTCTGCAACAGCTGATCAACGGTCTGACCTTGGGGTCGATCTATGGGCTGATCGCGATCGGCTATACGATGGTGTACGGCATCATCGGCATGATCAATTTCGCCCATGGCGAGATCTACATGATCGGCGCCTTTATCTCGATCATTGCTTTTCTGGTCCTGGGCTTGGCCGGCGTCACTTATGTTCCGCTCGCTTTGGCGATAGTCCTGGTTACGACGATGTTCTTCACGTCGATTTATGGCTGGGCGGTCGAGCGGATTGCCTACCGGCCCTTGCGCGGCTCGTTCCGCCTGGCGCCGCTGATCTCGGCGATCGGCATGTCGATCTTTCTGCAGAATTACGTGCAGATCTTCCAGGGCGCGCGGGTCAAGCCGATGCCGCCGCTCATCGAGGGCGGGTTCACGGTTTTCGAAAGCGGCGGCTTTGCCGTTCGCCTCAGCTACTTGCAGGTCTTCATCATACTGCTGACCTTGGCGCTGATGATCGGCTTTACGACCCTGATCGCGACGACCCCGCTTGGCCGCGCGCAGCGCGCCTGCGAGCAGGACATGCGGATGGCGGCATTGCTCGGGGTCGATGTCGATCGGGTGATCTCATTGACCTTTGTCATGGGGGCGGCGCTCGCTGCGGTCGCCGGGCTGATGGTCACCCTCTATTACGGTGTCGTCGATTTCTTCATCGGCTTTCTCGCCGGCGTGAAGGCGTTTACCGCCGCCGTCCTCGGCGGCATCGGGTCACTGCCGGGAGCGATGCTTGGCGGCATTCTGATCGGACTGATCGAGGCCTTCTGGTCCGGGTATTTCTCGGTCGAATACAAGGATGTCTCGGTCTTCGTTGTGCTCATCCTGGTGCTGGTTTTTTGTCCGACCGGCCTGCTCGGCCGGGCCGAGGTGGAGAAGGTTTGATGACGGCTGCCTCCGGGCTCGCCGTCCACAACGCAGCCAAGCCGCCGGTCTTCTGGGTCCCACTCCTCAAGGACGCCGGTCTCGCAGCATTGGTTGCCGTCCTTCTCGCTCTGCCGTTGGTAGGCATGCAAACCTATGACATCGGCGGCGGCGCGCTCGGCATCCGCACCCATTTCGATTGGGTCGCAATTGCCGGCGCGACGGTATTTGCTGGCCGACTCGCGTTGCGCGTGCTTCAGCACATCTATCGTTCCCGGCCAACTGGCAGGGCAAGGGTGCTCACGTCCCTCGCCGCCTGGGGGAATCGCCAGGTGCTGCCGATTACTTTTCTCGGGATCGGGTTTGCCATCGCCCTGCCTTTCCTCCCGTTCTCGTCGCGCTATCTGATCGACCTCGGGACCACGGTGCTGATTTACGTGATGCTCGGTTGGGGTCTCAACGTCGTCGTCGGGCTCGCCGGACTGCTCGATCTCGGCTACGTCGCCTTTTACGCGGTCGGTGCCTATACTTTCGGGTTGCTGGCACAGGATTTGGGTTTCACTTTTTGGGAAGCGTTGCCGTTTTCGGGTCTGGTGGCGGCGAGCTTCGGCATCATTCTCGGCTTTCCGGTATTGCGGCTGCGCGGGGATTATCTTGCGATCGTCACTCTCGGCTTTGGCGAGATCATCCGGATCGTGCTGCTGAATTGGGCTCCTGTTACCGGCGGGCCGAACGGCATCGGGGACATCCCGCGACCGTCCTTCTTCGGGTTGCCCTTCGTCCGCTCGGCGCCCGACGGGGTTACCACCTTTCATCAATTCTTCGGGCTCGAATTCTCGCCCGACCACCGTGTCATCTTTCTCTATTTCGTGATCTTGGCGATGGCGCTGGTCACCAATTTGTTCACCTTGCGCATCCGCAAATTGCCGGTCGGCCGCGCCTGGGAAGCCTTGCGCGAGGACGAGGTGGCCTGCCGCGCGGTCGGCATCAACCCGACCACCGTCAAGCTCTCCGCCTTTGCGATCGGCGCCATGTTCGGCGGCTTTGCCGGCAGCTTTTTCGCGACGCGGCAGGGCTTTATCAGCCCGGAAAGTTTCACCTTCATCGAGTCGGCGACAATTCTCGCAATCGTCGTACTTGGCGGGATGGGTAGCCAACTGGGGGTCGTGCTCGCCGCGATCCTGCTCGTCAGCCTGCCCGAATTCGGCCGCGCCTTCGCTGAGTTCCGCATGTTGATCTTTGGCGCCGCGATGGTCGGCGTGATGGTGTGGCGGCCGCGCGGTCTGATCGCCCATCGCGAGCCGACCTTGCGCCTCGGCCCGCAGCGCGCGACAAGATGACGGGCGCCGGGCGCCCAGTCCCGCTGCTTGCGGTCGAAAATCTGACGATGCGCTTCGGCGGGCTGGTTGCGGTCGATAATGTTTCCTTTACCGCCTATCGCGGTGAAATCACCGCGATCATCGGGCCGAACGGCGCCGGCAAAACCACCGTCTTCAACTGCCTGACCGGCTTCTACCGGCCGAGCGCCGGACGGCTCGCCATGCACCAGGGAGGCGAGATCCTGCAGCTCGAGCGCATCGAGGGGTTCCGGATCGTACAGCGAGCCGGCATTGCCCGCACCTTTCAGAACATCCGGCTGTTCGCCGGGATGACCGTTCTGGAAAACCTTATCGTCGCCCAACATAACCGGCTGATGAAAGCGAGCGTCTTTTCGCTCGCCGGGCTCCTCGGCCTGCCGCGTTACCGCGCTGCGGAGCGGGCCGCCGTCGAGCGCGCGCGGCACTGGCTCGACCGGATCGGCTTGACCGACCGCGCCGATTGGCTGGCAGCGGCATTGCCCTACGGTGCGCAACGCCGGCTGGAGATCGTCCGAGCGTTGTGCACCGGCCCCGCCCTCTTGTGTCTAGACGAGCCGGCCGCCGGTCTCAATCCGCGCGAATCCACCGAGCTCAACGAGCTGCTGCTCAGCGTCCGCGACGAGGAGCAGATCGGGATCCTGCTCATCGAGCACGACATGAGCGTCGTGATGGGCATTTCGGATCACGTGATCGTGCTCGATTACGGCCGCAAGATCGCCGACGGCATCCCGGCCGAGATCCGCGCCGACCCCGAAGTGATCAAGGCTTATCTCGGCGAAGATGAAATCGACAATGCCGCCGAGCGAGTCCTCTCCGCCCGCTTGCGGGAAGGTGAGGTGGGTAGCGCCCTCGCTCCGAACCGGAAGCTTCCCCCACCTCACCCCGACCCTCTCCGCCCCCAGGGGCGGAGAGGGGGATATTCGTGATGCTCACGATCTCCGGGGTTCACGCCTTTTACGGCAACATCGAAGCGCTGAGGGGGATCGATCTCGAGGTCGGTGCCGGCGAGATCGTGGCTTTGATCGGCGCCAACGGCGCCGGCAAGTCGACCCTGCTGATGACGGTTTGCGGCCGGCCGCGGGCCGCGCGCGGCCGGGTTCTGTTCGACGGGCAAGACGTCACTCGGCTCGAAACCTTCGAGATCGTGCGGCGCGGGATCGCCCAGGTGCCGGAGGGGCGGCGAATTTTCCCGCGGATGACCGTGCTCGAAAACCTGCAGATGGGGGCGACTTCCGCCGACCCCGCCTGCTTCGACGAGGACCTCGCCCGGGTTTTCGGGTTGTTCCCAATCCTGCAGCAGCGGCAGACACAACGCGGCGGTACTTTGTCGGGCGGCGAGCAGCAGATGCTGGCGATTGCGCGCGCATTGATGAGCCGGCCCCGCCTCTTACTGCTCGACGAGCCGTCGCTCGGCCTGGCGCCGCTGATCGTCAAGCAGATCTTCGGCGTCATCCGCGAGATCAACGAGCGGCAGAACATGACCGTGCTCCTCGTCGAGCAGAACGCCCATCATGCGCTGCGGCTGGCCCATCGCGGCTATGTCATGCAGACTGGGCGGATCACATTGAGCGGGACCGGACCCGAGCTGCTGGCCGATCCCGAGGTGCGGGCCGCCTATCTCGAAGGAGGTCGGCGCTGAGCGTCCGCTCATGCTACAGTTCGCTCGAACACCGTACCTGGGGAGGTCTCATGAAATACTTGGTCCGTTCGGTCATCTTGGCGGCGGCCTTTGCATTGACCGCCGGCGCCGCCAACGCGCAAAACATCCCGATCGCGGTGGTCGGGCCGATCACCGGGTCGAATGCCGCGCTCGGCGAGCAGATGAAGCGCGGCGCCGAGATGGCGGTCGCCGACATCAATGCCAAGGGTGGGGTGCTCGGCAAGAAACTCGACCTGATCGAGCAGGACGACGCGTGCGATCCGAAGCAGGCGGTGGCGGCGGCCAATTCCGTGGTTGGAAAGAAGGTCGTTTTTGTCGCGGGGCATTATTGCTCCTCGTCGTCGATCCCCTCATCTGCGGTCTACAACGAGGCTGGTGTTCTGCAGATGACCCCGGCCTCGACGAACCCCGCCCTGACCGATGACGCGGCCAAGAAGGGCTGGAACAACGTGTTCCGGTCGTGCGGTCGCGACGATGTGCAAGGCGGGGTCGCCGGCAAGTATCTGGCCGACCATTACAAGGGAAAGAACGTGGCAATCGTCCACGACAAGACTGCCTATGGCAAAGGCATCGCCGACGAGACGATGAAGGCGATGAACAAGGCCGGCCTCAAGGAGACGATGTACGAGGCAATCACGCAAGGCGACAAAGACTTCACGGCGTTGATCAGCAAAATGAAGCAGGCGAATATCGATGTGATCTATTTCGGCGGCTACCAAACCGAGGGTGGATTGATCGTCCGGCAGGCGCGGGACCAGGGTCTGAAGGCCCAGTTCATTGGTGCCGATGCGCTGGTGACCGAGGAGTTCTGGAAGATCACTGGGCCCGCGGGCGAAGGGACGCTGATGACCTTCCCGCCCGATCCCCGTAACGTGCCGGCAGCCAAAGCCGTCGTCGACAAGTTCAAGGCCCAAGGATACGATCCCGAGGGCTACACTCTTTATACCTATGCGGCGATCCAAGCCTTTGCCGCGGCGGCTGACAAGGCAAAGTCGCTCAAAGTCGACGATCTGTCGAAGGCGTTGAAGTCGATGACCGTCGACACGGTGATCGGCCCGCTGAGTTGGGACAAAAAAGGTGACGTCACCAACCCGAAATACGTCTTCTACATCTGGAAGAACGGCACCTACACCGAGATGTAAGCGCCCCTCCCGCGAAAGCGGGCTTCAGATCGCAGGCTCGTGTAGCTGGGTCCCGTGGGGCGGGTCCGGGGGAGGAGATCAGGCGGCGGGCACGACAGGCATATTGTCGATCAGCCGGGTCTTGCCGAGCCGCACCGCCGCGAAGACCCGCGAGTTTGCCGTGGCTTCGCTGGTGACCGCCAAGGTATGCGCCCCACGGACTTCAAGATATTCGACCGCGAAGCCGGCTTGCTGCAATGCGGCCGAGCCGTGCGCGATCTCTCGATCGACGGCTGTCGGATCTTGCGCCAGCGCCGCTGCAATGTTTCGCAAAACTCGGGCGAAATTGGGGGCGACGCGACGCTCCTCGGATGAAAGATAAACATTGCGCGAGGACAGCGCGAGCCCGTCCGCCTCGCGCACAGTCGGCACGGCGGCGATGCGGACTGGGATATCGAGATCGCGTGCGAGCCGCCGGACTACTATTAACTGTTGGTAGTCCTTCTCGCCGAAATAGGCGATGTCGGGCAGGGCCTGGATCAGCAGCTTTGTCACGACGGTCGTCACGCCATCGAAGTGACCGGCTCGGTGCGCCCCGCAAAGGCTCTCTGTCAGTCCGCTCACTTGCACCAGGGTGGTAAAATCGAGTGGGTACATTTCATCCAACGCTGGGATGAATACGAGATCCACCCCGGCCGACTGCAACATTTCGAGGTCGGCCGCCTCGCGGCGCGGATACGAGCGGAGGTCCTCCGTCGGAGCAAATTGCTTCGGGTTGACGAAGATCGACGCGACCACCCGATCGCATTCGGTCCGGGCAGCCCGGACGAGCGCTATATGGCCTTGATGCAATGCGCCCATCGTCGGCACCAGGCCGATGCGCTCATCGTCCTTGCGCCAACGGGCGATCTGCTTTCTCAGATCGGCAACGGTCCGCGCGATCTCCAAGCGGCGACCCTCACCCTTTGACCGATCCCGAGGTCAGCCCTGCGACGTAATGCTCGACAAAGAACGAATAGATGATGGCGACCGGAATCGAACCCAATAGTGCGCCCGCCATCAATTGGCCCCAATAGAACACGTCGCCGCGGATCAGCTCAGCGATGACCCCGACCGGCACGGTGCGCACCGGGCTCTGCGTCAGAAAGATCAGTGCGTAGAGAAACTCGTTCTGCGACAACGTGAACGCGAAGATCCCGGCGGATATGAACCCCGGTGTGCACAGGGGCAAAAAGATCCGCCGCATTGTCTGCAACCGACTGGCGCCGTCGATCCGTGCGGCTTCCTCCAGTTCCTTCGGCACGGTCTTGAAATAGCCGAGCAAGAGCCAGGCAGAGAACGGCACCAGCATCGTCGGGTAAGTCAGGATCACCGAAGTCAGCGTGTTGCCGAGCTGCAGGCGGTTGATCACATCGGCGAGCGGCAGGAACAAGAGCGGCTGTGGCACCAGATAGATTGCCGCCACGGTCATCGCGATCAATCCGGCGCCGGCGAAGCGCATGCGCGCGAGCGGGTAAGCCAACATGACCCCGAGGACGAGCGAAATTCCCGTGGACACGACTGCGACCAGCATCGTGTTCCAGGTCCACAGCAGAAAATGTGTCTTGGTCAATAGATCGATGTAATGCTTCAGCGTCGGGTTATGGACGAGCAGCGGCATCAGGTGTCGGTTATACAGTTCTGAATCGGGCTTTATCGACGTGATCGCCATCCAATAGAATGGGAATAGCGCCACCACTAGGAAAAACCCGACCGGCAGCCATACCCGGACCGTCTGCTCCAGCCGGCCATACCCGGTAACCATCACGATTTCCGCATGTAAAGGGTGAGCGCGATGATCAGCAGGCCCAACGCCGGCAGCATCGCCAGTGCAACCGAGGCTCCAAGGCCGAGCTGACCCGCCCCCATGCCGATATCAAAGGCATAGGTCGCGAACAGGTTGGTGGCATTGTTCGGGCCGCCATGCGTCAGCACGTAGACCAGCTGGAAATCGGCAAAAGTGAAGATGACCGAGAACAGCGTCACGATGAGGATAATCGGCTTCAGCAGCGGCAGTGTGACGAAGCGGAAGCGCTGCCAGCCGCTGGTGCCGTCGATCGTCGCCGCCTCATAGAGTTCCGGCGGCACGGTCTGCAGCCCGGCGAGCAGCGTGATGCCGTAAAACGGCAGGCCGCGCCAAGTATTGATCATGATGATCGAAAACATCGCGAGGGCCGGGTTGCCAAGCCAGGACGGCCCTGGCGGGCTGACGCCGATCCCGATCAGCAGCCGGTTGACGACGCTGAAGGCGGGATCGAGCATCCACATCCAGGCCACCGTGCTCAGCACCGTCGGCACGATGAACGGCAGCAGCAAGAGCGCCCGCACCACGTTCTTCATGCGGAATTGCTGGTTCATCGCCAGCGCGAGGCCGAGCCCGCCGACCATCTTCAGCAATGTCGCCGCGACGGTATAGACGAAGGTGTTGACCGCGACCCGCCAGAAGATCGGGTCGTGGAAATCGGCGATGAAGTTTCTCAAACCGACGAAATGGCCGGGCTTCGCCACTGCCCGATCCTGCAGACTGAGCAGGATGCCGTAAACCAATGGATAACCGACGAGGCCCGCCAGGAACAGCAACGGCAGCGCCATCATCAGCCAGCTGAACACGGCTTCGCGGTCGAGCCAGCCGGACAGCGACAGGGCCGGGCGCGGTGGCCGCGCAATCCCGACCAGTGGTTCGCTGCGGATTGACATGTCGCGCCGGAAGCAGAAATCAGGCCGTCTTGTAGATGCCCTTCAGCTGGTCCTCGGCGCTCTTGATCACCTCCTTGGTCGAGGCGCCGGCGCACGCCTTGGCGAACATATCGACCACCACGTATTTGGCGACACTCTCGGCCAGGCGGCGGTCGGGCGGCGCCGGCCAGCCCGGGAGGTGACTCGTGCTGAGCGCATCGCGGTAGGGGATGTTCCTTGGCTCGACATTCCACATCGGCGCGTTGTCGTAGGCGTGCAGCAGCGGCTGATAATAGCTGACCGCAACGTCATACCAGGCGCCCAGCTGCTTTGGTTTCGACAGCCAGCGCAGGAAATCGTGCGCTTCTTTTTCCTGGGGAGAGAAATTGAAGATGGAATGGCTGATCGCGCCAAGAAAGTGAAAGCGGCCCTTGGGTCCAGCCGGGTTTAGCGATTGCTGGGTGACCTTGCCAATCTCGGGAAAATTCTCCTTTGCAAACCAAAGGATGCTCTCGGCATTGTTGGTGCACGAGATCTGCTCGGCCATCCATGCCTTGTTGTTGCTCGGGTCTGTCCAGCCGAGCACGTCCTCGAACATCGTATCTTGGAAGAATTTCCGGGCGAAGTCGACGGCGCGCGCGGTTTCGTCTGAATCGATCGTGATCGTCTTGCCGTCTTCGGCTACCTCGTGCGCGCCATAGGACCACAGCAGCGGATAAAGCCAGCCGTGGTTGTCGCCAAAGCCGTGGCCGAGCTCGAAACCGAACGGGTGCCCTTTCGTTTTCAGCTTCTTACCGGCTTCGTACAGCTCGTCCCAGGTCTCCGGGAACTGCTTGAAGCCGACCTCGGCGAACCAGTCGCTACGCCAGTTCATCAGCTGCCCGATCGAGCAGAACGGGACCGCCTTCCATTTGCCGTTGACGACCGCCATTTCCCGCGCGGCGGGGTACCAGCCGCCTTGCTCTTTTCCCATCTCCTCGGCGATATCGCCGACATCGGCATATTTTTCATCGTACAGGAACGGGATCAGGATCAGGTTCATCGTTATGTCGGCGCCGGTCCCGGTCTCGCTGATCGAGGCTATGCGCGCCGGGCTGCTCCCGACGCTGATAATCTCGTAAACGATCTTGACACCGGTCTCCTTCTCGTAGGCCGGGGCCAGCACATTCTTCATGTACTCGTCGAATGGCGGAATGAACGAGCTCTCGTGGAGCAGTGTGACCGTCTTCCCGGCGGCCCGGCCCAAGGCGGGGGTCAGCGCCGCGCCGGCTGCGCCGGCCGCCGCAATCTTCAGAAAACCGCGGCGCGATGTAACGTCCATTCCTCGCACTCCCTGCAAGCCGGCACCCGAAATTCCAGCGGATTTCAACGCTTCTATAGGCCGCGCTCCGTCGCGGCAAGCCGGTAACCATCGGCCTGGGCTAGAATAAGGTGCCGTCGCTGATCGCAGTGAGAGGTGGGGCGCCGTCCGGCCGGCGTTCGCGCGCAATTTCCCGTCCGGCGACCCAGCTGCCGCCTTCGAGGACGCGGGGGAGCGGGAATTCCTCGGCGGTTTTGCCGAGGCGCTCACGCACCCCGGATGCCAGTCGATCCAAGAGCGCGACGGTCAGCGCCCGCCACTCGACGACAGGTTCACTCAGCGGGTCGAGGGCGCGTTGAAAAATCGCGGGGTCGTGCAGCTCGATGATGCCGCAATCGATGAAGAGGCCGCCATTGCGGTATTCGGCAAGGCCAGTGAGGCCGTCGATCTCCTTGACCGGCAACCCCGCGGACTCGAGCGGCTCGACGAGCGAGTAGGTGAGCCACTGGCTCAGCTTGTGAAACGGCACGAGCCCATTACCGGGTATGGCCGGATGGCGGCCGCAATCACCGAGCGGCACGCCGGCGAGGCTCATGCGGCCTGGCCAGATCGGCCCGAGCAGCTGCAGCAAAGTGCGTAGGATTTCCGGGGCGCTCAGCTCCTCCCGCCGAGCCGCCCAATAATCGTAAAGATTGCCCGGCCGGGCTACGGTGGTGAAGGAGTCTGGGTTTGCGGCGCAAACCTCCCCCAGCCGACGCAGCAACGCCGCGCGCCCTTCGATCCCGGCGAGTTCGTTGCCCGGGGCGTGCTGGAAGGCTCGGCCCAGTGCCTCCGTCGTGGTCCGCGACAGCGCTGCGGCGTCCGCCCGCCATCGCTGGGAGGGATCGGCGGAAAACAGCCCTGATTGCATCGCGCGCAGGCTCGCCACCGCGAGCCCCTCGGAACGTGAGAGGATCTGGCCGGTTTCCTCCTCATGAAAGCGCCACTGCGGACCCGCCCCGGCATCGAGCAGGACCGAGACGACCGTGAGATCGATCCGAGCCCGAGCCGCCTCGCCCGGGTCGGCGCCGGGCGCGACTTGCGCCGCGCGGTCGACCCCTCCGGCCGAGAAATGCCGCCAGCGGCTGTGGTAGGGGACGTCGAGATTGGGATAGCGACGACGTGTGATATCGACCACGCGGCCGACCGCCTCCTCCAGCCGCGCCATAACGAGCCGAAAATGCCGGGCCTCCCCACGCTCGGCGGCGGCGAAGACGATGCCGCAGCGGTCTCGAACAGCCGCCGCGGTCAGCAGCTCCGAAGGTTCTTCAGTCGTCGAGAGCACGACCCCTGATGCCGCTGAGCTCCTCGGGGTCGGGGATCCCGGCCGGCGCAAAGTAGCCTGCGGCTTTCTTTGCCTCGATTTCGACCGCAGCATCGAGCGGTATCAGCCGGTCCGGGATCGCGACCTGCTCCACGACCTTGATGCCCTGTCCCGTCAGCGCGTCACGTTTGAGGTTCGACATCGACACCCAGCGGTCTATCCGGCGGATGCCGAGCCAGTGGAAGACGTCCGGCATCAGCTCCTGGAACCGCATGTCCTGCACCCCGGCGACGCATTCGGTGCGGCGGAAGTAGGTGTCGGCGCGATCACCGCCCAATTGGCGCTTGCGGGCGTTGTAGACGAGGAACTTGGTAACCTCGCCGAGCGCCCGCCCCTCCTTGCGGTTGTAAACGATGATCCCGACCCCGCCCTGCTGCGCGGTCTCGACGCAGACCTCGATCCCGTGGACGAGATAGGGGCGGCAAGTGCAGATGTCCGAGCCGAACACGTCCGACCCGTTGCACTCGTCATGGACGCGACAGGCAATCACCGTGCCCGGATCCGCGATCCGGTCGACCGCACCGAAGAAATAGACCGTCATGCCGCCGATCGGGGGCAGCAAGACCTCGATGTCGGGCCGGGTGACGAGCTCGGGAAACATCCCCCCGGTCTCCTCGAACAGGGTACGCCGGAGATCGGCTTCGGCGACCCCGAAACGGGCGGCCAGCCCCGGCAGATGCCACACCGAGTCGATAGCCGCCTTGGTGACTCGGATCTCGCCGTTGTCGAGCAAAACCTCGCCGTCCGGCCGCAAGGTGCCGTCGGCCAGAAGCGGGCGGAGTTCGGGCGTGGTAATTCGCGCCCGAGTGACCGCGATGGTCGGACGTATGTCAATGCCCGCACGGATATGTTCCGCAAAGACCTCGCCGACGAGATGGCCCCAAGGGTCGAGCGACACGATTTTCGCCGGATCGCCCCACTGTAGGTGTGGTCCGATCAGCGTCGCGGGCGCGGTATCGGTGAAATCCGGGCGATGGTCACGCGCCAAGGCCTGCGTCGCCACGGCAAGCGCGCGGTAGATCGCGTAAGCCCCGGAGCAGGAACCCACAGCGTTGCGGTATCGTGGCTCGGCGGGGCTCGCCACAACGGGCCCGCGAGCGGCTGGGCCGGACGCGCCCCAACACAGCGGAACGGCGCCTCGACCAACGGTTCCAGGGTGGGAAGTCAGACGGATATGACGCGGTGCGGAATGCTCCATGACCTTTTGGCGCGCGAAAGATCACCAAATGGCGAGCGTAGCGGGGTTATCAACAGCCCGCAACTCGGGCGGCTCGCCTCACGATGGTGTGAGAGGGGCGAAATAACCTCCGAAACGGCTTCCAGCGTACTAAGTTAAACTCGTTTTCGTTTCGGTTTTCCGGCGATGGTCCCCATGGCTGAGCCGCTTTCGCAACTGGATCCGCGCAAATTTCAGGATCCTTTCCTGACCGCCGAAGGCGAGCCACGCGCACATGTCGCCCTCGGATCGCTGGACACGCTATGGTTCAATACTGGCACGCTGTGCAACCTGACCTGCCAACATTGCTATATCGAATCCTCGCCAAAAAATGACCGGCTGGTTTACCTCACGGCTGCTGAAGTCGCCGAATATCTCGACGAGATCGAGGCTGGCGGTCTCCCGACGTCGCGGATCGGGTTTACTGGCGGGGAGCCTTTCATGAACCCCGAGCTGCCGGGGATGCTCGAGGATGTGCTTTCCCGCGGTTTCCGCGCTCTCGTTCTGACGAATGCGATGAAGCCGATGGCGAAATGCAAGCCGTCGCTGTTGAAGCTCAGAGACCGCTTTGGCGACCGGCTGACGATACGCGTCTCGATCGACCATTACGGGCCGCAGGTGCACGAGGTGGAACGAGGCAAACGCAGCTGGCGGCCGACTATTGACGGGCTCTTGTGGCTGTCGCGCAACGGCTTCTCGCCGCATGTCGCCAGCCGTCGGCTTTCGGGCGAGCCGGAAGCGGCGATACGCAGCGGCTTTGCCGGGCTGTTCGCCAATCTCGGCGTTGCCATCAACGCCGCCGATCCGGTAGCGCTTACGGTGTTTCCCGAAATGGATGCCGCCGCCGATGTTCCGGAGATCACGGAAGCGTGCTGGGGCATTCTCGGGAAATCGCCGGAGAGCGTCATGTGCGCGAGCTCGCGCATGGTTGTGAAGCGCAAGGGCGAAGCGCATCCGGTTGTCTTTGCCTGCACGTTGCTCCCGTATGATTCTCGCTTTGAGCTGGGCCGAACCCTCGCCGAGGCGAGCGGCGCCGTGCCGCTCAACCACCCGCACTGCGCCAAGTTCTGCGTCCTTGGCGGCGGCGCCTGCAGCCGCGGGTGATGGGCCTCAGGACAGGGTTAACGCCGCGGTCTGTTTGAGGATCTCGGTCGAGCCGTCCCAAATCATCCGCAGCGAGACGAAAGTGATGATACCGAGGCCGACCCAGGAGATCCAAAAAAAGCGATCCAGCAGCCTGGCGATACAGGTCGAGGCGACCCCCATCAGCGCCACCGAAAGGACAAGCCCGAACGCCAGCAGCCAGAAATGATCGCGGGCGATCCCGGCGACTGCCAGCACGTTGTCGAGCGACATCGAAACATCGGCAAGAACGATCCGGGTCAGCGCCTCCGTCGGGGTCGTCCGGTGCATGGGCAGCCGGGCGCCGGAGCAGTCCAGCTCGCCCAATTCCGGCTGCCTGTTGGTGTGGGTCTCGCGGATCTCGCGATACATTTTCCACGAAACCCACAACAACAGCACACCGCCCGCCAAGGTCAGGCCGATCACTGCGAGAAGTTGCACGGCAAAATACGCAAAGAAGATCCGCAGGACGGTCGCGGCGGCGATACCGAGCATGATGATGCGCCGCCGCCGTTCCGCCGGAAGACCCGCGGCCGCCATTCCGACGACGATCGCATTGTCTCCGGCGAGCACCACGTCGATGATGACCACCGACAGCAGAGTGCCCAGTTGATTAACGCCGATCAACACCCTCGCCACATAATCACTGATCTGCGCACCGTCGAGACCGTCACGATGACAAGGGCAGTTGTTTTGCACCCGGCACTGCCCTTGTTGGCCGCGGCGATCTGGGTGAAGGTGTTAGCCGCGCCGACTGTCGGCGCCCTGGCCGACAAGACGGGAAGGCGTAACGTGCTGATGGGGGCGTTCGCGGCAGCCGCTTGTGCCGTCTATGCGGGGCTCTTGTCTGCCGGAAGCTTCTGGCTGCTGATCTTGCTCAACCTCGTCGCGCTGATTGCACAAGCGGCGCTGATGCCGCTCGGCGATACAACTACCCTCGCCGCCGTCCGCTCAGAAAGTCTCGGCAGCATAAGGGCTTTGCGCGCTACCCTCACCCACCAAGCCCTTGCGGGCTCGGTCCTCCTCTCCCGCGGTGCCGGAGAGGAGCTCAAAGCTGAGTGCGTCGTAGCCCCTCTCCCGCGCTGCGACGCGCTGCGGGAGAGGGTGGCGAGCACAGCGAGGCGGGTGAGGGGCTGGCCGCGATCCAAATTCTCTCCCAGCGTGATGCGCGCGCGGCGCGCTGGTTGTTTCTCCCGAGGGACGATGCTAGCCAGTGCTGCACCGCTGGCGATCGTGGAGATTGCGGGAGCGCTCTACTCAGCCTTTGGGGGAGGCGCCTACTCTTTTATGGCCGCGCTCTCCGCAGCTGGGTTGGGGAGCAGTGGCTTAGGCTGGACAACCGATCGACGGAACCGCGAGCGCTCCTTACGCGTTCGGTAGTGTAAGAGGGACGTCGGCACGATCCCTCGCGGCGTGGTTTCCCTCAACCAGCCATGCCGCCCGATTAACGGATCATGCCGGGGCGCCATGCTGGTTCTCCCCCAACCGGCATGGCGCTGCCTTTGCGGCTAATGACCGTCGCTGCGGAAGGGCACGCTTCAGCTACTTCGAACACCTCGGATGGACGCCGTCCACCGCATGGGCGACCGCGTAATCGTGAAATCCTTTGGTATCGAGTGTGCCGGCCAGCTTCAGCATCTCGGTCGATTGCTGGCAGAATTGCCCGGTCGGAATGACCGCTTGCTTGCGCGCCGCCTCGTTGGCGAGGCTGGTTTGCCAGGCATCGAAGGCGCTCTTCGGGTTGCGCGCGCCGGTGCGTCGGAAATGATCGATCATCGCGTTCTGATAGCGCAAGATCGCAGCCGTGTTGCGGGCCCGAAATTCGCCGTAGACGGTATCCCGGCAAGCCGAGCTGATGACCATCAGATTGGTTTGAAACAGCAGGGCCTGCTCCGCTTCGATATCCCCCGGCGAATAGCAATTCCGGTCGGCCGCCGACACTGTGGCGGCCGATGCGGCGGACAGAAGCGCCGCAGCCAAGACGACTTTCTTCATCGCAATTCCCCAAGGATGTCCCCGACACCCTCAGCATAGCCAAGGAGGTCTCTCAATTTCAAGAGCAACAACGCTCGCTCTCCACAAATCTCAAGTACAAAGGCTTGCTCTTGCAACGTGGAGAAGGCATGGTGCAGCCCAACCGATGATTGGATGGGACTGGTGCGCTTTCATCCAAATGATTAGTGCCGAGCGAGAACTTGCACCCGGAAGAACAAGAATATTCGAGCTCCAGGCTGAGCATCAGGATCCCGATCCGTCGAAGAGGCGAGCATGGCTGCGATAATTGTCTTGTTCACCGATTTTGGTCTTGAAGGGCCCTATACCGGCCAGGTCAAGACCGTGTTGCACCAGATCGCACCCGGCGTTCCGGTGGTCGATCTGTTTGCCGACTTGCCCGCCGCGAAGCCCCAGCCGGCAGCCTACTTGCTTGCCGCCTACGGCGGATGGTTTTCGCCGGGCACGGTCATTCTGGCAGTCGTCGACCCCGGGGTGGGCGGGGAGCGTGCGGCGGTCGTCGTCGAAGCCGATTCGCGCTGGTATGTCGGTCCGGATAACGGCTTGCTGGAGCTCGTCACCCGGCGCGCCGAGCGCACCCGGAGCTGGGAGATCTCTGCGCGGCCCGAAGGGATATCGGCAAGCTTTCACGGCCGCGATCTGTTCGCCCCCGTAGCGGGGCTGCTCGCTCGCGGCGACCCGCCGGGCGGGCGGCTCCGTCCCGAGGGGATATCCCGCCGTCCCGATTGGCCGGACGACCTTCCCGAAATTGTTTACATCGACAGATTCGGTAACGCGATGACGGGCCTGCGCGCGGCGCTGATCCCTGATAAGGCGCGACTTGCCGCTGCCGGGCGGGCTCTCGCGCGCCGGCGGACGTTCTCGGACGTCCCGGCGGGGGAAGCGTTTTGGTACGAGAACTCGAACGGGCTCGCCGAGGTCGCCGTGAACGCCGGACGGGCGGATACCGCGCTCGGTCTCGTCATAGGGACCCCGGTCACAATCCTGCCTTAAGCGCCTGACGCCACTCTCAAGGCGGCGGGCTGACGATCTTGGCGCCCGGCGGAACCCTTAGCACACGACGCCTCTGCAGTCTGTGCACCAGCCACACGGCGACTGTGAAGATGATAAACACGATCAGCATGACGAGGCTGAACGAGCGTACCAGGTGGCCGAGCACGGCGCGGAATGCGTGCCCTAGGAAATAGCCGAGGGCAACAAAGCTGCCTGCCCACAGACCGGCGGCAAGGCTATTCAGTGCCAAAAACCGCTTCCAATGGACCGCGCTCAGCCCCATCGCAAAGGAGGAGAAATTTCGTATGCCATAGATGAATCGGAAAGTCAGGATGAAGCCGGTGTTGTATCGCTCGAGCCAATACAACGCCGATTCGACGCCGTAGCGCCATTTCGGGAATCGGTTGAGCAGGCGCAACCCGAAATACCGGCCGATCCAGAAATAGGTCTGGTCGCCCGAGAAGCTGCCAAGCCATGTGGCTAGAAAGAGCAGCGCCGGGTTGAGCAGACCCTGTGCCGCGGCAAAGGCGGCAAACAGCACAAAGGTTTCGCCTTCGAGATAGGTCCAGATGAAAGCGATCAGATAAAAGCAGGCGCCGTTCTCAGCGATCAGCCGGCTGATGTCCATTCCCGACCCAGTTCCTGCTTTATCAACCGCCCCGGGCCGCGGCTGGAGCGCGTCCGCGATGCACTTTCGGCACCGCGCATGCTATGGTTTTCCGCGCTCCTGGTCGAGCAAATTCCCACGTAACCGGGAAGCCGCTCTCCGGGATCGATGTTGGGGGCGGAAGGTAAGGAAAAGACCGATGGCCGGGTTGTACTTCGAGGAGTTTGAAGAGGGTCAGGTCTTCGAACACGCGATCAGCCGCACCGTCACCGAGATGGACAATGTGCTCTTCAGCACATTGACGATGAACCCGCAACCACTGCATTTGGACGAGGAATTCGCCAAACAGACCGAGTTCGGCCAGCGGCTCGTCAATAGCCTGTTCACTCTTGGTCTCGTCATCGGCATCAGCGTCGGCGAAACGACGCTCGGGACGACGGTCGCCAATTTGGGGATGAGCGATGTCCGGTTTCCGAAGCCAGTCTTCCACGGCGACACATTGCGGGCGCGAACGATCGTGAAGTCGAAACGGCGCAGCCAGTCGCGCAAGGATGCCGGGATCGTGGAGTTCGAGCATCAGGGGATCAACCAGCGCGGCGAAACCGTCGCGATCTGCCGGCGCGCCGGCCTGATGAAATGTCAGCCCACATGAAGTGCCGGTCGAGGGAGGAGTGAATGCGCTCCCTGCTGTTTGTTCCGGCCGATAGCGAACGCAAGCTCGCCCGCGCCCCGCAATCCGGCGCCGATGCGTTGATCCTCGACCTCGAGGATTCAGTGGTTCCGGCGAATCGATCGCTGGCGCGCCGTCAGTCCCGCGATTTCCTCGCCTCCACCGGTTCCGTCCAGTTCCGCCGCTATGTTCGGATCAACCCGCTGTCGAGCGGTGTCGCTCTCGATGATCTCGCTGCAGTAGTGCCGGGACGGCCGGATGGAATTCTGTTGCCGAAATGCGTGCCGGAGGACCTGCGGACGCTCGATCATTATCTATCGGCCCTGGAGGCGATGTCGGCGCTTCCGCCGGGGGATATCCGGGTCATCGCCATCGCCACCGAAACCCCAGCCGCGATGTTCGCCCTCGGCGGCTATAGCGGAGTGTCGTCGCGGCTCGAAGCCATCACCTGGGGGGCGGAAGATCTGGCCGCGTGTATCGGCGGCAACAATCGCCGGATAGACCGCGTCTATGACGACGTCTACCGGCTTGCGCGCTCATTATGCCTGTTGGGAGCGGCCGCCGCGGGCGTCATACCGGTCGACACGATCTATACCGATTTCAAGGACGAGGCCGGGCTCGCCGCCGAGTGCGCTGCCGCAAGGCGATCCGGCTTTACCGCCAAAATGGCGATCCATCCGGCGCAGATTCCGGTCATCAACCAGGCCTTTGCCGTCAGCGATGAAGAGCTCGCTTGGGCGCGCACGGTCGTCCAGGCGTTTGCCGCAAATCCCGAAGCCGGGACAATCGCCGTCGGCGGCAAGATGGTCGACAAGCCCCACCTGACATTGGCGCGCCGGCTTCTCGGCATGGGCGCGGAGTAGAGATCGCCTGGCGAGACCATGGCGGCCGATCGCGTTTGTTGCTACGCTCGGTCGGCATCCTAAGGTTGACAGGAATGATCGTAAAATCAATGATCGGGGCACTCGCCGCGGCGATGCTGTTGGCGGCGTGTGCGCAAACACCGCCGCAATATTTCGGACCGCAGCTGGCATCGGCCAGTGGCGAGGTCGAGCCGCAGGCGATCAACTCTCCGGCATATGCCATACGACCGCCACTGCCCGGCCGGCCCGGCTATCTCGAGACGATCCGGTATATCGACAGTGGAGTAAAATATATAGACCCGTACGCCGAGTTCTTTATCTCGTACGATGGCCAAATGTGTTTTCGCGGATTGGTCAATCGTCAGGAAGCATATTTTGAAAATTACCAAAACTATTGGTGTATGTACCCGACTGCAGTGAACAATGTGGAAGCGCTCGAAAACAACATCAGCTATGTGGATACGGTGCGCTTATGGTGCGTGCTGGAAGCGCCGCAATGTGCCCGCCGGATCGGGTTTGCTAACTTTCTCGATAACAGCTTCCTCGATATCAGCGGCTGGATCGGGAACAGCATAGCGGCGCAAATCCGCCCCTATAGAGAGCAACGCAATGCGATCGCCTATCTTGTCTACCTGATGGGCGGGAACGCGGCTGGCGCGCAGCCGCTGCGATAACGTCACCCCGCACCTCTCGCGATTTCGCGGAGGTGCGAGGCAAGAATAGGGGCAAGAATACCGGCTAAACCGAGTAATACATTTGGAATTCGATAGGATGGGGGGTGTGCTCGAAAGCGTACACCTCCTCCCACTTCAATTCCATGTAGGCCTCGATCTGGTCCATGTTGAAGACGTCGCCCTTCAATAGGAAGGCGTGGTCGTTGCGCAACTCGCCCAACGCCTCGCGCAGTGACCCGCAGACCACCGGGATGTCAGTCAATTCTTCCGGCGGCAGGTCGTAGAGGTTTTTGTCGATCGGGTCGCCCGGGTGGATCTTGTTCTGGATACCGTCGAGACCGGCCATCAGCATCGCGGCAAAGCCGAGATAGACGTTGGCGGCGGGATCCGGGTAGCGCACCTCGACGCGCTTGCCCTTCGGGCTCGATGTATAGGGGATCCGGCACGCGGCCGAACGGTTGCGCGAGGAATATGCTAGCAATACCGGCGCCTCGAAGCCGGGAATGAGGCGCTTGTAGCTGTTCGTCGTCGGATTGGTGAAGGCGTTGATCGCCTTGGCGTGTTTGATGATGCCGCCGATGTAGTAGAGCGCAGTCTCGGACAAATCGGCATAAAGGTTGCCGGCGAAGACCGGGCGCTCGCCCTTCCAGACCGACTGGTGGACATGCATGCCCGAGCCGTTGTCGCCCAGCACTGGTTTCGGCATGAAAGTCGCCGTCTTGCCGTATTGGTTGGCGACATTCTGCACCACGTATTTGTATATCTGCATATTGTCGGCGGTGCGTACCAGGGTCGCAAATTCAGCTCCCAGCTCGGCCTGGCTAGGCGCCACCTCGTGGTGGTGCTTTTCGACCGCGAGCCCCATGTCGTGCATCACCGACAGCATCTCGGCTCTGAGGTCGCTTTGGCTGTCGACCGGCGGCACAGGGAAATAGCCGCCCTTGATCGGCGGGCGGTGACCGGTGTTGCCGTCCGGGAACTTCTTGTCGCTGACGTAAGGAGCTTCCTCGCCGTCGATCTCGTACATCGCCCCTTTCATCGAGGCCGAAAAACGCACGTCATCGAAGATGAAGAACTCAGCCTCCGGGCCAAAATAGGCCTTGTCGCCGATGCCGGTAGCGATCAGGTGCTGCTCGGCCTTCTTTGCGGTCGAGCGGGGATCGCGGGCGTAAGGCTGTCCGGTCAAGGGTTCGTGCACGTCGCAAAAGATGATCAGCGAGGTCTGCGCGGCAAACGGATCGAGAACCGCGGTCGAACAATCGGGCACCAGCATCATGTCCGAGTCGTTGATCGCCTTCCACCCGGCGATCGACGAGCCGTCGAACATCACTCCGCCGTCGAGGAAATCCTCGCTGATCGTGCGCACGTGATGCGCCAGATGCTGCCACTTGCCGCGTGGATCGGTGAACCGGAAGTCGACGTATTTGACGTCGTGCTCCTTGATCATATCCATGACTTTTTGGGTATCAGCCATTGCAACTTTCCGTTCGATGTTTAACAGGGTTCAGGAGCACGAGATCGCCGCAGGTGATATACGGCGTACCTCAGATCGCGTCCGGACCGCGCTCACCAGTACGGATGCGGATCGCTTCCTCGATCGTCGTGACGAAGATCTTGCCGTCGCCGATGCGGCCGGTGTGGGCGGCTTGCTGAATCGCCTCCACAGCGCGCTCGACGAGCGTATCCTCCATGACCACCTCGATCTTCACCTTCGGCAGAAAGTCGACCACGTACTCGGCCCCGCGATAGAGCTCGGTGTGGCCTTTCTGGCGGCCGAAGCCCTTGGCCTCGGTGACGGTGATGCCCTTGATCCCGACTTCATGAAGAGCTTCCTTCACCTCGTCGAGCTTGAAGGGCTTGATGATCGCCTCGATCTTCTTCATCGCCTTCTCGTCTCTCTCAGCCAAGGCACCGACCTCGGCGCGTTTAGAGCATAACCTATGCCAGTGCCCTAAGGCGACAGGGAGATCCGGACTCGCCGCGGGCAGGTTCGAATTTGCCTATTTCTGCGGCAGGAATTGCTGAATCGTTAGTCGCCTCATTCAGAGCTCGACAGATTGCCGAGATATTTCCGAATTCGGTCGATCGCCTCGCCGATAGCCTCTCGGCTGTTGGCGTAAGAGAACCGCAAATAGCCCTCGCCATATTCGCCAAAGCTGGTGCCGGCGACCGTTGCCACTCCGGCCTGGTCGAGCAGGTGGCCTTGCAATGTACGCGCGTCGTAACCTGTCCCGGTGATATTGGGGAAAGTATAGAAGGCGCCGCCGGGCTGCTGACAACAAAGCCGGGCAGCCCGTTCAACGCCGCGACGATCATCTCGCGACGCCCGGCAAACGCCTCCACCATACGGTGGAGTTGCCCGCGCGGCTCGGTCAGCGCAGCAATTCCGGCGTATTGGGCCGCGGCGTTGACGCAGGAATGGCAGTTGATCGCGAGCCGCTCGGCATGCGCGAACAACGCCTTGGGCCATACCGCATAACCCAACCGCCAACCGGTCATCGCATAGGTCTTGCTCCAGCCGTCGAGCAGGATCAGCCGGTCGCGCAGCGACGGATAGCGAAGAAGACTGACGTGCTCGGCGCCGTCGTAGAGGATCTCGCCGTAGATTTCGTCGCTGATGACGGCGACCTGCGGGTGGCGCTAGCCCGGCGACCAGCCGGTCGAGCTCGACCCGCGGCACCACGCCGCCGGTGGGGTTGGCGGGGCTGTTGATGATGATCAGCCGGGTGCGGGGGTGATCTTCTCCAGCACCTCCTCGGCGCTGAAGGAGAAGCCCGCCGCCTCGTGCAGCTCAATTGGCACCGGGGTGGCCCCGGAAAAGCGGATCACGCTCTCGTAAATCGGGAAGCCGGGGTTGGGGTAGAGGATTTCGACCCCCGGCTCGCCGAACATCAGGATACAGAAGAACATCGTGACCTTGGCGCCGGGCACGACCAAAACCATGGCGGGCGAAACTTCCACGCCGTGGCGGCGCAAGAGGTCTGCCGAGACGGCCTCGCGCAGCGGCAGGATGCCGTTAGCCGGCGTATAGCCGTGATGGCCGTCGGCGAGCGCCTTGCGCCCGGCCTCGACAATGTGGTCAGGGGTGGGGAAGTCCGGCTGGCCGATGCCGAGGTTGATGATCGAGCGGCCCTCGGCGGCCAGCGCATTGGCGCGCGCCAGCACTTCGAAGGCGGTCTCGGTCCCGAGGACACCCATGCGTCCGGCCATCTGCAGCATCATCCTCCTCCTAGCCGATCTTTGTTGAGCAGAAGTTAGCGCG
>CAVSZA010000069.1:0-118283 GCA_963732095.1 uncultured Alphaproteobacteria bacterium
CCCCGGCATCATCGACGTGCACGATATCTGAGACAACCCCCTCGACGAGCGGATGGCTCTGTGTGGCAACGGCTTGTCTCCTGCCGCTCGCGGGGGAGGGTTAGGGAGGGTGCGGGGGGAAAGTCGGCGTGAGGGGCATCCGGGGGATCGAGGCTGGCCTTGAGATAGGACAGGATCGGGTAGAGCGCGGCGCAGAGCGCGATCAGAAATCCGTAAGGGCCCTCGCGGTATCCTTTCCGGACGACGTAGCACTTCCAGAAGCGGGAGGCGATGCGGCGCAGATTCCGGCCGTAGCTGCCGATATCGCCGCTTTCCCGGAGATCCTGCGCGCGAGCGGTCGTGTAGCGGTCGAGGCGCTGCAGCATGTCGGAAACGTCGCGGTCGACATAATGGACGAGCCGCGATGCGAGCGTCTCACCCTGCTCTCCCGACAACGAAACCATCGGGTGCACGCGCTGATCGCCCCATCGTTTGACGCCCTTGCGATAGAGCGCCGCATGGGCCGACCTGCCGAAGGACGCACCCCACCCCCAGCGCACGCGCCGCGCCCCGATGTAATTGTCCACCGGAAGGAGGTGCCAGGCGGCGGACGAGTTTCGGATCACGCGCCGGATTTCGGCGGCGAGCTCTTGTGTCACCCTCTCGTCGGCGTCGATTTCGAGGATCCATTCACCGTTGCAGGCGTCGATCCCCGCGTGCCGCCGCGGTCCCTCGCGCGGCCACGCGCCTTCGACGAGTCGCTCGGTGAAGCGCAGCGCGATCTCGCGCGAGCGGTCAGCGCAGCGGTCGAGAACAACGACGGTCTCGTCGGCAAAATCGAGGCAGGCGAGACAATCGGCGATCTGGCGTTCTTCGTCATGGACGACGACCAAGGCGGAAAGCCGCGGCTCGCTCACGCGGCAGCGCTTTCGACCGAATGCCACAGCCGGCGCGCTGCCACCTCGGCGGCATCGACGGACAGACCGTCCATCAAGGTGCCGGTGGTCCGGTGGTCAAAGCCCGGGCCGAACATCGCTTCGGGCGGGTCTGCCGAGCGGACCCACGCCGCGCGACGGCCCCACGGCGCATACTGAGCGACGGGGCTCGGGCCGAACAGCCCCAGCGTCGGCGTCCCTGAGGCCGCGGCGATGTGCATCAGCCCGGTATCGTTCCCGATGAACATTGCGCAACGCCGCAGCATCGCGGCGGCGGTCAACAGATCGGTGCGGCCGACGAGGTCGATGTACCGCCCTGGAGGGAGCGCCGCCAGTAGGGGCTCGGCCAGCTCGCGCTCATGAACTGCGGCCAGCACTGCGACGCGACTCCCGGGCAGCGGGCCGCCGGCTGCGGTCAGCCGCGAGGCGAGCTCGGCATAGCGCTCCGTCCGCCACTGCTTGGCGGGCCAATTCGCAGCCGGGCCGATCGCCAGCACCGGGGCGCCCGGAGAGATCAAAGCGCCCGCCGCCCGCTCGTGGTGCGGCGCAGTCCAGAGGCGTGGGTTCGGTGGAGGATCGAGATCGAAAAGGCGCGCGAGCTGTCGAACGCGATGCTCGCGCGCATCCCCCTTTGCCATGACCTTGCGCTCTCCGGCCCGCAACATCCAGGCAAGCGCCGAGCCGCGCAAATCGACGACGAGATCCCAGCGCCGCGTCGCAACCGCGCCAAAAAAAGGCAGCCAATGCAGGGACCAGCGCTGCTTCTCCAAGACGACAATCCGCTCGAGCCCAGGCACGGCTTCGAACAGCGGAGCTGCGATCGGCCCCGCCGCAACCGTCAGCCGCGCGTGCGGGTGCCGCTCGATCAGGTAGTTCAGGAGACCGGTCGACAGCACGGCATCGCCGATGCGCGTCGCGGTGACAAACAGGATGTGCATTGCGCCCGATCCAGCGGCCTTGTATCCCAGCCACCGCCGCTTGCCAAGAAAACCATCCGGGCCCAACTCTAGCGCACCATGGCCGACGCCAGCTTTGTTTTGCTCGATGATCGCGGCATTCTCGCCGTCTCGGGGCCTGATCGCCGCCCGTTTCTGCAGGGGCTCGTCTCGAACGACGTCGACAAGGTCGGTCCGACGGCAGCCCGCTATGCGGCGCTTCTCACCGCTCAGGGCAAATACCTGCACGATTTCATCATGGTCGAAGCGGGCGAATCGATCTTGCTCGACACGGAAATTTCCCGCCTCGGCGACCTGAAGCGGCGGTTGTCGATTTACCGGCTGCGCGCGAAAGCCTCGCTCGACGAAAGACCCGATCTCTGTGTAGCGGCAGTGTTTGGAGCGGACGCGCCGGCCGCCCTCGGTCTGTCGGGCGAGCCGGGGGCTGCCCGGGTTGTCGCTTCGGGCGTTGCTTTCGTCGACCCGCGGGTGGCCCCGATCGGCGCTCGCGCCATTCTGCCGCGCGACGGGGCACGGGCATTGCTCACCGACGCCGGCCTTGTCGAGGCCGGGTTCGACAGCTACGACCGGCTGCGTCTGTCGCTCGGCATCCCGGACGGCAGCCGCGATCTGGTGCCGGAAAAATCGATCCTTCTCGAAGCGGGCTTCGACGAACTGAACGGCGTCGACTGGCAGAAGGGCTGCTATATCGGCCAGGAGTTGACCGCCCGCACGAAGTATCGCGGCCTGATCAAGAAGCGCCTGATGCCGGTCCGCATCGAGGGACGGACCCCCTTGCCGGGAACGATCGTGACTGCGGACGGCCGCGAGGCCGGAGAAATGCGGTCGAGCCGCGACGGGCTCGGTCTGGCGCTGTTGCGGATCGAACCGGTGCGCGAGGGCAAGACGCTCGCAGCGGGGGAAGCGACGGTGGTCCCGGTCAGACCAGCCTGGATGCGGCTGGAAGACGAGGTCTCGCCTTAAAGGTATTTAGAGGATCGCGTTGGACCACGGGCGCGAGCCCGCACCGAGCCGCTCGAGAGTGTCCTCGACGACGGTCAAGTCGGAGTTGAAGCGGCTCAGCTGAGCGATCATCGCTTTCCGCAGTGGTTCCGTGTCTGCCGGCAGCGTTTCTTTATCGGCCCAAAATCTCTTTGTCTTGTCAAAATAGCCGATTGTGTCGAGGAATGCGGCGGCGAAATAATACGAGTCTGGTATCATGTCGCCTTTGTCAGGATTTATTATCTCCCCCGTGTCTCTCACCGAGTTTGAAAGGCACCAGTCAAGCATTTTTGCGATCTCTCGGCTCCCCTGCCGCCGCTGGTCGGGGCGCAAATGGGGCCAGCCGCGAAAAAAGATCTCTACCACGTCATAGTTATTGTGATCCGTCATCTTTGAATTTTGGAGCCAACCTTGAGGATACTGTTGGTCCTTCATGCCAAGCAGTGTATCAGTCAGACGCTGCCACCAGCGGACCAGATGAGGAGCGTAGCGCACCATGTGAAATGTCAGACTAAGGTCTGTCGTCCGCACTTGATTGCCATGGTTGTCGATGATGTAGGTCATACCGAAAAAGCCAGTTTCCGGGTCTTGCCAATCTTCGAGAAACCGTTCGAACACGGGTACGAAGCCGGGTCCGCTCAGGTAACCAGCTTGTCCGCCTTGCAACACCAGACGCGCAATCACCGATATCGCGAGATTGAGCTCTTTACGATTATCCACCCCGCAGCGCGTCACATCGGACCAGCACAAATCCTGCAAATAGCTCACCATGCGCCCCGGATCATCGATGCGATCGAGAAACGTCGGTTGCAAGCGCCACGGCCATTGCCTGGCCAGGAGTTGGTCCGTCGAGCGGTCGAGTTTCAAAAAGAAAACTCCGGTACCAGGCGCAAAACTGCCCCCGCTGTCCTGGGTCAGCCCATCGGGAGGGTCGCGGCAAACGAGCGCCTTCTTTAAGCGCTCGACTGCATGACATGCCGCCCTGTAATCGTTGGTGCAGTTGATGCGCCATTCCGCCTCGAAGAGGTGATCCCTCGCCCAGCTCGTGTCGCAGCCGGCAAATTCGCGCTCGGAAAGTGTTTCTTCGGCACCTTCCATTACATCATTGACCTGCTTCGAAAGCGCCTTCATTTCGGGGAAGGCCAAAAACAGCGCTTTTTTGGGATCGTAGGGGAGATGGGTCATCGTAACTCTCCGGGAAATGCTTCGAAGCAAGAGAACACCTGCTTTCATAACTACACAATCATACCTGGCACGAGCGAAGGTGTGATTTTAATCACAGTGACTTTCAGAGCGAGCTAGAAACGGGCGCCGCTTTCTGGAGACTTTCTGCCGGAGCGGCCTGCTTCACATACTGCTGTACGCGTTCGAGACCTTCGGGCGCTAACTAAGACCTCGAACACATTACGCGCCTTCGGCCAGGTCGAGCGCATGGTCAGTTCCCGCGCCGAACCGTCTGTTTACCAGGCGTAGGGCGGATGCAATCCGACTTCTTTGTGTACCGCCGCGCGGTTGATGGCGACACTCTCTAATTGGGCTCGCATCGCCGACAAAAACCTTAAGCGCCTGCAATCGCTAAGGTGCGAATCATCCACCCCGTGTCCGCTAATAGACGGCGGCGGTCCGGCGACGCTAAGTCGGCGGATTGCATCCGCCCTACGCTTGCTGCGCGCGGGAGAGAGGGATAGGACGGCTCGAGGGGCGGGCCCCGCTTGTCACATCATGAGTGCGTCCATGGATTGATCAGGGTGAGGCCGCAGCCGCGGAAGCCGGCGGTGTCACGGGTGACCACGCTCGCACCGCGCACGCGGGCGATCGAGGCGATCATCAGATCAGCCGTCGCCGCCGGCCGGCCGGCGCTCCGGCGGTCCGCGAAAATCTCCGCGTAGACAACAGCCGCGTCGGTATCGAACGGCAGGATGCGGCCGGCAAAATCCTCGCGAAACGTCGCCAAAGCTGCGATCTCCAGCGCTTCCCGGCGGCGGCCCTCCGGCAGGATCGCAATTCCCGACAGGATTTCCGCCTGGCACACGGCCGCGGTGAACAATACATCCAACGGGTATTGCGCCATCCACGTCGCCACCTCCGCCGCCGGCTGAGAGGCCATGACGGCGGAAAGGATGTTGGTGTCGAGGAGGAAGATCAATCGAAGCGCGGGGGATGGGGGGCCTGCTCGCGCGGCGGCAGGTCGAAGTCGACACCACCGAGCGGCGCGAAGCGCGCGCGAATGCGCTGATAGAGATTTGCCGCCTTGGGACGCTCCGGCTCCTTGAGGGTGTCCTGAAGAATCCGCCGTACTTCGGCTTCCATCGAATGCCCATGCAGGGCAGCGCGCACGCGCAAGCGTTCCTTAAGCGCGGCATCGAGATTGCGTATGGTCAGCGTTGGCATCGAGAACTCGTGCTGTTTGCAAGCCTTACATCGTACTCAATGACAGCGATGAATGCAATGATTGCCGGGATAGCGCCAGACTTTCGAGTTGGCAATGGCGCAACACCCATATCCCAAAAATGGCCGCAATGGCCGGGTATCGTGCGAGCAAACCGCTGGAGCGGTCGGGCGGGACCGTACGAATGGGCGGGTCGATGACTGCAACCTGCAGGGGAGTTTGGCTGTAAACTTGCTGCAGATACAGCCATGGGCAGCCGCTGATACAATCATTGATTGCAGCGGGATGGCGGCCAAGGCCGGGCTTCTATGTGACTTGACCCGGGGTCGGCCCTTGCCCGGCTGGACAGCCGGCGACCGGCGCTTTTACATTCGCCGATCGCTGCCCACATTGGCGTTAACCCCTGTGAGGAGATCCTTGATGACCGATATCGTCATTGCCAGCGCCGCGCGTACCCCGGTCGGGGCGTTCAACGGCGGGCTCGCCAGCCTGCCGGCCCATAAGCTCGGCGAGATCGCGATCGCCGAGGCGCTGCGGCGCGCCCATGTCGAGCCGAAGGACGTGTCGGAAGTCATCATGGGCCAGATCCTCGCCGCCGGCGAGGGTCAGAACCCGGCTCGGCAGGCCGCGATCGGCGCCGGCATTCCGTTCGAGGTGACGGCCTACGGCGTCAACCAGCTCTGCGGGTCGGGGTTGCGCACCGTGGCGCTCGGGTACCAAGCGATCCGCAACGGCGATTTCGAGATCGTCGTCGCCGGCGGGCAGGAGAGCATGAGCCAGGCGCCGCACTGCATCCATCTACGCAACGGCGTCAAGATGGGCGATGCCGAACTCGTCGACACGATGATCCGCGACGGGTTGTGGGATGCGTTCAACGGCTACCATATGGGCAACACCGCCGAGAATGTCGCGCAGCGCTGGCAGATCACCCGCGAGCAGCAGGACAATTTTGCCGCCGGGTCGCAGGCCAAGGCGGAAGCGGCGCAGAAGGCCGGCCGCTTCAAGGACGAGATCGTCCCGGTCAAGATCGCGACCCGCCGCGGCGAGACGGTCGTCGACACCGACGAGCACCCCAAGCACGGCACGACGGTCGAGATCCTGACGAAGCTGCGCGCCGCCTTCGACAAGAACGGCACGGTCACCGCCGGCAACGCCTCGGGCATCAACGACGGCGCGGCGGCGGTCGTGCTGATGACCGCGGCCGAGGCCGAAAAGCGCGGGTTGCGGCCGCTCGCGCGCATCGTCTCCTGGGCGACCGCCGGCGTCGATCCGGCGATCATGGGCACCGGGCCGATCCCGGCGAGCCGTATGGCGCTGAAAAAGGCGGGCTGGTCGCCCGACACTCTCGACCTGATCGAGGCCAACGAGGCCTTCGCCGCGCAGGCCTGCGCAGTCAACAAGGATCTCGGCTGGGATATCCAGAAGGTCAATGTGAACGGCGGCGCCATCGCGCTCGGTCATCCGATCGGCGCCTCCGGGGCGCGGGTGCTGACGACCCTGTTGCACGAGATGCAGCGGCGTTCTGTGAAGAAAGGTCTCGCGACCCTGTGCATCGGCGGCGGAATGGGGATCGCGATGTGCGTCGAGCGCGACTAGGCTGAAGGCAAAATAAAGGGAGGAGCGCATGGCTAGGGTAGCGGTGGTGACAGGCGGGACGCGCGGCATCGGCCGCGCGATCTCGGAGTCGCTCAAAAATGCCGGTTACAACGTCGCGGCGAATTACGGTGGAAACGATAGCGCCGCGCAGCAATTCAATCGGGAGACAGGCATCCCGGTCTTCAAATTCGATGTCGCCGATTTCAACGCCTGCGCCGAAGGCGTGAAGAAGATCGAAGGCGAGCTCGGCCCGATCGAGGTACTCGTCAACAATGCCGGGATCACCCGGGACTCGACGATGCACCGCATGAGCCATGAGCATTGGAATGCGGTGATCCAGACCAACCTCTCCTCGTGCTTCAACATGTCGAGGGCGGTCATCGACGGGATGCGGTCGCGCGGCTTTGGCCGTATCGTCAATATCGGTTCGATCAACGGGCAGGCGGGGCAATACGGTCAGGTCAACTATGCCGCCGCGAAATCCGGCATCCACGGCTTTACCAAGGCGCTCGCACAAGAGGGTGCGGGGCGCGGCATCACCGTCAATGCCGTCGCTCCCGGCTATGTCGACACTGAGATGGTGCGCGCGGTGCCGGCGGAAGTCCTCGAAAAGATCATCGCCCGCATCCCGGTCGGCCGGCTCGGCAAGGCCGAGGACATCGCGCGCACGGTCTTGTTCCTGGTCGACGACGACGCCGACTTCATCACCGGCTCGACCCTCTCGGTGAACGGCGGCCAGCACATGTATTGACGTGCCTTGCGGGATCAGCCGCAGAGGATTGTTCTATCTGCCGGTATTTCTGACGGCGCCCCGCTTGTCCGCAGCAGCATCAATCGAAGCAGCAGCATCAATCGAAACAGAAAAGCTCGAATACCGCGACGGCCGTGTTTATTGGTCGCGAGGAAGTGCCGCTGCAGCGGTAGGGCGGGCGGGCGTCAAGGCCGACAAGCACGAGGGCGATGGCGCAACCCCGGCCGGGACCTACCCCCTAATGTCCATTCTTTACCGGCCGGACAGAGTTGCGCCGCCTCTGTCACTCCTGCCGGTCGAACCCTTGGCGCCGAGCGATGGCTGGGTCGACGAGCCCGCCGACGCCAACTACAACCGACCCGTTTCACTTCCCTATCCGGCCAGTGCCGAGCAGATGTGGCGGGAGGACGGCCTCTACGACGCGCTGGTCGTCATCGGCTACAACATGGAGCCGGTCGTTCCGGGGGCCGGGAGTGCGATTTTCCTCCACATAGCGACGCCGGATTTCGCTCCGACGGCGGGGTGTGTCGCCGTCAAGAGGGACGTCCTGCTCGGACTGCTGCCGCTGTTGAGTCCGGGCAGTCAGATCGCAATCACGAGCTGAGGCGAGCCAGGCCGGCAAATGGCGGAAGCCGCGCCGGGTCGAAGGCCGAAAGGTCGACCGAGCGGGCAGCGCCATCGATAATCAGCTCGGCCATTGCCTCGCCGGTCGCCGGCGCGTTGAGAATGCCCCAGACGCTGTGCCCAGTGGCGATGTAGGCGCCTTCGACCCCAGCCACCGGGCCGATCAGCGGCAGGCCGTCCCGGGTGATCGGACGATAGCAGGCCTGCCGCGCCATGATCTTCGCAGTGGCGAGCACCGGCGACAATCCCCTGCACATCGCCTGCAGACGCTCGAGCGCACCCGGATCCGGGGTGACCCGGGCGGGGTCGATCGGCAGCGGGCTTTCGCTCGAGATTGCGCAAACATAGGTGGTGCCGTCGGCTCGCGGAAACACCTCGGGGGTTTGCACCGCCCCGCTCGCCTCGCGACACTCGAGGAAGAGCGCCTCGGCCGGCACTTTCGTACCGGTCTCGAAGACGAGGCTATGCCCTTTCAGTCCGAAGACGGCGGGGATGGGCAGCCACACGGCGGCAAGGATCGACCAGGGACCCATCGCGATCACGACGGCGTCGCCGTCAAAAACCTTCCCGTCGATCTCGACACCCGCTACTGCCCCGGCATCGTTGCGCCGCACGACACCGGTGACTCGTCCGCGGCGCAATTCGGCACCTTGCTCTTCCGCCGCCCGCATCATCGCTGCGGTGAATCTTTCGGGATGAACCTGGGCCGTGCTTGCCGTCGAACCCAGCTGATGGTTCACCGCCACGCGTGCCGACAGCCAGTCGACCTCATGGAATTTGCCGCGGTGGCCCAGCCCGGCAGAGCCACCATAAGTGGTGAGGCGGCGATAGCCCCAGTCGCCGGCGATCTCCTCCGCCAGCCGGGTGTGCAATGCAAAGCTGCGGCGCGCCAACGCTTCGAGCGGCGTGCCGTCACTCCAGTCGAGAGCGAGAAAGCCGCCTGCTTTGCCGGAGGCCGCACAAGCCAGCCCGGTTCGTTCGATGACGGTCGCGGCGACCCCGCGGCAGCTCAGGAAATAAGCGATGGAGGCGCCGATCACCCCGCCTCCGCAGATCAATACGCGCGTCGGCTCACCTCAAGACATTGCTCGGGCAACAAAATTCCAGCACAAAAGGCAATCCCCGACTGGCAGGAGCCGGAGCATGACACGACCGTTCGAAGGCATCCGCATCATCGATGTGACCCATGTCCTGGCCGGACCTTTCGCGGCGTATCAGCTCGCCGTGTTGGGCGCCGAGGTAATCAAGGTCGAGCATCCCGATGACCCTGACCAGACTCGCGACAGCGGGACCGACCGCGAGCTCAACCGGCGCGGCATGGGCACGAGCTATCTGACCCAAAGCTCCAACAAGCGGTCGATCACGTTGGACCTGAAGACCGAGGCCGGCCGCGACATCCTGAAACGCCTCGTGCAGCGCGCCGACATCATGGTCGAGAACTACCGGCCCGGCGCTTTCGCTGCGCTCGGTCTCGGCTGGGAGGCGATGAGCGAGATTAATCCGCGGCTGATCTACTGCTCGATCTCCGCTTTCGGCCAGGATGGGCCGCGCGGCAACCAGACAGCCTACGACCATGTGATCCAGGCGACCTCGGGACTGATGGCGACGACCGGCACTGCAGAGGTCAATCCAATCAAGTTCGGCTCGCCGGCAGTCGACTACGCAACCGGCACAATGGGCGCATTCGCGCTCGCCAGCGCCCTCTTTCAGCGCGAGCGCACCGGCCGCGGCCAGCGGATCGATCTGGCGATGCTCGATGTCGCGATGATCCTGATGAGCTCGCATCTGACCGGCTATATGAGGAACGGCGCCGAACCCAAGCCGTCGGGCAACCGGCACCTCCACGCGACCAACAGCTGTTATGCCGCGAAGGACGGGCTGGTCATGCTCGGCGCCAGCAATCTGCGGCAGCAGCGCCGCCTGTGGCAGGCTCTCGAAAGACCCGAGATGGCCAAGCGCACCAACGAAGAGCGCGAGGACGACCGCGGCCGCGAGGCGGCGCTGCTGACCGACATCTTGCAGACGCGTGCTGCCGACGAATGGGAGAACTTCTTTCAGGCGCACCATGTTCCGGCGGCGCGCGTGCGCACCCTCGCCGAGGCCGTCCGGGACCCGCAACTTGCCACCCGTGCCGTCACCCACCGTCACCGGTCTGCCGCCGGGGTCGACGGGGCTTTCGACGTGCCGCTGGCTGCGTTCAAATTCGCCCATGGCGGCCCGAGCATCGAGACGCCGCCGCCCGAATTGGGCGCCGACACCGACAGCGTGCTCGCCGAGCACGGCTACAACGCCGACCAGATCGCGGCCCTTCGCCGGGCAAAAGTGATTTGACGGCTGCCCCGAGGTCGTTCGTGGAACCAGAATGTGATCAACCGGTTTTACGTTTAAGGGCCGCCGCTACGGCGAACCGTCGGACGGGCGACCTGGCTCGATCCTGACGAGAGGGCCCGATGACCAAGAATAGCCTTCTCGAAGGCGCCTACCCGGCTCGCAAGCTCAGCGAATCGCCGCCCCGGACTTCCCTCCGCCTGAGCCTGGGATCGGCGTTCATCGTCATGCTGCTGCTGTCACTCGGAATGTGGTGGGCCATCTGGAGCGCGGCCACCTCTTTGTTTTCCGGCTGACCGCTCCGCCGAATGTCGAGCCGCTAGGGGGTTGACGTGCCGGGCACGATGCCGGTTGTATCGCGCTCATAATGGGTCTGGTTCATTACGCATTGCTGATTTCGATCGCGGTCGCCTTCCCGGCATTGGCCCAGACGGCCGCCACACCGGGAAGCGTCACAAGCAACGGCATCGTCACACTCGGCACCGGGACATCCGTATCGGCGGCGTCTCCGACGACCTCTGTCACCCCGACGGCGGCCACTCAAGCAACCGCGAGCACGACGGCGGGTGGCTCGGCAGCCGGGTCCGCCGCGGGCGCCCCATCCACCGGCCGAGCCTCGAGTGGGGCCACGAGTGGAGCCTCGGGCAGCCAATCGAGCACTACATCGTCCTCCCGCGCTGCTTCCGGTGGGTCTTCGGGGAGCGCAACGACGGCACCATCGAGCAGCGTTCCGACGTGGGTGCTGTGCCCGCCGCCCGGGGCCTCGGGAATGCAGCCCTTCATAGCCGGGACCGATATTTCCTGTGCGCCTTGATGGAGGCCAGCCCGGACCGGGGAGAGCCGGACCCTACAGTTCGGTTTCGTACGTCTGACCGGGAAACATCGTGGCCCGGCTCCACCCCGACCAAACGCCGGCGATTGGATTATTCGGATTGCTATCGTGGCGCCAGCAGATGTTCTCGGCTTTTGGCGCCTCGATGCGCTGCGTGCGGTTCTTGGTCATCACGAATTCCTGCGTCGAGACATAGGCATCACGATTGTCGCAATTGGGGCTCGTGGTGATCACTGCCTTGACATTGACGTGGTCCCATGTCGGGTTATTCAAGATCAAGGTCGCCGATGGGCCCGTGCCGACCGAGCCGCAAGCCGCCAGCGGCAGCAACACGGCAAGCCACGCCAAATAACGCATCACATTCTTCCCCGAGCATCGGCACCGAAGGCTGTCCTTTAGAAAGCTTCATCCCGCGGTGCAAGGGGGGATTGCGCGCGGGCACCCGGATGAAGCGCCGGGGCTCATGCGCGAGCCCAGCGGCGGCCGGGCAACATCGCGTTCAACACGTTGTCGCGCCGGACAAAATGGTGGAAAAGAGCGGCGGCCGCATGCAGAGCAATTAGCGCGCCGCCCCGCGCATTGGTGTTCAGGAGACCGAAGGCTCGGGGGTCCCCTGCTGATGAACGCTGAAAATTGAGTTTGTTGGCGTATGGGGATTATTTCGGCTCATGGCGAAATCGGGCGCGATGGGCCGGCCGGGAGCCGGCCAGCCCATTGGCATCGTGCGGGCTGTCAAAGCTTATCGGACGAGCACCCATTGCCCAACCCACCGGGGATGGTGGCCTGCGTAATGATATTGCAGCTCGTAATGCGGACTGGCCGAGACAAGATTTGCGTCGGCGGCCTGCGACATGCCGTGCCAGGTATTTCCGCCCGAGGCTCTCGGTCCGTCCGCCATCGCCGGTGACCAGCTCGCAAATGCGACCAGCGCCAGAGCCGTGGCGCCCAAAGCTAAGATTTTCATGTCAGGACCTCAGTTGATTTGATATGAGCGTAAGTTTCACGCCGGTCGACCCGGCACCCATAGAGACCGGCTGCCCATTGCTTTTATTCCCGGCGCGTTGGGTGGCGTTCGTCAGCACCGGCCAATGCAGACGGCGACTGAGGGCGCGGTGCAATCGGCCGTCTTCTTTCTCCACCGGTCGGCTCGCTACCGAATGGCAGCTCGGCGCTTCTGAAGGCGTGGACGGTGAGCCGCGCAGACCGGCCCCGTGTCGTCCGTCCAGTTCGGAAGGTCTCTCGTCGCCATGATAAGAAGTGTTCTGTTCCAACGCACCACCTGCCCCTGCCTCACGGTGTCGTCGCCTGCGCCATTGCGCGCGAGAAGCTGGGGTGGCCAGCAAGGCAACAGTGGTGCCTCAGAAGTCCGTGAGGTTGATATGAATGTAGGGATTGGACGACATGCTGGTCGCGCCTGAACACCAAGGCGCCGGCGACGCGGTGGTGGATTACGGCTTATCTGATCCAGACACGCGGAAGCGGCGCCGTATTCCAACAAGCCACCCAATTGTTTTTGACGGGACAGGCCAGCCGGCTACCTGCATACATATAAAGCATCCGATAACGAATTCGGATGCAGAGCGTGAAAAAGGAGGGTCACATGACCCGCAAGTTCCTGATGATTGTCGCCATCACTGCTATGGCGCTAACCCCCTCGATCGGCATTGGTTCTGCCCAGGCGCACGGCTTTGGCGGAGGTGTTGGCGGTGGCGGTTTCCACGGTGGTGGTGGTTTCCACGGGGGAGGTTTTGGCGGCCGCGGTTTTGACCAGCGTGGTTTTTTCCGCGGCTATGGTGGCTTCTATCCGGGCTACTATGGGTACGGCTATGCTCCGTACTGTTATTATACGGTGTACGGCGCGCCCGCCTGCTACTGAGCGGGTATCGCTAGCGACCTGAACCGCGCAGCTGTAGCACGAAACCAAGACCCCGCCCCATCGGCGGGGCTTTGGCTTCGCCGTCTCCTCGTAATCACGCCTTCGGTCGTTGTCGTTGTCGCCGGGATAGACGTCACGCACGCGCTCGTGCTGAGCCAAGTGGTTTTGAGCCTCGTCCTGCCAATCCCGATGGCGGCTCTCGGCAGATTCACCTGGAGGCGATGTGATGAGCGAGTTCGCAAACACCCCCTGGAAAACGCGCTGGCGGATCCCCGCAACCGGTTTGTCTGCCCCACAATTGTTCCTGCTGCTCGCGGGTCGCGGGCCTGGCGGTCCCGTTTGCCGCGGCTGAATACCTTGGTAACACGCTGCTGGATCCGCTCTTAAGTCTCGTGGCCGGTGATCAGCCGTGCGCCGCGCTCGAAGGTGATGTAGGCCCAGAGCCAACCCATCATCACGGCGGCCCGGTTGCGGAAACCGACCAAGGCGTAGACGTGAACAATGCCCCAGAAGAGCCATGCTAGGAAGCCGCTTAGACGAAAGTTGCCGAAATCGACAACTGCCGATTTGCGCCCTATCGTCGCCATGGTGCCTAGGTGGCGATAGCGGAATGGCGCAAGCGCCGGCCTGCCGCGCACGCGTGCGGCGATGACGCGCGCCACGTACGCACCCTGTTGTTTGGCGACCGGGGCGATGCCAGGCAGCGGTTTGCCGTTCGCTGCCTTAACGAGCGCTGTGTCGCCGATTACAAAGATCTCCGGGTGGCCTTCCAGCGTGAGATCGCGTCCGACCACCACGCGCCCTGCGCCGTCCTTCTCGGCATCGAGCCACTTCGCTGCAGGTGACGCCACGACGCCGGCCGCCCAAATGATCGTGTCAGCCTCGATCCGCTCGTTGGGGACGATGACCCCCTCCGGATCGCAGCAACTGACGCGGGTCCCGAGACGGACTTCGACGCCGAGCGTCTCGAGCGCGCGCTTGGCGACCGCCGATAGCGTCTCCGGAAAGCTTGCGAGCACGCGCGACCCGCTTTCGACCAGGACGATGCGCGCCGATCTCGGATCGATGTTGCGAAAATCCGTCGAGAGCGCTTTTCGTGCGAGCTCTGCGATGGCGCCGGCCATCTCGACGCCGGTCGGCCCGCCGCCGACAATCACGAAGCTCAGGAGGCGCTGCTGTTCGCGCTCGTCGGTGCTGTTCTCGGCCCGCTCGAAGGCCAGCAGAATGCGGCGCCGGATATCGGTCGCATCGTCGATCTTCTTGAGGCCGGGCGCGAACTGCTCCCACTCTTCGTGATTAAAATAGGCATGCCGGGCGCCGGTCGCGATGACGAGCTGGTCATAGACCACGCGCCTCTGGTCAGTCAGCACGGCCTTACCGGGGACATCGATCCCGGTGACCTTGCCGAGCAGAACGGTGGTATTGCGCTGACGTCTCAGGATCGCGCGGATCGGCGAGGCGATGTCGGCAGGCGACAGCCCCGCGGTCGCGACCTGGTAAAGCAGCGGCTGGAACAAATGGTAATTACGCCGGTCGATCAGGGTCACGCGTACCGGCGCATGGCGCAGGGCAAGAGCCGCTGTGAGCCCGCCAAAGCCGCCGCCGATGATGACGATATGCTCCCTGGGTTCGAGCCTTGACGTTGTGCAAGCCGATACCGTCTCCGATCCAAGGCTGACAGGCACGCCGTATTGGATGGGCAAGTCACGACGTTCGACCCACGGCATCGACGGTGGTGGGAAAACACCGTTTCCTATTGTCTCGGTCATCACTCTGGTCCGCGCTCAGACGACCAGGATGACCAGCAGGATGATCAGCGCGGCCAATGCCCCCGCCACGGGCAGGATTGCGTCCATCTTGTCATCGCAGTTGGACGGGGTCTTTGTCGGGCGCATGGGGAACTCCGTCAATAGGGAGAAATTTCCGCTACACGCAGCTAGACCGCGAAAGAGGGTTGGAAATTCACTTAGACGCAGTTGGCGTGCGGCCCAGGAGCGCCGAGATGTCTCTAGCGCTTTGGGGTCACCTCGTGAACGATCGGCGGTTGGGCGAAGAGGTAATCTGCAATCGCCTCGAGGTCGGCATCGCCCAGATATTTGAGGCCGTCCTGGATGACCTCCCGCATTGCACCTTTGAGCTTGCTTTGCTCGGGAGTGGTGCCGGTCCTCAGGAGCTCGACGACGTCATCCTTTTCCCACTTGCCGATCCCCGTGCCCGGGTCCGGCGTGATGTTTGGAACGAGCTGGCCGTCGGGGCCATCAGCCGTTCCGGACAACCGCTCGCCGGTTCGCACGGCGCCAAGGAAATTTCGCGGGGTGTGACATTCGCCGCAATGCGAGAGCGCGGTGACGAGGTATGCGCCTCGATTGTAGGCGGCAGACCGCTCGGGTGCCGGCTGGAACGGCCCCGGCGTAAAGAACAGCAGTCTCCAGCCGCTTTGCAGGAAACGCCAGGAAAATGGGAAAGCCACGTCATGCGGGCGGTTCCCTTGGCGCACTGGTGGGCGCGAGAAGAGATACGCCTTTATCGCTAGCGCATCATCGTCGGTGATCCCGGTGAAGCTCGGATACGGAAACACCGGAAAGTAGTTGGCGCCATCGGGGCGCACTCCCTGCCGCAGTGCCCGCAGGAATTGCGCATCGGTCCAGCGGCCGATGCCGGTCTCCGGGTCCGGCGTGATGTTTGGGCTGTAGAATGTCCCGAACGGGGTGGCGAGTGCGCGGCCTCCGGCCAGCGGCTCACCGCCGGGCGCGGTGTGGCACGAGAAGCAGCCGCCTGCCCGCACCAGATATTCGCCGCGTTCGCCAACGTCCTCCTCCGCCAATGCGGGGCTCACCAGGGTCACCAGCATCAATGCGAGCGACGCTCCGATCGGGTGCCGCCGCAATGCCGGCATCATTCGTCTTTCCGAAATTTCGTATGACAGGCATTGCAGGCGTTGTTGACCGCGGTGTAGGCGACAGTGGTTGCCGCCTTGTCACCGGTCTTGACCGCTGGAACGAGCTTTGCGGTAGCGGCCTGCACTGCCGCGATCAGCTGGTCGACGTGATCGTTGGCGGCAAAGATCTCCGGTTTGATCTTGCTCTCGGCGACATCGGAACCGGGCGGGAACAAGGTCCTGTCGAGGGTGCTCGCGAGGGCGGCGACGGTTTCCGCCGCGGCGACCGTATCCGGTCCATAGGCGGCGGTGCCTTTCACGACCCGGCCTATGCCGAGATAAAACGGCCGGCCCATATGCTTCATTTTGTCTTCGCGTCGGTCGAACGCCGCCTTGCCGTCCTCGGACGGCGGCGCCTGAGCCGCTGCCAGAAGTGCGCCCGCTCCCGCAGCCAAAACCCGCGCCCACCTTCGCATGTTTGCTCACTCCGCGCCGTGCCGCGCTCCGGCCGGCTTCTCCCGACCAGACTTCCGCTCCTGCCCCTTTATTCCTGGGACAGCGCACTCGACGGCAGATCTCGGGAATAAACCGCGAGGGACATCGGTCTGGATCGGCGTCACACACCACGCCAATCAGGAGAGAGATATGGCCGATCGTGATGAGAAGGAATTGTTGAGCGCGGCGAAGATCAACCGCCGCGGTCTGTTGAAGTGCATGGCCTGGACAGGAACCGGCGTCGTTTGGACCTTAAGCGGCGGCGTACCACGCACGCTCGGCTTGGTCGGTGGGGCTGCCGCCGCCGAGGCGCCCCAAGGCGCGCTGACCTTTGTGCAGATCAGCGACAGCCATATCGGCTTTCACCTGCCGCCAAACCCCGACCCGAGCGCCACGCTCACCGAGGCGATCAACAAGATTAAGGCGATGCCGACGCAGCCCGCCTTTCTCGTCCATACCGGCGACATCAGCCACCTCTCCAAGGAGGAGCAGTGGGACGAGGCCGATCAGATTATCAAATCGGCCAACAAGCAGGTGTTCTTCCTCCCCGGCGAGCATGACGTCGCCGACGCCGACAACGGCAAGGCCTATCTCGACCGCTACGGTAAGAACACCCACGGCAAAGGCTGGTACAGCTTCGACACGGCGGGCGTGCACTTCATCGGCCTGATCAACGTGTTCGAATTTCAACCCGGCTTCAAATCCGCCGGCCTCGCCAAGATCGGCGACGAGCAGCTGGAATGGCTGGAGAAGGATGTCAAAGGGCTCTCGGCCAGTACGCCGATCGTATTGATGGCCCATCTGCCAATGTGGACGATCTATGAGCAGTGGGGCTGGGGCACCGCGGATGCCGGGCGCGCGCTCGGCTATCTAAAGCGCTTCGGCTCGGTGACCGTGCTCAACGGGCACATCCACCAGATCATCCAGAAGGTCGAGGGCAATGTGACGTTCCATACCGCGGATTCGACGGCATTTCCGCAGCCGGCGCCGGGGGCCGCCCCCGCTCCTGGGCCGATGAAGGACGTGCCCGCCGGGGAGTTGCACAAGTACCTCGGCATACGAACAGTCAACTATGTCCGCGGCAAGGGCGCTCCCGCCCTGATCGACAGCACACTCGTCGCTTGAGAGGTAGGGTCATGTCGATGATTTTGGGCCGGGCGCCGCGGCCCCCGCGTGGCGAGGTGTTGCTCGGTGCGGTCGCGCTGGGTTTGCTGTTGCTTGCCGGTCTCACCCAGGTCCTTGCCGGCGAGACGGCGCTCAAGGCGGCAGCAAGCCCGGCCACCGTGAATATCGACAACTTCGCCTTCGCACCGGCGACCCTGACGGTTACTGCCGGCACGACGGTAACCTGGAAGAACGAGGACGACAGCCCGCACCGGATAGGCGACAAGGACGGAACCCTCAAATCGGCAGCGCTCGACACCGACGACACGTTCTCCCACACCTTCGGGGCGCCGGGCGAGTATCCGTATATCTGCACGATCCATCCCTACATGGTCGGGAAGATCATCGTCAAACCCGCCGGCAAGTCCTCGTGACCGATCCTTCCTCCTCTCCCCGCTTGTATCCGCTCGCGGGGAGGGGCGGTCAGTGGAGCAGGTCGCGCTCGGTCTGAGGGAGCCCGATACGGCGCAAGAGATCCTGAAACCGAGCGTCCGTTCGGAGAGGATCGAAGGCCGGCCGCAGGAGGATCGAGGCTTTGAAGCGCGCTTCATAGGCCTTGTTGAGCGCGATCATCGCTTGGTCCCGATCGCCGAGACCCACATAAATCAAGGCGATATCGGCATCGGCAGAAGGGTTTGATCATGCCGGGCGTGCAAGTCATCTACAATCTTGATTGCTTCTTCCTCTCGTCCTGACATGGCGTAAGTGTAGCCGAGATAAGAGTCGAAGGCCCCGCTGTGTCCGGAAAGTTCGATCGCTCGCTGAAATTCCACAATTGCTTCGTCATGCAGGTTCTTTTGCGCGAGCGCTTGGCCCAGCTCATAATGGCCGACGGCAAAATTCGGGTCCATCTCCAGGATTTTCTTACTTTTCCGCACTGCCTCTTCATTACGGCGAGCAACACACAACGCGTCCGCCATGTCGGCGCTGATGATCAGGGAAAGAGGGTCTAAACTTTCTGCTTTTGCCAGCTCAAGGATGCCCTCGCTATGCCGCCCCATCATCATCAGATGCCAGGAATACCATTGATGAGCCGTCGCGTAGCCGGGATCCAGCTTGATTGCGCGCTGGTATTCGGTCTCGGCGGCCTCCCAATCCCACCCATAAAGGTCCAAAGCGAAAGCGAGCGAGGCGTGGGCCTCAGCAAGGTTATCGTCCAAAGCCAAGGCTTTTTCCGCCGCTGACTTGGCTTTGGAAAAGGCATCCTGCGGAGAAAGGACCCCATACTTCCAATCGCCAGACAATGCGTATGCGTCAGCTAAGCCAGAATAAGCAGCAGCGTAGGTTGGATCCCTTTCGATCGCATGGCTGAAATACTCGATCGCTTGCTTCAAGCCATCTCCGGTTCGCTTGTTGATGAAATAACGGCCTTTGAGGCAGGCTTCATAGGCCACCGGGTTCACCGGCTTCGAGTTCTGCAGCGCCGCCTGCTCCTGTTCAGTCACTGCGACCCGGATCTGCTCGGCGATAGCGCGAGCAGCGCTGCTTTGGAGTACCAGCGTGTCGCCGCAGGCGATGCGGATCGCGGCGCAGTGGAGCGAATACGCGCTCTACGCCCTCCTGCTGACCCAGCCGATCCTCGGCCTCCTCCACACCAACGCACGTGGCGATCGGGTGAACCTGTTCTTTCTCGGCCAGCTGCCGGCGATTATCGGCCAGAACCGCCCACTCGCGAAGCAGCTCCTGGAGGTACATGAGCCGGTCGGGTTCCTTCTCCTCGGCCTGATTGCGCTTCATGCCTCGGCGGCGCTCTACCACCATTTCTGGCGCCGCGACGACACGCTCGAGGCCATGCTGCCGCAGAGAATGAGGCGCCACGCCACGCGCATGAAAGCCGAAGTTTTAGGCAGCGCTAATCCGTCGCGCTGATCAACGGCCGCACCCCGCGCACCCTTGGCGGATGCGGCGCACTCGGGGCGGCATCCAGATCGACAACTTCCACTATTCCCCGCCGATGCCGTCGTGGCCTCCGGCACGACGGTGACTTGGAAAAACGACGACGACAGCCCGCACTCGGTGCGAGAGAAGGACGGGAAGTTCAAATCCGCCGCGCTCGACACCGACGATACGTTCTCGCAAACCTTCACCGCGCCGGGCGAATATGAATATTTCTGCTCGATCCACCCCTATATGACCGGGAAGATCCTCGTGAAACCTGCCGGCTCGTCGTAACCCTCAGTTGCCGAGATGGAAGAACTCGACCGCGTTGCCGGCCCAGATCTTGCGCTTGTCGGGTTCCGGGACGTCGGCGTAGATCTTGTCGATGATCGGCCGCGAATTGGGCCATTCGTTCTCGATGTGCGGGAAGTCGGTCGCGAACATGATGCGGTCGATGCCGACATGCTGGCGCTCCTCGATCGCCACCCGCTCGTACTGCACGCTGAAATAGACGTGGTTGCGGACATAGTGGCTCGGCAATTCCTTTAGCGGCTCGAAGCCGAGATATTCCTGCGCCCAGCCGAGGTGGCGCTGGTACCACAGATCCATGTGCTCGAGCCAGAACGGGACCCAGCCGAGCCGGGTCTCGGCAAAGAAGATCTTCAGCTTCGGATGGCGCTCGAACACTCCTGCCAACACCAGCTGCGCAATGCTGACCGACGGCGCGAGGCCGAAATTGCACAGCCATTCGAGGAAAGGCCGCCGCAGCCTCTGCATGATTACCGGGTCTTCCTTCGGATACTTGAAGGTCGGCTGCGTCGCACGCGGGCCGGTGCGGTAGAACTGGACATGCACGGTCACCGGCATCTGCATGTCGACTGCAGCAGCCCAGAACTTGTCGTCCTCGGGGGTCGGGTAGCCTTTGGCATTGGGCAATGCACCCAATAGGACGCCCTTGAGGCCGAGCTTCTTGCAATGCTTCATCTCGGCGATCGCGTCGTCGACATTGGTGATCGGGATCACCCCCATGCCGATCAGACGATCTGGCGCCACGGCGCAGTATTCTTCGGCGAGCCAGTCGTTGTAGCCGCGGATCACCGCCTTGTAGACCTCGTCATGCGCGATGTTGCGCCAGAAGACGGGGCCAGCCACCATCGCCGCGAACAATACTTCGGCGTCCATGCCGTCCTGGTCTTGCTCTCGGACGCGCTGCTCCGGCGAGCCGGTGCCGGCGGCATCGGCGACCTTGAGGCCAAAGGGTTGCCAGGTCCCCTCGGCGCGGCCGGCGCGCAAATCGAGGAAATTCGCTTCCAATAGCGGCTGCCCCTCGATCATCAGCGCATCCCCGCCATCCGGCAGATGAACGGTGTGCGGCGCGCGGTCGCGGTATTTTTCCGGCACCCGATGCACCCACCGCTCCGGCGGCACTTCGAGATGGCCGTCAGCCGACATCAAATTGTATTCGCGCGTCATTGCTTTCTCCCTCTATTCTGTCATTGCGAGGAGCGCAGCGACGAAGCAATCTCGATCGCCAGAGATATACTTGCCCGAGATTGCTTCGCTGCGCTCGCAATGACGACCTGAATCATGCCTCGTATTGCACCAATGCGCCTGGAGCCGGGCAGTATTCCAGGCACTCGCCACAGCCGGTGCATTTCATTTCCTGGACTTCGTACAGGTGGCGCGGCTCCAGCAAAGTCGGGCGAATTGCCGATTCCGGGCAGACCTCGCGGCAGAGGCCGCAGGAATTGCACGGCGGGAACGCGATCCTGACTTTCATCGCCGCCCCTACAATCCCGTCATTCCCGCGAAAAGCGGGAATCCACGCGGAGCAGCCGGTGGCCTGCCCCTGTTCAAGCCAGGGGCAAGCTCTGGACCCCCGCTTGCGCGGGGGTGACGGTGAAATGACCGGCTGCGCACCTTCAACTGATCCCGCCGACCTGATGCAGCAGATAATCCAGCGCATCCTCAACCGGCTTTTGCGTTTCCGCCGTCGCGCAGAGGAAATCGATCTGGAACTTGCCTTCCATGAAATGCATCAGCTCTTCGTCGCGCTGGCTCAGATGCTCGTGCCGAACCAGCGGATCGTCGACCCGGTCGAGATAGGCCATGATGCCGATGCAGGCATTGGCCTCCTGGTAATAATTCTGCGCGGCGCGCGCCAAAGGATGGATGTGCGGGAACATCATCGACAGGCCGAAATAGGCGGGCAACGGCTGGGTATTGGCCTGCGCGATGTCCATCAATTCGCGCTCGTCCTTGATCCAGCCTTTGCCGAGCAAAACGTCGGCGTGCAGTTTGCTGTGCTTGCATTCGTCCCAGATCTGGCGGGCGCGCATGCGCTGCAGGTCGATCCAGCGCTCCTGTTCGGCGATATCCACCGACAACAATTGCCCGGACATCTGCTTGATCGACATGTGCACGCCCTCGGCGGCGTAGCCGCGCAGCGCCTTGTCCTTTTTCCAGGCCTCGTCGTTACTGGCAAGCTCCTCCTCGATCTCGCCGAGTGTGCGCTGCAATGAAATTGCCCACCCCTTGACGCATTTCTCGCGGGTCAGCCGCAATCGAAACTCGGCACCTGGCGCGCCCGGCATTGTCGGCCATACCCATCGGTCGAGGAACTGCTCAAGGATCGCATGCATGCGTCAAGCCTCCTGCCAGGCTTCGGGTGGCGGCGGCACCATCGAGCGACCGCTCTCGACCTCGATGATCGAGCCTTCCGCCGGGCAATACATCAGGCACGCCGTGCAGCCGGGATAGGTGCATTTCTGCAGATCGATCTCTATCCGGTGCAGCGGCTCCAATGCGACATAGACCGCGTTGATGTCGATCTCGCGGCAGACGATGTAGCACATCCGACACTCGGTGCAGCGCTCGTGATCGATCTTCAGACCGGGCACGCCCGCCTCCGTCAATCGGTCACTTGCCGGCGCGGCGCCGGCGCCGCCGGCGCCGCGTGCCCCAGCACAAAGGCGCTGAGCTCGCCGAGAAACCGGCCGTAATCGCGCTTGGCGACGGCGCAGGCCCAGCGGCACAGTTCGGCTTCGACCGGTTTTTGAATGAACTCCTCGACGATGCGGCGGCCCATATTGATGTGGCTGCGGTTTTCGACAAACTGGCTCTCGAAGACGCCTTTGAGGTCCGGATCGGCAATCGCTTCCGTCAATCCCTTCATCCAGGCGAGCTCCAGGACCTTCGGTCCCAAATTCAACGCCGCGATGCGGATCGGGTGGGGGTAGGTGGCCAGGTTGCGCAAGGAGAAGACAAAATAGGCCAGCGCCGAATCCAGAACGAAACAGCCGGAGAGGTGTCGAAAGGCCTCCTTCTGGGTGGCGACGTACCCTTTGTGCAGCAAAGCATCGAGGTAGAGCATCTCGTGCGTCGAATCATCGACGATCTGTTTCGAGAATAGGTATTTGATGGAAGGCGGGAAGTCGTTGATCTCGAGTTCCCTGACCCCAGCCGCCGTAGATGTAATAGAACATCCGTTCGAGCGTCCACAACCGGCCGATCAGGCGGTGGGCCGCCTCGTCATCCAGGCCATCGCGGCGAATGGCCTGGATGATGTCCTCTACGGGGGTAGCGCGGCTCTCGTCCTGGCTCCTGTCGATCAGCTCTCGTGCCAAGTCCTTTCCCGGTAGCTCGGGCATGGCCTCACGGCTCGAATACGGCGAAGCATTTGTTCGAGTTGAAGATGTAGCTCTGCACGTAGGAGGTTTCGGTCGGCCGCCGCCCGAGCTCGTTCATTGCGCCGACGAGGCACATCCAGTTCAGGACCTCCTGCTGACCGCTGTCCTCGATCGCGCTCAACGGCCGCTGCCGCCAAGTCGCATAATCGGCGGCCTGCAATGCGTCATAGAGCGCGCAGTCGGCTTCGACGTCGGGGTAGAGCAGGTAGTGTTTGGGCGTCAGGAAGGCGTGCGACCAGCTGGAGGACGCGATCAGCGCGACCCGCCACGGGCTCTTCTCGACGACCCGAGCGCAAGCCGCGCCGAGATCGAAGCAGCGCCATGGGGCAGGGGAGGGGGGATCGAGCTGGTCTTCCGACGGGAACTGGCTCAGCCCGCGCGCGCCGGCCTGCTGTGCGACGACGCGGCGGCCGTAGCAATTCACCTGGAACGGCACCACCGAGTAGGGGAAGCCCTTGCGGTCGTAGTCGAGGAACAGCAGCGTATTCAAAAAGGCGTGGCCGAGCTGGTGATGCAAGGGCTTGTAGGCGTAGGAGACGTCGAACCCGCTCTCGATCATGCCGCTGGCGATGAACTTTCCGGCATCGCGATCACCCTTGTATTCGAAGGTCTTTTCCGTCGGCTCGTTCCAGACGTTGGGGCCGCGATAGTATTGCCACGGTTTTGTGGTCAGCGATTCATAGGCCAGCACGCAAAACGGCGGGATGATGTCTTCCTTGAAGTTCTCGTATTGGTCGTCGCCCCAGATCACGACAAAATCAGGCGCGAACTCGTCCAAAACCCGCCGCGCGTTGCGGAAACCGGTGAGGAGCGCCTCGCGGTGGTGCCTGGCGGCGGTCAACCCGGCATCGGAGCCGTACTCCTCGCGCATCGCGGCAGGCCAACCTGACGGGTCCCGCATCCGCTCTGGGATCGCTGGGTCGTCGAGCGCCCGCTTCAAAATGCGTCCCAGATTTTCATCGGTTCCCGAGAGCGGCGGAAAGTGAGTAACGCCGAGCCCCAGAATCTGTCCCATGCCATCCTCCCTTGGATACGTAGAGGCAGGATAGGCTTTGAGCGCTTTGGGAACAAGCATCGAAGGCTGGCGCGGACATTCCCGCGATTCGAGGCCGATTTAGGGACCGCAGCATCGTGAAGAGCGGCGGGGAGGGCGGAATTCGCCAGGATACGCCGCAATCGTTGCGAGGTTCGGCTCGGCTGTGGCAAGAGACGAGCAACGGGTGCAAGCAGCGGTGAGTTCTCTGGATGACGTCTCTACGCCTGAGCCGTCGGCTGATTTTTGGGGTTCCGTTTCTAGCCGCCTCCGGCTTTATCATGCGGCAGGCGGGAGCGGGCGAGGGTGACTTCTACGCATTCCTGTCGGGGGTGCGCCGCGACGCCGCGGCACAGGGCATTCGGGCGTCGACAGTCGAGGTCGCGCTGCGCAACACGCAATATTTGCCGCACGTCATCGAACTCGACCGCAAGCAGCCCGAACGAACGATGACGTTCGGCGAGTACCTCGAAAAGGTCGTCACGTCGCAGCGCATGGACGGCGCACGTTCCCAGCTGGCCGAAAATCGGATGCTGCTCGACGGGATCTGGAGGCGGTTCAATGTCGAGCCGCGCTTTGTCGTGGCGCTCTGGGGGATCGAAAGCGATTTCGGCAAGGTAATGGGCAATTACGCGGTGGTCTCGGCGCTTGCTACTCTCGCCTATGACGGGCGCCGCAGCTCGTATTTCCGCGGCGAGCTCATTTCGGCGCTGCGCATTCTCGACCAGGGGCACATTCGGACGGACAACATGACCGGGTCCTGGGCGGGGGCCATGGGGCAGTGCCAGTTCATGCCTTCGACCTTTCTCGGGTATGCGGTCGATTACGATGGTGACGGCCGCAAGGACATCTGGAACGACCGCGCCGACGCGCTGGCCTCGATCGCCAATTTCATCTCGCGCCTGGGTTGGCGCGGCGGCGAGGGCTGGGGGCGCGAGGTCATGCTGCCCGCCGGGTTCGACGCAAGCTACACCGGGCTCGAAGTCAAGCGGCCGACCGGGGAATGGAGCCGAGTCGGGGTACGCAGCATCGACGGCGGCCCGCTCGTGGGCCGTCAGGGCGAAGCGTCGTTGGTCATGCCGGATGGCGCCGGCGGGCCGGCATACCTCGTCTATGACAATTTCCGCACGATCATGAAGTGGAACAAATCCACGTATTTTGCGACCGCGGTCGGATATCTCGCCGACAGCATGGCGCGAGGCTAACAGCTGCAAAATCGTCGAGACGGATCTTCATACGGGCCGGGGCGTTCTCTGTCCGTCCCGGAAATAGAGTGAGCGAAAATGGCGGATCGGAAAATCGGGAGAGTTTTTATGGCGCGCTCGACTGCCGCCGTGATCGCGGCGGTGTTGCTCGTGGGCGGGCTTAGCAGCCACCCGGCGGCAGGCGCACGAGGCCATGCCAAACCCAAGGCCACCGCCGCCGCCCAGGTCCCGGCGAATCCGACCGCGGGCATGGAAACACAGGCGACGCACGCCTTTGTCATCGAGACTGAGACCGGCACGGTGCTGCTCGACAAGGCCGCCGACGAGCACATGCCGCCGGCCTCGATGAGCAAGATCATGACCGCCTATGTCGTTTTCGACATGCTGAAGCAGGGGCGGGCGAAGCTCGATGACGAATTGCCGGTCAGCGAGCGGGCTTGGCGGCTGCAAGGCTCGAAGATGTTCGTGCCGATCGGTGGGCGCATCAAAATCGATGATCTGTTGAAAGGCGTGATCATCCAGTCCGGCAATGACGCCTGCCTCGTCCTCGCCGAAGGCCTCGCTGGGAGCGAAGAATCCTTTGTCGAGCTGATGAACCAGAAGGCGAAGGAGATCGGGCTCAAAGACAGCCATTTTGCGAATGTCGATGGTCTGCCCAGTCCCGATCATTGGATGACCGCGCGCGATTTGGCGACTTTATCGATCCGAACAATCCAAGACTTTCCGGAATACTATCACTACTACAGTGAAATGGGGTACGAGTATAACAACATCAAACAGGGCAACCGCAACCCGCTGCTCTACAAAGGAGTCGGCGCCGACGGGCTGAAGACCGGCCATACCGAAGAGGCGGGCTACAGCCTCACCGCTTCGGTCAAGCGCGAGGACCGCCGCATTATCCTCGTGCTCGGCGGCCTGCCGACGATGAAAGCGCGTGCCCAGGAGAGCGAGCGGCTGATCGACTGGGCGTTCCGCGAGTTCAACGACTACAAGCTGTTCGCGGCTGGCGACAAGATCGAGGACGCCGAGGTGTGGCTCGGCTCCGACCCGAAGGTGCCGCTCACCGTCGCCAATGATCTGGTCGTGACCTTGCCGCGCAAGTCGCGCAAGGACATGAAGGTCACGGTCGACTACGACCGCCCGATTCCGGCGCCCGTCAAGAAAGGCCAGACAGTCGGGAAGCTGGTGGTGACCGCTCCCGATGTTCCGCCGACCGAGGTGCCGCTCGTCGCCGGCGCGGATGTCGACCGTATGGACCCGCTCAGCCGCGTCGCGACCCTCGCCGGCTATCTGGTGTGGGGCGGCCGGCATTGACGTGACGGATCGTCGCGGCCGGTTCATCTCGATCGAGGGCGGCGAAGGCGCCGGCAAGTCGACGCAGGTCGGATTGCTGGTGGCGGCGCTCGACCGCGCGGTGATCCCGGTGCGGGCGACCCGCGAGCCGGGAGGATCGCCCGGTGCCGAGGCGATCCGGCGGCTGCTGCTCGAAGGCGAAGGCGAGCGCTGGGATGCGATCAGCGAAGCCTTGCTGCTCGTCGCCGCACGCCGTGATCACGTTACCCGCGTCATCGCCCCTGCTCTCGCGCAAGGGGTATGGCTGGTGTCCGACCGCTTCGCGGATTCCACCACGGCCTATCAGGGCTACGGCAGAGGGGTGGCGCTCGAGGACCTTGCCATATTGCACCACTTCGCGCTCGGCGATTTCGCGCCGGACCTGACCGTGATCCTCGATCTGCCGGTCGATATCGGTCTCGCCCGCGTTGCCGCGCGCTCGGCCGCGGACCGGTTCGAACGCCTCGACCGCGATTTCCACGAGAAACTTCGCCAAGGGTTCCGGCAGATCGCCGCCGACAACCCTAGCCGCTGCGTATTGGTCGACGCCTCGGGCGACCCGAAGACGGTGCACCAAGCCTTACTCGCTGCGATCGAGAAGTGCTTGGGCGTGGCGATTGCCCCTCACCCCAGTCCTCTCCCCGCAAGCGGGGAGAGGGAGGGACCCGCGTCAGCGGGAGGGTGAGGGGCAGCGAGCGACGGAACTTGACGCGTGATCGCGCCGCGGGAGAACCCGCAGCTGGTCGGGCACGAGAATGCCGAGCGCGAGCTGCGCCGGCTCGTCGAGGCGGGGCGGCTGCCGCACGCCATCCTGCTGAGCGGGCCGCGCGGCATTGGCAAGGCTACGCTGGCCTTTCGCCTCGCCCGCTTCCTGCTCGCCGGGCCTGGAGACCTTCCGGCCGAGATGTTTCAGGAAACAGAAAAGGTCGGGCTGGCAATCGATGCCGAGAGCGGCGTGTTCCGCCGGGTTGCATCGGGCGGTCACGCCGATCTGCTCACCGTCGAGCGCGCCTATGATCCGCGGCGCCGCCGATTGCGCAGCGACATCATCGTCGAGGATACGCGGGCGATCGCCGGTTTTTTCCGGCTGACCGCGGCCGAGGAGGGGTGGCGCATCGTCATCATCGACGGCGCCGAGGAGATGAACCGCAACGCGGCCAACGCGTTGCTGAAGATCCTCGAAGAGCCGCCCCGGCGGGGGCTGCTGCTGCTGGTCAGCCACAGCCCGGGCCGGCTGCTGCCGACTATTCGCTCGCGCTGCCGGCACTTCCCGCTGTCATCGCTCGCGCGCCCGCTGGTCTTGCAGCTCCTTGGGCAGTATCGCCCCGAGCTTCCTCAAGTAGAGGCCGAGGCACTGGCGGGGCTGGCTGAAGGCAGCATCGGCCGGGCCATCGAGCTCGCCGATGCCGGCGGGCTGGCGCTCTACCAGTCACTTCTCGGCATCCTTGCACAGGTTCCGCTGATCGAGGTCGCCGAGCTCCACGCCTTTGCCGACAAGCTCGCCCGCCCCGACGCGGAAGAGGCCTACCGAGCCAGCCAAGAGCTGTTGTCGCAGTTTCTGGCGAGAATGGTAGCTCGCGCGGCCACCCGGCCGTCAGGACCGGACGAGCTGATCGGCAAGGAAGGGGAGGTGGTGCAGCGTCTCGCCGCTTGCGCCGATCCGGCGCGCTGGGCGGATCTGCGTGACCGGATCGGCCGCGATTTCGCCAACACGGACCAGCTAAATCTCGACCGCAAGCAGGCCATCCTCGCCGCGTTCTTTGCCGTCGAAGAACTGGGGCGATAGAACGGCGGCCGGCCGCCGCTGGATCGCGATCCGCGCGGGGCCATATTTGGGGTTTGGAGACAATCATGACCGCCGACCGGCCATTCTTCGTCACGACCCCGATTTACTACGTCAACGACACGCCGCATTTGGGGCATGCCTATACGACGGTGGCGTGCGACGTGCTGGCGCGGTTCATGCAACTCGACGGGCGCCGCGTGAAATTCCTGACCGGCACCGACGAGCACGGCCAAAAGGTCGAGCAGTCGGCGCGCCTTGCCGGCATCTCGCCACAGCAATTTACCGACCGGATTTCCGAGGCGTTTCGCGATATGACGCGGCTCCTCGACATCAGCAATGACGATTTCATCCGCACCACCGAGCCGCGCCACGTCCGCGGCGTCCAAGCGCTCTGGCAGGAATTGGAGCGGCGCGGCGAGATTTATCTCGGACGTTTTGCCGGGTGGTATTCGGTGCGCGACGAAGCATTCTATGACGAAGGCGAGTTGGTCGATGGGAAGGCGCCGACCGGCGCCGAGGTCGAGTGGCTGGAGGAGGAGAACTACTTCTTCCGGCTTTCCGCGTGGCAGGACCGGCTTCTAGCCTATTATGACGCGAACCCGGATGCGGTTGCGCCGCGCAGCCGGCGCAACGAGGTCGTCAGCTTCGTCAAGTCGGGTCTGCGCGACCTGTCGATCTCGAGAACCAGCTTCAACTGGGGAATTCCGGTCCCGGGCAACCCGGACCACGTAATCTATGTGTGGCTCGACGCGCTGACCAACTACATCACCGCGCTCGGCTATCCGGATACCAAAAATCCGGAGTATTCGACTTTCTGGCCTGCCGATATTCACGTCGTCGGCAAGGACATCGTGCGCTTTCACGCGGTCTATTGGCCGGCCTTTTTGATGGCTGCCGGTCTTGAGCCGCCGCGCCGCGTCTTCGCCCATGGCTGGTGGACAGTCGAGGGGCAGAAGATGTCGAAATCGCTGAACAACTTCATTCCGCCGAAGCAGCTCGTCGATACCTATGGGCTCGATGCGGTGCGTTATTTTGTGCTGCGCGAATTGCCGTTCGGAAGTGACGGGGACTTTTCGCACCGCGCCGTAGTGGGCCGGCTCAATGGCGATCTCGCCAATGATTTCGGCAATCTGGCGCAGCGCGTTCTGGTGATGATCAATCGCAATTGCGGCGGCTGCGTGCCCGATCACGGCGAGCTGGGCGCTGCCGATACCGCATTGCTGAAGGCTGCGCAAAGCCTCCTCGGGACAGTGCGTGGGCATATCGCGGAGCAGGCTTTTCACTTGGCGCTCGAGGCGATCTGGCGGGTTGTCGGCGACGCCAACCGCTATATCGACGAGCAGGCGCCATGGGCGCTCAGCCGCAGCGACCCGGCCCGCATGGGTACGGTCCTCTACACCCTGGCCGAAACGCTGCGGCATCTAGCGATCCTGGTGCAGCCCTTCGTGCCCGGCGCGGCGCGAAAGCTCCTCGACCAACTGGCGGTGCCGGAGGCGGCGCGCGATTTCAGCGCCTTGGCCGAGGCGCCGTTTGCCTCGGGCACGCGGTTGCCAAAGCCGGAGGGAATTTTCCCGCGTTTTATCGAAGAAGCGGCCGGATGAGAGGCGAGGGCAGGGGCCCGATGCTGGTCGACAGCCATTGCCATCTCGACTTCCCGGATTTCGCGGCAGAGCGGGATGCTGTGGTCGGGCGCGCCCGAGCGGCCGGGGTCGAAACGATGCTGACGATCTGCACGCGGCTCGACCAATTCGACGGGGTGCGCGCGATCGCCGAGGCCTATGACGGGATCTGGTGCTCGGTCGGGGCGCATCCTCACGAGGCTGCCGATCACGCCCCGCTGCTCACCGACCAGCTTCTCGCGCTGACCGATCATCCGAAAGTCGTCGGCATCGGCGAGACCGGCCTCGACTTTCATTATGATCTGAGCCCGCGGGATATTCAGGAGCGCGTTTTCCGCATTCACATCGCGGCATCGCGCGCCAGCGGTTTGCCATTGATCATTCATGCCCGCGAGGCGGATCGCGAGATCGCGCGGCTTCTCGAAGAAGAGCGGCCGCCGCCCGGGGTGTTGCACTGCTTCAGCAGCGGCCGGGCGCTCGCCGAAACTGCGATCGCGCTCGGATTTCTTGTTTCGATCTCCGGGATCGTGACATTCCGCAATGCCGAAGAGTTGCGCGCGATCGTGCGCGACTTGCCGCTCGATCGGCTGCTCGTCGAGACGGACGCGCCCTATCTCGCACCGGTGCCCTATCGCGGCAAGCGCAATGAGCCGGCCTTTGTGGCGGCGACCGCGGCAGCCGTGGCGGCGCTCAAGGGCGTTGACCCCGAGGAAATCGCGGTGGTAACGCGGGACAATTTCTTCCGCCTCTTCACCAAGGCGTCCCCGCCCGCAGTATGAAGGTCACAGTCCTCGGCTGCGGCGCCTCGACCGGCGTGCCGGCGATCGGCCCGGACTGGGGCCGGTGCGATCCCGCCGATCCGCGCAACCGTCGCCGCCGCGTATCGGCACTTGTCGAGATCGGCGATGTGATCATCCTGATCGACACCTCACCGGATCTGCGCGAGCAATTGATCGACGCCAGGGTCTCGCGGTTGGACGCCGTGATAGTGACCCATGCGCATGCCGACCACCTCCACGGGATCGACGATCTGCGCGCGATCAACCGGCGGATGGGGCGGGCGATCCCGCTCTTTGCCGACGCGAAGACCTTGACCGAGATCGGCCGCCGCTTTGGATACGTCCTCGAGCCGCCGTCGGAGCCGGGCCGGTTCCACAAGCCGACCCTCGAACCGCACGAGATCCGCGGCCCCTTCGAGATCGCCGGGATTCCAGTCATTCCCTTCGCGCAGGACCATGGCTTCAGCACGACGCTCGGTCTGCGGATCGGCGGCTTTGCGTACTCGACGGACGTCACCGAGCTCGACGACGCGGCCTTCGCCGCGGTTGAAGGGGTCGAACTGTGGATCGTCGACTGCCTCAGGCGCGAGCCGCATCCGACCCACTCGCATTTGGCAAAGACCTTGTCGTGGATCGCGCGCGTCCGTCCGCAGCGCGCCGTGCTGACGCATATGGATCAGAGCCTCGACTACCGCGAGCTCAGCGCCGAATTGCCGAGCGGCGTTGAACCCGGCCAGGACGGCCTCGTGATCGAGCTGCGCGACCCATAATCGGAAAATTTCGAAAAACGCCGGGTCCTATTTCGGCCCGCGCCGGCGGAGCGTTGAAACGGGAGGCGGCACCCTGACGCCGCTCAGGCGAAGCAGTCTATCTTGATCGTAAACTTCAGGGCTGCCGGGATCCGCACCGGTTTCGGGCGAGTCCCAGGCAAAAGCTGCTGCAAGCACTTGATTATTTGCAGTTGCAAAATGAAGCTGATAGAGGGCGTTTCCGGGACGCGGGTGTTCGTCGGTGAATACGGTTTCGCAGCCGATCGCTATACGCCGCGAGAACAGGACATCCTATCTCGGCGGGTGATGCGAACCGGGCTCGAATGGGGAGGCGCGTTCATCCTTTATTGGTAGATGTACAACAACGAAGTCAGGGATGGCCGCCAGCGCGGGTTTTGGCTGATCGACAATGAAGGCCACAAGCAGCCAGTCTATCGCACGCTGCAACAATATTATCGAAACGCTCGGGTGTGGGTGGCCGATGTTCTCGGCCAGCAGCAGCGGCTTCCGACCCAGCTGGAATTCGACGGAACTGCTGTGGCTGCGATAGTGACAGTGCCCGGCAGGGGAGCAGAATCGCCGATTCGCAACCATTGCCTCGAACCACCCGGCAGCAGCCTTTTCGGGTCCGGTACTTTTTGTCAATTTCCGCGCCGGTAACAACCTGTGCTGCCTAGAAAATAATCAGAATTCGCGAATTGGCGAGCGAACATTGACTGACGCGGTGATTCGGAGAAAAAGGGAATTGGCCCACCGCTGCACAACCAACCGGTTTGCCGCGCGGTCTGTCGCGTCATCCGGGAGGTGGTATGGCGCTTGCTAGCTGGAACTGCCGCTTAGTGAGGCTTTAAGATGAAGCATATCAAGCACAGCTTTGTGATAAGTTCCGCGTTGGTTTCGGTGCTGCTCTGCGGTATTGGTTCAGCCTGGGGCGAGGAGAACGCCGAGCAACCCGCCGCGGCCGAAACACCGGCCGCACCGACGGCGTTGACCACACCGTCTCTGACCGGCCCCCTGGCGGGCAACCCAAATCCGATCAACTTCGACGCCGGCCCGCTGGGCCCGGTTTATTTGACGGGGATCGTCAGCGGTCTGGCGTTGTGGCAGAACAACCCGTTTCCTGGAGACCAGCGCTCTTTGGGAAGTCTGAGCAATGGCCAATTTATCTTTCAAAAGACTGATGGGCTTCTACAGTACTACGTGCAGGTGGGGGCTTATACAATACCAGCCCTGGGTACGCCGTATTTCAATACGCCGGTGGCCACCGGCGACTTTTTCTCTGCCTTGCCGCTCGCAAACTTGAAGCTCGCGCCAAGTGATGCCTTCTCGGTCCAGGGCGGCAAGTTGCCGACCCTCATAGGAGCCGAATATACGTTCACCTTTCAGAACATGAACATCGAGCGCGGCCTCTTGTGGAATCAGGAACCGGCCATCAGCCGCGGCGCCCAGTTGAACTATACCGCAGATCCCCTTGCGTTCTCGTTCTCGTGGAATGATGGCTTTTACTCAAATCAGTTTACCTGGCTTACAGGGTCGCTGGCCTACACGCTCGATAAACAGAACACCTTCACCATCGCTGCCGGCGGCAACTATGCCCATTCGACCAAGGTAACGACGACGACGCCCTTCAATTTAACGACAGCCACACCGTTGTTTCAGAACAACGAGACGATTTTGAACGTCATCTATACTTATAATTCCGCGCCGTGGACAATCACGCCCTATTTCCAGTATACAAATGTGCCAGGAAATTCGTCGCCGCCGTTCAACACCTTTTCGTCAGCATCGACTTTCGGAGGGGCGATATTGGCGAATTATTCTTTTCCCGACAATTCGTGGTTGCCGGGCTTCAGTCTGCCGGCTCGGTTCGAGTACATTGCGAGCACGGGCAGCGTCGCGGGTGGCGCACCCAGCCTGATCTACGGCCCTGGCAGCAATGCATGGTCGATCACCGTCACCCCGACCTATCAGCACGGGATTTATTTCGCTCGCGCCGAGTTCTCCCATGTGGGAACCAGCAATACGACGCCGGCGCTGTTCCCGGTCTTTGGCCGCGACGGCAGGAACACGACGCAAACCCGTTTCTTGTTCGAAACAGGCGTGCTGTTCTGAGCGGTCACGCGCAATCGGCCAGCGCGGCTATGGTGTCCTGCGGCGATGGGGCGCGCTCAATGTGGCGGCGATGCCAGAGGGCGTAGAAGAGCAAGCTCCAGGCGGCGCGGGCGGTTCGCCTACCGGCGGGAGCGGCAAACAGGCGCTCCACCGCATCGGGGCGGCAGATTTCGCGCACTGCGCTTGAACGGGCGACAAGGGGGCCGAGGTCAGCGCCTCGACGCGCGATCCACTGCGCCACCGGCACCGTGAAGCCGCGCTTGCGGCTGAAGGGCTGCATGTCGGGCAGACGATCGGCGAGCCAGCGGCGCAACAGCCATTTGCCGAACCCGCGCCTCACCTTGAGTTCGTCCGGCAGGCGGAAAATAAGCGCCGCCAGCTCGGTATCGAGATAGGGCGTACGGCCTTCGGTACTGTGCGCCATCAGGCAGCGATCGAGCTTGACCAGCAGATCGTTGGGCAGCCAATCGGCGCAATCGACCGCTTGCGCGACCTGCAACGGAGTTCGCCGGTGGCCGCTATTGCGGATCTCGGCAGCGGCGATGCCATCGCGCCAGCCGGCGATCTCGTTTCGCAATATTCCGAGCCCGTCGAGCACGCCCCGCGCCCGCGGCGCGCGCCCGCCCGCCCACCATGGGCGCATCGCGCTGCGATAGCGTCCATACCCGGCGAAAAGCTCGTCACCGCCCTCACCTGTGAGAATGACTTTAAGGCCGGCCTCATGTGCCGCACGAGCAAGAGCCCAGGTCGGCAGGATCGCATAATCGGCGGCCGGGTCGTCGACCGTAGAGACGACCTCGGGCAGCAGCTTCCAAAAATCGGCTTCCTCAAACACGAGTTCGACATGCTCGGCCCCGACCGAGGCAGCGGCGGCGCGTGCGGCCGGGCGCTCGTCGGCAACCTCGCTCTCGGCAAAGCCGATCGTGAACGCCTTGACGGGGCGCTCGGCCAGCCGAGCCATCATCATGAGCACCACCGTCGAATCGATGCCGCCTGACAGAAATACGCCGAACGGCACGTCCGAGCGCTGGTGCAGGCGGACGCTTTCCAGAAGAGCGGCATCCAGCCGGGCAATCGCCTCTGCCTCACCGAATTGCAACGGCCCGCCGTCGGGCAGCGCGGCGCAGCGCCGGCGCTCGACGATGCGCCCGCGGCGCACCACTACCATCTCTCCCGGGAGCACTCGATTGATCCCGGCGAAGATCGTCTCGCGGCCGGTTGTGAACTGCATCTGCACCAACTCGTTGCGTGCCGACCGAAAGAGCTGCGGGGCGACGATGCCGGCCTCGATCAACGCGCCCGGCTCCGAGGCGAAAGCAAAGGCGCGCGGCGTTTCGGCGTAATAGAGCGGCTTGATGCCGAACGGATCGCGGGTGAGGATCAGATGGCCGGCCGACGGATCGTGCAGCGCAATCGCGTACATGCCCCGAAGATGCGCGGCGAAGTCGAGCCCGTATTGCCGATAGAGATGCAGCGGGAGCTCGCAATCCGACTGCGTCGACAACGCCGCCGAACGGGCGCTGCCGAGGTCGGACCGCAGTTCGAGGTAATTGTAGATCTCGCCATTGGCGATCAGCGCCGCCCCGCCTGGTTCATAGAGCGGCTGGTCCCCGGTCGCCAGATCGATGATGGCGAGCCGGGTCTGCACCATCCCGACGTCCCCCGATCGGTATCGGCCATCGCCATCCGGGCCCCGGTGGCGCAGCGCCTCCCCCATGGCGCGCAGCGGCGCCGGCGGCGGGGGCGCGCCGTCATATGTCATCAGCCCGGCGATCCCGCACATCAGCGTGTCACTTGATCGAAGAACCTGCGGTAACCGGCGACGACGATCGGCTCGGTGAAGTCGGCTTCGTAGGCCCGGCGGCCCGCGTCTCCGAGTTTCGCACGCAGCGCGGGATCGGCGCAAACGCGCTCGATCGCATCGGCGAGCGCTTGCGGGCCGCCGCCGCGACTTCCGGGGAGCGGCACCAGGATGCCGCTTTCGCCATCCTCGATCAGACCGGCCGGCCCGTCGCTTGCCGTGGCGACGACCGGCAATCGGGCGGACCAGGCCTCGATCACGACATTGCCGAGCGGCTCGTACAGCGAGGGACAGACCAGAAGATCGGCCGTCGCCAACAAGCGCGGCACGTCCTCGCGCCAGCCGAGGAAGCGGACCCGGCCAGTGATCCCCAGCCGGGTGGCGAGGCGTTCGAGGCGCGCCCGCAGCGGGCCGTCCCCGGCGATCCACAGGGTGATCTCCCGGGTTGCGGCGAGGGCCTCGAGCAACAGGTCGAACCCCTTGTTTGGGTGGAGCCGGCCCAGAGCCAACGCCAATGGCGCCCGCCCACCCGGCGCCACGCTGACTGCGGCGGCCGCGGCAACTGCCGAATCGGGAACAAAATTCCGCAGGTAAGTGATGCGTTCGCGCGGCCAGCCTTTGGCGATCGCATAATCCACAATAGCGCGGGTGTTCCCGATCAGATGATCGCAGCGGCGATAATATTTCAGATCGTAATAACCGCCGAGGCGGGCGACATGCACAAAGTCGCCGCGCGGGCACAGCCGCGTGGCGCGGCTCATCCAGGTCAGAACGATATCGGGGCGCCAGGCGGCGATCTCGCGACCAAAGGCCAATCGGGTCGCCAGGTCGAAGATGCCGCCGAAGGCGAGTTCGCCGACCCCGACCCCGGCGGCCCGCAGGCATTGCGCCCGGCTGGAATTGCGGCGGATCAGCACCCGTTGCGGCTCGCCGGCGCGCTGCAGCGCCGCGGCGAGCCGGATGAAAAAAGTCTCCGCTCCGCCGTATTCCGCACCGGCGATCGCCTGCAGCACCCGCCGGGTCATCTCATCAGCGCTTCGAACCTGCCCGCGACGGCGTCCCAGCTGGATCCGCCTTGGGTCGCGAGAGCGGCGAGATGCCACTGCCGCCACAAGGCGTCGTCGCGCAGCGCCGCTATTGCCGCCGTCGCAAATGCGTCGTCATTCTCGGCAACACGACCCGTGGCGCCATCGATGATCCGTTCGGGGGCCGAGCCCAGGGGCTGTACGATCGCCGGCACCCCCATCGCCTGCGCCTCGGCGAGCGCGAGACAGAACGTCTCCCCCGGATCGCCGCGGTAGAGCATGACCCTGGCGCTGGACAGAGCTTCCGCCAACTCTGCGCGGCCGACTGGCGCGAAGCGGTGTATCCGGTGCGCGGCGAGGCTGTCGACTCGCGCCAGAACCTCATCCATCCGCGGCGCCCGGGTCGAGCCGTAGACCGTCTCTCCGGCATAAATGTGCAATTCCGCCCGCGGCACTGCCGGCGCGATGCGCGCAACCCAGAGGTCGAGCAGCCAATCGAGCCCGCGCAGCGGGTTCGAGGTAAAAATTGCCCGCGGCGGCGGCGCCTCGCGTGGCGTTACCGCGCGGAAGCGGTCGAGCACGCCATAGGGTATGATCTCGCGCCCGCCGCAAGGCAGCCAGTCCGGCACCGTTGTCGCGTGGTAGGCTCCCGTTGTAATCAGGATCGGGCGGTACCGGGCGAGCCGCCACAGATTGCGCGGCTTTTTGAGATAACCTGCGGGATTGTGTAGCCAGAACAGCCGGCACCCGGCTTTTCGAACGAGGCCGATGACCCGGTGGCCGCGATTACCAATGTAAAGATCGCAGGCCGGCGGAATTCCGCCCGAAAGGGGCGCCCAGTTCACACCGTTGTGGCAGAGGGCGGCGGGGCAGCGGTTGCGCACCGCAACCCTATGGCCGCGCCGCGCCAAGGCTTCGGCGAGCGCCGCGAACGCCGTCTCCGCCCCGCCGAGCGGCCCCCGCTCCGCCGTCGCCCCGTCAAAAGGGACGCCGTCATCGGCCATCACCACCTCAGCCATCGTAGCGGGCACCGACGCGCGCATCGATCCGGTCGTTCTTGGTGTTGCGGCCGAGGCTTTTGGGCATAGACCCACTTCATTTTGATCCAGCTAGAGTGCCGTCGCGGAGGAGCCGACTTCTGACCGAAAGCGTGTGATAGGGTGATAGCGTCCCAATGTTCGCACGTCTGTGGCCCATTGACAGCAGCGGAAGGATTATCTGTGCCGAGCATCCAACGCCAAGTCGACGCGGTTATCGTCGGAGCCGGGTTTGCCGGACTTTACATGCTGTACCGGTTGCGTGGCCTCGGTCTCTCCACCTGCGTATTCGAGGCAGGGGAGGAGATTGGCGGCACCTGGTACTGGAACCGCTATCCCGGCGCGCGCTGCGACATCGAGAGCATGGACTATTCCTACTCTTTTTCGGATGAGCTCCAGCAGGAGTGGCACTGGACGGAGCGCTACGCATCGCAACCGGAAATCCTGCGGTACATCAACCATGTCGCCGATCGTTTCGATTTGCGGCGCGACATCCAACTCTCCACCCGCGTGACGGAAGCCGTATTCGACGAAGCGGCGAGCCGCTGGAATATTCGGACGGACCGCGGCGACGCATTGTCGGCGCGGTTCTGCATCATGGCGACGGGCTGCCTTTCTGCGCCGCAGGCGCCGCCTTTCGCGGGCCTCGATGCGTTCGAGGGCAAATGGTACCAAACCAGCTGTTGGCCTCATCAGGGTGTCGATTTCCGGGGCCAGCGGGTGGGTGTCATCGGCACGGGGTCCTCCGCCATCCAGTCGATCCCGCTCATCGCGCAAGAGGCGGCTCGCCTCTTCGTATTCCAGCGCACGCCGAATTTCAGCATCCCCGCCCATAACGGGCCGCTCGATCCGGTGTACGAGCAGGCGGTGAAATCGAACTATGCCGAGTTTCGGCAGCAGGCGCGGGAGTCGCGCATCGGCTTTGTCGCTCCGCGCAACGATTATCCGGCGCTGTCGATCTCGGAAGAGGAGCGGGAGCAGGAATACGAAGCTCGCTGGCGCCGCGGCGGGCTGGGCTTCGGCTTTTCGTTTACCGATCTGTTGACCGACGAGCGAGCGAACGAGACCGCTGCCGAGTTCTTCCGAGACAGGATCCGCGCCACCGTTCGCGATCCGAAGGTGGCGGAGATGTTGGCGGCCCGCGATTATCCCATCGGCACCAAGCGCATGTGCGTCGACACCAACTATTACGACACGTTCAACCGGGAAAGCGTTACACTGGTAGACGTGCGGGAAACGCCAATCGAGGCGATCACACGGCGCGGACTGCGCACCCGCGACGCGGAATACGGGCTCGACTCGATCGTCTTCGCGATCGGCTTCGACGCGATGACCGGCGCGCTGCTCAACATCGACATCCGGGGCCGGCGCGGCGAGACATTACAGCAGAAATGGGCCGCCGGGCCGCGCACCTATCTCGGGCTCGCCATTGCCGGATTTCCGAACCTCTTCACGATCACCGGCCCGGGCAGTCCCTCGGTTCTCAGCAACATGATCGTCTCCATCGAGCAGCACGTGGACTGGATCACCGGCTGCATCGTCTATCTGCGGGAGCATGGCCGCGAGTGCATCGAAGCAGCTTCGGAGGCTGAGGAAGCTTGGGTGGCCCACGTCAACGAAGTGGGCAGCGCCACGCTCTATCCGCGGGCCAACTCCTGGTACATGGGGGCAAACATCCCCGGCAAGCCCCGCATCTTCATGCCATATATCGGCGGCGTCGGTACCTATCGGCTGAAATGCGACGAGGTCGCGGCAAATGGCTATGAAGGCTTTTACATGACCGCCGGCCAGCACGCGGGCGCCCAAGCAGAAACGGGGTAGGTCGGCAACAACTCCAAGACCTTGTGTCAACCGCCGGTCGAGCTGGCCTGCGGCTCGAGCAGCGCGTCGCCAAGGGCGACCTCGCCGCCTGCCGTCACCTCGGCGTAGACGCCCATATTGATGTGGCCGAAAGCGCGCCCGAGGGCGGCGACGATGTCGAGATCGCGTTTCGCAGTGACGGGATTGACCTGGGTTGCCGCACATCTGGTGATCGGCGAGATCACCCGCAGCCGCGCGGCTCCGAGGGTAATTTCAGATTCGATCCAGTCCTGCTCGCTCCACGCCGATGCCCCGTCGAAATAGATGTTGGCGCGAAATCGGATCGGATCGACCGGCACGCCCGTCGCCGCTTCGAGCGCCGCGATGCTCGCGCGGTTGATTAGAGAGACGTATTTATCGGTCGTCGCATTCGGTTTGCGGCGCGCATCGGCAAAGGCATGCCCCGCCGCCTCGACGACGCGCAGCGGTCCATTCACGGCGTCGCCGAGGAAATCAGCGAAGAATTCTGCGACCAGCCTGCATCCCTCGGTCTCGGTCATCCGCTCGCGCAACAAAACCCGGTTATTTTCAGCGACCGTCAAGACACCGCTTTGCGCGTCGAAGCGGGTCTGCAGCTGCGCGAGTTTTTCGTCGCGCATCAGCATGATGAAATGGATCTTCGAGAGCCATTCCGGGCGCTGCGGATCGAATAGCGTCGAGCCGAGCGCGATCGCAAAGCGCCGATCGTGCGGCAGGCATTCGCCGGGGACGAGCGCCGCGCGGTCCATTCGCTCGGCGCTCAAGCCCTTTACCGGGTAGCGGTAGATCGCGGTAACGGTGGCGGCCATGCCGGCAACCTACCTCTCGTCTGCCATAAGGACAACAGCACCTTCCCCGATGAGAAAACCCGATGCCGGACCCAAAATTGCCGTAATGGCATGGTAAACGTCGCACCGAGTGGTTCTCATCCCGCGTCAGATAGCGACATGGGCGATGTCCCTGCGCCATTCCTGGCTGTTCTCTCGCTGTATTAACAGCGATAGTCGGCGGTCACGCTTCGTTCCACACACAAGCGAAAAAAGTGAGCCTGCAGGTTTAAGGAAAGTCGGCGGCGCGCCGTCACGTTCGAGTGATCGGGCCGGGCGGACTTCGATGGCGGCTCGTTTGCTGATACGCTGGGCGTTCTGTCCGCAGCCTATTGGAGAGCAATCATGGCAATGAATTCGCGCATCTCATTGATTGCCCTGGCTGCAAGCGTCGCCGCCGTGCTGGCGCTGTCGTCGGCCTCGGCACAGCAACAGGAGGCGCCGGGACAAGGCTCTGTTGCGAAGGAAGAGCTGGCGCAGAATTTCCAGGCCGAGCACGAGATCGGCCGGCGCTACCATTTCGATCCGAACGACCTGCCGCCGCCGAAGACCGGGCCGATCGTCGCCGACCGGTCGATGATCGTGCCGTTCAACGGGCAGAAATTGGAGGTGCCGCCGGGCTTCACCGCCGCGCCGTTCGTGACGGGCCTCGTCAATCCGCGGCGGCTGCTCGTGCTGCCAAATGGCGACGTGTTGGTCGCCGAGCAGAGCGCCGGCTACGTGACACTCTTGCGCGACGACGGCGAGGGGCACGCCAAGTGGATCGACCGCCATGTCGAGGACCTCAACCGGCCCTACGGCCTCGCGTTGCGCGGCGACGAGATCCTTGTCGTCGACCAGGACGCGATCTGGCGCGTGCCGCACATCGTCGGTAATTTGCGGGCCGGCCGCCCGGTGCCGCCGCAGAAGGCCGCAGACGTGCCGCCCGACCAGCGCAAGCCGGTGCCCGGCGCCTACGGCGCGGAATTGCTGACCAAGAAGGGCGTCTTCGGCATTCCGGTCGGCCACCAGAACCGGCATCTGGCGATCGACCCGAAAACCGGCGCCCTCTATATCGGCGTCGGCTCGTCCGGCAATCTCGGCGTCGAGCCCGAACCAAAGGCGACGATCCAGCGCTTCGATCCCGACGGCTCCAATCAGACGACCGTCGCCTCCGGCACGCGCAACCCGACGGCACTGGCTTTCCAGCCCGAGACGGGTGATTTGTGGGCGGTCGTGCAGGAACGCGACGGGCTCGGCGACAATTTGCCCTCCGATTACCTGATCCGCGTGCAGCAGGGTGGGTTCTATGGCTGGCCCTACGCCTATATCGGCAACCACCCGCAGCCGGGATTTGCGCAGCTCGCGCCCGACAAGGTCGAAGCGACGATCACGCCCGACCTCTTGTTCCAGGCCCATTCCTCCCTGCTCGACCTCGTCTTCTACGACGCCGGGCAGTTCCCCGCCGAATACAAGGGGAGCCTCTTCGTTGCGCTGAAGGGCTCGTGGAACCGCTCGGTGCCGACCGGCTACAAGGTTGTCCGGGTGCCGTTCAAGGATGGCCGGCCGGAAGGCTATTACGAGAATTTCGCGACCGGCTTCTGGGCTTCCGGCGAAGAGCGCGCCGAGGTCTGGGGCCGCCCCGCCGCGCTCGCCGTCGCCAAGGACGGCTCTTTGCTCGTTGCCGACGACACCGGCGGCACGATCTGGCGCATTTCCTACAAGGGCCCGCCCGCCGAGCACGCCGGCGGACCTGCCGAGAGCACCGGGTCCGAGGCGAAGAAGCAGTGATCGATCTCGACATCTTGGAGGCCGCGGCCTCGTTCGTTCATCGGGTAATGCCGCCGACCCCGCAATATTGCTGGCCATTGCTGTCCCGACGGCTCGGCGCCGAGCTGTGGGTCAAGCACGAGAACCACACGCCGATCGGCTCCTTCAAGATCCGCGGCGGTCTCGTTTATCTCGACGCGGTCAGGCGGGCGCAGCCGGATATTCGGGGTGTCGTAACGGCGACCACCGGTAATCACGGTCAGAGCATTGCGCTCGCCGCCGCGCGGCTGGGGGTCGATGCGACGATCGTCGTGCCTCACGGCAACAGCATCGAAAAGAACCGGGCGATGGCGGGGTTCGGTGCGCGGCTCGTCGAGTCCGGGCACGATTTCCAGGCCGCGTTCGAGCACGCGACCGAATTGGCCGAGCGCGAAAAGCGGCATTTTGTCCATTCCTACGATCCGCTGCTGGTGCGCGGTGTCGCCAGCTACGCGCTCGAGCTGTTCCGCGCGGTTCCCGACCTCGATGTCGTCTATGTCCCGATCGGGCTCGGCAGCGGCATCTCGGGGGTGATCGCGGCTCGCGACGCGCTGGGACTTCGCACCGAGATCGTCGGCGTCGTTGCGGCCAACGCCCCGACATACGCGCTGTCCTTCGCCGCCGGCGCGCCGGTCAACACCAATTCCGCCGACACGATGGCGGGCGGGCTCGCCGTGCGGGTGCCCGATCCGGAGGCGCTCGACATCATCCGCCGCGGCGCCGCGCGCATCCTCACCGTCTCGGAAGCGGAGATGCGCCGCGCGATGCGGGTTATGTTCAGCGACACGCACAATGTCGCCGAAGGCGCCGGCGCTGCGGCGCTGGCTGCGGCGCTGCAGGAACGGGATCGCCGCGCGGGCAAGCGGGTCGCTGTCATCCAATCCGGCGGCAACATCGACCGCGCCTTCTTCGCCGAAGTGCTGGCAGAGGAAGATGAGAAATGAAGGCGACCGCGACATGGAACAGCGGCTAGTTCGCGGGTAGGCACGCGCGCACCGATATCGCGCTGAGCCCAGCCGGAACCCCTTCTGCAGTCCAATGTTTGCCGGGTTGGTTGATTGTAGCTAACCACGTTACGGCCTTCGCCGGAGCCTTTGGAGCGCCTGATGGTTTGGCGGGTGTCGAAAGTCGATCCGACGACGAATGTCACCGCCGCGGCGGTGTTGAAGGCGTTCGAATTCGGCGCGCCGCTCTGGACGCCCCTCGGTGGAATGTTACAGGGCGGGTGTCGAGGCGTGGCGGCGGCAGCATCCGGATCAAACCCCCGAATATACCGCGAAGCAGGCGGTCGCTGTGATCCTCGCGGCGCATGCGAAGATCCGGATCGAGGAATAGCGTACTGCTTGACATAACCGGTGCCCTCCCTTTGCATCGCGGGATGGCGCAACCTTCACAGCCCGGCGCAAAGCACAACGCTGAACACGCAGAGCGCGAGAAGCGTTTGGCGAAGGCGTTGCGGGAAAATCTGAGGCGCCGCAAGGAGCAGGCCCGGGCCCAGCAGCGGCGTGCCACACCGCCAGCCAAAAAAGGCGAGGGAGGCGACGGCGAGCCGCCGGCTTGAGCGGCGCTTCGCCGTCAAGTAAAAGCAGCCGGACGGCGGCGTGACCGCCAATAGATAGGCTGCTGCCTGCCGCCGGTGTGGGCGGCGGGCGGGTGCAACCGAGGCGATGGACAAGATCTGCATCAAGGGCGGCGTGCCGCTCGAAGGCGTAATCCCGATCGGTGGCGCCAAAAACGCGGCCTTGCCGCTGATGACCGCGTCGCTGCTGACGTCGGAAACTTTGACCCTGAAAAACGTCCCCGTTCTCGCCGACATCGCCACGATGGCGAACCTACTGGTTCAGCACGGCGTGGCGGTCATCCGAGGTGAGGAGGGGGCAGATTCGGGGCACGTCCTCGAATTGTCGGCGGGGCACATCACCTCAAGCACCGCACCCTATGATCTCGTTCGGAAGATGCGGGCTTCGGTTCTCGTCCTCGGGCCGCTGGTCGCACGCTGCGGCCGCGCGCGCGTCTCGCTGCCGGGTGGTTGCGCGATCGGCACTCGCCCGGTCGACCTGCACATAAAGGGATTGCAGCGGCTCGGCGCCGAGGTAGAGCTGCGCGGAGGCTATATCGACGCGCGCGCCCCTAAAGGATTGCGCGGCGCCGAGATCGCCTTTCCCGCGGTCTCAGTCGGTGCGACCGAGAATCTGCTGATGGCGGCGAGCTTGGCGGAGGGCGAGACCCTGCTGATCAACGCCGCGCGCGAGCCGGAAATCGCCAATCTGGCCGAGTGCCTCGTGGCGATGGGCGCGCACATCGACGGGATCGGCACCGACCGCCTGCGGATCATGGGCGTCCCGCGGCTGCACGGGGCGACCCATTCGATCATCCCGGACCGGATCGAGACCGGAACCTACATCATCGCCGCCGCGGCGACGAATGGCGAGGTCACGCTGACCGGGACCCGCCTCGATCTTGTCGCGGCAGTCGCGCGCATTCTCGAAGGCGCCGGTATCGAAATCGCGGCAACCGCCGACGGCCTGACGGTGCGGCGATATGCCGAACGCCTCGAAGGCGTCGACGTGATGACCGAACCCTATCCCGGGTTCCCGACCGATCTGCAGGCGCAGATCATGGCGCTGATGACGATCGCCAAAGGCGCCTCGATGATCACCGAGACGATTTTCGAGAACCGGTTCATGCATGTGCCGGAACTGGCCCGAATGGGGGCCAACATCAACGTCCATGGCGCTTCGGCCTTGGTGCGCGGCGTGCCGCGGCTGATGGGGGCGCCGGTGATGGCGACCGATTTGCGGGCCTCGGTGTCGCTCGTTGTTGCCGGCCTCGCGGCGGCCGGGGAAACCGTGATCAACCGCGTCTATCACCTAGACCGCGGTTACGAACGGCTCGAGGAAAAGCTCGCCGGGTGCAACGCCCGGATTGAAAGGCTGCGGGATGGCGCCTGACGAAGGTACGGCGCTAAAACTTCGCGCCGAGGACGCCGAAGACCTGGCGGTGATCTCGGCCTGTCTGCAGGACGCGCTCGTCGCGGTACGCGACCTCGCTTATGCGCCGGAGGAGCGCAGCTTTCTGTTCGTCGCAAACCGATTTCGCTGGGAAAACGGGCTCGGCCCCGCGCCCGGCGAGGTTCCCTATGAGCGGGTCTTGTGCGGGATCACGTTCAGCGAGGTGGCGGCGGCGTCGTACAGTGGGTTCCGCCGCAGCGATGACGGCCGGATATTGTCGTTGCTGGCGATCCGGCCGGAAGACGGCGCAGTCCATCTCGAATTTTCCGGCGGGGCGGCGATCCGGCTCGAGGTCTCGCGAATTATCTGTCACGCCGGGGATCTCGGCGATCCGTGGCCGACACCATGGCGACCCCGCCACGATTTGGATGAAGCTTCGTGACCGCCGAGCCCGAACCCGTTCGCGGCGATCCCTTGATCATGGCATTGCCGAACGGCCGGATTCTCGGCGAGGTGATGTCGCTGTTGCGCCGGATCGGCATCGAGCCGGAGCCCGCCTTCGACGACCCTGCTTCGCGCCAGCTTCGCTTCGGAACCAGCGAGCCGGGTCTCGATTTGATCCGTGTCCGCAGCTTTGACGCCGCAACTTTTGTCGCGTTCGGCGCCGCACAGCTCGGTATCGCCGGCAATGACGTGCTGATGGAATTCGACTATTCGGAGATCTACGCGCCGCTCGATCTCGATGTCGGGCATTGCCGTCTCGCCGTCGCTGCGACGGCGGACGCGCTCGGGCAGGCCGAAATCACACGATCGAGCCATGTGCGGGTCGCGACAAAGTACCCGGAAGTTACCCGCCGGCATTTTGCGGCGCGAGGCATCCAGGCGGAATGCATCAAGCTCAACGGCGCGATCGAGCTGGCGCCGCGTCTGGGGCTCTGCCATCACATTGTCGATCTCGTACAGACCGGCGCCACCCTGAAAGCCAACGGTTTGGTCGAAATTGAGCCGATTGCCGAGGTCAGCTCCCGACTGATCGTCAACCGCCCGGCACTGAAGACCCGCCCCGAAGAAGTCGGCGGCTGGATCGAGCGCTTTCGAGAAGCGATCGGCGGGGGGCGCTGATGCCGGTGACGCTCTCCACCCGCGACCCCGGTTTCGAAGCGGGGTTCCGACAGCTGCTCGCGGCCAAGCGGGAGAGTGCGGCAGATGTCGACGCCGCGGTTGCCGAGATCATCGAGGACATCGCCAGCCGCGGCGATGCGGCACTGATCGACTATACGCGCCGCTTCGACGGGATGGATCTTGCGCCCGGAGCCCTCCGGCTGACTGCAAGGGAGATCGCCGATGGCGCCGCGGCGGCCGCGCCCGAGACCGTGGCAGCGTTGCGCGTTGCGGCGGAGCGGATCGAGAGCTTTCATCGCCGCCAGCTGCCCGCTCCGATCGACTATGTCGACGAGGTGGGTGTGCGCCTCGCCGCCCGCTGGCGGCCGGTCGCCGCGGCCGGGCTCTACGTTCCGGGCGGTACCGCCGCCTATCCCTCTTCGGTGTTGATGAACGCTATCCCGGCGAAAGTGGCCGGGGTCGAGCGGCTGGTCATGACCGTGCCGACCCCGCGCGGCGTGCTGAGCCCGCTTGTTCTTGCCGCCGCCCAGATGGTCGGGATCGACGAGATATATCGGGTCGGCGGCGCGCAGGCGATCGCAGCGCTCGCCTACGGCACGGCGACGATCGCCCCGGTCGACAAGGTGGTCGGCCCCGGAAACGCTTATGTCGCGGCGGCGAAGCGCCGGGTCTTCGGCAAGGTCGGGATCGACATGATCGCCGGGCCATCGGAAATTCTCGTCGTCGCCGACCGGCACAACGACCCTGAATGGATCGCTGCCGATTTGCTGTCGCAGGCCGAGCACGACGAGGCGGCGCAGGCGGTCCTCATCACCAATGACGCCGATTTTGCGGCCGAGGTCGAGGCGGCGGTGGAGCGCCACCTGGCTCGGCTGCCGCGGACGCAGATCGCGCGCGCCAGCTGGCAGGCGCATGGCGCCATTCTACTTGTCGCCGATTGGGAGGAGGTCCCTGCGCTGATCGACCGGATCGCGCCCGAGCATCTCGAGCTCGCGCTCGACGAGGCCGATGCCTTGGCCGAGCGGGTCCATCATGCGGGGGCGATTTTTCTCGGCCGCCACACGCCCGAGGCGATCGGCGACTATATCGCAGGACCCAACCATGTCCTGCCGACCGCCCGCAGCGCGCGTTTCGCCTCCGGTCTCGGGGTTCTCGATTTCCTCAAACGCAGCTCGATCGTCCGCTGCGACGCGGCGAGCTTCGCGGCGCTCGCGCCCTCGGCGATCCGCCTCGCCGAGGCCGAGGGGCTGGACGCGCACGCGTTGTCATTGTCGATCCGCCTCGATCGAGCGCGCGCGGGGTAGCTCGACAAGCTATGGGCGAGCAGGACGCCTCGCGTATCGCCGACATCACTCTCGACGAGCATACGGTCGTCCGCCGCAGCCCCGACATCGAGCACGAGCGCGCAGTGGCGATCTTCGACCTCCTGGAAGAGAACCATTTTGCGCCGGTTTCCGGCTGCAACGGGCCTTACCATCTGCACTTGGCGATCGAGGAGAACCGGCTGAGCATCGAAATCCGCTCGATGGCGAACGGTTCGAACGAAACGATCACTCTGCCGCTGGCGCCGTTTCGCGGCATCGTCAAAGATTATTTCATGGTCTGTGACAGCTATTACGAAGCGATCCGCCGTTCGAGTCTGGCGCAGATCGAGGCCATCGATGTCGGCAGGCGGTCCTTGCACAACGAGGGATCTGCGCTGCTGATCGATCGGCTCGCCGACAAAGTCGAGATCGATCTCGACACCGCCCGGCGCTTGTTCACCCTGATTTGCGTGCTGCACTTGCGGGGCTGACTGGGTGACGAGGCCGCCCCTTGTGCTCGCCTCCGCATCGCCGCGCCGCCTCGAACTGCTGCGTCAAGTGGGCCTCATGCCCGACTGCATCGATCCGGCCGGCATTGACGAGACCCCTCGCCGCGGCGAGTTGCCTCCCGCGCATGCGATGCGGCTTGCGCAGGAAAAGGCGCAGGCGGTAAGCCGGCGCCATCCCGGCGCCTTTGTCCTGGCGGCCGACACCGTCGTCGCCTGCGGCCGGCGGATCCTGCCGAAAACCGAAGACGAGGCGCGCGCGCGCTCCTGCCTCGAACTGCTTTCGGGGCGTCGCCACCGCGTCCATGGCGCTATAGTGGTGGTGAGCCCCGACGGCCGGTCGGTGTCGCGCCGGGTCGAGAGCCAAGTCTCTTTCAAACGGCTGAGCGAGGCCGAGATCGGGGCCTATTTGCGCACCGGTGAGTGGCAGGGCAAGGCCGGCGGCTATGCGATCCAAGGGCGTGCGGCGGCGCTCATCCGCTGGATCAGCGGTTCCTATTCAAATGTCGTCGGGCTGCCGCTCTTTGAGACGACCCAGCTGCTTGCCGGCCACGGGTACCGACCGAGTTGGCTCGCGAGCTGCTGATATCGGCGGGTCCCGGCGAGTGGCGCGCTGCGCTGCTTGAAAAGGGCGTGCCCGTCGAACTCTTCGTCGAGCGCGGCGATCGCAATGAAGCCGGGAGCATTCATTTGGGGCGGGTGCGCCAGCTGGTCCCGGCCCACGGGGCGGCGCTCGTCGATATCGGCGGGGACCGGCCCGCCTTCCTGCCACAGGGCGAGGTTTTGCCGCGCGGCAAGCGGCTGCACGAGGGCGAGCGCGTCGTAGTGCAAATCCGCCGCGAGGCCCAGGCCGGCAAGGCGGCAAGGGTGACGATGGCCGCGATTTTGCGCTGCTGGCCGGTCGAATTGATCGTCGGCCGCCCCGGTTCCGCAGATGGCGCGGCGCTCCTCACCCAACTTGCCCCCACCCTAACCCTCCCCGGCTCGCGGGGGAGGGAATCAGCCTACCTCCCCCGTGGCAACGGGGGAGGGCCGGGGTGGGGGCTGAGGTTTCTTGAACCGGCGCCGGACGACCCCGTTGCTGGCGAGGCGGCCGCCTTGGCGCGGCGCTGGTATGACATCGTTGATCGCGCTTCACGGCTAGACCCGCCGGTCCGGCTCGACCCCGCGGCGTCTTTTGCCGCCGCGCTCGCCGGGTCGCTGCCGGCGGCACCCGACGAGATCCTTGTGGACGACCCTGCGGCCATTCCCGACCTCCGCGCCGCCTTTTCGAACAGCACCGTCACGCACCTTCCGGAAACCGAGTGGCCGATCGATCTCGACGCGGTATTCGACGAGGCGCTGTCCGCTACGCTCGCCCTCCCCGGGGGCGGTTCCGTGCATTTCGAGGCGACCCGGGCTGGCATGCTGATCGACGTCGACGCCGGGACTCCGGAAACGGGCTCGCCGGAGCGCACCGGGATGATGGCCAACCTCGCCGCCGCCGCGACGATCGCCCGGCAGATCAGGCTGCGCAATTTGGGCGGCGGCATTGTCGTCGATTTTGTCGGCTTGGACATTCGCTCGGCGCGGGAAAAGGTTCGCATGGCGCTCGCTGAGGCGCTCGCCCCCGATCCGGCGGCCCCGCAGCTCCTCGGCTGGACCCGGCTCGGACATTTCGAACTGGTGCGGCCGCGCCGCAGCCGCCCGCTCGCCGAGGGACTGCTCGAGCCGCGCCCGGGCGGCGCTCTCATCAAGACTGCGATCACGGTCTCGCACGAGGCGCTGCGCGCCCTGCGCCGTGCCGCGCGGGCGGAGTCCGGGCGGCGGTGGCGCATCACCGTCGCCCCGGAGGTCGCGGCTGCGTTGGCGGGCGCCGCGGTGGAGGCCGTGCGGCAAGCCGAGCAGCGATTCGCCCGCGACATCGCGATCGAAGCCGATCCCGGCTGTGAGCGCGAACGTTTTCAAATCTCGGCGCGTTGATTATATCGCCTCGGCCATGGCCTCTATTTCGTCGATCGAGCGACCCGCACCGCGCCCGTGTCCGATCTGCGGCAAGCCGCCGATGCTGCAATACCGGCCTTTCTGCTCGGCGCGCTGCGCGCAGATCGATCTCGGCCGGTGGCTCAAGGGCAATTACCGCATCCCGACCGAGGAGGGACCCGACGAGGGCAGTGAGGAAGCCGATTGACCATGCGTCGCGAGGCCGCGAGCATGCGTCGATGAGCGCCTCCCCCCAGTCCAAACATTACAGGGTCATCTACGCCGACCCGCCCTGGACCTTCGCCACCTATTCGCGGAAGGGCAAGGGCCGCAATCCCGAAGCCTATTACGACTGCATGTCGCTCGCCGACATCAAGTCGTTGCCGGTTGCCGAATGGGCTGCAGAGGACTGCGTGCTGCTGCTGTGGGCGACCGACCCTCTGCTGGAGAAGGCGTTCGACATTATAAAGGCTTGGGGCTTCACTTATAAGACTGTCGGGTTTTACTGGGCTAAGCTGCGGAAACCTGAGCTTTTTTACAATGATCGGAGCTTCTTCACGGGGCTCGGCTTCTGGACGCGGGCGAACCCCGAGCCTTGTCTGCTCGCGACGCGCGGCAAGCCGCATCGCAGCCGAGCCGATGTCCGCAAACTGATCGTGTCGCCGCGGCGCGAGCATAGCCGCAAACCGGATGAGGCCTACGAGCGCATCGAAGCCCTGTGCGAAGGGCCCTATCTCGAAATGTTCGCCCGAGCCCCCCGGCCTGGCTGGGACCGTTGGGGCTACGAGGCCGACGCGTCTGAAACCGGGCAGCGCCGCTGGCGCGCAAACAGCTATCCCGACGCGCCCCAGGCTGCCGAGTAGCGCAGGCTACCCGAAAAACCCTCACCCGCCTCGTTGCGCTCGGCACCCTCTCCCGCGGTGCGTCGCGGTGCGGGAGAGGGCTATGATTCCCACCGGCGCAAAGCCCCTCGCCCGCACCGCGGGAGAGGGGGGACCCAGCCCGCAGGGCTGGGTGGGTGAGGGCCTTCACCAACCCTTAAGCGCCGTTCCGCAGAGTGCGACAGGCGATGATTGGGACCGGAGCGGGCACCGTGATCGGCTGGGCGTTGCGTTGGGTATTGCTGTGCTGCGGTATCGTTCTCCTCGGTGTCGGGGTGCTGGACCGCAGCAAAGCGCTGTTGCCGGATATTGTCTCGTCAGCCGGACGGGAGCGGGAGGCTGCCATGTCGGCTCCGCGCGCGTCTGTCCCAGCCTCCAACACGATCGTCTATACGGCGAACGAAAGGGGCCACGTCGTCCTCGACGCCGCGGTCAATGGGGCTCCGGTCCGCATGCTCGTCGACACCGGCGCCAGCCTGGTGACGCTCACCCCGGCGGATGCCCGCGCCGCCGGCATCGATCCCGCCCGACTGGTGTTTAGCGGACATGTCAACACCGCCAATGGCACAGCGAGTATGGCGCCGGTGACCTTGCGCGAAATCCGCATCGGCCAGCTGTCGATTTATGATGTGCCCGCCTCAATCCTCCAAAACCTCGACGTTTCTCTGCTCGGCATGAGCTTCCTCGGCCGGCTGCAGGGCTACGAAATGCGCGGCGGCAAGCTCACGGTCTCTTGGTAGAAAGCTCGCTTCCGCCTCGATTGCGTTTCAGTGGCCGCTCTGCGCCGTGAAGGCGGCCAGCCGGTCGCTTAGGCTCTGCGGCGCCGAGGGCTTCGGCGCAACTGGGTTAGATCGTCGGATGGCATCGATAAAGGCTTCGGTTATACTGCGATCGAGGACGGATCGACCAAGTCTCGTCACCCGTCGAGGGGATAAGAGGCTAGCACACTCGACGCGAGACCACAGATGCTCTGTGCAGCCGGTTAGGTGCGGGCAGCAACCGCATTAAAAGCGTTGGTTCAGTGCGTGCGCAAACGCCTCTGCCTCTCCTCGATCGCCAGTGAGACCGACAAGGGCCTGTCCTGCCGAGCCGGAGTGTCGCGCTGAGGGCCAGTTTGCATGAAAGTCGAAGGAAAGCCACCGCCTTTCGATCCCAAGACCTTCCTGGCGCGGGTCGGGGCCGGAAAAACCAGGGCCGAGTTGCGCAAGCGGCAGATCGTATTCGCCCAGGGAGATCCCGCAGATGCCGTCTTCTACATCCAGAAGGGCAAGATCGAGCTGAAGGTCCTGTCCCAGCAAGGCAAGGAAGCGATCCTTGCCATTCTGGGTGCCGATGATTTTTTTGGCGAGGGATGCCTGGCGGGTCAGCCGCTGCGCATGTCGACGGCTGCCGCCGTCACGGAGTGCTCGGTCGTACGTCTCGAAAAATCGGCGATGATCGCGGTGCTCCACGACGAACCGGTCTTTTCCGCGCTTTTCATCTCATACTTGCTCACCCGCAACATTCGTATCGAAGAAGATCTCGTCGATCAGCTTTTCAATTCGAGCGAGAAACGGCTGGCGCGCCTTCTTTTGCTGTTGGCCAACTTCGGAAAGGAGGGGAAACCGGAGGCGGTGATTCCCAAGGTTAGCCAGGAAACCTTGGCCGAGATGATCGGCACTACCCGGTCGCGGGTGAGCTTTTTCATGAACAAATTCCGCAAGCTCGGCTTCATCGAATACAATGGCGGTCTGAGCGTCCACAGCTCGCTGCTGAACGTGGTCCTGCACGACTGACGGGGCAAAAGGTCCCTACCGCCGCATCGTGCTCCGCCTGCCGGCACAGTTTTGAAAAGTGAGCAATATTGACCAGACTCGGGCTACGAGGACTGGGCAACGTTAGAGACCTTAGGAGGAAGCCCTCCTTAAAAACTAAACTTGGCCGAGCAGCGTGGGAGATGCCGTCGTCTCCGGCTTGTCGCGGATCGATTGAGTTTGGAGATGCAAATGATAAGACGTTCTTTGCTGCTGTCGGCTTTCGTCCTGTTGGCCGGCATCATTGCGGGTGCCCCAAGAAGCGTTGCCGCCGCGGATGATCCGGTGAACTTTGTCACCGACCTCGGAAGTCGCGCCCTCTCAGCGATGGGAAACGGCGACACGGCGGCTAAGCAGGTTCGGTTCCGCCAGCTGTTCCGCCAATATTTCGACGTGGAATCCTGCGCCCGTTCCGCGCTCGGGCCATACCGGTTAAAAGCGACGGCGCCGCAGCGGCAAGAATTCGTCGAACTTTACGAGGATTACGTCGTCATTGGCTAATTCCGCCCACCTCGGCGCCCTCGGCAGCGAAAGCTTCAAAGTGCTGGGGAGCCACCCCGATAAGGGAAAGGTCATCGTAACGAGCCGGATCCAGATCAACGGCGCGGCACCGGTCAGGGTCGATTGGCTGCTCAACCCTACCGACCGTGGCTACAGGGTGACCGACCTGATCGTCAACGGCATTAGCATGGCCAGTGCGCAGCACTCCGATTTGGTCTCAGTCATCCAGCGCAACAACGGACAGGTGCCAGCTTTGCTGGTTGCCATGCGCGAAAAGAACGCGAGCAACGGTATCCTCCGATAATCACCTATGGTTAATCGCACCGAAACCTCTTGGGCAAAATAGCGATTGCGAGCAGCGCCTGCTCCCGCTCGCTTAACACAGGACCAGCAACATGTCCGCAGCTAACGATGCTTCTGCCAACGAGGTGCTCAAGACTTATAGGGCGGCCACGAAAACCTCCTTAAAGGAGCATCAGGACGCGTTTGACGGGGCGGTTGGTGTTTACCGCGCTCGTAACCAGGATGCGCCCGAGAAAGTGGCCCGCCGGGCGGTGGAAAGGATCATTTGCAATAGCCTGTGATGTGGCCGCACAGATAACGTTAACACAACTTGCGGATTTTACCCGTATCTATCGGGATTCCTGACGCACTGCTCGTGCGAGAGACTCGGCTATGTCCGCCTAAGCATCGCCCCTACCACGCAGGCCGTGCCGGTCTTTCGCTACTAGGCATTAGCTTCATCGGCCGGTTGCGGGGGTAATATAACAAGATGCGCGACGGCAAGCTGACGCTCAGTTGGTAGGCGTTGATCCCCAGCGGCAGAGGCTGATCCGGCGAGCGTTCCGGCTGGAATGGCTGAGCGTCGGCTGGATGGCGGTCGAGGCCGCCGTTGCGGTCGCCTCCGGCATCGCGGCGCGCAGCATCACGCTGATCGCGTTTGGGCTCGACAGCGTCATCGAGCTCGCCTCGGCCGGCGTCCTGATCTGGCGGCTGTCGAGCGAGCTGCGGCTCGGCCGCGAAGTCTCCGAGAGGGTGGAAGGAATTGCGCGGCGGATTGCCGGCGGCTTGCTGTTCGCCCTCGCAGGTTATGTCGCCGTGGCGGCGGGCTGGAGCTTGTGGCGCGGCGAGGGCGAGACGTTCTCCTGGCCTGGCTTGGCCGTTGCGCTTCTGTCGATCCCGATCATGCTCGTGCTGGCACGACGCAAGCTGGCGCTGGCCGATGAGCTCGGCAGTGCGGCCCTCCGCGCCGACGCCGCCGAGTCGATGGCTTGCCTTTGGCTGTCCGTCGTCGTCGTGGGTGGCCTGCTCGCCCAACTCGCCTTCGGCGCCTGGTGGATCGACACCGTCACCTCGCTCGCCATCGTCTGGTTCCTGGTCAAGGAGGGGCGCGAGGCCTGGGGCAGCGAGGGGGATGACTGACGATCTGGTTTGCCTCTCGGCCCCCTCATTGACAAAATGCCATAATTGTCTTATAAGCACCAACGGTCGACGTTGTCGTAAACGAAACTTCGGTGGTCATGGTCCTGAGTCGAAATTGCAACAGTGGAATGGAAAACAGCGAAAGAACAGCGGGACAGCTGGCTGTTCTTTGTGTCTTCCAACAGCCTTAGCCCAGTGTTTCCGCCGAGAACGAGAGTCTGCTGGCTGATAATTCCTGGAGGAAACAGCAAAAACAGCGAGAGACGCGTCTGAAGACTATCGCGCGGTATCTTTCGGCGACGCGGGTGACCGCGGCTCATGCGAGAGGTGGCCCGATTTGACCCAAAGGCGGCAGCCCTGCGGTCCGGCTGCGGCTTGTAATGTCGACCCGGCGGGCAGCCTCAGCCATGAGAATTGGGTGAACTCCTCCCCGTCCTCCGTGAAGCCGCCGTCCAGGACCAGCAGCTCGATCCCGCCGGGAATAGGTACCGCGATGCTGATGCCGGGCGCCCAGCGTTCCAGCAGAACAAGCTCCCGGGCGCTATCGTACAGCACTGCAAATTCGACACCCGGGATGTCGGGCGCAGGGGCGAATGAAAGTGCCGTAGTGTCGGTGCGGACCGGCGCCCGGTCGTCCGGGTCGAATTGCCAGAGCTTGACGAAGAGCGTGCAGCCGGGCTCGGAGCCGGGCGTGTGGCTGCTGGTCGGCGGGTTGCGGACATAGGCGCCGGCGGGATAGTCGCCACGCTCGTCCTGAAAGACGCCGTCCAGCACCAGGAACTCCTCGCCGCCGCCGTGGGTGTGCGGCGAGAAATGGCTGCGCGGGGCGTAGCGGACGATCGAAGTGGCGCGCGCCACCTCGTCCCCGATGCGGTCGAGCATGCGGCGGTCCACCCCGGGGATCGGCGAGGGCGTCCACTCCAGCCGGGCTGCATGCACCGCCGCGCGAGCGCCAAAATCCGCGTTCAGGTTCATGGCGACTCCCCGATCGAGGTGCTCGGAGGGGAGGGAGGGGGAGGGGGCTCAGATCGCGTAGAGGTTCTCCGGCTTGGCCGGGATTTTGCCGAGCTCGACCTGTTTGACCTTTTCCACAAGCTTGACGTGGGTCGGGGCGGGGCGGCCGACTTCCTGGCCTTTCGCGGCGATCACACCATTGATGAAGTCGATCTCGGTGCGCCGGCCCTTGAGCATATCCTGACCCATCGAGGGCCGGGCCAATTCGCTGCGGGTGTTCGACTGCAAGGCGGCGAGGATCGCCGAATTCGACCTCGTCGAGCGCCGCGCGGTCGCCCTCGGCGGCGCGGGCGATGGTTTCGGGCTCGTGCATGCGAATGTGCTCGAGCTGATAGCCGAGCGCCTGCCCGACGCGCACCCCCTCGCCGGCGAGCCGGATGCTGAGGCGGCGGATCTTCTCGTCCCGGTTCGAGTCGTTGCCGGACATGCCGGTGGCGGCCGCGACGCCGTTGGCCATGCCGTTGACGCACAGCTTCGACCAGCGCTCGCCCCACAGATTGGTCGTCGCCTTGACGCTGTCGATCGTGCGGATCATGTCCGCGAGCTCCTCGATTCGCTTGGTGATGCGGCCGTGCAGTTCGCCGGCGCGGTAGACCTCGTAGGGCGAGGACCCCTTTGCGGCGGTGCGGCGAACCCGGCCCGGCGCGTAGAGCTCGGCGCCGAGCAGCGCGGGAATGACGCCGACCGTCTTGTCCGGCCCGACGATCCCGGCGATGCGCTCCTCGTTGATGCAGTTCTGCAACGACACGACATATCCGTCGGGCGCCAGGTACTGGGCGATCAGCATCGTCGCCCATTCCGTGTCATAGGACTTGACCGCAACCATCGCGATGTCGATCGGTTTATGCTTTGCGAGATCCTGGACCTCGGTCAGATGCATCGTCTTCGGCTTGGCGCAGACATATTCTTCCGCGGTCACGCCTTCGATCGCGAGCCCGTCCTTGCGGATCGTCTCGATGTGCTCCGGCCAAGGGTCGATCAATGTCACGTCGAACCCGTTATGCGCGAGATGACCGCCGGTGTAGCCGCCGATTGCGCCGGCACCGATCACCGCAATACGCTTGTCCATGACCTCATCCTTCCTTGACCCGGGCCCGGCCATGATAAGCTGATTGCAGGTCGCGGAAAAAGCTCAAAACCCGGCGCCTTCCTTTCTGGGGATCTCATTGTCGACAGCACGAAACCTGCTGGCCCTTCTGGCCATCGTCTTGCTCTGCGTGTGCTCTTGTGCGCCGCCGGTGCCACTGCCAGGCAGGCTGCGGCTGAGCAACCCCAATTTTGGGCTCGATCAATGTCGAGGCTGTGATCACGGCGAACCCGGACTGCGCAGCGCGCGACGACGGTTACGTCTCGACCCTCGAATTCACGATGCCCAACAACGCGACCAAGTTCATCGAGGCACCGCCGGGCGCGGATGTCTGCTGGCGCAGCGACCGCAATCCCGGGCGGCCGGTCCCGGGGCGATGGTCGCGCTGGGACAGAGCCTATCTCGTGCCGGGCAAGTTGGTGGATGCGACGCTATAGGGCTCAGCGTCGTTCCGGGATGCCCCGAAGGGGCAGGCCCGGAATCCATGAACACTAACCTACCTCAGTTTTCACAGGCAGGTGTTCATGGCTTCCGGGCTCGCGGGCTGCGCCCACGCCCCGGAATGACAGACCGCTCAGATTACCGCCGCAGGCTGAAGCGGATCGTCACCGATACCTGCATTTCCCGCTGGGGCATTCCCGTCGGGAAGGCCGGCAAGGTGGCGCCCCGCATCATCTCTTCGACCGACTGGTCGAGATCGGGATAGCCGGAGCTCGAGGTGACGGCATAGTCGAGCACGCGCCCGCTGCGGTCGACCGAGAAGCGGAGCACCGCGCGTCCCTCTTCGCCGCGCTGGCGGGCGGCGTCGGGATATCGCTTGTGGCTTTCGAGCCAGGCGCTCAACAGCGCGCGGTATCCGGCACTCGCCTCGGGTGAGGGGACGGGGGCCGGCATCGGCGTTGGCGCCATCGCCGTCTGCGGCGGCGCCGATGGAGCCGGCGCGGCGGGGAGTTGCGGCGGTAGGTTCGGGAGATAAGCCTGGGTCGGCTGGGGCACCTCCTGATGCCGTGGGACAGGCTTTGGCACCTTCTTGACGACGTGCTTCTGCGGCGGAGGCGGAGGGGGTGGCGGCTCACTCGCCGCGACAGGCGCCTCGGGCTGGGGTGGCGGCGGCTCGGGAGGAGGTGGCTCGGGAGGCGGAGGCTCGGGAGGCGGCGGTTCGGCCGCAACGACCGGCGGCTCGGGCGGGGGTGGAACCGGTTCCGGTTCCGGTTCCGGTGGGGGCGGCGTGGTTTCGGCCGGTGCCGTAGCCTCGGGTTTTGGTGGCGCCGGTTCGAAAAGCACTTCGATCCCGCCTTTCGCAACCGGCTCCGGCAATGGAGCGGACTTGCCGGTGAGGAACAGCGCAAGCGCAACGAGGCAAGCGGCGTGCCCGGCGAGCGACAGCGCCAGTGGGAGCTTGATGCCGCTCACTTCGGGCCGGCCGCCTCGGCGATCAGGGACACCTTAGAGAACCCGGCCTGATTGACCAGGCCCAAGGCGTCCATCAGCTGCGCATAAGTGTTGGTCTTGTCGCTGCGGACGTACACGATGCGGTTAGGATCCTCCGCGGCCAGTGCGGCGAGTTGGGGCTCGAGCTCGTCGGCGTTGATCTTCTCGTCGCCTATGAACACTTCGCCGTCGCGGTTGAGGCTGATGACGACCGGCTTCTTCGGCTCGCTGAGTTGTGCCGCCCGCGACTTGGGCAAGTCGAGCGGCACGCCGACGCTAAGCAGCGGCGCGGTCACCATGAAGATGACGAGCAGCACCAGCATGACGTCGACCATCGGCGTCACATTGATCTCGGCGAGCGGCGCGTAGCGCTCCTCGCCGGCTTCGCCGGATGGCGGCAGTGACAACGCCATCCTCAGGCCTCCGCGCCGGCGCGGGCGAGCAGACCGCCGGAGCGGCCGATCAGCCCCTGCATGCGCCCGGCAAAGCGGCCGAGGTCGACGGTGATCTTGTTGTACGCGACGACCGCGGGGATCGCCGCCGCGAGTCCCATGGCCGTTGCGAACAAGGCCTCGGCAATGCCCGGCGCGACCACCGCAAGGCTGGTGCTGTGTGCCGCCGCGATCCCCTCGAAGCTGCGCATGATCCCCCAGACCGTGCCGAAGAGGCCGATGAACGGTGCGGCGGAGCCGAGGGTCGCGAGGAACGGCAGCCGCAGCTCCAGGCGCCGCAGCTCGGCGTTCAGGGTCAGGCGCATCGCGCGCTCGATGCGCTCGCGACGTTCGCCGGCCGTCTCGGGTTGCGGCCGCGGCTCGGCCGCGCTCTCGGCGAGCCCGGCGGATATGACGAGGCCGGCCGGGTCGCGCCCCTCTGTCGCCGACAGCTCTTGCGGCGAGCGCGCCGCGGCGGCCCGCGCCTCGTGCTCGCGCGCGGCTCGGCTCGCCGCGCCGAGCCGCCAGAGCTTGTCGATGATCACAGCCCAGCTCCACACCGAGGCCGCGAGCAGCAATAAAAGCACACCCTTGACTACGGGGTCGGCGTTCATGAACAGCTTGACGATCGAAAGGGTCGCGGCGGTTTCGGTCACGGTCGGCCTCAGAAATTCACTTCGCGAAAACCGGAGCTTCAAGCAGGAAGAATGTGGCGGGTGCGCGGCGGGAATGGGGCACGCTAGAACCGCTGCGTCACGCCGGCAAGGATAGTGCGGCGAGGGCCGTATTGCGGCGCAAAGACGCCGAGCCCGGTGCCGCTGCGAATTTGGTAGATCTCGTCGAACAGGTTGATGATGTCCAAGCGCAGCTCCAGCCCTTTGTAGAGTCCGGTGACGACCGGCTGGACGATGCTGAAATTCACCTGCTGATAGCCGGGCAGCGCAGCCCCGTTCGGAGGCCCGTTCAGTTGAGTGGTTCTGAGACCGCTGGCGGCGGTAAGGTCAACCGAAAAGAGGGTATTCCAGACGGGCACTTTGTACTTGATGCCGGCCGATGATGTGTAGGTCTGGTCGTGATCGGTGTGGATAGCATTAGTCGCTATATAGGCTAGGTCGTCTGGAGAGAAATTAAACTGGCTCGATACGATGTTTTTTGCTAGCTCCTGCGACGCGGAGAAATTGCCGTAAAACGACCAGTTGCCGATATCATAACTGAGGGTCAGTTCGACGCCTTTGACCCATCCTTTCTGGTAATTGAACGGCGTGAAGAGGATCGGCGCACCGAACTGCCCTTCATCGATCAGGTCGCTGGCGAGTTTGTAATAACCATCGATGCCGGCTTTGAGGCCGGGCAGGATGATTTGCGTGGCGCCGACATCAAAGTAATGCGACCGTTCCGCCTTGGCGACCGAGTTCGAGCGTGACGGCCGGAGCGGCGGTCGTATTGGCAAAGAGCGCGATCGTCGGCGACGCGATAAGCTCGAACGGCGGCGGTGTGAAGTAACGCGAATAGCCGGCATGAAATGTTGTCGCCTCGGTCGGCTGCCAAACTAAATTGGCGCGCGGGCTGAGCTGTCGCTCGCTGACGAACTCGGCGAACTGGTCGTAGCGCGCGCCAAAATTGAGAGTCAGGGACGGAATTATTTTCCATTCGTCCTGCAGGTAATAGCTGTAGATCCATCCGGTCTTACTACCCGAATCGAAGATCGTGAGCGGCTGGTCGGTGGTTTGAACGCCGTTCTGGTCGACCGGCAGAACATTTGATGTAGAGCTGAACGGCGATCGCTCTCGCTGGATGTAAAAGCCGCTGCGAACGGTGTGGTCGGGCGCAGCCCGCCAGCTGCCGTCGCCTTGCACCCCGCTCGCCCAGCTCTGCCGGTAGGCGGTCTGGGCGATGCCGTTGAACAGAAGGTCGCCCGTGGGATCTCCCGGAGAGAAGTAGACGCTGCTGTACCGGCTGAACCCGGCGATCTGGAAATCGACGTCGTCGACGTGCTTCTGCCAAGCGACGATCCCGAAATTATTGATCTGGCGCTGGTTCTCGTTGAGGGAGGCCGAGGCGAAGTCGCTGCCGCCGTTGACGGTGAGCCCGAGGCTCGGGGTCTGGCCGCCGACTTGCGGGATCTGGTATTGGCTGCGCGAGGCACCGAGAATGGCGGTCAACCGCGACGTCGGATCGATAATGCCGGAGACATAGGCAAACCCTTTTGGCTGGATGGAGTTGTCGTGGATCGCGTTGAAGGTTGGGGCGGGGTTCTCGATCCCCTCGTTGGTCCGCAGGTACTCGCCGGTCGCGTAATAATCGATCTGCCCAACCCGGCCGCCCCATTCGACGCTCGGCTGAAACGTGCCTTGCTGCCCGCCATAGAGCGTCGCCGAGCCCCCCGGATCGAGGGTCCCGGTCTTGGTCTGGATATCGATGACGCCGGTGGTGCGCAGCCCGTATTGCGCCGGAAGGCTGCCGGTGATCAGCGCCACCGAGTTGGCAAGTCTAGTCTGCAGCGATTGTCCGAAGACGTTGATCCCCTCCGGCAGCTGAACCCCGTTGATGCGGAATTGAAGGTTGGCGTGGTCGTTGCGCACATGGAGCTGGCCAAACGAATCTTGCGCGACCCCCGGAGCCTGCAGCAGGAGCCGGTTCAACGGCTGGTTGTCGCCCTGCGGCTGAGTCTCGATCGCTTGCCGGCTGAAGTCGTAGACGGTTGCGCCGAGGCTGGGCTGAATCTCGTAGCGCGCAATATCGAGCTGCTTAGCGATGACGTCCAGGTCCAGCGACAGGCCGCCTTCCGGGGACGGCGGTGCTCCAGTCGCTGGGGCCGGTGCCTGCCCCGTCGCTGGGGCCGGGTTCTGTGTTTCCTGCGCCGTGGCGACGGGGCCGACGAAGAGTGATGTAAGGGCAAGCGAAAGGAGAGCGGGCACGTGCCGCGCGCCCGTGCAAACCGGGTTGGCCATTGGATTCCTCTAAATGTTCGGGGTGCGCAGCAAGGTGCTGCGGCAGGTCAGTGGGGATAGAGGCAGCGTCAGGCCACGGGTGGTGCGCGGGACCGAAAAAAGAAGTAGCGCGCGAGAGGCGCGTCGAGCGCCATCAGTCGGGGCTGATGCAGCCGTGTCTGGTCAGGCAGGCTCGGCGCGAAGAAATCTACCGGGACTGCGCCATGGTGGCCGAGCGCGAAGCAAATCTGACAATCGTGGTGGTCTGCGACCGGCATGGCCGGGGAGGTCGGCGTCGCCAGGATGAGGCCGGAGGCGGCGTGCTGCCGAAAGGGAGTTTCATGATGATGCCAGCCGAACAGGACAGCCTGGACCAGCATCGCGAACGCGCCCGTCAGCGCGGCAACCCGGCGCCCTATCCCTCGAGCCCGACCGATCAGGACCATCGTCGAGCGGCCCCCCGCATCTCGATATTACACGCCCCGCACCGGCCGCCGAATCCGGCACCCGATTGATATACTATAACGGCCCCGGGAAATCGTGACTAGGGCAGATTTCAACCAAATGGTTTCGCAGTCACTGCGCGTACGCCGATCCCCTTAGTCACCGCCCGGCAGCCCCCTTGCCAAGCTCCGCAACCCTCTCCCCCAATTCAGGGTTGAGGGAATGGCGAGGGGTTCTTGCCCTGCGGGTCCGCTTGAAGTTGTCGAGGGCTGGTCCCAGCTTCGCCAGTTATGAGACTTGCAACGATCATGTGTGCGACCGCCGCCCTTGCCGCTTGTGCCGCCCCGGGGCCCGATTACGCCGGGGCCGTTGCCCGGCTGGATCAGGCGCGCGCCGAGATTGCACCGCCTCTCGGGGCGACGACGTACACGCTCGACAGTCGCCGCTTGCTCGATCAGCCAGGAGACGAGAACCGCAGCCTGGCGCAATCGCTCGGACAACTCCCTGGGGTTGCGCTCGGGCCGCATGGCCAGCTGCGCGTGCGCGGTCAGTAGCCGCCGCATGCCCCGTAACAGGACCGCTGTGACGTACCGCGGAGTGTGCGAACCTCTTTCCCGAGAACGAGGTCTGGTCTTATCCTGAAGACGCCATAAGGGAGAAAGTCCGATGAGAGGGGCCCTCGTCGCGATCGTGTTACTGGCTTTTTTTTTCGTCACCGGGGAAGCGCGGAGCGACGGCGTAGACCTCGAGGTGATCCTGGCCGCCGATGTTTCGCGCAGCATCGACGATGCCGAGTTCGATCTGCAACGCAAGGGCTACGCCGCGGCGCTGAGCGATCCGCGCGTGCTCGCGGCCATTCACGGTCGTCCGGGCGCGGCGATCGGCGTGAGTTTCATCGAGTGGTCGGGGGACGAGGATCAGCAGGTCGTTGTCGATTGGACCGAAGTACGCGACGAGGAAGACGCCGGCAGCATGGCCGCCGCGATGCTCGCGGCGCCGCGGTCATTTATGGGCCGCACCTCGATAAGCGCCGCCATTGATTTCGCGATGGCGCATTTCGCCAAATCGAAATGGCAGGCCAAGCGGCGCATCCTCGACATCTCGGGCGACGGCACCAACAATTCGGGCCGCGCGGTCACCGAGGCCCGGGATCAGGCAGTCTCCCAGGGGGTCACCATCAACGGGCTGGCGATCATCAACGACAAGCCGAATTTGGGCTATTCTGCCCACACGCAGCCGCCCGGCGGCCTGCCGCTTTATTATCGGCAGAACGTGATCGGCGGAACCAACGCCTTCCTGCTGGTCGTCCAGGACTTCAATTCGTTTGCCGACGCGATGGCGCAAAAGCTGGCAAAAGAAATCGACGTCGCAGGACCGGCCGGCGAAAAGCGGGTGTCGTTCCTATATTCGCGCTAGAATGTCACAGGCCCCGACGCAGAAGGATCGTAACGTGAGTGATTTCGCCGGTGATGTAGCCCGGGGGCGCCGCCATCTGTTGCGCTCCGCTGCCGCTTGGGTCGGAGCCGGAGCCGCTCTTATGGCCGCGCGCTCCGCCGGAGCATGGCAGATTGAGGAGATCGCACCCGAGAGCCCTCTCGGGGTGGCTCTCGCCAACCGTTGCGGCGGTCCTGCGGACCACGCAGCTTTGGTCGCGCAATTGCAGGCGCAGCTGGCCAAGGAGCCCTCCGTCAATTCGGTTAGGGCAACCTGCCCGATCTGCGGTTGCCCGGTTATCGTAAGCCGTTAGCCGGTCACCAGGGTTCGAGGAGAACCTGAGAAAGATCGCTGCGGCAAATCCCAAAACGAAGACTGATGGCCCACTACCGAAAAGCCCTCGCGGCGGCAACCGTACTCAATATGGCAATTTCTGCTGTGGAAGCCGTGGCCGGATTTGAAGCCCACAGCCTGAGCCTCATGATGGACGCTATCCACAACTTGTCCGATGAGATGGCGCTTATTTTCTCTATTTAGCCTTCGTCCTTTCACAGAGCGTATCGCGAAATCTTCTGCGGACTGCCAATCTCTTCAACTCACTCGGCTTGATCGTGATCAGCAGCCTTCTCGTATGGCAGGCCGTGGAGCGATTTCAGAACCCTATTCCCGTTCAAGGGGCGATCCCGCTACTGGTGGGGATCGCGGCTGCCGCCGCGAATTGGGGCGTGGCCTGGTTTCTTTGGGAGCCAGGACGCAACAATCCAGCGATCCGTCTGGCTTATATTCACAACATGAGTGACGTTTACGTCTCCCTCGCTCCTGTGGTCGCTGGATTGTTGGTAATCTTTACAGGGCTATCGATTTTCGATCCAAGCGTCGCGGGCATTATAGCGATATGGATCATCCTCTCTACTGTGCGAGAGGTTTTCGGATCGCGCGAAGAGTTGATATGGCCCGAGAAAATCGTGTGTGGTCATTCTGATCAACGTGGCCTTGCGACAGGTTAGGATTGATCACGCCCGTTTGGCGCCGCGTATAGTATCGGGAGCGCGTGGGGCGGCACGCCGAGCGTTGGCGTTCCGCCCCTTGAGCGCTTTGCGGATTTCAGGCGGCCGCCAGCGGACCGTGGTCGTCGCAGTGGTCGCCGTGCGGATGATGGAGGTGGCCGCCGACGCGGTAGTCCAGGTGGTTGCCGTGGGGAACTGCCTCGTGACCGCAGCCGGGGCCGTGCACATGACCGGAATCATGACCGCCGCAGCGATGATCCGAGGTGCAGCGATCGGGGTTGTCGGTGGAGACGTCGATCACGTGCTCGTCGACATGATCTCCATGCGGATGGTGGAGGTGACCATCGTGCAAGTAGTCGATATGCCCGCTGTGCCGCACGGCGGGGTGCCCGCAATCCGGACCGTGTTGGTGAGCGTGGTCCGGATGGTTGGGCGAGGAGCAAGTAGTCATCGGGGATCTTCCTTTCCTTGTCCAGGATCCGCGGAAATGGCGGTGCGGCCCTCGGCCGCGTGGTCGATAGCGTTGCGGACCAACGGCAACACGTGCTCGTCGGCAAGAGCATAGAAGATATGTTTGGCCTCGCGCCGCCGCTTGACCAAACGCACCGTAAATAGCGTCTTCAGACGTGCCGACACGGTGGTAATTTTCTCGCCCTCGTATTCAGCCAACTCCGACACGCACGCCTCGCCCTCTGCGAGCCGCAGCAGAAGCCGCAGCCGTTCTAAGTCGGCGAGCGCCTGGAACATGTCGGCCGCGGCTTCGATCTGCCCCCGCGATGGGAGGTGAACTGGAGGACGGAGCGGATGCCCGCCATGCGCCATAGGTGCGTTCAAGGTCTCACGATATTCCGTCAATCCATCGAACCATAGAACCATAGAACCATAGAACCATAGAGACCATAGAACCATAGAACATAGCTAGCGATGGGCTCGATGCAAGGGCCTCTCAACGTCGCGACCCTGATCGCCAGCTGCCCGCGTTGAGGCTAGGTGATCGGCGCAGGGCCTCTTACACTGCTCTCTGATGATCAACCGCCGCGATCTGTTCCCGCCGATCGAGCCGTACCGCACGGGCACTCTGCGGCTCGATGCCCGCCACACGATGTATTGGGAGCAGTCGGGTAATCCGCGTGGCGTCCCGGCGCTGTTTCTGCACGGCGGCCCCGGCGCCGGCGCGACGCCGGTGCATCGGCGATTTTTCGATCCCGAATATTGGCGGATCGTGATTTTCGATCAGCGCGGCGCCGGTCGATCGACGCCGCTCGGCGAGATCGCCGACAACACGCCAGCCCATCTCGTGGCCGATATCGAACATCTGCGCTCCTCGCTGAGCATCGACAAATGGCTGGTATTTGGCGGGTCCTGGGGCTCGACATTGGCGCTGCATTACGCCGAAACTCATCCGCTTCGCTGCATCGGGCTCGTGCTGCGCGGCATCTTTCTGTGCCGGCGCGAGGAGATCGACTGGTTTCTTTACGGTATTCGCAGGGTGTTTCCCGAGGCGTGGCGTGCCTTTTCGGGATTTCTCCCCGAGGCCGAGCGCAGCGACATTCTCGCCGCCTATTACTCGCGCTTGCGCGACGCGGACCCGCGCGTCCACATGCCCGCGGCGCGCGCCTGGAGCATCTACGAGGGTGCCTGCTCGACCTTGTTGCCCAATCCCGAGACGGTGGCCGCCTTCAGCCAGGACCGGCTCGCTCTCGGCCTGGCACGAATCGAAGCGCATTTCTTCACCCGTCATCTGTTCACCGGCGAATGTGATCTGATCTCCCGTGTCGGGCAGATCAGGCATTTGCCGGCCGCCATCGTGCAGGGCCGCTACGATATGGTCTGTCCGGTCGGCAGCGCCGACGAACTAGTGCGTACTTGGCCCGAAGCGGATTATGTAATCGTCCCCGATGCTGGGCATTCGGCGATGGAGCCCGGAATTCGCGAGCAGCTAATCCTGGCGACGGAACGAATGAAGCGGATCTGAGTTTGCCGGACGGTTTTGCTTGCGCAGCATGGTTTGCGTTTTAGGATAACGAAAGCGCGGTCTCGACCGAGCCGCGAGCGCGGGTGGGGAATAGCCGTGAGCAAGAAATCCATGAGCCGGCTAGGGGCGATCTTGCTCCTGGCGTTCGGCATTTCAACGGCGCCTCCCGCGGCGGCGCAAATCCCCTTGGGCTCCATCATCACGCTGGGATCCCCCGCGGATCCGCCGAGCATCGGGACCGGCGCCGGGGTTTTTTCAATCAACCCCGACGCGAAGAAAACCGCCGCCGGGCGCAGGGCCCAATTGCAGGGCGAGTACCGGTTTGGCGATGTATTATGGATCTTTTCGCCGTTTGTCGGCCTGATGGGTACCAGCGCCGGCGCATTCTACGGCTATGCCGGTTTCGGCTTCGACGTGAATTTTGGTACGAACTGGGTTGTGACCCCGACCTTCGCCGGCGGGTACTGGTACCGCGGGGACGGTCTCAATCTCGGCTCCTGGTGGGAGTTTCGCAGCGGCGCCGAGTTCGATTACCGCTTCGCGAACCGAAGCCGCCTTGGTCTTGCCTTTTATCACATATCGAATGCCGGCCTGACCAAGCAGAACCCGGGGGAACAAGCCTTGCTGCTCGTCTACGCCGTGCCGCTTCATTAATCCTAAGTCTGCGCACGACGTCGCCGCGGGGCGGCGGGGTAAATCTCTGATGCCTTTGTTCACAATGCCGCGCTTGGCGCCGACTTCTCGCGCCGCGCTGTGGATTCTGCTCAGCGGAATATGCGCGGTGATGATGAACGTGTTGATACGCGTGGCGGCTCAGTCGATACATCCGTTCGAGGTCGCGTTCTTTCGTTGCTTCTTCGGGCTCGTCCTCGTGCTTCCCTGGATCATCAAGGGCGGCCCACCTCTGTTGCGCAGCCGCAACGCTGGCTTTTACCTGCTGCGCGGGGCGGTAGGTCTCGTCTCGATGGTGACCTGGTTTTATGGTATCACCGTCGTGCCACTGGCGACTGCGACCGCCGTCAACTTCACTGCCCCCCTCTTCGCCACGATAGCGGCAGTGTTCGTCCTGCACGAGGACGTGCGGCTGCGGCGCTGGAGCGCGGTCGCCATTGGCTTTGTTGGCGTGCTCGTGATCATGCGGCCGGGCGGCGAGCGGCTCGACGCGAACCTCCTGATCCTGCTGGTGTCGGCGGCGAGCGCGGCGATGAACAATATTACGGTCAAATTTCTCGCGCGTACCGAGCCGCCGGCCAGGATCGTCGCGATGTTTATGATTTATTTGACGCCGTTGTCGCTGGTGCCGGCGCTGTTTGTGTGGCGGTGGCCGGACCTGTCCACGCTCGGCGCGCTGGTTGGGCTCGGCGGCCTCGGCACGATCGCGCATCTTTCGGTGGCGCGAGCCCTCGCGACTGCCGATGCCAGCGCCTGCGCGCCCTTCGAGTTTGCCCGTCTGCCGTTTGCGGCGCTCATTGGCTTCGTGTGGTTCGGCGAGGTGACCGATGTGTGGACCTGGGTCGGAGCCGCAATTATTGCCGGATCGTCCGTCTACGTCGCGTATCGCGAGGCCCGTCTCGCCAGGTTGTCGCGCCGCGGCGAGGGACGTGCGCCGAGGTCGCCTCGGCGATAAGGTTTTCCCAGCGCGGATCATCGGCAGGAGGAGCGCATGGAGATCGCAGGGCAGGCGGCAATCGTCAGCGGCGGAGCCTCCGGTCTCGGCCGCGCGACGGCAGAGGCGCTGACCGCGGCAAGGGTCAAGGTGACGATCCTAGACGTCAATGGGGCGTCGGCGACCGCCGCGGCGCACGAGATAGGCGGCTTCGCCATCTGCTGCGATGTGACCGACGCCGGTGCGGTCGAAGCCGCCGTTGCGGCGGCGCGCCAGCGGCATGGCCCGACGCGCATCGCCGTCAATTGCGCCGGCGTCGGCACCGCCGGGCGGATCGTCGGGCGTGACGGCCCGCTGTCGCTCGACGCGTTTCGGCGCGTTGTCGAGGTCAATCTGATCGGCAGCTTCAATCTCCTGCGGGTGGCCGCGGCGGAGATGGCCACGCTCGACTCGCTTGCCGACGGCGAGCGCGGCATCATCGTCTCGACCGCCTCGGTCGCGGCCTATGAAGGTCAGATCGGGCAGGCGGCCTACAGCGCCTCGAAAGGCGGCATCGTTTCATTGACACTGCCGGCGGCGCGCGAGCTGGCGCGCTATGGGGTGCGAGTTGTGGCGATCGCGCCGGGCATCTTCGAGACGCCGATGCTGCAGGGATTGCCGCAGAACGTCCAGGAGAGCCTCGCCGCGAGCGTTCCGTTCCCGAGCCGGCTCGGCCGGCCCGCCGAATATGCCGCGCTGGTCCTGCACCTCTGTCAGAACCGGATGATCAACGGCGAGGTGATCCGGCTCGACGGCGCCTTGCGCATGGCGCCACGCTGAGATCGCAACGCTAGGGGAGGGGAGGGCGGCGGTCCCTTTCCGGGGCGATTTCGTCAATCGCGTGCGCCAGCCGAATGTCGAGCTCGCTGAGCCCGTCCGCATCGTGCGTTGACAGGATTACTTCCACCCGGTTGTAGACGTTGAACAGCTCGGGATGGTGGTCCATTTTCTCCGCCAGGAGCGCCATCCGCGACATGAATCCCCAGGCTTCGGAGAAGTTCTCGAAATGGTAGGTCTTGCGGATCGCATCGCGATCGTCGACCTCGACCCAGCCATGCAGCTCATGCAGCGCCGCCTGCCGTTGCGCTCCGACCAGTCTCTCGACCATGCCAACCTCCATCACCAGCGGGAGTGATACCATGCCGGACCGTCTGCCACCATCGCTCGCCGAGATCGAGACGCTGGCAGAACATGCGTCTCGACACTATTCCGGGGGAGCTGAAACGCCATCTCGGGCGCGTCGTGATCCGGGTCGAGGAGTTTCCCGACGAGGAGACGGAGGAGGCGATGGGCCTCGAAAGTCCGTTCGATATTCTCGGCCTCTATCGCGGCGTGGCGCTACCGCACAAGAGTGTCAGCGATCCACGGCCGGACCTCGACATGATCTTTCTCTATCGCCGCCCGATACTCGACTACTGGTGCGAGAGCGGCGAGGATTTGGGGCATCTAGTGCGGCACGTGCTGATCCACGAGATCGGCCACCATTTCGGCTTCAGCGACGAGGATATGGAGCGGATCGAGTTGTCGGATTGAGTTTAGGTGGCCATACGGCTCGGCGCATGCCTTCGATCAGGCCGGGGTTGGCGCATCTGGATGGAGCAGCTTGGCGTTGCGCAAATCGGCCCACAAGGCCGGCGGGATTGAGTACCGCATCAGGTTCGCGTTGGCCTCGAACTCGGCGACATTGCGCGGCCCGGGCAGGATCGCCGCGACGGCTGGATGAGCGAGTGGAAACTGCAGCGCTGCGGCGACGAGAGGCACCCGATGACTGTTGCAGATCGCCCTAATTTTTTTGACCCGGCTGACGATCTCAGGAGGTGCCGGCCGATAGTTCCAACTCTCGCGGCCGGCGAGAATGCCGGTATTGAACGGCGCCCCGATTACGACCGATATGCCGGAGCGCAGGCATTGGGGGAGCAGGTCATCGAGCGGCGTCTGCTCGAGGAGCGTATAGCGCCCGGCGAGAAGAAAGACATCCCACTCACCCCAATCGATCGCCTCGAGCAGAACTTCCCATTCGTTGACCCCGATCCCGATCGCCCCCAGCTTGCAGGATGAGCGCAATTGTTCGAGCGCGCGATATCCGCTGTCGCGAAAGGTGCGCATGATTCCGGGATGCGCGTCTTTGCCGTGCTGCCGCGCACCGATGTCATGAACGTAAAGGATGTCGATCCGAGCCAGGCCCAGCCGCTGTAAGCTGTCCTCGAACGAACGCATGATCCCATCGTAGGAATAATCAAAGACATCCTCGAACGGCATCGGATGCCGCAGCGCACCAGGAGTGCCGGCATTCGTCTGCGGCCGCAGCAGCCGCCCTGCCTTGGTCGACAAGACCCAATCTTCGCGGGGCAACTCGCGCAGGGCATCGCCGACAATTCGGCACGCCTTGCCGAAACCATAGAAAGGCGCAGTATCGAAATAGCGAATACCGGCTCCCCACGCCGCCCTTACAACCGCCTCTCCTTCGTCTCGGGTGACGGGGATACGGTGCCCGCCGAGAGTTCCGGTGCCGAGCCCCAAGACCGTCAATCTGAGGGGCGTGCGCCCCACCTGGCGTGTCTCGAAGCCCTCCATACGCCTTCTCCATCACTGCGATTTGATATTATATCAGAGTACAACCAACCGCTGTAATCGGAGTTGCGGCCGGTTGTATCCCGCGCGGGACTCTGTCACATGATCCTGACCTTTGGGTCAATAAATGCCGATCTCATCGTCCCGGTTCCAAAATTGCCCCAGCCTGGAGAGACTGTGCTGGGCGGCTCGTATGAACTTCTACCCGGCGGCAAGGGTGCCAATCAGGCGCTTGCGGCGCGCCGAGCCGGAGCCGATGTTGTGCTCGTGGGCGCCGTCGGCCGCGACGAGTTTGCTGCGATCGCCCTTGCTTCGTTGCGTGGCGAGGGCGTCGATACGCGTTTGGTGCACGAGCTCGAACTCCCGACCGGCTGTGCCTTGATAATGGTATCTGCCGCGGGCGAGAACATTATCGCCGTGGCTCCCGGCGCCAACATGGGCGTGCGTTGCGACTGGGTATCCGAGAACTTGCTCGATGCCGACACAACCCTCGTCGCCCAGCTCGAAGTTCCGCCCGGCGAAACCCAAGGCCTGATCAGACGTGTCCGGAGACGCGGCGGCCGATGTGTACTCAATCTGGCGCCGGCCCTGCCGATCGATCTCACCCTGTTGCCGGAAATTGATTTATTGGTCGCGAACGAAAGCGAGGCCGCGACGATCTCGTCCGATCCAATGGGGATTGCCGGCCGGTTGCGGCAGGGGCTCGTGGTGACGCGCGGCGCTGCGGGGGCCACTGCGTTTCTTGCCGATGGGAGCCGGCTCGATTTGCCGGCGCTTGCCATCGAGCCGGTAGATACAACCGGCGCCGGTGACACCTTTGTCGGGGTTCTCGCGGCGGCGCTCGATTTGGGGGCGAGCGTCGAAGCCGCGCTGCGGCGTGCCAGTGTCGCTGCTGGCCTTGCATGCCTCGCCCGTGGCGCTCAAACCGCAATACCGGGCGCAGCCGCAATTGACGCGGCAATGGCGGGCTTGCCGCCCGGCTAGGCCAGGGGCACGCAGTACTCCTGAAACTCGCTCAATAGGTCAATGTAGAGCCGACGCTTGAACGGGACTATCAACTCCGGCAGGCGAAATGGCTCAACCCATTGCCAGGCGTCGAATTCCGGATGCTCGGTGGCGACATTTATGTCGCTGTCCCGGCCGGTGAAGCGCATGACGAACCATTTTTGGCGCTGGCCCCGATAGCGCCCGCCCCATACGCTACCAGCGAGTTCGATCGGCAGATCGTAGTGCAGCCAACCCCGGCTCTCCCCGATGATCACAGCCTTGGCGGTGCCGATCTCTTCCTTCAGCTCTCGCAGAGCCGCTTGGCGCGGGGTCTCGCCCGGGTCGATCCCGCCTTGCGGCATCTGCCATGCCGGCATCGTCGGAATGTCGCGGCGTCGCGCGACGAACACCTCTCCGCATGAGTTGAGCAACATGATGCCGACTGCGGCACGATAATCGAGCGGCTCGCCGTCTCTGTCGGCCTTCTTCATCCGATACCGTGAACCGGTGGTTGGCGTATCGTCAGTTTACGACGCGTCCGTTGAACATCGCGATGCCGCGCAGCATGTCGACCGCCCTGGCCAGCTGGTAGTCCGCGGGCGTGCCCATGATCGACGGATCGACGGACGTCTGCTCGGGTGAGCCGTCGCCGGAGTCTTCCTTTTTCAGATCCGTCGCCGTGGCGGTTTTGTCGCCCTTCTCCTTCTCGATTTTGGCGGCTTCGACGACGATGTCCGGATCGATTCCTTTAGCCTGAATCGAGCGTCCCGATGGCGTGTAATAACGCGCCGTTGTCAACCGCATCGCCCCGTGGCCGGGGAGCGGGATGATTGTTTGCACCGAACCCTTGCCAAAGGATTTTGTCCCGAGAAGGATCGCGCGGTGGTGATCCTGCAACGCCCCGGCGACGATCTCGCTGGCCGAGGCAGACCCGCCGTTGATCAATACCGCCATGGGCAGACCGCTCGCGATGTCGCCGGGGCGAGCGTTATAGCGCTGTGCATCCTCGCTGCGCCGGCCGCGAGTGGACACGATCTCGCCCTTGTCGAGAAAGGCGTCCGAAACCGCAACCGCCTGGTCGAGGAGCCCGCCCGGGTTGTTGCGCAGATCGAGGATTACCCCGGAAAGCTTATTTCCGGCCTGCTGCTTCAGGTTCTTCATTGCATTGTTGAGGCCGACATCGGTCTGTTCGTTGAAGCTGGTGATCCGAATATAGCCGATCGTGTCGCCCTCTATATGCGAGCGGACCGACTGAATCTTGATCGTTGCGCGGGTCAACTTGACGTCGAAGGGGTCCTTTCCCTCGCGCCGAATCGTCAGCTTGATTTCGCTGCCGATCAGGCCGCGCATTTTCTCGACCGCCTGCGGAAGCGTCATCCCTTGGACGGGGTCACCATCGAGGTGAGTTATCAGGTCGCCGGGCTTCAGGCCGGCGCGCGCCGCCGGCGTATCGTCGATTGGCGAGACAACCTTGACGAGGCCGCTCTCCATGGAAACTTCAATTCCCAGCCCGCCAAACTCGCCGCGGGTCTGAACCTTCATATCGTTGAAATTCTTTGTATTCAGGTAATTCGAATGGGGATCGAGCGAGGTCAGCATGCCGTTGATCGCCGATTCGACCAGGGTGTCGTCGCTGACTTCGTCAACATATTCGGCGCGCACGCGCTCGAAGACCTCGCCGAACAAATTGAGCTGCTTGTAGGTTTCAGCCGAGTTGGACGGCGGTGCTGCCCCGACGTCCTGGCGCAGCGAGAAGACGAGGACAGTGGCGGCGACCACCACCATGAGACCCGAACGCTTCATCCATTCACCCTATGTCTCGGGCCCAATCGGCACGATGCACTCGACATAAGATATCCGGCAGTGCAGGCGATGATCAAGCCGAGCCGGCGGGCGCGGCGAAATGGTGCGGTTTACTCCGCTGCATCCCGTGCCGCTGTCGAGGAGATGAGCGAGTGGCCGGTCATCGCGGCGGGCTTCGTCAGACCGAGAATGTCGAGCAAGGTCGGGGCGATGTCCGAAAGGCGGCCGTTTTCGACGTGGTCAAATAGTGCCGGGGGGTTCACCACGACGAACGGCACCGGGTTGAGCGTGTGCGCTGTATGCGGCTCGCCGGTTTCCGGGTCGCGCATCATTTCCGCGTTGCCGTGGTCAGCGGTAATAACGAGCGTGCCGCCGGCCTGTTCGACGGCCTCGGACAGCCGGCCGAGGCAAGCATCGATGGTCTCGACCGCTTTGGTCGCGGCATCGATGCGGCCGGTATGCCCGACCATGTCTGCATTTGCGTAGTTCATTACGATCACGTCGAACCGTCCCGAGCGGACCGCCTCGACGACTTTGTCGGTAACTTCGGGGGCCGACATCTCAGGCTGCTGATCGTACGTCGCAACTTTTGGCGAAGGAACGAGGATCCGCTCCTCACCGGGAAAGACCAATTCGCGCCCGCCGTTGAAGAAGAACGTGACATGCGCGTATTTTTCGGTTTCCGCGATGCGCAGCTGGGTTAGGCCGGCCCGTGAGACCACTTCGCCAAAGCTGTCGGCGAGGTTCTCGGGCGGGAACAGCGTCACGAGAAACCGATTGAGCTCCGTCGAATACTCGACAAGCCCGAGGGTGGCGCAGAACGCGATCCGCTTTTCCCGAGCGAAGCCCGAGAATTCGGGGTCGAGAAGAGCAGCGGCGATCTCGCGGATCCGATCAGCGCGAAAATTGGCGATCAGCAGACCATCGCCGTCACGCATGCCGGCGTAACCGTCGATTGCGGTTGGCGCCACGAATTCGTCGGTCTCGTCGCGGGCATAGGCGGCTTCGACCGCTTGCAGCGGATCATCGGCGCCCTCGCCGACGCCGCAAACGATCGCCCGATAAGCTCGCTCGACCCGGTCCCAGCGCTTGTCACGATCCATCGCGTAATAGCGGCCGCAGAGTGTCGCGATCCGCAGGTCTCGGAGGCCGACAACGTCTTCCTGAAACTGCTTCACATAAGACGCGGCTGCCTTCGGTGGCGTGTCACGCCCGTCAAGAAAGGCGTGGAGGGCGACCGGCACTCCGGCTTCGGCGAGAATGCGGGCCAGGGAGGCGATCTGGCGCTGGTGCGAATGAACCCCGCCGGGCGACATCAGCCCCATTAGGTGGGCGATCCCGCGGCTCGCCTTCAGTTTGCCTATGAAATCGCACAATGCCGGCATGCTGGCGAGCTTGCCCTCGGCGATCGCCGCATCGATGCGCGGCAGGTCCTGCAAAACCAACCGTCCGGCCCCGATATTGGTGTGGCCGACTTCGGAATTCCCCATCTGGCCGTCGGGCAAACCGACATAGTGCTCGCTCGCCTGCAGCTGCGCATTCGGCCAGCGCGCCTTCAATCGATGCCAGTTGGGCGCCCGCGCGATCTCGATCGCGTTATCGTCGGCCTTCTGCCGCTCGCCCCATCCATCGAGAATGCACAGCACCAGCGGACGGGGGCGGGAGTTCATCGCGGGAACCTCGAGCAAGGAAGTCTATCTCTATACGCGAAACCGCCCGCGAGTAGGTAGCGTTCCCAACGTGTTTTAACCCCGATGATATGGGTGACCGACGAGAATTTGCTGAGCGCGATAGAGCTGTTCAAGCAGCATCCCGCGGACCAGCAGATGGGGCCAAGTCATCGATCCGAGCGAGAGGGTCACATCGGCGCGGTCGAGAACCGTTGAGTGTAGACCATCGGCGCCCCCGACGGCAAAAGCTAGCTCGGGCGAACCCCGGTCCCGCCAGGCCGCGATCCGCTCGGCCAGTGCGCGGCTGGACCATTGGAGGCCGCGTTCGTCAAGGGCGACAAAAGGGATGCCGGCCGGTAATGCGCCGAGGATCAATTCGCCCTCGCGGGCCTTCAGCTGTACGGGCTGACGAGAGCGCCTCTCGTCCACCTCGACGATTGCCGGGGCTGGTACGATTCTCGCGGCGTAAAGAGTCTGGAGTTCCTTGAGGGGGCCGCTGCGCAGCCTGCCGACGACGAGAAGGCGGAAACGGATCGAGGCGTCTCGGCTACAGGCGAACGGCTTCGCCGTCGAGCATCGCCGAGCTCCACATTTTTTCGAGATTGTAGTAGCTGCGGATTTCGGGCCGGAACAGGTGAACGATCACATCGCCTGCGTCGATCAGCACCCAGTCTGCCTGTGTCTTCCCCTCGATCGAAATCGGGATGCGCCGGGAGAGCACTTCATCGAGATGCTCGGTCAATGCCAACACTTGACGCGTCGAACCGCCGCTGGCGATCACCATGTGGTCGGCAATTGTCGTTTTGCCGGCAAGGTCGATCGTGACGATGTCCTCTGCTTTGCCGTCCTCGAGCGTCTGGAGAACGAGATCGAGGATGCCCGGACGCTCCTGGTTGGCATCGGCGGGTCGGGTGAGGGGCATTAGGGCGGTGATGGTGGGCAATTCGGGTCTTTGCTCCTTTAGAGTGTGCAATTGAAGTTTTTTCCGCTCGGACCGGATCCTGGTCGCCGAACGGGCATCGAGGGGGGTGTGAAAAAATACCCAAGCCGGCGGCTCCATCTCGGCCAGCCGGCGCGCCTGAGAAGCCGGAACACGGTGTCGGGCAAACCGCTGTGCACCCGGGCCGGAAAGAGATTTTAGAGAATAGGAAGGTCGGTCGAACACGGCAATGGGCACCGTCCGAAAGATCTCGGGCCAGCGCTCCCATTTGGGGATCTGCACGAGGTTGTCGCCGCCCATCAGCCACACAAACCGGAGCCGGGGGAAACGGCGGCGCAGCGCTTTCAACGTATCGGTGGTATAACGCGAAAGTCCCAGCCGGCTTTCGAGATCGGTGACAAGGATGCGCCGGTCGGCTTTGGCGATCCGGCGAGCTCCCTCCAACCGGACCGGGAAGGGGGCCATGCCGGCGACTGGCTTCAACGGATTTTGCGGCGAGACCAGCCACCAAATCTGGTCCAGGTCGAGGAGTTTGAGCGCGAGCGCGCTGATATGCAAATGGCCGCCATGAGCCGGGTTGAAAGAGCCGCCCAGCAGCCCGATGCGGCGATGCCGCCCGGCTGGCGGCCGGACTTCCGGCTGAGCGCTCAGGGGCGCACCTGCCCGGTGCCGCGCACCAGGTACTTGTATGTCGTCAATTGCTCGGCGCCGACCGGTCCGCGCGGCGGCAAACGTTGCGTCGAGATGCCGATCTCCGCGCCCATGCCAAACTCGCCGCCATCGGCGAATTGGGTCGAAGCGTTCACCAGCACGATCGCGCTGTCGACTTCTCGCAGGAAGCGCTCCGCGGTCGCCTTGTCCTCGGTGATGATCGCGTCCGTATGATGCGAACCGAAGCGCGCGATATGCTCGATCGCGTCGTCGATGCCGTCGACGATGTGAACCGCCAGGATCGCGTCGAGATATTCGGTGCGCCAATCCGCTTCGGTCGCCGGCGCCGATGCCGGATCGATCGCGAGCACCTCCGGATCGCCGCGCAGTTCGCAGCCGGCTGCGCGCAAATCGGCGAGGATCGCGGGAAGCTGTGCCTTGGCGACGGCGCGGTCGACGAGCAATGTCTCGGTGGCGCCACAAATCGAGACGCGCCGCATCTTGGCATTGAGCGCGATTTTACGAGCCTTTTCGGGGTCTGCTGCGGCGTTGACATAGGTGTGGCACAACCCCTCGAGGTGCGCGATGACCGGGATGCGGCTCTCGCGCTGGACCCGCTGTATCAGCGACGGCCCGCCGCGCGGTACGATAATATCGATCACGCCGCTCATCGCGAGCATCAGCCCGACAGCGGCTCGGTCGCGGGTCGGCACGAGCTGGATCGCGGCTTCCGGCAGGCCAGCGGAACGCAACCCCTCGGCCAGCGCCGAAACCAATGCGCGCGACGAGTAAAAGCTCTCGGATCCGCCGCGCAGGATCGCTGCATTGCCCGATTTGAGCGCTAGCCCGCCGGTATCTGCAGTGACGTTCGGCCGGCTCTCATAAATGATGCCGATGACGCCGAGCGGCACCGCGACGCGTTGGATGTGAAGCCCGTTGGGGCGCGTCCATTCGGCGAGGACACGCCCGACCGGATCGGGCAGCATGGCAACGGTTTCCAGTCCGGCGGCGATCGCCTCGACGCGTTTGGGGTCGAGGGCCAGCCGGTCGCGCAACGCGGCGGAGAGGCCCTGCGCTCCGGGCTCGGCAAGGTCGCGGGCATTGGCCACGAGAATGTCCGCTTCACCGGCTCTGACGGCCGCCGCAGCATTCTTCAACGCCGCAACCTTGGAATCGGCGGAAGCAAGGCTGAGCGCAACGGCCGCCTCCCGGGCGCGCCGCCCGATCGCGGCCATTTCAGCGTTCAGATCCGACCCCGATCTCGTCGTCGGGTCGCGGACAAGCGTCTCGGTCGTCATCGGGGTTCGGTCACCACCAGATCGTCGCGATGAATGATCTCATCGCGTCCACGGTACCCGAGGATCTCGGCGATTTCACCACTCTTGTGGCCGGCGATGCGTCGGATATCGGCGCTCGAATAAGCCGAAAGGCCGCGAGCGACCTCAGCGCCGGATCGGGTGCGGATAATGACCGCGTCGCCGCGTTCGAAGACCCCCTCGACCGCGACGACGCCGGCCGGCAGCAGGCTCGTGCCGCGCTGCAGCGCCAGCACCGCGCCGTCATCGACGATCACCGCGCCGGACGGATTGACCGCCCCGGCGATCCATGCCTTGCGCGCCGAGCGCGGCTCACCTCGCGGCAGGAACAAGGTCGCCTTTTCTCCAGCCTCGATGGCGGCGAGCGGCCCAGGCGCGGATCCGGCAGTTCTCCCCTTCGCGATCAGCATACGGCAGCCGGCGCTCATCGCGATGCGGGCGGCGGCGATTTTTGTCACCATGCCGCCGGAGCTGTAGCCAAGCGGCGCCTCACCCGCCATCGCCTCGATTTCGGGCCCGATCTCGCAGACCAACGCGATATGCCGGGCGTTCGGGTCATTGCGCGGGTCAACGGTGTAGAGCCCGTCAATGTCCGACAGCAGCACCAGCATATCGGCGCTCGTCATCTGCGCGACGCGCGCGGCGAGCCGGTCGTTGTCGCCAAAGCGGATCTCGGCGGTGGCGATCGTGTCGTTCTCGTTGACGACCGGAACCGCGCCGAGCGCCAGCAGCTGGGCAAAGGTCGCTCGGGCGTTCAGATGGCGGCGGCGTTCTTCCGTATCGTCCTGCGTCAGCAGGATCTGCGCGACGGTGATGCCGTGGCGGGCGAGCGCCTCCTGGTAGGCGTGCGCGAGGCGGATCTGTCCGGTGGCTGCGGCGGCCTGCTTCTCCTCGAGCCGGAGCCGCTGTCCAGCGAGGCCCAGATGCCGCCGCCCGACGGCAATTGCCCCCGACGATACGAGGATTACCTCCTGACCACGCGATCGAAAACGGGCGACATCATCGGCAAGCGCGTCAAGCCATGGCTGGCGCACCTCGCCATTTTCAGCCGCTAAAAGCGCCGACCCGATCTTCACGACGAGCCGCCGTGCCGCGACGAGTGCTTGGGCAGGACAGGAAAGGGGGTTGTGCGTCGCTGCAGTCACAACGGATGAACGAGAGTGCTCGCCTCCACCACGGTTTCATCCTCATCTGCGCGTTTCGCCGACACGGCCGTCAGTACCGCCGCTACGACTTCCGGCACGCCGGCGCCGGTTGCGCCGGACATCGGGTGGACCTCGGTGCCCGGCCGGACCGCCTGCTGCAACTGGCGGCACTTTCCGCTGATCGTCTCGGGATCGAGTGCATCGCTCTTGTTGAGCCCGACGATCTCCGTTTTTTCCGCAAGGACGTGGCCATATTGGGCGAGTTCTTGGCGGATCGTGCAGTAAGCACCGACGACATCGTCGAGTGTGCCGTCCACCAGGTGAAGAACGACGACGCAGCGCTCGACGTGGCCGAGGAAACGAGTGCCGATGCCGGCCCCCTCGCTCGCTCCCTCGATCAGTCCGGGGAGGTCGGCCAAGACAAACTCCTGGTCGTGCAGCCGCACGACGCCGAGCTGCGGTTTCAAGGTCGTGAACGGGTAGTCGGCGATTTTCGGCCGAGCACGACTGACCGCGGCGAGGAAGGTCGATTTGCCGGCGTTGGGCAAGCCGACGAGACCGGCATCCGCGATCAGCTTCAAGCGCAGCCAAGCCCAGGCTTCGCGGCCCGGCCAACCGGGATCGGCGCGGCGCGGCGCACGATTGGTCGAACTCTTGTAATGCGCATTGCCGAAACCGCCGTCGCCGCCCTGCAGAAAGACGAGCTGTTGGCCGGCACGGGTGAGATCAGCGAGCACCAAGCGGTTATCTTCATCCATGATTTGGGTGCCAGCCGGAACCCGCAGAACCAGATCTTCCCCGCTTGCCCCCGTGCAGTCGCGGCCGGCGCCGGGACGACCGTTCTGCGCTCGAAAATGCTGCCGATACCGGTAGTCGATCAAGGTATTGAGATTTTCGACCGCGACAAAGACGATGTCACCACCCTTGCCGCCATCACCGCCGTTCGGGCCACCGAACTCTATGAACTTTTCGCGTCGAAAGCTCATCGCGCCGCGCCCGCCGTCGCCGCTCTTCAGGTAAATCTTGCACTGATCGAGAAATTGCATCTAAAGGCTGATTGAGAATTGAACCGGTCAAACGCAACCACTGCGGATTATTGTCGTTCCCGCGAAAGCGGGAATCTAGGGGCAAGATCGCGTCGGTTCTCCTGGACCTCCGCTTTCGGGGCGAGGTTGTCCCCGAGGTGGAAACGGACTCGTTGGGCCTGGGACCGAGCGCAAAACGGGGAGCTCGCCCGCTCCCCTCTGGTGCCTTCCGCTTCGGGGAACGGCTATTCGGCCTCGGCCGGTGGCGGCGCGGGAGGCACGACCGAAACATAGGTGCGTCCGGCCAGCCCGGTGTGAAATTTGACCGCGCCTTCTGAAGTCGCAAACAGAGTGTGGTCGCGGCCGATCCCGACATGCGCGCCCGGATGGAATTTGGTGCCGCGCTGGCGCACGATGATGTTGCCGGGGATGACGATCTGGCCGCCGAATTTCTTGACGCCGAGCCGCCGGCCGGCGCTGTCGCGCCCGTTGCGCGAAGAACCGCCCGCTTTCTTATGTGCCATCTGCTGCTCCTACCTCGCGCTGCGAGCCGTTCGCGCCTCTGATGTCGGTGATGCGCAATATGGTCTGCTGCTGGCGATGCCCCTTCTTACGTCGATAATTGTGCCGCCGCTTCTTCTTGAATACGATGATCTTGGCCGCCCGCGTCTGCTCGACCACCGTGGCGCTGACTGAGGCGCCATCAAGAAGCGGGGTGCCGGACGCGACCTCCGCACCTTCGCCGATCATCAACACCTCGCCGAGCTCGATCGTGGCGCCGGGTTCCGCCGCGAGCCTTTCGACCGAGATGACATCGTCTTTGGCGACCTTGTACTGCTTGCCGCCGGTGCGAATGACTGCGAACATGATACTCGCCGATATAGCTTGCCGCACCCGCCGTGGGGCGCGCGTACCCATCGGATCGGGCGACCCCGTCCGCGAGGCGCGGAATATAGGTCCCCCACTCGAACTGTCAACCATTCCCAGCGCGGCTTTGACGGCGCAAGAGGCGCTCTCTAGACTGCTGCGTGACCAGCGGCGGCCGGCATATGCCGGCGCCTTACCGATGAGGAGCGTCCAAGAATATGGACACCGGCATCATTGGCGCGAGCGAGGACGAGGCCCTGCAGTTCCACGCCGGTGGGCGTCCGGGCAAGCTGTCGATCGCGCCGACCAAGCCGCTGACGACGCAGAGGGATCTAACGCTCGCCTATTCTCCCGGTGTGGCGTTCCCGTGCCTGCACATCCAACGCCAGCCCGGCACCGTCTTCGATTACACCTCAAAGGGCAATTTCGTCGCGGTCATCTCGAACGGCACCGCGGTTTTGGGGCTCGGCGATCTCGGCGCGCTCGCGGCGAAGCCCGTCATGGAAGGTAAATGCGCGTTGTTCAAGCGCTTTGCCGATATCGACTCGATCGATCTCGAGATCGATACCCGCGACGTCGACGAGTTCATCAATTGCGTGCGTTTCCTTCACCCAGCCTTCGGCGGCATCAACCTCGAAGACATCAAGGCGCCGGAGTGCTTCATCATCGAAGAGCGCCTGCGTGAACTGCTCGATATTCCGGTGTTCCACGACGATCAGCACGGCACGGCGATCATTGCGGCGGCCGGTTTGATCAACGCGCTGCACCTCACCGGCCGTGAGCTCCACACCACGAAAATGGTGGTCAACGGTGCCGGTGCGGCCTCCATCGCTTGCGTCGAGCTGTTGAAGACGATGGGATTGCCGTCGGAGAATGTCGTGCTGTGCGACACGCGAGGCGTCATCTACCATGGCCGCACGGAGGGCATGAACCAGTGGAAATCGGCTCATTCGGCCGAGACGAAGGCGCGCACTCTCGCCGAGGCGATGGAGGGAACAGACGCTTTCTTTGGCCTCTCCGCTAAAGGGGCGGTCGACCAGCCGATGGTCCGCTCGATGGCGGACAAGCCGATCATTTTCGCGATGGCCAACCCCGATCCGGAGATCACCCCGGAGGAGGTGCGGGCGGTCCGTTCCGACGCGATCATCGCCACCGGCCGCTCCGATTATCCCAACCAGGTCAACAATGTTCTGGGGTTTCCGTACATCTTTCGCGGCGCCCTCGACGTGCGCGCCTCGACGATCAACGATGCGATGAAAATCGCCGCAGCCGAAGCGTTGGCCGAGCTCGCGCGCGAGGACGTGCCTGACGAGGTTGCGGCCGCCTATTCCGGCGAGCGATTGCTGTACGGGCCCGACTACATCATCCCGGCGCCGTTCGATCCGCGGCTGATTTGGGCGGTGCCCTCGGCGGTCGCCAAGGCGGCCATGGATTCCGGCGTGGCGCGCAAGCCAATTCTCGATATGGGCGCCTACAAGCGCAGTCTGCGTGCGCGCCTCGACCCGACCGCCGCGGGGCTCGAGCTGATCTTCGAACGCGTGCGCGCCGCGCCGAAGCGCTTGGTCTTTGCCGAGGGCGAAGAGGAGAAGACGATCCGCGCCGCGCTGCTGTTCGCTGAAAGCGGTTATGGCACGCCGGTGCTGGTGGGCCGAGAGGAACGGATCAAATCGACAATGGCCGCCATGGGTTTGACCTCGCCGCAGGGTCTCGAGTTTCACAATGCGAGACTGTCGCACCACAACAAGCGGTACACCGACTTCCTCTACGCCCGCCAGCAGCGCCAGGGGATGCTGTACCGCGACTGTCAGCGCCTGGTGAACCAGGATCGCAATGTCTTTGCCGCCTGCATGGTCGCCTGCGGCGATGCGGATGCGATGGTGACCGGGGTCACGCGCAACTCCTTCGATGCTCTCGACGAGATCTCTCGGGTCATCGCGGTCAAACCCGGCTCCGTACTGTTTGGCCTCACCGTATTGCTGGCGCGCGAGCGCACCGTTCTGCTCGCCGACACCCTCGTCCATGAGGTGCCGGGCTCGGCGCAGCTTGCCGACATCGCGATACAGGCGGCAGCCAAAGCACACGAGCTCGGCCTCGATCCGCGGGTGGCGCTGTTGTCGTATTCGAATTTCGGCAATCCGATGGGCAAGGACGGCCAGCGGGTGCGCGATGCCGTGGCGCTGCTCGACCGGCGCGGCGTCGGGTTCGAATATGACGGCGAGATGAGCGCCGACGTCGCGCTCAACGAGCGTCTGATGCGCCAGCTCTATCCCTTCTGCCGGCTCGGCGGCCCGGCCAACATTCTCGTGATGCCCGAGCTGCACAGCGCAAACATCGCGGCAAAGCTGCTGCCCGAGCTCGGTGGCGGGACGGCTGTCGGCCCGCTCCTCCTCGGACTGTCGCACCCGGTCCAGATCGCCAACATGGGGGCGACAGTGTCCGACCTCGTCAATCTCGCTGCCCTTTCGGCGCACGACGCGATCCGCTGATCGCGAAATCCGCGCACCACCGCCGAGCCGATCGGGGGGACGGCGAGTGATCGCCGGACGGCCGCGGAGCCTCTATCGCGCCGCTGCAGCGGCGTCTGCCGTCTCTGCTCCGAGCCTGATCGTCCTTGGTGCGCTCGCCGGATGGGGCCTGCTTCCGGTCCTCGCGGCAGTGATCTCATTCGCCGTCCTATGGGTATCAATCGTGCTTATCGTCGGCCGCTCGGTGGCCGACCTGGCCGTAGTCCGTGACTCTGTCGACAGCTTTGGCCCGGACGGGAATACCGAAATTGTTCCATGGCAATCGGCTCGCGGGCTCGCTCCGCTGGCGCGCGAGATCTGGCTCGCGATCGCCCGGCTCGCCCGGCTCTGGCGCGAACGTACCCGTGTCGCCGACGAGAAGGTGGCGGCCGCGGAGGCGGTCATCGCGGCGGCGCCGGACCCGCTGATCCTGCTCGACGAACGGCGGCGGATCGTGCGCGCCAATGCACAGGCAGCGGCATTCATCAGTCTCACCCCGGAACCGCGCGATCTCGCTGTCGCATTGCGCAACCCCGCGGTGCTGGCTGCAGCGGATGCGGTCTTGCAGGGCGAAAGAGCTCGGGTAATCGATTTTTCTCTGACGGTTCCGGTCGAGCGCCAGCTCCGCGCACGTTTTGCCCGCATCGACCATCCCTCGCCCGACGGCGCCGTCGCGCTACTGAGCCTGCACGACATCACAGAGTTGAAGCGAGCCGAGCAGATGCGGGCCGACTTCATCGCCAATGCGAGCCACGAGCTGCGCACTCCGCTCGCGACTTTGATCGGCTTCATCGAGACGTTGCGCGGGCCCGCGCGTGAGGATGCGGAAGCTCGCGAGAGATTTCTTGCGATTATGCACGGCCAAGCCTCGCGCATGGCCCGGCTGGTCGAGGACCTGATGTCGCTGTCCGGGATCGAGCTGAACGAGCATATGATGCCAAGAGACCAGGTCGCCCTCAGCCCGTTGCTGCGCCAGATCGCCGAGACCTTGGAGCTGCGCGCTGCCGAACGCGACATGCGCATCAGGCTGGCGGTGCCACCCGATCTCCCCGATGTGCTCGGCGATCGCGACGAACTCGCCCAGGTCTTCCAGAACCTCATCGACAATGCGATCAAGTATGGGCGCGTGGGGTCGGAAATCACGCTCCGGGCGGCGACGGGGTCGCGTCCGAGTCGCGGGAACAGCGTCTCTGATACCGCAATGGTATGCGTAGCGGTGTGCGATCAAGGCGAGGGCATATTACGAGAGCACTTGCCCCGGCTGACCGAACGATTTTACCGGGTCGACACCGCGCGCTCCCGCGAAATGGGCGGCACCGGGCTCGGCTTGGCGATCGTCAAGCACATCCTCAACCACCATCGCGGAGCTCTCGATATCGAAAGCACACCCGGCGTCGGCTCGGTCTTCACGGTGTTCTTGTGCACATATCCGGCCGGTTCCTTGGTGAATCATATCTGACCGATCCTCCAGGAAAATCGCGTCACCGCAGCGTGTTTCCCGTTGGGTGCCGCCGAGCGACCATGCCACTCGGGCGCAATCTTCGGTCTTATCCAACTTTTGATTTTGTTAGCAAACTCCGATCGCTGTATCTGCAGCGAACCAACAGCCAAATCTCGCCTTTTGATAGAATAGCCTCTGCCGCTCGTCACAAACAAGCGCCCGTTCCGGCAATTTTGTCGAGGGTCCATTCTCCATCGGTATCCGCTTCCAGAAACCGGTTTGGCGCAGACTATGCTCCGTGAAGTTGGCAATTTTGCGGATCGACAAGGCGTCGGACCTCCGGTTTCGGCTCGGCGGCTGTAGGCCTGCAATAAAACCGTCATGTTGGGCGCGGCACACGCTATGTTATCGAAATATCGAAACGTCCCACAAACGGACGGATATGAGCACTCAAGTTCAAGGGCTATGATTGGAAGACTGAAGAAGACGCCTTCATAGACGGCTATCACGAGCACGCCGATGGCGGGAAGTTCGTGACTTACGATCGGCTCCGCGCCATGGGAACGAACGGCTTTCAGGAGCCGGCCGTCGACTTCAAGGACGGCAAGATTATCGGCACCAACCGTCTCTACGCCGACGGAAAATTCGGCAAATCAGGCAAGGCCCAGTTCATGGCGACACAGTGGCGCGGGCTCGAAGCGCCAGGCAAACAACAGGAAAAGGAGAAATTTCAACATATCTGATCAACAACGGGCGGGCCAATCACATCTGGCAGTCGGTCTACCTGGATCAATACAACGATTTCGTGATGGGCCGCTGGCCGCTCCCGTTCCTTGAACTGAACCCGGATGATATGAAGGAGCTTGGGCTCAACCGTGGCGATCTCGTCGAAGTTTACAACGACACCGGCTCGACGCAGGCGATGGCGCAGCCGCGGGCGACCGCGAAGCGCAACCAAACCTTCATGCTCTTCGCCTACCCGACCGGGACGATGGGAAACGTCGTGTCGAAAGGCGTCAACGAGCTGATTATCCCCAACTACAAGCAAACCTGGGCCAACATCCGCAAGATCGCCGACGCGCCCGAGGTTACCCGCCACCTGGGCTTCAAGTCCCAGGAGTACGTCTCAGGCTGAGGGGGAGTTCACCCTCTCTTGCGGTTGATACCTATGCGGGCATCTCCGCGGTCGTAGCTCCCGCCTTGAGCGCCATCAAGGCGATCAGCGCGGCAAGGCTAATGCCAGCCGAGACGGCGAGCACGCCGACCCCGAGTTGCTCCATCAGAATGCCAAAGACGAGGGGAGCGGCTGCCTGCGTCGCGCGCGCCGGCGCGGCCAGGACGCCGCTGCGCAGCCCATAGCCGACCGGACCGAATATGGCGAGCGGAAGCGTGCCTTTGGCAATCGTCAACATGCCATTTCCGGCACCATGAAACAGCGCGAATACGGTGATCGCCGCCGGACCAAAGGCTGCCAGCGTGAGGGCGCCGATCGGATGCAACACGGTCGCGATCCGTGCCGATGCGAGCGGATGCACCCAGCGCAGCGCGCCGAATTCAACGAGCCGCGCACCGACCTGTGCCGGGCCGACGAGTGCGGCCGCTGCGATCGCGGCCGTCGAACTCGCACCGGCGATCTCGAGGAGCCGAGGCAGATGCGCCGCCATGGCGCCGGTGACGAACCATGTCGCAGCGAACACGAACGCCAGAATTACCATCGCGCCGCGCGGAGTTGGGGTCGCGCCGGCTTGCGTCTCGGCGATGTGTGACGGCGGCGGCGCACGCGGGATCAGAAGACGGTTGAGCGGCAGTCCAACCAACAGGTTGAGTGCCGCCCAAACGAGGCAAGCGCCACGCCATCCGACGCTCGCGTCGAGAAACGCCGATAACGGCCATCCGATGGTGCTCGCGAAGCCGGCAATCAGCGTGATCCCGGTAATCGGCCCGCGCGCCGCCCGGCCATAAAGCCCGCTGAGCGTGGCGAACGCCGAATCATAGAGGCCCAAGGCCATCCCGACCCCGAGCACTGCCCAAGCTAGCGCCAGGCCGACAATGCCCTGAGCGAGGGCAAGAACGACCAGCCCGGCGGCGAGCACCATGTTCGACAGCGCGAGCACGCCGCGGCCGCCGCGATTGTCGATCGCTCGACCGACTGTCGGCCCAAGTACAGCCGAGAGCAGCAACGAACCCGAGAAGACGCCAAACACCACGGCGCGCGAGACGCCAAGCCCATCCGCAATCGGGTCGGCGAGGATGGCCGGCAGGTAATAGCTCGATCCCCAGGCGAGAGTCTGCGCGAACCCGAGCGAAGCGACGACAACGCCACGCCTCACCGGGCGGTGCCGCCAGGATGACTGTGCTGGTACCAGCCGCGCGTGCGCAACACGATGTGCACGACCGACAGCATGACCGGCACCTCGACGAGCACACCGACGACTGTCGCGAGTGCCGCGCCGGACTGGAAGCCAAAAAGTGCGATCGCCGCGGCGACGGCGAGTTCGAAGAAATTCGAAGCGCCGATCAAGGCCGAGGGACAAGCGACATTGTGCGGCACGCCGAGCGCGCGATTGAGTGCGTAGGCGATGCCGGCATTGAGATAGACCTGGATGATAATCGGCACCGCAAGCAGCGCGATGATAAGCGGCTGGCGGACGATCTGCTCGCCCTGGAAGCCGAACAGCAAGACGAGCGTCGCCAGCAGGGCCATGAGCGAGATCGGCTGAAGCTTACGCAAGGTCTGTGCGAGCGCGGTATCGCCGCCACGGGCGAGCAACGATCGCCGCCACAGCTGCGCAGCGATCACCGGCACGACAATGTAAAGGACCACCGACAGGAAGAGCGTGGACCACGGGACCGTAATCGATGACAGGCCGAGCAGCAGCCCCACGATCGGCGCAAAAGCAAACACCATGATTGTGTCGTTGAGCGCGACCTGGGTGAGCGTAAAGTTCGGTTCGCCATCCGTCAGATTGGACCACACGAACACCATTGCGGTGCAGGGCGCCGCGGCGAGGATGATTAGCCCCGCGATATAGCTGTCTATCTGACCCGACGGTAGCCACGGGCGGAACAGCCAGCCGATGAACAGCCAGCCCAGCAAGGCCATGCTGAACGGCTTGACCAGCCAGTTGATCCCGACGGTCACGGCAATTCCGCGCCATTGCTCGGCCACTCGATGGAGTGCACCGAAATCGACCTTGAGCAACATCGGCACGATCATCAGCCAGATCAGCACCGCGACCGGGATGTTGACCTCGGCCACGGTCATCCGCCCAAGCGCCTGAAACGGGGTCGGTACCAGGCGGCCGAGGACAATGCCAGCAATGATACAGAGCGCGACCCAGAGTGTCAGGTAACGCTCGAACGTGCCAAGCGCCGACGCCGGTCGGCGCCGGCTGATTTCAGTGACAGACGTCATGACAACTCCTGCCTTAGAGCGTGCGTGTGGGGACCGATTTCATCGACGTTGCGTTTGATCGCCATCCGGTCGAGCTTGTCGAGCGGTAGCGCGGTGAAAAGCCTGATGCGGGTTTCGAGCGCGTGAAAGGCAATTCGGAAACACGCGGTTTTTCTCGGCTTCGGCGCCCTCTGCCGCGGCGGGGTCTGGCACGCCCCAATGGGCGGTCACCGGGTTGCCGGGCCAGACCGGACAGGCTTCGTTGGCGGCCCGGTCACAGACGGTGAAGACGAAATCCTTCTGCGGTGCACCCGGTTTGGCGAACTCGTCCCAGCTCTTGCTGCGCAGTCCTCCGGTCGGGAGATGGGACTTTTCGAGGAGGTCGAGCGCCATGGGATGCACGGCATCCTTTGGAAAGCTGCCGGCGCTGTAGGCCTTGAACCGGCCCTCGCCCCAGTGATCGAGAAGCGCTTCGGCCATGATGCTCCTGGCCGAGTTGCCCGTGCAGAGAAAAAGGACGTTATAGGGCCTGTCAGCCACGAGCCGCTCCTAGCCAGCGCAGCACGACGGCGCGCAGCAGGCCTGTGCAGCCGGCTCCGGCGCGAGTTCCGCAATCGACGGTTCGCAGCACACCGCGCGCTCGCTTGCTTCCCTGAGCTTCGCGAGCGATCCCTCGCCGTAGACGGTGGCCTCGCCATAGGTGAAGAAGGTTTCCCAGGGCACGCCTTGCGGGTCGGCGATCCACTGCTTGTCGGATTTGGCGTAGCAGCAGGTGGCGGCCTTTGCTTCGACGATCGGCCGCTCGGCCCGGCTGAGGCGGTCGTAGACTTCGGTTAGCTCCTCCTGGTCCTCTGCCTGAATGCCTAGATGCGAGATGCCGCTGGCGCCGACGCCGCGCTTGCTGATCGCAAAGTTGACCCGCGGATCTTCGAGCATCCACTTCGCGTAATCGTCCTTGACGACGGTCGGCTCGGCGGCAAACAGCACCGAGTAGAAGCGGATCGACTGAGCCAAATCGTCAACGGATACGTGTACGTGCAGGCGTTTCATCGGACGCTCCTTTGGCAAAGGAATCGGCGGGATTACAGACCGGTACGCATGCGCCGCGGCCGCAGCAATTCTCGGTCAGATAGGCCATCAGTTCGTTCATCGTGCCGTACTCGGCGGAATAAATGAGCTGGCGGCTCAAGCGCCGTTGCGTGATCAAGCCGGCATGCACGAGTTGCTGCAGGTGAAAGGACAGCGAGGAGGGCATTACGCCGAGCTTCTCGGCGATGACGCCCGCCGGCAGCCCCTCCGGGCCGCAGGTCACCAGCAACCGGAAAAGTTCGATCCGGGTTTCCTGGGCTAGAGCGCCGAGCGCAGAGATCGCGCGTTTCTGATCCATTTGGCTGTTACAAAAATTTCATGTTTCAACAACAATCAAATTTATTGACCCGGCACGGTTTGTCAAGCACATTTCGCAAATTATCGAAATTAGGTCCGGTGCCATGGCGGACGGAGCGATCATGAACACGACCGAGGTCAAGGAGCTAGTCCGCGGCTGGTACGGCAGCGTCGCTGCCGGCAGCTCGGGCTGTTGCGGCGCTAGCGCCACGCCTCAGGACGCTTCCTGCAGCATGGGCTATTCCGAGGCGGAGCTGGTCTCTCTGCCGGAAGGCGCGGATCTCGGGCTAGGTTGCGGCAACCCGCAGGCGCTCGCGGCCATGCGCCCCGGCGAGGTCGTCGTCGATCTCGGCAGCGGCGCGGGGATCGACTGCTTCCTGGCGGCGCAGCAAGTCGGGCCGGCGGGCCACGTCATCGGCGTCGACATGACGCATGAGATGCTGGCAAAGGCGCGGGCCAACGCCGAGCGGGTCGGGGCTGCCAATGTCGAGTTCCGCCTCGGCGAGATCGAGCACCTGCCGGTCGCCGACAACACCGCCGACGTCGTGATCTCGAATTGCGTCATCAACCTCGTTCCCGACAAGGAGCAGGTCTACCGCGAGGCGTTCCGCGTGCTGAAACCGAGTGGACGCATCGCCATCACCGACGTGGTGAATACCGCGCCGCTGCCGCCCGAGTTCGCCTCGGACGCGACATTGCTCTGCGCATGCTTGGCGGGCGCCGCCACGATTCGGCAGATCGAGGACTGGCTCGGAGCAGCGGGCTTCCTTGGTATCCGTATCACCATCAAGCCGGGTAGCCGCGAGCTCGTCGAGAGCTGGGCGCCCGGCCGGGGCATCGAAGATTATGCCGCCTCCGCCACAATCGAGGGCCGGAAGCCCGGCGGCTGCCCGTTTGAAAGATGAGGGAAGATCTTCCGCGCTCTCCAGCCCTCTGTCATAATAACGCAATAAAACTGTCATCTAACTGTCCGCTACGGGACGTACTAATGCGGCGTTAACTGGTTGCGACCGGTTCGGTCGGCCCTCCCTCTTTGAAGATGGAGCAAACCGTGAACGCTTTTCGCATTGCACTCTTTGGGATGGCCGGCGCTGCCGCGATCGGCCTTGCTGCGCAGGCGGCCGAAATCTCCGGTGCCGGCGCCACATTCCCTTACCCGATTTATGCGAAGTGGGCGGAGGCCTATGCGGCCAAGACGGGAATGAAGTTGAATTACCAGTCGATCGGTTCGGGAGGCGGCATTGCGCAGATCAATGCGAGAACGGTCGATTTTGGCGCCTCGGATATGCCGTTGAAGCCGGAAGAGCTCGAGAAGAACGGTCTCACCCAATTTCCGCCGGTGATCGGCGGCGAGGTGATGGTCGTCAATCTGCCGGGCGTCCAGCCGGGCCAAATGACGCTCGATGGTCCAACAATCGCCAACATCTATCTCGGCAAGATCACCAAATGGAGTGATCCGGCCATCGCCAAGCTCAATCCCGGCATGAAGCTGCCCGACACCGCAATCGCCGTGGTCCACCGCTCCGACGGCTCCGGCACTACCTTCATCTTCACCAATTATCTTTCGAAGGTGAGCCCGGAGTGGAAAGACAAGGTCAGCGAGGGCACCTCTGTCCAATGGCCGGTCGGTCTCGGCGGCAAGGGAAACGAGGGCGTCGCGGCGCTGACGTCGCGAACGGCGGGTGCCATAGGCTATGTCGAATACGCCTATGCGCTGCAGAACAAAATGGTCCACACCAAGCTCGTCAATCACGATGGCGCGGCATTGGAGCCCGGTATCGAGGTGTTCCAGGCCGCCGCCGCCAATGCAGATTGGAAGAGCGCGCCCGGGTTTTATCTGATCCTCACCAATCAGCCCGGTAAGGAGACCTGGCCGATTACGGGTGCGACCTTCATTTTGATGCACAAGAAGCAGGAGCATCCGGACCGGGCGAAAGAGGTGCTGACCTTCTTTGATTGGGCCTATAAGAACGGCGCCCAACTGGCGGAGTTGCTAGACTATGTTCCGATGCCGCCGAGTGCCGTCACGGTCTTCGAAGACAGCTGGAAGCAGATCGTTGGACCCGACGGCAAGCCGGTGTGGGACGGACATTCATCCTGACGTTAGGGATCGGAGGCCTCTTGCCTCCCGTTCTCTCCTTGGTAACGTTTGGGTCACGTCATGGCGGCTGAGACTGTCGTCGTTGGCCGCGTAAGGGTCTCTAGCCGGCGCGGTGGTGTAATCGGCGACGTCGTTTTCCGGTCGCTTACTTTTCTGTTTGCGGCGCTTGTCCTGTTGATCCTCGGCGGCGTCATCGTTGCGCTGCTCGACGGGGCGCTGCCGGCCTTCCGAACTTTTGGCCTCTCCTTCGTCGTGACCGAGGTTTGGAACCCGGTCACCGAAAAGTTCGGAGCACTCGCCCCAATTTACGGCACGCTCGTGACCTCCGCCATCGCCATGCTGGTCGGGATTCCGGTGGCCTTCGGAGTCGCGATGTTCATCACCGAGATTTGCCCCCTCTGGCTGAAACGGCCGCTCGCTACGATGATCGAACTGTTGGCGGCAATTCCAAGCATCATTTACGGCATATGGGGCCTGTTTGTATTCGCGCCGTTCGTACAGCAATACATCGAACCAGCGATCATCGATACCTTCGGGCAGATCCCGGGAATTGGGGTGCTGTTCGCCGGTCCGCCGTTGGGAATCGGCATCCTGACCGCCGGTTTCATCCTCGCCATCATGGTGTTGCCGTTCATCTCGTCGATCATGCGCGACGTGTTCGAGACCGTGCCGCCGATGTTGAAGGAAAGTGCCTACGGTCTCGGCGCCACTCGCACCGAAGTCGTCCTGCGGGTTGTCCTGCCTTTCACCCGCATCGGTGTCGTCGGCGGCATCATGCTCGGCCTCGGACGGGCGCTCGGCGAGACCATGGCCGTCACCTTCGTCATTGGCAATGCGCACAGCATCAGCGCCTCGATCCTGCAGCCGGGAACCACGATATCGGCCTCGCTCGCAAACGAATTCACCGAGGCCTTCGGCGATCTCTATCGGTCGTCGTTGATCGCGCTCGGTTTCATCCTCTTCGTCATCACTTTCATCGTGCTGGCAATCGCAAAACTGATGCTGCTGCGGCTGCAAAAGCAGGCGGGCACCTGATGCCATGAATGTCTACGCCCGCCGCCGCATTGTGAATGGCACGATCATGACCCTGTCGGTCGTGGCGACCGCCTTCGGACTTCTTTGGCTGGTCCTTGTTCTGTGGACACTTCTGGAGAACGGGATCACCGCGATAACCCCGGCACTATTTTCCCAAATGACCCCGCCGCCCGGCAGCGCAGGCGGCTTGCTGAATGCGATCTTCGGCAGCGTCGTGATGACCTTCGTCGGGACCCTGATCGGGACGCCGACAGGCATTCTGGCCGGCACCTTCCTCGCGGAGTACAGCCGGGGCAGCCGCTTTGGCGAGGTCGTCCGCTTTATCAACGACATTTTGCTGAGCGCACCTTCGATCATCGTCGGGCTCTTCGTCTACGAATTGATGGTCGTTCCGATGGGGCACTTCTCGGCCTGGGCCGGGGCTGTCGCTCTCGCCATTATCGTGATCCCGGTCGTGGTGCGGACCACCGAAGACATGCTCAACCTGGTCCCGAACTCGCTGCGCGAAGCAGCTTCGGCGCTCGGCTCGCCCAAGTGGAAAGTGATCGTGATGGTCTCTTACCGCGCGGCGATCCAGGGAATGGTGACCGGCGTCATGCTCGCGGTCGCGCGCATTGCCGGCGAGACGGCGCCGCTACTCTTCACCGCGCTCAACGACCAGTTCTGGAGCACCAATCTCAATGCGCCGATGGCGAACCTGCCGGTTGTCATCTTCCAGTTTGCGATGAGCCCTTATGCCGATTGGCAGACGCTGGCATGGGGCGGTGCGCTGCTGATCACAATCACGGTCCTGGTTCTCAACATCAGCGCCCGCGTCATCGCTTCCTGGGGCACGTTCAAGCAATGAGCCGATCCACTGCGCTGCAAGCAATGCCGAACTCACGACCCGATTTGCAGCGGACGGAGGCACCGCCTGCCCCCCGTCAAAAAGTGCTGATCCGCAACGTCGATTTTTATTACGGCGCGTTCAAGGCCCTGAAGAACATAACGATGCCGCTGCACGACAGGAGGGTTACCGCTTTCATCGGTCCGTCCGGCTGTGGCAAGTCAACGCTGCTTCGCGTCCTCAACAGAATTTACGAACTGTACCCCGGCCAACGGGCGACCGGAGAGGTTCTGGTCGACAACGAAAACATCTTGTCGCCGGGGTTGGATCTCAATCTGCTGCGGGCGAGGATCGGCATGGTGTTTCAGAAGCCGACACCTTTTCCGATGTCGGTATACGACAACATCGCCTTCGGTGTCCGACTCTACGAAAGCCTCCCGCGCCACGAGCTAGCCGAGCGCGTTGAGTTGGCGTTGCGTCGCGCCGCCCTTTGGGAAGAGGTCAGAGACAAGTTGCAACAAAGCGGACTCAGTCTGTCGGGCGGCCAGCAGCAACGGTTATGCATCGCGCGCGCCGTAGCCGTCCGGCCGGAGATCCTGCTGCTCGACGAGCCTGCCTCGGCACTGGACCCGATTTCGACGCAGCGCATCGAAGAGCTGATCGCCGAGTTGAAAGCGGATTACTCTATAGCGATCGTCACGCACAACATGCAGCAGGCGGCGCGGACTTCGGATTACACTGCGTTCATGTATCTCGGTGAGCTGATCGAGTTTGATGAAACCGAGCGCATCTTTACGCACCCGAAAGAGAAACATACCGAAGATTACATCACGGGCCGGTTCGGCTGATTTGATCGAAAGTGAGGAGTTGGCCGATGGCTTCAGAGCACATTGTCAGAGGATATGAAGAGGAACTGCGCAAGCTCAACAACACGGTCGCCGAAATGGGCGGACTTGCCGAAAACCAGCTAGGCAGGGCGATCGAGGCCGTAATGACGCGCGACACCGAGCTTGCGGCGCGCGTCGTCGAAGGCGATGTCAAAGTCGACCAGCTCGAACGCGAGCTCGACAATCTCGCGATTCGGCTCCTCGCGCTACGGCAACCGGTGGCGCGCGACCTGCGCGAGATTTTCTCCGCGCTGAAGATCGCGAGCGACCTCGAGCGAATTGGTGATTACGCCGCAAACGTGGCCAAGCGTTCGATTGCCCTCAGCCAGACGCCCGCAGTCAGGCCGGTCTACGCCCTGCCGCGCATGGCGCATTTGGCCCAAATTCAGATCAAAGACGTTTTGGACAGTTACGTGCAACGCGACGCCGACAAGGCATATTCCGTGTGGAAGCGCGACACCGAGCTCGACGAGATGTATTCGAGTCTTTTCCGCGAACTGCTCACTTACATGATGGAAGATCCGCGCAGCATCGGCTCTTGCACCCATCTTCTGTTTATGGCGAAGAACATCGAAAGAATCGGTGATCATGCAACGAATATTGCAGAAAACTTGTACTACTTGGTGAACGGAACACCGCTGGAGGAGGCGCGGCCGAAAGGCGATGTGTCGAGCCTCGAGGTCATGACGCCGGGCCGAGCCTCGCAATGATAAAGCCGCTGGTCCTGATCGTCGAAGACGAGGCTCCGCTCGTCACTATGCTGCGTTACAATCTCGAAAAAGAGGGCTTTCAAGTCTGCGAAGCCGGCGATGGCGAGGAGGCGCTCGTGCAAATCGCCGAACGCAAGCCCGATCTCGTGCTGCTCGACTGGATGCTGCCGTTGGTCTCGGGGATCGAGGTTTGCCGCCGCATCCGGCGGTCTCCCGAAACCCGCTCGCTGCCGGTCATCATCCTGACGGCGCGCGGCGAGGAAACCGACCGGGTGCGCGGGCTCGACAGCGGTGCCGACGACTATGTTGTCAAACCGTTCAGCCCGAGCGAACTCGTCGCGCGGCTGCGCGCGGTGATGCGGCGCGCTCAGCCCGGCGGCGCACAAAACGTGTTGCAGTTCGCCGATGTGGAAGTGGATACGGCCGCCCATCGGGTGTCGCGCGGAGGTAGGCCGATCCATCTCGGCCCCACGGAGTTTCGCCTGCTTCGTTATCTGATCACGCATCCCGGGCGGGTCTTCTCGCGCGAGCAATTGTTGGATGCGGTCTGGGGCCAGGATGTCTATGTCGAAGCGCGGACTGTCGATGTTCACATCCGCCGCCTGCGCAAAGCGCTGAACGCCGACGACGCCGTCGATGTCGTGCGCACGGTCCGCTCGGCCGGCTACGCTCTGGACCATCCTGTTGGATGATATGCGTGCCTGGCGCCTCGGCCCGGCACGCGCTTTAATCGACGACGATTCGGATCAGCTGATCGGTGGCGCGTCGTCGAGCGGTTTGGGCTAGTGCGGCGCGAAATACCGCAGCGGTCGCTTCGTCCGGTGCTGCCACGCGGACTTCGACCCCGGAGGCGCAGGCGCGCACCGCGGCCGGGCCGACCCGATCGATTGCGAAAATGGCGAGCGAGACCGGATCCGGGGTTTCCATCTCGGATCCCGGCGCAAATCTGTGCATCAGAATTTTTCGCCAATCTCCGATGCGCGTCCGGCCGCGTGAACCGCGCTTATTCGCAAAACGGTTCAAGCTTTCCTCGAAGCCATTTTTCCGAGTGCCCGGCCAAGTTGCTTTTCTAGCCATTAGAGCGCGATCCTAACCTGAAAGGCGATCAGTACCATAAGTTGATGACCGTTTTGCGAACGTCGCCCACATTTGGGGCTCGAAAAACTGTAACATACAATTTATAGAATGAGCATTGGGCCAACTAGGTAAAGGAAGTCACGTGTACGCGGGGGCGACGGTGTTTTTTGGTCTTTGGTTGCAAAAGCCGATGCGAATAGCGGCTGCGAACCCGAGCGGGCGGCGCTTTGCCGACGCGCTCGCACGGTGCGTCGAACTCGAGCGGCCCGGGGCGGTGCTCGAACTCGGTGCCGGAACCGGGAGCCTCACGCGCGGGCTCGTTCGCGCCGGCTGCCCGCCCGATCGCATCATTGCCGTTGAGAGCGAGCCGCGGCTCGCAGCGGTGCTGCGCAGTGAATTCCCGAGGATGCGGGTGATCGAAGGTGACGCGACCCGAATCGATGAATATTTCCCGGGTCGCGGCGAGCGGTTGGCCGCGGTCGTCTCCAGCCTCCCGATCAAGTGGTTTCCGCTAGAGGCGCAGCGAGCCGTCGTCAAGCCGTGTCTCGAGCTATTGGGTCCGGGCGGACGGTTTCTGCAGATGACCAACGCGTTTTCCTCGCCCCTGCCAATGGAACGGCTCGGGATTGCCGGCCGAGAGATTTGCCGGGTCTGGCTCAATCTGCTTCCGGCACAGATTTGGGCCTATTCGCAAAAATCCGAACCGCTTGCCGCAAACCGGCCGTCGTGAACCAGATTTCCCCGATTCCTCCGATTTCAAAAACCCGACAGTATCGCACGATCTGGATCTCCGATATTCATCTCGGCACTCGCGGGTGCAAAGCCGATTTTCTGATCGATTTCCTGCGTTACAACGATGCGGACACGATCTATTTGGTCGGCGACATCATTGACGGGTGGCGGCTCAAGAGATCATGGTATTGGCCGCAAACCCACAACGACGTCATCCAGAAGGTCTTGCGCAAGGTCCGCAAAGGCACGCGCGTCGTCTATGTCCCTGGGAATCACGATGAATGGCTGCGCGATTACACGCTGCTGCAGTTCGGCGGCGTAGAGGTCGCGAACGAGATCATTCACGTTACTGCCGATGGACGACGGCTATTGGTGCTGCATGGCGACGTGTTTGACGCGGTCGTCAAGCACGCGCGCTGGCTGGCGATGCTCGGCGACCACGCGTATACTGCTGTGCTTTCGCTCAACCGCTATTTCAATATCATGCGGCGCCGGTGGGGGTACCAGTATTGGTCGCTGTCTGCTTATCTCAAGCACCGGGTCAAGAACGCAATGCAATACATCGGCTCGTTCGCCGATGCCGTGGCCACCGAGGCGAACCGACGCGGTGTCGATGGTGTCGTCTGTGGCCATATTCATCACGCCGAGATTCGCGACATGAACGGCGTCCTTTATTGCAATGACGGCGATTGGGTCGAGAGCTGCACCGCTCTGGTCGAGCATTTCGACGGCCGGCTCGAGCTGATCCATTGGATCGAACATTGGATGTTCGACCCGCTGAGAGGCGCCGTCGCCGATGACCCCGAGATCGAGGTGCAGGTTCAACTTCCCGAGTTCGCCGACACCAACTCATGAGGTTTGCGCTCGTTTCCGACGCGTGGAGGCCACAGGTCAACGGCGTCGCGCGCACGCTCGCGGCCTTGCACGATGGGCTGAGGGGGGCTGGGCATGATGTTTTTCCCCTGACGCCGGAGCTTTTTCGAACGGTACCGTGCCCGACGGATCGGCAAGTGCGTTTGGCGATTGCTGCGCGGCCGCGCCTCACGCGACTGCTGGAAAGGCTGATGCCCGACGCGATCCACATTGCGACCGAAGGACCGCTGGGCACGGCTGCGCGGAGATATTGTATAAATCGGGGCCTGCACTTCACTACCGCGTATCACACCAAATATCCAGAATATCTAAAGGCCCGTTTTGGGGTTCCTAAGTCATGGACGTACGCGATATTGCGTCGCTTCCATCGCCGTTCGAGCGCGATCATGGTCGCCACGGAAACCATTCGCGATGAACTCGCCGAGAACGGTTTCAAACGGCTCGCTCTATGGACGCGAGGAGTCGACATTGCGCTTTTCCGACCGGGATGTACCCCCGCCGTCGATCTCCCTCCTCCGGTATTTCTCTGCGTGTCACGCATCGCGGCCGAGAAAAATCTGCCGCTCTTCCTCGACCTTGATTTGCCCGGCTCGAAGCTGGTCGTGGGGGACGGCCACCTGTTGCCGGAAATGAAGCGCCGGTATCCCAATGTGCACTTTGCCGGATGGCAGCAAGGCGAAGCGTTGGTGCGGCATTACGCATCGGCCGATGTGTTCGTATTGCCGAGCCACACCGAGACATTCGGGCTGGTGTTGCTCGAGGCGCTGGCCTGCGGTGTTCCGGTTGCGGCCTTGCCGGTTCCCGGACCGCTGGACGTCATCGGCAACAGCGGTGCCGGAGCGCTCGAATGGGACCTCCGAGTGGCCGCCATGGTTGCGCTGCAAATTCCTCGCGAGCTCTGCCGCTCTCACGCAGAGCGCTTCAGCTGGCAAACCTCGATCGAGCAGTTTCTCAGCCACGTGGTCCCGGCGGGTAATCCTTCGGGCAATAATTTCTATGCTGATCGTGCTCGCTATGGGGGCTGGTATAGCAGCGCTCGATCGCTTTTTTGAGCCGCCGCTGACTTTCCGACGGCGTCAGTGCCTCGTCTTTTTCGGCGCTCGCGACAAAGGCCGCGAGTTCGTCGACCGAGGACAGTGCAAATTTCTCCACCCCGCTATTCCGCCTGCTCCCTGAAAACCGTAAAGATGCAATTCGGAGGGGAGAAGCATGGATTACGACAGCTGCCGCAACCTGCCGGCGATGTTTTTTGCGCAAGCGGAGCGGCTCGGCGACAAGCCGTTTCTGTGGGCCAAGCGGGACGGCCGTTATGGGTCCGTTAGCTGGGCGGCGGCGGCGCGCGACGTCCGCCGGCTGGCGTTCAGCCTCCGATCGCTTGGGATCGGCCGCGGCGAGCGGGTCGGGCTGGTCAGCGAAAACCGGCCGGAATGGATCGTCGCGGATCTGGCGATCATGACCGCCGGGGCGATTACCGTCCCGGCTTACGTGACCCATACCGTCGAGGACCACAGGCACGTCTTCGCGAATAGCGGAGCACGCGCGGTCTTCGTTTCGAAGCCCGCCCTCTCGGCACGGGTCCTCGCGGCCGCCAATCAGGTCGACGCAGTGCACAGCGTTATTGCGATCGAGCCGGCGGCGGGTCAGGCAAGTACGGTCGACCTCTTGTCGTGGGACGAGCTGCTGGCTCGCGGCCCCGCGCAAGAGGATGACACCGCCGAATTCGTCAGCGCGATCGAGCCGGATGATACCGCCTGTCTGATCTACACCTCGGGAACCGGCGGCATTCCCAAAGGAGTTATGCAAACGCATCGCAATATCATCGCGAACTGCCGCGGCGCGTATCGGGTACTCGAGCAGCTCGGGCTCGGCGACGAAGTGTTCCTGAGCTTTCTGCCGCTCTCGCATTCCTACGAGCACACCGCCGGTGAAATGTTCCCGATTTCGATCGGCGCGCAGATTTATTTTGCCGAAGGCGCCGAGACCCTCGCCGCCAATATGCTCGAAGCGCGGCCGACGATCATGACCGCGGTCCCGCGGCTCTACGAGACGTTGCACCAGCGGATCCGCCTCGGGGTCGACCGCAAAGGCGGCATCTCGCGAAAGATGTTCGACCGGGCGGTGGCGATCGGGCGCAAGCGCCTGCTCGCGGAACGCACGAGCCTCGGCGAACGGCTCAGCGATCCGCTTCTCGACCGCGTCATCCGGGCCAAGATTCGCGAGCGCTTTGGCGGTCGGCTCAAGGCGATGGTCTCGGGCGGTGCGCCGCTCAACCCTGAGATCGGCCGGTTTTTTCTGGCGCTCGGGGTCACTTTGCTACAGGGCTACGGCCAAACCGAGGCCGGACCCGTGATCAGCTGCAATTTGCCGGCCCGGATCAAAATCGACACCGTCGGGCCGCCGCTCGACGGTGTCCGGCTGCGCATCGCCGAGGACGGCGAAATCCTGGTCGCCGGCGACAACGTCATGAAGGGGTATTGGAACGATCCCGACGGGACGGCGAACGCCCTCGAGACCGGCTGGCTGCATACTGGCGATGTTGGGACGATTGACGAAGACGGTTATCTCCTTATCACCGACCGCAAGCGCGACTTCATCAAGAACTCCGGGGGCGAAATGATCTCCCCGGCGCGCATCGAAGGCTACCTGACCCTGGAGCCGGAGATTTCGCAAGTGATGGTGTTTGGCGATCGCCGTCCCTACCTGGTCGCCGTCGTGGTCCCTGACCCGGAATTCGTCGCTGCTTATGCAGACGGGGAAGTACCCGCAGATATGAATGCCGCCGATCCCGGCTTCACCAAGGCGATCAGCGCCGCCGTCAATCGCGTGAACCTGACCCTGCCGCCGAGCGAGCGGGTGAGGCGTTTTGTGGTCGCGAAGCAAGCTTTTACGGTCGCCAATGGCCAGATGACGCCGACCCTCAAGATAAAGCGCCATGTGATCCGCGAGACATACGGCGCGGCACTGGACGCGCTCTACCACAGCAAAGAGATCGCTGCCTGAGCGCGCGCGAACTCCCTCGCTCGCTTGCGTCCGCTTGCCGGGCGAGGTGATCGACTGCACCTCAATTCCGCGGGAGCGTCGCAACGTACTCGGTCAGGGGCCGGCTTGCCGCCAAGAAACGATTGAGCTGCCGTTCAGCCGGATCCTTCGGGTCGTCCATGCTCGCGGAAATCGCGACAAAAGCACCCACTGGCTCGCGGTCGAGGAGGACGGCGCGCGCCCGCAACAGTTTTGTCTCAAGAAGTCGGGCGCCAATCCTGCCGTCCACGACATAGAAGGACCAGACCAAACGGTGGCGGTGTCCGCTCACGATCTCCGTGCTCGCCACCGCGGTCGCCTTGCCGCCCAAGTTGGCTACGGCGCGGCCGTATCCCGTGATGTGCCATAGCTTATCGTCGGCCAAACGATTTCCGGTCTTGGTCAGCGCGTCGCCGCCGGCTCGCAGCCGATAGAGCGCGACATAGCGCATGACCACGCCGGAACCCGGCTCCTCGAACCCGTCGAGGAACTCCCGGTCGGCATCGTACACCAGGGGGCGCCAGCCCACCGCCAGGTCAGATAGGCCTTGCCAGGGCGCCGCAATCAGAGGCGCGTGCGCAACCGTAAGCGCAGAAGGCCGATATAGGGCATTCAACCGTGCCCCATAGGCCGGACCGGCCACGGCGAGCAGGAGTGCTGCCGGGATCGCGATCGCATATCGCCAAGCCGCAGGCTTCGACCATCCGGTCGAACGCATCGGGATGCGCCGGTCGATCTTCTGGGCAAACGTCATCCCGATCGCGATCAGGAAGATGATGACCAACGTAAAGAAGAACCAGCCATAGAGTACGTGGTCGGCTTCGACCGCCGCCGCGCTGCCCTCGAGATGCGCCAACACGATGATTCCAAGCGCCCGCATTCCATTGGCGGCGATCGGCACGACAAGCGACAAGGTGATGAACAGGGCTCTTCTGACGACGCTCTGGTACATGACCACGGCGAAGAAGCATCCGAAAACGATCGAGGCGATCAGAAAGCGCAACCCGGCGCAAGCTTCCGCGATCTCGAAGGTGCCCTCCGGTATCTCGATCATAAACCCGTCGGAGAAGACTGGAATGTGAAGCAATTCCAGTCCGGCGATACTGATCTGGGCGGTGATCTTCTGGAGTGTAGGAACGAGAAAAGCTCCGCTGGGCGCGAGGAAAAACAGAAAAAGCAGCGGCGCCAGCAATAATCGGAAGACGCGCGGGCCGAGCGCCACCAGCACTACGACCTCGAACATCGCGACCAGCAGAAGCTGGCGGGCTTCCTGGATGTCGAGAATAGCGGCGATCAGCCACAAGCCTGAGAGAAAAGGCATCACGATCAACGGCCACAGGGTCGGGCTCGGGGACACCGATGCGATCACCCAGCGTCGCTCCCACAAGAGAAAGCCCACGAGCGGGATAATCAGAAAGCAGTGATTGTAAGCGGTCGACTGGATCCAAACTTGGACAGCCCCGCTGATCTCTCGCTGGAATACGATGCCGAAGACCAGGGCGGCAATGCCGACAAAGACCAGCGCCGCTCGCCATCCGGGCGCGACCAGTAATGCGGTGACTGGTTGCCTATTCAGAGCCGAACGAAGCCCACTCACGTTGCGCACTGTTCTCGCCGGCTTGCTTCCCGCGGGGGAGCGCCTCAATAACAAGACAAACCCTGCATATCAGCCGATTCCCCTGACGATCAACGGGCCAAGTCGGGTGGCCACCATTAACGGCAAGCGTTTCCAAGCCGCGATAAAGACAGCGAGTTTCGGGTTGAGGGGGTTTAGATCCGGTATCGAGCGCCCGCGCGCCAAGCGGAATTGATAGACCAGTGGGCTGGGCTGAAACCCCCAGTTGCATTTGAACGCGTAGGACCCTGTGCCGACTTTGCTGCGGCCGAAATCGAAGATGCGATAGCCCCGTTCACACGCTCTGCGCATCACTTCCCAATACATAAAATCATTGGCGGCGAGCTGCCGCGCAATGGCTATGCCGCCTCCGTAGAACGGGAGAACCTCGTTGCGAAAATAGAAATTCAGCACGGATGCGACTGCTTTGCCGCCGGATGATATTGTAACGATATCGGATGAGGTCGGAAATTCATCCTTAAGAATGCGAAAATAGGATTTGGCGAAGACCGGCGTGCCGAGATTGCGAACGCTTTCGGCGTAAATGCGATACAGGCGGTCGATGCCGTCGTCGATCTCCGAGCGCAACTCGTGGCGCATACCCTTGCGCACCATCGCCCGCTGCTTGCGCGGTATCGCTTTCAGATTGCGCTCGACGGTCGGATCGAGCTCGCGCCGGAATGTAGCGTAAAGCCCCGGTTTGCTCGACCAATCGACCCGGCTGGCCGAGAAATCGCGCAGTTCGAGCACTGGGACGGCATGTACCTCCATGAGCCGGACAGCCTCGCCTTCGAGCGCGCGCAGGCTATCGTCATCGGTGGCGATCGGGCCGCCGCGTACTGCGAAGGCATTCGATATCAGAGACGAGCCGAACAGCAGGGACTTTACATGGGTGAGCGGCAAGAGACCGGTAATTATCCCGCCGCGCTCGGCAATCAGGTAATGAGTCGGGTGGTGGAAGGCCCGCTCGAGAACCCGCCTCCAGCCGGCAAGATGAAAGAACGTTCCGCCCGGATGTGCGAGCACAAACTCGTCCCAGCGCTGCTCATCGCCGGATCGGAACGATCTTACGGCGAGGCTTGCCTGCGATCCGTCCAAGACGCGATGACCGGGACCGGCCCTCTCTCGTCGCTCAGAAAAAGCCGATCCATGCGCGTCCAAGTGAAATTGCGAAGCAGCCGCCGCAGCCGTGGTTCGGTACGATCCAGGTTCAAGTAATGGCGAAACCGCGATTTCCACGGTGCTGACTGCTGGCGGGGCTGCTCAGGATCGATCTCCCAAGGATGCAGATAAAAAACGGCCGGCGAGCGGTTCACTCGCCTCGCATAGTGCAATAGGCCTCTGGTCAAAGGATAGGGCAGCAGGCGGAAATAGCCGCCGCCCGAGGCTGGCATGTCGACCCCCAGCATCCTAACCGAGGTGAGCGGAATCTCCAGCATGCCGGGCACCGGGGAAAAAGGCGTTCGCGGCGCCTCGGGCGTCCCGTAGAGATCGTGCGTCACCGGGTACACGCTGGAACTGTAGGAGTAGCCCTCTTCCCCCAGGATCGTGTGCGCCCATTTGCTGCCGCCGCCGATCGAGAAGGTCGGAGCGCGATAACCGCGGACTGGCGCGCCGCCAAGGTCCTCGATAACCCGCTTGGCGCGGCGCACATCGTCACGAAATTCTTCTGGCGACTGGCGATCTACCCGTAGATGGCCGAAGCCATGGCTCGCCAGCTCGTGCCCTTCCGCAACCACGCGCCGCACCAGCTGCGGATGCCGCGCAGCCACCCATCCCAAGATAAAGAAGGTCGCTTCGACCCCGCTCTCGGTCAAGATCTGGAGCAGGCGCTCGGTGTTCCGTTCTACTCGGCGCGGCAGACTTTCCCAATCGCTCCGGTCAATCGTCGAGGCGAAGGCTTCGACCTGAAAATAATCCTCGACGTCGATCGTCATTGCGTTGGCGAAACCGCAGCGCATCCGCTTGCGGGAGGCTTCTTCGACCGGCCAGGCGGCCGGAGCCTCCTCCAGCCATTCGCCGGGCAGCTGCCGAAGCGCTTCGGTCGGCTGCGTCACGACCGCTCGCTCTGGAAATAGCCGGCTGCGATTTCAATCGCGCGCTTGATGACCCGGCCATGCCGGCCGACTTGTTCTTCGAGCACGCTGAGGCGTTCGGTTATTTGCGAGACCGCCTCCGATTTACCGTTGGGCTCGCCGGCCGTCAAACCGCCGATCGGCTCGGTCGTAACGACGGCGATTTCCTCGCGCAGGTCTTTGGCCACCTTGTCGACTGCATTGCCCTGAAGCGTATGAAGCTGCTCCAGGAAGCCGAAGAGCAGCAACCTCGAACACAAAGTGTTGATCTGCCGAGGTACGCCTCCGGTGTGCCGGTAAATCAGCGGAAAGCAATCTTCGGTGAATTCCGGATCTCCCTTCCAATCCGCCCGGCGCAGGCGGTGCTCGACATACGCCTTGGTCTCGGCTTCGCTCAATGGCCCCAAATGGTAGGCTGCGGTCACTCGTTGGCGCAATTGCTCCAACCGTGGGCTGCCGAGAATGGCGCGGAACTGCGGCTGCCCCAGCAAAAAACTCTGCAACGCCATGGTCCTGTCGATCACGATGTTGGACAGCATACGAAGCTCCTCGAGGGCCTCGAAGGACAGGTTCTGCGCCTCATCGACGATCAGCAATACGCGCCTGCCGTTGCGCTGCTGCGCCAGGACGAAGTCGTTGATGCGCTGCAGCAGCGGCCCCTTGGCCAGTCCCTCTTTGGCGATGCCGAAGCCGCCCGCAACCAAATGCAGCAGGTCGTCTCCGGCCAGCTGGGTGGTGACGATCTTGGCCACGACGAAATTGCTCTGGTCAATCGTCGACAGCAGGTTGTCGACCAGGATCGTCTTGCCGGCGCCGACTTCACCGGTGATGATGATGAAGCCTTCCGCGTGGTGCAGACCATACACCAGATAGGCCATCGCCTGCCGGTGCACCGTGCTTTCGAAAAAGAACCGCGCATCGGGAGTGAGCTGGAACGGCGGTATCGTAAGGCCGTAAAATTTTGTGAACATGGTCGTTAAAACGTCTTGCTCAACAGAAACTGCAATTGGTTGGCGAATACGTCGCCGTTGCGGCCGCCGGCAAGAACGGTCCCGTTGGTTGAATACCAGAAATTGTAAATGATCGAACCCGTCAGGGTGGGCGCCAGAAGAAGGTTGATGCCGGCGGTGGCGGTAATGCTGTTGAAACTGGTCGTTTGGCTGAAATTGACGGTCGTCGTTCCGGGCACCACGGTCGGAGAATTGACCGAGTTGACAAATCCGATTGAAGCATACCCGCTCGCATCCGGCCTAATATCTCGCGAGTATCCGAAATTTAGGCCGAGGCTCTTGGTGGGAACGCCGGCGCCGGTCGAGAGCGACTGCTGCTCCGAGTAGGATCCGTAAAGCGAATAGGAGTTGGGCGGTATCGCGTCGGTTAACCCGGCGGTGTAAATGTGCTGGCGGTAGACGTTGTTCGAAATCCCCAAACCCGGGCTGGATAAAGCGATTGGCAGACCGGTCGATTGATTGACGATGCCGCCGGCTGGGCTGAGGGTCGAGGTCGCGAGGTTAGATGCGAAGAATTGCCCTTGCGAGGATATCCCCTGGACCGCGTTTGCTGAAAAGACCAAGGTCGGCGTGATGTTGACCTGGGTGGAGCCGGTAAACCCATACACCCCCTGCTGTCTGCCGTATTGCAACGCGACATAGGCCGGTTGATCCGGTCCCACCGTCCCGATTCGTCCGCCGGCAAGCCAGGTGGCCCCTGCGAATGTCGCCGCCGGCGAACCAGGATAGCGCAGGTTCTGATAGCCGGCCCGTCCGAGCGCGGCGATCGTCGGCGTAAAGTTGTATTGGACATCGTTGTAGGCGCTGACCTGCGTGCTTTGGTTCACGGGTGAGCCATTGAGTTCGGCGGTGTCCGCGGTAAATCGTGCCACCAGATTTTGAAAATTCTCGCCGGTGACGGCGATGAAGGTCCCTTCGTTCAGCGTCGTAGAGGCGAGGTTGTTCAGACCGGGTGTCGACGGCGAGGTCGTGACGAAGGTGTTGCCGCCATAATTCGACGTGCTGAAAGTGTAACGCAGCTCGGTGTCGGCCCACGGACCGAACGACTTTATTAGATATGGGGAGATATTGTTGGTGAATTGCAGAGTTTGCTGGTTCCTCGGCAATGTCGACACATTCTGAAATCCAAAGCCGGGCAGGGTGGTCGACGGGGTTAAGGAACTCTGGGCATCGACATAAAACAGGTCCGGATAAATTGTTCCATGGCCGTTGGCGTACAGGCTGCCGCTGGGCTGGTTCGGAGTTAAGTTCGAGCTCGGCAGGTAAAAGTATTCGCTGGCCTGACCAGTCGCAACGGCTTGCAGCCGCGGGGTATCCACCGAGGCCGACAGGCCCCCCCCGAGCTGTGTGATGGCGGCGAATTGCCGGGGGGAATGAACAAAGTTGACATTGTCGGTAAAAGTCTCGCCGAGAGATAGACTGGGCCGGAGCAAGAACGCCGGCGCGTTTGGATCATAGGCCTGCAGCGGCACGACCCCACCGTAAGGCAGCAGCTGGAGAGTCGGAGGCGAGGTCAGGGTCGGGATTTGGTTATTGACCGAGCCCGGCGGCGCCGCCGGGCTCGGAAAGCCGAACCCACCGATCGGCGCAGGCGGCAAGATATCGGATACCGCGCCGGGCAGCGCTGGCGTCGTTACAGCTCCGCCGCCGGTAACGGCCGGGCCGGCCTCGGGGCCCGCGCCCGACGAGCTTGCTGCTCCGCCTTCGCTCGTCTGCGCTGCCGCAGAGATCGCTGCTGTGGTGCCGGGGAGCAGCAGCAGCCACAGAGCAAAATGCCGCTGCCAAAATGCGCCTACCGCAAGGCCCCTACGCGATTTCGGCCGAGCGCGGCTCATCGCTCCCGCTATCGGCGGAGTGGTAATTGTACCCGTAGGAGCCAAAATGCTCGGTGGCCAGGCTATCACTCTTGTTCAGCAGAAGGCTGATCCGGGGACAGGTGCTGAGCGTGCTGAGTGCGGCTTCGATCTCTCCTTGCTGGGTGTTGTTCGCTTCCACGACGAAAACGATTTGGCCGACCAACGGCGCCAAAGCCGCAGCGTCGCTGCTCGCCATGCAGGGCGGCGTATCGATAATGAGGTAGTGATCGGGGAGCCGCTGGGTCATCTCGTCCAAAAGGGCGGCCATTTCCGGGCTCGACAGCAGTTCGGGCACGTGCGGCCCGCCCCGCCCCGCCGGCAGGATCATCAGATTGGGAATATTCGTCTGGATTAGCACTTCCGGGAGTTCGAGGTTTCCCGCGAGCACGTCGACAATGCCCTTTTGTCCGTTGATCCCGAGGATCTTTGGCGTGGTGGAATGCTGCGTGTCAACATCGACGAGCAACGCCTTGACGCTGCGTTCGGATGCGAATGCCAGAGCCAGGTTGAGCGCGGTGAACGTCTTGCCCTCGCCCGGCCGTGCGCTCGTCACCATGATCAGCCGACTTGCGCGGCGGTCAGCCGTCAAATCTTTCTGCGACCACGCGCCAACCAGGTTTCGCTTGACGAGGCGGAATTCCTCCACTGTCCGTGAACGGGCAGCGGACGGGATGGCAATCCCGAAACCGGCAAGCCTGCCGCGATCGAGCACCAGCTCCGGACCGGCGGGCGTTAAAGCCGGTCCGCCGGCGGCCTTGCGAGGCGCGATGGGCGCGGCGGGCGCGACGGCTTCCTGCTGGCGCAGGAGTGCTGCCGCCCTTTCGATCAGTCCAACCGTTTCCGCCATTTAAGAGATGCTCATCGTATGGAGCCCCATGCTCAAAGCGATCAAGGTTCCATATACCGCGATCAGAAGGAACCCGCTCACGCATACCCCTGCCAATTGGATGACGGCGCGCCGCCGCGCCGCCCCGAGCGACAGCCGAGATACGCTTCCGAGTATCGGCAGCCCCAAGTTGCGCAACTGGCCGATGGTCGCGAATGAGCGGTCGATCTGGGTCAATGCCAAAGGCACGGCCAAGCCGCCGCCGATCCCGAAAAGCAGCACCATGGAAACCAGCATTGGCCGGTTGGGCGCGGCCGGAAGGATCGGCACCTGGGGGGGATCGACGATGCGGAACTGGATTTTCTCGGTCTTTGTATCGGCGGCGTTGGCGATCGCAGTGGCTTCGCGGCGCGCTACCAGTTCCTGATAGTTTCGCTTCAGGATCGAATAGTCGCGGTCGAGATCTTGTGCTTGTACCAGTACGCCCGGTGCCGAAGCGGCGACTTTTTGGATTCGCTCCTCGTCGGATTGAGCCTCGTCGAGGCGCCGCTGCACGGCGGCCAGCGCCGCCTCGGTGTCGACCAGCCTGACTTTGATCTGTTCATAGACCGAGTTGGCAATCTCTCCCTTGGTCGTGCCGCCGCCAGATTTTCCTGCCCCGCCGGATGACTTCGCTCCCTCGGCCTCAATCTGCGCGATCTGCTTTCTCGCGGCTTTCACATCCGGATGGTCCTCGGTGTACTTCAGCAGCAGATTATCGAGGTTACGGCGGACCTCCTGAAGGCGCTCGTCGATCGGCCCCAGTCGGCCATTGACGACGATTTGCGGTCCGCGTTCGACGCTAAGTGTCGGCGGGACCGCAGCCAGTTCCTTCTGCAGCGCGTCCCGCTTGGTCAGGGTGTCTGCGAGTTCGAGTTTTAGGCGGTTAACCGCGGCGCGCGCTTGGTCGAGCCGGCTGAGGCTACCGTCTCCGTCCGCTCCCGAGTCCGGGACCCGGTTGGAGACGATGTCCGGGTATTTCTGCGCCAAGTCGGATCGCCGTTTCTCGGCGGCCCTCAACTGGTCTCGATACGAATTGATTTCGGTGTCCAGGAAACGCTGTGCGTTGTCCATGTCGGCTCGGCTGCTTCCCGCCGTCTTCTCGGCGAAGATCGTCAGCAGCGCTTGAACGACGTTCTTTGCCGTATTGGGATCCTGGTCGCGATAAGACAGGGTCAGCAGATTCAGCGTTACCGGTGCGACAGAGACATCGCTCGCCAACCGCTTGTACAGTGCCTCTTTTTGCTCGGCGTTGGTAACTCCGATGTCCAGATCGGTCAGCCGGACAAGCTGCTCCAGGTTGGGCCGGCTCAGCAATGTCCGCTGCATAAAATCGAGCTGGCGGGTCGGATCGGTGTCCGCAGCCAGGCCCTTCAGCAGCGGCGTCAGCAATGGATCGGCATTGAGATAGACCCGCGCCGACGATTCGTATTTCGTCGGCACGAGCGCCACCCCAATCCATCCGGCGGTGCAGACGAGCCACGCCGTCGCGACGCCCAGCCATTTATGGCGCCACACTGCATGCAGGAGCGGTATGGCTTGTGGCGGTAGAAACCTCATGAACGGCTCCAACCCTGTGGAACGAGATCAATCATCCGTTCCGGACGATCGTGCTGTATTCCCCCCGGCGACGACAGGCCGCTCCGGCCAAAAGACGGCATAGGTTAAAACAGGCGTTGCGGAATAATCAGAATGTCGCCTGGCTGAAGCGCGACGTTGCTCGTTATGTCACCATCCCGGATCAAGTCCCTGAGGTGCACCGCGTAAGTGGTCTGCACCCCATTGACGGTGCGGATGATGAGGCTGTCGTTCCCTGCGGCATATCTGGTAAGCCCGCCGACCGCGATTATCGCGTCGAGCACCGTCATATCCGCGCGATAGGGAAGCGAGCGCGGTTGCGATGCCTCGCCGATGATGCGTACCTGGTCGGGGATCGGACCGACGAAGCCCGATACGATGACTGTGACGAGCGGCTCCCGGATGTATTTGCCGAGCCGCTGCTCGTATTCGCGGGCGAGGGAAGTCGGTGTCTTGCCGATCGCGACGACATCCTCGACGAGTGGTATCGAAACGCGGCCGTCCGGCCGCACCGGCACCGTGACCGTCAGCTCAGGATTGCGCCAGACGAAGATATTCAAACTGTCCCCGGGACCGATGCGATACTCGGCCGACGGCAACGAGGAAGCCGGCGGCGCCGGCGGCAGCTCGGGTGCGCCGCCGCATCCTGCCGTCGAAAGCACGGCTGCGGCCAACAAAGCTCCGAAAAAGACGCGATGCACTTCTTGCCCCCGCCCCGCGTTCCCAAGCCGGATGAATATTTCCCGAGGCAAATGCTTACCGCCAAAACTATGATCGTCGATCATTCCTTCGCAGCCGGCTATAACACCCAGGCATCAGATTGGCAATGTAGATGTCGCCGGCCAGCCGGGTAGTTAACTATATTGATAAACCAGACGCCCATCGAAATTCCTCGAATGCCGTGTCCACGGTGGAGCCGCTTGGGCCCGACCTAGCCCGGCACACGTTAAAAGAGTGCAGTAAACAAAAAAATCGAGGCTATGTTGCGGCCTTGCGTTGGCGGCGCTGCGCCAAAATCGCTTCACATCCGACTGAGAGGGCAATTGCTTCCCGCTCTCCACTTGCTATGTCGCGGCAAACTCGAAACACTCTGCTGATTGCCTGACCTTGAAGCACTTGCATTGCAAAAGGATGAACAAGCAGGCGGATTTTCCCGAGACGTTTGTCGGTTAGGGGGCTTTGGTGAAGCCGCGAGTGAAAGCAGAGGAGGAGACCGATGAGACGCGTCCTGATTACCGGGGCAGGCGGCGGCATTGGCCGCTCGCTGCGCGAGACCTTGCGAGGCGTCTACCCGGTCTTGCGGCTTTCCGATCGGATCGCGTTGGCGCCGGCCGGCGACGGGGAGGAAGTGGATCGCACCGAACTCTCCGACATGGCGGCTGTCGAGCGGATGGTTGCCGGTGTCGATGGCATCGTTCATCTGGGCGGCATCTCGGGCGAGAACGAGTGGCCGGTGATCCTCGAGGGCAACATCATCGGCTTTTATAATGTCTTCGAGGCTGCACACCGCGCCGGCGTGCAACGCATCGTCTTCGCCACCAGCAACCATGCGGTTGGCTTCTATCCGCGCGAGCAGAAGATCGATCACCGCGTCGTGCCGCGGCCCGACAGCCGCTATGGCGTGAGCAAGGCCTTCGGCGAGGCACTCGCCAGCCTCTATTCCGACAAGCATGGAGTCGGCGTGCTCTGCACGCGGATCGGGAATTTCGGCGAGAAGCCGATCGACAAGCGCCGGCTGTCGATCTGGATCAGCCCGCGCGACTATACTCAACTGGTGCGCATCGGGCTCGAGCATCCCGATATCCGCTACGAGATCGTCTATGGCGTCTCGAACAACCGGCGTTCCTGGTACGACAATTCGAACGCCGCGCGGCTCGGCTACCGGCCCCAGGACGATTTCGAGCCCTATGCCGAGGCGGTGCTCGCCGCCGAGGCGGGCCAACCGGCGGACCCGATCGCCGAGCATTACCAGGGCGGCACGTTCTGCGCCGCCGAGTACACGGCGAAAACGCCGCGGCCGTGAAACCGGGGCTAGAGCACCGAAAGCACGGCCTCGGGCGGCCGCCCTAATGCAGCCTTGCCGCTGGAGACGACGATCGGCCGCTCCACGAGTATCGGGTTCTTGACCATCGCCGCTATCAGCTCCTCTTCCGGCAAGCTGTTCGGATCGATGCCGACGGACGCGGCCTCCTTTCTGCGGACAAGCGCACTCGCCGGCATCTTCAGCTGACCGAGAAGTTGCTTCAGCTGAGACACCGTATACGGCGTCTTCAGGTATTCGACAATTTCGGGCTCGACGCCCTTTTCACGCAGCAACGCCAACGTCTTGCGCGAGGTGTTGCAACGCGGGTTGTGGTAGATCGTGACAGACATGGCTTGTTCCCTTGCCGGAGGAGGGGGCTAGCCCGCGAAGGCGGCAATCCCGGTCTGCGCACGCCCCAATATCAGGGCATGGATGTCATGGGTGCCTTCATAGGTGTTGACCGCCTCCAGGTTCATCACGTGGCGGATCACGTGGTACTCGTCCGCGATGCCGTTGCCGCCGTGCATGTCGCGGGCGGTGCGGGCGATGTCGAGCGCCTTGCCGCAATTGTTGCGCTTGAGGATCGAGACCATCTCGGGCGTGTCGCGCCCGTCGTCTTTGAGCCGGCCGAGCCGCAGGCAAGCGTGGAGGCCGAGAGTTATTTCGGTCTGCATGTCGACGAGCTTTTTTTGGATCAGCTGGTTGGCGGCGAGAGGGCGCCCGAACTGTCGGCGGTCGAGCGTATAGTTGCGCGCCGCATGCCAGCAGAACTCGGCGGCGCCGAGGGAGCCCCAGGCGATCCCGTAGCGGGCGCTGTTGAGACAAGAGAACGGGCCGCGCAGCCCCTGGACGGCCGGTAGCAGGTTCTCCTCTGGGACGAACACGTCGTCCATGACGATTTCGCCGGTCGTGGACGCGCGGAGGCTGAACTTGCCTGCGATTTTTGGGGCGCTGAGCCCCTTCATGCCCTGTTCGAGGATAAAGCCTCGTATGACATCGTCCTCCGTTTTGGCCCACACGACAAAGACATCGGCGATCGGTGAATTGGTGATCCACATCTTGGCGCCACGCAGCCGGTAGCCGCCGGCCGTCGCAACCGCGCGGGTGGTCATCCCGGCGGGGTCGGACCCGTGGTCGGGCTCGGTCAGACCGAAGCAGCCGACCCACTCGCCCGACGCGAGCTTTGGGAGATATTTCTGCCGCTGCGCCTCGGTGCCAAACTGATGTATCGGATGCATGACGAGGCTCGACTGCACGCTCATCGCCGAGCGATACCCGCTGTCGACGCGCTCGACTTCGCGCGCGATCAGCCCGTAAGAGACGTAATTCACCCCGGCGCAGCCGTAACCCTCGATCGTCGATCCGAGAAATCCGAGCGCCCCCATCTCGATCATGATCTCGCGGTCGAAGCGCTCGTGCCGGTTGGCTTCGAGCACCCGCGGAAAGAGCTTCTCCTGGCAATAGTCATGGGCGCTGTCGCGAACCATCCGCTCCTCCTCGCTGAGCGCCTCAACCAGCCGCAGCGGATCGGCCCAATCGAAATAGCTGTCCGCGGGAGCGGGGGTCGATTGGGCGAAGACTGGGGCGGTGGTCATCGAAAATCTCGCAGGTCGGGGTCGGGTGCCACACTATAAAGCCTCGAACCGGGTTAAGCATCTCCGTCCCGCCGGCTTGTTTAGCGGCAGTGAAAATGGTTATTGAAACGGACCCGCGCTCGTGATCGGATTACCAAGCAGCTTGCCCTATCAGGAGACGAGCGGTTCTTATTGGGGAGGAAACGATGTCCGGAAAAACCGCATGGGTCGCCGGGATCGTCCTGGCGATCGGCACGACGGTCGGCGGGCCGACGGCGATCGCGCAGCCCGTCGATACGGCGCTGATCGATGCGGGTAGCGCAAATGATTGGCTGACCTATCACGGTTCTTACAAATCCTATCATTACAGCCCGCTCGATCAGATCAACACCGGCAATGTGCGTGATCTGGAGGTCGCGTGGATCCACGTCCCGGGCCGCTCCACCCGCGGGCTGCAATCGATGCCGCTCGCCGTCGACGGCGTGCTCTACTACACCGGCTCGCATAGCCGAACCTTTGCTCTCGACGGTGCCACCGGGAAGGTAATCTGGTCGTACATTCCCGAACTCGACGAAGCGCTGGTCGCCCGGCAGACCCATTCGCCCTACAATCGCGGCGCGGCGATCGGTGAGGGCAAGGTGTTTGTCGGCACAGTCGACGGGCGGCTGATAGCGCTCGATATGAAGACAGGCAAGCCGCTGTGGGACACCAAGCTAATCAACTCGCAGAAGCTCACCGTCGGGTTCACCGGCGCCCCGCTTTATGCAAAGGGAGTAGTCGTGATCGGCGCTCAGGGCGGGGAGTGGCCCTATCGCGGCCCGATCTTCGGCGTCGACGCCGCAACCGGCCAGAAGAAATGGGAGTTTCTGACTGTCGGCGGCACGGATGAGGCGCTGAAGACCTGGGGCGACGAGTCCTGGCGGACGGGCGGCGGGGGCGGCTGGATGCCCGGCACTTTCGACACCGCCAGCAACACGGTCTGGTGGGGCACTGCCAATCCCGCGCCGCTCTACGACTGGTCCGGTCCGGATTACAAGACGAGCGGCGCCCGGCCGGGTGACAATCTCTACACGACGTCGGTCATCGGGCTCGATATCGATACGGGCCAGCTCAAATTTTACCACCAGGAATTGCCGCACGATACGTGGGATTTCGACAGCGCCGTCGGCGAATTCGTAATGCTGGACCGCGACGGCAAGCATTACGTTGTTCACCCGAACAAGAGCGGCTTCATCTTTGTTTACGACCGCGCCGACGCGAAGGTCCAGAACGTATGGCCGCTCGTCAAGAACATCAATTTCGTGAAGACGATTGATCCGAAGACCGGAGAGCTTATCGGCCGGCGCGACTTTCAGGCGGGCAAGGTCGCCGAGCCCCTTTGCCCCCACATTTCGGGCGGGGTCAGCTGGAACTCCGGCTCCTACAATCCGGCGACGGGCATGTACTACAAGCTGGGGCAGGAATGGTGCATGACACTCGAAGTGGTGAAGACGACCCCGATCACCGAACCGCAGGCGCAGCTGAACCTCGGCGCCACCTTCAAGATCGCGCCGCCGCCGGGAGGCGAGATCTACGGCCACCTCGATGCGCGCGACCCGATCACCGGCGCCAAGAAATGGGAGGTGCGGTTTCCCGAGCCGCCGCTTGCCAGCATCATGTCGACCGCTGGCAATCTGGTGTTCGTCCCCGATTCGCGCGGCACGGTGCACGCCTATAACGCGACGACCGGTGCCGAGCTGTGGAGCCACGGCGACGGCCTCGGCCATCAGGGCGGCATCATCAGCTACGCTGCGGGTGGCAAGCAGTACGTCGCTGTCGTGGCGGGGTTCGGCGGCATGGCTAGTGACGACTACGCCCCGACTTTCGGCGAGCCCTACAAGAGCATGCCGCGGGATGAAGGCGTGCTCGTCGTCTACACCCTGAAATAGACGAGGAGCCTGCCGACGCTCGCGTTTCAGACGTGGCCGTGGGTTGCCGGACTTAGCATCGCGCTGAGCGCCATGCCGGCAATGACGCAGCCCGGTACCAGCCCGTCCGGGCAGCCCACCATCGATGTACAGGCCTTGTTCGCCTCGACTTGCAGTTTCTGCCACGGCGATGGGGGGCGCTCCGCGGGAAAAGGTCCGCAGCTGATGAATACGCAACGAACCGACGAGTTCCTCCGCGACCGCATCAAGAACGGCAAGGAGGGCGCGATGCCGGCCTTTGGTCAGATGCTCAGCGAAGCCGATATCGACGCGATCGTCAAATACATCCGGGAGCTTAAACCCGAGGGCCAGGGATGAGCCACACGCTCCGCATCCTCAGCCTGGTCGCCGTTTGCTCCATCTGGCATGTCGAGGCCGCCCCGGCGCGGTCGCTTGACATGATCCGAGCCACCGGCGCACTCCATCTTTGTGCTCATCCCAATTCCCTGCCCTATGCCAGCAAGACAGGGAACCCGCCGGGTTTTCAGATCGAGCTCGGCGAATTGCTTGCCGAAGAACTCGGCGTCTCGTTGCTGACAGAGTGGATCGTCGTCCCCTCCCAGGCCTTCCGGGCGGATTGCGATATCATCCTCGATGCCATCGCCGACCCGGAGGCGCAGGCCGATACCGGGCTGTTGATCTCCAAACCCTATTATCGTAGCGGCGTGGGGTTGGCCGTGCGGCGCGGCAGTGCCATCACCGCCTTTGCCAGCCTGAACGACCACACCAAAGTTGGCGTGCAGGTCGGTTCTGTCGCAGCCATGTCGCTCAACCAACGGCACGTGCGAACCTCCACCTTTGGTTTCGAAGAGGACATGCTCGCGGCCCTCGCAGCGGGGGAGATCGATGCCGCCGCGGTGACCCCGCTTTCCGCCGGCTATTACAATCTGACCCATCCTTCGGAGGGATTCGCGATCCTGCCACCGGACGAGGCAGAGCGCGACCTCGTCTGGAATGCGGCGGTCGGGATTCGCAAGCCGGACGAGCAGCTCCTCGCGGCGATCGACGCGGCACTCGATCGGCTTCGTGCCGATGGCACGGTCGAGATGATTTACGCGAAATACGGCATTTCACTGCTGCCGCCACGCTAGCGTCAATGAGGGCTCCCGCCTCGCGATCGTTCGGCGGGGCTAGCTTGCGGTTCCAACCGGCTTGCGCATAAGGTTTGCGCCGGTGTGGGCGAGGCCGGCCAACGTCATCGGTCAGGGATGGCATATTTTCTGCAACAGCTGATCAACGGTCTGACCTTGGGGTCGATCTATGGGCTGATCGCGATCGGCTATACGATGGTGTACGGCATCATCGGCATGATCAATTTCGCCCATGGCGAGATCTACATGATCGGCGCCTTTATCTCGATCATTGCTTTTCTGTTCCTGGGCTTGGCCGGCGTCACTTATGTTCCGCTCGCTTTGGCGATAGTCCTGGTTACGACGATGTTCTTCACGTCGATTTATGGCTGGGCGGTCGAGCGGATTGCCTACCGGCCCTTGCGCGGCTCGTTCCGCCTGGCGCCGCTGATCTCGGCGATCGGCATGTCGATCTTTCTGCAGAATTACGTGCAGATCTTCCAGGGCGCGCGGGTCAAGCCGATGCCGCCGCTCATCGAGGGCGGGTTCACGGTTTTCGAAAGCGGCGGCTTTGCCGTTCGCCTCAGCTACTTGCAGGTCTTCATCATACTGCTGACCTTGGCGCTGATGATCGGCTTTACGACCCTGATCGCGACGACCCCGCTTGGCCGCGCGCAGCGCGCCTGCGAGCAGGACATGCGGATGGCGGCATTGCTCGGGGTCGATGTCGATCGGGTGATCTCATTGACCTTTGTCATGGGGGCGGCGCTCGCTGCGGTCGCCGGGCTGATGGTCACCCTCTATTACGGTGTCGTCGATTTCTTCATCGGCTTTCTCGCCGGCGTGAAGGCGTTTACCGCCGCCGTCCTCGGCGGCATCGGGTCATTGCCGGGAGCGATGCTTGGCGGCATTCTGATCGGACTGATCGAGGCCTTCTCGTCCGGGTACTTCTCTGTCGAATACAAGGATGTCTCGGTCTTCGTTGTGCTCATCCTGGTGCTGGTTTTTTGTCCGACCGGCCTGCTCGGCCGGGCCGAGGCGGAGAAGGTTTGATGACGGCTGCCTCCGGGCTCGCCGTCCACAACGCAGCCAAGCCGCCGGTCTTCTGGGTCCCACTCCTCAAGGATGCCGGTCTCGCAGCATTGGTTGCCGTCCTTCTCGCTCTGCCGCTGGTAGGCATGCAAACCTATGACATCGGCGGCGGCGCGCTCGGCATCCGCACCCATTTCGATTGGGTCGCAATTGCCGGCGCGACGGTATTTGCTGGCCAACTCGCGTTGCGCGTGCTTCAGCACATCTATCGTTCCCGGCCAACGGGCAGGGCAAGGGTGCTCACGTCCCTCGCCGCCTGGGGGAATCGCCAGGTGCTGCCGATCACTTTTCTCGGGATCGGGTTGGCCATCGCTCTGCCGTTCCTCCCGTTCTCGTCGCGCTATCTGATCGACCTCGGCACCACGTGATGATCTATGTGATGCTCGGCTGGGGTCTCAACGTCGTCGTCGGGCTCGCCGGACTGCTCGATCTCGGCTACGTCGCCTTTTACGCGG
>CAVSZA010000070.1:0-66447 GCA_963732095.1 uncultured Alphaproteobacteria bacterium
GTGCCAATTGCGGACCAAGCGACGGCCGAGATGGATCGGCCTCGCCCTCTTCAGCATTGAGCCCGCCGGGGAGATCGCTGCGAATCTTCGAAAGCGGCATCGCGGGCGAGTAGTGCTGCGAGGGACGCGAGGTTGCTGCCGGCGCTGTCGCCACGAACGCCGATCTGGTCCGGATTGGCGCCGAGGCTCGTGGCATTCGCATGATCCCATTCGAGGGCGGCAAAGCTGTCATCCACCGCGGCCGGAACTTTGCGATCCGGGCCAATGCGGCAGTCGCCCGAACCAACGATTACTCCGGTCCGCCGCACGGGTTGCGGCCGACGAAATCGTGCGTAGCGAGATTCCCGATGACGCGGCCGCCGCCATGAAAATAGACGATGGCTGGCATCGGCACCATCGATCGAAGCGGCCAATAGAGCCGCAGACGGATCGCCCCGCCGGGGGCCGGGGACGAGGCGTTCCTTGATCCTGACGATCCGAAGCGGCCCGGCGTTGCGGGCGCGTGCGGTCGCCTCCATTTGCTCGCGCGCCTCGGCGGGTGTCATCTCCTCGATCGGCCGAAGCCCGGCCTCGGCTATCACTTTGAGGACTTCTCGTAGGTGCGGGTGCAGTTGCATCATGGCTCCCCGGGATTATCGCCGTCTGAAATTGGTCCTCTAACGTGACACCGGCTCCGCTTCGCGGGGCATCATATGACGAAACCTCTCTCGATGTACCCACGCCAAGCATTTCGATCGCAATCGACCCAAAAGTTGTGGTTAGGGCGTCATCCCCGGATCGCAACCGCGTCATCTTTTCCAGAACAAAGCACGAGCCGACCTGGATCAAAATCGGGTAGGAACGGCTGCGATGTTCGAAAAGCTGTTCCATGACCTCGTCACGCTGTTTGTCGTCGTCAACCCGATCGGAGTCGTCCCGTTGTTCCTCGCCGTAGCCGGCCGCGAGAGCGCGGCGGCGCGACGGCGTATCGCCGCCCAAGCAATCATCATCTCGGCTGTGATTCTGCTGGTGTTTATTGCGATCGGTCAGATCGTACTCGAAGCGCTCGGCATCGATCTCGCCTCGTTCCGCATCGCGGGCGGCCTCGTGTTGCTTGTTATCGCGTTGCGGATGGTGCTGGCAGAGACGGAAACTAGCTCTGACACCGACGCTCCCCTTCGCGGCAATGTCGCGGTTTTCCCGCTGGCTATGCCATTTATCGCCGGACCCGCTTCGATCATGGCAGTGGTATTATTGACCGACAATAACGTCTATACCGTTTGGCAGCAAGCCGAAACGGCAGTGCTTCTGCTGCTGGTGCTCGCGTTTACTTATGCCTGCCTGGTGGGTGCGGAGCTCGTGCAGCGATTGCTCGGACGGACGGGAGCCAGTGTCGTCAGCCGCATCATGGGGCTGATCCTGGCTGCGCTCGCAGTGCAATCAATCCTCACCGGCCTGCATGACGTCTTGCATTGGTAGATTGTCCACCGATGAGGGCCTGTCGATGGAAACGCGGCGAGATTTCATTCGGCTGATGTCTGCAAGCCTTGGTGCCTTGCTGATAGGGGGCGCCGGCCGGGCCGGGGCTCAGCCCGAGCCATCGCTGATTGTTCAGCTGGAGGCGCTTTGCCGGCGATTGGCGCCGCTGGGATGGCAAAGCATGATGCTTGCTGTGACCGGCGGGGCGCTGGACATCACTGCCCCCGATCTCGCCCGCGAACTTGCCAAGCCGGTCGCGGTCGATCGTACCTATCCAGGCTTCGGCGATTTCGCGCTTGCGGGAAACCGGGGGATCGAGCCCGGCCGGCCTGACGAAAGCCTGCTCTATCATGCGCTTGCTGCGCCGACGGTGGTGTCAGATCCTGCCGGACGCCCGCTGGGCGGCTTTCCGAGGATCGAAGAGATCGAGACGGTCGAAAACTACATCTACGCCAGCCGCGCCGCCACACTGGAGGCACTCCACGCGGCGACGAACGGCCTGCCGGTCGCCATCGTGACGTTCGCGTTGCACTACCGCAACGCGCCTGATTCGGTCAGCGGCAAGCATGCGCAACTCTGCTTCTCGCGCACTGGAATAACAAGGCTCGGAGATCTCGAGCCATTCTACGACGCTCCCCGGCGTTCCTTCACCGGCCTCGATCCGTCGCGTCCCTACAGCTTTCGCGTCGTACCGACCCGCTTCGCTCCGTTTCTCGCGGTCCGTATGCCGGGTCGGGCCGGGGGGTTCGGCCCGCAGGATGCGCTTTCCGGAGATGCGGACCGGGAGTTCTGGGTTCCGCTGCACAAGCTCTTCAGCGGTCGCGAGTGCGTCGCCGGCCTCGACCTCCAGGTCGTCCTCAGCAGCGGATTGCGCAACGACCTGCTGGCTTCATTTCACCGCTTTCTGGAGTTTCAGGGCTTTCGCAACAACTACTACGGCGACGTGTTGAAGGATTACCCGTTCACGATAGAGAATTCGCATATCGCGGAACTTTCGTCCCGCCCCGATTACGGCGGGGGCGTTCTCATTCCTCATCCGGAGCCCTTCATCCTGCCGGCGACGTATCACGGACGGCCGCTGACGTTTCCGGTTGATCCCGCCTTTACCGGGGAGCCCGCCAATATCCAGGTGTCATCGCCGATGGTGTTGCCGGGCCTGACCGGTTCGCCATTAGAGCCGGATTACTTCGACGATGCCGCGCAGGAGACGCGGCGCCCCGCACCGCAATACATCAACGCGCGTCACGCGGTCGAAAATGGCCATGTGGTCAACCTGAACGAAAGCCCGGATCTGATGAAGATCCTGGCGCGCGGCGACTTCGATGCGCTGCATTATGTCGATACCAGCGGCGATGGCTGGGTGATCGCCGAATGTCCCCAGTTGCGGCAGGCCGGGCTGACCAGCATCGCCGCCTTCTGCATGGTCGGCTTGCCTGACTTTCTGCCAAACGTCACGCAGCGCGACCTGATGCTGTGGTGGCAGCGCGATGTACCGGGGCCGCTTCGCGCTGCCTTGTGGGCGATCCCGCCCTACGCTCTGTCTCAGACCCGCATCGCCGCTGACGTGGAGCTGCCGGTTGGCTTCAGCATCGACGACGACACTGTCACCGCCATCGTTTCACAGCCCGAAGCCTCAGGAACGCCGGTGCAGACCGTCAACGGACCGTATGTATTGCAGAAGGTGGGCCTGCCCGACGGCTCGACCGGGGTTTTCGACCCGGGATGGGAGACCAGCCTCGGCACGCAATACGATGGCCCGACGCACACCCTGAAGCGGTACCTTGCGGCTCACGGGCTCGGTTCGCCGTTTATCGAGGATGCCAAGCTGTGCGCCGCACTGGGCAGTTACTGGCCGGCGGTCGCCCCGGATGCGACCCGGGAATACGAGCCGAACAAGCCGCTGAGTGGAATCCTTTATCCCTGGCCGAGCATCGTTCCGCTGACCGACACCGAGATCGGCATGGTTCCGACCGCGGATGGCTCATTCATGTCCTGGGATGGCGTGCCCGGCCCGCAGCGCCGGGAGATCGGCGATCGCATCGTGGTCGCTTACCGCAACATCCTCTACGTCGACTATATCGACATACCCGGGACGATGACTGCGGCGCTGACCGCGCGCATCGATGCCGCGGAGTACAAAGCCCGCATCCTGGCATTGGCTGCAGTCTATTGGAGCCTGGGAATCCGCCCACGTCGCGGCAAAACGGTGAACGATCTGTTGCGCGAGAAATCTGCCTGGGCCGTCCTGTCGTTTCGCCATGTCGCGCCAGAAGATGCGGCGTTCCAGGAGGCCGCCGCGGCCGCGCAGGGGAGCCTGGAGGGTCCGCGCCGCTACGCTGTGGACATCTACCGTTGGGGCGCACAGGCTCCTGACCCCGCCGATTTCAAGATCATCCTTATAGAGGTATTGGAGGAGGTCCATGCGTTTACCGATGGCCGGGCCGTCATTCTGAACCGCCGCGGCACGTGGCACCTGGACAACTCGATACCGACGTAATCATCGGCGGCGGCGGGCCGGCGGGTGCGGCGACGGCGATCGCCTGCGCCCAGCGCGGGTTGCGCGTCCGCCTGTTCGAGCGGGCTGCGTTTTCCCGCCATCGTCCGGGCGAGACATTGCATCCGGGCATCGAGCCCCTGCTGCGCCAGCTCGGTCTGGCTGAGCGGTTTCAAGCCACGGTCGGCGCGCGCCATTCCGGCATTTGGCTGAGCTGGGGCGACCGCAAGCAGTTCCAGCCCTACGGCGCCGACCAGAACGGCGTATGGCACGGCTTTCAGGTCTCACGAACCGCGTTCGACGAGCTCCTCCTCGATTATGCGCATGAGCAAGGCGTGGAGGTGTGCCGGCCCTGCGGGGTCGATCGGGTGCAACTGGCGCAGGAGAACGAGGTTCGCGTGCTGACCGGCGCCGGACCGTTCTCCGCCCGGATCATCGTCGACGCGACAGGTCGGGCGAGCTGGCTCTCGCGCCGGCTCGGCATTGCCAGGGGCGCGCGGTCGCCGCGGCTGATTGCAGCTGGAAGCGCACTCCGCGTGGCGTGTATCTCACTAAATCCGCCAAGTTCGGGGTCGAAGCGCAGCACCGCACGGCACGCAAGTCATTCCCAGGGTGAGCAAGATGCAACTCAGTCATCGCGGCGAACTATCCGCTCAAATACGAGATTACGACACCTGCTTTGCAGAGTTCTTAGAACATTCGGGCAACCGGCAAAAAATCATGCAGGCAATTCTATTGCGTGAGGCGTTCAGCCTTTTTGCTGTGCAGAGTGTCGCAATAAAGCCAGACGCGCCAACAGTGATACTGGACGTAAGTTGTGGGCCTGGTGATTACAGTGTGGCGTGGACATCGCAAATCGCTAGGTTCCTTCCAACAGGTATAGCATTTTATTGCACGGATTATCCCGAGGGCATTTGCAAAGATACGGGCGAGACCTATGCGATAGCGACGGCAAAGAAAATGCAAGCCGCGGCAGAAGACGGAAAACTGAGATTGGCGCAGGTTCCCGTTGCTACCGAAGCCGATTTGTTTTCCGGCCGCGACGCGTTTATGCCGTCCGGGAAAAGAGCCGACATCGTCCATTGGTCGCACAGTGGATACCACGTGCGCGACGCACTCGGAGACGCCAGGAATGATCCTCGGGCGATCGAAGCGGGTTTGCATGCAGCCGTCGATAAGATGTGGGCAGCGCTTGACGAAAAGGGTTTGATGGTTTCGGTCCACGAAACGCGAGACAGCTCCGACGGCATTCGGTCGCAAATCGCCCCTGTCTCTCGGAAATATTGCGGCAGGTTAGACGATGTGCCTGAGCAGATCGCTGCACGCATCGGGCAATTGGGCGGATATGTCAGTGCAGTGAATTTTGCCAGCCCGCTCAAATTTCTGGGAGTGGACGATGGCGGCTGGGAGCGGTTGAAGCAGCGGGCTCAATGGGACCGCCTCAATGCGTCCGAAGCCCGCGCTTTGCGGTTGTTGAACTTCATTGCTTTCGATTTTTCCGATCCTTCCAAAGCAGCGCTCGAAGCCCTTGCCGAGGATGGCCGGCTGGCGGCCTATGTCGACGAGTACAAATCCATTGTCGCAAAGAATGGCGGTTACATCATCGTAAAATGCGCCTTTCAAATGATCAGTAAATCCCGAGAAGTAGCAAAAACACTGGATAGCATCGCTTTGCAACTCGTTGGAAAGATGCACGATTTTTCGAATGAGATGGCAGCCGAGATGCAAAGATCATGAGATTGGCTGACGGCCGGGCCGGCCGTGGGCTGTTGATCCGAACTGGCGCAAAGCCCACAATATGCTGCTTTCCGCGTTCAGTACCGACGCGTAATCGAATTCGTGCGCGAATTAGGAACCCAGCCGCAGGAGAGCTGCCGAAGCGCACAGCCGCTTGTCGGAACCGCGTGAGTTGAGCTATCGTAGCGCAAAGGCGAAACGCGCAGCGATGCGTTAACCTTAATGATGGAGGGAGGAAGATGAGTACATGGCGACGAGCCGCGAGCGGCAACGCGTTCTCAAAGATTGCTTTCAGCCTGTTTGCGGCGCTTATCGTATTTGCGCCGCCAACGGCGCGACCCGGGGCCGCCGCAGAGGTTTACGATTTCCAGTTCTGCAGAGGGTATTTCGCGCTTTGCGCCGCCTCAACATGCAAGCCGACCGGGGGGCAGATCACGGTCAGAACCGCAAGCGGCGGGACTGCGACGTTCCCGGAGGCGGATTGCACGTGTCCGGTCATTCTCGGTCCGTCGATTGCCAACCTGGCCGGCGGCAACATGCAAGGTTCTTGCGAGCCGCCGGCGGACCAACCAGGCACAATCTGGTCGACTTTTCAGCCCAGACCGAACATTCCGCAGGCGCTCACCAACTGGGTCCCGACACCGCCAGAGGCCGCGGCACCACCGCTCTTCTGCCCGAAGAGCCCCCCTCTCGGAAATCAGTTGGTGAACTGCTTCAGCTTCCTTTGCAATTCGCTGACATATATCCCTGGCACAGATGTGCCGGTAGCGACGTGCCACTGTCCGATTGGAGAGTCGCTGGCGGGCACTCCCGTGCCACCGCACACCGCGTTTTTGACGCAGGCTGGTCAAGGCGACCCGGCGTACTGCGCCATGAACCCCGTCTCCGGGCCGCTTTCGATACCCTAGTCGCGTTTGGCGCGGCCAGCGCAGGTCTGGGCCAGCATTTGGCATCCAAGCTGGTTTCAGTCCAGATTATTAAGACAAAGGCGAACACAACCGAGGAGGATCCCGCCACATGCGAAAGACAAATCGTCGCTGCGCTTCAAGCGGCAAGGCCGCGGCTTGGCGGGTGTCCGCCGCGCTTGTGGCGCTCACCTCCCTGGGTTCGGCTCATCTAGCATCGGCTCAGGAGATCCCGGCAATACCGATCCCACAGCAACCCTTCGCACAGCCTGTACCGCGCTTCATAGGGCAGCCGGCAATTCCGAAGCCGATTACCGCGCTGCCTGTGCCGGAAGACCCCTATATGGCCCCCAACGGCCGCAGCAATATTCACGTGGACGCCTATCAGAGCGACACCTACGCCACGGGCGGTCCGCTGGGCCATACGCCGACGGTAAAATCGGCGACGTTGCTAGGCATAGGCGGCACCGTCACTTTCGACAGCGCCGGGCGCATAGTCGTATTGGTCCTCGGGAACGGGCCGAGGCGGCTGTTTCTGCTTGATCCCGTCACCCTGGGGACGCAGTGGGTGCTCGACCTTCCGCCTTCGTCATCTTCAGGAACCGCTTTTGGCGGCGGCGGGTATTATTTCCTCGATGAGCTCGACCGCGCCGTCATTCCGACGGTCAATCAGCAGATCTGGATCGTCCAGGTCCGAAAGTCCCCGCCTTACCTCAAGCATGTCAACACTTGCGATCTGTTGCAGCTGCTCGGGCAGCAGATCTCTGGCCAGAGCATCCAGTCCGTGTTCCCCGATGCGCAAGGGTTGCTGTGGTTCACCACTTCCGGGGTCGTGGAGGACAAACAAACCACGTGGACCGTGACCTCTCCGGCGCTGGTCGGCACCCTCGTCTTTCAAGGCAGCAATCAATGCACAGTCAAGACGCTGGCATTGGTGCAGCCTACAACCCCGCCGACTAACAAATCGATTTCGAAATCGTTCGCGGTGGACCCCGTGCCCGCCACACAAGGACAAGGCGGAGTTTTCATCGTTTCGGACTATGCGATGTACCGCTTCGACGCCGCACCGGACGGCACGCCGCAAATCACCTGGCGCGAGGCGTACGATCGCGGAACTCCGCCGCCAAAGCCGGGGCAAATTCAGGTCGGCTCGGGGACCACGCCGACCTTGATGGGCACCGACTTCGTGACCATCGCCGATAACGCCAATCCGATCGACGTGCTCGTGTACCGGCGCGCGGCGCAGGTTCAGGGCTCTCGGCTCGTTTGCAAAGTGCCGGTATTCGAGGAGAACGCGAGCGCCACCGAGAATTCGCTGATCGCGACGAACCAGTCGATCATCGTCGAGAACAACTACGGCTATTACGGGCCACAGGCGACGCTGTTCAATCGCGCAACCGTGCCGGGGATCACTCGCATCGATCTCAACGCTGACCAGAACGGATGCAGTACTGTCTGGACGAACGACCAGGAATCGATACCTTCCGTCGTGTCCCAGATGTCGCTCGCGAACGGCCTCATCTACACCTACACCAAGGATGCTAATTCCTGCAGTACCCCTGGGCCTTGCTATACCGCTGCTTGGTACTTGACGGCGATCGACTTCGCGAGCGGACAGACGGTATTCAAGCGGCTGGGCGGCACTGGCCTCTTCTACAATAACCATTACTCGGGGGTCTATCTCGGGCCGGACCAGAAGACCGCTTATGTCGGCGTCATCGGTGGCCTCATCGCCATTCGCGACAGCTACTGATCGACGCTGATCGCGTCGGGACGCGCGTCGCATGCGAAGGGCTTAATACTGAAGATCGTCTCGTGCGGGCAGAGACGAGTGGACCAGACCGCCTTGTGGGCACCATCGATTGCGGCCGGAAGTTCGGCGGATGGTGCCGGCTAGGCGCCCGGGGGAGGTGAGGCTGATCCGTTTGGCGTCGGCATCTCCTCCGCGCCTGCCGAGGCGACGGATCAAGCCAAGCAAGCCAAGATGCTATGGATCGATCAGCTCGAAGCGGTCGACATCGACCAGCCCACGGTCGGTGATCTTCAGATGCGGGATCACCGGCAGCGACAGAAACGAGAGCTGCAGCAAGGGGCCGTGAAGCGGGCAGCCCATCGCGTGCACCGCATCCCTCAGGGTGGCCACCGCAGGGCGGACCATTTCGGCCGACGCGCCGCTCATCAGGCCGGCAATCGGCAAGGCGAGTTCGGCTGCCACCTGCCCGTCGCGGACCGCGACAAAGCCGCCGCCGATCCCGATCAGGCGGTTGACCGCAAGCGCCATGTCTTCGTCGCTTGCGCCGACGACGCAGATATTGTGGCTGTCGTGCCCGACGGATGAAGCCAAGGCGCCTTGCTCCAGACCAAAGCCTTTGACAAAGCCGCGGCCGACATTGCCATTGCGCCCGTGCCGCTCCAGCACGCACACCTTTAACAGGTCGCGCGTCGGATCGGCATGCCGCTCGCCGCCACGAAACGGCAGGTCGGCCTGCAGACGCTCGGTCAAGATCTTCCCCGGAATAATGCCGATCACCGGCGTGGATGGGCCGGGTGCCGGAACCGCGAAGGTTCGTGCGGTCACGCCGCCCAGCCGCACCGAATTGCCGGCTGGCGGTGGTGGCAAGACACGATCGTCGAACGTCTGCTCGGTAACCGGTCGGCCGCGTCGCAGCACCAGATGCACCGCGCAGGATGGGAGATCATCGAGCAGCAGGATGTCGGCGAGATAGCCGGGCGCCACGAGGCCGCGATCGCGCAGTCCAAAGCCGCGCGCCGCCGACCAGCTCGCAGTGCGATAGACCGCAGTCGCCGGCGCGCCGAGGGCGATCGCCCGCCGGACCAGATGATCGATATGCCCTTCCTCGTGAATGTCCAGCGGGTTGCGGTCGTCGGTGCAGAAGCCGAGAAACGGCGAGGTGAACTCGTCGATCAGCGGGACCAGCGCCGCGAGATCCTGGGAGGCCGTGCCCTCGCGGATCAGCACCTGCATGCCCTTTGAAAGCTTTTCGCGGCCTTCCTCGAGACTGGTAGTCTCGTGGCAGTTGCGCACGCCGCAGGCAAGATAGGCATTCAGAGATCGGCCGGACAGCAGCGGGGCGTGGCCATCGATATGCGCGCCCTGGAACGCCGCCAGCTTGTCGAGGCACTCGGGGTCCTTGTTCAGCACGCCCGGCACGTTCATGAACTCGGCGAGCCCGATCACCTTCGGATGATCGCGGTAGGCCGCCAGATCGGCGGCGCTGAGCCGGGCGCCAGACGTTTCGAGCGCCGTCGCCGGCACGCAGGAGGAGAGCTGCACCCGCAGATCCATCGCCGTGCCGAGCGCACTATCGAGAAAATAGCACAGGCCGGCCAAGCCAAGCACGTTGCAGATCTCGTGCGGATCGCAGATCGCCGTGGTCGTGCCATGGGTCAGCACGCAGCGGTCGAACTCGCCGGGGACGACGAGCGTGCTTTCGCAATGCACATGGCTGTCGATAAAGCCCGGAACCGCGATGCGGCCGCCGGCATCGATCTCGTGCACTCCGCGGTAGCTGTCACCGGTGCCGACGATCATCTCACCGCAGATCGCGATGTCACCAGAATGGATCGCGCCCGTCGCAAGATCGAGTATGCGCGCGTTGCGCACGACCAGGTCCGCCGCCATGCGGCCCATCGCCTGATCGATCCGACGTTCCAGGGTCTCCCGCAAGCTCGCCCCCGTTTTTGCCGCCATCCCGGCCCACTCTACGCGACCGAATCGCAACGAAGATATGTGCAGGCCGCCGTGAACGTCGGGCGTAATGCAACGCGAGTTTTATCGCGCATCGGACGCTTAACCCGCAAGGGGTAGCATACCTGAAGCCTCAGCCGAACCGAACAACGAACAGTGTGGTCTTCAAGAACGCTGCGATTAGCGGCAGCAGAAGTATCTTAAGCTGGCTTCGCCCAGATTGCGGTCGCGGCGGCGTAGCCGTCCTGCCGGGCACCGAGACACGGCCGGGCAATTGTACGCGGAGCCAGTAAAAAGCTCGTGTTGCGGACTGACATCGCGTCCGCGCACTCTCAGTCGCTCCGAAGTCCGAAGTCGACCGGTGAGGTAACAGTGCCGCGGCATGGCGCCAAACAAGATCTCCACAAGCCGGCGCTGGACGATTTTGAATATGTCGAGGGCGTTCGGGTTACCCTGGTCGACCCGTTCGCTTTCAATCTGAAACGGCGACCTCGTCACCCTCGACCGTGAAGCGGTGGGCGAAACCCTCCGAAGCCCACTTCATGTAGCCCACCATGTCGTTAAAGCGCGGATCGCCGGCATGCAGGATTTCCGGCCTCAGTTGCGTGTCGATCAGCGTCGGCAGGAATGACGTGCGTATCCCGTCCTTTGATATGACCGCCTTGGCGACGAGGCTGCGCTTCCCATCCATGCCATAGGGCATGTTGGGATATGCCGGGTCCAGAGGCACGCCGTAATTGCGCCGAAACTCCTCCGCGCCGCCCGTGACTTTCGGCGACGACGACATGATAAAGTTGCTGAGACTGTAAAAGCAGGTTTTGCCGCCGAACACCTCGATCGCTTTCGGCACATGCGCGTGGTGACCGAGGATCAGGTCGGCGCCAGCAGAGAACGCTGCCTGCGCCACGGTGCGCTGGTAATCCGCAATAATGCGCGGCACAAAATGGACGCCCCAGTGCAGCGACAGCACCACCGCGTCGGCTTGTTCCCTCGCTGCGCGTACATCGTCGACCAGATCCACCAGGTCTTGCGCGTCAGGCGTCGTGATCACCCGTGGCGGCACGCCGGGTTGATAATCGACGGGCTCGAAACGGGCAGTGGCACGCATCGGCGCCACGCCCGGCGTGTCGAGACCGGCGGCATAGCCCTCGTGCAGCACCGAGCAATAGGCCAGCATCGCCACGCGCAAGCCTTTGGCATCAATCAGCGCGGGCTGCCGCGCTTCGGCAAGATTGCGCCCCGCGCCGATCGTCCGGATGCCCATACCGCGCAGCAGCTCGATCGTGTCGAGCAGCGGCTCCGGGCCCCAGTCGATCGCGTGATTGCCGGCGACGGAGACGACGTTGAACCCGCAGTCGGTCAGCACCCGGCCATTGACTAAAGCCAGCCGGGAAGAGCCTCGGCGAGGACACAGCGGTCATTCCGTTCCCCGCTGCAAACTCCGCGATCGGCTCTTGGATCTCCTGGACGCCGGAGGCGCTAATCTAGTACCAGATTTATTTGTCGGGCGAGCCCGCGCGCCCAGGCCTTGCGCGCTGCCCACCACGCGAATATGCAATGACCGCACCCGGGCGGGCGGCGCGGGTCGCTGACCCCAAGTCGGGCAACGGGACGATCCTCGCCACGAAACCGCCGAGAATAATCTTGCGAATGTCAGTGTAACAGATTAAAATTAGCTATCCGAGGGTATACGCTCGGATCGGAGGCAGGCAATGCTGTTCAGCGGAATTCTTCATTGCTGCATCTTTGAGCTGGACCGCTCTATCAATATTCACGAGTACAGTGAACGCGATAAGACAAAGGATCCGCTATCGATAGTGGGAGGAAGCCAGGGCACAGTTGACCGATATCGATATGGACGAGGGACGGTATGTCGCTTGGTCCGAAACCTGCTCATTACAGCTACTTTCGAATGGCTGGTGTGAAATAAATGAGCCGATTGTAGGACAGCTGCAATCGTTCCTGGTCCGGTTAAAAGAAAAACCTTGCTATTGGGGTATAGTTTCACCGTTCCGTACACTAGCTCGCTCGTATCTGACTCGCCTCAAAAAATATATTGACGTTGAACCAAAACCTATTACCGTGAATTTGAGCCGCATCGCGTCGAACGAGGACCTGCGAGCGAGCCTAACGTCAGTTGGTTTTTTAGAGTCTACTGAGCCTCAGTTCTCCAAATTCGTCACCGTTTCGTCCACAGGCGATGAGGGTCTCAGGTCGTTTCAGAGCGGAGAAAGCACCTGCGATTGGAAGGCTGTCACCTTCAAGATCGGTGATTTAGAGGCTAGTGTAGACAAGGACGCATCATTGCAGGTTATCCGATATCCGGACGAGATTCGGGAGTTTACCAAACACTTGGTACAACTTTGGCAACAGGTGTCCACCATTGGGAGATGAAAGGAGAGAAGACCCATGTTTCGTTACGCTCACAGCCAGACGGTCTCCGGGCCCGTAACGGTTGATTGTCGCACCACGAAGCACGCAATCTCGAAAACCGACACGGCGGACCACGTAATCAGGGTGTGGAACAAACGAAAGGGCGATCTCTACGACTTTGAAGCAACTATCACCACACTACTTGGGAAGTTTCTTATCGACAATGTGAGTACTGCTGTCACATTTGGACCGGCCATAATACCGTACACAAGCCCATTTAGCCGTCCGACAACCACATCCGCAAGAATTACCGTCGCGGACAAGGTACAACCCGGTTCTGATGAGATCACGACGCATATTGAATTTTTTGACAGCTCCCAGAGATCTGGATCTTCGTTCGTTGGGAGCAAGGAGCCCATTGATTTACAATATACGATGGACTTTTCATGATCCTGAGGTAATTCTGAGGCGTATGTTTTCAAATTGAAGTATGATGACTTTTGAGCAAGTTGCCGAGATCCTTCGACAATTTTATCCATTGCTTATAGTGCTGGCTCCCGCGGTTACAGAGGGATTGCGCTGGATTCTTGAGGAATCGAATTTTTTAGGGGAGAAGCTGTTTGAGCGGTCGATTGAAGTTGATACGAGGCCCCCGATCAAAGGGATAAGAGGCACTGGTGCGGTGAGCGCTTTAGGGGACTGCTTCAAATTCAGTGAGAAGGCGAGCTTCGTGGTCCGTGCCCATTTGATCTTCATGGTGGGATTGTTGTTCGAGTTGACCGAAGCGCAAGGAAAGCTGAGTATCGAAGGTTAGCCGCTATTTGGTGAGGGCGTCGTTGCCTTATCACTTATTTTCTTCTTCTCTAAGTTGATCCACTTGAAAGGGATGAACGGTGCCGCAGCTCATCCACTTCTCAAGTGGCGCCTCTGGACCGCTGTGCTGTTTATTTCCATTATCGCCGGGCAGGCGTGGGATCACGTTGTGGACCATCGCATACGCTAAATCGGGAAAGAACTATGCCGATCCGCCAACATGATTTGCTCTGTCAGCCGATTTTAGACTAGCACTATTTGTGTGCCGGAAAGCATCCGTTATGGGAGATTGAAGAGGAGTTGGCGAGGCAGTTCCACGTGACGCGGCTGAGTGTGGACAGCGTCACCCGCGATCCGGCTGTCTAATCTGGCCCAATGCCTTCGTGCTAAAGCGGCTACGGCAGGATGGGAAGATCGGGCGCGAACCTGGGTATAAGCGCGCGCCGAACGGCGGGAATCGCGCTGTATAGGCGTATACTATCTCATTCCGCAAAGTCCAAAATGGCGGGAAGCTAAAGCGCTCGGGTCCACATGCCCAACGCGGGCCAACATAAAGTCTCCTGTGCATTACGGGCGGCGATGTGTCGCCGCCGACAAGCCGCAGCTGTGGGCAAAATTCTGCGGTTAGACTTGAACGCAAAAAAGGCCCGCTTTCGGCGCTAAGCTGCTGATCCCCGCCGCAGAGATGTCTGAGCGGAGCTGGCAAAGATGCCCGCCGTCTTGGCGGGCACTGACCCGCTTTCGGGGCTTTAAAAGCACTTTGGGGCAGCCCAGGAACCGCTGGATTGACCGACGGCATTCCTCGCCAGAAATGCGAGGACTCCGGCGAGCTGGGTGCGTCTTGCCTCAGCTTACGACCTAGGAAGGTGGGCGACCGACGATTTCCCAGCCGTGCCGACGCCGCATCTCATTGGCCTCCGATCCATTTATTGACCCGGCCAGCCGACCTCCGCGTCGGGGATAGCGAAAGTTGCACAGGCTCAAACCAACGGCCTCAACTCCGGTGCTGTAACCAGTGGTGTTGGTATACTGAATCAAGCGGACGAATTCAAAACTACGGTTAACAAGTACTTTCACGAAAGCGTTTGAATAGCAGGAGGCTTCTGTTATTTTCTCCAAAAGGGAGGATATGAGAATGGTTAATTATCGGACAATCATGGAATTAGTTAATCAGATCCCCGCGGGTACATGGGATGTGCTGCGAGAGATAAAGGATCGTCGTCCCGCCATGATGCTTTCCGAATTGATTGAGTGCAGGAGACGAGCATTGCAAGAACAGGAGCGTCCGGAACCACGATCGCAGACGGCGAGGTTGTCTGATACACCTTCATTGTGATCATGCTGGAGGTTCGATCGGTCGTACTCACGTCGTCGCGAGAGTCGCCCGCTCGGAAACCCTAGCGTAGAGAAGACTAACTCGATTAGAGCCGCGTGGCGCCATCAATGCCCGCCTGGAACGCTGACCTGGCTTCGTCATAGCGGCCGGATAGCAGCGCTGACTTGATAGCTGCCGGCGCTCTATCGGGATGACCCGAATCAAACGGTGGCGCCGGATCGTATTCGATGCCGAGCTGGATCGTCCGAGCAGTTGTCTCGCCGGCAATTTCGGCAGCAACAGTGAGTCCAAAATCGATGCCGGAGGTGACACCACCCGCGGTGATCACGTTGCCATCTCTAACGACTCTGGCCTTCTCGTGGGTCGCCCCGACAAGAGGCAATAGATCGGTAAAGGCCCAATGGGTCGTTGCCCGCCGCCCTTTGAGTAACCCGGCCACACCCAAAATGAAGGCACCCGTGCAAACCGACGTGACGTACTTTGCAGCACCCGCCTGCCGGCGGACGAACTCTATGGTTTCACGATCGCCGATCGCCTGGACGACCCCGTAGCTTCCGCCGGGGACACAGAGCAAGTCGAGGGGCCGACAGTTCGCAAAGGTGTGCGTTGGCACGAGGCCCAGCCCGCAATCGCTGGACACCGGTGCCTCCGATTTCGCGACGATGTGGGTCGTCGATTGGGGAAGGCGTGAAAGCACCTGAAGAGGCGCCGTGAAATCCAGCTGTGTCAAGTCAGGGAAGATGATAAAGCCAATGTTGAAGAGCGACATATCCGATCTCCAGTCCTCTACGTCAGAGCGCTGCATGGGTGTTGCACCGTGCAGGTATTTCGGAGAGATAGTCTCATAAAGCGTTTTCCGGACATCAAGCCTCTATCGCGCTGCCCGCTGTACAATATCGATCAGCTCACCGTGAGCGGCGCCTGTCTGATCGCGGAATTCGTCGGCGGAGTGAGTGTCAGAAAGCCGGCTTAGCCGCAGCAGTTCATCCCTCGCAGACCGTCGCAGCACCTGATAGCTTTTGACTGAATCTGATGTCAAAAAGGCGGCGGACCGACGATCTCCAAGCCATGCCGGTATCGCATCTCGTTGGCCTCCGGTCCGTTGGCCGACCCGGCCGGCCGCGCCAGCTGTTCCTCGAAAAAGCCGCCGGCACCGGCCGGGGTATAGAGAAACAGCACGCGTCCGGTTTCAGCACCGGTATTTTTCCAGGCGTGCGGTACACCGCGTGGTAGGAAGGCACAGGTGCCCGGCCCGCCGACCGTAACCTCGTCGCCGATCTTGAACGAGATTTCGCCGCTCAGGACGTAGGCCACCTCATCGCTGTCGCGGTGAAGGTGGAATGTCGTATCGGTGCCGGCCGGCGCGGTTTCCTCGAACAGCATGATGCTGTCGCCGGTCTCGTCGCCCAGCAGCTTGAGCGCGGCTGAGCGCCCAGGTGCCATGCTCAATATCGAGCCGCCACCCGACGGCACGACAAAGCCCTGCGCGTCCACTTTCGTGTCTTCCCCATGTTCGTGACGATCGTCACAGCTTTCGGATTAAGAAGCAACCAAAGTCGCCGGGTGCCGGATGCAACGGACCAAAGAGGGGCGGCCGGCACGCGTCGTGCTCGGCGGTCCGAAGCGGATGTCGTGAAGCCGCGGCAGAGCCCAGCGAATTTGGTTGAGTTGCCGGGTGTTGCACTGTTGCAGTGTTGACCTGGTGGTGCGGAAGGTCCGGTTATCACCCGGTAGCGACCGGATCGCAGACCACTCTGCAGATCCGGGTTGTGCCATAGCACTAAATCGCTCCGCGATAGTCGGCTGATGCCGTGGTCATCGGCTTATCCGCGGGGCCGGTAAGTAGGCTAGAGATCGGTAGCGGCGGGGGCGCCCTGTCTTGAGGATCGAGGTGTCGTCAACCTCATCCAAGACAGGAGTTTTCTATGAGTACGGACGCCGTCACCCCGCTGCGTCATCGCATGATCGAGGACATGAAGGCGCGGAAGCTCTGTTCGGGCACGCAGAGGGGCCACATTCACAGCTGCAAGCGGTTTGCTGCGTTTCTCAATCGGTCGCCCGACACCGCGACGACGGAGGATATACGCCGGTTCCAGTTGCACTTGACCGAGGCCGGCGCGAGCATCTGCAACCGCAACCGCATCATGACCGGGCTGCGATTCTTGTTCCGGGTGACACTGCGGCGACTGGATCTTTCCGCCGAGATCTATCACATCCGTGAGCCCCAGAAGATACCGCTGGTGATGAGCCCGGACGAGACGCGGCGCTTGCTGGCCGTCGCCAGCAACCTCAAGGTCCGCACGTTGCTCAGTCTCGGCTATGGCTGCGGCCTGCGCGCCAGCGAGGTGGTCAGGCTCAAGGTCAAGCATATCGACAGCGCGCAGAAGATCATTCGCGTCGAGCAGTCCAAAGGCCGTAAGGACCGCAATGTCATGCTGTCGCCGGAGACGCTCGGTCTGTTGCGCCAATGGTGGAAGGCGCGCCCATCGCGTTACGATGCTGGAACACCTGTGGCCGAACGCTGGCTGTTTCCTGGCAAAAGGCACGGCAGGCCGATGACCACCCGCCAGCTGAGCCGCCTGTTTCACGAGGCGGCCGACGCGGCCGGGATCAAGAAGGCCGTGACGCTGCACGCGTTGCGCCACAGCTTCGCGACCCACCTGCTCGAGCGTGGTACCGACATTAGAATCATCCAGGCGCTGCTGGGTCACGACAAATTGGAGACGACGGCGCGTTACACGCGGGTCGCCACCGGCATGATCGCGGGCGTCGAGAGCCCGCTCGACCTGCTGTCACAGCCGCGCAAGAAGCCCAGGAAGAGCCGGAAAGACCCGATGCCGGCGTAACCGCCTGCGGCGGTGCCCCGTCCAGCGTTGGAGGTTGCGGATATCTTCCGCAACCACGGGGCGGCGTGGCGCAGCGCCAATGCCGGGCACGTCAGCCTCGACCAGCTGAAGGTGATGTCGGCCATCGAGCGCTGCCGCACGGTGGCGCTCGGCGGCCATGTCGCGCGCTGCGAGGAATGCACCCATTACTGTGATTGCCTACAATAGCTGCCGCAACCGGCATGCCCCAAGTGTCAGGGCGCCGCCGCCAAGCAATGGCTCGCCGAGCGCGAGGCCGAACTGCTGCCCGTCGGCTACTTCCACCTCGTCTTCACGCTGCCGGGTCCAATTGCCGATATTGCCTACCAGAACAAAGCCGCGGTCTACGGTCTGCTGTTCACGGCGGCGGCTGAGGCCACGCTGACGATCGCCGCCGACCCCAAGCGGCTCGGCGCCAGGATCGGCATCACAGCCGTGCTCCACACCTGGGGCTCGGCGATGACGCATCACCCCCACGTCCATATGATCGTCCCGGGCGGCGGCATCTCCATCGATGACACACGCTGGGTGTCGTGCCGCCCAGGGTTCTTTCTGCCGGTACGAGTTCTCTCGCGCCTGTTCCGGCGATTGTTCCTGGGTAATCTCCTGGATGCCCACCAGGCCGGACGCCTCGCGTTCTTGGGCGACCGCGCCGCGCTCGCTGAGCCGCGAGCCTTCGCCGCCTTCCTGGCACCGCTGCGCAAGACCGAGTGGGTGGTCAATGCCAAGAAGCCGTTCGCCGGGCCGCACGCCGTGCTCGCCTACCTGTCGCGCTACACCCACCGGGTCGCCATCTCCAATCGCCGGCTGATCGCAGCCGACGAAGCCGGCGTCGCGTTCACATGGAAGGATTACCGGATCGAGGGCCCTGACCGCTACAAGACTATGACGCTGCCAACCCACGAGTTCATTCGGCGCTTCCTGACGCACGTGCTCCCCAAGGGTTTGCACCGCATCCGTCACTATGGATTGTTCGCCAACGGCAACCGCGCCAACATCGCGCGGGCGCGCGAGTTGCTCGCCGTCCCGTCCCGGCCGAAACAGCCCGAGACGTCCGCGACCGCAGCCGCCGACGAACCCCGCGTGTTGCCGCGTCCATGTCGCTGCTGCGGCGGCCGCATGATCATCATCGAGACCTTCGCGCGCGGCTGCCAGCCCAAACACCGCCCGGCGTCCGCTACAGGAGCGATCGAGATCGACACCTCATGATGCCGTCACCACCGATCCAACAGCCCAGTGACGCTCGCCATTCTGGCTGGCTCTCGGCCAGCACAGCCCCTGCTTACTGCAGGTCGATAAATCGGCCCGCAATGACACCGCCAACCCTGTTCGGCAACCCTCGCTGCGCTCGTTCAGCGCGTCACCCACACCCACCCTGCGAGGCAACGCGGTTGGGGCGGGCGCTCTGACCAACCTCGCCCAACCCGACGCCGCGGCTAAATCCCCATAGAGCCCGCGGCACCGACGGTGCCCCACTTCCCGCGATTTCGTGCCTTGGCGCTTTTCAGACGCCGGCCGCCCGAGCGTGTGGAGGGCTCGTCACCGCCGGCGTCCGAAAACCTGCTCACAAGCGGACACATTCAAGCGCCGCCACCGCCCGTCGACACTTTGCGGTTGGCATCGGCGAGCAGCGAGAAATTGAGCCTCACGCCCTGGATCTCCTCGATGTCTTTCGACCATTCCTTGTGGTGGGCGACCGGGTCTACACTGAGACCATGGGGCCATGGTGGGCAGCCATTAATCTTATGGGAAACTTCGGTTGAATGTGATTGACTTTACGCAGCGGCACCGGCTCCGACGGGTAGACTAAAGGCATAGCTTCTTTGGGAGGTGTTATGCGAGGTTGGTTTGCACTATCGTGTGCGCTGCTTCTGAACGTGTGCGCGCCAAATTGGGCTCACGCAACTCAGCAGCTTACGGGTCATGTGCCAGCAGAAGTTCGTACGTTGGGCATTGCGCCCACGGGGCGATTGCCGACTACTCAGCGCTTGAACCTAGTGATAGGCCTGCCTTATCGCAACGACGCGGAGCGGACAGCACTCCTCAAAAGCCTCTACGACCCTCGGAGTCCGAACTACCACAAGTTCCTCAGCCCCGACGAATTTACCAAGCGGTTCGGGCCAAGCGAAGCCGACTATCAGGCGATCATCAAGTTTGCGCATGCGGCGAAACTTACCGTCACAAGAACGGAGCCCGGGCGCGTCATCATCGACGTGTCGGGTACTGTGCAGGATATCGAAAAGGCTTTTCATGTGGTGCTACTAACCTACCAACATCCCACGGAACCGCGATCGTTTTACGCCCCCAGCACGGAGCCGAAGCTCGATATCAACAATAGGGTTCTCTACATTGCGGGACTTAACAATTATAGACTACCGCGCCCCGCTTCGGGTTCGGCGCCGGACGGCAACTACTGGGGGCCGGACTTTAGGAGAGCCTATGCACCGGACTTGGCGCTCACTGGCACGGGTCAGGTTGTGGGCCTCATCGAGCAAGAAGGCTTTACACCTTCCGACATCGACAAGTATCGAGGGCTTGGAACGCCAGCGCTCCCAAAAGTCAATGTCGTTCCTATATTGCTCGATAACGCCCCCAACATGGAGAGCCCCGCTCCCGGGGGCGGAGGCTATGGCGAAGCGGCGATGGACATTGAACTTGCACTCGCGATGGCCCCGGGGCTCGATCAAATTAACGTCTATATAGGAAAATCTCCCGACGATATCTTGGCAGAAGCTGTGAAGCCTACCCAAGGGGAGTCGTTAGCCTTGCAGCTGAGTTCGTCTTGGTTTAATGATCCGGACAAAATCACTATTCAGCTGGCGCAGCAAATCGCTACGCAGGGGCAATCACTCTTTCAGGCGGCAGGGGATACGGGGCCCGATCCTGGCAACGCGACACATACCTGGATTGACCTTACGGCTCCCGATAGGAGCCCACTAGTCACCGTAGTCGGGGGGACGGTGCTCTCAATGACGGGTCTGGGTCAAGCATGGCTGTCGGAAACGGTGTGGCCAAATTCGGGCGGCGGTTACACGAACGAGCCCACTCCCTCCTACCAGCCACCCTCGTTCGTCACCCCAAACGGTGGGTCTGCTCATTATCGAAACTTTCCGGACGTTTCTGCAGCTGCGACCAGCATTGATATCGTCCACACGGATCCGACTACATCCCCCCCAACGACCGGAATTGTTGCAACCAGAGGCGGCTCGAGCGCGGCGACACCGCTATGGACAGCGTTTGCGGCGCTGGTAAATCAACAAGCCGAGCAGCTGAGCCAAAGTCCCCTCGGGCTGCTAAACCCGAACCTATACGCGATCGCACAGTCCACACAGTACGCCACAGTGTTTCACGATATCACACAGGGCACATGCGCAACATCCCCTGGAAATGCGAACCCCGCGGCATTCAATGCTGGCCTGGGCTTTGACAACTGTTCCGGGCTAGGATCTCCTGCGGGCCAAAAGCTCATAGATGCGCTTGCGCCGTCTCCTCCAACGCCAACGGCGCACTGCACCGAGTATGCAAGCTATGTCATCTGTCCACTCAACCCGAATGTCATAGTATGCAATGGGTATTTGGGCGGTTGCAGAGCGGTGTGCGATCACCCGTGCACCGGAGCGGCTGTGATTTGGACCATTCCGCCAAGTTTTCCAGGGAGCGATCCCTTCATAGTAAGTGTCAGTGTAGGGTTCATACGGAGACCGTTGAAAAGGCCCGCGGCTTGGCCGACGAACTGCAGGTCGCCGTCCGGGTTAATACGGACGGTCGCAGCAACAGAGCGCTGAAGACGACCGCGATCTTGCGCAGCGCGGGCGGGGAGACGCAAGCCGACGTCGTATCGATCGGTCCAACACTGATTGTAAGCGAGCGGCCGAGCCATGCATCCGCAGGCCTTACGACGCGAGCGCTCGCGCACGTCACGCTGACGTACGATGCGGGGGCACTCAAGAGCTCAAGCAAAGCGCGCCTCATCGAGCGCACAGTCGCTCCCGAAATTTGGACGGAGTGCGGCGTGCAGGCGCTTGATCGGGTGTCCCGCGTCATCTCCTCTGAAGTCTCCATTCCAGGGCGGTTCGAAGTGGTCGCTCCCCGTACCGCTCTGGCAGCTCGTGGCCCTTAGGGCGCATGACGGACGGAGGCCTTCGGGTGCGCGATAGCCAGAAAGACGCGCAGGATCGACTGCAACGTTTTCGAGCCTGCAGCCGGGCGATGTGGTCCTCGAGCGAAGACACTGTCGTTGTACCAAGTAGGGCTCGTGCCCCGCCGGGTGCGGGGGCAGAACTTCACTCAAGGTTCGCTCTTGCAGCCGCCACAAGGGCAGCTTAATCTACACGGTGGCACGGTGAAAATGCGAGCACCTAAGCCGGGACAATGCAGGAAATTTAACGGTTAGCGTCGGCCCCGGGTCCAAAACAGGACTCTTGAGAAATCTTGTTAGTCAGCCACAGCTGAGGGGAGGTGAACGATGGCAGCATCACTCGGTCAGTCAGCCTCACTTAATAGTATCCCGAACGCATTCTTGGGCACCGGAATTGTCAGTAACCGGTCCAATGGAGCGGACGGTGATGATGCTGCCTCTGTGGGCATCGCACCCGTGACGGGCTCTGATTCAGTCGGTTCTGGTGGCCAGGACACTGCGGGCGGGCTGGTGTTCTTGCACAACGGCGAGCTCACGAGCCGCATTGTAGATCTGGCAATTCCTGGCCGCGGCTTCAGTTGGAAAATGGATCGGACCTACCGCAGTGGCGTGGAATTTGATGGTTCCCTCGGACACAATTGGGATTTTTCCTACAACCGCCGACTTGCCGTACAACAGAATGGGGACGTCATTCGCATGGATGGATATGGGCGGGCGGACCGCTACACTCGTGCAGCAGACGGCTTCACTGCCCCACCAGGCTTTTTCACCCAATTGACCCAAAATAAGGACGGGACCTACGTAGAGCGTGACCGGCGTGGCGCCAAGGCCTATTTTGCCGCGCCAAATGAACACGGCATAGCCCAACTGACGCTACTGATAGACCGAAACCGTAACCAAATGCGGTTCGACTACATGACAAAGGCCAACTTAGCCGCGTGCTCGATACACTCGGACGGCCTATCCTTTATTCTCATGATCCGGCGACGTCGAGGCTGATCGAGGTGCAGGATTTCGCTGGGCGGATCGTCAGGTATCAATATGATGAGAGGGGTGACCCGGTAAGCGTCACGGGGCCGGCAGTGACCGGGACGCCAAACAACAATGATTTCCCTGAGGGTAAGACTAGCCGATACGCCTACTCGTCTGGTTACGCTGATCCCCGCCTGAACCATCAACTGCTGTCGTTTGCTGCCCCAAATGAAGTTGTGGTATCAGGCCCGCCTTGCATGATCGCGCAGTACGAGGTGAATACGAAGTCCCCCGATGTTTGCCGCCTTACGCAGCTAACCATCGGAGGTACCAACTCAAGCGGGGTACCCGCAGGGGGAATCATCCGTTACCAATATCAGCTTCTAACGCCTGAGCCCCCAGATATAAACACACCGGTGTTCCAGAACACGGTCACCGACAGAAACGGGAATATTGCGCAATACCAGTTCAATAAACTGGGCAATGTTGTACAAGTGATTAGATACCCGCGTGGCCTGCGCAGGCAAGAACCCCCTGAGTATAAAACGCTGTACACGTACAACGCCGATGGGCTCCTGCTGTCAAGGACCAAGCCGTTAGGCAATACCGTGTCCTATACGTACGACGATCGCAATTCAGATCGCTTTCAGCAAGGCAATCTCCTGAGCGTTGTCAGGCGACCAGACGCCGTGCGAGGGGGAGATCAAACATCTCTCACCACTCTGATGACATATGAGCCTATCTACAATCAACTCCTGACCTATACCTCTGCCCGCGGCAATGATCCGGGTTACGTGCCACAGAACGGCGGCTCCACCTCGCCATCCAGATATAGAAGGGTCTATACCTACGATTACCAGGAGGGGACTGACTACGAAAAATTAGCCGCTGAGATTGGCGTCATTCCTGCTGCCGCTCGTGCAAGGTTAGCGGCCGTCCCGATGAACCTGGGTGATGTGAATGGCGATACCGTGACCAATCAGACAAATGGCACCCGAATACGCGTGGCCCGCCCGTCTGTGACCCTACTGCCTGGATCCAAGCAGTCCGCCCTTGAGGGCTCGGCAAGCCAGCCTATCGTCAGTCTTTATTGCTACAATCAATTCGGGCAAGTCGTTACACGCACTGACCCGGAAGGAAACCGTACAGATCTGGAATATTACTCAGAAGGTCCTAGCAGTGGGTATTTAAGACGAGTTACTACAGACACAATCGTCAGCCCGGCCCGGGATTCGCGTACCAATCCTACTCCTGTCTCTCTTGGCTGCATCTATCACTACGACGCAGTGGGAAACCTCATCCGAAGCATAGACGGTCGCGGCATCGCCACTGATTATGCCGTGAACCAGCTCAATCAAGTCGTCCAGATTAAGAGGGCAACAGCTCACAACCTAAACCCAAACGCTTTGCCTGAGCCCATGGTTCTGACAGACTTTGGCTATCTGCTGCGACTGTACTACGATTCCAACGGCAATGTCGTCCGCCGAGAGGTGGAAGATCGGGGGAACATGGCCGGGACTGGGGGATTCGTCAGCACAGAGTTCACGTACAACATTCTGAATCACAAAGTGCAAGTTACCGTGGATCTCGGCCCAGGTACGAGCATCAACCGCCTGTACCGCTACGATCCTAATGGAAACTGTACCTTATCCGTGCAACCTGAGGGGAATGCCACCGCCTATATGTATGACGAACGCAATCTCCGCTTCCAGACAATCTTCGGTGCCGCGGCGGCGCCACCTGCTACCCTTGGAGCGACGCAAATTACGAGCTCGAGGGGTGGAGTGCCGTCAATGTATACGCGAAATTATGATCCGAACGGAAATCTGATAGAGTTTGTCGATGCGGCGGACAAGGACGGCTCGGCCGAGAACAATAGCTCCATCGCTGGAGTCGGGGATGTTACGGCGATCTCTTACGACGGGTTCGATAGGCCAAGGTCGCTAACCGATGCCGTAGGAAGCGAGACGGCATGCAGCTATGATCCCGCAGGCAATATCATCAGACTGGTGCGATCCGGCACCCTTGGAGGGCCTAGTCGCACAACGAACGCCACAGGGGCGAATGTTACTCTTAGAGTGACGGAACTGCGGCACGATGAATTAAACCGCGTTTTCCAACGCGACAGGCATTTGTTCGTGGCGACGGGAACCACGACAACGCGCCCCGCTAGTATCAGCGACGGTCCGTTGACGCCTGGAGATGGCAAGGTTACGACGAGGTTTGAATACGACCGAAACTCCCGTTTAACGTTCATTGTGGACGACAGTGCGAATACCAGCTGCCTCTTCTATGATGGGGCTAACCGCAAAATCAAAGTAGTCGATCCGGAGAGCAATATCCGGGAGTATGCGTATGACGGAAATGGGAATCTCATCGAAACCCGGGCGACGGATGTTCCGCAAAAGGCTGGGCTAGGCAACGAGATATTTTTCAGAACGTACTTCTACGACGCGCTTAACCGCCTTCAGCGTCGGGTAAGCAACCTCGGTCACGCGACCGATTATCGCTACAACTTCCGTGACAATGTGGTCTCGATAGCGGATCCTAATGGGCCGTTCGGCGGCAGCACCATTACCCGCCGCGCCTTCACCGGCGGATCAGGAACCAGCAATGCCACGAACAGGTTCGGAAATGTGACGCTCTACACGTATGACGCCCTAAATCGGCTGGTACGGCGGGATAGGGTCATGACAGCCTCAGGTAAAGGCGACGGCGTTAATAATGGCGCGGATATTTATGGTAATCGGAGCACCCTACCGACCCCGGACGTTGAACAGGCCGGAGGTGACGGCCTGGTCACCGTACGATACCAATGGGATCGCAATTCTCTGCTTACGTCGCTGACGGATGATAACGGGAATCAGACGCAGAGAACATACGACAACCATAATCGGTTGCTCAGCGAAACCAGAGGTGCATCCGTAGCGCCCGGCTTGGCCAGCCGCGTTGACCCGCTAACGACGGTGTCATTCTCGTATGGTGCAGACGGTAACCGTATTCGCATCGTGGATCAAAATGGGTCAGTAATATCAAATCAGTTTGATGCCATCAGCCGCCTTATCTCTACGCAGATCGAGCCTGCGGTGGGTGTTATTGGGACGACAGTGCAAGAATATCAGTACGACGGCTGTAACCGCCTAACCTGCGCCACGGATAACAATGAGCCGGCCGACCCCTCTGACGACGCTACGATCATGCTTGCTTATGATAGTCTTAGTCGCGTTGTTGAGGAAACGCAGCAGTTCGGTCAGACACCAGCGTTGGCAGTCAATTCAGCTTGGGAGGGGAACAATCGCCGGGTTGGGTTAACGTACCCTAATGGCCGCGTGCTTAGACGCACTTTCGATCACCTCAACCGCCTGGCATCGGTTGCGGACGCGGATGCAACTACGCCTATAGCTACGTACAGCTATTTCGGTAGGCATCGGGTCATTGAACGACGATATCCCTGAATGGGACCATTCTTACCTACCTCAACGACCCAGAAACAGCTGACGTGGGCTACGACGGGGCGCGGCGTCGCGTCGGGCTTCGTCACATTGCCGAGACCGATAAACTGGCATTTCTCGATTTCTCGTACAGCTATAATCGGAAGAACAGCCCACTGACAGAGACGAAGCTTCACGCCTCAAATAACACCGAAGTGTACTCTTATGACTCTCAGTACCGCCTTCTACACTTCGAGCGCGGCGCCCTGGATGCCACGACTCCAACCGTGAAACTCCGAGCCCGCTTAAGCCCCTTCAGAGTGACTGGGCCTGGGATGGAGTTGGCAACCCACTGAAGGTGGATGAGGAAACGCGCCTGTACAACTCATTCAATGAGATCATACAACGTAGCAGCAGTTCGGGTGTGATCGCTATAAACTCAGACAAGAACGGCAATGAGAACAACACTGGGACTTTGGTCCTCCAATTTGACTATCGTAACCGCCTTAGAAAGGTAACCCGGCCAGACGGCTCGCTTGTATCGGCGTACTCATATGATGCGCTCGATCGGCGTATAAACAAGTCGGTGACGAATTCCAGCACTCTGAATGGCAGCACCAGGTATTGCCTGGATGGACACCAAGAAATCGAGGAGCGGACCGATCAGATTGGTCATACGCAGTATGTCTATGGACGGTACGTTGATGAACTGTTGATAATAGACCGACATCAGAACGGAGTGAAACTCCAGGACGACGAAGGTCAGCGCGTCTTTTGCCATCAGAACAGGCAGTATTCTGTCTTTGCTTTGACTAACCTTAAGGGCAAGATCGTCGAGGGGTATCAATATGAGGCTTATGGCGCTCGAACCGTGTTTAACGCTGGCTCAAGCGGCGTCGTGACGTTCACCAGTGCCGATGCTGTCAGTGTTGGAGGTAGCAGCGCCCTTGGTAACCCATTCGGCTTTACTGGTCGCCGCCTTGACTCGAAGTCGGGCCTGTATTATTATCGAAGTCGCTATATGGACCCTGTTCAAGGGCGGTTCATAAGCCGAGATTCATTGGGCTTTGGTTCAGGTAGCGCAAACCCGTATGAATATGTCGGAGGTGCGCCAACTCGTGATCGCGATCCGTCGGGGGCCTTGCCCAAATGGGCCGGATCTATCATAAGCCAGGGTTTGACCATTGCTAAAGAAAAATTTTGGAGCGTGGCTTGCACCAAGTTAAAAGTAACCCAGGCAACGTGTGAAAACTTGAAGGCGATTGGAGATTTCTTCTGGGAGACCTTTAAGAGTGGGGAATTGGGATGGGGCCAGATCCTCAGTTTAATGAAGTATGATGTCGTTGGCTTAGCTCAGGCAAACAATCCGGAATTCCAATTGAACTGGGCAAACCAGCTACCCAGCAGGAACGGGGCGACGCCGCTTCAATCTGTTGGGGGACAGCCGGGAAATACCACACCGGATGGCAATCAGAATATGAGTCCTTCAGGTCCGGCAAGCGTCAGCTTCTCCAGAGGCACCACGATCTATGGAAGCACTGGTGGCTCGACAACCCAAGGAACCACAGGCTTGTCAGGAAATACAGGGGCGTCGAACAACAGTTCGGATAACGACGATGATCTTGACGGTGATGCCACCGGGGACGGAATTCTCGCGGATGGATTTAGTGATGCCGTTCTGAATGGGTGGATGGGCGGAAACGACCCTAGTTCGCCGGATGCCTCGGACGACTCCTCAGACGAACTCATGGTGTTATCCCGATCAACAGGGCGCAACTGACGTCAACGGCACATGGTGCGGAGCAAACAGCCCATACTCGACCACTGCGGGCTCTAACACCTCTGACAACTCTGAGGACAGTACCTCCGGAGACGGCTCTTCTGGGGACGGGGACGGTTCCGGAGATGGCTCTGGCGATGACGAAGAGCCCGGATATGATGATAATGTAATAAACTCTCCTCCCTCTATCGCTGGAATCCTGAGCCGACCCAATCCGGGTGGTGGTGATTTCGGGGATGGCTCTCAGGGCAATGTAGTTTCTCTCGAAGCGATCGGTTTGGCACATGCTACCTATGGCGGCTGTTTTGGGGACGGCTCTACCGCATCCTTTGTTGTTGGCACAATGGGGGTATGGAGAGCTGTCCACGGAGGTTGCTTTGGTGACGGCTCGACTTTCTCGGCAGCAAATCTGGGAGCTTTACAACAGATAATCAACAAACCGCGATCGGGGCCCACCTCGGTTTCCGGACTGGGTAAGGGTTTGGGTCTGTGAGACTTAATCTGGTGTCGTTTGGTCTGGTTCAACACGCGAGCCGGGCCGTTTAGCTCGAAATCACTCGATACGGCCCCGTGTCGCTATTTCCGGAGTGCCGGTTTTGTAACCTTTCTCAGGAAACTGACGCCCCGCTTTTGTCTGAAATGGGTCATGGCCGGTAAAACTCAGAACGAGCATATGTCGCCCGTTTCCCGTTCGATAGCAGACGCTTTTACAGCGGGGAATCCTTTGTCAGGAATTTAGGAACGAAATTAAGCAGCCGCTGGTGCACCGTACTTAAAGTCACGGATAACGCTGGTGCTATGCCGAGCGAATTGGGTTCTTAATCGAGTTGCACTGCGTCTTAGAAACCGGTGTTGCACCGTTGCAGTAGTGACGGAACGGATCGGGGGAACGGTATCGCTACGGATCTTATGTCGCGTACCCCTACATCCAACACCGGGTATCTGCATCGGGATCTTAGAGAGCCCGGCCGTATTGAGCGATGACACTCATTTGCCGCCAATAGATAAACGGTGCGGTATCACGAGCAAGGCTCGGGATCAACCGCTGACCCCCTTTTTGGATACTATTTCGCCCTGGTTTGGGGTACTATTGTCCTGATGGCGAGGCCCCGAAAGCCGCAGTTTTCCTCAGGTCGGATTTTCACCGAGAGATCGAAATCCATCTCCCTCCAGCAAAGAGTCCGCTGCGAACCTGACTTGCATCCACCAGCATCTGCCCGATTTGGCGCGACACCGGTCGGCTTTTAGACTGTGCTCAAGCCGGAGGCGTGGCCCGAATGGCTCGGCGAGGAACCGGCCGACGAGACGCGCCTGAAATCCCTGCTCGCCCCGAGCGCGCGCGTCGGCAACGTCAAAAACAACGACCCGTCGCTGATCAAACCTATCGGATCTTTGGTTTCTCGTATCTCTCCGAAAGGGGAAAGGACCGACCACAAGCGCAGTAGTTTCGGTTTATCCAACTCATAGATCATTTCCGCAACCTCGATTTGTTTTGTAACGAGGTTATTTCCCCTGTCGAGCATCCGTGACGAATGTCCGTTTGCGCGTCATTAACACATCTTTAAGTTTTGACGCAGATGTTTCGAACGGGGTTTGAGATGGATTTGTAGAGAATGCCGTCGGTCGCACGCGCTGCAGACCGCGGCTCTTTGGGAGATCCTACCGGCCGGCGTGGCCCGCGCTGTCTGAAAACTGGAAGTACCGGCTGGGCTCAGTCTGCAGATCGCGAGATCAGCGAGGATGATAGTGCAGCCGGATGGATCTCCCGCTCTTATCACCCGCGTCGACCTCGCCGCGGTGGACGACGGCGGGACGCGAACCGGGGCGGCGGGCTGACGGGCACCGTTCCATAGGCCGCCTAGCGAGAACAGGCTGCTGAAGGGGGCGCCAACAATGACCGACGCGCTGCCAATCATCATCGACGAGGATGCGGCGATCGACAGTGCGTTTTTCGGTTCGCACGCTGGCCGAAGTTGCTATGCGCGTGACCACCGCAGCGGCTGGGTTCTCGTCGTACGCCAGGTCGTTGCTCAGCGGGAGCCGCCAGTGATGCTACGGGTGTGGGGCCGGGTTGAACGGGTGCCGGATGATGATGCGAGCTGCCTGGCACTGTGGGAGCGTTGCGCCTATCCGCGCTGAGACCACACTGCAGGATCCCCCAACAAGACGATCACACAAACGCGACAATCGCCGATTCGCCGGTCTGGCTATCCACCAAGGTTGAACCCATCCTGTGACCATTGACGGCGAGACTCACGCACCATGACGAATGGAAGTAAATCCACGAGACGCTATCAATAGCCCGGGTTGGTACGGAAATGCTTATCAGCTGCGGCTCGTGTATTTACCACCAGGGATCTTGGCATGTAGCTGTACTAGAAGGCCTCGACGATCTTTACTCGATTATCGCGGCGCACACTTAGGCAAGACCGCCCCGAGTGCGTCTCCTCTTTACTTAAACCACAGTAAAAATATGGCCTCACGGTTATTGATCCAATTAAATCCGTGCATTCCGCCATTGCACAGTGCGCATCGTAGTGATAGACGCCCAAAAGATTGATCGATCCTGGTCAACCTTCCACTCTGTCTCGAAGGCAAAGAATGTCGACGTTAGACGAGATCACTAAGGAGAAGCAACTGCTCGGCGAAGCGCTCGCGCGCGTCGATGCTCAGCGTGAAAAGCTCATTAGCCAGCTCAACGAACTGGAGGCAGCCGAGCGTGTGCTCGCGCGCTACAGCACGGCCACGCAGGCAAGGAAGACGTCCTCAGCCAAAATGCCGACCACCGGAGCGAAGGCGGCTGCTCCAGCGAGACCACGCGGGCGCAGGCGCATTGCGACCGCAAAATCAGCTGGCGGCAGCCGCCGCTCGCCGAACCTCAACGATCAGGTTCTTGCCCTGGCAACTGGCAAGACGCAGCAAGAAATCACCGCTGCATGCAAAGGCGTTCGCCCGAACCATGTCGGCGCCGCGATTGCCCGACACAAGCGGGCCGGCCGCGTCGAAGAGCGCGATGGGAAGCTCTATGCCACACAGCCGAGCGGGACGGAGCAACGCGTCGCGGTCTGAGGCGCGATAAAAAGAGCGCCGGCCGACTCCGAAAGGAGTGGTCGTCGTGTTTGCCTCACTCCGGTGCAATGTGGACAGGGCGTCCCCGTCTGCGAGGCACAAGGGATGATCGAAATGTCGTCCGCGTGGCGGGACGACTTACGGGGGACCGATTGCTCCAATCCATTTTCCGCCACCGGCGAGTCATACAAACCCGACGAAGGAACGTCGCGCTCAACGGCGAGGGCGGGAAGATGGCGCAAGACGATCGATTTGACCTGGCACGGCTCGAACGGCTGGAGCAGCGCCTGCAGGCGTTGGAGGACGCGGAGGCAATCCGCAACCCGAAGGCCCGCTATGCCGCCTTGTGTGACGCCCAATACGGGATTGCGATGCTGTTCACAGAGGACGCGTTGTGGGAAAGCCCCGGCTTGGGCCGGTTTGAGGGCCGCGAGGCGATCCGAGGCTTCTTTCGAGGGGCGTCGGGGATTTTCTCGTCCGCAATCCATTACAGCCTCAATGGCCAGATCGAGGTGGAAGGCGACTCGGCCCAAGCGCGATGGTACCTGTTTATGCCTTGCACGGTGGCCGCCGGAAATCAGGCGATGTGGCGTGCCGGCATCGATCACGAGACTTACGCGCGGGTGGATGGAGCTTGGATGTTCCGCCACAAGCGCTCGGAGCCGCTGATGAGCGTCCGGTTCGAGACTGGCTGGGCCAAGACGCGTTTCGCGTGACACGGCTGCCGAGCAATCGGCTTGGAGGCTGACTGAGAAGGCCTTCGCGGAACGGGGTGGGCCACCACGGAAACGCCGTATGAAAGCATCTGAAGAGTTCTGGCGGCCTGCCCTGCAAAGTCCGATGAGGTCGCGGCGGCCCGCTCAAGTAAGATCCGAAGCCGAAAGGGAACGCAATGTTGATCGTGGACGGAGAGATCGATCTTTGGTTGAACCCCGAGAGCGACACCGCGAAATGACCCGGACGATTCCACTGGCCGGCACCACGCTCGAAGCTATCGAGCGCGGCCAGGGGAGGCCTCTGCTGTTCCTGCACACCGGAGAGGGGCTGGCGCCCGAGCGGCCGTGGCTCGATCTGCTCGCAAAACGCTATCGCGTCATCGCGCCGCTACATCCGGGATACGGAGACTCGCCGCTGATCGATGGTGGCGCGGGCGGCGTCGATGACCTAGCTTACCTTTACCTCGATCTCGCCGCCGAACTGGGCTTCGAGGGCGCGGTGCTGGTCGGTGCCGATCTCGGCGGCTGGATCGCGGCCGAGATGATGGTGCGCTCGACGGCCCGCTTCTCCTGCTTGGTTCTGGTCGCCCCGCTCGGCATCAAATTGCGTGGCCGCGACGAGCGCGACATCGCAGACATGCACGGCACCGAGCGCGCCGAATATCTGCGGCTTGCCTGGGCCGACCCGGCGAAGGGCGAGGTCGATTACACCGCCCTGTCCGATACCGAATTGGCGGCGATCGTGCGCGGCCGCGAAGCTTTCGCGCTTTACGGCTGGAAGCCTTACATGCACAACCCGCGCCTGAAGCGCTGGCTGCACCGCATCGACCGGCCGACCCTGCTGCTGTGGGGAGCGCAGGACGGCATCGTCACGCCTTCCTATGGCGAGGGGTGGCGGCAGGAAATTCCCGGCGCCAGGATCGACGTGATCCCCGCGGCCGGACACTTTCCCCATTGGGAACAGCCGGAAGAATTCGTGCAACGCCTGTCGGCGCTTGTCGACGGCCACAACACATAGCCGGGAGGAACCGATGCGCGTCTGGTATTTCTCCGAGATGGCCTATCACCCGGCCTGGGAGGAGGGGCTGAAGCGTGGCTCGCTCAGGGTGGTCCTGCCGAACTCCAATTACGACCCCAAGATCGGGCATCAGCTGCTCAACCGCTATCTCGACGAGTTTCGGCTGTGCGACGAGGTCGGGCTCGACATCATGGTCAATGAGCACCACAGCACCTCGACCTGCCTGACGATCTCGGTGCCGATGGCGCTGGCGGTCATCGCGCGCGAGACCAAGCGCGCGCGGCTGTTGTCGCTCGGCACGCCGATCGCCAACCGCCCCGACCCGGTGCGCGTCGCCGAGGAAATGGCATGGCTCGACGTGTTGTCGGGCGGGCGGCTGGAGATGGGCCTCGTCAAGGGCGCGCCCTATGAGATCGCGCCGGCCAACAGCAACCCGGCCAACCTGATGCGCCGCTACTGGGAGGCGCACGACCTGATCCTGAAGGCGATGTCGACGACCGACGGCCCGTTCAGCTGGGAGGGCGAGTTCTTCCACTACCGCAACGTCAACATCTGGCCGCGGCCGTATCAGCAGCCGATCCCGCCGGTGTGGATGACCGGCCTCAGCCCCGAGACCGGCCGGATGGCGGCCGAACGCGGCCATGTCGTCGGCACGCTGCTGTCGCTGTCGGCTGCGGGGCCGATGTTCGACGCCTATCGCAAGCGCGCGCAGGAGCTCGGCTGGACCGCCGGGCCCGACCGCTTCGCCTATGCCGGCGTGGTCGGCGTCGGCACGACGCGCGAGGAGGGCTTGCGCCGGGCCAACCTCGCCGCCGATTACGTTCGGACTTCGGTTGTCGTCGCCGAGCCGTTCACCAATCCGCCGGGCTACAACTCGCTCGCCGCCAACATCGCGATGCTCAAATCCGGCGGGAAGCGCGGCGGCTTCGTCCGCGACCGCCAGGGCAATCCGGTCGACCAGCGGACGGCGACGATCGAGCAGCTGATTGAGAGCGGCACCTGCTTTGCCGGTACGCCCGACGACGTGTACAACCAGATCAAGGCGCTCAACGACAGCGTCGGCGGCTTCGGCAACCTGTTGATGTTCGGGCAGGGCGGCTTCCTCGACCACGCCGACACGGTCGCCAACATCACCTTGTTCGCCAAGGAGGTCCTGCCGCGGCTGCGCGAGCTCAATCCAACACCGGCAACGGCCGATGTCGATGCGGCGGCGGCACAATAACGCCCGGTACCAACTGATGATCATCGCCGGCCATGGCCGCGTTCTGGCTTGACGTCAGAGCACCTGCTTCTGCCCGGTTTCCGAGGCTCGCATGATCGCGTCCAGCAGGCGGTGCGTCCGCCCGAGGTCGCGGGATCGGCCGGCGCGGATCATAACGGTAGCCACGCGGCGGCCCGCCCGGTCCGTCGGCGCCGAGAGTGCCGTCACCGCGCAGATAGAGCAGCGCTCGCCACCGAGATCGGCCACGATCGATTTGAGGCCCACGACCGTAATCGCCGGTGCGGCGAAGGAGACGGCGGCGATGCCGAGCGCGGTCAGGCACACGGCCCAAGACCCCCGCGTCTCGATTGTCGACCGGCCTTCGAACCCCGGAACGGCTGCAACGATGGTCATCACCTCGCCACCCGCAGACACCGGCTGCGGCAAATCCGCGAGTTCGCCGGTGGGGACCGATGGTTTGTAGCCTCTCTGCTGGAGCAAGCCGGATTCGGACTCCCGGTCCCACTTGCGCCGGTATCGCTGTGAAGCGCAGGAATAGGCCATTCTCGGCGGCGATCATGACGGAAACGGAAAAATTCGGGACCGAACGCCTTGTGGCGCGGTCATGGCAGATCGAGGATCTGCCCCTTGCGATGGAATTGTGGGGGGATCCCGCCGTCACGGCGCTCATTGATTCCCGCGGCAAACTCACCAATGCCCAAGTCGGAGAGAAGCTCCGCGCCGAGATCGAGCGGGAGAGGTCCGGTGGCGTTCAGTATTGGGCACTGTTCGATCACCGCAATGGCGAGTTCGTCGGCTGCGGCGGACTTCGGCCATGGCTCTATACACCCGGCGAGGCGAATTTCGAAGTCGGGTTCCATCTCGTGAAGCGCTGCTGGGGCAAGGGCTTCGCAACGGAAGCAGCGTTGGGCGCGCTCGAATACGCCTGGGAAAAATTGCGGCTGTCGCAAGTCTACGCCGGGCATCATCCCTACAATCGTGCTTCGGAGAAAATCCTAAAAAAGCTCGGATTCGACTTCATTGGAAATGTGTTTTACGAACCAACCGGCTTGATGCATCCGTCTTACGTCTGCAAAGCACCGCCCCCGAGACGGAACACTTTCACAGCGCGGGATTCCTCCCGATGGCCTCGATATCGGCTGTGCCCCGATTCCGAACCTTCGTAGGGCGCCAAACAGATCAGGTAATGGCTTTTCCGCCAACGAGGGTCGGCGCGAACGTGAAAGGGCGACGCCGGGCGTCTTCGGTGGGACCGGGAGTTCACGACACCCCATACTGGCTGGCAGCCCCGGGATCGAACCGGGCTCATTCCCGCTTAACAGGCGGGCGCAGTCACCCTGATTGCTAGCTGCCAAGAAACTGGAGCGGAGGCTCAGGATCGAACTCGCATCATGAGCTTGGAAGGCTCAGGCCCTGCCATTGGACGACCTCCGCGGCGCCGAGAGATGGAATCGAACCACCATCCTGCGTTCTTCAAACGCGTGCGTGAACCATCATTGCTACCTCGGCAGAATTGGTTGCGGGACCAGGAGTTGCACCTGGCCACGCCGGCTTATGAGGCCGGCTCGACCCTGGGTCTTCCCGCATTAGGGTTACGATCCCACCCGTTCCAGGCAGTCCGCCCGGTCTCGCGCGCTTATAAGGCGCACCCGCTCGCCAGAGCCGACGGTCGAAGTGGAGCGGGGAACCGGGAACGATCCGGCGACCTCCTGCTTGGCAAGCAAGCGCTCTCCACCTACTCTACTGGAGGCCGGGTAAAAATCTGCCAGAAATTTGTGAGGGTGTTTTGCCGGCCGCGCAAGGCCAAATCCCCCATGACCGACCAAGCGGCCAGCCGGCCGATCACCCTCCGACCACCCCGACACTCAGGAGGGTCAGCAATCCGCGGCCTATTAACTGCCAAGCTCCTCTCACAAGCCGGCAATCACTGGCAGGGGCGGATGATCGCCCTATTCCGCCAATGCTGCGCCAGACCGGACAGTTTCCGCCCCATCGGCCCGCGCCATTAACCCCATCTCCGCTTGTCGAAGCCCTGGCCGCGCGTGCCGAGCTCCAACAGAGGCTTGCCGTCCAGTGTGAACGACTTCGCGACCGAGTCGGAGCGGTCCGTCGTATAGCCGACATCTCCGACGATCTTGAGGCCGTGCGGGTCGATGACCTCGCCGCTCCCCCAGGCGCCCAGGTATTTGCCGTCGCGGTCGAAGACCAGGACCGGGGGGTCCTTGCGCTGGAACACATAGATGCGGTCCTGCGCATCGGCCGCGACCCGGCTTACCAGCCCGAAAGTCTGCCCGGCGGGCAATTTGAGGAAATCGCGGATCAACTCGTAACGGTATTCGCCTGCGCCAGTCTGTGCCATACGTTTTCTCTCGGAAATCAGGACGTAAAAAACGCGGCTCCGCCCCGCGCGGAACGCAATTCCATTCTATACCGTTAGCACTCCGGTGGCGGCGCTGTGCCGCTGTTTGTGCATACTTCGCGGAGGTAGCGATGCCAACAAGGTTCAAGGTATTTGCGATTGCTGTCGCCCTGGCGGGCATGTCAAGCGTGGCAACGGCGCAATGTGTGCCGGGTTACTACTATGCCAACGGCGTCTGCCAGCCGGCCGGGGCGCCGGGCTATGGGAACCCTGTTTCCGGCGCAGTGTCCGGGGAGGCGGCCGGCGCAGTGCAGGGCTATGGCAGCGGGGGACCCGTTGGCGCGGTCGTGGGCGGCGCGCTCGGCACCGCTGCCGGCGCGCTTCAGGGCACCGCCAATATGTTCACGCCGCCGCCCGTAAGGTGCAACTACGGCTACACCTATTACAACGGGGCCTGCGTCCCAGCTCGTTAGCTTCATCAATACGCGTCGCCGCCAAAATAAAGGTCGTGCCGGTCACGATCGGGTCGCCGGCGCCGACGAAGGAGATGTTGGGGTCCTTGACCTGACGTGGTCCGGCCCGGCCTGAGGCCTGCAGCGCGCCTTGAATGATGTGCCACAGGCCGTGGATGCGACCTGTGCCGAGGCTGTCGCCAAAGGTGTTGAGCGGCAGTTCGCCGTCGAGTTCGATACGCCTGGCGGCGCTACCAACCAGTCCTCACCCGGTAGGGTGGCAAGACGCAGGTTGGGCGGCAACAGGCTCAATAAGGATTGTCTGTTCTCCGGCACGAAGGCGTCGAGATAGACGAGCGAAGCAACTTTCTCCGGCACGCGGTCGGCTACGCCACTGATCACCATGCCGCCATGCGCCTACGTGTAACGGTCGGTCTCTGCCGGCCTTCGCGATTGCGCCCGCTATGCACGGGGGCAGTCGTGATCCCCGGTGCCGCGCGCGCCAGCCAGGCAGGGCCTCAAAATCAAAACCGATCGCCTTTGCCCCGAGCCTCGCTCGGCGCAGATCCTGGATTGAGGTTGCACCGGGCCGCATCGTAAACCGCTCCGGCACGGTTCGTTGTTGACTCGCCGCTGGAGGGAGACGGATTCGAACTTCAAGTCCCTCTCTGAGATTGCGCCGCTCGTGTCGGGCCAAACGATTGGGAAATCACGCGCTGATGCGCGTAAGCTTTTAGCATCGCTCGTGGAGCCCCATCGGTCCCGTCGCAGGGTAAATCGCCACGCGAAGGTTGCCGAAATCGACCTCGTGCCGTCGTCAACGCGCCCTGCAAGGCATCGCCGGAGCCGGGTTGGTTCGGCTTAGTCAAGCGGTGTTGTTGCAGATCCAACCCGCCGGCGCGGCGCGGATAACCCGCCCGCCTCGATTTACGCGGACATCTTGAGGGGCCTTCGTCCGGCAACGGGCAGACATAGGGCGTGCGCGCCACGCGCGCCTGTGGCTGCGCTGAGCCGCTGCGAAAAAAATTGACGCATGCGTCACGAAACAACTTGACGCAAGCGTCATTTTTCTGATCATGGCTTAAACCGAGGAAACCGAGCGCGGCGCCTCCGCAACCGACAGATCGGCGCTCGGCCGGTTCGGCGACGATTATGATCGACGGAGACGTAATGCCCAAGGTCACTTACATCGAGCATGACGGGACACGACATCGGGTGGAAGTCGCGGCCGGGCTGTCGCTGATGCGCGGCGCCATCGACAACAACGTGCCCGGGATAGACGCAGATTGCGGCGGCCAATGCGCCTGCGCCACCTGCCACGTCTATGTCGAGCCCGCCTGGTTCGACAAGATCGGCGCGCCGATCATCGGTTCGCAGGAGGCGAGCATGTTGAGCTTTGCCGCCGCGGCCGAGTTCAATTCGCGCCTGGCGTGTCAGATCGCGATGCGCGAGGAATTTGACGGGTTGACAGTCCGGATGCCGCAGGGACAGCACTGACACGAACGGAGCCCTTGGATGACCAGTTCCCTCCCCAATGTCTGTTCGATGCCGCTCGATGCGATCGACGTCAGCGACCCAAAAATCTACCAGGACGACGTCTGGCAACCCTATTTCGAGCGCCTGCGCCGAGAGGCCCCGGTGCATTACTGCCCGGAAAGCCGGTATGGCCCCTATTGGTCGGTCTGCAAGTACAGCGATATCATGCAGGTCGAAATCAATCATGGCGTCTACTCCTCCGAACTCGGCGGTATTGCCGTCGAGGACCCGCCCAAGGGTCTGGAGCGGGAGAGCTTTATCCGCATGGACCCGCCCAAACACGACGAGCAGCGCAAAGTGGTGGGTCCGATCGTCGCCCCGGCAAATCTTGCCGAGATGGAGGCGACGATCCGTGAACGGACGATCCGGGTACTCGATGGCCTGCCGCGGAACGAGACCTTTGACTGGGTCGAGCGGGTGTCGATCGAATTGACGACGATGATGCTGGCGACGTTGTTCGACTATCCCTGGGACGACCGCCGCCAGCTGACCTATTGGTCCGACGTCGCGATTTGCAATGTCCGTGCGCCGGAATCGCCTGTGCACTCGGAACAGGCAAAATTCGGCGAATTAAAGAAGATGGCCGAGCGGATGGCCGAGCTTTACAACGAGCGCGCCAAACAGCCGCCAAAATTCGATCTGTTGTCGATGCTGGCGCATGGGCCAGCGACGCAAAACATGCCGCTGCGGGAATTTATGGGCAATCTGACCTTGTTGATCGTCGGCGGCAACGACACGACGCGCAATTCGATGACCGGCGGCCTCTACGCTCTGAGCCGGCATCCGGGCGAATATCAGAAAATGCGCGATAATCCGGCGCTGATCGCGAGTCTGGTGCCGGAGATTATTCGCTACGTGACCCCGGTCATCCACATGCGGCGCACCGCGACCCAGGATGCAGAGCTCGGCGGCAGACAGATCAAAAAGGGCGACAAGGTCGTCATGTGGTATGTCTCCGGCAACCGCGACCCCGACGCGATCGACGACCCGGACAGTTTCATCATCGACCGGCCGCGGCCGCGTCAGCATCTGTCGTTCGGCTTTGGCATTCACCGCTGCGTCGGCAACCGGCTCGCCGAATTGCAATTGCGCATCCTGTGGGAAGAGCTCTTGCCGCGCTATCCCGTGATCGAGGTGTTGGCGCCGCCGCGCCGCACCTACTCCAACTTCATTCACGGCATGCGCTCGATGCCGGTGCGTATCCCCGCTTAACAGTACGAATGCGGCGATCGAGATCGCTTTGCGGAGTTTATCCTCGGGCCAGCAAGGCCGGGCCGTGGGCTCGCAACCACCCTTTTAGAGCGATTTTCGAGCAGACTGCATCCACGGAAACGAGATCTGAACCTATGACCAGGACAAACCCAGGCTCCGTGACGGCACCACAAGCCTCTGAGCACTTTGATGTCGTGATCGTTGGGGCGGGAATCTCCGGGGTCGGCGGTGCGTATCACCTCACCAAGCAGTGCCCCGGGACGAGCTTTATCGTCCTCGAGGCGAAGGAAAGCTTCGGTGGTACCTGGCTCACCCACCGCTATCCCGGCATCCGGTCGGATAGCGACCTTTATACTTTCGGCTATCGCTTCAAGCCATGGACCAGTGCACCAATCGCAACCGCTGCCGAGATCCTCAACTACATGGGCGAAGTCATCGACGAAAACGATCTCGGCCGCCACATCCGTTATCGTCACGAGATCACGTTGGCGCGCTGGTCGAGCAGCGAAAATCTTTGGACGCTCGAGGCGACCCGGACGGATACTGGCGAAAGTCTCCGGTTCACCGCCAACTTCCTTTGGATGTGCCAGGGCTATTACCGGCACTCGCGGGGCTATACGCCGGAATGGGTTGGGATGGCGGACTACAAGGGCCAGATCGTCCACCCGCAGAATTGGCCGGAGGATCTGGACTACGCAGGCAAGAATGTCGTCGTCATCGGCTCGGGAGCCACCGCGGCGACGCTTATTCCGGCGATCGCGCCCGAATGTGGCCATGTCACGATGCTGCAGCGCTCGCCGACCTATTTCAGGACGGGTCGCAATGCGATCGCGATCGCGGACGAGTTGCGCGAACTGGACATCGACGAGGCGTGGATCCACGAGATCGCGCGCAAGAAAATCCTGCACGACCAGGCGGTCTTTACCGGCCGCTCGTTCACCGAACCGGAGGCCGTCAAACAGGAACTGCTAGCGGGGATTCGAGCCTATCTGGGCCCCGACTGCGACATTGAAACGCATTTTACGCCGAAATACCGACCGTGGCGGCAGCGCATCGCCTTCATTCCTGACGGCGACTTTTTGGAGGCGATCCGCGCCGGTAAGGCGTCGGTTGTCACTGACGAGATCGAGAGGTTTACAGAGAGCGGTATCCTCCTTCGGTCGGGCAGGATTCTCGAAGCTGACATCATCGTCACGGCCACCGGGTTCAATCTCAATGTACTCGGCGACATCGACTTCGTGATCGACGAGAAGCCCCTCGTCCTCTCGGATATGGTCACCTATCGCGGCATGATGTTTACGGGCGTGCCGAACATGGCGTGGGTCTTCGGGTATTTTCGAGCCAGCTGGACGCTGCGCGCGGACCTCGTCGCTGACTTTGTTTGCCGGCTGCTCAATCACATGAAGGAAAAGGGCGTTCGGAAGGTCGCGCCGAGGCTTCGACCTGAGGACAAGGAAATGCCGTTGCTGCCTTGGATCGATCCCGAGAACTTCAATCCCGGCTATATGATGCGCAGCATGCACCTGCTGCCGAAGCGCGGTGACAAGCCTGAATGGCAACACACTCAAGATTATTGGACCGAGAAGGATCAGTTTCCTGCCGCCGACCTCGACGACGGTTGCTTTGTCTACGAGTAAGTCGACGACAGCACTTTCCGAACCGCTACCGTTTAGTCAACAGCACAAATCCGCCGATCGAGATTGCTTTGCGGAGTTCATACTCGGGCCGGCAAGGCCGGACCCGTGGGCTCGCGACGACGCTTGAGTGGCTGTCGTTGCCGAGGAATAAAGCGAGACGAAGCAATCCCGTCGTTATCCTGCGTGGCGGCATTCCCGTGCAGGTATGGCTCACGGTTCGACCCGCGGCACCGCCGGCAATCCGCGCAGGATCAGGTTTGCCGCAAACGCCACGGCGCCGTCGATGTCGAGCGGCTGCCGTGCCAGCATTCGATCGCCGATCTCACGGGCGACGCCGATCACCGCGGCGGTCAGGTATTCGACATCGACGCGCAACCCCGGATCGCGCTGCATCACGAACTCGATTGACGAGCGCACCTCCTCGAACACCGCCGCCGCTGCCGGCGTCTGGATCCGGACGCGCGGATAGCGCTCGGCCAGCTGCCGGGTAGTGCGCAGCGCCAGCTGCTCGTCGACGATGAATTGAAAGTAAACCCGGATGACGCCGATCAAATAGCCGGCAAAATCGTTCGCCCCTTCGCGATGCGCCCGCAGAATAGGCCGCAATCGTTCGGCCGCATCCGAGGCGATCGCGCGCGCGATCTCTTCCTTGGACCGGTAATAATTGTAGAATGTGCCGGAAGCGAGCCCAGTGCGGCCGATGATGTCGCGCACGCTTGCGGCTTCATAACCGACCTCGGCGAAAACCTCGCGTGCAGCGGTCAGGATCGCGCGCCAATTCTCGAGCTTTTTCTGGGCCCGCTTGCCGCTGCCCGCAGCGCCGGCGCCGGGATTTTCCCCCCGCGGGGTCGATTGGGCCAAGATCTAGCCGGACGGCGGTGCCACGGCGAGGAGTTCGTCGAGGCGGGTGCGGAGCGACAAGAGGTCGCGCGATGCTTCGCGTTTGCGCTCCGCGGTGCGCAACAGAAAGGATGGGTGAAACATCGGCAATGTCGCGACCGGCTGGTCGAGACCCGGCACCGCGAGGTCGAACCAGCGGACCTCGGTTACGGTGCTTGTGCTGGCTCGCTGCCCCACGGTGGAGATTTGATCCTAGCGCCACATGCCGCGCATGCGAGCCGCGACATCGATCCGTACGCCATGGCTCGGGTCTCGTGGCATCGAGGCTGCGGGAATACCAGGCCAGGTGGTTCCTTCGAAGAGGCCGAGCAACTCGTCTGGAATAAAGCGGGTGCGTGAAGCATAGACATGGTGGTCGCCTTGCGCGTTCTGGCCATGCATGAAGAAGCGCTGCGGGACCACCAGATGGAGATCGTCCTTGGCGCGCGTCATTGCGACATAGAGGAGGCGCCGCTCCTCCTCGATCTCTTCCGAAGCGCCGGTGCCGAGGTCAGACGGAATGCATCCATCGACGACATTCAGCACGAAGACCGACTTCCATTCTTGCCCCTTGGCGGAATGAATGGTCGAAAGGATCAGATAATCCTCGTCGAGCAGCGGTATACCGGACTGGTCGCTGGTCGCGTCCGGCGGGTCGAGCGTCAGTTCTGTCAGGAAACGCTCCCGCGACGGATACCCGCTCGCGATCTGTTCAAGTTGGATCAGGTCGGCGCGTCGCGTCACGACGTCCTCATGCAGTCGTTCGAGATGCGGTTCGTACCACTGACGAGCGCGCTCGAGTTCAGCCGGCCAGCCGCTCCGTCCACCGCGCACGTTGCTAATCATCTCGACAAATGCTTGCCAGTCGTCTGCCGCGCGCGGCGGCGAAGGCGCATCGAGCAGCGCTTTGATCGGATTCGCCGTCCCCGTCATGTGGTCGAGCATTGCCCGCGCCGACGCCGGTCCCATGCCTGGGATGAGCTGCATCACGCGGAATCCCGCGATGCCGTCGCGTGGGTTTTCGACAAAGCGCAGCAACGCCAGGATGTCTCTAATATGCGCGGTATCGAGAAACTTCAGACCGCCGTATTTGACAAAGGGAATATTCCGCCGTGTCAGCTCGACTTCGAGCGGTCCGCAGTGATGCGAGGTGCGGAAGAGGACCGCTTGTTGTTTGAGCATCGATCCACCCTCGCGGTTCTCCAGCACGCGCTCCGCGATGTAGCAAGCTTGGTCGGCTTCGTCGCGCACGCTGACGAGTTGTGGTCGCGCGGTGGAGTTTCGATTGGTCCACAGGTTCTTGGTGAAGCGCTCTCGCCCCAGACCGATCACCCCATTTGCCGCTGATAGGATCGTTTGGCTGGAGCGATAGTTGCGCTCGAGTGTGATGATCTCTGCTGGCGGGCTGAACTGTGTCGGGAAATCGAGGATGTTGCGGATTGTCGCGGCGCGAAAGGAATAAATTGACTGCGCGTCATCGCCGACGACGGTCAGTCCGCGTCCACCGGGCTTAAGCGCCAAGATGATCGCGGCCTGGAGCCGATTCGTGTCTTGATATTCGTCAACAAGGACATGCTCGAAGCGACCACCGATATCCTCCGCGAAGCCTGGATCGCTGATGGTGTGGGCCCAGTAGAGCAGGAGGTCGTCGTAATCGAGCACATTCTGACGTTGTTTGGCTTCGACATACGCCGCGAACAGCTCCTTCAGCTCGGTTTCCCAGCCGGAGCACCAGGGGAAAGTCGTGCCCACGACTTCTTCGATCGCGAGTTCGGCATTGATGCAACGAGAATAGACCGCAAGGCACGTCCCCTTTGTCGGAAAGCGGCTTTCGGTCGTTGAGAAGCCGAGCTCATGCCGGACCACGTTCATCAGATCGGCCGAGTCCTCGCGGTCGTGGATGGTGAAGGCGGGATCAAGTCCGATCCGATCGGCATATTCGCGCAGGAGCCGGGCGCCGATACCATGGAATGTGCCTGCCCAGGTCAACGCATCGGTCATGATCCCGGCGCTGTTGCCGATGACCTGCCGCGCGATGCGCTCAACGCGCCGGGTCATTTCGGCGGCGGCGCGACGCGAAAAGGTCATTAGCAATATCCGGCGGGGATCGGCACCATTGACGATCAGATGGGCGACCCGGTGTGCCACGGTGTTGGTCTTTCCGGAACCCGCGCCGGCGATGACGAGGAGCGGCGGACCCGGTGCGGCGTTTTTCTCCGTCACCCCGTGCTCGACAGCTCGTCGCTGTTCGCGGTTGAGGCTTTCAAGATAAGCAACGGACATTGATGGCAAATCGGTCAGCGGCTTTCCCGCTACTCAACCATGATTCTCTGTTTTGTTCGCAAACGGCTCAGTGACTCAAGCGTGGGCATTGAGGTTGGCGCTGTACCGCGTGCCATCTACGACCGTATTGGCTCGAATTGCTACCGCCACAGGTCGGCGGGCGCAGGGGTCGGACCGGCGGCGCCGGTATCGGTCAAGCGTGACGCTCGCGTGAGCTGGTTTTCCCTCATTTGGGACTGACGGTTCGAATCCGTCTCCCTCCAGCGGTGAGTCTTGCGAACCCGACTGGCCTAAAGCGAATTTGCCGGCGCCGGTTCATCGGCATTCCTTTCGACCTCTGCGCTGCCTAAGATCGCTCGAGCCCTTCGTACACAACGGGAGAATTGAGCGATGATCGAAGTGTGGAGCTGGCCGACCCCCAATGGCCACAAAGTGCACATTGCGCTCGAAGAGCTCGGCCTCGAATACAAGGTGATCCCGGTCAACATCGGCGCCGGCGACCAGTTCAAGCCGGAGTTCCTGAAGATCACGGCAAACCACCGCATTCCGGCGATCGTCGACACCGACGGCCCGGGCGGCAAGCCGTTCACGCTCTTTAAATTCGGCAGCGATCCTGATCTATCTCTCGGAAAAGACTGGTGGCAAATTGATCCCGAAGGATCCGTTCGGCCGCTACAAATGCCTCGAATGGATAATGTTCCAAATGGGCGGCGTCGGCCCGATGTTCGGCCAATGGAACCATTTCGGCGCCTACGCTCCAGAAAAAATCCCCTATGCTATCGAGCGCTACACGAACGAGGTGAAACGCCTGACCCGGGTACTGAACCATCGTCTCGAAGAGGTGCATTGGCTCGCCGGCGACGAATACAGCATGGCCGACATCATCACCTTCCCGTGGATCCGCACTGCCGCGCAGTCAGGTGTTCGATTCGCCGAACGCGGCAGCATCGACGTGAACGAGTACCCAGCCGTCAAACGCTGGTATGACGAAATCGCGGCGCGGCCCGCGGTGCAACGCGGCCTCGCGATACTGGCCGACCACCAGAGTGATCGTCAAATCAGCGACACCGAACGCGAGAACACGTTTGGCGCGACGCAATTTGCCGCGCGTTGACTGCCGCGTTGTTAGTACCCGAGAGCCAGCTTCCGGCTGCCCTCCCTCCAAGCCATCACGCAAGGTCCCCGACACGCACTCGGTAGGTTCGATCTGCGATCACGATTTCGGCGTGTTCACTGTCACCAACATCGCGACGGAAAACACCGATGCGGTCCCGCCAGCGCACCCGGTCTCCAGGATGCCAAAGCCGGCTAATCAAGGGTTGCAAAGGTGCCGCGGGCCGAGAGTGTCGTTGACTTGCCTTGCGCCGCTCGCCGCCTGGCAATCGCTGTGTACCGGACATGTTGACGCCTCATTGGACTGATTGTACGCGGGTCGCGAATATCTGTAAGAGGCTTGATCCAAATCAATTCGTGAAAGCGCCGACCCCGTCATCTTGCTCCGCGAGGCGACAATCCCCCCAATCCCCGGTCGCCTCCTTACTGGAAACCCCGGTCTCCCCTAGCCGGGGTTTCTCTCTGACCCGGCGGAGAACCTCCGATTCAATGTGTAAGTCGGCGCGCTGCCACACTAGCTGGTTTCTGCTCCCTCAGATCCCCTGGAGACGAAGGAACCTTCGCGCGCGATCCGCTCCTTGATCACGCCCAGCGCGACTTTTGTCCGCTGCGAGATCGCTTCGCGGTCACGGCTATGTGCTTGCCGACGCCTCGGAAAGCATCAGCCTCCTAGGTCGGTGAATGGTCCGACGGCGGTGGCGAATTCCATCTCCTGCAGACGCAATCTGATCGAGGGCGTCAGGTTCGCAATGGACTCTCCGCTGGAGGAGGGAGTCACGAGCGAACCCGTCTCTAAATCCCCCCAATTCCCTGCTAGCTGGGAAAATACAGGGAATTTCATCGCCTCGGGCCTCGGAGACGCGTCAACCGTGGCTAAAAACACCATAGAATCAGGTTCTTACAAGCCAATTCCCTACCCATCGTAACAGGGAATTTTTTACAGCCTTGCAGGGAATTTAATCAGCCGATCAGGGAGGTTTTCGCCTTGATCAGGGAAAGGCGTTCAGCTCACTGATTGCCCGTAATCGGGGGGGCACACGTGCCTGACGCCAGCGCCGGGAACGGGCGAAGGCGCGCGGTGTGAGGCTTGGACGTCGCCGCCCGAAATTGACCGATCATCAGCAGCACGAGGCCATCAAGCGGCGTGACAGCGGCGACGAAACGCTTGCCGACATCGCGCGCAGATATAATGTCAGTCACAGCACGATTTCACGGCTCAAATGAAAAGCAAAGAAGGAAAGTTTCGCCACAAATTTAGCGTTCTTAGATAATACAGGGAGGAACCATGCTCGCGACGCCGCTCGAAACCGCAACGCTGCCGCCCGGCATCCGCTCCCGTTTTGTCCGCGGCGTAAATGGCCTCGACATCCATATTCTCGAGGCGGGCTATGCCCCGGCGAGCCGGCCATTGGTGCTGTTGCTGCACGGCTTTCCCGAGATCGCCTATTCCTGGCGCAAGGTCATGCCGGCGCTGGCCGAGGCCGGGTTTCACGCGGTCGCACCCGACCAGCGCGGCTATGGCCGCACAACCGGCTGGAGCCCCGATTTCGATACCGATCTGCGGCCGTGGCGCACGCTCAACGCCGTGCGCGACGCGCTCGGCCTCGTCGCGGCGTTGGGGCACCGTTCGATCCACGCCGTCGTCGGCAACGATTTCGGCGCCGGGATCGCCGCGTGGTGTGCGCTGGTTCGGCCCGACGTGTTCCGCTCGCTGGCGCTGATGACGCCGTTTGGCGGACCGCCCGACCTACCGTTCGCCACCGACGGGAATTGTGGAAGAAGCTGTCCGAGATGCGCGTGACGACGACGTGGCGGACGAGCAGGAGTGGGATGGCAAAGCCCAGCACCACCTGGCTCAGCTCGGAAGCGCGCAGCCGCAATGTCTGTCGCCGCCACAGCGCGTAAAGCGCTAATGCGTAATGAACGAAGAAGCTGCCATACAGCAGCAGCTGCGCCGGTCGGTTCGTCCAACTCGGAAGATGTACCAAAGCACATCTCCATTGCTTCCAGCGAGATCAGCCCGACAGCGTGGTTGAGGAAATGCATCGTCACGTATGCGAGCATCACCAAGCCGGAAAAGAGCCGCAGCCGCCGGATCATCGAAGCACCTTCTGAAGGTGCCGTCGAATCGCAAATTTGCAGTTACCGGCGCCGCGTTTCCTTTGTCTGGTCGGCGTAGACAAGCATCATCGCGATCGCTGGGTTGCAAAAGCTCCTCCATCTGCCGAGCTTCATGTTCTGTGTAGGGAGGGCGGCCCTGCCGAATGCCGTCTCGATCACAAACGGCAGCCGACGCGGAGCTCTGTCGCGCCGGCTTAGGCTTTACCGAAACGATTTCGGCCGGTGACCGACAGGGGTTCGGTGGGTCCGCCACTTCCGCTCGATCGTCGGCGGGCCCACTGAAATCCTTCGATTTGGTTATGAATTACCGGACCAAGACCCAATGGCCTCGCCACCTTGCATGATGGTCGTAACCGTATTCGTACTCGTAATGCGGGGTTGTTGTGACGGCAATTGGCGAGCCGCTGTCGACGCGTTGTGAGATGCCGGGCCAGGCGTTGTCATCCGGCAGTTTCGGCTCCTGCGCGATCGCCGGTGCGAGACTTGCGGCGACCGCTAGCACCAGAGCAGCGCTGGCAACGGATAAGGTTTTCATTTCGGACCTCATTCAAGTTGATGCGAGCGTAAGTGCGGGCCGGTAGACCCACTGGAGCGGATCGCCGTTCGAGGCGGGTCGGCGGGCTTGCCGCGCCATGCCGATAGAGACCGGCGCGCGACGCCTTTTATTCCAGCCTGCGCCACGGTGAATTCAGTGTGCGAACCCCAGTTTTGGTTTCATCGACTTATTCGGACGGCCATTGTTAACGGCATCGCCTGCAACTGCCCGATCAGATTCCAGACCGGCGGCAACGGCAACGTATTCTAACAGGCCACTACTCTCTTTTTGGCGTGGCGGTCCCGCCCGGCGTCCCTCATACATGCCTGGGATCCGATAATAAATCGGGTGACGGAATTGAAAAGGAGGGTCGCATGACCCGCAAGTTGTTAAAGACAGCAGCCATAGTTGTGATTGCCCTCGCTCCCGTGGTCGCCGCTGGAACTGCCGAGGCGCATGGCGGCGGTTTCGGTGGTGGCGGCTTGCACGCCGGGGGCTTTCACGGGGGCGGTTTCGGGCGGGGAGGTTTTCGCGACCGCGGCTTTCATGGCGACAGGTTTCGGTTTCGTGGGTTTTTTGGAGGGTTTTACCCCGGCTACTATGGAGGCTATTACGCCGGCTACTACGGATACGGCTCTTGCTATCTGACCATATATGGAACCACGTACTGTTACTGATCACGGCGGGTTGCCCTGGGAGCATCGCAGTCTCGCGTCAGTCCCCGGAGTCCCGGCCTATTGCCGGGGCTGATGGGGGCGCGAGCCCCGGACCCGCCCATGATCAGCGTCTCATCTCTGCGTCCGTTTCTAAGAGGACGGCTGTAAGGCAAGCAACTCACTAGGGTGCCCCAAGGCGAACCAAGTAAGGCTGGTGAGTGCCGTCGATGGCGTTGACAGCGTCATATATCGCGGCGTGCATGATCGCAAAGCTGCGCGTGGGATGGATGGTAGCCGGCTGCGCGCCGGGGGTGCGGACAATCACCAGAAGTGTTCGATTCCATTGCACAACCTGGCTCACCGGCTTCGTCGCCTGGGCCATTGCGGGCGCAAGGTTGGCGGCGGCCAGCGCGGCAACAGTCGCACCGGCAAGGAATAGGGTTTTCATTTTTGACCTCACTCGAGTTGACATGAGCGCAAGCGCAAGTCGGTCGACCCGGCTATAGTGATCCGGCAACGAGCACTGATCGCCGTTCTATGTCGATCGGTCAGTTGGCCGTCGCCTCGCCGACGCAGACCGCTAGCCCAGTCGTTTTATTCCGGACGTTCCGCATGACGCGGGCTGGAACCTGCAGATGCCGGGGACCGCGCGACGACAAGCCGTTGCTGATTTGCAGCTGACCGGCCGCTCACGAAAATTTTACCGCCTTCCAACAGAGCATGAGTCTAAGGTCCGGTTCACTCAGCGCATCTCGAAAAACAAATCGCACGAGCCCTCTTCGGAATAACACTTCGAACCGATCGGTCCTATTGGCCGCGGCACAGGTGTCCCTACTGGTGCCGAGTCACAACGGGGCGTCGTCGCCGGCCCTCGCGAAGCGTCCAGGTTTGCCGTCGCGCCCTTCATAGATGCCAATCAAAGAAATGGAGCAGAAGTCATGCCGCGAAGCGAAAGGAAACGAGCCAGAATTGCCGGATTGTGCTCGGTCTCGGCAGTTACCGCTCTGGCAATCTTCGCCATTAATGCTCGGGCGGAACAACCACCCGCACCGTGCCACCCCAATCCAACTGCCGACGCGGACGAAACTGCGGTCCGCAGCCGGGGGGATGTTGTTAATCTACCTGTGCCACTGCAGGATCGGCTGGCTCAGCTGGCCAATCGGCCGCATACGTATTTGCCGTTGCAGGTGTTCAACGAAGCTGACGGGGCCAGCCAGCTGTTTCAGTATTACTTGTTGGACATCACCGGTTTCGAACCCAACGTGTTTACTGCCATAATCCCCGGAGTGAATGACGGCAACGTGCAGTTGACCGCCACCGGGGGGAATTGCGGACTACCCACGGTCGGCGCCGTCCGCGTCGTGCTGGAACCCAAGGCCGGGCTTCCGACCGATCCAACGAATCCGCGTGCCTTTAACGATGTCTTCACTGACATTTCCCCGCTGTTCGTCATCAACAATGAGAGCGGCTGGTATGAAGGGTGGATGATCCACGACATCACAGTCCCCGCCGTTGCCAAGCCTCGCTCCGATGGGCACGCGCAATTCGGAACAATTACCGCGCGCGATGCCGCGATCCTGCAACGAATGGGCACCGGCAACAATGTTGCGGGAAACATCTTCACCGTCGACGGCCAGGCTCCTCACTTCCCGAGCGCCTCCGACCACTTTCCCGACAAACAAACAAACGTCGTTCCGATCAATGAGAGCATGGGGGCTTACAATGCCTTCCAGCAATCGGACGTCCACTCCTATTGGGAGTTCAACTATCTAGGGACGAATTGGATTCACCCGCTTTATGAATTGCCGTTCACGGGCGGCTTCCCGGACAATTTCGGGCAAGTTCCCGACGCCTTCCAAGACGGCGAGATCGGCAAGCTGCAGTCGATAGTTCCCGGCCCGGGACCAAGCGGTGAGGAGAACAAACCACAGGTGGTCGGTGACAACCCGAACCTTCCGCGCGATCCGGACAAGTTTGACGGTGACGTCGATGCGCAGCGCGAATTCCGTGAGCGAGGTGTTCCCAGCGGCCTTGCCAATGAGATTTATCTCGATGTCTACGAACGGCTGGCTTCCTTCGAACCGCAGGTCCGAAATCTTCAGCAACGGCTGTTCGATGCCTATGCCGCCGAAATCCGACGCGTTTCTGGGACTGACGAGGGTATCATCACGGCCGCTCAAGGCGATATCGACACCGCGACGGATGGCTTCCCGAACAATGAACGCCTATTTCTGCCACCAACCGTGTTCAACCGGTTCGCCGTAACACGGGAAATCAATGATGGTCTGTTAGCGCCGCGCTTTGCTCCGAGCCAACGCGCGTGGGTTCTGTCGGGCTTTCAGGTGCCGGTCAACCCCCCGGTGAATGCGTCGACCGGACGCGACGCCGACGATCGCTGAGGGGTTTCATCGCGAGGAGGCGGCCGGGCGGGTCGCCTCCTCGCTTTTTGCAATCATTTATTATTGCTTCCTTGGTGGCAGTGGCCTTGCAAACCGGATTACGGAGACAGCGCTGTTACGGGAAGACCACCAAGACCCCGATGGCTTACCGAAAAATTAGCGGGCAAAGCAAATTTCCGGGAATACGGGGCGGCCAGGCGCGGTCTAGCCGATCGTGATCCTGATGGATCGATGTGTCGGGGAACTGCTGCCATGGTCATCACCGGAAAATATTGGTCGATCGTTGTGACGTTGTGCAGTGCGAGCGTCGCGGCGTTGGCGGCACAGCAGGCCCTGACCGAAGCGCCCACCGGGTTCGATATGCCGACACTCGTCGAGAATCCCGGCTCGCGCAGCGTCAGCAACGGGATCGCGGGCGGGGCTGCGGCAGCATTCTGCCGGCGGCGGTGGCCGGGCCTCCTCTCCAACTGAGGGGGTGGATATTGGAGAGCGCCGTCCAATTCGTTCGAGCCGCCTGGTCCAACCTCTGGGTGGTCTAACTCTAAGCCAAGCGTATTCGCTGCCAAGAATTGTCGCGAGTTCGGGCGAAGCGTGCTCATTCGAGGCGTCGCGCGAATTTAGCTATGTCGATGACAACCCTGGAATGGGAGCCGGCCCCGATCTCCTTGGCGCCATCGGTTGCTCGGACGGTGAACTCGATCTGCCGCCCGTCGACTTTCGTAACCTCGGCCTCCGCGCTGACATGGTGTCCAACGGGTGTCGCAGCGAGATGGCGTATGTTGACGGCCGTGCCGACTGCGCTCTCGCCGGGATCGAGATAAGCCCTGATTGCATTAAGCGCGGCGTTTTCCATGGCCATAATCATCACGGGGGTGGCGAACACTGGTGGCAGCATGGCGTCCTTGAACCGGTTCGCAAGGTGCTCGGGCTGGACGAGGAGGTTGAAGGAGCCTCTGGCTCCAACGGGTATCTGCCTCATGGCTTGCCCTCAAAAGACCGCGGCGACGATCATGATGGTCTGGTGATATTCCGTAGAGAAAAGCCCATCGAAACCCTACACCTTTGGTCGAGTCGGTCGAGCATGCGAGGTAACCAACATCGAAGGCAAACCTGTGGGTAAATCCTCGAGCTGAGGCCGCCTTTGGATGGGCGCAAGGCCGGGGTGGACTTGCTGGTCCTTGCCGGTGCATCGGTGTGGATCGATCGCGGCGTGCGGATCGCGCATTCGAAGACAATGGTTATCGGCGGCAAGATCACGCTGGTCGGCTCGATGAACTGGAGCCGGGCGCGGCGCTCAACTCCGAGAACCTCTACCTGGTCGTCTCGCCGGGAGGTCGCCGAAACCTGCGGCCAACTGGCGGCAGAGCCTCGGCGCCGCAGTGCCGTTCACCGGCCGCGGCGCGTAGTGCCCGGCAGCACATTGCGCGAAGCGGCCTGTGAGGCCCGTCAGTCGCCTGCTCTGGCATGCGCTCGATTGGCTCGACTATCGGGTTTAGAACCTGCGGCTGCGCAATCAGGAACGTACAGCTTGATTGCGGCGCCGGATCAGCCCGAAACCAAGCAGGGCCGATGCGAGAAGGACCAGACTGGCCGGCTCCGGTGCCGGAGACAGCTGGCTTCGGATCTCACCACCTCCGAAGTTCACAGTGTGGATGTTAAAATAGGTCTGTCCGTTCTCGATCCCTGCGATCAGTGCTGCCTCAGCCTGCGGGATCCCGCCCTCCAGGGTGACGAAGGCCGGGTTGTAGATCAGAGACTGGGTGAGATCAAAGATCACGGAGTTGTAGGTCCCGGAGGTCACGCCCAAAGGGAAGCCAGGAAACGCAGGAAGCGTGGTGGCGACCCCGACGTTGGTACCGAGCGGCGCACAGCAATGGATGTGCGCCGCCACGTCGTTCGACGTCAAGCCGCTGAACGTCGCGTTGACCTGTAGCGTTTGGGCAGTCGGATCCAATATTACCGTTGCAGTGCCGGTTCCCGGCGAATTGTTCGGGGGAACTTCATTCAAACCGGAGAGATTGCCGACGAATGTCATCGGTGTCGCAGTGGCGGAGGGGGCCTGCAGCACCAGGGCTGCTATCACGACCAACGCGGGTGAGACAAACCTCATTCAACCCTCCTTATGTTGGTGTGATATCTCCCCGACGGTCGGCTCGATCGCCCTCCATTTTTAACGCTGAGCCATTTTGCCGGGCCGCGCAACTGAAATATTAACAGGCGGTTATCATGGGTTCGTGAGGGCCGCCGCCACTGAGACGAGCGTCGTTCGGTGTCGGCAAGTGCGCGATCCTACGGGAGATTTCGGGGCCGCCCACGCATCCACCCCTCGAAGTCGACTTTCGGCGGCAGGCGGCCCGCCTGAGAGGAGGCTTTGGCGACAAAAGTCGGTTTCGCAGTGGACTCCCCGCTGGAGGGAACTGGATTCGAACCATCGGTTCCCCTGAGGCGGCCATCGGCGCCTTGGCGGCTTAATCTTTTGCACCCGCAAAATTCAGGTGCAGTTATTCGGCGGTGCGGGTGCCGGGACGACCCGGGACCCGGGCGCAAAACTCAGGTTCGGGGCAATAGCGACGCGGGTGAAGACTAACCGCGCGCCGGCTGCTTTTGATCAAGCGCGGTTCGCGCTAATTTGGCGGCTGGCTCAATCGGAAGCGCGGAGAGCGGGCACCATGGCCAATGACATCTCAGCGGCGGCGACAGGCATCGGGCCGATCGTCGAAACCGTCTCGGGGAAATTGCGGGGTTCGCTCGACAATGGCATCCACACCTTCAAGGGTGTGGCCTACGGCGCATCGACCGCGGGCCACAACCGGTTTCGGTCGCCGCAGCCACCGCCCGCGTGGAGCGGCGTCCGCGAGGCTCTAGCCTATCGCGGCCGCGCCTGGCAATTGCCGGGCCGTCCGCCGCGCCGGCCAGTGCTTGAGACCCTACTCGGCCCCGCCGACACGACGCCGGAAACCGAGGACTGCCTGACCCTGAACCTGTGGACACCCGGCCTCGGCGACGGCGGCACGCGGCCAGTCATGGTGTGGCTGCATGGCGGCGCCTTCGCCTATGGCTCGGGTAACCGCACCGTAACCGACGGCGCCAATTTGGCGCGGCGCGGCGACGTTGTCGTGGTCAGCGTCAACCACCGTCTGAATATCTTCGGATTTTTGCACCTCGACGACATCGGCGGCGCCGGCTGGATGCACTCGGGTAATGCCGGCATGCTTGATCTCATCGCCGCACTGCGCTGGGTACACGACAACATCGCGGTTTTTGGCGGCGATCCCAGCAACGTCACGGTTTTTGGCGAGTCGGGTGGCGGCGGCAAAGTCAGCGCGTTGCTCGCGATGCCGGCAGCAAAAGGCCTGTTCCACCGCGCCATCATCCAAAGCGGAGCTGCGATCCGCGTCTCGACGCGGGAGCGGGCGAACGCGCTCGCGGCGCAGGCGTTGCGCGAACTCGGGCTGGGCGGCCACGAGTGCGAACGGCTGCTGGAACAGCCGCCCGAGCGGATTTTGGCGGCGATCGCCCCCGCCGTTCGCGCCGTCGGGCGATCACGCTGGCCATTGCTCGACCGCTACGATTTCGGTCCGGTCGTCGACGGCGCCGACCTGCCGCAGCATCCTTGCGATCCCGAGGCACCCGGGATCGGTGACGGCATTCCGATGCTGGTCGGCGGCACGCGCGAGGAAAGCGCTTTCTTTCTCGCCGACGATGACCAGGTTTGGAACGGCGTGTTAAGCGAGACCGAACTACGCCAACGCGTGGCCGCGATTGCGGGAGCCGAGGCCGACGCGCTGCTCGCGGTCTACAATGCGGCGATGCCGCAAGCGAGCCCGGGGGACCGGCTGATCAAGGCGCTGACCGGGTCGAATTTCTGGATCCGCACCGTCATATTGGCCGAACGCTATGCCGCTCGCCCCCATCGGGCACCCGTCTACATGTACTCACTCGACTGGCAGAGCCCGGCGCATCTGGGGCGTCTCAAGGCACATCATGCGATGGACCTACCGTTCGTGTTCGACAACACCGAAACCGCGGACACGACCGCCGGCGCCACGGGCGCGCGCGAACTGGCGGCGCGAATGGCCGACACCTGGATCGCATTTGCCCGACACGGCCGCCCCGACAATCCGGCGATCCCGGAGTGGCCTGCTTACACGCAAGCCGAACGCGCGACGATGGTATTCGACGACGAATGCCGCATAACCCGCGATCCCGACCGCAACGCCCGTGTGCTTTGGACGCGCCTCGTCAAGGGCTGACGGGCCTCCAGTGCGCAGCGGCTAGCGCCCTGAGAACTGCGTAAAGAGCCACCTCGCTTTCCGGGCTTCTGCTGTTGTAGATCGTAAGCTCTGACGCCCGAACCGACTGGAGCTGAACGCATGGACCGACTGACCCTCTACGGCAGCTTTACTTCGAGCTCGAGCTATAAGCCGATGCTGTACTTGGCGCTGGCGCGACTGCCGTTTTCCTTCCGCACGGTCAACCTCAAGACCGGCGTGCAGAGAACGCCTGAATATCTGGCGCTCAACCGCTGGGGGGTCGTCCCGTCGCTGCGCCACCGCGGCCTGACGATCCTGCAATCGAATGTGATCCTCGACTACCTGGCGCGCGAGACCGGGCACTTCGAGGGCAGAACCGAGCAGCAGTGCTGGCAGGCACGCGAATGGCTGTCGTGGGAGGCCGACCACATCACTTATGTCGCCAAGGTGCGCCACTCGGCACGATTTCGCGCTTCTCACCCGGAGACGATCGCCGAATTTCGCCCGCGCGCGGAGGCCGCACTTTCCTTTGTCGACAAGACAGTCAAAGACCAGCCATTCCTCGTCGGCGATAATTGCACGATTGCCGATATCGGCTGCTGGGGCCGCATGGTGTTCATGTCCGAGGGCGGGTTTGAGATCGCCAACTGGCCCCACCTCGAAGCTTGGGCGGGACGCCTCAAGGCGATGCCGGGGTTTGCGCTCCCCTATGATCTGATCCCCAGCAAGGATCGTGAATTCGATCCGGTCTGACCGGCAGGGGCCGGCGGTCAAGCCTTACCGACAGGCCGAACTTGCCGCAAAGCTGCGTACGGTTCTCGGGAGAGGTATCAAATAGGCCTCGCCAGATAACCGGCCCGATCCCATTTCGCTGCGTCGGACGACCGCGCCTCTCGGCGAACGCAGGAGATCCCATCAGCTACTCGTTTACCCAACCTGCGGGGGTAAGTGAACTACTTCGCGGTGGGGAACTCTAGCGAGTGCTTCACCTACATCAGAGATTGGGTAGAGAAGAAGGTCAGGCGCCAGCTGGCGCATGCTCGGAAACGAAAGGGCTTCGGCTGGGAGCGGTGGAGTAGGCCGTGGCTGTATGACACTCTAGGGCTGTTCAACAGTTATCGAGATCCAAACTACGGGACTCTGACTTTTACCCCGGCAGGACTGCCTCCTGCTGAACATGCTAGCCTTACCTGGACGTAACCGCTCGGTGAGCGGGCCAGCTCAGGCAGCAGCGCGGGTGGCGTTGAACGGTTGCCAGTTCCAGGGCAGGAGTTCGGCGATACGTCGTGGACTGCTGTCGATGTAGGTGGATTATTCGGGAAGACCTCGCCGCGGATCTTGGAGAATTCGGCATAGGGTGCAAGGTCCGTGAGGTAGACCTTGATGTTCACGATCTTGTCCATGTCAGCGTCGAGCTTGCGTAGGGACTCGCGGATGCGATCGAAGGTGACGCGCACTTCCTGCTCGAAGCTGATGGGCTTGTTGTCCGGTGGGATCGCGACGCCCACTTGACCCGCGACGAAGATCCAGCTGCCGGCTTCGGTATCGATACGCAGTGCCTCGCTGAAGCTCTTCGCGATCGGGCTGGCGAGATGTTGCATTGTGTTCATGATGGACCCTTTCCTGTGAGCGGCCTCTAGGGTGGCGGCCCTTCCTGCTAGACGTCGAGCCCAAGGCCCGCTGTCCCGCGGTCGATATCCGGTCCTTTTTGGCATGCGGTATGGCGGGGTGGCGAGGGCATTTGTGAACGCCACATTCAAACTGGTCCACTACCCGGCGAAGTCGGGAATGGGGCAGGAAGAGCCGTTCCGTATGCAAAGCTGAGTGACCGAGAGGCGCTATCGTCGATGCCAGCGTGCCGTCGTTCATGCTGTCGCATTGGGGCCGCGACCGGAAGCGCGGGCCCGGCCTACCGCTGCCGCAGCTCCTTAAGATGCAGACCAGCGAGACCGCCGATTTCTTTGGTTTCAAGGATCGCGGCCGGCTGCGCATTCACGGCGTACGCCGACAGCAGTCACTTTTTTCAGCGAACGCGTGGATCGCGATCATGAAGGACGGGCTAACGCCGCCGCCCGCCGCGGACCAGGCGCTCAAACGGGTAGAGGAGATCTTCGCGAAATACCCGATCGCACAGGGCTGAGCCCGAACGAGATGGGAACCAGAGCGCGCCCGCGACGGGGTCCGGCGGCGTCGCAAGGAAGAAGCCGTTGATGACGGCTTCGGGGCAACAGTACGCGCTCAAGGCCACCATGCGAGATGGAGCGCAGGCGCGGCAGAACATGGTCGGCCGCTGGGACAAGATGTTCGTGATGAGCGGCGCGATGCCCGATTACGAGCCCTCGTCCGAGAAGAGCATCGCCGCGATCGGTGCGGCGGTGATCAGCCGCGATTTGTTCGCCCGGCATCGTCCCGAACAAAGTGGGCTAGTAGCCGCGGAAACGCGAGCCGGTCGCTCGACCCAAACAGCGCCGCATCCGCCGGGATCGGGGATCGTGAAAATCCCCAAGACATTGCGCGTGCCTCACGGCGACCGGGACTCTAGCTCCCCCTTTTGACAAGGCGAGCCTGTGATATACCGTGGGTAATGGGGTTCCCGGAAAAGCCTACCTTGGGGGCCGCTCTAGGCGCTTCCGCAATCGTGGACAGTCTCCGTCCACGCTTCGTCGAGTACCACGAGGCCGGTTAACTGTACCTCCATGCCGGTCAGCAATATGATGGCAGCGCAACGGGCGGTTCTTATCGGCAGGATCGGCATCGCGGTTAGAAAACCCCCTCCACCTGATCGGCATGGCCCAATCATGAAGGCATTTCGATGGAACGACTAACCCGTCCCTGGTCGGCGCGAGCCTTACGGTTGACGGTCTTCGTGCAATCACCGGTCGAGGCCATCAGTCTCGACACCTGGGAACGTGCAACCGGTGAAACGCCAACGATCGATCAAAATCTTCCTCGGCAGTTCACTCGGCTGAAAGGAGGTCAAATTGGACCGGGTTTTTTGACCCTTCAAGTTCAAGGGATTCCACAGCAGCGGCTGGATTGGAGTATGCTGCCTTCCCCCTCCGGTGAATCCGAAGTCCCGGTCACCGAATTCGGACTTGTCGAGGCGGCGCTCTCGACATTCAATAAGGTTGTGCGTAATTGGCTAGGGAGCACGGATATCACATCAAATCGCCTTGCCGTCGGTGTTGGTGGGGTAATCCCAATGCCAGATCGGGTAACGGCGTACAATGCACTTCAGGAATATCTTCCTTCGGTCAAGATTGATGCGGAGCATAGCCGCGATCTGATGTATCAGATCAACCGCCCGAAGCCCAGCAGGTCGCTTGGGCCGGAAGTCGAGCTGAATCGGCTTACCCGTTGGGGTGCACTGCTGACGCAGTTCCGGTCATTCAGTGCGACAGGCTCGTCTCCCCTATTAGTTTCCGTCCAATACGTAGCCGTCGAGTGCGATAACAGCACGCCCGCCGAGCGGGAGTCTCCGTTGGACAACTCAAAATTCGTCGACATATATGACGAGCTAATGGAGATGGCACTCCAAAATTTGGAACGCGGAGAACTCCCGTGAGCGAAGATCTGGCTGCGGCAAGCCTTGCTTCCAACGGTGGCGGAACGCGCGGCGGAGGTCGTTGGTCGCCCCTTGCAGGCGTTGGCGGCTACGGTTCGACGATGCGTATCATCAAGAGTTCAGGTACTCGGTCTTCAGAACATCTGGTGCCCGGCCGAGCTTTTAGGCACTACGATATATCGTCGGCCAACATCCTCTTTAGCTGTCCAGCATGCACCGCCGCTGAGGGCTTTGGACTGACGTATTTCTTATTTTCCCCGCCACAGGTAGAGCTTGGGACACCGGAGGTGTTTGAGGCGGCCGTCCTGCCGCCAGCAACGGCTATCTCCGATGGTGGACATTTAGCATGGTTCCAGGAGCGCGTGGCGGCGTGGAGAGGCAGACTGCTCGGAGATACTCTTGCACGGCTTAGTCGACAGATTTCGTATCTCCTTGAAGATGAGGAAGATCTAGGCGACCTTTCACACTCTCCTGATGAGAAATCATTCGATGCCCTATTGGAGTACTTGGCTGGTCATCCCTGGATTAAGGCCCCTTCATTGACCCTCAGCCGAAACGGGTATTTTGTCGCTCACTGGCGGCCAGCTGGTGAAAGGAAGGCGCGTATATCGATCGAATTCCGAGGTGAGAAACGCGTACGTTGGTCTGTAGCCGATGGGCGAGATACCGGGGTCCCTACTGTGGTAGGCGGCATTTGCTCGATTTTGGAGCTCGAGGGGTACCTCGAGCGCCATCGAAATTGGATGCGTCTTGAAGGGTGATCCGCTGCCCGACGAACATCACGTTCTGCGGCACTGCAGTGGGACCTCCATCGAGAAAGACGACGATGGAAACCCTGTAGGACTAACTAGCGATGCCTTCGACGACGATCATCCGGACGGCCTTTCAGTTACCTGGGTCGAATATTTCAAAGACTTTGACGATCCCGAGCGAGCCGCGATTGAAGCAATCCGCGCTACACGCGAAGTCCGGCGAAACCATCGCCTTGGAAAACTCAACGTTGGCCTAATTCGGGTGGCCGGCAGGGATTTCGGCGTTGAACTGGGGGTCGAACACGACCCGATACCCGAGAACCCTGGCCATTCGTTAATTAAGGGCCTTGTGCCAACGAGGCCCACAGAGCTGATGGAAAGGCTTGCAATTGAGCTAGTAGCTCTCCTGGTTTAGATCGCGGCGCCGGTGCGCGGCGCTGGTCCCCTACGCCAGAAACGCGCGCACGTACAGCGACCAGCAAGTCGAGCAGATCGATGTCGGAAAATCGGGGTATCAGGGCCGCTGTTGTGGCGCTAGGCTTCCAGCCGCTAAGGGTTGATCAACGGTTTCCGTGCGATCCTTCGAACTTGCAAACCCGGAAGTGCACCCTATCCGCGCTGGTTTACGCCCGGGACCACTGCCATTCTTGGCATCCGCCTTTGGGCGGCGGCCGTAGCGCGGGCGAACCAGCGCCGCCTCGAGCGACGGGGGGACTTGCAGCGCCTCGCGATCAACGGCCAATTTGTGCTCAGGCGTGCCAGCTGAGGCCGGGATTGCCAGGGTTGCCGAACCGCGCGCACTCCTGTTCCGCCTGTTTTATCAGGTCGAGATCAGGCGTCATCAAATTCCCTCATCGAAAATCGTACCCCGCTCACTGCTGCCCACGCCCGCGACGGTACAACGACAATGTGGCAATTACGGGGTTAGCTTAGAGCGCACGGAAATCGCGGCGATCTTGGCTTAATGCTGAACCGAAAGTCCTCTTCGCGCCGTCGATTTCCACATCGAGCTGCGGCTGCGACAGGGTCAGGCGTGCCAAGTGGGGCCGGGATTGCCGATGCTGGCGGTGGCGAGGATAATTGGTGCCGTTCATCTCCCAGATCGCCGCTTCGCCGCTGTCGTTCTGCCACAGGATGTCGGCGCGGCCATCGCCGTTGAAGTCGCCGGTGCCTTTGGCGTGCCAGCTCGGCCCGGGATTGCCGACGACGGCGGCGCCGATCGTAGTGGCGCCGTTCATTTCCCAGATCGCTACCGAGCCGTCGTCGTTCTGCCACAGAATGTCGGAGAAGCCGTCGTCGTTGAAGTCGCCGGTGCCTTTGACGTGCCAGCTCGGCCCCGGATTGCCGAGACTAGCGGCGCCGATGACGGTGGCGCCGTTCATCTCCCAGATCGCGGCCTCGCCGCTGTCGTTCTGCCATAAAATGTCGGAGCGGCCGTCGTGGTTGAAATCGCCGACCGAGATGATGTGCCAGCTCGGCCCCGGATTGCCGATGCCGCCGCTGGCGGTGACGCTCGTCCCGTTGGTTTCCCAGATCGCAGCGCTGCCGTCGTCGTTCTGCCACAACAGATCGGGGTTGCCGTCGCCATTGAAGTCGCCCGACGCCGTGATGTGCCAGCTCGGCCCGGGATTGCCGAGGCTGCTAGCACCGGTGATTGCCAGGCCGTTGGTCGCCCAGACGAAGGCTTCGCCGCTGTCGTTCTCGAAGAAGATCTTATTGGTGTCGGTCTGCCACGGCAGATCGACTCCCTTTGTGCCGTAAAGTGAATAATCGCTTTGCACATGCCAGCTGGGTCCTGGGTTGCCCACAATGCCGCTGGCGTTTAGCTCCTGAATGTAGGCTTGCCCGCTGCTATTTTGCCACAAAACGCCGGAACGACCATCACCGTTGGTATCCGCTGCATCCAGCGCGTGCCAGCTTGGCCCTGCGTTGCCATTATCGACACTCGCAGCTATGTTAGTTCCAGTCATCTCCCATATGATGACTTGTCCACTGCTGTTCTGGAGGAGGACATCTGAAATATTGTCGCCGTCGAAGTCACCGGTGCTCTTGACGTGCCAGCTCGGACCGGGATTGCCGACGTTGCCGCCGCCCACCACCCTAGTTCCGTTCATCTCCCAAATGTAGATCTCACCACTGGCATTCTGAAACAGTATGTCGCTACGATCGTCTACTGTATATTGCGACCCAGGCGGAGGGCCGCGAAAATCTCCAGCGGCCACCACGTGCCAGCTTGGTCCGGGATTGCCGACACTGCCACCACCAATGACGCTGGTCCCGTTTAGCTCCCAAATGAACACCTCACCGTCGCTGTTCTGCAGGAGAATATCGGAATAGGAATCGAGATTGAAATTGCCCGCGCCTATAGCATGCCAACTCGGCCCTGGGTTCCCGATAGTCCCCGCGCTGATCAAACGGGTGCCGTCCATCAGCCAGACATCTACTTGGCCAGTTTCGTTCTGTAATATGATGTCAGACTTGCCATCGCCATTGAAATCTCCGGTGCCAATCACCTGCCAGTCCGGCCCAGAGTGGACGAGACTGCCGCCACCGACACTGCCGCCGCCGATTATGTCCGGACCATTCAATTCCCAGATGGCAACTTCCCCTAAATCATTCTGCCACAGGATGTCGGACCGGCCGTCTCCATTGAAATCATGTGCTTTTTTTAACATCGAAGCCTCCCTACCGTTGATCTTTTGGAGTTACACTCCTTGTCACAGTTTGACAAAGACCCGTCCCTATCGTCAACACCCCGAGAGCAAGGAGAAAGCTTAGAAGAGAGCGCATAGGTTGAGATTGCCGGCAGCGTCTCTGCCTGCGAAAAGCACTTGCTATCATAGCGTGTGAACGACGCTGATGGAGAAACGCTGTACAGAAGACCAGAAAGGATTAGCCCTGGAACCGCGAGCTCTCTGGTGCCCGTAGGACTCGCATCCGTCACCCACAGATTGAGGTGACCGGAATTATCAAAGGCTTGAAAAACCACCCGATTTATCGTTTTCTCCCCGGCTACGCAATCAATTATTGGTGTCGGTCTTGTGCTGACCACACGGTCTGGATACATCCTGGCGGCCAGACGCGCTCGTGTGGAGGCTGATCCTATCGTGGTGCTCGGCCTAGCGCAACGGGATATTACAATTACATTACAGCCTCAGCGGAGCTGCAGTCCAAGTTGGTTAATTGGCGAATTAGTTAATTGGTTGGGTCATCGAATTCACCCTCGCGTAGGGGGCGGGCGGAATGAGGCCCTGCTCGACAAAGCGCTGGCGGACGCTTTCGAGGACGCCGAGGGCCTGCATGAAGCCTTGCACCGGCAAGGCGTATTTTCGCGGTATGCCATGGTGGATTCCGGCCCTGCAGGTCTGCTAAAGCCAACGACGGGGTAGCGCCGAGAGCGGCTGTCCGAACAAACTTGTTACCGTTCTCTGAAGGGCGGAGAGGGTAGGTCATGGGACTTAACGCTTGATGGTCGGCAGCAACATTTATGTTCGGGAGTTATGATGTTGTCAAACCGAGGGTCTAGGTTTTGGCACTTCCCAGCCTCAAGCTCCGACGAAGTCCCCAAATTTCTTGTGACTACAAGAAGACGGCGTAGCAGCATGTGCCTGCACCTGCACTTGGAAACTCCGTATTGTTTTGTGACGGATGACAGGGGCGCGAGACCGGCGCTCGAAGAAAGTGTTTGCCTTCTCGCGAGACTCAATGATCCAAATTTCCGAACTACATTGAACGTATCCAGCGTCGAACACCTGAGACTTTTATAGACCGGTGACGGACGGTCTGATTCGTCGCACTCGCGCCGGCACGCGACAGAAGATCCCCCGATTTCCTCGTGAAATACCGCATCCCCTCGCGCGCCGGAGGTGGTTTTGGCGGAGCGAGCGGATGTGCGAGAGGTGCTCGCGGCACTCGACCAGCAACTCGCAGCTATTTTTGCGGCCCGGTTTGTCACCGCGCACCGCGCCTTAATTGCGGCGGCTGGAGCGATTCGCCGGGTGGGGCTTGCACCCACTTGAAAGCGCCGCCTTGTCACGGCGCACCCCCAGAGCAGTCGTTCCTCTCCGCAAGTCGCGGCTGTGCCTGCCGCGTGGATAGCGGTCGTGCACCATCTCAAATAGGGGATGAGGCGATGCACTGTCGCTTCGATTGTACCAGCGGCTTGCCTTCTGGTCGACTTCCAATGCCCCTGCCACCTTCTGTCCCTCGCTTTTTGAGAGAATCTCGTTTTCAGCAATAAGCCCACCGAGGGCAAGGAAAGGAGAGCTACTTTTAATTACTGCGCAGGGTCCGCAGATCATACTTGCCCGAGGGGATTCAAGGATCGCATAATGACTCTGCATTCTATTGAATCCTAGGTATACAAGAAGTGCCGAAGACGATCGCGATCTTTACAGACGGGACCGGTAACGCCGCCAGCAGCCTCTTCAAGACCAATGTGTGGCGGCTTTACCAAGCCCTCGACCTCGCTCTGCTCACACCACAGCAGGTGGCGGCGGGCACAACGCCACAGATCGCATATTATCAAGACGGCGTCGGCACCTCGTCTTTCAAGCCCTTGGCTATCATTGGCGGCGCGTTCGGATGGGGTTTAAAGCGCAACGTCATTGACGCTTACAGATATCTTTGTCGCAATTACCAATCAAACGATCGTATTTTTTTGTTCGGCTTTAGTCGCGGAGGGTTCACCGCCCGCATCCTTCTCGGTCTATCGACCGAGACGCCGAACCACATATGCGCCGGCGCCCGCCGGCCGGGCCTTGCCCATGCTACGCTGGAGGAACAACGGGCCGCATCGCGTGCCGAAACCGCCCGCGCCGTCGCCGGCCTCAGCAGTGGCAGTGACAGCGGTATCAACGTCGCCCTCGACGCGATGACCCGGACGGCGCAGGCGACCCGCGATCGCGCCGCTGCCCTCGACATGAAGGCCAAGGCGTTGAGCGGCGCTAAGAGCGTCGAAGGAGATCCGAACATCGCCGCGGCAATGGCGACGGCTGCCGGAACGGCTGCAAATGCTACGGTCGCCGATCGGTTGGCGGCTCTGCAGCAGCGCAAATAATCTAAACACTTATGCCGCCGGAACCGACCTTCGCGCCCCGGTAAAGGTAGCGGGAGAGAGGACTATGCCAAATCTCAAGCTGATCTCAGCACGCCGAGCGGGCGTTCATCTCGAATGAACGGCGGTTACACGGCGGAAGACTGTGCTGCAGGAGCGTCCGATGGGCCTAATCCGGCAATCCAAATACCTCTTCAGGCTCAAAGAGGCCGCGGACCGGGTGGAATCCGAGCGAGACTAAAGGGGCGTGGACAGATCTTGGCGAAGGCGGCAGAGGTCAACAGCGGGCGCAGCAGGCGCTTGGTCCCCCTCGATGCGCGAGGCGAGGTTGACCGCCGGCCCGATCACGGTGAAGTCGAGCCGGTCGGGAGAGCCGACATTGCCGTAGATGACCTCGCCCAGATGCAGCCCGATCCCGGTCCGCACCTCGGTCCTTCGAGCAGCGCCTTTGCTTCTTTCAGATCGGGCGTGCCGAACCCTTCGGTGAACCAGCCGCAGATGGGCGCGCGCAGTTCGCGCGCCTCTTCGCGGCGGCCCTGGTCGGGGCGTAGCCAGGCGAGGCTCGCGGCGGCGCGCAATTGCCTCGCTATAGTCCGTCCACGGGCACAATCATCGCTGCGCACGGCTGGAGGTCACATCGGCGGCTTGATGCCGTCCTTCTCTGCGTAGAGCCGAGCTGACGTCAGTTTGCCATCCTCATGCTTGAGCGCGATGACGAACACCGCGACGCCGGGCTTCAGGAGACTGATATCGCCGGGGCCATTGGCCAGCACCGGCACGTCCGGGCCAACGGTGTATTCGGATTCAGTGCCCTTGAAGGTGACGTGCAGCACCGGCCCCTGCGGCGCCTGATCGACTTTGCCGACCGTGGCGTTGATCATGACGCTGTCGGGCATCAGATCCCACGGATATTGGCCTTCACCGGTGCCGCGCGCGGCCTCCGGGAAGATGCGGACTTCGATCGCGTGGATCTTGCCGTCGGTGCCCTTGACCCCGGTCGAGGCGACGTAGTCGCCGGCCTTGATATCGGCGATGCTCTTTTTGACCAGGGTGATGACGGCAACATTGGCGGCGAGCTCGATCGTCAGCCTCTGGCCGTCCCGCGAATTGACCGTCAGATTCTGGCCGTCGAGCTTATCGACCGTGCCGCGGATGCGGGTCGGCGTGCCGGCGGGCGGGGTCTGGGCGAGAACGGGCCAAACCGCCAGGACAATGAACGCAGCAATCGTGATGATTCTCATTATCGAACCCCTGTTCCCTTTCTCGCGAGGAGACCGCAAGAGGTAGCGCACCCGCATTGGTCTTTCCGCTCACATTCCGGTGAACGGCGGCGTTCCGGTCGCGCGGTCCGCAAAGCAAATGGAAATCCTCAGAGCAGCAGCCGCTCGCCAATGCTCCAGCCCGAGTGCGAAGCAATCAAGTCAAACCAGCGTAGAGAGCGCGGTGCGCTCTGGAGCCGGGATTTTGCCATTGCTGGAGCGATTTCCGCGTTTGCTTTCACGACGCGCGAAAACCGCCGGTTTCCTCACCGTCGCAGAGATTCCTTCCCCCGCTTCCGACGGGGCGTCTGGTTGCCGAGTCGTGAGTTGGAAGGAAAGCGGAAC
>CAVSZA010000071.1:0-44026 GCA_963732095.1 uncultured Alphaproteobacteria bacterium
CCATGCCCCTAAGCCGCCATTGGGGTACCCGAGCGCGGGCGGCTCAGTCGGCTGGAAAACGGACCTTCAGGTGCCCTTGCTGACACATTGGACGGTTCTGGCCTGGCTGAGTGCCGGTCGCCGGTCCGGCGTCGTGGGACGGTGCGCAAGAGGCCTTGTTAACATCTGCACCAAACAATAGCAAACAAGTGTTCCAGCCTCGGCTGACCATTATGGTCCAGAACAGTGCTCAGCTTTCTAAGCAACATCTGTCATTGCAATACTTCGACGTGGATTCGAATGCGATCGGCGTATGATTGGATCCATGGCGAATTGTTACGTCTGTGCTTAAATGTCAAGGCCAGCGTCTCAGTACCCACGGACTTTCCTGATATAGCAAAATCAACTCGCTGCTCTGCAATCTCCTGCGGCAGTAGGCGTATAACCATTTAACTCGATGAATTTAGTCGATCGAACAATACCAGCGCGCGTTCCGCCTCAATAATTACCTGAAGATCCCGCCGCACACTCGATATGTTGTCGACGTTAATAACTAGACCTGGTTTAAGCGTATGGGGGCTTATTCGATCGATTGCGAGCCCGGACGTATCCGTCACGACAGCCCGTACATAGAACAACCCGTCGATGTTGCGTCGCTCCCCAAGAGGCTCTGCGAGGGCGGAGTACCGTCGGGGCTCTGGCCTCGAGGTAGGCGAAGTGGGAGTAACCAACGCTTGGGGCGGAGCGAGTGGCGCGGGGCGGGGAAAGAGGAAAGTTTGCTTGACCAGATCATAGAGGTCGTCGGGGGTGTCGACGCAACCAATGGCGCCTGCCGCGATCGCGGCTTCGCAACGACCGTCTTTGTTGGCTTGCGAGGTGTAGATGATCGTTGGCAGCGCCAGCCGCGTGTCGCGGACCCAATCCAGCAGGAGCACGCCTGTCCACAGACCACTCTGGACCATGTCAGAAATGAGCAGGTCTGGGATTCTATCTGGACTTTAGACTTGAGAGACGCAATCGCACTGTCGACCCTCGCCACCCGGTCGATCGACGCGCCGAGGGTTTCCAGATGAGCGACTTCCTGCCGAACTTCTCTCTGATGATTGTCGACCCAGAGGATCGTGAGGCCCAGGTAAGGCGTGCGGGAAAGGGTGTCGGCGAGTTCGGAGGCCACCTCTGGTCGGAAGTGGCGTTCCCCGGTGCTATCGGCCGTGGCGAAGTCAGGATCGGACACATAAGCCCATATGTCCTCGGCCACAATTTGCTGGGTGAGGATCGGCAGCATGGTTAGCCGAGCTAGGCGTCCGAGGTGAACGGCGTCGAGTGCCGCGAGCTTCTCCCGCCAGGCCATCGGCTCCCGCGTCGGCTCTCCGCGCGCGGCAGGCGGCTCCCCGAGCGCCTGGAGCGCACTGCTGAGATTGTGCTGGATCATCACCCAGTCGAGCGGCACCTGGTCGTGCGTCCGCTCTTCAAGGGCGGCACGGTAGGCCGCGACCGCCTCTTCCAGGCGTGCAGTGCCGCTCTCCCGCTCCCCGAGCCTCTGGAGCGCGGTGCCGAGATTGTTCTGCGTCGCCGCCCAGTCGAGCGGCACCCGCTCGTGCGTCCGCTCTTCAAGGGCGGCACGGTAGGCCGCGACCGCCTCTTCCAGGCGTGCAGTGCCGCTCTCCCGCTCCCCGAGCCTCTGGAGCGCGGTGCCGAGGTTGTTCTGCGTCGTTGCCCAGTCGAAGGGCACCCGCTCCCGCGTCCGCTCTTCAAGGGCGGCACGGTAGGCCGCGACCGCTTCTTCCAGGCGTGCAGTGCCGCTCTCTCGCTCCCCGAGCCTCTGGAGCGCGGTGCCGAGATTGTTCTGCGTCGCCGCCCAGTCGAGCGGCACCCGCTCGTGCGTCCGCTCTTCAAGGGCGGCACGGTAGGCCGCGACCGCTTCTTCCAGGCGTGCAGTGCCGCTCTCCCGCTCCCCGAGCCTCTGGAGCGCGGTGCCGAGATTGTTCTGCGTCGCCGCCCAGTCGAGCGGCACCCGCTCGTGCGTCCGCTCTTCAAGGGCGGCACGGTAGGCCGCGACCGCCTCTTCCAGGCGTGCAGTGCCGCTCTCCCGCTCCCCGAGCCTCTGGAGCGCGGTGCCGAGGTTGTTCTGCGTCGTTGCCCAATCGAAGGGCACCCGCTCCCGCGTCCGCTCTTCAAGGGCGGCACGGTAGGCCGCGACCGCCTCTTCCAGGCGTGCAGTGCCGCTCTCCCGCTCCCCGAGCCTTTGGAGCGCGATGCCGAGATTGTTCTGCGTCGCCGCCCAGTCGAGCGGCACCCGCTCGCGGGTCCACTCCTCCAGCGCCGCGCGGTAGGCGGCGACCGCCTCTTCAAAACCGGTCCCTCCGGTCTCTCGCTCCCCAAGCAGCCGGAGCGCGGTGCCGAGATTGTCCTGAACGGTCGCCCATTGGAGCGGCACCCGCTCGCGGGTCAACACCTCTAATGCCGCGCGGCAGGCGGCGATCGCTTCCTGGAGCCGCGCTGTCCCGGTTTCCCGTTCGCCGAGCCGCAACAGCGCGTTCCCGAGGTTGTTTTGTGTCCCCGCCCAGCGAAGCGGGATCGAATCCCGGCTCCACACCTACCGAACTTCCCCGTTCCGGGGCGAGGGCAGGAATGACCGCTGACGGCGCACTGCAGCCGATCATGGTCCGATGGTAATTCGGCAGGAATTTACGCCGAAGCTGCGCTTGCCGTGGGATGGGCTTCAGGAATTACCGGTGCCAGTCAGAATCGCGGGCGATGGCGGCGAATCGTGTAGTTCACACGGCGTGTCAAACCCTAGCATTTTAGGCAGGAGCCGATGTCCACAAGCTTCACTTTCGGCCTACGAAGGCTCCAGGTTGGGGGCGGCCGGCCTTTTCACGGTCATCCGGGCACACTCGGTAACACCCGGCCCGCGCCGCTGCGATGTTTAGGCGCGCCAAAGTCGGCCTGGCGCCATCAGGCATCAGGTTTTAATCTTCGTTTCGCGAGGCGCGATGCCAGGGCCGATCGATGACCCGAAAAGAGGGGTCACGAGACGCCGACGACCAATGGCGCCGACCGCGAGCGATAGGACGGAGGAAAGGAATGGCAAAGAAGCCCTACGTGATCGCGCTCGAAGAACATTACCAGGACCCTGAAGTGAAGCAGCTCAGCGCCGGTCCTGGCGCGGGTCGAGAAATCCTTGAGAGGCTCGACGATCTTGGTGCATTGCGCATCCGCGAGATGGATGAGGCCGGCATCGATCTGCAGGTCCTATCGCATTCGATCCCCGGGCTGCAGGCGGTCGATGCCGAAGCCGGGCCGCCCTTGGCGCGCCGCACCAATGACCGGCTGTATGAGGCGGTGCAGCGCCATCCGGATCGTTTTTCTGCCTTTGCCGTGTTGCCGACCGCCAACCCGCGGGCTGCGGCCGACGAGTTGGAGCGTGCCGTCACCCGGCTCGGCTTCAAGGGCGCAATGGTCAACGGCATGACGAATGGCGTCTTTCACGATGACAAGCGTTTTTGGCCGATTTGGGAGCGAGCGGCCAAACTGGACGTGCCGATTTATATCCATCCTGCCTTGCCACACCCTGCGGTCATCGAGGCTTATTACAAGGATTACGTGCAATCGCACCCTGGCATCTTGCGTGCTGCCTGGGGCTTCACCGTCGAGACCGCCACCCAGGGGCTGCGCTTCGTCCTGAGCGGCGTGTTCGACTCCCACCCCAACCTGAAGATCATTGTGGGGCATATGGGAGAGGGGCTGCCGTTCCTGCTGTGGCGCATCAGCCACGGGCTGCGCGCGACAATGAAGGAGAAGACGTTCCGCGATATTTTCTGCGAGCATTTCTGGATCACGACGAGCGGCTTCTTCTCGGATACCGCGCTCACGTGCAGCATGATGGAGATGGGTATCGATCGCATTCTGTTCTCGGTCGACTACCCGTTCGCCGAAAACCTGCCTGGCACCGAATGGCTGAAAACGTTGCCGCTCGGCCCCGAAGACACCGAGAAACTGCTGAACGGCAATGCCCGTCGCCTACTCAAGCTCTGAAGCATATGAATGGCTGGAAAAGGCGCGTGGGGGACGACGCCCGTGAAGGGAATGTTGTTCAGCGGGACGCCGAAGCACGTACCGGGCCCGCCTGATCCCTAGGCGGGTTTTCCGCGGCGCGCGCGGCACATGAACACTGAAATCCCGCCCTACTTTTCGGCGGCGAGGCGCAGGAATTGCCGTTTCATCGCGTTAATCTGGTCGAGATACGCTGAGACGTCGTGATCACCGCAGCGCTCCCCGGGCACCAATCGGAACCCGTGGCGCGCGAATCCCTTCGCCGGACCGGCGCCGCACAGATGAATTATCGCGGCCAGCTCCTCCCTTTGCTGACGGCCGAATTTTGTTTTTCGGCCATGGCCAAGAATCGCTGCGAGGTTGCGGTCCAAGAACACCGCCGTGAGTTCGGTGGCGTGGCGTGGCACGACCCGAGAATGGAGCAGGGTCGCGGAACAGCCGGTCTCAACGACGGAATGGTGAAGGATGCAATAGCCTTGCGCCTCTGACAACGCCGCGTCGGTCATCTGATACATGCCGACCGCGCTCGAAGCAGGCTGGTAGACCGCGAACGGATCCGAGGTCAAACTCCACCGCCAATAGGTCCTCGCTATCGGATTTCCGCCGCTTTCCACCTGGGCGAGCGCGGCCAGCAGCTCAGGCGAGATAGAGGCGGTGGAATATTCCCGAAAGAGCGGCGCATATTGTCTCCAGGTTTCAATCGGTGCTTTATTAGAATTCGCCAGGGATGAGGGCAAATACTTCCGTCGGCTTATGCAGAATTTGATAAACCAGGTTTGTGACTGAAAAGACGACTAGGACAGCGATGCATATGAGGACAAGCCGCATCGCCGTCGGGATCGCCTTGAACTTGCCCAGCGCCCTCTGCGCTCGTTTGTACCAGCGCTCAAGATTTCCGACGGGAGCGCGCCTTTCTTGACCCATAAGCGACCTGGCGAGGGGAAAGTGACAGCCTTTAACGCTTTAGACCTTCCCCGCGGTAGCTGCTCGAATATTCCGCCACACCCGCTCAGGGGCCGCCGGCATTTCGATGTGGCGCACTCTCAAGTCGGCGAGGGCGTCGACGATAGCGTTGATCACGGCAGCCAGCGCGGGTGTCGTACCCCCCTCGCCTCCGGAGCGTACGCCGAGCCTGTTCGTCGGTGCCGGCACTTCGCTGAACGCGGTGGCTAGCAACGGCACCGCGTCGGCGCGCGGCATCGCGTAATCCATGAAGCTCGACGCCAACAGCTGCCCTGTCTCGGCGCGCGATAGCTCTCCTCGAGCAGCGACTGGCCGACGCCTTGGGCAATTTCCGCCGTTACGTTTGTTTGACCGTGCAACATCAGCGGGTTGATCGCGCACCCGACACCATCCCACAGCTCGTTGGCACCGCTGCCAGGGGCTTTTTGCGTTTGGGCATGGGCAATGTCGAGGTCGGCTAACGACCCAAAGCCGACCCCCGGCGGCGCCCTCAGCGGCTTCGGCTCATGCCCCTCAACCGACCTTCACGGTATCAGGGCCAAACCGCAGGGTTGGGTGATGGGGTGGACGCCCCCCGACGGCATCTGTGTGCCAAGGTGACGGTGTCGAACTGCCACCGAAGGAAACGTCCATGGAGCAGGCTACCACGATCGGTTTGGACATTGCGAAGCACGTGTTCCAGCCGCATGGAGCGGATGCTGCCGGGCATGTGCTGTTCCGCAAGCGCATCACTCGCGTGAAGCTTCTCAGTTTTCTAGCAGCGCAAACTCGGTGCGTCGTCGCGATGGAAGCCTGCGCCGGCGCGCACCTACTGGGCGCGTGAAATCGCTAAGTTGGGCCATCATGTGCGCTTGATCGCGCCAGCCTACGTCAAGCCGTTCATCAAGCGGCAGAAGAACGACGCCGCCGATGCAGAGACGATCTGTGAAGCGGCCCAGCGGCCGAGCATGCGTTTCGTTCCGGTCAAGACCGAAGAGCAGCAGGCGAACGGCATCGTGTTCCGAGCCCGTGATCTCCTGGTGCGTCAGCGCACCAGCCGGTGGTGGGTTGTCTTGTGTCTTTGCGGGCTGGCGAAGGCGGCACGTGTTGAGACGTCCCATTCACGAAACGAACGATCTCGCCCCGCTGGCTGTCGTGCTTTGCCGTCATTTTGGTGCCACGAGCATTGATTCCGAAAATATCCGCTATTAGGCACGCGGCAATAGTTGAGCAGGATATATATCCGGTTACTTACCAGCGGGTCTGGCGTCCAAGCCGTGTAAGCAAGCTAGCCCGGATCGTCCCGGGATTGACCTTTCAGATACGCCTCCCTGGCACTGCTTCTTCTTCCACGCGATCGGCCAACCCCAACAACTCCCGGTCAACCAGTCGATCACCGGTTGGGATGCTCGCCGAGTCTGATGATAAGCGCTACCCTGAGGCGAGGGCGATGGCAAGAACATTCAGAGAACCTGCCTCAGCTGAAGAGCGAAATTTGTCGGTACGGGTGTTTTCGGCGGTCCTCGGCCCGTGCTTCACGTATTTTATCCGCCAAAGAGTTTTGCAGCATGGTGCTACTCCTCCAACCGGGTCGGGGCCTCAATGCGGGTACGGTGATGTAGGTCCGTTCCGTCACCTAAACCCGGTTTGACCGCTACCGTAGCCTACCCTCGCTCGCTGCTGCTGACCACGAAATCAACCTGCCCGTTGCCACAAGCGGAGCTGTCATCGTGACCGGCGATCTGAGAATGACGCTCGATTGAGGAAAAGCATTCACCCGCTTTGAAGCGCTGTGGTGGTCTCTTTGATGCTCGTGACCGACACGGCATATGAAAAACTATATACGACGAACAATCATCTAAACAATGTCTGTACATTTCCCTCGCGTCCTCGATACACTTAGCTAGATCGTTTGTATCAGCGGGATTATCGCCAAACTGTGTCTGACAATCGTCGATATCGGATGAGTATCGTGCACCGCACTCCTTGTCACAGGCCGTTCGGGTCACGACAGGGGGAAGGATCCAGAGCGCTGCGACTATGCAGCAGCCTATCAGGCTCATGCTCCACAATGTGCCATCATCGCATGCCCCGTCGGAGTTTCGCAGCCGATCAGGCGGCAACCGACGTTTCGCCCGAATTGAGCTGCAGTCGCAACTTAATAAGGAGCCCCGGCCGGGGGGGCAGCCGGAGCTTCACCGAACGGCGATACCGGGGTTGGGGAACAATCGCCGTTGCAGCGCAAAAGAGGCTTTGCTCAAGAGAACGGCTTCCTGCACGAAATTCGAAATATCCTGCTCAAGAATGCCGGGTCCCTAGCCTAGATAGGCGGGTCGCATACCACGGCCCGCCTCCCGGCACGGTCAAGGTCTACACGATCTCGCGGCGCAGGCGGAACACCTTCGCACGCAGCGCCCCGCTGGTAGTGCCATTGCTGACAGCGAGGCCGGTGTAGTCATTCCCCTCGGCGACGCAGAGCAGCAGACCCCATTTGGCCGGCTTTGCGCGTAAATGGCATTCCTGCACGAAAACCTCGATGCTTGGGTGGAGATCCCTGGTTCTGCTAATGCGTTGGCGCAGGCGTGCCTTGCGTTGGCGCAGGCGTGCCTTGCGTTGGCGCAGGCGTGCCTTGCGTCTGCTGTTTTGATGCCGGTGTGCCGCCGCGCCGCTCATAACGCCGTTCGACGCGCCCTTGGCGGCGCGCCTTCCGCCGCTTCATGCCGGCGGTTCCACCAGTTTCAGGCTGTGCGGGTGCCGACGCAGGTGGTGCTGGCTGCGTTTGGGCCTCGGCGGTTGTGTATCGAAAGAGGGTGAGGGCCGTAACGGCTGCTCCAAGAAAGGGCAAAATCCTTCGACGCGAGACCAATTTCGATGTCATGTTCAACCTCCTGGATTTCGGAAATGGTGGTGCGCATGAGCATAGTACCGGCCCGGCTCAGTTGAGCAAGCCAGCCCAAAAGACGTGAACCCATCGCAGTCCGAGCGAATTGATCCATATCAGGGTCGATCCGATTTTGAGGGACGACACATATTGAACCTCGGCGGATCCATCGCGGTCCCGCGAATGGCCGGATTCGGCGCGTTGCCGCCGTTCACTCGCACCGGGGCGAAGGACCGCTCACCACCCGCGGCCATCCAGCCGCTTGTCCATCTCAGGCACCCGACGTGTAGGCGGGTGGGCCGTATCTTTTAAAGGAGATCGCCTCGGCGGCCAAATGAGGTCGAGAACCGTCGGTCCGCGCTAGGACACGGGCTCGGCGGCTACCACGGGGATGGCGGGTACCACATCGGTGGCGGATACCACGGCATCGGCCGGTACGGCCACAAATACGGCCACGGCGGCGGGTACCATGGGGATGGTGGCGCATAGGTAGGCGCCGCTGCAACCGACGGTCCGTAAGCGGGCCGACTACCGCTTGCGATGCGGTTCAGCTCCTGGCGGTTCAACTCATTGGCTGCGCGATCGCTCGACCGCGAGGCGTGCTTGTTCGGAGCGCGTCGCACCGAGTGCGCTGGCGGCACAGCGGGAAGGAGCGTATCCGGCGGAGCAGCTGCGCCGCGAGTGTCGGCGGGCGGCGTGGAAGGGGGTGGTGCGCCTTGCTGGACTTGCGCCCGGCCGGACGCCGCAGCGGCTACCAATGCGGCAATAACTAGAACTGCCAAGACACGCTTCATGGGGCACACTCGCGAAAGGGGCGCTCGAGCCTGCATCTCCATCGTGGCGGCTCGGGACGCGTTCTGCTCTCCAACACTTACCCACTCCACGCTGCTATCGATGGAGACCCTTAGTTATCAAGGCGACGGTTTCGCTTTGGTCGCGCCATAGCTTTTCGCACCGATCCCCGAGAATTCAACGGGCACCAATAGCCTGCGCCCTCAATCTATTCCAGTAGGTCCGCTTGCCACCCACCCGCTCAATTCCGGGGAACGGACCAAATGCGTGCAGCCCTTGCGCCGCCCAGGGGCTTTATTGAACGCGCCACTCACGGGAGCAAACACCTCGGTGGGCTTTCGCACCAAATGATAGACGAGGTTCGTCGCCGAAAAGACGGCGAGGATGGTCGCAGCGATGACGACGATGCGCACCGCCTTCGGTAGCGCATTGAGCTTGCGCCACATCCGGAGCGCGCTTTTGCGCCAGCGGCCGACCCGACGCAAACGAGTGCTCCGGCCCCGACGGATCGGCGTCCCAGGAGGCGGGATCCTGATCGCGCGCGGCGAGGACATTGGGGATGCTCGGCGCCCTCACTTCCTTCTTGCGGCAGCTGCGCGAATGGCGTGCCACACCCGCTCGGGGGTTGCTGGCATCTCGATATGTCGCACTCCCAGCTCGGCAAGGGCGTCGACTATAGCGTTGATCACTGCTGCCAACGCGGGAGTTGTACCCCCTTCGCCGCCGGAACGGACGCCAAGCCTATTCGTCGGCGTCGGTACTTCGCTGAGCGCGGTATCCAAAAATGGCAGCGTATCGGCCCGCGGCATCGCGTAATCCATGAAGCTCGCCGTCAGCAGCTGCCCGTGCTGAGGCTCGTAATAGCTGTTCTCGAGCAGCGCCTGGCCAACGCCTTGGGCAATTCCGCCATGCGTCTGACCGTGCAGGATCAGCGGATTGATGGCGCGCCCGACATCATCGACAGCAGCATAGCCGACGATTTGCACGTCGCCCGTCTCGGGGTCGACTTCGACTTCGCAAACCTGCGTGCCGTAGGGAAAGCTTGCGACCGGAAGCGTCTGGTCGGAGATGACGGCGAGCGGCCCTTTGAGATCCTTTGGCAGATCTTCGCGCGTGACGGCAGCTGCGGCGACCTCGAAGATGCCAACCTCTCGGTCCGTCCCGGCAACACGGTATCGGCCACGCTCGAACTCGATGTCAATTTCGCCGGTCTCGAGCAGAAAGCTGGCGATCTTGCGGCCTTTGTCGATGATGTCGTCGGTCGCCTTTCCGATGATGGTCGCGGCCAACTTCATCGAGCGGCCGGAATGCGAGCCGCCGCCCGCGCTTACCCGAGCAGTGTCGTGCGCGACGTAAGTGATGCTTTCGAACGGCACGCCAAGCCATTCGGTGACGAGCTGCGCGAAACTAGTTTCGTGGCCTTGTCCCGAGGACATCGTGCCCATCACCAGCTCGACCCTGCCGTCGGGAAGCACGGTGATCTCGGTGCGCTCGCGCGGCGCGCCTGATGGTGATCTCGACATAATTGGCGATGCCGATACCTCGCAGCTTGCCGCGTTGCCTAGATTCGGCGCGCCGGGCAGAGAACCCCTCCCAATCTGCGAGCACCAGTGCCGTGTCCATCTCGTCCTCGTAGCGGCCGTTGTCGTAGGTGATGCCCAGCGGATTGGCGTAGGGCTGGGCGGCAGGCGGGATCATGTTCCGGCGTCGCAGCGCGACCGGGTCCAGCCCCAGCTGGTCTGCTGCCAAATCGATCAGCCGCTCGATGGCGAAGATCGCTTCGGGCCGACCGGCACTGCGATAAGGGGTGGTCGAGACGGTATTGGTGACGGCGCCGCGGCCGCGGAAATAGCCGACTGGGATGCGATAGACGCTCGACATCAGGCCGAGCCCCTTCTGCAAGGACACGAAGGCGGCGGCATGTCCACCGAGATTGCTGAGGTTCGAGCCGCGGACGGCGAGGAAATTCCCCTCCTTATCGAGAGCAAGCTCAGCCTCGACCGTAAGATCCCGACCTTGGTAATCGCTGAGAAATGCCTCGTTCCGCTCGCACGTCCATTTCACCGGCCGGCCGACCCGACGCGCAGCCCAGGCGAGCAAGGCGTACTCGGGATAGAAGAAGTTCCGCGTGCCGAAATTTCCACCCATGTCCCGGCACACGCAGCGTATCTGGTCGGCTGGCACACCCAAAACTTGAGCGAGATCGAGCCTCAGCTTGGCGACGCCACGGCCGCTCCCGGCATAGAGCGTGTAATTCCCGGTCGTGGAATCGCAGTCGGCCGTCGTGGTGCGCGGCTCCATCGGGACACCGGTGACGCGCTGCACCCAAGTGTCGAGGCGAACGATATGGGAGGCGCGCCCAAAAGCCTCTGCGGCCGCCGCCTCGTCTCCAACCTCGATATCGACGCAGAGATTATCCGGCGCATCATCCCACAGGCGCGGGGCACCCGGCTTCACGGCGTCGGCAGCCCGCACTACCGCCGGCAACGGCTCATAGGCGATCTCGATCAGGTCGGCTGCGTCCTTGGCCTGATCGACGGTCTCGGCGACGACCACGGCGACGGGCTCGCCAACAAAGCGCGCCTTATCGGGCGGCATCGGGTAATCGAGGGTCGTGATCGGCTCGAAGCCTCGAACGCGCGCCGCCACATCTGGTCGGCCCATGAGCCCTGCGCCGTGTGGAATCGGCCCTAGCCTATCGGCGACATAATCCCGGCCGATAAGCACGGCGAGCACACCTGGGGACCCAAGCGCTGCCGTTTTGTCGACAGATGCGATGTGCGCATGAGCATGAGGCGAGCGGACGATCACGGCATGCGCCAATTCGGGCAGATGGACGTCCTCGGCGAAGCAGCCCCGGCCGGTGAGAAGACGGAAGTCCTCTTTGCGCCTCACCGGCTGCCCAATGCCGTTCGTCATAGTGCCCGACGAGTTCATGCTCGCTACTCCGTCGAAAACTCAGAGTTTTGCAAGTTGACGCGGCTCAGGACGATATTTCGTCAACGTCCGAGTACGTTTTGGGTATGCCCAGGAGCTGAAGTTGGTGACGGCGTGACCGGGTAAGGCGGCGTATCGTGGTGGTGTTCAACGCCTCCACTTCTCCAATGAAGGAGTGATACGCCGTGTCTGACAGTAACGTCATCAAGCTCGCCCAGCCAGGCGCCTTTACCGATTCTGACAGAGATCCTGCGCGGCCGCGCGCGGGCGCTTCTGACCCAGGCGGTCGAGGCCGAGGTTGCCGAGTTTTTAGCAAGGCACGCCGATCTCAGGACCGAGACGGGCCATCGGCGCGTCGTGCGCCACGGCCATCTTCCGGAACGCGAGATCATGACCGGCATCGGCCCGGTCGCCGTTCGCCAGCCGCGGGTGCGCGATCGCGAAGCTACCGAGGGCGCGCGAATCCGGTACTCGCCGTTGATCCTGCCGCGATACGCGCGGCGATCGCAGAGCCTTGAGGTGCTGATCCCCATCCTCTACCTGAAGGGCATCTCAACCGGCGACTTCGAGGAAGCGCTGGCGGCCCTCGTCGGCAAGAGCCTGCCCCTGCGAAGGCAGGGGGCGCGCCAGGTCTATCGGCGTCGACCATCGCCCGCCTTAGGGAGGTGTGGACCGAGGAGCATGCGCACTGGCAGAAGCGCGATCTGTCAGCCAAGCGCTACGTCTATTGCTGGGCCGACGGCATCCATCTGGAGGCCCGGCTCGAGGAACGGGCGCAGTGTATCTTGGTCATCATCGGCGCGACGCCGGAAGGCCGGAAGGAGCTTGTCGGTTTCACCGATGGCATGCGCGAGAGCGCACAATCGTGGCGTGATCTGCTGCTCGATTTGAAGCGTCGCGGTCTGACAACGGCGCCGCAGATTGCGGTCGCCGATGGCGCGCTCGGGTTCTGGAAGGCGCTCGGCGAGGTGTGGCCGACAACCCGCGAGCAACGCTGCTGGGTACACAAGACCGCCAACATCCTGAACAAGCTGCCGAAGAGCCTACACACCAAAGCCAAGCGCGCGCTGCAGGAGATCTGGATGGCCGAGACCAAGAAGGATGCCGTTGCCGCGTTGGAAGCCTTTGTCGAAACCTACCAGGTCAAATACCAGAGAGCGACCGATTGCCTGATCAAGGACCGCGATGCGCTGCTGGCGTTCTACGACTTCCCGGCCGAGCACTGGAAGCACTTACGAACGACGAACCCCATTGAAAGCACCTTCGCGACCGTCCGGCACCGAACCATCCGGTCGAAAGGCTGTCTGTCGAACAAGACGGCGCTTGCCATGGTCTTCAAGCTTGTCGAAGGAGCGCAGAAAAATTGGCGCCGCATCGACGGCCATAACCAGTTGCCAAAACTGATCCAGGGTATCAGGTTTACTGACGGGATCGAGGGCATCGGTAATTCTGCCGCTTCATGGATCCGCTTAGCGTGCTGATGGGGTTGCGGGGGAAATGCTCGCCTTCGCCCACGGACCGCATACAGCATCACCGTGTGGGCGATCTTCATACTCAGCTTCGCTTTCGACATTTATGAGCCTTTGATCGATGCGGGCGTCCCTTCCTTTTTGATAGAGTAAAAAAACTAGAAAGCCTCCTCCAGCAGAGGCGCGAGCGAGACCCCATCGCAAATTCCGGGTTGTCGTTGCCGGTGCGGGATCGGCAATCAGACCTTTGATTTGGTCGGGCGACATCGACGCCGGCAATTGCAACACGACCTTCGCACCGTCGGGCTCGGCGGCCCACCCGACAGGCGTCACGCAGAGCAGAAGCAGCAGCGCCAAGGCAAGAGATCGTGCCGCCATCGCCGAGTATTTAGGCTGAGTTGCTAGGACCCCAGACCACCCCGGTCGAACGAGGACGGGAAGGTCCGGAATTGTTAAGGGTTTTCGGATGCCTGCCAGTCACTGCGCGAGCGGCTGCACGGAGGCAGGCGTCCGAAAAGCCTCGAAGGAGGAAACCGCGGGGGAGTATGCGCCGGCGGCAGTGTCGGTCTATGGGGATTTAAGGCGAGGTTCTGCGCGACTTGGCCGCTCTCGGACGGAACTGCCGGCTTGAAAGGGTAGCGGGGTCGGTGATTTTGGTTGGCGAGCGTGGCGTGGGCCCCGTGCCGGCGTGCCGAAGGATCTGGGTTTTGGCGGCCGAGGTCGAGGCTGAGGGCGCCATCGGCAGAGTGTGGCTGTTGCCGGCGGGATATCGTGGTCGGACAGGCGGAGCGATGGGAGCGGTGACAACAGGGTGTTGCTCATGAGCTATCGAGCCCGATCGAGGGGACGGGCCAGAAGCGGGGCTGGCAGCCTGGTTCGAAGGCCTCGACGATGATCATCCGCCCGCCGCAGCAAGGGCAAGCATTCCAGTCTTTGTCGTCGCGACTATTTTCGGCGTGATCGCTCGCCCGGCTCGACGGAGTTGGGTCGGGTACGGCGAGGAGCCGGCGGGCCAATGCAATGTTGTTGGCCCGGTTGGCATTGGCGAAGAGGCCGTAGTGACGGATGCGATGAAATCCGTCGGGCAAGACATGGATCAGGAAGCGGCGGATGAACTCGTCGGCGTCGAGCGTCATAAGCTTATAGCGAGCGTCGCCCTTGGCCCGGTAATCCTTCCATTTGAAAGTGACGCGCTCGCCGGCGAAGGCGACGAGCCGGCTGTTGGCAATAGCAGTGCGGTGTGTGTAGCGGGATAGGTAGGCGAGGACGGCGTCGGGTCCGCCAAAAGGTCGCTTGGCATAGACGACCCATTCGACCTTGCGCAGTGCGGCGAGGAAGGTTTGGAAGGCTGCCGGTTGGGCGAGGGCGGCCTGGTCGGCGAAGAACTGCAATCGCCCGGCCTGGTAGGCGGCGTTCAGCCCTTCGAGGAACAGGCGACGGAAGAGCCGGGAGAGGACCGGAACGGGGAGGAAAAAGCCGAGCCGGCAGGCGATCCAGCGCTCGCCATCGGGAGAGACGCCGCCGCCCGGGACGATGATGTGGGCATGCGGATGGTGGGTGAGTGTCGACCCCCAGGTGTGGAGCACGGCGGTGAGTCCGATGCGGGCGCCGAGGTGCTTGGGGTCGGCGGCGATGGTGATCAAGGTCTCGGCGGCGGTTTTGAGCAACAGGTCATAGACGACAGCCTGGTTGTGATAGGCGATGTCGGCGATCGGCCCCGGTAGGGTGAAGACGACGTGGAAATACGGCACGGGCAAGAGTTCGGCCTGGCGGTCGGCCAGCCATTCCTTGGCAGCGGCGGCCTGGCACTTTGGGCAGTGCCGGTTGCCGCAAGAGTTGTAAGAGATGCGCAGGTGCGCGCAGTCTTCGCAGCGTTCGACATGACCGCCCAACGCCGCCGTTCGGCAGCGTTCGATCGCCGACATGACCTTGAGTTGGCCGAGGCTCACATGGCCGGCATGGGACGCACGCCAAGCCGGCCCGCGATGGCGGAAGATGTCCGCCACCTCGACCGCCGGCCGTGACAACGGCCGCGCGTCAGCCGGGCATCTTCCGCAGAAAGTCGAGCGGGCTGGTCACCTGGCCGATCGTGCTGATGGCGACGCGGGTGTAGAGCGCCGTCGTGTCGAGTTTCTTATGTCCCAATAAAACCTGGATTATCCGAATATCGGTCTTCTGCTCCAGGAGATGCGTGGCGAAGCAGTGCCGCAGCGTATGAACGCCGACACGCTTGGTGATGCCGGCACGCCCGGCTGCCAGGCGAACGATCCGATGCAGCTGGCGCGCACTCGTATGCTGCCCGTGGTAGCCGGGAAACAACCAGGGCTGACCGGGAGACATCCAGCCCTTCTTGCGCGCAACGCGCCACCATTCATGCAATATCTCAAGAAGGATGGGCGAGAGAATGACGTACCGATCCTTCTTGCCCTTGCCCTGCTCGACCCGGATGAGCATCCGGTCACGATCGATATCGGTGAGCTTGAGCGATACGACCTCCGAGGCTCGCAGGCCGGTGGCATAAGCCAAGCTCAGGATCGCCCTGTGCTTGATGTTCGTCGCCGCGGCGAGCAGCCGACCGACCTCCTCCGGGCTCAGAACAACGGGCAGGCGGCGAGGCTCGCGGGTCGAGACGAGCTCCTCGGCAAGATCGTGGCGTTTCAGTGTGATCTTGAAGAAGAACCGCAGTGCAGTGGCGCTGACGTTGGCGGTTCCCACCGACGTCCCGATCGAGGCCAGCCATAACTGATAGCGATGGACATCCACGGCGGTGGCCTTGTCGGCAGACCGGCCCAGGAAATCGGCAAACTTTTTGACGTGGCGGATATACTGGTAGTGCGTCTTGGGGCTGAGCCGGCGGATCGTCATGTCCTCGATCAGTCGCCGGCGTAACGGACTGATGGCCTTGTCGGTCATTGGGGGCTCCTGTCTTGGGTGAGGTCTTCAGCCCCTCGATCTCAAGACAGGACGCCTGCTTCTGCTACTCCCCGAGACCCTTCCCTTGCTACAAATTACCGCGGGAGCGGTTTAGTCCTTCGGCGCATCTCGCCCGTTGCGGCGCATTCCGGCGATCGTCTCCTTTCTGAACCCACAGCCGGCACTCAGCCATGTCGGCGGGAACCGCTCTTCATGCCCCGAACGCGACCTATGCCCCTGTCCGAGAATCAATCGGACCGGACGGGTAAGCAGTCATTCGATCGAGCGACGAATTTCTTCAATCTGGGGCGCTGGGCAATTGCCCTAGCTGCGCCTTTAGGCGTTCGAAATCGACCGGCTTGGTGATGAATTCGGCCGCACCATACTCGCCGGCCAGGCGCCGTCGCTCATCGTCGCCATAGGCGGTCACCATCATCACGGGCAGATCAGGCCGCCGCGTCTTGACCTCGCGCAGCAACTCCAGCCCGTCCATGATCGGCATGTTTATGTCCGACAGGATCACGATCAGCTGCGGCTCGATGCCCGCGGCAATCTTCTTCAGTGCTTCCTCACCAGAATAGGCGAAATGCAGGACATAGGTGCCTTGGCGCGCTTCGCGGCGAAAGCGCTGGCGGAACATCTCGGCGACATCCGGCTCGTCATCGACAACCAGGATACTGACGCTCATGCGCCCCTCCCCGCGGCCTGACCGGTGCGCGGCAGGCGCATTGTGAACTCGGTGAACTCGCTCTCCCGGCTGTCGACGGTAATCGTGCCGCCATGTTGCTGGGTGACGATGTCCCAGCTGATCGAGAGCCCGAGACCCGTCCCTTCTCCGGTCGGCTTGGTCGTAAAGAACGGCTGAAACAGCTGGTCCCTGATTTCGGGCGGAATGCCGGTGCCGTTGTCGCGCACCCGGATTTCGACCGCCTCGCCCAAATCGCGGGTTGACACCTGGAGGGTCGGGCGATAGGCGGCCTCGCCGTTGCCGCGTGCGCGCTCGGTGGCGGCGTAGAAGCCGTTGCCGAACAGGTTCAGGAAGACGCGGGTCATCTCCTGCGGCGCCAGCTCGATCGGTGCGACCGCGGGATCAAACTCGCGTTCCAGGGTGATGTTGAAGCCCGCATCCTGGGCGCGCGCGCCGTGATAGGCGAGGTTGAGAGCCTCGTCGACCAGGGCATTGAGATCGACCTCGCGGCGCTCGCCCGAGACTCCACGCGAATGCTCCAGCATGCTCTTGACGATGCCGTCGGCGCGTCGGCCGTGCTCGGCGATCTTTTCGAGATTGCCGGTCAGCATCCCGACGATTTCGTCGACATCGGCGCGCTCGTCTTCGGCCAGCCCGGCGATCGCCGGTGCCGCGGTCTCCTTCAGCTCGTCGAGCAATTCGACCGAGAGCCCGGCAAAGTTGTTGACGAAGTTGAGCGGGTTCTTGATCTCGTGCGCGATGCCGGCGGTCAGCTGGCCGAGCGAGGCCATCTTCTCCGACTGGATCAGCCGGTCCTGGGCGCGGCGCAGATCAGCGAGTGCGGCCTCGGCGGCGGTGCGGGCGCGGCGCGCCTCCTCGCCGCGCGCCCCCAGTTCCTGAAACAGCCGTGCATTCTCGATCGCGAGCACGGCCTGCCCGGCGAAGGTTTGCAACAAGGTCGGGATGCTCGGCGCAAAGCCGCCGGCCGTGCGCCGGCGGATCACCAGCCCGCCGACGACCTTGTCCTCGCGCAAGAGCGGCACCGCCAGAACCGCATGGATGCCTTCCAGCAATGCCCCGCGGTCGGGGTCGGAGAGTGTGGAATCCTGCTGCACGTCCTCGACGTGTACCGGCGCGCGCTCGACCGCGGCGCGGCCGAGATAAGTCTCGCCCAGCCTGACCCTGCGTTCGCGCAATCCCGCCACCCGCTCCGCGCTCATGCCAAAGGCGGATTTGGGCACAAAGACTTCCTCGGTCTCGTCGTATTCGTAGATCATGCCTTCATCGGCCTGCGAGAGCTGCGCCGCACGGCTGATGATCGTGGCGAGTACGGTGTCGAGGTCGAGCGAGGAATTGACCGCGCGCAGCACCTCCTCGAGCGCCTGCAGTTCGGCGACCGAGCGGGTCAGTTCGTCGGTGCGGGCCTGCAATTCGCCAAGCAGCCGCGCGTTCTCCATCGCAATGACGGCCTGGTCGGCAAAGGTGCGCACCAGTTCGATCTGCCGTTCGGTGTATGGCTGCACTCGTTTCCGGCCGAGACCAATCGTGCCGAGTACGGCCCCCTCGCGCAGCAGCGGCACTCCAAGGGAGGTACGTAGCCCGGCCGCCACAGACTCCGGCGCCGCGTAGTCCGGGTCAGCGAGGACGTCCGCGATTTGCACGACCCTGCCTTCGAGCGCCGCCCGCCCAGCGATACTTTCGCGACCGGGAACAATCGTTCGCTGGCGCTGGATCGCCCAATACTCAGGCTCCGCTGCACTGAACGTACTCGCCACATAGCGGTAGGCCTCGCCCTCGCGTATTGCGATCGATGCGATATCGGCGCCGCAAAGCCGGGCGGCCGTTTCGACCACTGTGTCCAGCACCGGTTGCACATCGGCGGTCGAGCGGCTGATGACGTTGAGCACGTCGCTGGTCGCGGTCTGATATTCGAGCAATTCCTCGAGGTCGCGCGTGCGGGCCTGCAATTCACCGAGCAGCCGCGCGTTCTCCATCGCAATGACCGCCTGGTCAGCGAAGGTGCTGACCAATGCGATCTCCTTCTCCGAAAATGGCTCGACCCGCTGGCGCGCCAACGTGAAGACGCCAACGGGCTCGCCCTCACGCAGCAGCGGCACGCCCAAGGCCGTTCTTGCGTTGCCCAACTCGGACGCCTCTGGCAGCTCATATTCCGGGTCGGCAGCGATGTCGGCGACGTGACTGATGCGGCGCTCTAGCGCCGCGCGCTGGGTTACGCTCGCGCGGCTGGGCGCGAGCGACAGGGTACGGGCAAACGCTTCGTATTCGGGCGGAAACCCCAGGTTCGCCGCCAGCCGATAGGCATCGCCCACGCGACGATAGATGATCGCCATATCGGCGTTGCACAACCGCTTCGCGGTTGCGACCAGCGTGTCAAGCACCGGCTGCAAATCGAAGGTCGAGCGGCTGATGACCTGCAGCACGTCACTGGTCGCGGTCTGGTATTCGAGCAACTCCTGAAGGTCGCCGGTGCGCTGCTGCAATTCGCCGAGCAGCCGCGCGTTCTCGATCGCGATGACCGCCTGGTCGGCAAAGGTGCGCACCAGCTCGATCTGCAGCTCCGTGTATGGCTGCACTCGTTTCCGCGCGAGAGAAATCACGCCTAGCACGGCCCCCTCGCGCAGCAGCGGCACCCCAAGGTTGGTACGATACCCGGCCGTCACAGCCTCGGTCACCGCGTAGTCCGGGTCGGCGGCGAGGTCCTCGACGTGCACGACCCTGCCTTCGAGCGCTACGCGCCCGGCCATGCTTTCGCGACCGGGGACAGTGGTTCGCTGGCGCAAGATCGCCCAATACTCGGGCTCCGCTGCACTGGTCGAACTCGCCACATAGCGGTAGACCTCGCCCTCGCGTATTGAGATCACCGCCTGATCGGCGCCGCAAAGCCGGGCGGCCGTTTCGACCACTGTGTCCAGCACCGGTTGCACATCGGCGGTCGAGCGGCTGATGACGTTGAGCACATCGCTGGTCGCGGTCTGGTATTCGAGCAATTCTTCGAGGTCGCGCGTCCGGGCCTGCAATTCGCCGAGCAGCCGCGCATTTTCCATCGCAATCACCGCCTGCGCCGCGAAGTTTTCGAGCAGCGCAATCTCCTTCTCCGCGAACGGCCGCACCTCCCGCCGGTGGGCGGTGATCAGGCCGAGGAGGACGCCATCCTTGCGCAACGGCACCGCCAGCATCGTGCGGCTGCCCGCCTCGATCGCAACGCGGGTTTGCGGATTGGTCGCGCCACTTCGCACCTGCATGTCGGGGACATGGATGAAGCGCCCCCCGCGCAACAATCCTTCGTGGGTGCTGCCGGGTGCGGCACGGAAGGGGCTGCGTACCACCGCCGCGTACTCCTCCGTCATCCCACGCGTCGCCACCGCCCGGAAATGCTCGCCGTCATAAATTACCAGGCCGCCATGGGACACCCCGCAGAGGGTGTGCGCCTTCTCCAGGATCGCGTCGAAGACCGGCGCGAGGTCGCCGGGCGACGAGTTGATTACCCCTAAGACCTCGGCGGTCGCGGTCTGCTGCTCCAGTGACTCGCGCAGTTCGGTCAGAAGCCGCGTGTTCTCGATCGCGATGACGGCCTGGTCGGCAAAGGTGCGGACCAGTTCGATCTGCCGCTCAGTGAACGGCTCGACCCGCTCGCGCCGCCCCAGGTTGAGGGTACCGACCACCGAGCCGTCACGCCGCAATGGCACGCAGAGGATAGTCCGCAGTCTGCCGAGCGTCGCTGCTTCGGGGAGGAGGTCGGGGTCCGTCGTGATGTCCGGGATGTGCACGACCTCGCCGGTAAGGGCAGCGCGGCCAGCCACTGTTTCGCGGCTGGGCGCAAACGTCCGCGCCCGCCGGAAGGCGTCCCAGGCCGGGTCGAGCGAGCGCGTGGCGACATAGCGGAACACGTCGCCCTCGCGGATCGTCAGGGCGGCCGTGTCGCTGTCGCAGAGCTGCTGCCCGGTCTCGACCAATGTGTCGAGCACCGGTTGCAGATCGAAGGTCGAGCGGCTGATGACCTTCAGCACGTCGCTGGTCGCGGTCTGGTATTCGAGCGACTCCTGGAGGTCGTCGGTGCGCTCGCGCAATTCGCGGTAGGTCTCGGCGCTGGTGATGGCGATGACCGCCTGCTCGGCGAAGGTCTGCAGCAATGCGACCTGGCTGTCGGAGAAGCCGCCGATCTCTGCACTCGTCAGCGCCACCGCGCCGATCGCCGCGCCGTCGCGCAACAGCGGCAGCGATATGGCCGATTTGTGACCAAGATTGCGAGCGGCCGCGCTAACCCCGGGTTCACCGGTGAAGTCGCGCACATGAATGATCTGCCGGTCAAGAATCGCCCGGCAAGGGATGGAACCGCGCGTCGGCACCATCGGAAACAGCCGCTCGTAGGCTTCCACTGCGTCGAGCGTGCCGTATGCCCTGCGGCCCACCCATGATCGCAAATGGACGAACTCACCATCGAATTCGAACAAGGCACCGGCCGTTGTGTTGCACAGATCTCGCGCGCTGCGGACGATCAAGTCGAACACCGGCTGCGGATCGCCCGGCGAGGCCGACATCGCCTTGAGCACGTCGATCGTGGCGGACTGATGTTCGATGCGCTCGCCATATTCGCTGTTGCGCGCCGCCAGCTCGGCGCGGCACTCGCTGAGCTGGCGTTGGAGTTCCGCAATGGTTCGTTGGGGATCGACTAACGTGCTCTTAGTTGCCTGACTCATTTGCGACCTCGTGGGGTCGTGTTGCCTGCTCGATCATACTCGGATCGGTCATGCCCCCACAGGGTTGTCTCGCAGCGCAGGTCGCCAGTCATCGGAGCAAAATTCCTCCCGTCGAGGGGGAAGAACGAATGGCCGGTTTAGGATCAAACCCTGGGGTTTGGCGAGGAGCCGCGAACGGCCGTAATCGGCGCGTCTCACTCGGTGCCCCGCGTCCCGGCGAAGGTCCCTTGACTGAACGACCAGCAGACGCTCAGCGTGGGGCGCGAACCGCAATAGCGTGCGATCGGCCGGTCAGGAATTGTGCGGAGCCTTTCAACAGCTTCGGGGCCAGAATCGCGGCTCTGAACGCCTTAGGCAACGCGAAATAGCTATCAAGCGCCGGAAAAGTCCGCCTCAAAGGCTAAAGTTTAAGCGGGGCGGCATGGTCGGCCTTCGGTCGCGCCCATGGGCGAGCATTCCAGCCCGGCCGCCATGTGTTTGTGCCGGAACCGTGTCGCCAGCCAGAAGCTGCCCGACAGGATCGCGCCGAGCGCCAGCGCGAGGCGCAACCCGAGATATTCGCTCAGGGTCCCCATTAGCACCGCGCCGACCGCCGGGCCGGCGCGGAAGATCATGCCGTAAAGCGCCATGACCCGGCCGCTCATGCGGACATCGACCGCCGCTTGGATCAGCGTCTGGGCGCCGGTGCCCGTGATCGTCATCATCGCGCCGGCGACAAACACGCAGGGCAGGGCGAGGTAAAACGCGTCAGTCGCGGTGAAGGCGAGGATCGCCAACGACATGATCAGAGTGCAGACCAGCACGACATTGGCAAGCCCGGTGATCGCCGAGCGCAGCACCATCCAACTGGCGCCACAGATCGCGCCGAGCCCGACCGTCGAGGTCAGCATCGCCAAGCCCTGCGGCCCGCGGCCGAAGACCCGGTCGGCGAAGCCAGGAAACAACTCGATAAAGCCGCGTGTGCCGATCGTCGTTACTATAAAGAGCAGCAGCATGGGCCCGATCCCGGAATGCCGGCAGGCATAGGAGAACGCCTCGGCCGACGCGCGCAGCACATTTTGGCGGCCGACTGCCGGCTGAGGCGGCAGCCCGCGCAGGTTCAGCAGCGAGATCTGAAAGGCGATGTAGCTGACCGCGTTCGCGGCGAAAGCAGCGGCAATCCCGATTTCCGCGATCAGGATGCCCGCCAGTGCCGGACCGATGAACCGCGCGAGGTTGAAGATAACCGAATTGATAGCCAGCGCCGAGGCTAGCGACTCGCGGTCGACCAGGGTCGGGATCAAAGCCAGGCGCGAGGGCTGCGCCACCCCGCTAGCGATCCCGAGCATCAGTACCAGGGCGAACAGGATCTCGATCGTCATCGCGTCACTGACGACCAGAATCGCCAACAGACTTGCCTGCACACAGCCGATCCACTGTGTGATACGGATTGTCCAGACCCGGTCGCGGCGGTCGGCCAGCACGCCGGCAAAAGGTGCGAGAAACAAGACTGGCAGGAAATCGGCGAGCGAAATCAATCCGAGCCAGGCACCGGAATGGGTCATGGTCCATGTCAGCCAACCGACCGCGACCCGCTCAAGCCACCAGCCGATCAGCGAGATACTGTTGCCGCTGATGTAAACGAGGTAGTTGCGATGCGCAAATGCGCGGGCGATGTTGCCTAGGCCGCCCGTTGTCCGTCGATCGGTGCGGCGGCGCAGCCCTTCAATGGCCAACAGAACTCACATCCCGAAGCGTTTCCCACCCGCTGGCGATCATAACCCCCTTCCCCCTGCGATCATAACCCCCTTCCCCCTGCGAAAGCGCTGAAACCTATTTGCCTCTCCTGTTTCGGGGAGATCCTGCTCGGCGTAGGCGGGCCAAGGCGAGCATGTCGCCCGGCATATCGATCCGCACCTCGTTTACGCGGGTCTCTCATCACGCCGAAATCCTGCACGGGAGCGAGCTGCGCCGCGACGACGTGTGCGCTACACGGAATGGGCGTCGGAGGGTTTAGCTCCTCGTTCTCGCACCACGGCGAGTTCTTCTCGGTCCCGCCCACCTACACCAAGTGGAACCATAAGCAGACGATCGCCTATTTCCAGCAAGACGATGCCGGGCGGCGTCTCGAAGACGTGCTTGCCCTCGGCGATCCCGACATGTACTCGGCCGGCAATCCGGTACAGGCGACCACCACCACCCTCAGGGAGCTTCAGGTTTTCCCTCAGCCGCTGCAGAAGCCGCATCCGCAATTGTGGGAACCGCTGACCAGCGCCCGGTCACTCAAGTTCGCGGCTGAGCACGGAATCAACGGAGTAATGATCGCCGAACCGAACGATCGCCTGCGCCGCAACATCGAGATCTACCACGAGGCGGCGGAAAAGGCAGGTTTCCCCGACATGCACAACCGTGGCCGGTTCAAGTTCGGTTGGGACGCCGAAAAGCGGCGCGGTATCATGACCAGCCGCTACCTCCACATCACCCGCCCGGTAAGGAGGAGAAGGCGCTCGAGCGGGCAGCACGGGCAATCGAGCTGCAGTTCGATTATTATGGCCCATTCGGCTTCGGCGCCGTTGTGGCACGGCTCGACGAGCCAATGTTCGACCTCAACAAAAAAGTGACGGCGCAGATGCTCCGGGATCGCGAAATCGCCATCCACGGCTCCCAGCAGTACGTCATCGACACGATCATGAAGATGCGCAAAGAGTGCGGCTACGACGACTTCTGCTTCCTCGGTTGGTTCGAACTCGGCGGCTTCGAGCCCAAAGAAATCGAGGAACAGATGCAGATCTTCGCCGAGGAGGTGATGCCGGTGCTCGCGCGCGAATGCGGCGGCAAAGTTGAGCTGCCGGCGCGCGGGCTCGATCTGGTCGCCTGAGGGAGCGCGGCCGGGGAGGAAAACGAGCGGCCCGCTGGGTCGGGAGGAGCAAAAAATGGTGAGCAAGCAGACCGAGGAGCTGAACAAGCTTTACTTGGAGTGGGTGGCGGAGTTGAAGGCGAACCCGGAGATGCCGCTCGATGAACTGCGCCGCATGTTTGAACAATGGGAGAGGATCACCGGTGAGCCTGGCAGCGTCGATTACATCGAAACCGATGCCGGAGGCGTTCCGGCGATGTGGGCAGTGCCGAAAAGCTGCGCAGAGGACCGCGTTCTACTGTGCGCGCATGGCGGCGGGTACATGGCCGGGTCGATGTACACTCACCGCAAGGTCTACGCCCATGTGGCGAAGGCGGTAGGCTGCCGCGCGCTCATTGTCCATTACGGGCGAGCCCCCGAGAACGTGCACCCCGGCCCGGTAAACGACATAGCGAGGAGCTATAAATGGCTGCTCGACCAAGGCATCCGGCCCGGTCACATTGCATTGATCGGAGATTTGGGATGTTCGGGATACGAATACAGTCCAGGCGGCTGAGCGGGCGGCGGCTTGGCTCGCCGACGACCAGGAAAATCGGCTGAACCGACTCGACCAGAAGCACCAGAGGCGAGGGCGCGACAGACGGGAGGAAGGCGCCCGCCTCCGCCTGCAGAAATGGATAAGCGAGGCGGCTGACCTCAGCGCGCATAGGCGCAACGTTCCCACAGTGCCAGGCAGTTCGCATCGTTATCCGGAACCCGTTCAAGCCGGCCCCACACCCGCAGCATCACCGGCGGCTCGCGCTGAGCGACGATTTGGCGCACGACCAGAACCCAGCCGCTGTGGTGGGCACGCGCGTAGCAAGTTCGGCCAGCGTGCGAACCGAAAAACGCGCTGTCGATCGCCGCATCCTCGTTGGTGATGAATGGCGGCGCGTCGGTCATTGCGGCGCCCCCTTCAGCAAGCTATCCCGCTAAGCGGCTTGCTTATAGAACGGTGTCCGTCAGTCCGCCGCGCCAAGGTCGACGCGCGCGATAAGAGCGGCAGATCCATCCGGCTCGACCATCGTCATTGCTAAGCTCGCTATCTGCAGGCTGAGGTCATTGGCCTCCACCTCGAACTCGCGGCCAAACAACATCGCGAGCCGATACGCACGCTCGCTAACCGACGACCGGTTCCACTCAGCCGCCAAGAACATGTAGCTGGGCTCGCGCGTGTCGCTCATGATCGCCTCTTCGGGCACATCGGACACCCGGGCGGCCTTTGCGAACGCCGCGACGAAGCTCTGAACCATCATAGTCTTCTGATGCGGATCCACGGTGTCCCTTCGACAGGCAGGAATGACGGGAGCCGAGGCTTTGGCACGTTCCTCGGCTGCCGTTCGATGAACGGTGCGGTGTTCGATCCGACCCAAAGGACAGCCCCGGGGCCACAACCGCCAACCATCATGAGGCCGGTGAGCAACCCCTGGAAAGAGGAGCGGCCCGGTTTTCAGTGCCAGCGTGGATTCCTCGGTCGCGCGCGCCAACCGGGTACTACGTGAGCACCGCGAATTGGCGTTTCCCAGAGCCCTAGATTTGCCGGTTCACACCCGGAATAGTCTCGACGCTCGGTCCTAGCCGGCAACAAAGGGCACAGTCGCTCCGCCGTCGAGCAACGAGTACCGGCAGCAATCTGATGATGGTGGACGCCCAGTTCCTCGGCGGTGCGAATCCGCTCTTGCGGTACTGCCTCGATCCCGATTGCTGACCAAGTAAATCCGCGCATTCTTCTGTTGCGCCTCGCGCATCGTAGTGATAGACGCCGAAAAGAGTTGACCAGTCCCGGTCAGCTGGTACTTCTGTCTCAAAGGTAAGTGATGTCAACTCTAGATGAGATTACTCAGGAGAAGCAGCGGGTCAGCGAGGCGCTCGCGCGGATTGATGCGCAGCGGGAAAAGCTGGCTGGGCAGCTCGGCGAACTGGAGGCGACCGAGCGTGTGCTCGCGCGCTACAGCAAGGGCACGCAGGTAAAAAAGACGGCCTCAGCCAGAACACCCACCACGGCTACGAAAGCGGCTGCTTCACCGCGAGGACGAGGGCGTCCGGGCACGACGACCACAAGGGCGGCTGGCGGGAAGCGCAGCTCGTCGAACCTCAACGATCAGATCCTTGCGCTGGCAACCGGCAAGACGCAGAAGGAAATCACCGCTGCATGTAAGGGCGCTCGCCCGAACCACATCGGTGCCGCGATTGCCCGGCACAAGCGAGCTGGCCGCATCGAAGAGCGCGACGGGAAGCTCTACGCCACGCACTCGACAGGGACGGAGCAACGGGCAGGGGTGTGACGCGGATTAGGAGGAGGCTCCTGCCCCCTCCGATGAGCTCTGCTATTCCTCGGCGGCGTGTTGTTGCTCTTCTTCCTTGCGCACCGCCGTCAGTGCGTGGGAGCGATCCGCGCTTCATCGGCACGAAGCCCGAGTGCCCCAAACAGGCGCAGTTATGGCACTGGCGGAGGGAGGTTACCGCTCCAATGTCCCCTTGTGGCACAACCCGGTCGCGCTGGCCGCCGGCCAGCCGGTCCGCTTACTGGGGTAGTTCGGCCTTTCTCTGGTGTTCTGCGTGTCTCAGCCGTTCAGCGGGCAAATAGCTCAGTTCCGGAGCACCTGACTCTTAATCAGCGGGTCGCAGGTTTCGAGTCCTGCTTGCACCCACCATCCACATCACTGAAATTTAGAGGTTATCTAGCGCAGCTGGGTTGCTCCCACGAAATAAGCAGCGGGCAAATAAGCCGATAATAAGCAGCGTCTCCGATCGGCCGTGCGGCATCCTACCGCGCCTTCCCCGTCCCGGAGTTGTAGCACGGTGTTCGGCTTATGCCACACCGCCGGCATGCCCTTCAGCCACCGGTGACCCTCTCGGGGCCGGAACGGAGTGCCGCCTCTGCAATCGACTGGGCTTGCGCCAGGTCATCAGTGCGACCGTCCGACATAGGGTCCATTTCACCTGCAGCCAGCACGCTCCAAAGGAAGCGACCGGCATCCGCGCCGGTATCCCGAATAACCGCCCTTGCACCGTTTCTAGGATCCACCATGAGGTGGGCACTCGGGCTGACCTGCCTCCACGCCAACACCACCGCGGCGCCGAGGGGGGCGTGTTTTCGCGGTTCCGACAAATTTGATGCCACGGACGCAAGTCGAAGCTGCCGCTTCAACCGATGCTCAGCTAGATCAATCACCATCGTCTCTCGTTCGCCCCTTTGCGCCGCTACCGTCATTTACAGCGAAAGGAACGAATTTTCTTTTAAATTGAGAGTAAACGCGGCGACATTCAGCGTTAATTGTCGCATTGCCCGCAACCGGACTAGGACGAGGATGCCGTGATTCTGCCGCCGTTTCACTGCGACTACGGCTTCGACATCACTTTGGGCGCAGGCGGCTCAGCTCTGCGCGATCGGATATTTTGCGAAGATCTCCTCGACCCGCTTGAAAGCCTTTTCCGCGGCGGCCTCCGGCCCCATCCCATTCTTCATGATGTCGATCCACGCCGTGCTCCAGGCGTGCTCGTTCTGAACCTGGGCATAGGCCGGGTTGAAGGCCCAAAATTCCGGCAAGGTCGGGCCGAGCAGTCCCTGCTGGACGTAAGCCTCCCGATGCGGGTCGGCGGACCACCACGGGTCGTTTTTGACGATCGACGGCATCGCCGGAATGCTGCGGCCGAGTTCCTGTCTTCAGCCGTTCGTTGGCGACCTTCGGCTGGATCGAATATTTGAGGAAGTCCTTGGCGACCGCGACATTCTTCGCGCCCTTGGGGATCAGCCTGCTGGGGTTGGTAACTTTGCTCGGCACCGGTTTGCCGTCGTTGCTGAGCGGCAAACCCATCGTCAGGATGTCGTCGTAGTCGCTCTTCTTTCCCTGTGACAGCACCGCGACCTCGGTCGAGATCGTGCCGTCGAGGTCCATGACGATCTGCTTGGCGTGGAAGGCGTTGTTGTCGTCGGCGTCGTTCCAGTTGACCGCCCCCGGCGGCACGAAACCCTCCTTGTACGCGGTTGAACAATAGGTCAGCGCCTTGACCGCGGCCTCGCGCACTTTGGGGTCGTCGAGATGCAGCTTGCCGTCTTTTGTGACGACGTCCTGACCGCCATAGGCGATCAGGAAATAGTTGAACAGCTCATTGGGATCGTTGCCGTTGGTCGTCACCTGGAAACCAAGGCCGTAGACGTTGCGCACCCCCTGCGCGCGCAACTTCTTTTGCACGTCCTTGAAGAAATCGTAATAGGCGTCCCAAGTCTTTGGGATATCCTCGACCTTGTACCCGGCCTTCTCGATCAGCGGCCGCCAGACATGGTTGGGCGATGCCGCGGTTATGTCGGGTGCGCCGTAAAAGCTGCGCCTTTTCTCGATATTGTTATAGCAGTAGGCGTTGAGCAGCGCGGTCTCTGTAAATTCCTCTTTTTGCGTGTCGACGACGTCGGTCATGTCGAGCAGCTTGTCGTCCCACGCCAGCAGCGCAATGAGTTCGTTGGGGCTCTGGGTGAACATATCGGGGACGACGCCGCTCGTTACCGCCGAGATGATCTTCTGGCGCAGCGGCGCAAACGGCATGATGCTGAGCTCGATCGTATTGCCGCTCGCCTTTTCGTAATCCGCGACCATTGTTTTGACCGCGGTGTCCTCTTCCGGGACGAAGCCCTGCGTCCACCACACCTCCGCGGTCGTAGCCGCCGCATTGGCAATATACGGTCGTCCCAAGGTTCCGACGGCGGCGAGCCCGAGAGAGCTGCGAAGCACCGAACGCCTAGTCAAATACGTCATGCCAGTTTTCCTTCCCCGATCACGCCGCACATCGGGGCGGGCGTGCTCTGATTATCTTCCAGCCCAGTATAGAACGGCGGCGCGGCAGGCTCAAATGCCCGTCGCTGCCGGACTGGAGATGCCCTGGAGCGCTGTGAGATCGAGGCGCGCTGAACCCGCTTAGACCGCCGTGAACCCAGGCGATACGGTCAATATCCCGCCGGATACGATGCACTGGCACGGCGCCTCGCCCGATCGCCTGTTCTCGCATCTGGCGCTGTCGGAAGCCGGCGAGCAGGGCCAAGGCACCGCCTGGGGAACGCACGTCAGCGACGCTGAGTACAACGAAGCGGCGAGTGGGGGTTGAACGAACGCCGAACGGTCGTCTTCAGTAGTGCCGGGTTCCGGTTTTTGCCTGCCTTCCGGCAAGCCATGATCCGCTCGACCTCATCGAGAGTGATCTCGTCGCCGGTGCGATCCTAAAGCCTGGTGGTGCGCGGATTTTTGCGCGCGGCCATGCCCTGGCCGTTTTAGAGCGTGCCGCCGGCCTGGCAATAAGCTGTGATGCGGGTCGCGCGGAATACGTGGCCGCCGAGCTTGGATCGCGAGCCCGAACTGAAAATCATCCGGCGCGCCTTTGCGAAGCAGGTCATGGCAGCCTGTGGCGTCAGGGACCCTCGGGCCGGAGCCCGCGGCGGCGATGGTGCGGCATGACGGAGGGCAAACCCGCCGGGCGCCGGGGCGGGGGCGGATGTGGCGGGCGCAGCGGGATGGTGTGATCGACTTTGAATTTTTTCGTAAACGCCGGCGGCTCGCGGCAGGCAGCAGTTTCGGGATGTGCCAGGAGCAGGTAACTGTCGCGTTGTCGGCGAACGGCTCAAATCGACCCTTCTCGGTCACTCAGCTTCGCATTCGGAACGGCTCTTCCTGCCCCAAAGCCGCTCGGGACAGTAAGCAACAATCCTCATTCCCGAAAGGCTGGCGCAATCAGACGGTCGAGAGCCTCCGGGTTCCCCCAGTGCGCCGACGCGCTCTTCGCGGTTCATCGCATCCAAGCGTCGAGGCCGGTGTCCGCGTCCGTGATGCGGGGAAGCGCGATCAGCAAGGAACATCTATCGGGTCCTATCCCGGCGCCGCATCGCCGGCAACATGTGACGGTGCGCCTCCCCCGGAAGTGGATCGAGGCCGCGACAGGCAGGACCGCTGCCACCAGCCTATTCCGCAAGGCCGAGACGCCGGGCGGTTCGGGGGCACGCCGCGAGGCGGCGTGACTAGAGCCCGACCCTGCCGTTTCGGTTGGCGCGCGCCTTGACCTAGGCTGTGAATAGGAAGGACCCTCTTTCTAAACGATGAGGAGTGTGGTGCACTATCGACGCAATCACCGTCGGTTGCGTATTTGCGCGAAGCGCGGCGCATAGTGGCGATAGTTTGGAGATACAGCGGTTTATCAAACAAGCCAGCTAACGGAATGAAGTATGCAATTTTTCGTCTATGGTTGACGGTCTACGCCCCCGAAATCGACTGAACTGCAATACCCTTATGTCTCGCTGTATCAAGATAATTGGGATGATTTCGGATGGAAATGCCGATTCATAGCAACGCTACATTTGACAAAAGACAAAACTGCGGAACTGGGTGCGCTCCGCATTGCCTCAAATAACCGATCCTTTCGCGTCCGTGACCTGCCGGCGATCATCGATAAATTCCCACTCAAGACTGCGTCGTTGGGCGAGTCGATCGCGTACTATAGAAAACTGAGGGACCTGGTTCCGCCAGGGGTTCGGCGAAGCTACCTAAATACGGTCCGGGATATCCTAGCGCGTCCTCAACGGCGGGATAATATTACTAGCGCCGACCTATGGGAAAAATGCTTTATGCGCGAGGCTTCATCGCGGCACGCCTATAGCCGGGGGGCTTACTATATCGGCGGAACTCCCGAAGAAGTCGATCCACCACGTTTTACATTTACAATGGCACTTCCTGATGCGGCCGGCCCCCATGTAGTCGATTTGGATTTTTCACACTATCGAGATCTACCTCACCGTACCATATTGTTTATTGGGCGTAACGGCACAGGAAAAACCAGAGCTCTCGCCACTCTGGCGATTTCCCTTTGGTCTGGGCATTGACCGACCTCCTCGTCGAGCCGATGCCCGGCGAGGCGATCCTCGAATACTACCGCCAGCGCGCCCGCGAGGCGGCGGAGAAGAAAGCCGCTGACGCAGCGGTGGAGCGCCACCCGGCGACGTGAGCGAGTAACGCGCGAGGCGGCTGCACAAATGGCGAAAGGCGTGCGGACCTCATTGGCTGGATGGGCGGCATCATTGGCTCCGCTCTTTCGCCGCGCGCCAACGACGAGCACGACGTCGACCGGCCGGCAGGGCAATGTCGCGCCCGGGGCATGGCCGTCCGCAAGCTCAGCCGCCGCGCTAAACCCTTTGTAGAGCGCTCCGCGGACAATCCGGTAATGGTCGATCAGCCCCAACGACTCATCGGCGACAATTTCCTCGAGCTGATCCTTCGCCGCTGCGGGGCCCGCTATATAGGTGGCGCGGGCTTCGGCCGAAACGTGGTTCCTCCAGTGCCGGCGCAGTGCGTGATAGTCGATCGCAAACTTGCGAGCGGCTCCCTTGATCGCGGCGCCCGTCGCCAGAAATCGTTCGATCCGCACGCGTTCGGGATGATTACAACCCTGGCATCGCCCGGTGAGCGATCCCTTTCGTCCTGCCATTTATTTCCTCGTGAATTATGCGCATAAACATCAAATTCAACTATCAGCGAATAAATGCTGCCCAAAATGGTGCCGATACTAGTGCAAAATTTAGGCGCAATGATGGCAAGACCAACCTTAGCGCGCGGCACGACCTTCGAAGCCGCTCAGTGCCTGCCTTTTTCTCCAAAAACCCTAACCAAAATCCCCGGTCTCGAACGCAACACGACCGGCCATTAGTTGCATTCGGGGGCAGGTAACCCCCGGCGAGGCCTTGTATGGTAACAGAGTTTAACGAACAGTAATGATCGCGAGATTTACATTTCTATTACAACTTTTTACCAACGGTTGTTTCTCATTCATAATGGGATTACAGGGAGACGCTAGTTTTAGTAGCACGCGCATCGGGTTCAGCCGGGCGTGGATAGGCCAACTATTAAAGGATAGCGGAGTGTCGGATTTTAATAGTCTAGTCGAGCGCGAAATTCCCCGCCTGCGGCGTTACGCGCGGGCGCTCACGCGGAGTGGCGATCGCGCAGACGATCTCGTCCAGGAAGTGTTGATTCGTGCAATTTCCAAAGCTCACCTATGGCAGACCGGCACGGACATCCGAGCCTGGCTTTTCACCATCATGCACAACCAATACGTAAACATGGTCCGTCACGCCATGCGAGAGGAGGCAACCATCGATATTGAACAGATGTCGTCCTCGCTCGTTGCGACGACGGATCCCACGGCATCCTGCCAATTGCGCGAACTCGAGCGCGCCCTTACCTGCCTTTCTGACGAACAGCGCGAAATCATCCTGCTTGTCGGTCTCGAAGGGATGTCCTATGAGGCGGCTGCGCAGGTTCTGAGCGTGCCAGTCGGCACCGTGCGCTCGCGCTTGTCGCGCGGGCGCGAAGCGCTGCGTCGTCTGTTGGACATGACGGCAAAAGCCGATCCGGCAAACACGGCCGGGTGCGAGCTTACGGCTCTTGTAGCCTAGACAGCGGTATTCCTGACGCGGCGGATTTAGGGGGCGGAGGCAGCGTAAGCTTTTGATCTGGCTAGGGTTTGGTTGCTGAAGCCAACTCTTGGCCTGGATCCCAACTCTTGGCCCGGATCGGAGCGCGCCGCCCTGCCACTGTCCGACGATAATCTGCCGCCGTTCTCCTTTCCAGCCGTTCAACGGAAGAAGATTATCGTCGTCTTTCAGGGCGCCGGCTGATCGCTCAAGCCGAGCCACGGGGCAACAGGTACCGAATGGGTCGGCAGAATAGCCGGCCCGGGCGAGAACCGCATCACGCGACTTTTCGATCATGGGGCGAACCCGGTTGAGGTCGATGCCAATGAGCTTGCCGTGCCATTTCATCACTTTTTCGGCGACGAACACGTTCTCGACATTGCAGGTGTCCATCAAGGTCACGATCGTCCCGGGCACGTTGTTCAGTGGGAAAACGTTGATGCGGTCGGTCGCCAGCATAATAATATCGGCTTCCTTCCCCGGTGTGAGAGAGCCGATCTTGCGGTCGAGATGGGCTGCTTTGGCGCCCGCGATGGTGGCCATCTCGATGACCTGGCGGTAGTTGATGAGCGGCGGCAAATTTTGTTCTGCGGCGAGCGAGCGTTCGTTGACGAGAGCGTATTGGTCGCCGATGGCCGCAACATCGCGCCGGCCCAATTTCCGCATGCGGGGGCGAACGGCGACACCGGTGACGACTTCCCGCCCGGTCCCACATGTCTGCGCGACCCTCCATCGCGGCGAGGTATGGGAGCTGATCAACAGCACCGACGAGCTGCACAATTTCCATATCCATCAAGATAAGTTCCGCCTTGCGCGGCGCGGCGATCCCGGCGTCCCGGACGGCGGTGATTCTTTCCAACCGTTCCAGGACCCTCGCATCTACTCGACGGGTTGGTCGCCGACGATCCGCGGCCCGACCCATCCCGCGATCTCTGGCACGACACCTTTCCGGTGCCGCCCAAGAAAGGGAGACGTTAATGGCCGCGTATTCGTCTTTATCCCGCTCGAGGCGGAAGAGCAGGTCGGGCGTTTTGTCTTTCACTGCCATATCCTCGAGCACGAAGACGACGGGATGATGGCCGCGATGGAGGTCGTCCACGAAATACCGGAAAAGGACGAGCAGACAGGAGGCCGGGGTCACGTCGAGCGCCAGAGACTGCTCGATCTCGCCGATGAGGTCGAACGGGTCGCGGCCCTCGCGGTCGAGCTTGTTGACAAAGGTCAAGATCGGCACGTCGCACAGCCGGCAGACCTCGAAGAGCTTGCGGGTCTGCTCTCGAAGCCCGCTTGGTGCCGGCGTCGAGCACAATGACCGCGCTGTCGACCGCGGTCAGGGTGCGGTAGGTGTCCTCGCTGAAATCCCAGTGGGCTGAAATCCTGGTGGCCCCGCGTGTCGAGGAGGTTGAAGGCGAGCCCCTCGTGCTCGAAGCTCATCACCGCCGAGGAGACCGAGATGCCGCGCTCGCGCTCGACCGCCATCCAATCCGAGCGCACCCGCCGCCGCTCGCCGCGCGCCTTCACTTCGCCCGCCAGCTGGATCGTCCCGCCAAACAAGCAGCAATTTCTCGGTCAGTGTCGTGCAGTACAACTTCTATCTCTATGACCAGCGCTAGGGCCGGATGTTCGTGCGTATGTGCCCTACCTACCGTTCTCTGCTCGCAAGACGGATCGCCCAACTCAACGCCCACCAAGCGAAATTCGACGCCGTGCCGGCCGGGGCGAGCGGCAGGGATTTTGCCGTTGGCAAAGGCACGGCGGCGGAGCACCGCATTGACGATGGCCGCCAGGCCCAGCAAGATCAAGATGATCGCGTGTGATCTGAGCGACAGCATCACGACGATCGCGATCATCGCAAGAACCAGTGTATCAGCGACCACCTGCGCTGTTGGAAGTCCCTTCGCCGCCAACGGCACAGCGAGACAGATCGTGCAGATCTCGAGGGCCAGCAGGACCGTCAGAGCCGGATCGCGGAACCGATCCTGCCAGGGTTGGATCAATCTTCGCCGGTCATCAGCGACGACAGCGTTATGTTGAGACTCGCGCACGCTCACGAGCCCCAGCAGGATCCACGCTCAAAACGCCTCGGGGATCAGCCTGAAGGGGTAATTGGGATCCTTGTAGTCGCCGCGATGCTGCCGCTTTGGCAATTCGACCTTCTCGCGCGGCGACGCCTCGTAAGGGATTTTGCTCAGAATGTGTGTCAGGATGTTGAGCCGTGCGCGCCGCTTGTCGTCGGAGTGCGCGACATACCAAGGCGCCCATGCGGTGTCGCTGGCGAGGAACATTTCGTCGCGCGCCCGCGAGTAGCCGTCGTCGACGATGGCCTTCTCGACCCCGGGGATCATCTGCAAAAAGTGTTTCGCCTGCTCCTCGGTGCAGAAGCCCAACACGCGCTCAACGCCGGCGCGGTTGTACCAGCTGCGATCAAAGATCACGATTTCGCCAGCGGCGGGTAGTGTGGAATATAGCGCTGCGCATACATTTGCGACTTTTCCCGCTCGGTCGGTGCCGGCAGTGCCACGACCCGGAAGATGCGTGGGCTGACCCGCTCGGTCATGGCCTTGATCGTGCCGCCCTTGCCGGCCCCGTCGCGTCCTTCGAAGAGGATGCAGACCCTCAGGCCTTTGTGCACCACCCACTGCTGGAGCTTGACGAACTCGACGTGCAGGCGCTCGAGTTCGCGCTCGTAGTCCTTTCGTTTCAGCTTGCCGTCGCTACCGGGCGCGTCATTCTTGGCATCGGAGATTGGATCACTCATCGAGCCCATCCTTCCGCTTCGCTAGAGATGTGTCTCAAATGTACCAGAATGCCGCTCTCCTGGCCGTTTTTCTTCTGATCTACAGCGCGGTCGCCGGCAGGATCGAACGATCCTTGATCAGCGGCCCGATCGTGTTCACGACAGCCGGTTTTATTCTCGGCCCGGATGGGCTGGGCGTGCTGCGCATCAACATAACCGGCGAGGGGTTGCGGCTCCTGGCGGAACTGACTCTCGCGATGGTTTTGTTCACTGATGCCGCCAACGCCGATTTCGGTGTCGTCCGGCGCAATCTGGGCCTCCCTGAGCGGCTCCTGGGGGTCGGTCTCCCACTGACAATCCTGCTCGGGTTTGTCTTCGCCGCGATTGTGTTCCCATCTCTCGGTATTTTGGAGATGGCATTACTGGCGGCTCTGCTTGCCCCGACGGATGCAGCGCTCGGCAAGCCGGTCGTGACGAACCCGGCGGTGCCACCGGTCATGCGTGAGGCGCTCAACCTGGAAAGCGGTCTCAATGACGGCATCTGCGTGCCGATCGTGGTGATCCTGCTCGGGCTAGCGGTCGGCACCCAGATCGAGGGCGGAACCGTCGGGCATGTCGTCTGGGTGGTCGTCGAAGAAATCGGGATAGGAGCGTTGATTGGGCTCGCGTTGACCTGGCTCACTATTCGGATGCTGCGCTTCGCCGAGCGGCAGGGCTGGATCGGCAAGAACTGGGTGGAGATCCCGATCGTGGCACTCGCGACGGCGTGCTTTGCAGCGGCGCAGGCGGCCGGCGGCAGCGGCTTCATCGCCTGCTTTGTCGGCGGGCTCTTGCTGAGCGGACTCGGCGAGCATCACAAGGAGGAGCTGTTGCGCGGCGCCGAACACATGGGCGAAGCGCTGGCGCTACTGACATGGGTGGTGTTCGGGGGAATAGTGGTGGCCCGCATGATCGACCGCGTCACCTGGCCGGCGCTGCTCTATGCGGTGCTCAGCCTGACTGTCATACGTATGCTGCCGGTCTTTCTGTGCCTGATCGGCACGCGCACGAGTACGGCTGACAAGCTCTTTATCGGCTGGTTCGGTCCACGCGGGCTAGCGACGATCGTTTTCGCAATCCTCGTCCTCGACGCAAAGCTGCCCGGTAACGACACGATCATGCTCGCGGCCGGTTGGACGGTGCTGCTTAGCGTGATTGCCCACGGCGTGACCGCCAACCCGCTCGTCAAAGCGATCGGGACGCGCCGTCCTACACCCAGCTGAGAAATAACTCGATGATGGATCGTTGATTACAAAAGGGGAGAACAAAGCCATGCCAGAGCAACGCGGCGGTGATGGCGCCGCCTGTGCGCGGTGCCGATCCACTGAGCCCAATACGCGAGGCTATGATGGGAAGAAGTCAGGTTCGCACGTGACTCGCCGCTGGAGGAAACAGGATTCGAACCGTCGGTACCGCGTGACACTATCAAGGATTTAAGGCGGGCCCCTCGTCGTAATCCCCCTTCCTCTCCTTCAACAAACCCCGAGACGACAAAGGCTTCGTCGTCCGATTTCGCCTACTCGGCCGCCGCCGGTTTGACGAGGCGGAGCGCTTCCTGGGCGGCGGCGGCGGTCGTCGCGTAGGTGTCGCCGGCGACCTGCACGGTCGGGAAGGCGAATTTGATGCCGTTGGCATCAAATGCTTTCTTGATTTGGGCAAAGGCGGCGCGGCGGATCACGAACTGCTCGCCCGGCAGGGTCATCATCTTGGCGCGCAATTGGACCGCAAAATCGCCAAATGCATCGACCCCCTGCATTTTTAACGGCTCGATGATCAGCGGCGCGAACTCCGGCTCTGCCGCCAAATCGAGGCCGACCTGCTTGATCAGCTTCCTGGCGAGATCAAGGTCGGTATCGTAGGTGACGCCGAGCGTGATCTTGTCGATGACCCAGTCGCGGCTCATGTTCTCGACCGCGCCCAACAGGCCGAACGGCACCGTGTAGAGCGGTCCGCGCTGATGGCGCAATCGCACCGAGCGGATGCTGAATCCTTCGACCGTTCCCCTATAGTTGCCGCTCTGGATGTACTCGCCGACCCGAAAGGCGTCGTCGAGCAGATAGAACATGCCGGCGATCACATCGCGGACAAAGGTCTGCGCGCCAAAGCCGATCGCGACGCCGATCACGCTGGCGCCGGCGATCAGCGGGCCGATTTCGACCCCCAGCGCCGACAGCGCCATCATCGCCGCCACCACGACCACGACGACAAACAGCACGTTGCGGAATATCGGCAGCAAGGTGCGCAGCCGCGCCCGGCGCCGCGCCTCGACGGTTGTCGCCACACCGGGGTCTGCAGTCTCAGCGAGCTTGGTGTCGATGGCAGCCTTTGCGACATGCCAGATGAAATCGGCGATTAATGCGATCGCGACGGCGCTCAATACCCCCCGCGCGAAACGCGTCATCATCGTCTCCTGCGCGGTCAGGGTCTCGATGTCGATCCCCCAGCCCCAGGCGAGAATTGCGAGCGCGCCGATGATCAATGCCGCCCGCAGCCCGCGCTCGAGAAAGACCGTGGTCAGGGTCGGCACCTCGGCAGCCGCGGCCGTTCCCGGCGGCCGCAAAATGTGCTCCACGCTGCGCCGGCTCAGCAGGTCGGCGAGAGGCCAAACCATGGCGACCAGCAGCAACCAGAAGGCGGGCATCATCTCTGCCACACGCAGGGCATAGAGCAGGATGACGCCGACCGTCAGCAGCGCGTTGAGCTTGACCCGGCTCAGATGACGGGTTTCGCGTACCTCCTCCGGACCGGCGTCGGTGGTTTCGGCCGGCCGGCGCCAAATGGCTTCGAGCAGGATCAGCAAGACGCCGAACCCGAACGTGTAGCCGACGATCTCTCGCGCCGGCAGCGATACTTCCAGCGCTCCGAGCACGCCTTTTGTCACTAAGCTGAGCGCCACCCACCCAACGACAAGCTTCAACCGCACAAACCAGAACCGTGCCGTCGCCGCTTCCATCGGGCAGACGCGGAGGCGCTCGCTGGACGGCGCCAGGAAAAAGCGGCCGAGAACGGCGGCGATGCGAACCGCCAGAAAGACGATCAGATAGCCCAAAACGATCTGGCGCAGCAGTGATGGCCACTTGAACGCGAGAAAGGCGCCGATGCTGCCGATCGCGTAAGCGACCACCAGCCCCAGCGCAACGGCCGCGCGCTCGGCGACGAGACGCACGCGGTCGCCGACGGTCTCTACCGGATGAACGTCGAGATGACGGCGGAGCCGTTTGGTCGCGAGCCAAAAAAGCGCCTCCGCGCCAAAGCCGAGCGCGACAAAGGCGGCGATCAAGCCCAGCAACCGCGACGGTTTGCGATCGAGTTTGGCTTGGAACACATCGGCGGCATGGGCGAACTGCGCCGGCATGTCCGGCATGATCTCGACCATCCCCGAGATGTGCTCGCGCACCGCCTCGACACGCGACGACACGACTTCTTCGGGGGATTCGAACTCAGGCTTGCCCGCTGCGGGGGCGGCTTCGGTTTTGTTCTGCTTCTCCAGCCATGCCTGAACCTTGGGGTCGGCCAGCAGATTTAGCCACGCCCGCACCTTGGGGTCGGCCAGCAGATTTAATAGCGCTTGGATTTCCGATGGTGGTGCTGTTTCGGCCGTGGATTTGGCGGATTTAGGGGCGAATTGCGCCGTGCCAGCCGCGTCAGCCGGCAAAGCAGCGGCACCGATCAGTAGCACGGTGAGGCACAACGCAGCGGCACGCAGCGCGAGCCCCATCGCGGCTCTCCCTGTCAGTCGACGCGCACTGCGCCAGATCTCAATCGGCCGGCGCGCCGCCTGCGACCTTGCGACCGACGATCCAGTCCCGATAGGTAGCGCCGGGCATCGGCCCTTTCGCGTGTTCGTCCAACGCCTCCTGGTCCCGCCACTTTTCTACCAAAAATACGTGCTCGTCGTCACCATTTGAGTCGATCGAGATTTCGACTGAGATCAGGTCGGGCTCTGGAAATAAAAGGCGAGCGCGAACAGAACGTAGACCCCGACCAGCAGCAGCCCTTCGAACCAGGTGGTTTCGCCATCGGCGGCTATCGCGCGGACGATAACTCGCTGACTTCGTCAGCGAGGAGATCCTCGGTCGTGCGACAAGGGACTCTGCCCGTCGCGACGAAGTGGTTATCGCCAAAAGGTCTATGGGCGCATGCGCCGCGGCCCGAACGGCGCCGGGCTGTTCGCGCAAGAAAAGCGATGCGGAACCCCGCGCCGCGCCATGCGTCATAGTGCCGAACGCGCGGCACGATCAGCGGGTGCGAGTCGGCCACATTAATCAATGCGAGCCCACGCACCCAGGCCCTTGCCAATGGGTCGGCCGGCAATAGCGGCGGCTCCGGAAAGTTCTCTTCCAGATATTCGAGAATAGCAAGCGACTGAAACAGCTTGATGTCGCCGTCGATCAAGGTCGGCACCACCATCTGCGGATTGATCGCGCGGTACGCGGCGGCGAACTGGTCGCCCTTTTCGAGGTGCAGAAAGCTGTCCTCCCGCGCGATGCCTTTCAGGTTCAGCGCGATACGTACGCGGAAGTCTGCGCCATGCCGGTGTGAGCCGGTGAGCCTACCCGTTGGGATCGGAGCTGGCGGGGGGCGGGCTTGGATGAAGCAGCACCGGCGCGAGCGGAGTACTGGGCACTGCCGATCCCTCTTCAAAATCGTAACCCGTCGCGGGTCCGACAGCGGTTGCCCTCGCCGGAATATCGGAGGCGTAAGCTTGCGAGCAGTTTGTGCTGCTCGGTCCAGTCCAGCGGCAGATAAGCGGCGAGGGACCGAGAGTTTGCAGACTCCCCGCTGGAGGAAGCTGAATTCGAACTTCCGGTTCCGCGCGCGATAAGCCTTCGGTTCCGAGGCGAAATCCGGGGTGCGGAAGTAAGCGGCTCAGACGGTTCGGCGCGATTTCGTGTCCAATCCGGCTCGTAGCGTTGTCTGCTCGCTGGGGTCGATGAGCGCGACGACAGCACGGCGTTCGCTCGGTCCCGGACCGTGGCCGCGCCATCGTCTTACCGGCGACGAAGGTCACCTGGTCGGAGACAGCCACGGTTTCTTGAAAAAATTTCTTGAATTGATCGTTCATCGTGCCGCGGTACTAACAGTTCGAATCCATCTCCCTCCAGCGGACAGTCCGTCTCTCGCGGGAAGTAGCGGACCGCGGTCGAGAATCCCGGCTTTCCGCGCGGGTGTGGGGGCAATGGGAGGTGGCGCGGTCGCAGAGACAGGGATAGCCCGGCGACATGGCGCCTAACAGCGACAATGTCTCTGCTGGGCCAAATTCCAGTACCGCAGTGTTAGTGATGTAGTCCAAGGTCGTCGCAGCCCTCGCCGAGCGAAGCTCGTCTTGGCTTAGCGGTCAAGCGAAGCCGAGCGCGGTCCGTTGCTCGTGCCAGATGAGCGGCAGACGGGAGTGCGCCAGCAGCTTGTCCGCAGTCAGATCGCGCGGTTGGCGCCCATCGAGGATAGCTTGGGTGATGTCCGGGGCGAGATAGCTGAGGCGGAGGAGCCGCGTGAAATAGGATCGGCCCACGCCTTCCTGCTTGGCCAGTTCAGAAAGCGGCACGCCGTCGCTGCCCGCAAGGGCGGTGTTGAACCGCCGCGCCCGGATCAGCAGCTTGATCAGCCGTGTATCAGGTTTGGCTGTCGCAAACGGGTCGGTCCTTTCGATCAGCATCGTGATCTCCCGCCCGGAGCGCCGCAGCTCTATCGGTACCGAGACGATCTGGGTTTCGTCCGTCGCACTCGGCAATACCGTCGCGGCAATATCCAGCAGCCTGCCGAGCCGTGTCGGGCGGAAATGGATATCGATCCGATCGGATCTGATGTCGACGCGCTCGATCAGCGCGGTCAGGAAGGCCCGCTGGCGTAACTCGGACCAGCTCTTCCCGATTTCCGCGGCTCGCGCGATCAGCCGGCACTGCGCTGACGGATCGGGAAGCCGTGTTGCTTGGTAGACGCTCGCGGGATCAATAAGCCATTGCCGCATGCGGCTGGTCACCGCTTGCTCTATTTCCCCGGTTGGAATGCGGAGGGCGGCGGATACATCGGTCTGATCGTCGGTGATCAGTGGTCGGGAGACATAGTAGCGGTACCGCCTCCCTTTCGTGGTCGCATGGGTCGGCGTCATCCGATTGCCGTCGCCGTCGAACAACATGCCGGCGAGCAGGCTCGGCTGGCGAGTGCGTCTGCCGGAGTTGCGCTTGGCGGTATTGGTAGCGAGCTGCGCCTGGACCGCATCCCACAGCGACTGGTCGATGATTGGCGTGTGTTCGCCGGGATGAGATTGTCCCTTGTGAACGATCTCACCGCGGTAGAGGCGGTTCTGCAGCATCAGGTAGAGCGCGCCGCGCGAGAATGGCTGGCCTCCAACGCGGCGCCCCGAAGCGGTCGTCCACGTCTTGCTCTTGATCCCGCGCACTTCGAGCTCCTCCTTCAATAACCGCACCGAGCCGAGTTCGGCATACCGGCGAAAAATCATGCGAACGATCTCCGCCTCCCGCTCGATCAGAAAAAGCTTGCCGTCCTGCGCCCGGTAGCCGAGCGGCGGGATGCCGCCCATCCACATCCCCTTCCGTTTCGAGGCGGCGATCTTATCGCGGATGCGCTCGCCGATGACCTCGCGCTCAAACTGCGCAAAGGACAACAGAATGTTGAGGGTCAGGCGCCCCATCGAGGTCGTCGTGTTGAACTGCTGCGTGACCGAAACAAAGGACGCGCCTCTCGCATCGAGGATCTCGACGATCTTGGAAAAATCAGCCAGCGAGCGGGTGAGCCGATCGATCTTGTAGACAACGATCGTATCTACCCGACCCGCCGCAATGTCCGCGAGCAGCCGTTGCAGAGCCGGCCGATCCATCGTCGCGCCGGAGAACCCGCCATCGTCATAACGAGTGGCTAGGCAAACCCAGCCCTCGTGCCGCTGGCTGGCGATGAAGGCCTCGCACGCCTCGCGCTGCGCCTGCAACGAATTGAACTCCTGCTCGAGCCCCTCCTCGGAGGATTTGCGGGTATAGATCGCACAGCGGACGGTTCCATCCCGCCGCGTAGCCGCTGGCTTGGTCAATGGCTAGCCTCCGCTAGGAGCGAGCCGCGCGCTCGCTTGGTCACGCCAAAAAACCGGGGTCCGGACCAATGCGTTCCGGTGATCCGTTCGGCAATCACTGTCAGCGACCGGTAGCGCTCGCCCTCGTACTCGAACCCGTCCTCGCGCACGAGGATGGTGTGGGTCTGTCCGCGCCATTGGCGCACCAGGGTCGAGCCGGCCTTCAGGACGACGCCGGGGTCAAAAGAGTGCGTCCCCCTCTCCGACGCTCCAGCGAGGGTCTGCAGTCGGCGACGCAGCGCGAGGTTGGGGCTGCCATGGGCGCGCTGTTGCAGATCATCGGCAAGGCTGCGGATGAGCAGATCGCGACTCATCCCAAAAGGCGGTTCAGTACGATGCAACTTGCGCCAGGCAAGCCGCAGCTCCTTGATCGATCGATCGAGTAAGCCGGCGATTTCGGCTTCGACATCGCTCAGGCCCGGCTTTCGTGCTCGGTCGTTGCGGTTGCCGCCCCGACCGAGAACGGGCGACGGCCCGCCAGCGTACTGGCGAGCCGACGCATCGTGGATTGCAGGCCTCATGTGCTCGCCGGCTCGGCGATGCGGTAGACCCGGCCACGCTCCTCCTGCGCCGAAGCAAGCGCAAGCCCGAGCTTCTTCTTCAGGGTTCCCGAGAAGAGACCTCGGACCGTATGCCGCTGCCACCCCATGGCGCTCGCGACTTCCTCGACGGTGGCGCCCTCGGGGCGCTGCAGCATTGCGATGACCGCCGCCTGCTTTGACGGTCCTTTCGTCTCGGATTGTTGGTCCGGGTCTGGCAAGGCCTCGACTGCGGACCACAGCTGATCGACGAGCGCCTCGCGGTCGCCAACCTTCCGCCGTTTCTCGACACCGGGCAGAGCATTCCAGAGTGCCAGCAGCCGCTTGCCGCTAAGTCGCGCTGCGTGCAGCTCCTCCTTCGAAGCGACGGCAATCTCGCCCTCATTGACTGTGGCCGGCGCCTCGCGGCAGAGCGTGATCCCGTCAGTTCCAATGATGTAGATGCGCATGGGTGGGTCTCCTGATGGACCGGCGGCGGGTGCCGCTGGTGACCCACACTCACGCTCTCTTGGCCGGCCAAAGCCACTCCATTGTGGATAATCTTGTGGCGTCGTTGGGCTACAGCCGAGCATGGAATTGCTCGGCCGGGAACTGTGGCCATAGACAGAAGGAAGTCACCGCATGGTTAATAATTCTTCGGGTCAGCCCATTTGAGTCATGGCCCATTTCTGGTAATTTCTACAAAGGGAGGATGCCAGAATGGTGGACCAGCAAACAATCGCCGAATTAGTCAGCCAGATTCCTGTCGATACAAGGAACGTACTACGAGAGATCAAGCAGCGCCGTCCTGCGATGATGCTTTCGGAATTGATTGATTATAGTAAACGGGTGTCGCAGACCCTGCAGTGTGCGGAACTACCATCGTCGACCAACAAGCGTATTAATCCAGGGTAGGATTTACAACCAAGGGGGGGCGCCGTTCGGCCTC
>CAVSZA010000072.1:0-209612 GCA_963732095.1 uncultured Alphaproteobacteria bacterium
CAACCTTCCGCCGCGGCGAGCGGATGCTTGCGCAGGAAGTTGAAGTCGCAGCCGCGGTCGGCCTGCAGGATCTCGCGCCGGTAGAGAAGGGCGTAGCCGCGCTCGGGGACCGGCGGCGGGGCGACCGGGCGTCGCGCCAATTCCTCCGGGGGGACCAAGAGGTCGAGGCGGCGCTCGGCGACCGAGAGGCGGATCCGATCGCCGTTCCGGACCGTGGCGAGCGGGCCACCGCTCGCCGCGTCGGGGGTTACGTGCAAGACGATCGAGCCGTAGGCGGTGCCGCTCATCCGCGCGTCGGAGATGCGCACCATGTCCTTGATGCCGGCGCGCGCCAATTTGCCGGGGATCGGAAGATAGCCGGCCTCGGGCATGCCCGAGGCGCTGAGGGGGCCGGCGTTCTGCAGCACGAGAAAATCGTCCGGGGTCACATCGAGCCCGGGGTCGTCAATGCGCGCCGAGAGATCCTCGAGCGAGGTGAAGACGACGGCGCGGCCCTCCTTCTCGAAGAGTTTCGGGTCGGCTGCCGAGCGCTTGAAGATCGCGCCTTTCGGCGCCAGCGAGCCGAACAGCGCGACCAGCCCGCCCTTCGGTTGGAGCGGATCATCGAGGGGTTTGACGACGGTGCGGTCGACCGGACCATCCGGCGCGGCAAGCCGTTCTGCCAGAGTTTCGCCGGCGACCGTCATGCAATCGAGGTGGAGCAGCGGTTTGAGCTCGCGCAGCACCGCGCCGATGCCGCCGGCGGCGAACAGATCCTCCATGTAATGCGGGCCGGTCGGTTTCAGATCGACCAGAACTGGCGTCGTCTCGCTAATCTCGTTGAGCCGGCCGAGATCGAGGTCGACACCGGCCCGTCCCGCAATCGCGGTCAGATGCAGTACCGCGTTGGTCGAGCCGCCGATCGCCATCAGCACTCGCAGCGCATTCTCGACCGCATCAGGCGTCACGATCCGATCGGGCGTTAGCCTGGCCGAGGCGAGGCGCATCGCAGCGCGGCCGGTCGCTTCGGCGGCGCGCAACCGGTCGGCGTGGACGGCCGGGATCGCTGCGCTGCCGGGCAGAATCATGCCGAGCGCCTCAGCGATGGATGCCATCGTGCTCGCGGTCCCCATTACGGCACAGGTCCCGGCGGTCGTCGCGAGGTTGCCTTCGACCTCGCCGATCTCGTCGCGGTCGATCTCGCCGGCGCGGTACCTGGCCCAGAACCGCCGGCAATCGGTGCAGGCGCCGAGCCGCTCGCCATGCCAGCGCGCAATCAGCATCGGACCGGCGACGAGGCCGATGGCCGGCCGGTTCGCCGAGATTGCGCCCATCAGCTGAGCCGGCACGGTCTTGTCGCAGCCGCCGACCAGCACGACCGCATCCATCGGCTGGGCGCGGATCATCTCCTCGGTATCGATCGCCATCAGGTTGCGAAACATCAGACTGGTGGGGCTAAGAAACACTTCGCCGAGCGAGATTGTCGGAAAGGTCAGCGGCAATCCGCCCATCGCCAGCACGCCGCGCTTGACTGCCTCGATCAGCTCGGGGAAGTGGCGGTGGCAGTTGTTGAAGCCGGAAAAGGTGTCGGCGATGCCGATCACCGGCCGCGTAAGAAAATCGGTCGAATACCCCATCGAGCGCGCAAAGGAGCGCCGCAGGTACAGCGCAAAATCGGGGTCGCCGTAATTGGTGAGGCCGCGGGCCAGGCCGACCGGTTCGGTCATGGTATCCTCTCAAAGCGCCGGATCCGGTACCTTGCCGCGGTGGCGGCAGCGGAGGCAAGCGTCGGAACGGTCGCGACAGTAAGACCTGAGACTCTGCCCTTACCACGGCGTTAACCCTACGCGGCTTTCAAGAGGTCGAGTGAATGCGGGTTTCCGAGCTGATGCTGCGGGATGTGACCCTCGTTGCAGCCGAGGAAAGCGTGCAGAACGCCGCTCAGGCGATCGCAGATATCGATAGTCGGGTCATTCTTGTCGGGGTCGAGGACCGCGTCGTCGGGGTGCTGACGATTCGTGACATCCTGATCCGTTTAGTCGCTGCCGGTCTCGATCCTGGCGCCACAACCGTGTCGCAGGTGATGTCCTCGTTGCTCTTCACCTGCACCGAGGAGGACACGGCCGAGAGTGTCGCCGAAAGCATGGTCGAGCGTCGCATCGAGCAGATGCCGGTGCTCGACGCGGGCGGACGCCTCGTGGGAATGATAACCCGGCGGGCGGCCGAGACGCTCGACGCTTCCAGCAGGGCACAGTGAGTTGCGACCAAATCATCTCCCTTGCCGTGTTGGGCGGCATGATCTTCCTGTTCCTATGGGACAGGCTACGTTACGACCTCGTCGCACTGCTGGCGCTGCTCGCTGCGGTGCTCGGCGGGATCGTCCCGGTCGATCACGCCTTCTCCGGCTTTTCGAACCCGGTCGTGCCGCTGATCGCGGGTGCGCTGATCGTCAGCGCCGCGATCGCCCGGTCGGGCGCGGTCGAGGTCCTGGTCCGTTGGCTGACCCCGTTGCTGCGCTCGTCCTCCCTGCAGGTCGGCGTGCTGGTGACTTGCGTCGCAGCCCTTTCGGCCTTCGTCAAGAATGTCGGGGCGTTGGCGATTTTCATGCCGGTGGCCCTTCAGATCGCGCGGCGCAACGACCGATCGCCATCGGAATTTCTGATGCCCCTCGCCTTCGCATCTCTGCTAGGCGGCTCGATGACGTTGATCGGCACTTCACCGAACATGCTGACCGCGACCGTGCGGCAGGAGCTCGAAGGCGCACCGTTTCGCATGTTCGACTTCTTGCCGGTTGCCTTAGGCACCGCGCTCTGCGGGGTTGTGTTCCTGAGTTTCGGCTGGCGTCTGATACCGCGTGGCCGGCGCTCCGCGGCAGCCGATACCGCGTTTAAGATCGACGACTACACGAGCGAGCTGAGGGTCGGGTCGGGCTCTTCGTTTGCCGGCCGAAGGGTGGCCGAGCTCGAGGATGCGGCCGGCGGCGCCGTAACTGTTGTTGCCATCGTTCGCGACGAATATCGGCGATATGTCCCCGGCGGAAGCTGGGCTGTTCTTCCGAATGATCTGCTCGTCGTCGAGGCAGACCCGCAGGCGCTCGAGCAGTTCATCAGTGACGGCAAGCTCGAGGTCATCGGCAGCGAGGAGCTCCCCGAGGCGGCCGAAGGCGCCGAGGCCCAGGGTGCGGAAACCAAGCACGATGCCGCTCTCGTGCCGGCCGAATTGGACCCGAACCGGCTCGCCACGGTCGAGGCGGTGGTCACCGCCGATTCGGAGCTGATCGGCCGTTCTGCCGCGGATCTGCATCTGCGCGAGCGATACGGCGTCAACGTGCTGGCCATTGGCCGGCGTGGACGGCAAACGACGGTTCGGCTGCGCCGCCTGAAGTTCCAGCTCGGCGATGCGATTGTGTTCCAGGGACGCCGGGCAGTGATTTTTGAAACGCTGGCGGCTCTCGGCTGCCTACCGTTGGCCGAGCGTCAATTGCGGCTCGGACGCCGCCGCCAGCTGGTGCTCCCGGTCGCGATCCTGGCGCTGGCAATGGCCGCGGCGGCGCTTCGACTGGTTCCGGCGGAGATCGCCTTCGTTGCGGCGGCGCTGGCGATTGCTCTTCTCGGTTTGCTCAGCTTGAGCGAGCTTTACGCCGCGGTCGAGTGGCCGATCCTGATCATGATCGGCGCGCTGATCCCGATCGGCGAGGCGGTCAAGAGCACCGGCACGACGAACCTGCTTGCCGGCCTGATTTCGGGATTTGCGGCGCATTTGCCCGCCTATGGCATCCTCGCAGTAATTCTCGGGGTGACGATGCTGGTGACGCCGATCCTGCATCACGCCGCCGCCGTTCTGGTCATGGGGCCGATCGCGGCCGAGCTGGCCCAAAACCTGGGCTACAAAATCGATCCATTCTTGATTGCCGTGGCGCTCGGGGCCGGATCGGATTTTCTGTCGCCGATCGGCCATCAATCAAACACTCTTGTTATGGGACCCGGCGGATACCACTTCGCGGATTACTGGAAGTTGGGACTGCCGCTCTCGCTGATCGTTGTCGGGATCGGCGTTCCTCTGATCCTTCTATTCTGGCCGCTGCGTTGAAGCGTCGGAATTAACCGGGCCTTATCGCGTTAATGGATATGAGCAGGCGACGATCAGCACGTCGGAGGAATACCTAAACAGGTGAAAACCATGGCCAAACCGAAGAGAGGGCGGTCGACCGCCGCGATCGACGATCATGTCGGAGGTCGGATCCGCGAACGCCGCATCATGCTGGGTCTGACCCAGCAGCAGCTCGCCGAGATGATCGGCGTAACGTATCAACAGGCTCACAAATACGAGCGTGGCATCAATCGCGTCTCGGCTGGGCGGCTGTTCGAGATTGCGCGCGCGTTGAGCGCTCCGATCACCTACTTCTACGAAGGCATCGGCGAGGAAGGACCCCGGCAGGTCACACCCCATCAGCGGATGCTGCTGGAGATCGCTCGCAACTTTGCCGAAATCAGAAATGAGAAGCACCAGGAAGCGGTGAGTCAGCTCGCCCGCGCATTGGCGAGCCGCTGACCGGAACCGAGGCTGCGCTCAGCTTCGCGGGAGCGGGAATTCGTCCAAATACGGGAGGTAATCCTCCTCGACGTCGACTTGCATCGTCTCGAGCAAGCGTACAAGGCCGTTATAATAGGCGATCGTAACCATCAGGTCGGTGAGTTGCTCGTCATCCAGCTCCGGACGCAAGGCGGCGAAGGTCTTGTCGGAGACGGATAACCCGGTCGTCATCTCCCGGGCGGCGCGCAAGACCGTTTTTGCGAGCGCGTCAAGCCCGCTCGCCCGCCCCGCGGTCTCGTCGGCGACAGCACGGATATCGTCGTCGGAAAGGCCGATCTCCCGGCCGATCCTGACGTGGTGAGAGTACCCCCAGGCCGAGCGCGTCAGATAGCTGACCTGAAGAATGGCGAGCTCGCGCAGCCGCGGGTCGAGGCGGCTGCCATCTCGGATGTATCGCGCCAGGGTATTGAGGCTGCGCGCGGCGCGCGGGCTGTGCGCGAGTACCCGGTAGAGGTTGAGGTTTCGCGCCAGAAGATCCTGGTGCTCGGGCAGGAGGTCGGATTTGTCGAGATACGGCAGACGCGCCATCCTTTGATCTCCTCCCGGTTCTTCTCACTCGGGCGCCCGGGCGGGTCCCACGAGAGTGGCTCCGCCGTCGACGACCAGGGTCTGGCCGGTAATGTAGCGCGCCTCGGTCGACAGAAGAAAGCGGACAGCGTAGCCGATGTCCCAACCGGTTCCCTCGATGCCGAGCACCGAGGCCCGCCGACGCGCTTCGCGGCCCGCGGGGCTCATCTGCCGCGAGTAGACCATCGGCGTATAGACTGGCCCCGGCGCAACGCAGTTGACCCGGATACCCTCCGGCCCGTGGTCGACCGCCATCGCGCGGGTCAACGCGATGACCGCGCCCTTTGATGTCGAGTAGGCGGTAAGCCCGCGCGGCCGCAAAGCCGAGATCGACGAGACATTGACAATGGCGCCGCCGCCCGCCGTCTCCTTCATCGCCGGAATGGCGTGCCGCGATGCCATGAACATGCTGTCGACATTGACCTGCATGACCCGGCGCCAGTCCTGCGGCGCCATGTCGAGGACGCTGCCGCGCCCGCCGATCCCGACATTGTTGTCGAGGCAGTCGAGCCGGCCGAATTGGCCGAGCGCGGCGTCGACCATGGCGCGGGCTTGCTGTTCGTCGGTAACGTCCGCCACGAAGGAAGCGGCCGTGCCGCCCTCCTCCCGGATCATCGCGACGGTGCGTTCGGCTCGCTCCTGATCGAGATCGACCACGAGAACCTTGGCCCCGGCCCGGGCGAGCAGGATCGCTGCCGCGCGGCCATTCCCGATGCCGTCATCCGCCGCCCCGCCGCCAGTGACGATCGCGACCTTGCCTGCGAGGCCGCGCGCATCCTCCCGCTCTACTCCATCCGTCATCCAGTCCCTCCCCAAGACCCGTCGCCTCCTGCCCCTCACCCTCCCCGCTTCGGTGGTCCCTCCCTCTCCCCGCTGAAGCGGGGAGAGGGGTTACCTTCTCCCTCGCCCCGTTTGCGGGGAGAGGGTCGGGGTGAGGGGCGACACTCAGGCGTTGCCGCGCTGCTCGCGCCACAAGCCGAGCTTCTCCTGCACCGGACGGTCGGAGTAGCTGAACAGCACGGCCTGTTCCGCGGCATGGTGGCTGACGGCCATCCAGCTCGGCGCGACGAAGATGTCACGCGGCTGCCAGTGGAAGGCTTGGTCGCCAACCCGGCTCTCGCCGGAACCCTCGACTGCGACATAGACCGTCCCATCGGTCGAGCGGTAGGGGCCGGTCGAAAAGCCCTTCGGCAAGAGCTGAATGAAGGTGCCAATCGTCGGCATCGCATAGTCGCCGCTCGCCGGGTTGACGTAGCGCATCTTGTGCCCGTGATAGGGGTCGGGCTCGCCGTTGCGGCTCAGGGTCTCCAGCGCCTCTCGGGTACGGGCATAGGGATAGTTGAACACCGGCGATGTCTTGACTTCGGGCTGCCAATCGACCGGCACCAGGTTGTTACCAAACCGCGCGGCGCTGTCGCCTTCCGGCCGCGTCACCGCTTGCACCTCGGCCGGGGCCTGTTCGGCAAAGCTCGCGCTCAGCAATTTGACGATCTGGATGTCGAGCCCGTCGAGCCAAACCATCGGCTCCGTTGTCTCGTTGCCGTGATCGTGCCAGGTCCAGGAGGGAGTGATGACGAAATCGCCAGGCTGCATCGCGGTGCGCTCGCCGTCGACGGCGGTATAGGCGCCGTGACCCTCGATTATGAAGCGCAACGCTGACTGCGTATGACGATGGGCCGGCGCAACTTCGCCGGGCAAGATTAATTGCAGCCCCGCAAAGAGCGAGCCGGTGATTGTGGCCTGCCCCTTCAATCCCGGATTTTCCAAGATCAAGACGCGGCGCTGAGCCTCCTGCGCCGTGATCAGCCCGCCGGCCTGCATCAGATGCGGCCGGATCTCTTCATAGCGCCACAGCGCAGCGACGCACGGCGTGGTCGGCTCGGGGGTGACGAGCGAATGCAGCTGTTCCCAGAGCGGTGCCAAGTTGGCTGGCGCGATCCGCTCGTAAAAGGCTCGGCGTTCGGCTGCGGGCATAGCTATGCCGCCATCGAGCGCGGCCGCTCTCCAAGCGTAAACCCGAGCTTGGCGAGGTCGGCGATCAGCGCCGAGGATTGCGCCGGGTCGAGCAGGACAAGCGGTGGGCGCACCGCGGCCCAGTCCGGATCGTTGTGGAAATGCGCGACGATGCGCTTCAGGGCGGGAACCATCGGATAGGCCTGCAACGCCTTGCGCAGGGTCGTGATCTCGGCTTGGAATGTGTCGGCCTGCGAGCCGCGCCAGTTGTCATAGACTTGGCGGATTCCCGGGACGTTGACATTGCCGGAAGCGGTGATGCACCCCGCGCCGCCCTTGCGCAGTGCCTCGAGCAGAAAGACCTCGGAGCCGGGGAACACCGCGAAGCCGGGAAAGCGGTCGAGCAGCGCCGCCGTGTTGCTCCAATCGCCGGAGCTGTCCTTCAGCCCCACGACAGTTTCCGGATAGGCCTTGATGAGGCGGCCGACGAGGTCGAGCGAGTAGCCGACCTGCGCGACCGGCGGGATATGGTAGAGATAGACCCGGAGCGCGGGCGACGCGACCTTGTCGATCACGCTCGAGACGAAAGCGAAAATGCCGTCGTCGGTGACGCCCTTATAGTAGAAGGGCGGCAGCATCAGGACGCCGCCGCAGCCGTGGCCGACGGCGTGGCGAACCAAGCTCGCCGCCTCGCTCGTCGAGCAGGCGCCGGTTCCGGGCATAAGCTTTTCAGGCGGAATTCCCGCCTCGACAAGAGCATCGAGCAATGCCATGCGTTCGGGCCCGGACATCGAGTTCGCCTCGCTCGTCGTACCGAATACCGAGAGCCCGCCGGCGCCCTGATCGAGCAGCCAGCGGCAGAAGGCGATAAATCGCCCGGGATCGGGTTCGCCGCTCGGCGTGAAGGGGGTCAGAACGGGAACGAGCACTCCGTGGAACGGCTGCGAGGTCATGTGGTGGCATCCTCTGCCTGATCACCGATAATGGCGGCAATAAACGGCCCTGCCGCGCCCGTCGTCAACTCTCGTTTGCGGGCGCGGGCGCCGGGCTCACAACACCGTCAGCATGTCGGCGACCAGCGGATGGCGGACGATGTCGCGGTCGCCGAGCCGGATCACCGCGATGTCGGGTATCGGCTCGAGCCGCCGGGCAATGTCGGCCAGACCCGAGAGGCCGTCGAGCAGATCGCTCTGGTCGGGATCACCGGTGACGACCATCGTCGAATGCCAGCCGAGCCGCGTCAGCAGCATCTTGATCTGGCCGTAGGTGCAGTTCTGGGCCTCGTCGATCACGATAAAGGCATTGTTCAACGTGCGCCCGCGCATATAGGCGATCGGGGCTATCTCTATGGCGCCTTCGGTCATCAGCTGTTTGACGCGCTTGCCGCCGAGCCGTTCGTTGAGCGCATCGTTGAGGGGCCGCAGATAGGGGGCGAGCTTGTCGTTGATGTCGCCGGGCAGATAACCGAGGCTCTCGCCGGCCTCGACCGCCGGTCGCGTCAGCACGATCCGCCCGACCTCTCCCGCCTCGAGCGCCGCCACCGCGGCGCTGACGGCGAGGTAGGTTTTGCCGGTACCCGCCGGGCCCAGTGCCATTGTCAGGTTATGATGCTCGATCGCCGCCATCAGCTGCTGCTGACCGTCGCTTTGCGGACGGACGCGGCGGCGGTAGCTCTGCTCGCGCTCCGATTCGGCCGACCCCTGCTCGCCCGCCGGGGTCCCGGTGTGCCCAATCTCGGCGAGACGGATTGCCGAAGCGGCGTGCGACGAGCGCTTACCCATAAGCCTCTCCATCAGGACGGCCGATCGAGACCTCGATTAGTGTACCACTAATTGAGTTCCATGACAGTATCGCTACAGAATACGCAAACCAGCATGTCGGGCGCCTTCAATTCAAACGGACGTATTCATAGACGGGACCGAGATTGTTGATGCCGCCGTCAGGCGGCGCAATCCAGCCGGCGAATTTGCCCGGTTCAGTCACACGCTGCATCACACTTCCGACAAACGCCCGATCCTCCTCGGAAGGCAGCCAATCATATTGCCGGGCCCGCCATTCTTGCGCGGAAATGGGCTTGCCCTGGGGATCGGTATGGATGCCAGCCCAGGCGCCGACCGAGCGCCGGAAGCGCAGGCTCGGCAGAGCGAGCCGGAAATCGTGGCCGGCTTCCTGGATCAGCCGGTTCCAGCGTTGAATGCCGATCTCGCAATCTTTGACGTAGGCTGCGCGCGACACCTCGTTCATCGCGCTGCGTATCGGCACCTCTTCGGGGATTACTCCACCCTTGCCGTCGGGCAAATCGATCTGCAGGCGGCCCACGCCGAGGTGATCGGGGAAGCGCGCCTCGTCCGGGCGGCCTTTGATCCCCGTCGCAAAATAGCTCGCCGCATTCGAGGAGATTTCCGCCCCGAACAGATCGAGCGACGAGCTGAACCAGAAATTGATATAGCGCTGCAAGGTCGGCAGATCGATCGCGCCGGCGTTGCGCACGGCCACGGGATCGTCCGTCGCAAGCTCCTTCATCACCTGGAGCGTCCGCTTGATGACCCGGGTTATCCCGCTGGTGCCGACGAACATGTGGAAGGCTTCTTCCGCCAGCATGAACCGGCAGCTGCGCGACAGCGGGTCAAACGCGCTCTCCGCCAGGCTCTTCAGCTGAAACCGGCCGTCGCGGTCGGTGAAATAGGTGAACATGAAAAAGCTGAGCCAATCGGTGATCGGCTCGTTGAAGGTCCCGAGAATCCGCGGCTTGTCGTCATCTCCCGAATGACGCGTCAGCAGCTCCTCGGCCTCTTCACGGCCGTCGCGGCCAAAATAGGCGTGCAGCAGATAGACCATCGCCCAGAGATGCCGTCCCTCTTCGACATTGACCTGGAAGAGGTTGCGCAAATCATAAAGCGAGGGACAGGTGTTTCCGAGCCGGCATTGCTGCTCGACCGAGGCCGGCTCGGTGTCGCCTTGCGTCACGATCAGCCGGCGCAGGGTCGCGCGATGTTCGCCCGGCACCTGCTGCCACACCGGTTCGCCCAGCGCATCGCCAAAGCCGATGCGCCTATCGGGCACCGGATCGGCGAGAAAAATCCCCCAACGGTATTCCGGCATGGCGATGTGGCCATAGCTCGCCCAACCGCTCTCGTCGGCGGTCGTCGCAGTGCGCAGATATACATCGGCGCCGCGAAACGAGCTCGGCCCCATTTCCCGCCACCAGTCGAGAAACCGAGGCTGCCACTGTTCGAGAGCCCGCTGCAGCGCCCGGTTGTCGGCGAGGCCGACATTGTTCGGGATCCGCTCGTAATAGTCGATCGCCATTTCTCCCCCCAGGCTATGCCCGCTCCCAGTCGAACCGCGCCCGCGCGCCGCTGCCATAGCGCTTCAGCGCGCCCTGCTCGCCGGTCGCGTTGGGACGCGTAAAGATCCAGTTCTGCCAAGCCGAAAGCCGGCCGAATACTTTTGTTGCGATGGTTTCGGAGCCGGCGAAGCGCAAATTCGCTTCCATACCGGTCAGCGCGTCGGGCGATAGGCTTGCGCGCTCTTCGATCGCGAGGCGGATTTCGTCGTCCCAGTCGAGCTCGTCTGGCGTGAAGGTCACCAGACCGTGTTCGAGCGCGGCCTGCGCGTCGAGCGGCGCAGCGGCCAGTTGCTCGAGTGCGGCGGCCCCGATTTCATCGTTGAAACGGGTCGCCAGCCGCGTGCGGCCGTTTACCATCTGCAGACCGGCGAAATTGAGCCCACTCAGCGCGATTTGCGGGCCTTCGGCCAGCATAAAGCTGCGATCGGCGGCAAGGCTCAGCTCCAACAAGCTTCCGGCAAAGCACGAGCCCTGGTCGATGATCGCAAATAGGCTGCGTGAGGAAACATCGAGCCGCTGCAATGTTCGGCGCAGGAATCCGATCGTCTCGCGCACGAACCAGTGGCGTTTATTCGCGATCATCGTCTCGTCGATGGCCAGGATCGCATCGGCAGCACCGCGGGTCTTCAGCACCAGGGTTCCGATTTCGCGATGATTCGCGCGCAGCATCAAAAGCGCATCGTCCAACTCGCGCGCCATCACCAGCGGCCACCAGCCTGCGCCGGCCTCGACGATCTGCTCGAGATCGCCGGGAACCTCGTCTCTCTGGGCTCCCGTTACGGTCAAGGTCGCGACGCGCTGGTTCGGCTCGATCCCGACTTCGACCCAGTGGTAACGATAACCGCCCGCGTGGATCATGCGTTCGAGCGGCGCGAGCGGAATGCCGGAGGCCTCGGCGGGCTGGTCGCTGCGTTCGGCGAGCACGTGAGCGCGCTCCGCTACGAGCTGATTGAATTGGGCCGGCGCCCCGATCCGGTCGACCAGCCCCCACGCCTTCGCGCGGTCGGCGCGCACCCCTTCGGCAGTGGTGCAAAAGACGTCGGCGAGATCGCGCCGCACCTTTCGTTTATCGACTAGCCGCGTGAGACCGCCGGTCCCGGGCAGCACACCCAGAAGGGGCACTTCGGGCAGGCTGACGGTGCTCGACCGGTCGTCGACCATGATGATCTCGTCACACGCGAGCGCCAGCTCGTAGCCGCCGCCGGCGCAGGCACCGTTTATCGCGACGATGAATTTGAGGCCGGAATGCGCGCTCGAATCCTCGATTCCGTTGCGGGTCTCGTTGGTGAATTTGCAGAAATTCACCTTCTCGGCATGGCTCGCCTGACCCAGCATGTAGATGTTGGCGCCGGAGCAGAACACACGCTCTTTGCCGCTCTTCAGAACCACGACCCGCACTTCGGGATGCTCGAAGCGGATGCGGTTGAGCGCATCGTGCAGCTCGATATCGACTCCGAGGTCGTAAGAATTGAGCTTGAGGCGGTAGCCCGGCGAAAATCCGGCCTCCTCCGCGACATCCAGGGTCAGGGTGGCGACCGCGCCGGCACAGGCCAGGCGCCAGTGGCGATAGAGGGGGGGCGCGGTGTCGAAGGTCATCATAGGAAATTTAATTCATGTTCTTAACCCTGGGGCTGGCTCTCCGTCAACCCCGTATGCAGGATTTTTCATATCGAGGCTGCCTCCTTTCGGATTGGACGAAGGGGTGTTAAAGCTCGACCTCCGGTGTGGACGCCTATCGGAGGAATCATGAACGGCGCGGAGAGTTCTGGTGCGCACCCTGGTCGGCGGTGGCGTCAATGTGTGCTTTGCCAACCCCGGCACCTCGGAGATGCATTTTGTCGCGGCGCTCGACCGGGTCGAGGGGATGCGCTGCGTGCTCGGCCTCTTTGAAGGCGTCGTCACCGGCGCCGCCGACGGTTACGCCCGGATGACCGGGAATCCGGCGGCGACTTTATTGCATCTCGGCCCCGGCATGGCGAACGGGCTCGCCAATATCCACAACGCCAACAAGGCGATGACGCCGATGGTCAACATCGTCGGTGATCATGCGACCTACCATCGCCGCTATGACGCGCCGCTGACCACCGATATCGAGACCGCGGCGCGCCCGTTCTCGCGCTGGGTAAAGACCTCGCCCGATGCGCGCTCGGTCGCCGCCGACGGCGCTGCAGCGATCGCTGCGGCGCGCACCCCGCCGGGCCAGATCGCAATGCTGATCCTGCCGGCCGACACGGCGTGGAACGAGGGCTCGGGCCCAGTGGAGGTGCCGCCCGCCGCACCGCCGGCGCCGGTATCGCCGGAGGCGGTCGCCGAGGCGGCGCGGGTATTGCGCTCGGGCGAGCCGTGCCTCCTGCTCGTGACGGGCCGCGCATTGCGTCAGGAAGGACTCGACCTTGCCGGCCGTATCGCGGCGAAAACCGGAGCGAGGTTGATTGCGCAGGGTTCCAACGCCCGCACCCAGCGCGGCCGTGGCCGGGTTTTTGTCGAACGGGTGCCTTATGTGGTCGACCAGGCGGTCAAGGTCCTGGCCGGGCTCAAGCACATCGTCCTGGTCGGGTCCAAAATGCCGGTGGCGTTCTTCGCCTATCCCGACAAGCCGAGTTTGCTGTCACCACCGGATGCCGTCGGTCACGTCCTCGCCCGGCCGGAAGAGGACCTGATCGGTGCGCTCGCGGCTTTGGCCGACGAGGTCGGTGCGCATTCGACCCCGGCGCCGGTCACCAATGATCCCCCGCCCGCGCCGAGCACCGGAGCGATCAATTCCGAGGCGATCGGCAGGTCGCTCGCGGCGCTCCTTCCCGAGAATGCGATTGTCGTCGATGAGGCGGTCACCACGGGCCGCGGTTTTTTGCCCCGACCCGTTCCGCGCAGCCGCATGACTGGCTCTCGAACATGGGCGGGTCGATCGGCATGGGGATGCCGGTGGCTACGGGGGCTGCGGTGGCGTGCCCGGACCGCAAGGTGATCTGCCTCGAAGGCGACGGCAGCGGCATGTACACATTGCAGGCACTGTGGACGCAGGCGCGCGAGGGGCTCGATGTGACGACGTTGCTGTTCTCGAACCGCAGCTACGCGATCCTGCGCGGCGAGCTCGCCAATGTCGGTGCCGGCAATCCCGGCCGCAAGGCGCTCGATATGCTCGATCTCGGCCACCCCGATCTCGACTGGGTGGGCCTTGCGCGCTCGATGGGCGTGCCCGGCGCGCGAGTGAAGACGATGGAAGCGTTCAACGACCGCTTCGCCGAAGGAATTGCCACACCCGGTCCGTTCCTGGTCGAGGTCGTGCTCTGAACTCCGCCGTCACCCCCTCGAAAGCGGGGGCCCAGGGCGCGAGATATCGGTGCGGGCCATCCTGGGTTCCCGCTTGCGCGGGAACGATGAGAAGAGCCGCGCAGCTGATCGGCTGGACTATTCTATTCTCCTTCATAATCTCGTCCTCGGTGCAGGCGGCGTGCACCGGAGTGGTGGCCGGAGATCCGTTGCGCCTCGCAGCTGCGGGTGCGGAAGAGGCGGTTTCGATTACGTTTCTCGGCCACGCGAGCTTTCTGCTCGAGAGCCCCGGGGGTGTTCGGATCGTCACGGATTACAACGATGTGATACGAGCGCCGGTCACGCCCGACATCGTCACAATGAACAATGCCCATCCGACTCACTACAGCGACTCGGTAGAGCCAGGGGTCAAATACATCTTGCGCGGCTGGGATCCCGAGGGCGGCGTTGCAACCCATCACCTCGAATACCGCGATGTGCGGATCCACAATGTGCCGACGAATGTTCGGGAGTTAGGCGGCACGCGCTACAACGGCAACTCGATCTTCGTGTTCGACATCGCCGATCTGTGCATCGCCCATCTCGGCCATTTGCACCATACCTTGACACCATCCCACCTCGCCGGTCTCGGTGCGATCGATGTCGTGATGGTGCCGGTTGATGGCGTTTGGACGTTGAACCAGGAGGACATGATCGAGGTCCTCCGGCAGATCAAACCCAAAATCATCATCCCGATGCACATCTTCGCGCAGGCAACTTTGGACAAATTCCTGGCAAGGATCGGAAATCTTTATGCGGTGCGGCACGCCGAGGCGCGCACGGTCGTTCTCACCCGGTCAGAGTTGCCGGCCGAACCGGAGATCTTGGTTCTTCCGGGCCGGTGAATGGCCGCTGCTGGCCCGTATGGAACTTCCCGCATGGGGTGGCCATTACTAGCTCAGGATGGCGGGGATCGGGGGCAATCTGGACAACTCAGGTCTATCGCAATGAGCGAAGGACTGCGGATTTACAATCTCTTTCCGACATTGGCAGGCACTACCCGGAAATGGGCGGCGCATCTGCCGCGGATCGCGGCGATGAGGTTCAATGCCGTCTATGTGAACCCGTTCCATTATCCCGGTTTTTCCGGGAGCCTCTATGCGGTCAAGGATTATTACCGGCTAAATCCCCGCTTTCGCGGCGGCGAGCCGGGTGACGACGACCAGCTGTTGTGCGCCTTTACCGAGGCAGCGCGGGGGCAGGGGCTGCGCGTCATCATGGACCTGGTCGTCAATCATACGTCGAAGGACAGCGAGCTCGTTGCCAGCAATCCCGACTGGTTCACGCGTGATGCGCGCGGCAATGTCGTCTCACCCTTCGCGACCGATCCTGCCGACCCCACTCAGAAGACGGTATGGGGCGACCTCGCCGAACTCGATTACCGGCCGCCGCAGCAGCATCAGATCCTCGGCTATTTCCAACAGCTAGTACGTCATTACATCGGCTTGGGTTTTGGCGGCTTTCGATGCGACGCGGCCTATAAGGTGCCGGCCGAAGTGTGGCGCAGTCTGATCAGCGACGCCAAGACCGCCGATCCCGAGGTGCTGTTCTGCGCCGAAAACCTCGGCGCGCCGAAAGAAGCGGTCCTCGCGCTCGACGGCACCGGTTTCGATTATCTCTTCAATAGCGTCAAGTGGTGGGATTTCGAAAGCCCTTGGCTGCTGGAACAATACGAAGACTTTCGCCACATCGCGCCGTCGATCGGCTTTCCGGAGAGCCACGATACCGACCGGCTCGTCAATGAGCTGCGGGCCGCCGGAATTCCGGAAGCCCAGATCGAGCCGCGCTATCGGCAGGCTTACGCCTTCGCAGCGGCCTACTCGACCGGTGTGATGATGCCGATGGGTTTCGAATACGGCTGGTCGCGGCGGCTCGATGTCGTGGCCAACCTTAGCGAGAACCCGGAGCCACAGCGCTTTGACCTCAGCCAGTTTATAGCCGAGGTCAATGCGACGAAGAAAGCGATTCCGGCCCTGAACGAAGAGGGTCCGCTGCGCCGGTTGAGCAACCAAGCCGACCCGCTGCTCGTGCTGGAGCGGCGGACCGAAAATGGGGACGACCGAGCTTTCATCCTCGTCAACACGCAAGAGCAACAAACCAGTCAGATCGAAATAGAAGGATCTTCTGTCGCCGTGGCGCCGTTTGGCGTGCAGATCTTACGGGCGGGTTTGATGCGATCCGAGGGGCCTGTCCCGCAGCATCCGCAGTGGCGACCCGAGAACCGGATTCAGATCGAGGAGGTGTATCCCGAGCTCGACAGCGGACGCTATCCCGTCAAACGGATTGTCGGCGAGGTGTTCGAGGTGTGGGCCGACCTGTTTCGCGACGGGCACGACAAGCTGCGCGCCACCGTAAAGTACCGGCACGAAGACGAGGCGTGGCGCGAAGCGCCGTTCGTCTTTTACGACAACGATCGCTGGGTCGGCCGCTTCCGGCTGGATGCAGTTGGCCTCTGGCGGTACACGATCGAGGCCTGGACCGATCATTTCGAGAGCTGGCGCGACGAGGTCGAAAAGAAGCTGGCGGCAGGCCAGAGCATCGATCTCGAACTCGTCGAGGGGCGGGATATCGTGGAGGCCGCGCTGGCGCTGGCGCGGGGTGGCGACGGGGCGTCTATCCGGCAGATGTTGCGCGATTTCGAGCTGCACGACAGCGCTGGCCGCGCCGAGCTGCTTCTCTCATCCGAAGTTCGCGACGCAATGGCGCGGTGTCCGACACGCACTGATGCGGTGCGTTATCGGCGTGAACTGGAGGTGGTCGTCGACCGTAAGGCGGCGAGCTTTGCCGCCTGGTATGAGATGTTCCCACGCAGCCAAGGGGTGGAACCCGGCAAAGGCGCCACGTTTGATGATTGCATCGCGCGCCTCCCCGAAATCGCGCGGCTCGGCTTCGACGTTGTCTATCTCGTCCCGATCCATCCGATCGGCCGTGTGAACCGCAAAGGCAGAGACAACAGCACCGTTGCGGAGCCGGGTGAGCCAGGGAGCCCTTACGCCATCGGTTCGGAAGAAGGCGGTCACCGGGCAGTCGACCCCGGGCTCGGCACACTTGCCGACTTCCGCCGATTCGTCCGTGCCGCCGCGGCGCTCGGGATGGAGGTGGCGCTCGATTTTGCAATCCAGGCCGCACCCGACCATCCGTGGGTGCGCGAGCATCCGCAGTGGTTCCGTTTCCGGCCCGACGGAACCATCAAATATGCCGAGAATCCTCCGAAGAAGTACGAAGACATCGTCAATGTCGATTTCGACAACCCGGACCGCGAAGGATTGTGGGCCGAATTGCGCGACACGATCCTGTTCTGGGTCGGCGAGGGTGTACGCACCTTTCGCGTCGACAACCCCCACACCAAACCATTGCCGTTTTGGGAGTGGCTGATCCGCGAGGTCAAGGCGCGCTGCCCGGAGGCGATTTTCCTGTCCGAAGCGTTCACTCGGCCCAAGATGATGCGAGCATTGGCGAAATCGGGGTTCAGCCAGTCCTATACGTACTTTACGTGGCGCAACACAAAATCGGAGTTGATCGAATACCTGACTGAGCTGACGGCGTACCCGGCCAAAGAATATTTTCGGCCAAATTTCTTCACCAACACGCCGGACATCCTGCCGGTCTTTCTTCAAGAGGGAGGGCGGCCAGCTTTCCGCATTCGTCTGGTGTTGGCTGCAACCTTGTCGCCGGTCTACGGCATCTATAACGGATTTGAGCTGTGCGAGAATACTCCGATTCAGGGGCGTGAGGAGTACCTCCACTCCGAGAAATACGAATACAAAGTGTGGGATTGGGACCGCCCGGGTAATATAAAGGATGATATCGCTGTCCTCAATCGCTTTCGGCGCAATAATCCGGCGCTGCAGGATTTTCTCAACCTGCGATTCCTAAGCTGCAATGACCCGAACATTCTGGCTTATGCGAAGATTTCTTCGGACCGGGCCAACGTCGTGATCATCATTGTAAATCTGGACCCGCACGGCGCGCACGAGGATACCGTCGAATTGCCGCTTGCCGAGCTTGGCATTTCGGCCGATTCGGGCTACTCGCTCGAGGAGGCATTTACCGGCCGCGCTTTTGCTTGCCGCGGCGCCCATCAGCGCTTTCATCTCGATCCCGCGATCAATCCCGCGTTGGTTTTCTGTCTTCGACGGCCGCAATAGAATCCGCGAATAATTGGATGCGTTTAATTTTTTTTCGACAGGCCCGATTTCGGCCCTTTTTCACGATTAGAGCCTCTAGTCGATCCTAATTGATGAATTTTTGCGATAAGCCCTAGCCGCATGACACTCCTGAACGATCTAACTCGTCCGGCGCCCGACAGCGGCGCAATCGCGCGCACGGTGGCATCCGACCCGCTGTGGTATAAGGACGCGATAATTTATCAGCTGCACGTGAAGGCCTTTTTCAACTCCAGCAATGACGGAATTGGCGACTTCGAAGGATTACGCCGCAAGCTGGACTATCTGCAGGATCTCGGCGTCACTACGTTATGGCTGCTGCCGTTTTATCCCTCGCCCTTACGCGATGACGGCTATGACATCTCCGACTACAAGAACATCAACCCGTCATACGGCAAGATGGCCGATTTCAAGGCGTTCATACGAGATGCACACCGACGCGATATCCGGGTCATCACCGAGCTGATCATCAACCATACCTCTGATCAGCATCCTTGGTTCCAGCGCGCGCGGCGGGCGAAGCCGGGCTCGAAGCTGCGCGATTTCTATGTCTGGAGCGATACCGACCAGAAGTTTCCCGAAACACGCATCATTTTTGTCGATACCGAAAAATCCAATTGGGCTTGGGACCCAGTCGCCCAAGCATATTACTGGCACCGCTTCTACTCGCACCAGCCCGACCTGAATTTCGACAATCCGCGCGTGTTCCGAGCAGTTGTCGACGTGATGCGGTTCTGGCTCGATCTCGGGGTCGACGGCATGCGGCTCGACGCAGTGCCTTACCTGATCGAGCGCGAAGGAACGATAAATGAGAACCTCCCCGAGACCCATGAGGTGCTGCGCCGACTGAGGCATGAACTTGACATGCGCTACCGCGACCGCGTGCTGCTGGCCGAGGCAAACCAATGGCCGGAGGACGTGCTGCAGTATTTCGGCGCGGGCGATGAGTGCCACATGGCTTTCCATTTCCCGCTGATGCCGCGGATCTACATGGCCGTCGCCACCGAAGACCGCCACCCGATCGCCGACATCATGCGGCAGACGCCGGATATTCCGGAGACCTGCCAGTGGGCGGTTTTTCTCCGCAACCACGATGAGCTGACGCTTGAGATGGTAACGGATCGCGAGCGCGATTACTTATGGAATTACTATGCCGCCGACCGGCGGGCGCGGCTGAACGTCGGGATTCGTCGTCGCCTCGCACCGCTGATGGAGAACGACCGGCGCAAGATCGAACTGTTGAATGCCCTCTTGATCTCGATGCCGGGAACTCCGGTGTTCTACTACGGCGACGAAATCGGTATGGGCGACAATGTATTCCTCGGCGATCGCGACGGCGTGCGCACGCCGATGCAATGGTCGTTCGATCGCAACGGCGGATTTTCCCGCGCCGACCCGGCGCGGCTTTATCTGCCGCCGATCATGGATCCGGTCTATGGTTTCGAGGCGGTCAATGTCGAGGCGCAGACTCGCTCGCCTTCGTCACTCTTGAATTGGGTCAAACGGCTTATTGCGGCGCGTCGGTCGCGGCGCGCTTTCGGCCGGGGCACCTTGCGGTTTCTCTACCCGGCGAACCGCAAGGTCATCGCTTATATCCGCGCCTATGGCGACGAAATCGTCCTGTGTGTCGCCAATTTGTCCCGCACTCCGCAAGCGGTCGAACTCGATTTGTCCGAGTGGCGCGGCCGCCAACCTGTCGAACTACTCGGGCGCAGCGCCTTTCCGCCGATTGGCGAATTGCCGTATCTCCTTACACTGCAGGGCTACAGCTTTTACTGGTTCGAGCTCCTGCCCACCGCCGCTGAGGCGGCGAATCTGCGAACGGCGCCGCCGGAATTTCTCACCTTGGTGATGCCGCATGGCTGGCCTGATCTGTTCCGTCAACACAATCTGCCGCAGCTCGAGGGTGATGCAATCCCTGCTTTCTTGCCGCGGCAACGCTGGTTTGGGGCCAAGGACCAGAAGGTCAAGGCGGCCTCGGTGCTGGCGCGCTGCGAAATTACCCGACCACCCGAAGACGGGCAGGCGGCCGAGACGTTTATGGCCGGGGTCGTGGAGGCGCAACTGGCACGGGGCGAGAGACAACGTTATTTCTTGCCGCTGGCCGCCATCTGGTCGTCCGCAGATACCGAAGCGCGTCAGGCTCTGGTCCCGGTAACACTCGCCGAATTGAGGCAATTCCGGCGAGAGGGAGCGTTGGTCGACGCCCTGTCGCAGGACGGCTTTGCACTGGCATTTATGGAAGCGATCCGGCAGGGCGCGACAATGCGGCTCGAAGGCGCAGGCGAGATCCGATTCCGCAAAACGCCGCTGTTCGATCAGGTCGCCTTGCCGGAGCGGTTGATAGCTCGTCGCATCGGGGCGGAACAGTCGAACAGCTCGATCGTCTTCGACGATTACGGCATGCTGAAAATCTATCGGCGTTTGCAGTCCGGTCCGCATCCCGAAATCGAAACGTCGCGTTTTCTGGTCGAGCGGGCCGGGTTTGCGAACACCCCGCCGCTCCTGGCGTTTATGGAACTCGATCTCGACGGCGATGGACAGCAAACGCATGCTCTCGGCGTGTTGTTCGGCTTTGTTCGCAATCAAGGAGACGGGTGGACCCAGGCCTTAGACTATCTCACACGATATCTCGACGATGCGCTGTCGACCGGCACTCGCGCGTCAGACCTGCCCGATCCGGACGTATTTTTCCTTTCGTTGGCGCGCCAGCTCGGGATTCGCACTGCCGAGATGCATCGAGCTTTAGCCGAGGGGGGCCGTGATGATCCCGACTTTGCTCCCGAACCGATAACCGCCGAGGATATCGGCCAATGGCAACGCGAGCTTGAGGCGGCCGCCGCCGACATGCTAGCGAAATTGGAACGCCAGCGAGCCAGATTGCCGGATTCGGCGCAGGAACTCGTGGAGCGCCTCATGGCGGATCGCGACAGGCTTTTCCACCTGATCCGCACGTTAATTCCGCACGAGGCCGAGGCCCAGAAGACCCGTTACCATGGAGATTTTCATCTCGGCCAAGTTCTCGCCGTGAAGAACGACTTCTTCATCATCGATTTCGAGGGTGAGCCGGCACGGCCCCTCGCCGAGCGGCGGCGCAAGAGTTCGCCTCTGCGCGATGTCGCGGGCATGATCCGCTCGTTCGACTACGCCAGCTTTACCGCCGTGCGGCAGCTCGCCGAGGCGCGGCCGGCAGCCGAACCGAGAATGTTGGAATTGGCGGAGGCCTGGCGGCATCGGGCGGTCGACGGCTTCCGTGCCGCCTATCGTAAGGCGATGCGTGGTTGCAACGCCTACCCGACGAGCAAAAGCCAAGGGCGCAGGATTGTGGCGTTCTTTACACTCGAGAAGGCGATCTACGAAGTCTCCTACGAGCTGGCGAACCGGCCCGGCTGGGTCGATATTCCGCTGAAAGGCGTCCTCGGCATCTTGGCGCGGATGGAGGGGGCTGAGCGTGCTGCGGCGGCCTGATCCACAAATCCCGGCAATAGTCGAGGCGCGCCACAGCGACCCGTTCTTATTTCTCGGAATGCACAAGACGCCGGACGGAATAGCCGTCCGAGCGATGCTGCCGGGCGCACAGGATGTATCCGTAGTCGAATCCGCGACTGGCCAAGTTGCGGCCAAGGCTGTCCAAGTCCACCGCGCCGGTTTCTTTGTCGCAACAATTCCCGACCGCAAGGAGGCGTTTCGCTATCGGCTGCGCGTCACAAGCGGTGGCGCCCAACACGAATTCTACGACGTCTATTCTTTTCCGCCAGTGCTGGGCGAGATCGACATTCATCTGCTCGCCGAGGGCAACCACCTCGCGAGCTACCGCAAGCTTGGAGCACATCCTCTGGCACATCAGGGTGTCGAGGGTGTCGCCTTCGCGGTATGGGCGCCGAACGCGCACCGGGTAAGCGTCGTTGGCGACTTCAACGGATGGGACGGCCGGCGGATGCCGATGCGAAATGTCGGCGGGTTCTGGGAGCTGTTCGTCCCGGGCCTGCGCCCCGGTCATCTCTACAAGTACGAGATCCTTGGCGCCGACGGTCAGCTCCTGCCGCTGAAGGCGGACCCGCAGGCTGAGTGCTCCGAGCGACCGCCCAACACGGCGTCGATTATTGCCGAGCCGTCGCGACATCTATGGCAGGATGGGCGATGGATGGCCGAGCGCTGGGAGCGCAACGATCGTCAAGCGCCCATTTCCATCTACGAAGTCCATCTCGGCTCGTGGCGGCGAAACTTGGCCGAGAATGGGCGGTATTTGACCTATCGTGAACTTGCTCACCAGCTCGTCCCTTACGCAGCCGAAATGGGTTTTACGCATCTGGAACTGATGCCAGTTACGGAGTATCCGTTCGACGGCTCTTGGGGATACCAGCCGATTTCGCTGTTTGCGCCGACCAGCCGTTATGGAACGCCCGACGATTTCCGCGCCTTTGTCGATGCCTGCCACGGCGCTGGGCTAGGATTGCTGTTAGATTGGGTTCCCGGGCATTTCCCGACCGATCCGCACGGGCTCGGCCGCTTTGACGGTACGGCGCTTTACGAGCACGCCGACCCACGGCAGGGCTTTCATCCCGATTGGAACACGCTGATCTACAATTACGGGCGCCGTGAAGTAGCAAATTTCCTGCTGTCGAGCGCGCTCTATTGGCTGCGCGAATTCCACATCGACGGCATCCGGGTGGATGCGGTCGCCTCGATGCTGTACCTCGACTACAGCCGCAATCCGGGGCAATGGATCCCAAACGCCTTTGGCGGGCGTGAAAACCTCGAAGCGATCGCGTTCTTGCGCAGAATGAACGAGCTGGTGTTCGGGGAGGCGGGCGCGACCTCGGTGGCTGAGGAGTTCGACTGCCTGGCCAATGGTGTCGCGCCCGACTTATGTCGGCGGGCTGGGCTTTGGCTTCAAATGGAACATGGGGTGGATGCACGACACGTTGCGGTACATGTCGTTGGATCCAATCCACCGCAAATACCACCACAACGATCTCAGTTTCGGCCTGCTTTATGCCTTTCAAGAAAACTTCGTTCTGCCGCTCAGCCACGACGAGATGGTGCATGGCAAGGGCTCGCTGATCGGCAAGATGTCGGGCGACCAATGGCAGCGCTTCGCTACTTTGCGGGCTTATCTCACTTTTATGTGGAGCCACCCGGGCAAGAAGCTGCTGTTCATGGGCGGCGAGTTCGCCCAGGAGCGCGAGTGGAACCACGATATCGGGCTCGACTGGCAGCTGCTCGGTGAACCGTTGCACGAGGGGGTCCGACGTCTGGTGCGCGATCTCAATCATCTCTACCGCGGCACGCCGGCGTTGCACCGTCTCGATTGCGAGCCCGAGGGGTTCCACTGGATCGACGTGGCGAACGCGGCCGAGAGCATCATATCCTATTTGCGGCGCGGCCGGGATCCGCATGAAATCGCCGTGGTCATCTGCAACTTCACCCCAGTTCCGCGCGAAAATTATCGGATCGGAGTGCCGCAGCCAGGGCGCTATCGCGAGCGCATCAACACCGACGCGGTGGAGTATGGCGGCGGCGGCGTCGGGAATGCGGGAGAGGTCCATGCCGACCCTTATCCGATGCACGGCCACCCCCACTCGATATGCTTGAACTTGCCGCCGCTCGGCGCATTGGTCTTTACCCCGGACTAATTGTTGCTGATGGCTTCGCCGTGGAAGGTCTGGCCGGGTCGTCCGTACCCGCTCGGGGCCACTTGGGACGGTGAGGGTGTGAATTTTGCGATTTTTTCGGCGCATGCCGAAAAGATCGAGCTATGCCTCTTCGATCGCTCCGGCAATCAAGAGGAGGCGCGGATCGTGCTTCCGGAATATACCGACGAGGTCTGGCACGCGTACTTACCCGACGCTCGCCCGAACCTGCTTTACGGGTATCGTGTTTACGGACCCTTCGATCCGTCGAACGGGCATCGGTTCAATCCGAACAAGCTGCTGATCGACCCCTATGCCAAGGCTTTGCAGGGGCGCCTTCGCTGGGCCGACGCGGTGTTTGGTTATCGGCTTGGCAGTCCGCGGGAGGACCTGTCGTTTGACCGGCGCGACAATTCGCGCAACATCCCGAAGTGCCGGGTGGTCGAACCTGCCTTTACCTGGGGCGAGGACCGCCGCCCCCACACACCATGGGAAGAAACAATCATCATCGAGCTGCAGGTGCGCGGCATCACGATCAAGCACCCCGACGTCGAGCCCTCGCATCGCGGCACCTTCGCCGGGCTCGTTTCACCGGCTATGATCGATTACCTCGTCGGTCTGGGCGTCACTGCACTCGAGCTGCTCCCGATCCACGCTTCGATCGACGATCGCCACTTGCTCGAACGCGGACTGGTGAATTATTGGGGCTACAATACGATCGGCTTTTTCGCGCCGGATCCGCGTTTTCTATCGACCCCATCGATCGCCGGTTTCAAAACCGCGGTAAAGCGCCTGCACGATGCCGGGATCGAGGTCATTCTCGATGTCGTCTACAACCACACCGGTGAAGGCAATCACCTAGGCCCGACGCTGTCGTTTCGCGGGATCGACAACGCTTCCTATTACCGTTTGCAAGCCGACCGCCGATTTTATTACGACGTGACCGGCACCGGCAATACAATGAACCTCGATCATCCTCGAGTCTTGCAGCTGGTCATGGACTCGCTGCGTTACTGGGCCTTGGAGATGCATGTCGACGGTTTCCGCTTCGATCTGTGCCCGAGTCTGGCCCGTGAAAACGGCGATTATAGCCAGGGCAGCGCATTCTTCGATTCGATCAGACAGGACCCGGCGATGGCCGGCCTCAAGTTGATTGCCGAGCCCTGGGATCTCGGCCCTTACGGATATCAACTCGGCAACTTTCCTCCCGGCTGGGCCGAGTGGAACGGGCAATATCGGGATGTCGTCAGGCGTTTCTGGCGAGGTGACAAGGGTCTCGTCGCCGATCTCGCTTCGAGGGTGGCCGGTTCCTCGGATATCTTCGGATATCGCGGCCGGCGACCTTGGGCGAGCATCAATTTCATTACTGTTCATGACGGATTTACACTGCAGGATCTCGTTAGCTACTGCCAAAAGCACAACGAACCTAATGGCGAGGACAACCGCGACGGGACCGACGCCAATTATAGCTGCAATTACGGTGCGGAGGGGGCGTCCGATGATCCGCAGATCGCCGCCCTGCGCGACCGCCAAAAGCGCAACCTGCTGGCCACCCTTCTGCTATCGCTCGGCGTACCGATGTTGCTGGCCGGCGATGAGATCGGGCGGACACAGCGCGGCAACAACAATGCCTATTGTCAAGACAACGAAATCTCGTGGTTCGACTGGCAACAGATCGGGCCGGCGGACGAGGAATTGGCATGGTTCGTCCGCTATCTGATCCATCTCCGCCGCCGACATCGCGTCTTTTCCCGCCCGCGCTTCTTGCGCGGTGAGGTGCTTTCCGAGGCCGGGGTCAAAGACATTACTTGGATCACTCCTTCGGGCAAGGAGGCGGCGACAGAGGACTGGAAAAATCCGGTAGGGCTGGCTCTCGGGTATGTCCTGAGCGGCGCGGCCGGAGAGTTCTTCACTCCAGGCGGCCAGCGCGATATAGACGAAAGCTTTCTCGTAATGATGAATGCGCACGGCGAGGAGCTCGATTTTCGCTTTCCAATCCTTGCTTCGCCAATGTCGTGGGAGGCGCTGGTCGATACTGCAGAGCCGACCGGGCGCGCCGCCGCGGTGAGACGTTACGAGGCAGGAGAAATTTATCGGCTGCAGGCTCACTCGTTTGTGCTGTTCATTGACCGAGCAACGTGGCCGACGGCACACCGCCGCGTCACAGTTGCGACCGGCGCATTATTGCTCGACGGCGAGCGTGAGCGCGGATCCTTGACCGCTGCAGTGCGGGAGAAGAACAGCTTCGGTTGATATGAGCAGTCGGGCCGCCCTTCTTCAGCTCGCGGGTCTGATCGGCGTCCAGGCGCGTTACACGGACGCGCTTGGGCAAACCCGAGAGGTATCGGACGATACATTACTGGCGTTGACAGCTGCCTTCGGCCTGCCTTCGGATCCGATGTGCGCCCGACGTCAGCTCGAGGAGCAACAACGAATTTTGCCGCTTGGGCTCGAGGCTGCGCATATAATGCGGGTCGAAGATCAGCGCCCCGAACTGCTGCTACGCCTGCCACCGGGCTGTCGCAGGGTTTTCTGGAGCTGCCGTCTCGCAGATGGCGACGAGCGCTCAGGCAGGGTGACGGTGAATGTCAACACGAATGTGCAGCGGTTCGCAATGGCCCTGCCGCGTGGGTTGCCAGTCGGCTATCACCGCCTTGAAATCGAGGCTGACGGCATCAACGCCCGCGCCGATCTGATCGTCGCGCCGGATCGCTGCCACCTTCCCGCCGAGCTCGGGCCGGGCTCGCGCAGCTGGGGACTTAGCTGTCAGCTTTACGGTCTGCGCAGCGAGCGGAATTGGGGGATCGGGGATTTCACCGATCTCGCGGGGCTCGCCCGCACTGCGGGACATTGCACCGCTTCGGTCGTCGGCATCAATCCGCTGCACGCGCTGTTCGCCGCCGAGCCTCGGCATGTCAGCCCCTATTCGCCTTCGAGCCGCAGCCAGCTGGATTATCTTTACATCGACGTGACGGCAGTTCCCGGCTTTACCGAGGACGAGGCGATACGCGAATTGACCGGCGGCCAGTGGTTCGGGGCAACTCATTGGGCAGCCCGCTCTGCCGAGCTCATCGACTATGGGGCCGTCGCCGCTTGCAAGCGGTCAGTACTGGAAGCGTTGTTTTGCCGTTTTCGGTCATTGGAGCTCGGCGTGAACGGGACGGCGACGAGCATCGCCGGACAGGCTTTCCGGGAGTTTCAGCAGAGCGCGGGGCAATCGCTCGCCGATTTTGCCGTGTTCGAGGCGCTTCACGAGCATCACCTTCGCGAGAACCGACAATTCTCGTGGCACAGCTGGCCGGCGCCGATGCGCGATCCACGATCGCCACAGGTTGCCGCCTTTGCGGCCGCGCATCGCGATCGCGTCGAGTTCTTTCAGTTTCTGCAATGGCAGGCCGACCGGCAGCTTGCAGCCGCGTCGCGAGCTGGCCGGGAAGCCGGGCTTTCGATTGGACTCTATCGGGACCTCGCCGTCGGCGCCAATCCAAACGGGGCGGAAGCCTGGGCCGATCAGGAGCTGCTCGCGCCGGGCGCGTCGATCGGCGCTCCGCCCGACGCGCTCAGCCGCGGTGGACAGAATTGGGGCTTGGCGCCGGTCAACCCCTTGGTGCTTCGGCGTCAGGGCTTTGCACCGTTCATCACGTCGCTGCGCGCCAATATGCGCCATGCCGGGATTTTGCGGATCGATCACGTGATGTCGCTCAATCGGCTTTATTGGATTCCGAGCGGAATGGAGGCGAAAGCCGGCGCTTACGTAAACTATCCGTTCAAGGAGTTGATCCGGCTGGTCGCGCTCGAGAGCTCGCGCCAGGCATGCGCCGTTGTCGGGGAAGATCTCGGCACTGTGCCCGACGGATTTCGCGACACCATGCGTTCGGCCAACATATTGTCGTACCGAATTTTCGGTTTTGAGCGCAAATCTGACGGGACATTCGTGCCGCCAACTCAATACCCGGTGCTGGCCGCAGCTTCGCCGGCAACTCACGACATTGCGACACTGAAGGGGTTCTGGCTGGGCAATGATATCATTTGGCGCCGGCGTCTCGGACTTTACCCCGACCGGCATGCTGAGGAAGCAGAGGCAGCCGAGCGCCACCGCGATCGCAGTCTCTTGCTCGCCGCGCTCGTCCGGGAAGGATTGATTGCACCCGCCCAAATAAGGGAGTTTCTGCCTGAAGGCAGCGAGCCGGTCTATACGATCGAGCTCGCCGACGCCATCCTTGCATATCTCGGCCGCTCGCGGGCTCGTCTGATGCTGGTTCAGCTCGAGGACATACTCTCCGAGGTCGAGCAGGCGAATTTGCCCGGTACTACCGACGCGCACCCCAATTGGCGCCGGCGCTTGTCCTGCAGCCTCGAAGAGATCGACCGCGGCGTCGAGCTGCGCCGCGTAGCGGCCCTGATCGAGAAGGCCCGCCTAGGCTCGGTAACGGAATGAGCGCCGGTGGCTGGACCCGAGCGAGCAAATCTCTCGATGAAGCCGACGCCACAAAAAGGGATTATATTGGCGTCGATACGAGCTTGGGTATGAGCCGCGGGATCCCGGGTTACCCTGGCGGTCTACCCAGGGGGTCGGCGGGGGAGGCGGGGCCCGTGCCTCCCCGCCCGCTCCCCTTGCGGGCTCCCCGCCGAAGACGCGAGGACGTACTGCGCTGGGGCCGCGACGGGGTGTGGGCTGTCCATATTTGCACAGAAGCGGCGGCTGTTGTAACTGAAGCGGAGGCATCTGGGTTCGGGCCAGCGCCGGGGGGATAGCATGGCCAAATCGACAGGTCGTTGGGCGATCGAAGAAGCGCTTACGGTTTTGAAGCACCGGCTGGCGGAGGCGTTCGGCTTCGCCCTGTTGCTGGCCTGCTTTTTACTCTTCCTGTCATTGTTCACCTATGACCCTCGTGATGGATCGCTGAACACGGCCGTCGACGCGATGCCCCACAATTTCCTCGGCCATGATGGAGCGGTGCTGGCCGACCTCTTGTGGCAGAGTTTCGGGCTCGCATGCTTTTTGATTCCGATTCTCCTGCTTGTCTGGTCGTTTCGCCTGATGCTCCACCGCCCCCTTCGGTCCACCTGGGCCCGATTGGCGCTCCTTCCGACGGTTCTGACCCTGGGGGCGGTAGCGCTTTCGATCCTCGATCTCGGGGCGCTCTCTCCGCCGGCCGGCCCCGGCGGCGCCATTGGATGGGTTATGGAGCGGCTTTTGGTGCGCTCCGGTCTCGGCACCGCGGCGTTGCCTATCTCGATGGCGGCTGCGGCAATTGCCGGCCTCCTGTTGCTGGCTACCATGGGGCTGTCTTTGCGAGATTGGCGTGCGATCGGTGCGGGCGCTGGGCGGGGTGCTACACGCCTCGCCGAGTTTTCCGGAAGCAGCTCGGCCGAGGCGAACTCTCTCCTTGCTCGGGTTTGGCAGCGTCGGCACAAATCGCGTCTCGCGCGCAACCCGAAAACGGATCGCCGCTCCGATGCCCCCGAAATGCGCCACCCGCCGGTCGTCACTCCGTTGCCCAGCCGGCGCGAACCCCGGCTCAGCCAAGCGCGGGACCGAGGCGGGCTTGTTCGTTTCATCGCACCAACCGCGAGGCCGTCCGCACCAGGAAAACGTTCCGAAGGAGAGCGCCAGCCGGCGCTTGACCTCGAACCCGAGCAGCAGCCGATTCTGCCCACACTCGAGCTCCTGGTAAAGCCGCCGGTGGCCAAGGCTGAGGCGATCAACGAAGAGGCCCTGGAAAAAAACGCCCGGTTGCTTGAGACGGTGCTCGAGGATTTTGGCGTCCGCGGTCAGATCGTGCAGGTTCGCCCGGGGCCTGTCGTCACGCTGTATGAGTTCGAGCCGGCTCCCGGTATCAAGGCGTCGCGGATCATCGGTCTTGCCGACGACATTGCCCGCTCGATGAGCGCTATATCGGTTCGCGTCGCGGTCGTTTCAGGCCGAAATGTGATCGGCATCGAGCTCCCCAACCGCAAGGCAGAAACGGTGTTTCTGCGTGAGCTGCTCAATTCGCCGGTTTACGAGAGCCATCCCGGACGCCTGGCGCTAATCCTGGGCAAGGACATTTCCGGTGAGCCGGTGCTGGCCGACCTCGCGAAAATGCCGCATCTGTTGATCGCGGGCACCACCGGGTCCGGCAAATCGGTCGGCATCAACACAATGATCCTGTCGATCCTCTACCGGATGCCGCCCGACCGCTGCAAGTTCATCATGATCGACCCGAAGATGCTCGAACTATCCGTCTACGACGGCATCCCGCACCTTCTCGCGCCAGTCGTCACCGATCCGCGGAAAGCGGTGCTCGCGTTGAAATGGACGGTGCGGGAGATGGAAAACCGCTATCGCAAGATGTCGAAGCTCGGCGTGCGCAATATCGACGGGTTCAACGCCCGCTTGGCCGACGCCGAGGCCAAGGGTGAGAGTGTGATCCGGGAGGTGCAAACGGGGTTCGATCCCGAAACGGGTCAGCCGATTTTCGAGCCGCAGCCGTTCGATACCAGCGAGTTGCCGCTGATCGTCGTGGTGGTCGACGAAATGGCGGACCTGATGATGGTCGCGGGCAAGGAAATCGAGGCGGCGATCCAGCGTCTGGCACAGATGGCCCGAGCCGCCGGGATCCACCTGATCATGGCGACGCAACGCCCTTCCGTCGACGTTATTACCGGCACGATCAAAGCAAATTTTCCGACCCGCATCAGCTTTCAGGTGACATCAAAAATCGACAGCCGAACGATCCTCGGCGAGGGCGGCGCCGAGCAGCTCCTCGGCCGTGGCGACCTGCTCTATATGGCAGGAGGCGGGCGCATCACCCGTGTCCACGGCCCGTTCGTCTCGGACGAAGAGGTCGAGCGCGTCGTCTCGTTCCTCAAAACGCGCGGGATACCGGACTACATCGACGAGATCACCGAGGATGACGATGCTGCGTTGGATCCGTTAACTGGGGACGACGATGGCCAATCGGCGGACAACCTCTATGCCCAGGCGGTGGCGGTGGTGTGCCGCGAGCACAAAGCGTCCACGAGCTTTGTCCAACGTCATCTCCAGATCGGCTACAATCGCGCAGCCCGAATCATCGAGCGAATGGAAGCGGAAGGCATCGTCACTCCCGCCAATCACGTCGGAAAACGCGAGGTTTTGGCGCGCGGCGGCGATTGACCGCAATTGAAGCCCCAGCTTGCCGAGGTCATCTACCTCGCGACGTAGGCATAAAGGAGCGGCGGCAAGATGACCGGTATCGAGGAGCGCCGAACGCCGTGGCGATTCCTCGGCGATTCCGTCCCGCGAAGCCGCCGCGCCGTGCTCTCGGTCCTTTTTTTATTTGCGGCGTCGCGGCTTTCGGCGGTCGCCGCTGCCGCTGCACCGCCCGCTGCTGTCGCGCTTACGCCCCAGGACAACGCTGATCTGCAGCGAATTGCTGCTTATCTGGGCAGCATTCGCACGATGTATGCCAAGTTTCGGCAAGTTGCCTCGGGCGGTGGTATCGCCACGGGGCAGCTCTGGATGGCGCGACCCGGCCGGATGCGCTTTGAGTATGATCCGCCCAACCAAATTCTACTCCTCGCCGACATGTTTTACGTCTATTACGTCGACAAGGAGCTCGTACAGATGTCCAAAGTAGGGCTGAAGTCGACGCCCGCTTGGCTCCTTCTGCGTGATCCGATCACGTTTAGCGATCTTATTGTGACGCGCTTCGAGCGCGGGCCGAACACCGTCCGGTTGACCGTCGTCGAGAAGACGGAGCCGGACAACGGCAGTTTGACGATGGTGTTCAGCGACAACCCGCTTGCCTTGCAACAATGGTCGATCGTGGATCAACAGCGCAAGACCACTACGGTTTCACTTTACGATGAGCAATTCGGTATGGCGCTCGACCCCAAGCTGTTTGTATACCAGGATCCTTATGCCGCCTCGCGCCGCCAATACGAGCCTTGAGCTGAGCCCAATGCCCACCGGTCATGTGCCGATTATCGGTATTCCCACCTGTATGCGTACGGTCAATGAGCGCGTTTTCCACGGGGTCAACGAGAGATATCCGAACGCAGTCATCGATGCGACCGGTTGTCTGCCGGTTTTGATCCCTGCGATAGGTTCGAAGGTCGATGTCTGCATCATGCTCGACAGGCTCGACGGGTTGTTGCTGACTGGAAGTCCCTCCAATGTTCATCCGAGCCAGTACGGCGGCGAGCCGAGCCACCCCGAGACCCGGCACGATCCGGCACGCGACGCGACGACTTTGCCGCTGATTCGCGAGGCGGTTCGGCGTGACCTGCCGATTCTGGCAATCTGCAGAGGCATCCAAGAGTTGAATGTCGCGCTCGGCGGCACGTTGCACCAGCGCGTGCATGAGCTCCCCGGCCGTCTAAATCATCGTTCGCGGAAAGATGCGCCGGATGGCCCTTACGGCCCGGCGCATAGTGTGGGGCTGAGCCCTGGTGGGCTCTTGGCGTCACTCGCCGGCACCACCGAAGTGATGGTCAATTCACTGCACTCCCAAGGAATCGATCGTCCCGGACCCATGCTTCGTGTCGAAGCGGTTGCGCCTGACGGTCAAATTGAAGCGGTGAGCCTGCCCGAAGCCCGGTTTGTCGTCGGCGTGCAATGGCACCCCGAGTACAAGGTCCTCGAGAACCCGCTGTCGAGGGCGTTATTTGCGATGTTTGCTCAGGCGTGCCACGGTACATCCTACTCGGGAGTTGTGGTCGCGACGCGCGCGGCATGAGAGAGATCGGGTTTAGTTCCGTCGTTCGCATGCATTCTCGCTATTTCCGATATGCAGAAATGCAAGTTTGTTTTTATTCAGCTGCACCCCATCTGCATCACTCGGAAGCGGAGAGAGTTACCAAACTCTCTTTAGAACGGTCCCGTCTCCCCTGCGGGCCCGATTTCCCCCAAACGCTTCTGACATGCAGGCGCCCGGTCTTCCCCCCCGACCGGGCGCCGTTGTTTTTGCGGATTTGCCCATTTGGCGGCCTACAGGAGGCGGCGAAGCTGTGATGCTGCGCCTAGCCAGCTGGAACATCAACTCGATCCGGCAGCGCGTCGACAACGTCCGGCAGCTCGTGTCGGAATGGGCGCCGGATGTCCTATGCCTGCAGGAGACGAAGACCCCCGACGAGCGCTTCCCGCGCGAAATGTTCGAGGCGCTCGGCTATCGCCATATGCTGGTTCACGGGATGAAGGGGTATAATGGCGTGGCGATCCTGTCGCGTGCGCCGTTCGCATCGGTTGGAACTAAAGCTTGGTGCAACCGCTCCGATTGCCGGCATGCTGTTGTCGAGCTGCCCGGCGGCATCGAGCTCCACAACATCTATGTTCCGGCGGGCGGCGATGTTCCGGATCCGGAAACGAACCCCAAATTCGCGCACAAGCTGCAGTTTCTTGACGAGATTACGGTGTGGTTCCGGGCAGAGCGGCAGAACGGCTGTGCCATGATTGCCGTGGGCGATCTCAACATTGCTCCTTTAGAGACAGACGTGTGGTCGCACAAGCAGCTCCTGACGGTGGTCAGCCACACCCCGATAGAAGTTGAGCGGCTCGGACGATTGCAGAAGGCGGGCGATTTTGTCGACGCGGTGCGGCACTTCGTGCCGCCGCAGGAACGCCTGTACACTTGGTGGAGCTACCGCGCCCGCGATTGGTCGGCTTCAAATCGCGGACGGCGCCTCGATCATATCTGGGTGACACCGTCGCTCGTCGCCGCGCTCAGCGAAGCGCGGGTGCACCGTGACAGTCGTGGCTGGAGTAAGGCTTCGGACCATGTCCCGGTCATGGTAGCGATCGGCGGCTGATCCGCCGGTATAAATTATATCGGCCCGGCTCGATCCCGCTCGGTAGCGAAAGAGCGCTCAATTGGTCGGCAGTCACGGCTGGTTCGCTGACCAGCACTCCGTTCAGCTGCAGCAGCGGGACGATCAGCGGGGTGAGTTGATCGGCAAGCGCCTTGCTCGCCGCGATCTCGCCATTCCCGGGATCAAGATGCGCAAGCACCACGCGGTCCGCAAGTCGGGCTCGGACGGCTGGCAGAGTCTCGCGCATATCGCCGAGCAAGAGAAGTGCGGACGGCGGAACACAATCGGGATGCGCTGCGACGGCGCGCTCGCACACATAGATTTTGCGATGCGGGAAGAGCTTTCGAAGATGATCATACGTCCGGCCGTTGCCGAGGCCGAGCTCCAACACCTCACCGTCCAGGCCGGCAATCAGATCGGCGGCCAATTCGAGGCAAGCGCGCTGTGCCTCGAGCCTACGGATGAAGCTGTCCAGCCGGCTCACCGGCACTCACGCGGCAACGCCGGTAGTTTCACGCAGCTTTTTCAATTCGGCGAGAGCGGCGCGTAGCTGATTGTTCGTCGATTCAACACGCTGTGCCAGCTCCTGCATGATCGAGACCGCCATGTTCGGGAACTCGCGCACCATGCGCATGAAAGGCTCCTTCGAGATGCGCAGCGCGATTACGCGGTCTTTGGCGCGGACAGTCGCCACGCGGGGCACATTACCCAATATGCCCATTTCACCGACAATCTCATTGGCGCCGAGCGTGGCTACGACTACTGGTCCGGCAGGTGTTTCGAGAACGACCTCTGCCCGCCCGTCGATAATCAGATAGGCCGCGTCGGCCTGGTCGCCCTGCCGCATCAGATTCTTGCCGGGATCGAACCCGACCCGCTCGCTCATAAACGCCAGCAGCTTCAGTTTCGAGGGCTCAATCTCTGCGAAGAACGGGACACGCCGAAGCAGTTCGAATTCCTGTTTGAGGCTCATTTCCTCCCTCCTCGGGTTCGTTTTGCCATTGATCCTTTACTCGGCCGCGGCCAGCAAGGACATCAGCGAACCGTTGCCTTGCAATTCCGAGACGCTACCTTGCTCTTGCAGTTTGCCGGCGCTCAAGATGAGGGCGCGATCAAAATTCCGGGCGAGGCTCGCCCGGTGCAGCACCCAAATGATCCCTCGGCCGGCAAATTCCGCTCTCAACCCATTGGTGATCTTGGTCTGGTCCTGACCGTCGAGGGCAGAGGTCGCCTCGTTGAGAATGAGGAGATCGGGACGTTTGAGCACGGCGCGCGCGATTGCGGCCTTCTGCCGTTGCGCGATGGATAAGCGGGATCCGCCCGTGCCGACGTTGTAGTCGAGACCAACATCGATGATGATCTGGCGGAGCGACAACCCGTCGATCACTTCGCCGAGCACCTTGGGGATTCGGGTCGGGGCATCCGCTTCGCCATAAGCGATCTTACCAAACAGAATATTATCTTGCACAGAGGCGGCCGCGTTGTAGCGCTCGGGATCGAAGAACTCGATCTGCTGCCGCGCTTTTTGCGGAAGATTGGCGCGAAATAGTTTGCGCGCCTCGAGCAGCCGCCTTTGCATCAGGTCGTCGACGACGTCTAGCCGGTGCCGTGCCGGGACCAGCTTGAAGGGCAGCGACAGAAGCTTCGCCCGATCGTACTTGGCGAGGGCCGCGGTTCCCCCTTCACCGATCCGGCCGAGGATAGCTACGAACTCGGGGAGATCACTGGCACTGATGAAGCTGAATTGCTCGAAGAATTCGTGATCAGCCGGCAAGTCGGCGAACATTTCGATCATCGTTTCGGCCACCTGCTTGCCGGCGGCAACCAGATCTTCGATCAGGCCGACCTGTGTCAAAACCTGCAACACGTATGCATTGTCCGCGAGCGCTTCGAAATCGAAGACCGGGCCGATTGGCGTACCAAACAGCAGGTTCTCCGCCACCGACGCGTTGAGATTGAACCGCTCGGGATCGTAAGTCTCGACGAGGTTGGTAATTCCGTCCTCAGCAAGCCGGCGAGCGAGCGCCTTCCGGGCCTCCAGCAAGTGCATGGCCGCCCCGGGATCACCCTCCGGATCCAGTCGCCAACGCAACCCTAGCGAATAGATCGCCTCGTCGAGATCGAGACGGACGAGCACCTCGGTGATGCGCCGCGACAGCGCGTTCGAGTCCTCAACCCCCGCCGCTTCGTAATCGATCCAATCGGCATGAATATCAAAGTCGATATTCCCCGAACTTTGAGCTTCGTAGGTTTGCCGAGCTCGGCGTTTGAGCGTTACCCCAGCGTAATCGGCTGGCCGCACAGGAATGTGACGCAGACCGAACAACAAGTTGTCGCGCAGAGTACCGGCGAACAGGTAGGGTGCCGCGCCGACATATCCAATCCGACGCCCGATCACCGCTGTCGGAAGCTTCGCCAACTCGAACCCGCCAATTGTGATCCGCCCACTAGTAGGCGCGATCAAGCGGGCGAGCAACAAGGCGAGCTCGTTCTTGCCGCTGCCGCCTTGTCCGACGACAGCGATGTGGTCGGCGAGCGAAACCGTGAAGCTGATCCCATCGAGGACCCGGCTGCTGTCCTCCTCGGCGAAAGACAAGTTGACGACCGAGAGCTCGCCGGAGAGTGGTGTCGAACTTTGCGGCTCTGCCATCTGCAACCGGGCGTCGATCATTCCGGCGGGTTGGAACTGTTCTACGATTTGCTCGTATTTGATGCGCGAATCCTCTTTGATCTGGTAGAAATCCAGCAGCTCCTTCCACGGTGAGGCCAAATCCTTGTATGCTGCCAGCACCGCAACCAGGGCCCCGAAAGAAAGATTTCCGCCGATAACCAGATACCCGCCGATCGCATAGAAGAAAAAAGGTGTAAGCTGAGCAATGAAATTATTGAGAAACTTAACAAAAAACTTGCGTTGGTAAATCTCGAACCGTATATCGTAAATCGTGCCCAGAAGATGGGCGAAGCCTGCCAGTTGCCGTTTCACCGCATCATTGGCGTGGATGTCCACAATGCCAGCCGCCAACTCGTGAACCCGGTCGGCCACGTCGCGCACCGTGCGGACACGGCGTTTCCCGAGCTGATTGACCTTGCGTTGCAGTTTCGGGATCGCATAACCCTGCACCGGGTAAAGTGCGACCGCCGCTGCGCCGAGCACCGGGTCCTGCATAAACATGAAGGCTATGATCGTCAGTAGTGTTCCCCCCTGGAACGCCGGCGTAACGAAGGCATCGCCGATAAAACCCCCAAGCAATTCGCACTCCGACGTGATCATCGGGATAATTTGCGCCGATGAAGTCTTGCTAAACTGGGATAGAGGAAAGCGCAGCATCCGATGATAGAGTTGATATCGGAGCCGTCGAAGCATACGTTCGCCAAGACGTCCTTTGAGCGTGTTTATATAATATTTAAACCCGCCATTTACAAAAACAAGACTTAGAAATAATCCGCATAGAATCAAGAGGTATGTCACTTGGTCAAATTCGAAACCAAACAAATGTTGCGGAAATTGTTTGCCGCCGATTGCTTTATTGATAATCGTTTTAGGCAGGTCCAGCGAGAAATAGAGGAAAGGAAAGGAAACTAGGGTGAATAATATAAGTATCAGCTGCTGTGATAAGCTGTGTCTGAGAATAAAACGGTAGATAGTCGGCTCAAGCGCGTTTGGCTCACTGGTTTCCGCTTCCGGCGGTTGCGCGGCCGGTGAACCAGCTTGTTTCTGTGGTCGTATCACAGCTCGAGATGCATTTCGCGAAAACGGAAGCGCACCTTCCAAAGGGCTGAGGGCCGCCGCCACTCCCTTCATCATCATCGCCTTCATGAAAAGATCATTTCGCGATGACGCCGCTTATGCAATAGTCGGGCGGTCGGTTAATGTGAGAGAGCCCTGTGTGACCGCTCGCCGTCATCACAAACGGGTGCTTGTCTACAGCCACGACAGCTTCGGACTCGGCCATTTGCGGCGATGTCGGGCCATAGCAAACTCGCTGGTCGACGCCGATCCCGCTGTCTCGATTTTGATTCTCTCCGGGTCGCCGATCATAGGCAGCTTCGATTTCCGTTCCCGTGTCGATTTTGTGCGCGTGCCGGGTGTCATCAAGCTCCGCAACGGCGAATACGTCTCGCTCAATTTGCACATTGATATTGATGACACGCTGGCGATGCGCTCGTCGATAATTCGCCACACGGCAGATATCTTCGATCCCGACCTGCTGATCGTAGACAAGGAGCCCCTGGGACTGCGCGGCGAAGTGCGCGATACGCTCGACCTGCTGCAGAGGCGTGGAACTGCCCTGATCTTGGGGCTGCGCGACGTCATGGACGATCCCGAAGCGCTGGAGAGCGAGTGGGAACGCAAGCAGGTCGTTCCGGCCTTGGAAGAGTATTACGACGAGATCTGGGTCTATGGGCTCCCCCAGATCTGCGACCCTCTCGCGGGACTGCCGGTACCGACAAGCGTTCACGAGCGGATGTTTTATACCGGGTATTTGAGGCGCACCGCCCAGGAGTTGCAGCTCACACCGGAGATCGCGGGCATCATCGACAATTTCCTGCTGGTCACCCCGGGCGGCGGCGGGGACGGCGAGGCTTTGATCGATTTGGTGCTGTCGGCCTATGAGTACGATCGGGCCATTCCTCACCCCGCCCTGCTGGTCTTCGGCCCTTTTATGCTACCGGAACAACGAGCGGTTTTCGCCCGCCGAGCGGCCAAGCTCGACAATGTGCGGGCGATCACCTTTAACGCCCGGCTCGAAAGTTTGATGGCCCGTGCAGCTGGCGTCGTCGCGATGGGCGGCTATAACACCTTTTGCGAGATCCTGTCTTTCGACAAGCGCGCGCTGATCATACCGAGGACGGCGCCACGCTTGGAGCAGTTCATCAGAACCAAGCGCGCCGCCGAGCTTGGCATGCTAGCGATGCTGTCCGAGGATCAAGGGCGCGATCCTCGTGTGATGGCGGCGGCTCTTCGCCGTCTTCCGCACCAGCCGCCCCCGTCGGCCATTGATATTCCCGGCCTGCTCGACGGCATGCCCGAGGTGAACCGCATGGCCCAGTGGTGGCTCGACCAGGGGCGGGCCGGTTGCTTTGCAGCACGAGCGCGTTACGGAACCTGAGTGTGGCGGCAACTCCAGGGGCAGCAGGACGCGTCGCCTTTGTCCTCAAAGGCTATCCGCGACTTTCGGAAACCTTCATCGCTCAGGAGATTTTGGCCCTGGAGCGCCTCGGGCTCGAGATCCTGATCGTTTCTCTGCGTCATCCCACGGACCGCACGATCCATCCGATCCATCGCCAGATCAGTGCGGCGCTGCTGTATCTCCCCGAATACCTGCATCGGGAACTGGCCCGGGTTTGGCGCGGCTGGCTGCGGTCTCGCCGAAAGCCCGGATACTCCGCGGCGCTGGCTGCCTGGCTCTCCGACCTGAGACGCGATCCGACCCCGAACCGCGTCCGCCGCTTCGGCCAGGCTTTGGTGTTAGCGGCCGAGCTGCCGCACGACATCGGCCGTATTCACGCGCATTTTCTGCATACGCCGGCGTCTGTCGCCCGTTATACCGCGCTATTGACCGGCCGCGCCTGGACAGTTTCGGCGCATGCCCGAGATATCTGGACTTTGCCGGAATGGGAGAAGCGCACAAAGCTGGCGGAAGCAGAATGGATCGTGACCTGTACCGAGATCGCGCGCAGCCACCTAGCGGGCCTGACATCACGGCCCGACGCCGTATGGCTCTGCTACCATGGGCTCGATCTCGAACGTTTCGAGGCTTCACCGCGCCATGCCAGCTGGCGCAACGGCGGCGACCCGCACCAGCCGGTCATCATTCTCTCAGTCGGTCGGTCGGTCCCGAAAAAAGGCTACGACGACCTGCTCGGAGCGCTTGCGCTTCTTCCTGCCGATCTCGAGTGGTGCTTTGTTCATATCGGCGGCGGTGCGCTCGCTGCTGCGCTGAGGGTCCAGGCCGAGCGCCTCGGTCTATCGCGCCGGATAGAGTGGCGGGGCGCCATGGCCCAACCGGAGGTGCTCGCCGCCTATCGCGAGGCCGACCTCTTCGTGCTCGCCTCCAAGATTGGGAAGGACGGCGACCGGGATGGCCTCCCCAACGTGCTGATCGAGGCGCAAAGCCAGCGGCTCGCCTGCGTTTCGACCCGTGTTTCGGCGATCCCGGAATTGATCGAGCAAGATGTGACGGGCCTGCTGGTTCCGCCGGGCAACCCGATTGCACTCGCCGAAACGCTCGGACGCCTCATCCGTAATCCTGAGGAGCGGGCTCGACTCGGCGCGGCCGGCGAACGCCATGTGCGCCGCCTTTTTTCGATGGAGGCCGGCATTGATTTGCTGGCAACTCGCTTCGGGCTGGCTTCCGCCTCCCCCTGGGGAACCGATCCCGGTGAGCCGGCCGTCCCATCGCCGGGGGAAGTTTCCCGCAGGCGGCAGAACGCAGCTCAGCTGGAATGCGTATCGCCTTCTACGCGCCGCTGAAACCTCCCGATCATCCAATTCCTTCGGGGGACCGCAGAGTTGCGCAGCTGTTCCTCGCGGCCTTGCGGATGGCTGGCCACGACACGCTGATAGCCTCCCGATTTCGCAGCTTTGACGGGCGCGGCGACCCGCTGCGCCAGGCCCGCGTGGCGTCTGTCGGCGCCCGGCTTGCGGAGCGTTTTGTTCGCCGTTGCCGCGAGGCGCCGCAAACTGCGCCGGAGCTTTGGTTTACCTATCACCTCTATCATAAGGCGCCGGATTGGCTGGGTCCGCAGATTGCTGATGTCCTCCGCATTCCCTATGTCGTCGCCGAGGCTTCCGACGCGCCAAAGCAGGCGTCGCGCGGCTGGGCGGCCGGTCGTCGGGCGGCTGAGCGTGCGATCAGGCGGGCCGACGCGGTGATCGGGCTCAACCCGGCTGATCGGGAATGCGTCCTGCCGTTTTTGCGGGAGGCGCGGCGTTGGGTAGCCTTCAAGCCGTTTATCGATGCTGAGTTTTATGCCGGGCAAGCACGCGCTAGGACTGGGCCGCCGCGCTTGGTCGCGGTCGCGATGATGCGCTACGGCGACAAGCTCGCTTCATACCAACTTCTGGGCGGTGCCCTTTCGCGTCTTCTGGATTTGCCATGGTCATTGGAGGTGATCGGTGGCGGTCCGGCGCGGCGCGATGTCGAGGACGCGCTCTATCCGCTCGGAGAGCGGGTGACCTGGGCAGGAGAGATCGATCCTATGGAAGTTGCAGGGCGGTTGGCCTCGGCCGATCTGTGCGTGTGGCCGGCTCTCAACGAAGCCCTCGGCATGGCGTTGCTGGAGGCGCAGGCGAGTGGAGTTCCCGTAGTGGCAGGCGCCACGGGCGGCGTCAGCGAGATCGTCGTGCATGGGATAACTGGCCTTCTCGTTCCACCGAGCGACGCGCCGGCCTTTGCCCTGGCGGTGCGCAGCCTGCTCATCGACCACCCCCGGCGTGCCGCTTTTGCTGAAGCCGCGCGGCACCGGGTCAGGGCGGAGCACGATATATCGTCAGCCGCTCGTCGCCTGAATGCGGTGTTCGATGCGGTATCGCCGCGAAGCTGGGCGTAATCGGGAGCCGACGAATTCATGACCGGCTCCGTCCTGCTCTATGTACAGCACTTGCTCGGGATCGGGCATTTGCGGCGCTCATTGCGAATTGTCGAAGCGCTGGTGGGAGAAAGTGTCAGGGTCACTCTGATCTCGGGAGGGGAGCCGCTTCCCTCTCTGGCATGCCCATCGGCCGAACGCGTCATCCAGCTGCCCCCGATCAGGGCTCTCGACGCGGGGTTCAAGGTGCTCGTGGACGAGATGGGCCGGCCGATTGACGATGAGCTGCAAACAGCACGTCGGTCGGCGCTCTTGGCCGGATTTGGGGACGAGCAACCCGATGCGTTGTTGATCGAAGCGTTTCCGTTTGGTCGCCGGGCCTTTCGCATTGAGCTTGATGGGCTGATCGAAGCCGCCCGGGCGCGACGCCCCCGGCCGCTCATTCTTTGTTCGCTACGCGACATCGTGGTGTTGCCGAACGATCCGCGGCGTTCCAACGAGATCGTCGATCGGGTTCGCAATGATTTCGATTTCGTGTTGGTTCATGGCGATCCCGCATTTATCCCGCTCGAAGACAGCTTCCCGCTTGCGTCGGAAATCGTCGATAAGCTGATCTATACCGGCTACGTGGCGGAGGCCCATCAGGCCGGTGATGCGGCTACCTCGGACCAGACCGGTGCTGGCGAGGTTGTGGTCTCGGTTGGCGGAGGTGCAGTCGGCGGTGCGTTGCTGAGGACCGCTATCGAGACCCGCCGACGGGGATGCTTGGCGGACCTTACCTGGCGCCTGCTTGCCGGCCCCAATCTACCCGAACCGGAATTCGCAGCGCTCGCCGCCAGTCTGTCCGAGGGAGTCGTCCTTGAGCGCTATCGACCGGATTTTCCGCACATTTTGCGGCGCTGCCGTGTCTCGGTAAGTCAAGCCGGGTACAATACGGTGCTTGATATCCTAGCGGCCAGAGCAGCCGCGGTCGTCGTGCCGTTTGCATCTGGGCGCGAGACCGAGCAGAGCTTGCGTGCGCAGCGGCTCGCGGCCCGCGGTGCTCTCGAACTTGTTCCCGAAAACCAACTGTCGCCCGAACGTCTCGCTTCTGCCATAGATCGTGCGATTTCTGCTCGCCCGGCAACGATTGCGATTGACACCGGGGGCGCTCGACGAAGTGCTAGACTGATAGCGGACATGATCCGATCTCCCGACCGAGAATTTGGCGTTGCTCGGGACTATCGATATGATCCGCTCGTGGCCGGGTTGTTACCGAGCCGATGATGGTGAAATGGCCGGATCTAATGGCCGAGCTCGATTGCTGGGAGGAGGCGGGGAAGGTGGCGACGCTATGGTGGCGCGACGACGACGCGGTGGCACCGACCGCACAACTCGGCCGCCTGCTGTCGATCGCGTCGGGAGTGCCGATCTCACTCGCGGTCATCCCCGGTGATGCTCAACAGGAGCTTGCTCAGTGGCTCGACCAGCATCTGCGATCGGCGCCGAAGGCATCTGTGGCGGTTCTTCAGCACGGTTGGCGGCATTTGAACCACTCGGGCGTGGGGAAAAAGAGCGAATTCCCAGCGGAACGCCCAAGACCAGAGGTGGCGTCCGAGCTGGCCGCCGGCCGGGCGCGCCTAAGCGATTTGTTTGGAAGCCGAGCTCAACCCGTCCTGGTACCACCCTGGAACCGGTTCGATGACTCGCTTTTGGCTTTGCTCGCTCGTTGTGGCCTCACTGGGATTTCGCGAACGCGACCCCGAAACGCCTCTCCGAAGGCACCGGGCGTCATCGAGGTCAACATCCATGTCGATCTCGTTGACTGGAAAGGAAGCCGCGGGTTTGTCGGGGAAGACGCGGCGTTGAGTGGTCTAGTGCAACACCTGCGGGGGCGGCGTCTCCGCACCGTGTGTTCGGACGAGCCGACGGGAATTCTGACCCACCATCTGATCCAGGATGAGGCAACGGACGCGTTCCTTGACCGGCTGACCGCGGTGAGCCTCGCCCATCCCGCGGTGCTCTGGCTCGATGCAGGCGAAATCTTCGCCGCCGATAGGCCTGATCCGGCATGACCCGCCACGTCTATCCAGCTTCAGCTCTTGTCGGCGATTATTTCCGGGCCGCGGCCGGGTTCTTTCCGACGATCGCGGCACTCGCGATCGGGCCGGTCGGAACTGTCGGCGGGACAATGCTGGGTGGGTTTGCTGCTCTTTTTGCGGTATTTGGGATCCGCACCGCGCTTCGTCATTGCACTTCCATCGAAGTGACCGAGGCGGCTTTACAATCTTCGGGTCTGCTGCAGGCCTCAATCCGGTGGAACAAGCTCGACCGAATGAAACTTTCCTATTATTCCATTCGCCGGGACGGGCACGGTGGGTGGATGCAGCTCAAGCTCGGCGTCGGCTGGTCGACCCTGCGAGTCGATAGCCGGGTTGAGGGGTTTTCCGAATTGGTGATCGCCTCGGCCAAAGCTGCTGAGATGCGTGGCCTATCGTTGGATCCTGCCACGCTGGCCAATCTGCAGGCTCTCGGCATCGAGCTACGGGCCACAGAACCGCGGCTTGGGAACGCGGCCGGAGTGGCTGTATGACCGATCTCCTGCAGGTTCGCGATCTCCACGTCCGGTTCGCCGCACCCGGCGGGTTTATCCGCGCGGTCACGGGCGTTTCATTGCGTGTGCGCCCGCAATCAATCGTGGCTCTGGTCGGCGAATCAGGGTCTGGAAAGTCGGTCGTCAGCCAAACGATCCTTCGGATTCTCCCGCGCAGCGGCGTCATCACCCGCGGCGAGGTCTTGTTTGCCGACCCCCGGCTCGACGGCCAGGTTGTCGATATCGCGAAATTACCGAGTGACAGTGCGGAAATGCGGGCGATCCGCGGCGGCCGGATCTCGATCATCTTTCAGGAGCCGATGACCTCGCTGTCGCCTCTTCATACTGTTGGCAATCAGGTTGGCGAGGCACTGCGACTTCATCGGCCGGTAACAAGCGCACAAGCGGCGGAGTTGACAGAAGAGATGTTGCGCCTTGTCGGGTTTCCAGACCCCAAGCGCGCGTCCCGCAGTTACCCTTTCGAGCTGTCCGGCGGATTGCGCCAGCGTGCGATGATTGCGATGGCGCTGGTCTGCCGTCCGGCGCTGCTGATTGCGGACGAGCCGACGACCGCGCTCGATGTGACGATCCAGGCGCAGATTCTGAGGTTGATGATCGACCTGCGGCACGAACTCGGCATGGCGGTGCTGCTGATCACCCACGACCTCGGTGTCGTCGCCAACGTCGCCGAGGAAATAGTTGTGATGTACCGCGGTGAGGTGATGGAGAGCGGGACGCTCGAAGACATCTTCCGCCGGGCGGAGCATCCCTACCTGAAGGCGCTGCTTCGCGCGGTGCCGCGCTTCGATATGAAGCCCGGCGAGCGCCTGGTTCCCCTACGCGAGATTGCGTCCGGAGATGCTCCGCATTTGATGGCGGAGAAGCGGAAATGGCCGGCCGATGCAGTCGCCCCGCTGCTCGAATGTGTTGACGTTAGAAAGACCTACACGATCCGCAAAAGCGGGCTGTTCGGCAGCGCAAAATCGGGCCCGCGCGTGGTCGCAGTCGACGCGATCAGCCTCAAGATCGAACGTGGAGAATGCCTTGGACTGGTCGGAGAGAGCGGTTGCGGCAAGACGACCCTCAGCAAGGTTCTGTTGCGCGCCGTCAACCCGGACTTCGGCTCGATCATCTTCAACGATCACGGGCGATTGATAGAGGTCCTTTCGCTCGAGGGCGAGGATTTAAAGCAGTTTCGTCGACAAGTGCAGTTCGTCTTTCAGGATCCGTTCGGATCTCTAAACCCGCGCATGACGGTCTACGACATAATCGAAGAACCCCTGATCATCCACGGCATCGGCGATCAGCGCTCGCGTCGTGAAATGGTGCACGAACTCGTGACCTTAGTCGGACTGGATTTGCGGCACGTCAAGCGTTATCCGCACAGCTTTTCTGGGGGTCAGCGGCAACGCATCGGCATCGCCCGTTCTCTTGCGCTGCGGCCCGGCCTTGTTATCTGCGACGAGCCAACCTCGGCTCTCGACGTTTCGATCCAGGCGCAGATCCTCAATCTGTTGATGGATCTGAAGCAAAAATTGGCCCTAACCTATCTCTTCATTTCGCATAATCTCGCCGTGGTCGACTACATCGCCGACCGCATCGCAGTGATGTGCGCCGGGCGCATAGTCGAAATCGCCGACCGTGCAATGCTGTTTCGCAACCCAATTCACCCTTACACCCAGGCCCTGCTTGCTGCCGTGCCGAAGCCGGACCCGGCACACCGGTTGGACTTCAATCAGCTGCTCGCCGACAAGGCATCGGATCCGGCGGCTTGGCCGGAGCCCTTCCGTCGCGATCCCGTCAACCCGCCGCGATTGATTGAGATAGCCGAAGGTCATTGCGTCGAGGCGAGTGCGCCTCCGGTCGTGTTGCCCGGCTGGGCAGCCAGCCGCGTCCGGGCGTAAATCCATCGGCGCGGATGACCGAGACCCGTCCCAACCGCCGCGACGCGATGCGACTGGGAATTGCGGCGGCTGTCGCGCTTGCCGTGCCGAACGAAGCACGAGCCGAATTACGGGAAACGCCGGCTCTCGAGAACGATGTAGGAATTGGAAATCTGCCCAAAGTCGGGGAGCGGGTGCCGGAGGAGCCGGCTGTCGCAGAGCTGGAAACCATCGGCACTCCGGGGGGCGAGTTGCGGATGCTGATGGCTGGCCCCAAGGACACCCGTATGATGGTGGTCTACGGCTATGCGCGGCTGGTCGGGTACACTCCCTCGCTCACACTTGCGCCGGATATCCTCAAGTCAATTGAAATCGAAGACAATCGGATCTTCACGCTGCACTTACGTAAGGGACACAAATGGTCGGATGGACAATCGTTCACCACGGAAGATTTCCGATACTGGTTTGAGGACGTCGCACAGAATAAACACCTGTCGCCATCGGGATTGCCAATATCGATGGTGCCGCAAGGTGAGAAACCCCAATTCGAGGTATTGAGCGCAACAGCCGTTCGCTATAGCTGGGCACGACCGAACCCACTCTTTTTGCCGGATCTGGCTGGGCCGAGCCCGCTCTTCATCTACCGGCCATCTCATTATCTAAAGCAATTCCACGAAAAATATGCCGACAAGGCGGCGTTAGATGCTTTGGTACAACAGGCAAAACAACGCAATTGGGCGGCGTATCATAACAAATTAGACGCGATGTATCGGGATGATAATCCTGACTTGCCGTCTTTGGCGCCTTGGATACTGAAAACGAGACCGCCAGCCGACCGTTTTATATTCGAAAGGAATCCATATTATTATAGGATAGATAAACAAGGCAATCAACTCCCGTACATCGATCGAGTAACATTATCGATAGCCGATAGCAAGATCATCCCGGCCAAGACCGGTGCCGGGGAGAGCGATCTCCAAGCGCGCTATCTGCGCTTTGACAACTATACATTTCTAAAGGCAAGTGAGGAGCGCAACCACTACAAAGTACGACTTTGGCGAACCGGTCCCGGTAGCCAGCTGGCGCTTTATCCGAACGTAAATGTCAATGACGAGGTCTGGCGTGGTCTCGTTAGGGATTTGCGCTTCCGACGCGCCTTGTCGCTCGCGGTCGATCGCCACGAGATAAATCAGGTTATCTATTTCGGGCTGGCCATAGAAGGGCAGAACACCTTACTGCCGCAGAGTCCGCTCTATGATCCCCAGTATCGTTCGGCTTGGGCGCGGTTCGACCCGCGTGAGGCCAACCGCCTCCTCGACCTGGTCGGGCTCGTCAAGGGGAGCGACGGCATACGGCAGCTTTCGGACGGGAGACCGGCAGAGATTATCGTCGAGAATTCGGGGGAGTTGACCGAACAATCGGATGTGCTGGAGCTGGTTCGTGATTCCTGGCGTCGCATTGGGATCAAGCTCTTCGCCAAACCGTCGCAGTTGACCCTCTTCAGGCGGCGAGTTTTTTCCGGTGAGACGTTGATGTCGATCGATAAGGGGATCGAGAACGGCTTGGCAACCCCCGCCATGTCGCCTTGGGAGTTCGCGCCGACTACTCAGCAGCAACTCGAATGGCCCAAATGGGGTCAGTATTATGAGACGAAAGGCATGGCGGGCGAACCTCCAGCTATCCCTTCCGCCAACCGACTGCTGGAACTCTACGAAAAGTGGCTTGCCGCAGGATCTGATGAAGAGCACACGCGCATTTGGCGGGACGTGCTTCAGGTCTGGGCGGACGAGGTGTTCTCGATCGGAACCGTCGCCGGCGTACTACAACCGATAGTGGTCAACGACAAACTTCGAAATGTCCCTGAGCAAGGGATCTACAATTGGGATCCGGGAGCCTATTTTGGCATTTACAAGCCGGACGGGTTCTGGTTCGACCTGTCCGAGACGTCGGCGAAATCGGCATCGGCGACTGTCTCGCCACCAACGCCTCGATAGGAAGCAAGGCGAGATGCTCAGCTATATTGTGCACCGCATTCTGATCATGATCCCGACACTGATAGCCATCAGTATAGTAATCTTCACGATTATCAACCTGCCGCCGGGGGATTACTTTTCGACCTACATCGCCGAACTACAAAGCTCGGGCGAGGCGGCCGACCTCGCCAAAATCAATTTCTTGAAAGCGCAGTACGGTTTCGATCGCCCGCTTTGGGAGCAATATATATTCTGGGCTGGCGGTCTCCTACACGGCGACATGGGCTACTCGTTTGCGTATAACCTGCCAGTCAACCAAGTGGTCGGCGACCGGCTATTGATGACTTTCATAGTGTCGTTGTCGACGATCTTGTTCACCTACATTGTAGCGTTCCCGATTGGAGTTTATTCGGCAACTCATCAATACAGCTGGTCGGACCACTTGTTGACCCTGTTTGGATTTCTAGGATTGGCAACTCCGAGCTTTCTGCTGGCGCTCGTTCTGCTTTACTTGGCCAATGTGTATTTCGGCATCTCGATTGGCGGGTTAATGGATCCGAAATACGTCGATCAGCCTTGGAGTTTCGGTAAGATCTTATCGGTAGCGGCGCACCTCTGGATCCCGGTTGTCGTTATCGGCACGGCTGGAACTGCAAGCATGATCCGGCGACTGCGTGCCAATCTACTCGATGAATTGCAGAAGCAATATGTCGTGACTGCTCGTGCAAAGGGCCTCCACCCCCTCAAACTGTTATTCAAGTACCCTTTACGGATGGCCCTCAATCCGTTTATCTCCGATATCGGCTCACTCTTGCCGCACGTCATCTCCGGCGCGGCGATCGTGTCTGTGGTGATGTCTTTGCCGACGACCGGACCGATGTTGCTCGACGCTTTGCGCAGTCAAGACATGTATCTGGCCGGCTCGTTTTTGATGTTCATGGCATTCCTCACGGTTATCGGTGTCTTCATATCCGACCTCGCGCTCGCTGTGCTCGACCCGCGTATCCGATTGCAGGCGGGCCGGCGCGAATGAGCGAGATGACTGTCGCAGGCGGCGTCCCCCTGGACCGGGCTGGCACCCCATCTGCGCCGATCGCCGACCGGTTGCCGCATTACATTTCCGACGCGCCGTTCGACCCCTATTCAGTCGAGAGAATGACGCCGGCGCAGGAGCGCTTTTATATGGCGTCAGAGTGGCGAATGGTGTGGTGGAAGCTGCGCCGCCACCGCATCGCCGTTGTGTCCGGGGCGATCCTTCTGATCATGTACGCATCCATCCTGATTTGCGAGGTCCTCGCTCCATATGACTTGGACGCCCGCAATACCGATTTCATCTATGCTCCGCCACAGCGGGTTCGGATCTTCGACAAAGGCCAATTGGTCGCCCCGTTTGTTTACGGCTACGACTACCGGCTCGACATGAACACCCTCGAGCGCGTCTATACGAATAACGGCAAGCGGGAGCCGATCCGCTTCTTCTGTCACAGCGGCGAGTATCGCTTCTGGGGGATCTTTCCGGGTGATCTGCACCTGATCTGCCCGGCCGTCGGTGGGCAGCTTTTTCTGGCCGGGACCGATCGGCTGGGCCGCGATCTCTTGTCTCGAATGATCTACGGGGCGCGCATATCGCTGACCGTCGGGCTTCTCGGCGTGGCTGTCAGCTTTACGCTCGGTATTCTGATCGGCGGGATTGCCGGCTATTACGGCGGATGGACCGACATCCTGATCCAACGTGGGATTGAGGTCATCCAATCGTTTCCACACCTGCCGCTGTGGATGGCGTTATCGGCCATCCTGCCGGTGAGCTGGAGCCCGATCCTCGTCTATATCGGGATCACCCTGATCCTCGGCATGATCGAATGGACCCATCTCGCCCGTGCCGTACGATCGAAGCTCCTGGCATTGCGCGAGGAGGATTTTTGTACCGCCGCAGTGCTGATGGGTGCGAGGCCCACGCGAATCATCGGCCGGCATCTGCTGCCGAGCTTTATGAGCCACCTGATCGCCTCGGCTACCCTGATGGTCCCCGGCATGATCCTCGGCGAGACCGCACTTTCCTTTCTCGGCCTGGGGCTGCGGCCGCCGATGACGAGTTGGGGAGTGCTACTCAACGAAGCCCAAAACATCAATGTCGTAGCGCTCTATCCATGGCTGATGCTTCCGGTCGCCAATGTCATCATCACCGTTCTGGCGTTCAATTTCTTCGGAGACGGACTACGCGACGCTGCCGACCCCTACCATTGAGGGGAGCGGGCGTCCGCGGAAAGTAAAGTGGCGAGCTGGTTTGATAGATCGAAGCCGCTAAAGGGACGCGCCGGGCGCGACTTGCTGACCAGCGCAGCCCTGCTGCTTCTCGTCTCAGGGTCCCAAGCTTTGTCCGAAGATGAGCCGACCGCGAGGGCTCCGCTTCCTCCGCTGCTGCGTGGCGCTCCGGCGGAAGCCGGCGAGCGGCAGATGCCCGACCCAGCGCCGAGTCGTAATCAGTCGGGCGCTAGCGCGCCGGCGATCAGGTTCGATCGAGCAAAACCCCAATTGTCGCAAAAGAAGCCTCGCCCGCACTCCGCGTCGTATATCGCTAACTCGGTCGCCAACAAGCGACAAGCGCCTGCGCGGCTTGGGATCCATTCGATGAACACCGCCTCTCGTAGGCAAGACCACCGTGGTGTCGCCTCCGAAGAAACGCAAAGGCGGGACCCGTCGCGGGCCGAGCTTGCGATCGGCCAGCTTTCCCCCCCGCGCGACTACCACGATCCGCCGATCGAAAGCACCACCCAGCCCCCGGCGGAGCCGCGGCGAGCTCCGCCCGTCTATTATCCCGATTACTTTGCCGGTCCGCCCGCATATGGTTACGCCCCGAGCTATCCCTACGCATGGGCACCACCCGGACCTGGGCTCTTTCGATAAAGACGGTCCCTCTCCAGAATGGCGAGCACCGCTGTGAGGGAATGTAGGGGGGCTGCTTTCAAGTTGATGGAGGTCAACCAACTCGATGATCAAACGATTTCATGCACTCTATGTCGGCCAGATCGACCTGGACAATATCGGCCTGCAAGGCACGCCGGCAGACGACCGCCGTTATCCGAATGAGCGGCTCAGCGAGGTATTCTGGACGGCGCGCGATGTGGCCCGGGAGATGGACGAGCTGGGCTATTACGCCTTCTGGACGGCCGAGCACCATTTCCAGCGTGAAGGTTATGAGTGCCTGCCCAACTTGATCCAGCTTGGGCTGTGGCTAGCCACCCAGACACGTCACCTGAAATTTGGCTGCGCTTTTAACGTCCTCCCGATGTGGCACCCCATCCGCTTGGCGGAAGACTACGCCATGGCGGATATCGTTACCGATGGCCGCGTAATAATGGGAATTGGCCGCGGCTATCACACACGCGAGGTGGAAACCTTTGGAGCACCTCTCCTCGACGCTGATGCCAATCGTGAATTCTTTGAAGAACAGCTCCAACTTCTGCTGAAATGCTTCAACGAGGAATCATTTTATCACAAGAGCAAGTTTTACGAGTGCCCGCCATCTGTGCCGTATCGCGGCTACCAGCTCGAGGAAATTACGGTGGTGCCACGGCCGAAACACTTGCCGGTTGAGATATGGATGCCGATAGCCAGCGGCAGAACCATCGATATGATGGCGAAATACGGCCTAAAGGCGATGGTCACCTTGAACGGCGAAAAAATCCTCGATGACGTGGTTCGCGCCTTCCACGCGGCCTGCGTCCGGCACGGACGTCCTTCACAGCTCGGTCAAGATATGATCTGGGGGGCGGGTGTTTACCTCGCCGATACCCGTGAAGAGGCGGTCCGTCGCGTCGAGCCGTCACACGACGAGCGCTACAAGTGGTTCGCTCCGTTTGGCTTTGTGCGCTATGCCGATGAACAAGGCCGCACTTGGGGTACCCCTGGAGCACCGGCGCGGGTGCCATCGCTGCGCGATGGCGTTGAACAGAAGGCTTGGTTCTGTGGGCCGCCGTCTCAGGTCATCGAGGGGATCAAATCGATCGAGGCGAAGTATCCGGGTCTGGAGGATTTCATGATCCACTGGGCCGAGGGATTGCCCCCCGAAGAGTTCAAGGAGCAGCTCAGGTGGTTCGCTAAGGATGTCATCCCGGCGTTCAACCGCGGCTAAGCACAATTCGAGGTAGTGCCGGCGACGGCGAAAGCCGCGGCTGGCGCTGCTGATTACCGGACCGGCGCTGCGATACCCCTTGTGGCGTATATCGCGAGCTAACATCTTGTCGCGGATCACCCGGAGATTTGCGCATGCGTTCCTTGCAGCCGGTCCGCGGCACCCAAGACCTTCTTCCGGAGGCGGCGCGACGCCACCGGCAAGTAAGCGAGACTGCGCGGGCGGTGGCCGAGCTGTATGGCTTTGCCGAGATGGCAACCCCGATCTTCGAGTTCACAGAAGTTTTCGCCAGGCCGATTGGCGAGCATACGGATATTGTCGCAAAGGAGATGTACACGTTCACCGATCGCGGCGGCGAAGAGGTGACCTTGCGGCCGGAGAATACTGCCGGTGTGGTCCGTGCCGTGCTATCGAACGGCCTCGTCCAGAGCGTGCCACTCAAATTCTTCTACGGCGGCCCGATGTTCCGTTACGAACGGCCGCAAAAGGGCCGATATCGTCAATTTCACCAGATAGGTGTCGAATTGATCGGCGTCGCGCAGCCGCAAGCCGATATCGAGGTCATCGCATCGGGCCGCCGCATCCTCGACGCGCTCGGCATAGGCCACCGCGTCGTGCTCGAACTCAATACGCTCGGCGACAGCGAGAGCCGCAGCACCTACCGCCAGGCGCTCGTCTCGTACTTTTCGGCGCGCGCCTCCGAACTTTCTGAGGACAGCCAGCGGCGGCTCGAGCGCAACCCGCTGCGCATCTTCGATTCGAAAGAGGAGACCGACCAGCGGGTCGCTCGGGATGCGCCCGCGTTTGCCGATTATCAGAATGCCGAGTCGCGCCATTTCTTCGATCGGGTCCGAGCCGGGCTCGATCGGCTCGGCATAACGTACCGGCTGAACCCACGGCTCGTGCGTGGGCTCGATTATTACACCCATACCGCATTCGAATTCGTGACGGCCGACCTCGGCGCGCAGGGCACGGTAATGGGCGGCGGTCGATACGACGGGTTGGTCGAGATGATGGGCGGGCCTGCGCTGCCCGGCGTCGGCTTGGCCGCCGGTATCGAGCGACTAGCAATGCTCATAGCCGAACCGCCCCCGCCGCCGCGCCCGATCGCCGTGGTGCCAATCGGAGAAGCTGCCGAAGGGGAGGGTCTGACCCTCGCAGAGATGTTGAGAAATTATGGCTGGCCTGTGGATTTTGGCTATTCCGGGAATGTAGCCCGCCGCATGCGGCGAGCAAATAATGTGAATGCGCGGGTAGCGCTGCTGATCGGCGAGGACGAAGTTGCGCGTAACGTCGTCGCCCTGCGTGATCTCGATAGCGGCGAACAGACGGAGGTGCCGAGGGATCCCTCGTTGAGCGAGTTGCGCGCCCGTCTGCGGGCGTTTTACGGCTGAGCACGGTTATGGGGCCATCTCTCGAGGAGCATCTGGATCAGCTCCTCCGTCGCCACTCCGAGCTGCGCGATGCGCTAGCCGGCACGGGTCTCGCGGGCGCCGATTTCGTAAAATCGTCCAAAGAATATAGCGAACTGACCCCGATCGTCGACGGGATCGAGAAATTGCGATGTGCCCGCGACGAGTTAGCCTCGCTCGCGGACATCGCGGAATCGAGCGAGGATAGCGACCTACGGCAGCTTGCCGAGGAAGAGTTACGGGGGTTGCGAGAGCGTCTGCCCGGTCTCGAGCAGCAGGTGACGTTGGCGCTGCTTCCGAAGGATGCCGACGATCAGCGAAATGCGATTCTCGAGGTCCGGGCGGGTACCGGAGGCGACGAAGCGGCATTGTTCGCAGCGGAACTCTTTCGCATGTATCAAAGGTACGCCGCAGTGCGACGGTGGCGCTTCGAGATCCTCGACCTTTCCGAAACCGGCCTCGGCGGATGTAAAGAGGCGACTGCCTTGATCAGCGGTCGGGACGTTTTCGCCAGGCTCAAATTTGAGTCGGGGGTGCACCGCGTCCAACGGGTGCCTGAAACCGAGGCGGCCGGTCGTATCCACACCTCTGCCGCAACAGTCGCCGTACTTCCCGAGGCGGAGGACGTCGATGTCCGCATCGACGAGAGGGACTTGCGCATCGATGTCTTTCGCGCGAGCGGACCCGGCGGTCAGTCGGTTAACACGACCGACAGCGCGGTGCGGATCACCCATATCCCGTCGGGGCTGGTAGTCATCCAGCAGGACGAGAAATCGCAGCACAAGAACAAGGCGAAGGCGCTGAAGGTTCTTCGCTCGCGCCTTTACGACATGGAGCGGCGGGCGCGCGACAGCGCACGCGCTGCCGAGCGGAAAAGCCAAGTCGGGAGCGGCGACCGATCGGAGCGGATCCGCACCTATAATTTCCCGCAAGGGCGAGTTACCGACCACCGCATCAACCTCACCCTTTACAAAATAGACAAGGTGATGAGCGGAGAGGCGTTGGACGAGATCATCGACGCAATTCTGGCCGAAGATCAGGCCGCAAGGTTGGCCGCCGTTGAAACAGGCTGACGGGACCTGCGGCTGGCTTATTGCCGAAGCGGCGGCAGCATTATTGACAGCCGGGGTCGCGGATCCGCGGCGGCAGGCCCGTCGACTGGTTTCCGGAGCTCTCGCGATACCGCAGCCCGATCTCTTCGGTCACCCTGAACGCGCATTGGACGAAGAACAGATCAGTCGGGTTCAGGTACTGTTGCGTCGCATGGTGGGCGGTGAGCCTTTAAGCCGCATCTTCGAAAGACGCGAGTTCTGGGGGCTGGAGTTTAGGCTCTCGGCCGACACTCTCGACCCCCGGCCCGAGACGGAGACGGTCATCGAGGCCGTGCTCAGGCGAGAACCCGATCGAAGCGCGCCCCGCCGACTGCTCGACCTCGGCACCGGCACGGGCTGCCTTCTGCTCGCGCTTCTTGCCGAGTTTCCGGCAGCGAGCGGAGTCGGTATCGATATCGCCGAGGGTGCGGTGAGGACCGCAGCCCGCAACGCCGCCAACCTGGACCTTGCCGACCGAGCCCGCTTCTTCGTCGGTGATTGGGCAACTGCGGTCTCGGGGAAGTTTGACGCCATTCTTGCCAATCCGCCCTACATCGCGAGCGAAGCACTCGCGCTACTGCCTCGTGAGGTCGCCCGCCACGACCCATCGCGGGCTCTCGACGGCGGTGCGGATGGTATGCGGTCGCACCGGGCAATAGCCGAAGCTGCACCGAGGCTTCTTTCCCCCCACGGGATCTTGGCTACCGAAATCGGGGCCGGTCAGGCGGACGCGTTCGCTATGATAATGAATGATAACGGCCTCATCGTGGACGGCGTCGAGAAGGACCTTGCCGGCATCCCTCGATGCGTGGTCGCGCGCCCCGCGCCGCAACTCAGGCAAAGACAAAAAAAGGTTGGAATGCGCTGCGGTCCCGTCTAGGCTGGCGTCGCTCGGGGGCTAGGTGTCCGCGATACAAGGCGGCATTACCCACCTGAAACCACTCGAGAGGGGCTAGGGGAATGCCCCTGTCGGACAAAGGTCCGATAATGTCCACCGCGATTAGACAGGTGTCATGAGACCAGGACCAAACAAACGCTCGCGCGGTCGCAACAACGGGGCCAACCAGCACCACAACCGTCCGCGAATGCCTCATCGGATTCAGACGTTTGACAGCAACGGTCCGAACATAAAGATCCGCGGCAACGCGTACCAAGTCTTCGAGCGCTATGTCGCGCTCGCGCGTGAGGCTGCGGCGAGCGGAGACCGGATCGCGGCCGAAAATCTTTATCAGCACGCGGAGCACTATTTCCGCGTTATGAATGCGAATGGCGAGGCCAATTCTCAGGGCGGGGCACCGCCACGCCCAACCACTCCGGCCGATCTCGAGCTGGGCGGCGCTGATGGAGAACGCCAAGAGCCCGAAGAAAATCTAGTGCAACCTCTGCCTCACCCGTTGCCGGATGATCAGCCACCCGGGTTCTGAGCACGCCGAGAAAGGGTCCTGGCAAAGGTTGCGGAAGGTTGGGGTCCAGGACGCCGGCTGCCCGGTTCTTCATCCTTCCTGATCGGAGCCGACGACCAGGTGGCATTCTCGGACTTCGTCGCGCGGAACTCTCAGCGTGGCCGGAGGGTTCAACTGGCGCAGGACAAGTGTGTCGCCTTCCCAGCCCACGAACTGCTTTATTAAAACCGCCTGTCCCTCCTTATATACGACCACGTCCCGGCCGCGGATCGGTGGCTTGAACGGGTTCACGTGCAATAGCCAACCCGGTTCATAGCGTGGTTCCATGCTGTCGCCTACCATGTAGATGGCGTAAGCCGAGCGCACGCCGCTCAAATTGGCTGGCCGTGGGGTGTATCCGATCGGGCCATCTTCAAGGAACATCTCCTGGTCGGTCCCCCCCCGCGCACCACTGCGGATTGGTATCCGATCCGGCTCTTGGAGCGGTCGCGGCGACGGAGCGCCGGGTGTAGTGGACCCGGCTGACGGCGGACGACCTCGTCCGGGCCGTGGGACCTCGCCTGCTGGTGGACTGGCTGTGGTATCGACTGCATGCCGCAAGACCTCGTCCTCCGGCACACGGAGGAAAGCCGCTAGATGCACGACCTCCAACGGCTTCATCTGACGATCTCCCTTGAGCATGCGGGATACGGCTGATGGGGCAAGACGGAGATGGCGAGCGAGATCTGCTTGCGATGCACCGACGCGCGCCAGGGCTTGACTAAACCAGGAACCGTCCATAATGCGTCCTTCACAATTTACTGTTGTTGACAGGGCAACAACGAATGCCTAACATACCGGTGCATTACTGACAAGCCAATTGATGAACAGTGGCCTGATATGACAAAGGTTCTTTCGCACGTCGTGATCGAGGATTTAGAGAAGGGTGGCGGTTGCGCCTATATAGTCGACGAATCGGGCGATCGGCGCCCTTGCGGGGCCACGCGACGGTCGTCCTCGTCCTATTGTCCGCACCATCATTCTCTTTGCCACATCGTCTGTGGGAGCAAGGCTGAAACCGACAGACTGCGCGAAGTCGAAGCCCTCGCAAGTGCTGTCGGCGGCCGTCGCGCGCGACAGCGTGCAGAGCCTACTCGACAGTTCCTGAAACGGCTGGAGCAAGCTGTCCGCGAACTTTTTTGACCACAATGTTCATGATTTGTTCGGTGAATGAATGACACAGAGACGCTCTCGGCAGGGGCCGCCAGCCCCGGAAAGTGCCGACGCTATGCCAACGCCGGAGCGGAGCAATCACGGCATCGTCGAGCGATTAGAACGGACGATCAGTGATACTTCCGGTCGCCCCGGCCGACCCTATCGCTTTGTCGACACTCTCGCGGTGATGGAAAGACGAGGCTCGATCACTGCGGGAATGCGGCAAGCCGGAGAGGATTTCCGAGATTGTTTTGCGGTTGCGCAACTCGACCCGCTGAGCGCCTTTGACGTCTCGCGCCCAAAAATTGGCAGCCGCAGCGGCTTTAGATCTGTGGAAGAGCCCGGGTCCCGGATCGAGAACGCGCGCAGGGTGGTTTGGCGCGCCACTCTGGCCGTTGGCGGCCTCGGCTCCGCCGGCGGTTCGTGTATATGGCACGTGGTCGGATGGCAACAATCGCTGAAGGAATGGGCGCTTGAGCAGGGCTGGAACGGGCGGCGCGTGAGCCAGGAGGCGGCCTCCGGCATCCTGATTGCCTCGTTGGGTACACTCGAGGCGCATTTCGCTCAATCTGGGGCTTGCTAACATCATATTTATGGATTGACAATTCGGGATCGTAGTGGTATAGTTGGCGTACGCTGGCAAGGGTGGGGAACGGGACCACGTTGAACTGCTACCGATGACAGCGCCGCGGCCCCCGATGGGCCGGTGCTCAGGCGCTGCTATGCCCGGAACTGCGTACCCGTCGCCGCGCGGACTTGACTGCTTTCCGGCGCCCATAGCCGGCGCCTTCCCCTAGAAGAACCACACGAAAGATCAGTCCTCGGGGCAATCGCCGGCACTCCGGCGCTCGCTACCGGCGCGACGCCTTAAGGCAAAATACAAAAGGATTTTTTAACGGATGCGCGCGAGGCGCTTGCACGCCACTTCGCTTGGCTCGGCAGCGGAGTTGCCCAGGAACGATCTCATCGCCGCTCTGACACCCGGAGAAGCGCGGGCGCTGCTTTACGAGTGGGCCTTCTGGGCCCGGCCCAATCAATTGCCGCCCAACGGAGAGTGGCGGGTATGGCTCGTGCTTGCGGGCCGTGGCTTTGGCAAGACGCGAACCGGTGCAGAAATGATCCGCGCTCGGGTCACTGCGCGAACCGCGCATCGACTTGCGCTCGTAGCGCCGACAGCCGGCGATGCCCGCGATGTCATGGTCGAAGGAGAAAGCGGCATCTTGGCTATCTCGCCACCGTGGGAGCGGCCGCGTTATGAGCCGTCGAAGCGGCGTCTGACCTGGCCGAATGGGGCCATCGCCACGCTATTCAGTGCCGACGAACCCGAGCGCCTTCGCGGTCCGCAGCACGACGCAGCGTGGTGCGACGAGCTTGCCAGCTGGCGCCATCCGGAGGCTTGGGACATGCTTATGTTCGGCCTGCGCTTAGGAACTGATCCGCGCGTCGTGGTGACGACAACGCCCCGGACGACATCGCTCCTTCGTGGGCTGATCGCCGATCCGACGGTTATTGTGACCCGGGGGACCACTTACGAGAACCGCGCCAATCTAGCCTCGGCGTTCTTCGGGCAGATAATTCGAAAATATCAGGGGACTCGTCTCGGCCGCCAGGAGCTCGAAGCAGAGCTCCTCGAGGATGTTCCGGGTGCGTTGTGGAACCGCGGCATGCTGGAAGGATCGCGAGTCCGCGCGGCCCCGCCGCTAATAAGGGTGGTCGTCGCCATCGATCCAGCGGCGAGCTCAACCGAGCGGGCTGATGAAACCGGCATTATTGTCGCCGGCAAAGATGCCGGCGGACGAGGTTGGGTGCTCGCCGATGCCTCGGGTCGCTATCAGCCTACCGAATGGGCCAAGACAGCTATTGCGGTTTATCGCGCGCACAGGGCCGATCGGATTGTAGCCGAGGTGAACAATGGCGGCGACATGGTCGAGGCGACGCTGCGCGTGATCGAGCCGAACGCGCCCTTCTCGGCCGTGCGTGCTTCCCGAGGAAAGATAACTCGCGCAGAACCGATTGCGGCGCTCTACGAGCAAGGCCGGGTGCACCATCTCGGGGTGTTCCCGGAACTCGAAGATCAGATGTGCGCCTTTACCGCCGATGCGCATGGCAATCTCTCGACCCGCTCGGCCGGCTACTCTCCGGATCGGGTCGACGCGCTGGTTTGGGCATTGACCGATCTCCTGGTCGAATCAATGCCCGCAGAGGGGATTTACGAGGTGTATCGCCAGCTTAGTAGTCAACTGGCTGGTAATGGGAAACGCGATTAAAGGCGCTTCGCCAATCGTCACCGGGAAGGAGCCAATCATTGACGCTGCTCGTCAAGGACGCCAATACTACGACACAATCAATTTCGACGCAGACTGACGTTGCGGGCAACCTCGTCCCGGTTCATGCGCCGGCGGCAATCGCAGGTGGCGTAGCGACCCCGGTCGGCCCGACGGCGCCTCTTCCGGTTATCAATGTTGCTGGCTCCGCGGCGATCGACGGCAGCGGCACCATCGTGACCGGAGGCATTGCGCAGCCCCTATTTGCCGGCGTAGTTCCGATCAACGGCTTTCTCGTCGCAAACAACTCTTCGGCCACCCTTTACGTATCCGATGTTGGTGCGGCAAGCGCCGGCGGGGGGTCGATTCCGATCGCGCCGGGCGCAGCGTTCATCACGCCATCCGGTTATAAGCCGGCGGGTGTTATCAGCCTCTATGCCAGTTCGACCGGCCAGTCCTTTGCGGCTCGGAGATGGTGATGTCAATGCCGGTATCAGCCCCTGCGCCGGATCTGGCCATGATGATACCGACGGGCTTTGCCGCCGCTCTCGGAGTTTGGTTCGCCGCGACAACTGCGATATTACTCGCTGAGGTCGGGCTACCGCGGCGCATCGCACAATTCCGATTATACAGCACGTGGAGAACGCACTCCGTCACCATCAGACAGAGAAGCGGAGCCCCTCCGACTCACCGGCAGCCAGCAACCGGATCGCAGATCACCCGTACTCTTCTGCGAATCGCGGCGTTTGCTTTTGGTCTCGGCGTTACGCTCCCGACCGTGGCACAGACGATCAGCGGTTCCTCGCTCGACATCACGGGCCAGTCCACCCTGCAGGGTGACGTGGTCACGTGCTCCGGACACCCATGGATCGATGTTCGTTGCAATGGCGCTCTGGGCGACGGCAATCATGACGACACGAACGCCATAAACAGTACAATTTCGGCTGCTATCGCGAATAACTGGCCGGTCCGCTTGACAGCGGGGACCTACAAGGTCACATCGCGGATAATCATCGACTACGCTACTCAGGCAGGCCGCGGGTTCCGCCTCATCTCGGACGGCGCCGTCATCGACGGTCGAACGATCGCGTCCGGCCCGGTGCTGCAAATCCAATGCGGCGGTGGTACAACTAGCGGCCCGACAGGGTGTTTCTATTTCAAAGAAGAGGGTGCCCTATTTGTCAACGGCAACACGCCCGCTTATGTGGTTGTGGTCGGCAACACTGATTTCTCCGATGCGCATAATTCGGCAAAATTCGATCATCTGATTGTCAATAACGCCAATACTGCAGCAGCCGGAGGAGGCTGCCAGTTCAATTATGTGCTGGACAGTGACATTTACGCGGTTTGCGTCTCGACCGGCGGGGCGGCCGGCCTCGCACTCGAGCAGGTCCAGTTTTCCCGGATATCTGGTGCGGGTACAGCGGCGGGCACCGGAGGGCGCGGAGTAGTTCTGGAGAACGGTTTCAACTTCAGCAATACCTTCTTCGCTCTCGATCTCGAGGTATCCCCGACCTGTCTGTCGATCACTTTCAGTCACAATGGCCTCAATACTTTTGTGTCCCCTTATTTTGACTGTGTCACAGCAGTCACTGCGACGGCGAGCGACAGTACGTGCTGATCAACCCGAACTATGGCGGCGCAACGGTCAATTACGGACCGCTCTCGACGGGAATATCGGTAATCGGCACGGGATCACGAGACAATTGGCTGTTTCCGGCGGCCGGATCTTATGTGGCAAATCCGATCGATGATGGGCTCAGCGTCTCGAACTTTAATACTCCGGGTGCATCCATGTCAGTGACCCTGCCGGCAGTTTCCGCCGTCAATGCAGGGTGGAGCATGGGATTTGCTTCCGACAACGGCAAAGGCATGACGATCACGACGACCAGCGGTTCGATCGTCTCAGGCGGCAAGAGCCTCGCTTCGATCACGATTGGCGCCGGAAATTACGAATATGTTCGGCTGCAATCAGATGGGAATAACTTCCGTATTGTCTCGTCGACACGAAACACTCGCTTGGCGAACGGCTTCGAACCCCCGCCTTGGCCGAGCAACTGGCTGTTCCCCGCCAGTTCCGGCTATGCCGCCGACCTCAGCGACAACGGCAACGTCCTATCGAGCTACAATAGCGCCGCAGGTCTGACGGTTACGCTGCCCTCAACAAACGGGCTCCCCGACGGCTGGTCCATGGGCTTCGCTACCGACAACGACAAGGGTCTGACGGTCCAGGTGAACAACACTACCGGTGGTAACATCGTATGGCCGGGGTCCGGTGGATCGCAGACATCATTGGCCATGGCGAACACCAGCCAGGGCGCGTACGAGTTCATGGTTCTGCAGTACGACGGCAATGGCATTTTCCGAGTGCTCGAAGCGACACCAGCGACCGAGCAGGCGATCGGCACGTTGGGCGCCGCCGGGATCAGCCATTGGACTTTCCCCACGGCAAGTTCTTACTCCGCGACGGTTGCCGACAACGGCAATGTAATATCGAGCCTCAACAGCCCGGCTTCCTTTATGGCGGTAACGCTGCCGTCGACGACGGTCGTGCCGATGGGATGGACGATCGGAATAGCGACCGACGGCAACAAGACCGCCGCGGTGCAAACGAACTCCACCTCCGGCGGGCGCATTCTCTACCCCGGCAGTGGTGCAACGACTACTTCGGCCTCGCTCGCTGGAGCAAACTACGAACTTATCGTTCTGCAATTCGATGGGGGGAATTTCCGAGTTGTCCAGGCAACACCGGCAACGGCCACTTTGATGGGGATTACCGGCAACGCCCCGGGAATCAATCGTTGGAGTTTTCCGGCGGTCGGCACGTATGCCGCCTCGCAAAGCGACATCGGCAATGCATTGTCCAGTTACAATACCCCGACCAGCTCCCTGACCGTGAGCCTGCCGCCGACGACTGCGATAGGTGCCGGCTGGATGATGGGCTTTACGACCGACAACGGCAAGACCATGACTGTTCAAGTCAACGGCGCCTCTGGCGGACACATCCTTTATCCGGCCGGAGCGACCGGCTCTGCCGGCAACTCGGTGACCCTCGCGCCTGTCAACTATGAATTTATGGCGTTGCAATTCGACGGCAGCAATTTCCGAATTGTGTCGATTACACCACGTAGCGCCTCGGCGCTTGGCATGCTCGGGCATCAGATTACGACAGGGGCAACCCCGGCGGTCGGCTCGGGGTCTAGCGATTGTGGCACTTCGCCCTCCATCGGCGGCAATGACAGTGCCGGACGGGTTACCGTCGGCTCTGCCAATGGTGGCAGTTGTACGATCACTTTCGTCTCGCCCTGGCCGAACCCTCCGATTTGCTCGGTTTTCGACGAAACGAGGGGGACTCTCGTACATCCAGTGGCCGCCTCGATTGCCACTGTGGCGCTTACCGGGACATTTGCTGACGGCGATGTCCTTGCCTACCAATGCGTCGGCTTTCAATGATCGCGGCCCTCACAGCCGGGGGAGTTGGGTTTCAGCGGAGATGCGCCTTCGGCCTTCCATTCTTTGACATCATGGAGTCGCTCTGATGCCTGCTCCCGACGGCAAGCGTACCTCATTGGCTTCATATACGTGGGCCGGCTGGGGAAGTCAGAACGATGTCACTCGGTTTCGCAACACCTTCCAACCAGACCCGGGAATTTTTTCCCCCGGCTATCCGCTGGTTCCACCGGAGCGCGAGCAGGTACGCCTCTGGGATTATCCAGTCGGCTACAATACGATCTACACGCCGCGCTCTTATGAAGCGATCGGTTTCGACGAACTGAGGGCGCTAGCCGAAAGTCACGATATCACTCGGCTTGCGATTGAAACTCGGAAGGACCAGATCGAAAAACTCGACTGGACGATCAAGTGTCGCAACGAGAAAACGCCTGACAAGGACGCCGCCTCGCGCATTGACCAGTTGACCGATTTCTGGCGAAGCCCCGATGGCGAGCAACCCTTCGCAACCTGGCTTCGCGAAGCACTCGAAGACGTCCTTGTGCTCGACGCGGCGGCATTCGAATTACGCCGTAACCGCGGCGGTAAAATCATCGGGTTAGACATCGTCGACGGCTCGACGGTCAAAGTATTGCTCGATGATACCGGTCGGCGGCCACGGCCACCGGCCCCGGCCTACGAACAGATCATTCACGGGCGACCTTGGCGCCTCTTGACCAGTGACGAGCTGATATACCTACCGCGGAACCCACGGCCGCACAAAGCGTACGGTTTCAGCCCCGTCGAGCAGATCGTGACGACGGTCAATATCGGACTGCGCCGCCAAGCGATGCAGCTGCAGCATTTCACGGAGGGCAATGTTCCGCCCGGTCTGCTTAACGCCCCGGACGGGTGGAGCCCTGAGCAGATCCGTCAGTTCCAGGAGTGGTTCAGACTCGATTCTAGCCGGGAATACGGCTAATCGCACTCGCCTCGTCTGGGGTCCCAGTGGCGCCAAATACCAGGCCTTCAAGGAGGCGCCATATAAGGACGATTTCGACGAATGGCTGGCGCGGATCGTCTGTTATGCATTCTCATTGCCGCCCACCGCCTTCACCCCGCAGGTCAATCGGGCCACGGCGCAGACGGCGCAGGAAGCAGCCCTCGAAGAGGGGCTCGCGCCCTTGCTCGGGTGGGTCAAGCGATTGGTCGACGGCGTAATGCAGACCAGGATGGGACAGGTCGATCTCGAATTCGCCTGGTCGAATAGCCCGCCGACAGATCCGAAGGACCAAGCGACGATCCTCAGCGGTTATGTGAAGGACGGAATTTATACGCTCAATGAAGCGCGCGACATTCTGGGGATGTCCCCGGTCGCAGGCGGGGACGAACCGATGTTTTTGACCGCACAAGGGCCTGTGCTGCTGAGCGATGCCGGTAGAGAAAACCGAAGCGGATTAGCAGATACATAGGTTCGCTCCCTTCGTCGTCGAGCTCTATCCGGGAGAAGCTGCCGACTTGCGACAATATTAAGCAAGGCGGGTGCCGTCATCGTGCATGCTTCGCTTCGCCTGGATGCAGTAAGCGCAGTGATTTTAGCTAGTGACCGACGCTGCGGCCACCTCTCGAACCCAGCGCCGGTAGATTATTCGTTCGAGCACAATGAATACGCACGCTAGGAGCCATTTATGAGTGTTCTGCCCTCCGACATCGTCGTGTATGGTTCGGCTAATATGCCTGAGGCGGATGGCGCGATCAACGGCGGCGCTATTGATTTTAGCCGTCGGGTCGTATTCTACGATATCACCCCGGCTGGCAACCTAGACGTAATATCGAGCTCATCAAGCGACACAGCGACCAAGGTTACCTTCTATGGTCGTGACGCGACTGGCGTGATCCAGAACCAGACCTTAAGCTTGAATGGACAGACTTGGGTAACCGGTTCTCAGCCGCTTGAGCGGCTGCTATACGCCGCTTTATCGGGAGCCACTGCCAACGGGCCCGCCGCCAATCCGGGAGGCGTGGCTGCGGTTGGCGACGTGGCGCTTGCAGGGCATAGCTGTGTATTGCCGACCGGTTCAGTGACCACTGACGCGACGGTTCGAACCGCACAGAGCGGAGCCACCAATCACACGGGGACGACCCCGGCCTTGTTCAATTTGCAGGCGGGTGACGGAGCCAACGTCTCCCCCGGACAGGTGATCTGGATCAGGAGCGGTACCGGTGCGAACCAGCTGCGCCAAATCATCGCCACGTCAGGTTACGGCACCGATGTGGTCGCCGTCAGCCGCGACTGGGCCGCGATCCCGGACAATACGACCACTTACAAAATTCTCCAAGGAATGCTTTTTGAGATTTCGCCAAATCCCGTCACCGCCATTGTCCGCATGTTCTCAAACACAGCAGCAGATGGACCGGCCGGCACGCAGCGCACCTATTACGAAAAAGTTTTTATTGTCAACAACAACACTGGCACCGCACTGACCGGAGCACAGATCGAAGTTGCGAGCGAGACGCCGAGCCTACCCTCGGGTGCTCTGTTGGACTTGGCGTTGACTACGGGTCTGAACGACACCGGCACTGCCGCTAATCGTCAAGCTGCAGGTTCTTCGGGCATAGGCTCGTTCATCTCGCAACCGGCCTTCGTCAGTGTGCCTGGTCCGGGCAACCTGCCTTCCGGCGCGGCGCCCAACGCCTCCGGCGCTCAAGGTGTGTGGTTGCGGTTGACCTTACCGGCCGGCACCGCGACCTACAAGGGCGGGGCCGACCTGCGGACTCAAGGAACCACCACATAACGGTCTCACCACTCGCACCTAAACATCGGTGGAGCCTAGCCAGAATGGTAGCTACGCACCTTGTGGTCTTCTACGCAACAGACAGTAAGATTCTTCGTCGAAAGGTCATCCCTGATGACCATATGGCGGTTGCGCAGCTACGCGCTGAACCGGGCGAGAGCGTGCTCCTGCTTCCGCTCACCCGTCCCTATGATGACGCGGCCTGCCGAGCTGCAATCGCTGAAGCGACGGGTTGCAAGCCACCCAGCGGACGGTGCTGCGTCGTCGACAAGTCAGGCAAGGTGGTTGCAATCTGTAATGCCGACCCTGCGCTCGATGCACATCCTCAGGGTCAGCTCGTCGCGGATGAGAATGCGGTGCCCGGCGACCGTTACATTAGCGGAACATTTTTGCGCCCGTTTGAGCGATGATCACTTCGGCCGTGACCTTCGGATCATCGAGACCCCAGCTCGCCATCGTCATTATGGCGTCCTGTAAAGAGTAAGACTGCATGATTGTCTCGGCTCCGCTAAAAGACCAACGCGTCGGCACTCCGCCTCTTCGACACGCCGAGTTTGTTGCCGTCACCTGCCCGGGATTCATAGGCTCGGCGGCAGAACCCGGGTTGCCCAACAGCGTCGTGGTCCTGATGTGACGCAAATCTATATCATCTCCGGCACATCCTGGACGGTGCCGTCGGATTGGTCGAACATCAACACGATCGAGACGATCGGCGGCGGCGGCGGTGGGCAGACCGCGAACGTCAACTTTAGCGGTTCGGGCGGTGGCGGCGGGGGTTATTCGAAGACCAGCGACCTAGCCGGCCTGAGCGGTACGGTTACGATTCAAGTCGGATCTGGCGGCGCTGCTGGCACCACCGGAGGCGACACCTGGTTCAACGGGGCAACTCTCGGCGGCTCCTCGGTCGCCGCTAAAGGCGGCCAAGGAGCCGTCGACGGCTCAGGCGGTGGTGGCGGTGCGGCGGGCTCCGGGGTCAACGGTGTGTATTCCGGCGGCGCGGGCGGCATCTCCAGCGGTAACCCTTATACCGGCGGTGGCGGTGGCGGCGCGGCTGGACCAAACGGCAATGGCGGGGCCGGCGGCGGTCCAAACAACGTCACCACCGATGGCGCCGGCGGCGGCGGCGGAAACGGTGGCGGCAGCGATGGTGCAAGTCCCAACAACACCATCTTCGGCGGCAATGGCGGCAACGGCAATGGCGGAACCGGAGGCGGTGCCGGCGACACCGGCACTGGCGCGACTGCTGGCACAGCGGGAACGGGTGGCGGCGGTGGCGGCGGAAGATATCAGTCGAGTGCCCCAGGTGAGAATGGCGCTGCGGGTTCGGAGTTCGACGGTAATCACGGCTCGGGCGGCGGTGGCGGCGGTGGCGGTGGCCGCGACTTTGGTGCCACTACCGCCGCGGGAAATGGTGGAGCCGGAGCCGATTACGGCGGCGGCGGCGGCGGTGGTGGGTATCCGGAGAGTGGTACCGTCTGGGGCGTGGGGGGCACTGGCGGGAACGGTGTCATTGTCATCACCTATACACCCGCGATCAGCGGCACGATAGTGGCGGAGTCTCGGAGTGCAATGGAGCATCAAACGGTCGGCCGCAGAGATGCTTTTGATGCGGTCGAGTTTGGCCGATCTGTCTCGAGCGATGTCGGAGTGCCGACAGAAGGACGCCGAGAAATTCGGTGCGATGGAGAAATTCCGATTGAAGCTTCTTGTGCTTCTCTTCGCAGCTCGCGGATCCCGCTCCAATGGGCGGGTTTCTTGGCCTTCCATACGGACGCGCTCATGCCGTTCGAAGCCGCCGCGGCGTTACACCGCGATACGCTGGGCTTCGTCGAATTTGCCGCTGTTACCTTGAGGAACGTAGAATTCCGCCTTGAGCTTCTCAATGTTCGGGGCAGTGAGGCACTCCTTGCTGCAGAAGCGTTGACGAACGGCGCACGCATTTCAGCGGATGGACCGCTCTGCTTGGAATGGATTGACTCACCGTCTCTGCTGATCGTTGCACCGGAACGGCTGTTGCGCTCGCCCGGCAGGGTCCGCATACTTGCGGCGCCCAGCAGTATTCACCCGCTCAGAGGTCATTGAGGTTTTCGAATGCGCATCACTACGCCCTTCGCCCCGATCGAGATTGGTGAAGCCGATTATTTTGCCTTCGATTTCACACCGGATGTGGGTGCAGCTACGATCGTATCGACGAGCTGGAATTGCGCATTGGGCCCCTACGAGACAGCCATCGATCCGACACCGCAGTCACGCGTTTTCTCGGTTTCCCCGCAAACTGCTATTCAAATGCGTTCGCCGATGGACGGATCGCTGCAGATGCGTACGGGGGCGTTTTCCGTCGGCTTAATCGGCGGTATGCCGGCCTCGGCAGCTGGCGGTAATTACATCCTCGAGGCCACCGCCAATTTGAGCGACGGGCGTGTGCTGAAGCTCAATTCGACTGTGCAATGCAAGCTGCCGGGGCCCTGACTCTCGAGCAGCGGGTGTCCCTTGCGCGCTACCAAACTAAATCCGATACTGACTGGGATTTCCAATTATGCGGCTTTACGGCGCAATCCAGAAGGTCGAGCCTCAGGACGACGGAACCGTGCGAGTGTACGGGATCGCGACATCCGAGGCTTTAGATGAACAAGGAGAGATTGTGCGGGCGGATGCCATCCGCGCCGCGATCCCCGACTACATGCGTTTTCCCGCTCTTCGCGAGATGCATCAACTCTCTGCGGCGGGAACAACGCTCGAAGCCGAGGTTTGCGAGGACGGCACCACCCGCATTGTCGCCCATGTCGTCGACCCGGTGGCGGTGGCCAAAGTAAGAAATCAGGTCTATCGAGGCTTCTCCATTGGCGGGCGCGTTACACAGCGCGAGGGCGGCAACCCGAAGACTGTGACCGGTCTCGTATTAAACGAAATATCTTTGGTCGATCGACCCGCGAACCCAGAAGCCATTTTTGACTGCTGGAAAGCAGCAATGCCGCAGGATGCTCCTCTCGGTCTCGCAGAGCCGGTCGTGAAAGGCGAACCCGCCGACACAGAACAGGTCTCGTCGCGGTTGCAACCGTTCAACGCTCCCATCCAGATCTGGGCCTGTACTGTTCCCGATCACCGTCATCTGGCCAAAGCGGATGCGCTCAAATGCCTCGACGGCGGCACCGGACTAGCAGAAGACCGGCGCGCCACCGCCGCCGCAGGCCCCGCCTCCGCAAAAGATCGGACTTCTCTGACGAAAGCTCTGCGCGATGTCGGTCAGATCGCTCGCACTATTGCTGAGCTCGAATGGTTAAGGGAAGCTCTAGAGCTCGAGGCAGCTATCGAGAACGATCAGTCTCCACAGCCGGCGCGATTGCAGGCGATCATCACTGAACTTTGTGATTTCCTAAGCTCCCTGGCAGACGAAGAAACCGCTGAAGTCCCGGGCGGTGCGGAAACCAACGGTTCACTAACTGGATCGACGATGCCCGAGATGCTCGGTATGGCCGAGGCGTCCGATCTTGAGCGCGTCTCTGCTTTTTTCCGGAAAGACCGCTCCTATACGCCGCAGATCGCTGGCGGCACCATCGCGAAGGCCAAGCACTCGCGGGGCGATCAGGCGCTGCTGGATACGGCCCATTTCGCGTGCGACCAATGTCTGAAATTCGACGGGCTATCGGTCGATGAGCAGGCGAATATGGAGCAGGCGCGCGATTATCTGCAGAAAGCTGGCGCCGTGCCCGCCCTGCCCCGGACCACCGGAAGAACGGAGGACGACGATCTTTCGCCAGCTTCGCTGGAGTCCCCTGTGGGTGACAGTCACGAGGTCGCCACCGTGAAAGTGCTCGGCGCCGTCGCCAAGGTGCTGTGCAAACGGGAGCGCGCCCACCAAAACCTGATGGATCTGGCTCATGAATGCATCCAGGCGCTGACCGATGGGTGTGCTTGCGAAAAGGCCACGAAGTTCGGGGCGCGCCATTCAAAGGAGACAATGGAGCTTTTCAAAGCGTCGCATCGTCATTTGATGGTGGCTGGAGCCAGATGCGACGCGACCGGCATCGGCGAGCCGAGCGCGTCGGCCAAGCTCGTCTCCCAGATGGACATGCGCGCCGCAGACCCAGCGAACGGGTTTTCCGGCGAACCCGCCGAAAAGACGGCACTGGTGAAGGTTTTGGGGGAGGTTGTTCCGATGATCGAGCGGCTGACAAAGCGAGTCGACGAGCTCGCACGGACACCGCTACCGCCCTTGACCATGGCCAAGGGCACTGTTTCGATATCGAAGCAGCACGACCGCGGAAGCGATGTTGGCAGCGGCGACCCGGAGCTGTCGCCGGAAGCGATCGCGGCCGCACTCGCCAAAATGAGCAAGGAAGAACAGACGCTTACGCTGATAAAGGCCAGCTACGCAACTCCTATTCGAATTGCCGGCTCCGCTGCCGATCAACCTTGAAATCTGCGGCCGACCAACGTCCGGAGCAATTCGCTCAGGGCGCTGACGGTCACGCACACCGCACCATCGGCCCAACGGCCGTCGCCGAGCCCGGTACCTTGCCGGGCTTTTTTGTTGCCCCCCTTCTCTGGGAGGAAGTGAATGAACTCAGTCACTCAAGAATCGCTGGAGCTCATGAAAGGGGCCCTGGCACAGCCGGATTTTCGATTGGCCAAATCGATTTCGACTGCGACCGGCTTATTGGCCTTTGACCTCCAGGCGCCAGCGAAGAACCTCTATCCATTTGTTACTCCGCTCAGGAATATCGTTCCCCGCGTCGGCGGTGGCGTCGGCTCCGCAACGAATTGGCGGCAAGTGAACGCGATCATCGGTTCGGGTTTCGATTCGATGGGGTGGGTGCCGGAAGGCCAACGCTCGGGCCAGATGTCATATTCGACCTCGAACAAAACCTCCGCCTTTGTCACCCTCGGTGAGGAAGACGCGGCAACCTTCGAAGCAATCTCAGCCGGTCGGACCTTCGAAGACATCCAGGCCATGATGGCGTTCCGCCTTCTGCAAAAGATGATGCTCAAGGAGGAGATGGCGATCCTCGCCGGCAACGCCTCATTGACGCTCGGTACACCTTCTACTCCGACCTTATCGGCATCGGGCGCCGGTGCAACGCTGCCGGCGGCGACTTATTTCGTCAAAGTTGTAGCGCTGACGCTCGAAGGCTACCAGAACACCAGCGCGTTGGGCGGCGTCGCAACCTCGAAGACCGTGATCGGAGCCGACGGAAAGAGCTTCACGCTGTCCGGTGGTTCCTCGAACATTAGTGCCGAGGCAAGCCAAGCGGTGGCACTCGGTCAGACGCTGTTCTGCTCAGTCAACCCGGTCCCGGGCGCGGTCGCGTATGCTTGGTATGTGTCGACCACGAGCAGCGGCGAGACGTTGCAGGCCATCACGACCATCAACAGTCTAGCTGTAGCCGCGCCACTCAGCGCTGGCACCCAGTCGCAAAGCGTCATTACTGCCGACAACTCTGCCAACCCGAGTTACGCCTATGACGGGCTCTTGACGACGGCGCTGAAACCGGGCTCGAATGCCTACGTCAATATCATGCCGACCGGGACAGCAGGGACCGGCACGCCACTGACCGCATCGGGCCGCGGCTCGATCGTCGAGATCGACACGATGTTCCAGAAGATGTGGGACAATTTTCAAGTGTCGCCGACAGTTCTCTATGTCAACTCGCAGGAGTTGAAGAACATAACGACAAAGGTGCTATCGAATTCTTCGGGTCCGCTGCTGCGCTACGATAGTCCCGCTGACGGCAGCGACGGTGAGTATCAGCTGACCGCGTCCGGAGTAGTTCAGTTTTATTACAATCCCTTCGCTTTAAATGGGGGCCTTCGCATTCCGATCCGGATTCACCCCAAGGTGCCGCCCGGAACGGTCATCGGTTGGGCTGAGAACCTGCCCATCCAATACCAGTCGAACGAGGTACCGAACGTCGCCGAGATCAAAACACGGCAAGACTATTACCAGATCGATTGGCCGCTCGTCACTCGCCAGCGCCAAGTCGGTGTCTACGCCGAGGAAGTATTGGCCGTCTATGCCCCCTTTGCGATGGGCGTCATCTCCAACATCGCAAACGGTTGACGCTGATGCTCGAAACCTCGGCGCTTTCTTTGAAGGCGTCTGTTGTGGCAGCCCCCGGGTCGAACCCGGGGGTCTCGCTCGATGGCGACCTGATAACGCTGCGCGCCGCTTTTGGCCAAGATGAGGCGAACTACGGGGCAGCACGGTATTCGGTCGATAGCGACGGTGTGATCCGAGTGCCTCTGGAGGCTGTCGGTTCCCTGACGACAATCGGGGGGTTCGTATCGGTGAAGACCGGCAGCAACGCGATTTCCCCCGGGGCGTTCACGCTGCACCACGACGATGCTGCGGGGTGTTCCTATGCCGGCAGTCAATACCTCCGCGACTCGAATGGGAACGTGCTCGTGCCGGCCGAAGCCGCTTCCGAGCTGTTTGCGCATGGCTTCGTCCCCGTTTCTGAGGAGATGCTGGTGGCGTTGAGTCGAGCAAAATCGGCGCCGAGCAGTCGTTCTGAAAAGGGTTGATCCAGTGGCCTTCGGGGATCTGACAACACTCGCCGACGTTAAGGCGTGGCTGCAAACCGGGCAGGCCGCCTTACCGACAACCGACGACGCGCTGCTTACCCGTCTTGTCTCGGCGGCAAGCCAATATATGCAGACTTGGCTCAACCGCCAGATCGCGTCGGCCGATTATCTCGAAATCCGCGACGGGACTGGAGGGCACAGGCTGCAATTCGCATGCTCTCCGGTCACGGCTGTGCTGTCGTTGACGATCGACGGTCAGGACGTTCCTGCGGCGGCCAACGCTGCAGGCTATAGGTTCAGTTCTACACAGCTTTCGGTTCGCGGCTACAGCTTCAAACGCGGGGCCCAGAACGTTGTCATCGCTTATACGGCCGGGTATTCGATGACGCCGCCCGAGGTCGCACAGGCATGCATTGAGCTTGTCTCGCTGCGCTACCGGGAGCGCACTCGCATCGGTGAAATCTCAAGATCTTTGGGCGGTGCCGAGACCGTTGCGTATGCGCAAAAGGATATGAGCGATGCGATCAAAACGCTGCTGCAGCAATATCGTCTTGTTGCACCGATCGCTGCGATCCAAGAAGCCCCGGCGGTAAGTGCCACCGATCCCCCGATAATATCCGCCGTCCTATGATTACTGCCCATCTCGTCGGCGACGACGCAGTGCTGGCCTGGCTGCGCGCCACTCCGGATCTGGCGGCGTCGGGGCTCGCTCGCGCGATCACCAGGCTGGGTATCGAACTTCAGCGCAAGATCCAGGAGGGAGAGCTCACTGGTCAAACGCCGGCTGCCCGCCAGGGGCCCCTCGGATCCGGCACAAATCTGCAACTCGATCAGAGCGACGACAGGATTGCAGTAACGGTTTTCAGCGACAGCGAACATGCCCATGCTCACAGATATGGTGCGGTCGGGGTCGGAGCGAAGCTGCGCCGTATCACAAAGGCGTTCGCACGCCCGAGACCTAGGAAGGCGATCAATGTGCAGCCAGACCGTCGCGGTATAGACGTTTCGAGGCCTTCTTTTTTGTGCTCGGCACTGGAAGGTATGGACCCTGCGATACGCGATGAGGCGGAAGCGGCATTGCGCGAGGTGCTAATGCGATGATGATCGCTCCACATATAATCTTTACTCCTTACCCTCAATATCCAAAGCGACAGGTGGCGATTTATGACAAGCATCGCAGCAGTAGATAGCCGCAGCTTGGCATTCGAAATCAACCGATGATAGTTCGTGAAACGATCTACGCAGCATTATGGGAGCTCGGCGCAAGTGCTGCGCAGTTCACCAGTACAAATCGGCGTCTAAGACATTGGGCGGACGTTGCTCCGGCGGAGCAGCCGGCGTTGTTCATGAGCGAAAAAGGGGGCCAAGCCGCAATAAAAAAGCTTGGCGCGCCGATCGTATGGACACTTTACGGCGAATTCTACGTGTACGCCCATTCGAGCGACCCCTATATGGCGCCGGCAGCGGTTTTGAACCCGCTGCTTGACGCTCTCGAAGCCGCGCTCGCACCGTCGCCGACGACTGGGATCCAGAACCTTGGGCTGCCCCAAATGGTCCAGCACGCCTATATAGCTGGTAAGCTTCAGACTGACGAGGGCGTACTCGGCGATCAGGCCATCGCGATTGTGCCCGTCGAAATTCTCTGTTTCTGAAGATCGGTTACTAATCAATACGAACGTTGATTGGGCACGCTCACCTCAATGTTCCTTCAATGCGCCTTTATTCGAAGGAGTGACCAATGGCCGAGGAAGATTACAGCACCAACCAGACCGCCGCACCTCCTTCGATCGAGCAGCTGATTGAACGTTGGTGGGCTGACCATTTCCCGGGCTCGGCGGTCGCCCGCGACACGCAGGCCTGGAATATCGCCCACGCCGCCAAAGAGAGGCTGAAGCGGCTCTTGAAGGGGAGTAAATGACATGCAATTAAGCTTCGGCTCGGGCGCGATATGGGGAGAACGCACCGATGTAATCGGATCGGGCATCGGCCCACGGCAATTCGGCGTGCTGCAAGACATACAGATCGATTTCGACTGGAGCGACAAAGAACTCTACGGCCAGCTCCAGTTCCCCGTCGCAATAGCGCGTGGGCAGGGCAAGATAACCGGGAAAGCTAAATTCGCGCAGATCCTCGGTTTGCTGTATTCAGACATTTTTTTCGGGGTGACGCCGGCTACGGGGCAGTTCGCCGTCTCGCAGCTGGAGGCTGCGACGGTTCCGGCGACGACGCCCTACACGGTTATCCCCGCCAATGCCGCGAGCTACAATGATGATCTCGGCATCAGCTACGCCGGGAGCGGCAAGCGTTTCAACCGGGTAACCACGCCCTCGACCGCCGGCCAATACTCGGTCAACTTCGCTACCGGTGCGTATACGTTCTCCTCTGCCGACGCTAGTGTCGCGATTTTGATCTCGTACACATACAATGTCACGACAAGCGGCAACAGGCTGACGCTCGCAAACCAGCCGATGGGTATTACTCCTACCTTCAAGGCAACGTTTTACACTGCCTACAACGGGAGCGGTACCGCGCTCCGCCTGAACGCATGCACGGCAAATAAACTGTCATTACCGACCAAGCTCGATACTTGGACGATTAGCGAGCTCGATTTCATGGCTTTCGCTGACGCTTCGGGAACGATCGGCTATCTGAGCACGGTGGAGTGATGATCCCCGGTGTGGCGGTCGCAATGGGCGGCCAAGATTGGATAGTGCCGCCACTTACCCTGGGCCAGCTCCGCCGGTTGATGCCCAAGGTAAGGCAACTGACCGAAATCGGCGCGTCGATGGGCGAAGCGCAAATCAACGTGCTGATCGACATCGTCACCGCGGCACTGCAGCGCAACTATCCGGAGACGACGCCGGACAAAGTCGAAAATTTGCTCGATCTCGGGAATGCTAGTGCCGTCCTGAATGCCGTCCTGACCGGCTCCGGCCTGAAGCCAGGTGGAGCCGCTATGGGGGAAGCACCAGCCCCCGGGACGAGCCCGGGGGCGGGCAGTGCGAGCGCCAGGTTCGTTTCGGACATGATTTCGGGGACGGTGACCCCTGGCGAGAAATCTATGGTCTCCTCGCGACCGCCTGTGGATACAGCTACCCCATAATTGACGAGATGACGCTCTTCCAGATCGAAGAGCTGACATCCTACTGGGCACAACACCCGCCGGTGCACCTACTGGTCGCCGCCTATCTTGGCATCGCCAAAAACAAAAACGCAAGGCTACCGTCGACGTCGATGGCACGGGGACAGCGGCCGAGTTCCGATTCCAGCTCGTTGCTCGCTCGGCTGGGGCCTGGGTTTGGCGCCGGAGACGTCAATGCCGGGCTCTCGCCCGTAGTCCTCGATTTTGCCGAACTCCGCGTGCGCGCGGGAATTCCCGACTAGGCATCCGTAGAAATCTGGGCAACGTGCAAGCAGCGCCGAAGGCAATTTGTTAGCAAGAGGCTATAATGGCCGATATTGAAACCAGCGTCGTTATCAGCGCCCAAATTGACGGCCTCCGATCCGGAATGGAGGCCGCATCAAATTCTGTCCAAGCAGCGACCGATGCGATGCGCGCTCAACTTGCCGGGCTCGGAGACATTGCCCAGCAGGCGCAGTCGCAGCTTAACGCCGCTACCGGCCAAATCGGAACCGGCATCGGTGCGCTGCAGACCAAAACTGCCGACCTCGCGGGGTCGATAGGCGCGGGCATGACGCTGAGTAGCGGGCTCGGAGAGGTCCCCGGCGTTATCCAGGCCAGTCCCGCGTCCGGCAACGGAAACGATGCTGCCGCTGATGAAAAGGCGTGGGGAGAAGAGCTGCTTGCTTACCAGAAGTTTCAGAGCGACAAGGAAAAGCTGGATCTTCAGGCTTCGCAGACCAGCCAAAGAACCTGGCAGAGCCTGATGCAGCCGATCCAGCGCGCCTTCGATACCTCGATCACCGGCATGATATTGGGTACGACGACATTGCAAAAGGCAGTGGCGAATATCGCGCAGTCCATACTCGCCGAATTCGTCAACCTGGGCGTCAAGATGCTGACCAACTGGATTGCCAGTGAGCTCGCCATGACAACCGCAACCGAGGCCGGCGCTGCCGCTCGCACCGCGGCCGATGGCGAGGGAATAGCTGCCGGGTTGGCGGTGAAGGCGACAAATGCCGTCAAGAGCATCGTGACTGATTTCAGCGCAGGCATTCTCGGGCATTTTTGCATTCCTGGCTCCGATAATGGGGCCGGCCGCGGCTGGACCTGCTGCGGCGGGAGAAGCCACCGTAATGGCAGCCGCCAGCGGGATTGCCTCTGCGGCTGGTGGCTGGATGGTCCCGTCTGATCAGCTTGCTATGGTACACCAGAACGAAATGATCCTGCCGGCGAGTATCAGCCAAGGCCTTCAGAACATGATCTCCGCAAATGGCGGAGCTGGGTCTGGTGCGGTCGTGGTCAACGTTTCGGCGATCGACAGTCAAGACGTAAAACGATTTTTCCAAAGTAATGGAAGCCTTTTGGTCAACGCGGTCAACAAGGCGATGCGCAACGGCTCAATGCTGCGGACGGCGTGATGGCTCTGATTTTCCCGGCGCTGCCCGGGCTTGCCTGGAGTGTCACCAAAAGCCCGACCTTTCAGACGCGCATCCAACGCGCGGTATCCGGGCGCGAATTGCGGGCGCTCGACTATCCTTATCCGTTGTGGCAGTTTGCGCTGGTCTACGAGTTTCTGCGGGACAACCCGGCCGCTGGCTACGACGAGCTGAGGACCCTGCTCGGATTCTTTCTGCTCTGCCAGGGAGCGTTCGGCACGTTCCTGTTTCAGGATCCCAGCGACTGGCAAGTCGCCGGGCAGCAGATCGGCATCGGGGATGCGAGCACGCCCGCTTTCCAGCTTCAGCGTACAATGGGTGCGACCTTGCCTGGGGGCGGCTTCCTGGAACCGATCGTCGCGCCAAATGTCGTACGCGCGATCTACTTCAACGGGATAACGCAAGATCCGTCGACCTACAGTGTTGATCCGGCCACCGGGTTGGTAACATTCGGAACTGCTCCCAGTAGCGAGCTGATCATCACCGCTGATTTTACTTATTACTTTCGCTGTAGATTTATCGACGACAAATACGATTTTGAGAATTTCATGTATCGGCTGTGGCAGGTAAAAAAGTTGACGTTTATATCGGTGGGGTTATGAAAGAGGCTGGCCCCGCCCTGATCGCGCTCCTCTCGAGCACCAACCAGTTCATCATGGCGGACCTCTACACGGTCACTCTGGTAGGCGGGTTGGTGCTGCGCTATTCGGCGGCGCCGACTGCGCTATTGGCGAATGGCTACACCTTTGCGCTTGGTCCCAAATTCGAGCGCTCCAAAACCAAAGTCGTCATTGGCACCCAAGTCGACGAACTCGAAGTCAGAATCTATACCGAGCCCACAGATCTGATCGGCGGGGTGCCGTTTCTGCAAGCGGCCTGGCAGGGACAGCTCGACGGCGCACTCCTGCAGCTAGAACGAGCGTTCATGCCGACCTACGGCGACACGAGCCCTGGCACCGTGATTCTGTTCGCCGGCCGCATTTCGGATATTGACTGCACCCGTACTGGCATCGACCTAAAATGCCGCTCGCATCTCGAGCTTCTGAACATTCAGATGCCGCGGCGGCTTTGGCAGTCATCTTGTACTCATACTTTCGGCGACGCGATGTGCCAGTTCAACCGGTCCACTATGCAGGCAACAATTTCGGCCGGGCCCGGCTCAAGTGAAGCTCAAATCGCGACCTCCGTCAGTCCAACTCCGTCGAATCTTTATATTCAAGGAACCGTAATTGGCGTGACGGGGGCAAATGCGGGATCGAGCCGCACGGTCGCAAATATCGCTGGCGGCTGGGTTTATGTAAAGCTGGCATTTCTCTCGCCCATCCTGGCGGGTGACCAATTCCAACTGCTCCCAGGTTGCGACCGCACCCTTTCGACCTGTACAAATGTCTTTAATAACGCCATCCACTTCGGCGGCTTTCCCTTCATCCCGACGCCGGAGACGGCGGTATGAACCGGAGGTCAATGGTTCTTGCCGAAGCTCAAAGCTGGCTCCGCACACCCTATCATCATATGGGCCGAATCAAGGGCGGCGGCACCGATTGCCTGATGCTGCTCGCCGAAATCTACGAAAGTGCGGGGGTGATCTCGCACATTGACGTCCCGTTTTATCCGCCTGATTGGCACCTGCACCGCGATGCCGAGCGCTACCTCGAGGGGCTGATGCATTACGCGCGAGAGGTCGAGAAGCCGCCTCGGGAAGGCGATGTCGCAGTGTTCAAATTCGGGCGCTGCTTCTCGCACGGGGCTGTCGTTGTCTCATGGCCGAGGCTCATCCACGCATGGTGGGATGCCGGAGTTGTCTGCGGTGCTGCCGACCAGCCGCCATTGAGCGGCCGTCCGGTCCGACTTTTCGACCCCTTTCCCATTCTCGAACTCTGACAAAAAAACATGGGTGGCATACTCGGCGGCGGGTCTAACGCCAAGCAACAAAAGGCGGTCGGCTCGCTGCAATTCCAAACCTCGCAACAGGGTGGGGTTATCCCGCTCGTCTACGGTACAACCCGCGTCTCGCCAAATCTGATCGAATACGATGATTTCAAAGCGGCGCCATCATCACAACAGAGCGGTGTAGGCAAAGGTGGTGGCGGTGGTAAAGGTGGCGGACAGCAATATAAATATAGTGCCTCAGTTATTCTGGGCATGTGCCAAGGGCCGATTTCCGGCATCGGCACGGTATGGTGGGACAAGAATATCGGAATGCTGTCCTCGTTGCCGGCCGCTGTTTATCGCGGAAGCGACGGACAGGCAGCAGATCCGTATTGGGAAACACGCCATGCCGACGAGGCCCTCGGCTATTCCGGAACCGCAACTATCGTGGCCAACAATTTCGCGATGGGTAACACGGCGACCCTTCCGAATTTCTCCTTCGAGGTGGAAGGCTTACTGTCGCTGAGCGGGACCAACGGGTTCGATGCCAATCCCGCAGCGATTGTCGCCGACTTTCTTACCAATCCCCGTTACGGGGCCGGCTTCCCGGCCACTAATCTGGGTGACCTCAGTCTCTATTCAACGTATTGCCAGGCTCTTGGTCTCGTGTTGTCGCCGCTGCTAGACACACAGCAAGAGGCGCAACAACACCTCGCAGACATCGTCAATATCACCAACAGCGCCATTGTGTGGTCGGGCGGACTGTTGAAGATCATCCCCTATGGCGATCAGCCCGTCACTGGTGATGGCGGTGCCTACGCGCCAGTTACCACCCCGCTTTACAGCCTCGGCGAGGATGATTTTATTGTCCAGGAATTGAGCGTCGGGACAAATTCCGGGGTAACCCCGGGCGGACCGGCGCTTCGATCGGGATCAGGGCCGATCACCGGTGGTTTCAACGATGATCCAGTCCATATTACGCGGTCGACCCCAGCCGACGCCTCCAATTCGATTCAACTTGAGTGTCTCGACCGATCGAATAATTACAACACTGCGATCGTCGAGGCTTTCGATCAAGGGTCCATCGACCTTTACGGCATACGCCGCGCCAGCCCGCTGAAGGCTCGAGCTATCGTCGATCCGCTTAATGTCGGCCCAATAGTCGCCCAACTTCTATTGCAGCGGGCGTTGCTGTTTCGGAATACCTATACTTTCAAGCTCGGATGGAAATATTGTCTGCTCGAGCCAATGGATCTCGTAGAGATCACTGATCTCCGGCTCGGGGCTTCGGTATTGATCGTGCGGGTTACCGCAGTGGAGGAGGACGACGAGGGCACGCTCTCGATCACAGCAGAAGATTTCTTCGGCGGTTACTCGACGGCGACGCTGTATCCGAATCAGTCGACTTCCGGCTACGTCCCGAATTGGAGCTCGCCTCCAGGGGACATCAACGCGCCAATCATTTTCGAGCCTCCTGCCGGACTGCTGACAGGCAGCCTGGAGATCTGGGTTGCGCTTTCGGGTAGTGCGAATTGGGGGGGAGCCCAGATTTGGATCTCCAGTGATGGCAGCTCCTATGCCCTCGCGGGGACTGTGAACTCATTGGCCGTGCAAGGGGTATTAACGACCGATCTGCCGCCGCATTCCTCGCCCGATTCCACCAACACACTCTCAGTAGATCTGACCGAAAGCCAGGGTCAGCTTGTCTCGGTCTCCAGCACCGATGCCGCCAATCTCGTCACTCTCTGCTATGTCGGTGGTGAGCTTCTCGCCTACCAAACCGCGACGCTCACTGCGGCCAGTAAGTATACGCTGAGCACCCTTTATCGCGGCGCTTACGGCAGCACAATAACCGATCATCCGCCGGGAACCCTGTTCGCGAGGCTCGACGGATCCATCGGTCGGTTCTCGTATCCGATTACCCTAATCGGCCAAACGATCTATTTGAAATTCGCGTCGATGAATATTGTCGGCGGCGGATTGCAGAGCTTAAACGCACTTCCTGTGTACACATACGCCGTCAAAGGAACCGGGCAAGCCTCCTCGATTATCGTGAGCGGCTCGTTCAGCGGCAGGCCGACGGCAAACTTCGTACTCCAGAGTTATGTATTCGCTGCCCCGGGAACTGTGCCGGCCGGGCTTTCCGGCAGCCGTGGCACCGCTGCGACAGCTGCAACCGCGTCAACCATATTCAACATCCAGAAGAACGGCGCAAACGTCGGAACTATGGTTTTCGCCCCATCGGCTACCGCGGCCACATTCACGATGAACTCAGCGACCGTATTCAATGCCGGCGACGTGCTGACCGTGATCGCGCCCGCCTTGCCCGACGCGACTCTGGCGGATCTTGCATGGACCATCATGGGAATTATCCAATGAAGCTCGAATCCTGGCATAGCACCGACGATAAACGGCGCTGGAAAATCGTACGTACGGATGACTATTCCGACGTGGCGGGAGAGATCATTACGGCTGACGAGGCTACCGGTGAATGCTGCATTCAAGTCGGCGGCGAAACCAAAACGCTGAGCTTCGGGCCTCGCGGGATCAGGATCGTCGGCAGGCGGCGATGAATGGCGAATCGAGGCTCCCGCGGGTTCGCTTTAACCCAGAAGTAAATCTCGGACACATCCTACAGATCGTCGCACTGACTGGAGCGGTGGTGACCGGATATGTCAGTCTGCAGCGCGACATGGCGTCAATGCGCGCCGAATACCAAGTCGCGATTGCTGGCTTCGAGTCCCGTTTGACCGTTGCTGAGCACGCCATCGTTGAGCGCCGCCAGGAGGATCGCGAGTTCGCGACCGAGATGCGCGCCGCAGTGATGGATATCCAAAAGGGGCTCACTAATCTGCAGCTGCAGCTTGTCGAGCGCCCGAAGGCGAGATAATCCCCATGTGGTGCTTGGCGATCGTTCTCTTGCTGGTTGGCTGCAGCTCGCCGCCAATCAATCAATCTACGTTTGTGGTCACACCTCCTCTGCGGCGGCAGGAGGTTCCGATCGAGTCGCCAAAGACAGAAACAAAACAAGATGCCGCCCCTGTGCGGCCTAATAAGGCGGACATTCAATCGGCGATACATGCTTCTGACGATGCGCGCGAGCTTCTCGATCGCCGGCGTTACATCCTGGACGCCGGGTCCGACAAGGATGACTTACACTGACCAAGCTGACGAAATTTCAGAGCTTGGTTGTCGGGATCTACGCCCCAGGTCACCGTGCAATATCCGGCATCAAAATCTGACGTTCCCTGCAGACCGATCCTACAGGGATCTATGCACCGGGATGCGCGATCTTCGGGATTGCGACGCTTACTGCTGCCGATTTTTGGACACCGCTCGCACATCGCCGTAGCGGACAACGAGGGCCAGGGTAATGCCACCACAGGCATCGCCGATCTGGCCGATTATTACAAGTTGCTGTCGGCGCGGAATTTGTCGCACGCCTCAACGTCCAGCCGACAGGATATTCGTCGCCACGCAATGGCCGCAGAGGGCTCGTCGATCAAGTCGAAGACCTCGTAACGGTGCCGATCGCGCGGTCGGTTCAATCTGCCGCGCGCTCCGGCTCGGGGGCGATATCGCCGCGGCGGCTACGGCGTGCGCAGTTCAAACAAGCAATTCTGGGTTTTTCAACAATGACCACCCTCTTTGACAAAAAACGACCGAGACTGTTGCCACTGTTGTCCGCACCCTATATCCCGCCGATCACGTCTGATGTCGTGGTCGATCTCAGCCATTGGCAGGCACCGGTCGATTTTGCACGGGCCAAATCGGCCGGAATCGCCGCGGTGATTCTGAAGGCTACACAGGGTTCGAACTGGATCGACGTGGCGTTCGCGCAACGGTTTGCGGCAGCAAGTGCTTCCGGGCTGCTGGTTGGGGCCTACCATTTTCTCGATGATTCGCCGCCGGAAGTCCAGATGGAGCACTTCCTATCGGTTGCAGAAGGCTGTTCTGTGCTGGCACTCGATGCCGAGCCGAACGCGATCGGCGGCACTGTGACGGTTGCCCAGACCGCCGAAGCGGCGGGGCGGCTGAATATGGCCACCGGCTCTCTGCCATTAATTTACATGAACCGCTATGGGCCCGACCAACGAGGCACTGGTCTCCCCAACAGCGTCCTGTCGCGCTGCCCGCTCTGGTTGCCCGCCTACAGCTCGCGGCCGGTTTGTCCACCTGGCTGGTCGAAATGGGCGCTGTGGCAGCACACCGATGGAACCGTCGGTTCCGATGCGGTGCCGGTCGCAGGAATCGGCCGATGTGACCGCAGCCGATTCGCCGGCACGATCGCCGATCTCGCCACTTGGTGGAAACAACCGCAGCTCTGACACTTGTCGGCGGGTTTACAACTGGCATGTCAGTCGAAAGGGAACCACGGTGCCGATCGGAGCAGCTCAGGGTTGCCGGCTCGTGGTATAGGGACAACGCATGCGGATATTGTTGAAGCCGGGCATCGCCGCTGCGGCGATTGTCGCGGTTCTCGTATCGACCGGCTGCACCGTCACGCGAGACACCTCCTGCAAGTGTCCCAAACCGGTCGCTTACGACGAAGCGACACTCAAAGAAATCTCACAAGCCCTGCGTGCTTTGCCGTCCGACAACGTCCTTCATCGCGCTATGGAGGACTACGAGAATGAGCGCGACGACCTTCGCTTTTGTCCATGAAGACATTTCCTCGGCCAGGGGCGCGGGCCTGTCGCTTCAACCTGACGGAATCTCCGATCCTCACGCCCACAGCAAATTGTCGCTCTACGGTAAAGCACTCGCCAAATACGGCTTGCGGACTTAAAAAGGGCCGTTCACTCGCAGCCGAGACACCATGCCCGACGAGTTCTATCGCATAAGGCGCCTTCCCCCCTACGTCTTCAGCGAGGTCAATGCGCTGAAGGCGCAAGCTCGAGCCGCCGGGCGGGACGTCATCGATCTCGGGATGGGAAATCCCGACGGCCCGACCCCGTCTCATATCGTGGCCAAGCTCGTGGAAGCGGTCCAGAATCCCAAGACCCATGGTTATTCCATGTCGCGCGGCATTGCGGGGCTGCGACGCGCTTGCGCCGGCTATTACGCGCGGCGCTTCGGGGTCGAACTCGATCCCGAGCGCGAGGTTATCGTCACGCTCGGATCGAAAGAGGGCCTGGCCAATCTGGCGCAGGCGATCACCGCACCCGGCGATATCGTCCTTGTCCCAAACCCTTGCTATCCGATCCACGCCTTCGGCTTCATCATGGCTGGCGCCTCGATACGCCATGTTCCGATGGGTCCCGAATTCGACTTTCTTGGCGAGCTAAAAAAGGCGGTAAGGCACAGCGTGCCGGCGCCGCTTGCGATCGTTCTCAACTTTCCGGCCAATCCGACGGCACAGACGGTCGACCTCGGTTTCTATGAAGAGATCGTGGCGTTCTGCCGGCGGCACGACATTGTCGTGCTGTCAGACATCGCTTATGCAGAGATCTATTTCGACGGTAAGCCGCCGCCCTCGATCCTTGAGGTGCCCGGAGCCCGGGATATCGCGGTCGAGTTTTCTTCGTTGAGCAAGACCTATTCGATGGCCGGGTGGCGCATCGGGTTCGCAGTTGGCAATGCGCGATTGATCACTGCGCTGACGCGGGTCAAATCTTATCTCGACTACGGCGCGTTCACACCCATTCAGGTCGCGGCGACCGCGGCTCTCAACGGACCGCAGGACTGTATCACTGAAATTCGCGAGCGTTACCGCGCGCGCCGCGACGTCTTCATCGACGGGCTGCGTCAAGCCGGCTGGGAGGTACCGACACCCGACGCGACGATGTTCGCGTGGGCACCGATCCCGCCCGCCTTCCGCGCGATCGGCAGCCTCGGGTTCTCCAAGCTGTTGCTCGAACAGGCCAATGTGGCGGTATCGCCAGGGATCGGCTTTGGCGAGTACGGCGAAGGGTTCGTCCGTATCGCCCTGGTCGAGAACCGGCAACGCCTGCGTCAGGCGGCACGCAACATCAAATCCTTTCTCTCCGGCCGCAACGACTTGGTCAAGCTGCGCCCCCGCGACCGAGATTTTGTGGCGGCTTCGGGTTAACAGCATAGCCACGGAACTCGCAAACGGGCGGGCACTGTAGCGTTTCCGGGATTTGACTTATCCCGGGCTGCTCCCTATGTTCCGGCCCTGACGAGGGCACGGATATGAAGATCGTCAATTCACTCAAGACATTGAAGAAGCGCGACAAGGGCTGCCGGATTGTCCGCCGTAAGGGACGGGTCTACGTCATCAACAAGGCCAATCCGCGGTACAAGGCGCGACAGGGCTAAGCCAGGAATCCGCGCAGCTTCGAGGTTTCCGCGATGCGAATGCCGATGCCGGACGCCGCGCTCATCGAGCGCAGCGCCGACATCGTGGAGGCGCTCCGCAGCATCGTCCCGGGTGAAGGCGTCATCGCTTCCGAGGCCGAGCGGCGAGTTTATGAGAGCGACGGGCTGACCGCCTACCGCCAGCTCCCCCTTGTCGTCGTGCTACCCTCGACCGTTGAACAGGTCGCAGCGGTGCTGCGCTATTGCAAGGAAATCGGCGTCAAAGTGGTCCCGCGGGGCGCCGGCACCTCGCTTTCCGGCGGAGCATTGCCGCTGGCTGACGGCGTCCTTCTAAGTATGGCCAAGTTCAATCGCATTCTCGAAATCGATTACGAGAACCGTTGCGCCATCGTTCAGCCCGGTGTCACCAATCTGGCCATTAGCAAAGCCGTCGAGCACGCCGGCTTTTACTATGCTCCAGATCCGTCCAGCCAGATCGCGTGTACGATCGGCGGCAATGTCGCGGAGAATTCCGGCGGGGTGCATTGCCTGAAGTATGGGCTCACGACAAACAACATACTCGGCATCAGAATGGCGCTGATGAATGGCGAGATCATCCGGCTTGGCGGCAAGCACCTCGACGCCGAGAATTATGATGTGCTCGGTGTTATGACCGGGTCCGAGGGGTTGCTTGGGGTCATTACCGAGGTCACCGTGCGCATCCTCCCCAAACCGACCACGGCGCGGGCATTGCTGGTCGGTTTCGAGACAACCGAGGATGCCGCCGACTGTGTGGCCGAGGTGATCGGCGCCGGGATCATCCCGGCCGGTATGGAGATGATGGACCGGCCGGCGATCCATGCGGCCGAGGCCTTTGTCAAAGTCGGCTACCCCCTCGATGTCGAGGCATTGCTCATCGTCGAACTGGACGGCGCACCTGCGGAGGTCGATCATCTGATCGGCAAGGTTGAAGCGCTCGCCTGCAACCATAACGCCACAACGATCCGCTCCAGTCGAGACGACGCCGAGCGGTTAGCCTTCTGGTCCGGGCGCAAAGCTGCCTTTCCCGCGGTCGGGCGGATCTCGCCCGACTATTACTGCATGGACGGCACGATCCCGCGCGCCCGTCTCGCGGAGGTCCTCGCACGGATGCGGACACTGTCGGAGCAGTACCGGCTCGCGGTCGCGAACGTCTTCCATGCCGGCGACGGCAACCTCCATCCACTTATTCTCTATGACGCCAACAAGCCTGGCGAGGTCGAGCGTGCCGAGGCCTTTGGTGCCGATATCCTCAAGCTCTGCGTCGAGGTGGGTGGCGTGCTGACCGGTGAGCACGGGGTCGGCGTCGAAAAGCGCGACCTCATGGGAACAATGTTCGACGAGTGCGACCTGGCGCACCAGCAGCGCCTCAAATGCGCTTTCGATCCGGATGGCTTGCTCAACCCGGGCAAGGTCTTTCCACAGCTGCACCGCTGCGCCGAGCTCGGCCGTGTTCATGTCCACGCCGGTCGGCTCCCGTTCCCGGATCTGCCGCGTTTTTGAAGCGATTGGGGGTAATGAGACGGTTCGCCCCCGCCGATCTCGACGAGTTGCGCGATGCCATCGGCGAGGCGCTGGTCGTCGAAGAGCCGCTCGAAGTGATCGCCGGCGGATCAAAGCGTGGGCTCGGCCGTCCCCTCCAGCTACCACGCCTGTTGGATTTGTCGCGTCTTGCAGGAATTCGGGACTACCAACCAAGTGAGCTGGTCCTGAGCGCCGGTGCGGCAACCCCGATCGAGGAAATCGACGCCGCGCTTGCCGAGACCCGGCAGATGATTGCTTTCGAGCCGCCAGATTTGGGGACGCTCTTTGGTCTGCCAGCAGCTATTGCTGGCCGGCCTACCCTGGGCGGCGCGTTAGCTTGCAATCTTTCGGGGCCTCGCCGTATCAAGGCAGGCGCCGCACGCGATCATTTCCTCGGGTTTCGCGGTGTCAGCGGGCGGGGTGAAGTTTTCAAGGCAGGCGGCAAAGTCGTCAAAAACGTCACGGGCTACGATCTCTGCAAGCTGATGGCCGGTTCCTTCGGGACGCTCGCCGCGCTTGAGGAAGTCACGGTAAAGGTGCTGCCTCGACCGGAAGCTCTCTCGACTGTAATGCTGTGGGGGCTCAATGCCCTGACTGCGGTCCGAACCCTAAACCGAGCGCTCGCCTCGCCGCATGAGGTTTCCGGCGCTGTCTATCTACCGGCCCCCGCGACAGCCGGTTTGATGTCGTTATCCGGGTCGACTGCCGTCGCCGCGCTTCGCCTCGAAGGTCCCCACCCTTCAGTTATATTCCGCCGCGAGCGTCTCCTGACCGAATTGGGATCGGATTGTGAAGCCAGTTCACTCGACGATGAAGCCTCCATCTCATTCTGGCGAGCGGTCCGCGATGTCCTGCCGCTCGCCGGGTCCGGAGATCGCGCCATCTGGCGCGTCTCGGTCGCACCCAGCCGGGGGGGCGAGCTGGGCGAGGCGATCGCGCGGCGTCTCGACACCAGTTGGTATCTGGATTGGGCAGGCGGCCTCGTTTGGGCGGCGATTGCAGGAGCCGAGGACGGTGGCGCAGCAGTGATCCGAGACGCGATCCGCGGGGCGGACGGGCGCGGCACCGGACACGCCACTTTGATGAAAGGTTCGCCCGAGCTGCGCCGTTCGATCCCCGTGTTCGAACCGCAGCCCCCGCCTCTGGCGGCGCTCGCCGGTCGGATCAAGGAGGGCTTCGATCCGCGCCGGATTCTCAATCCCGGGCGCATGGTCGACGGGTTTTGAAGCAGTGCGGACCGATTTCACGCCCGAACAGCTTGCCGATCCCGATTTGGCGCAATCCGAAAGGGTGCTGCGAACCTGCACTCACTGCGGGTTTTGCACCGCGACCTGCCCGACATATGTCCTGCTCGGGGATGAGCTCGATAGTCCGCGCGGGCGCATTTACCTCGTCAAGAACATGCTCGCCAGCGGCAAGGTCACCGCCGATACGGTCAAGCACATCGACCGATGTCTATCCTGTTTAGCCTGCATGACAACTTGCCCGTCGGGGGTGCACTACATGCACCTTATTGACCACGCGCGGCGGTGGATCGAACGATATTACCGCCGTCCGTGGATAGAAAGGGGAATGCGGCGAGTGCTCGGCACGGTGCTATCACGGCCGCGGCTGCTCCGGTTGGCGCTGCGCTGCGCCGCTCTTGCCAAGCCCCTGGAGGGGTATCTACCCAAGCGGCTCGCGCCGTTGTTAGCCCTTGCTCCCGGCTCGGTGCCGTCCGCCTCTCCAATGGACCGGTTGCAAGTGTTTTCCGCGGAGGGCAATCGGCGGATGCGCGCCGCGCTACTGCCCGGATGCGCGCAAAGGGTTCTGGCACCTGAAATCAACGAAGCGACGATCCGGCTTCTGACCCGACATGGCTGCGAAGTGGTCGTGGCTAAAGGCAGCGGCTGTTGCGGGGCCCTCGTCCACCATCTCGGGCGGGAAGCCGCCGCTCTCGATCTCGCCCGCGCCAACATCGATGCTTGGGAACGCGAGCGCGTGGCGTCCGGGCTCGGCGCCATCGCGATCAACGCCTCGGGCTGTGGCACCACAGTCAAGGATTACGGCTTTATGCTGCGCGAGGATCAGGGCTACGCGGAGAAGGGGGCGCGCATCGCTGCGCTCGCCCGTGATGTCACCGAGGTAGTCGAGGCCCTCGGCCTTAGCGCAAGTTCAGGCGTCGTTACTGGGCGGTATCGGCGTGTCGCCTACCATTCCGCCTGCTCGATGCAACACGGTCAGGGGATACACGAGGGGCCAAAGAAGCTCCTTGCAATGGCCGGGTTTGAGCCGCTAGACGTGCCGGAAGGGCACCTCTGCTGCGGCTCGGCGGGGACTTACAACATTCTGCAGCCGAAGATGGCTGCCGCGCTGCGGGATCGCAAACTGGCCAACATCGCAGCCACCCGGGCCGACCTGGTCGCAACCGGCAACATCGGCTGCATCACCCAGCTCGCCGCCGGTTCCCCAGTTCCGATCGTTCATACAGTCGAGCTTCTCGACTGGGCCACCGGAGGTCCGGAGCCAAAGGCGTTGCGGACTGGTCATCGGGAGCGCCGGCGGGAATACGCGGAGAACAGGAGCGATAGAGAAAGAGCGGCGAAACCGATCAATGTCGGCTCGATCCAGCCGGTACCGCCGGCCAGCAACCGTTTCCCTGCCGCACCGAGCTCGACATAGGCAATCGTCAGAGGCAATTGGCCGATCAGCGATCCGAGGGCGTAGGCGCCGAGCGGCAGGGCGGTCAAGCCTAGCCCGTAGTTGGCAACACTATGGGGCATGATCGGGATCAGCCGCAATAATGCCACGGCACGCCAACCGCCCCGCTCGACCCACTCCAATAGCGACCTCACGCGCGAGCCTCGTTGGAAATCGATTAACCCCGAACTGATGTAGCGCGCGAGCAGAAAGCCCGCCGCCGCGCCGGCTACGCTACCTAATTCGGCCCACACAATTCCCCATCCGGTGCCGAAGAGCAGCCCGGCGACAATGGCAAGCAGGGTGCGCGGGATGAATACCAGGCTTGCCGCGATATGGGCGGCTAAAAACCCCAACGGAGCTGCCGGATACTGGCCGATCACGGTGGTGATCGCAATCGGATCGAAAATCGTCCTCCAGTGCCAGGCTGCGATCGCAGCAGTTGCGATGAGGCCGAGAACCATGAGGCGCGTCGCGCGGCGTAACCCCATTAAAGGAACCGCCGTCGCCGCTCCTCCAATCTTCGGCGTCATCGCAGCACCGGGACGCTGGCAGGGGCCGAAGCGGTTTTCGTATCGGGCAACACCTCGTCGAGGAGGTGCGGCCGAGCAGCTCGGCGCTTCAGCCAAATCACACCAAAAAGATCGACGACGCCGACCCCCAGTCGGTCGAAAATGCCGTATTTCGAGGCACCCCCTCGCCGCGGACGATGGTTGACCCTGATCGACCGCACGGTCCCCCCCTCGCGCAATACGAGAGCCGGAAGGAATCGGTGCATATGGTCGAAATACGGCAGGTCCAGGAAAAGCGAGCGCGGGAACAGCTTCAAACCGCAGCCGGTATCCGGCGTGTCGTCTCCGAGCATTCGGCGCCGTACCCGGTTAGCGATCTGGGAGGCAAAGCGCTTCCTCCAGCTGTCCTGCCGGCTTTCGCGATAACCGGCAATCAATAGCACTGGCGCCTCGGGGGCGGTAAGTCCGATCCGCCACAATTTCAGGATGTCGGCAGGATCGTTCTGGCCATCTCCGTCGAGCGTGGCGACCCATGTTGCGCGCGCCGCCCTCACCCCGCTCCGGATGGCGGCACTCTGCCCATAGTTACCTTTGTGCCGCAGCAAGCGCAAATGCGGCGCCTCGGCTTGAAGCCGCGCGACTGCGGCAGCGGTCTCATCCTCGCTGCCGTCATCAACATAAACGATCTCATAAGCAAGCAAGCCGTCGAGCGCTGCGCGAAGCTCAGCGACTAGCGGCGCCACGTTAGCCGCCTCGTCCTTTACCGGGATGACGACTGAAAGATCCATCAAGCTCCACGACTGATTCGGTCAACAGCGTACGAGGGATCAGCGGTCGACCCAAGCGATCCTGAGGATGTTGGTTGCGCCGGGGGTGCCGAACGGCACGCCTGCTGTGATAACTACTCGTTGACCGGGTTCGGCAATCTTCTCGCGACGAGCAATTCGCACCGCCTGCTGCACCATATCACCGAAATTTTTGACATCTCTGGTGTGTACGCAGTGCGCGCCCCACAAAACCGCGAGCCGCCGGGCGGTTCCGAGGTTCGAGGTCAGCACCAGGATCGGGGCCTCGGGGCGTTCGCGAGCCGCGCGCAAGGCAGTCGCACCCGACGTCGTATACGAAACGATTGCCGCCGCGCCCACCAGGGCTGCGACTTGACAGGCGGCGGCGCTGATCGCGTCCGGCGCGGTGTGCTCGTGCTCGATGCGCGTGCTCTCCATGATCGAGTGATAAAGCGGGTCTCTTTGTACTCGGCAAGCAATGCGGTCCATGATCGCAACTGACTCGACAGGATATCGTCCAGCAGCCGTTTCGGCCGACAGCATTACCGCGTCGGCCCCCTCGTAGACAGCGGTCGCCACGTCGGAGGCCTCGGCGCGAGTCGGCGCTGGCGAACCAATCATCAATTCCAACATTTGTGTCGCCACTATCACCGGCTTCCCGGCCAGTCGGCAGGCGTGGATTATCTCCTTCTGCACGCTCGGCACGTCCTCCGGCGGCATCTCGACACCCAAATCGCCCCGCGCTACCATCAAACCATCGGCAAGTTCGATGATCTCGGGCAGGCGCTGGATCGCCGAGGGCTTTTCGAGTTTGACCATGACGCCGGCACGCCCGGCTACCAGCTTTCGTCCCTCGGCCACATCATCGGGACGCTGCACGAAGGAAAAAGCGATCCAATCGGCCCCTTGCTCGAGCGCGAAGGCGAGATCGGCGCGGTCCTTGTCAGTGACTGCGGACAACGGCAACACGGCATTCGGAACATTTACCCCCTTGCGGTCAGAAAGTGCTCCCCCGACCAGGCACAACGTGTCAGCGAAGTCCGCGCCGCAGGTTTCAACGCGAAGCCGAACCTTGCCATCATCGACGAGCAGCTCGGTCCCCGGGCGTAGCGCATCGAAAATTTCGGGATGTGGCAATGGCGCACGACTGCAGTCGCCGCGCTGTTGGCCGAGGTCGAGGCGAAAGCAATCGCCGGCCCCCAGCTCGACCCGGCCCTCGGCGAAGGTGCCGAGCCGCAGCTTTGGACCCTGCAGATCAGCAAGAATGCCGATCGGGCGCCCCGTCGCGCTTTCGATTGAGCGGATGGCTGCGAAACGGGCTTGGTGATCCTCGTGCGTCCCGTGGCTGAAATTGAGCCGGAATACGTCTACGCCCGCTTCAAAGAGTTCGCGGATTCTCTGAGGCGTCGAACTCGATGGGCCAAGTGTTGCGACGATCTTGGCGCTGCGGGGGCGCCTTGCATTCATCTCCATGCCAATTCCGCTTCAGTCAGGACCCATGTCGCGCCGGAGATCGCTGGCACAGGTAATCTAGGCGTCCTCGTCCTCTCAAAGAGTGCAGCTTTTCGACTCGATCCCACCGGCAGCGACATCTTTGTCTCTATAGAGATGTGAACATAGAAGACCGCTACCCAATTGTCTTTGTCGATATCGGTCCCCTCGGATGGGCCGTTGGGTCATCATGGCTCACCTTGCTGTTCCGTCTTGCCAACCAGCCGGCGGCGATTGCATATCCCCTCCGCGACAGCCCGTCCCGAAACTCCCGCATATCGGACGCGGAAGAGTGCGGGGGTGGCGCTCGTCAGAAAAGGAGTTATGTCTTGGCTTATTTCGGCGCCCGGGCCGCCATCCGTGCTGTTTTGCTGACGCTGCTGTTGGGCGCGCCGCTGCCGAGCGGAGCCGAGGGGCCGGAAACCCCCTTTTCGGAAATTTTTTCGCAACTCGCGGCGCGGCTGGGAAGTGTGGTCGTCAACGTTTCAACGACCCAGGCGACCACAGCAGCGGCACCGGCAAAGGGGACGCCCGATGCACAACTGCCGCCGGGATCACCGCTCGATGAATTCTTTCGTGATTTCTTCGGCGAGAAGGGGGCTCCAGGCGGGCCAAATCCTCCTGCGCCGCGGGCTGCGTCACTCGGTTCTGGATTCATCATCGATCCATCGGGGATCGTCGTCACCAACAACCATGTGATCGCCAATGCCGAGCAAATTACCGTAACGTTCGCCGATGACACGACATTACAGGCCGAGGTCATCGGGCGGGACACGGTGACCGATCTCGCCCTTCTCAAGGTCGAGCCGAAAACACCATTGGCGGCGGCCACCTGGGGGGATTCGACAAAGGCGAAAGTTGGCGACTGGGTGCTGGCGATCGGCAACCCGTTTGGTCTGGGCGGCACGGTAACAGCCGGCATCATCTCCGCCACGGCGCGGGACATCCATTCCGGACCTTACGATGACTTTTTGCAGACGGACGCCTCGATCAACCGCGGCAATTCCGGTGGCCCCATGTTCAATCTTGCCGGTGAGGTCATCGGCATCAACACGGCGATCTTTTCGCCTTCCGGTGGTTCGATCGGTATCGGATTTGCGATACCCTCGGCTTTGGCCCGGCCAATTGTTGAACAGCTGAAAGCGACCGGCAAAGTAGAACGCGGCTGGATCGGCGCGCGTATCCAGCCCGTCACCGATGAGATTGCCGACGCGGTCGGGCTCGACAAGGCCCGCGGAGCGATGATCGCGGCAGTCGATCCGTCAAGCCCTGCAGCGCAAGCAAAGCTGCAGCCGGGAGACGTTATCCTCTCTTACGACGGCAAGCAGATCGATCGCAGCCGACAGTTGCCTCGGCTGGTCGCCGATACGCCGCCCGACACCCCTGTCAAGGTTACGATGTGGCGCGACGGCAAGGAACACGAAGTCGATCTCAAGACCGCGGCATTGAGCCTAAACCGCCCGGCGCCGCCTCAGCCGGAACCGGAAAAACCGAAACCGCCCGCGAGCATCGACGCCTTGGGTCTCAAACTCAGCAAGCTATCCCCCGAGCTGCGAAAGCAGTTTTCATTGCCCGAGACGGCGAAGGGAGTCGTCATCACGGAGGTCCCGCAAAACAGTCCGGCGGCCGCGCAGGCCTTGCGTCCGGGAGACCTCGTGATTGCCGTGGGACACGAGGCGGTAGCGGCCCCCGAGGAGGTGCAGCAGAAAGCTGCCGCTGCCAAAAAGAACGGACGCAAGAACGTACTTGTCCGCGTCGAGCGCGAGGGCAACTCCCGCTTTGTCGCACTCCCGTTGGAAACAGGCTGAGTGAGCAGCGACCGCTGCTGATTATTCCGCCGCAAGAGCCTGAGCGGGGGAAGGCGAGCGGAAGCGGGTCAAGAGCGCGGTTTCTTTTGCCTTGGCACGGGTCAAGTTGGCCTGTTTGACATGGCCGAAGCCGCGGATTTCGTGGGGCAACGCGGCGAGCTCGACTGCGATCGTATAGTTGGCGGTGGACAAACGGCTGACAATTTCCTCGAGCACAGCCTCGTATTCTCCGATCAGGCGGCGCTCGGTTCGCCGTTCTTCGCTGCGGCCAAAGATGTCGAGGGGCGTGCCGCGCAACCGTCGGAGTTTTGCCAGGATGCGGAAAACGGAGATCATCCAGGGTCCGTAGATGCGTTTGCGCAGATGCCCGCTTTCGGGATCGCAGTCGGCAAGCAGCGGCGGGGCCAGATGGAAGTGCAGCTCGTAGGGCCCTTCAAAGCGATCGGCGAGCCGCTCGAGGAAATCGGTCTCCGTGTATAGCCGGGCGACCTCGTATTCGTCTTTGTATGCCATCAGCTTGAACAAGGCGCGCGCAACCACATCCGTCAGAGCCGTCTCGCCCGTACAATTAGCCTCTGCTTCTCGGATACGCTGGACAGCGGAGGCATAGCGGGCCGCATAGGCGGCATTCTGGTACTCGGTCAGGAACGCCACGCGGCGATCGATCACTTGTTCGAGAGTTTCGGAACGACGGTGAGTCTCCGGCACCGCGCCACCAGATGTCGCGCGCGCGTCGACAAGGGCCGGATCGACGGCGGCGCGCCGTCCCCAACGGAAGGAGCGTTGGTTGAATTCGACGGCAACTCCGTTTAATTCGATCGCCCGCTCGAGAGCGGCGGCGGACAAGGGGACAGCGCCGCGCTGGTAGGCAAAGCCGAGCATGAAAAGATTGCTCGCGATCGAATCTCCGAAGAGGCCGGTGGCGACGCGGGTGGCTTCGATGAATTCGGTATTATTCGCTCCAGTTGCTTCGGCAATGCTGCGCTGCAGCTCTCGGCTGGGAAATGTGAGATCGGGGTGTCGTGTGAAGTCGCCGGTGATGGTCTCGTGGCTGTTGACGATCGCGCGGCTCTGGCCGGGCTGCAGCTTTGATAAGGCGTCGGCGCTCGCCGCGACCACGAGATCGCAGCCCAGGAGCAGTCGCGCGCCGCCGGCGGCAATGCGCACCGCGTGGATCTCCTCCGGTCTGCGAGCGATCCGCACGTGACTGTAGACTGCGCCACCCTTCTGGGCGAGGCCGGTCATGTCGAGGATCGTGCAGCCCTTTCCTTCGAGATGGGCGGCCATCCCGAGGAGCGCACCAATCGTGACAACGCCGGTTCCACCGACTCCGGTAACGAGAATGCCGTAGGGTTCTTCGAGATCCGGGTGATCTGGCTCCGGCAGCGGCGCCAGCTCGTCCTCCCCGAGATCGCCCGCTTTGCGTAGCTTCAGCGCGCCACCGTGCACGGTGACGAAGCTCGGACAGAAGCCTTTGACGCAGGAATAATCCTTGTTGCAGCTCGACTGATCGATTTCGCGTTTGCGGCCGAACTCGGTCTCGACCGGAACCACCGACAGGCAGTTCGAACTCGTTTGAGCAATCCCCGCAACCCTCGCAGACCAGATCGTTGATAAAGACCCGCTTGGCGGGGTCGGGAAAGCGGCCGCGCTTGCGGCGGCGGCGCTTCTCGGCGGCGCAGGTCTGATCGTAGACAATGGCAGTCACGCCCTCGATATCCCGCAGCTCGCGCTGAACCGCGTCGAGATCGTCGCGATGGCGCACGACCGCGCCCGGTGCGAATTCGACGCCCGGCGCATATTTGTCCGGCTCGTCGGTTACCACGACGATCCGGCGCACTCCCTCGGCGGCAAGTTGACGGGTCAGCACCGGCACGGTCAAACCGCCGTCGATCGGCTGCCCGCCGGTCATAGCCACGGCGTCGTTGAACAGCAGTTTGTAGGTGATGTTGACGTTGGCGGCGACGGCCGCGCGTACCGCCAGCACACCCGAATGGGTGTAAGTGCCGTCCCCGAGATTCGCGAATATATGCTGCGTCTCCGTGAACGGCGCCTGACCGATCCAGGGCGCCCCCTCTCCACCCATCTGGGTAAAAGTCGCAGTCGACCGATCCATAAATTGAGAGAGATAATGGCAGCCTATGCCCGCGAGCGCGCGGCTGCCCTCCGGAACTTTGGTGGAGGTATTATGCGGGCAGCCCGAGCAGAAATAGGGCGTACGGCTGAACGGCACGATATTGCCGCCCAGCTGCTGTTCCTTCGCCTCGAGAAAGGCGAGCCGTTCGGCAATCCGCGGCGACGTGTGAAAGCGGGAAATGCGCTGCGCGATGACGCGGGCGATCTGAGCCGGTGTCAGCTCGCCGTTCGACGGCAATATCCAGTTGCGGTTTTCGTCGAACTTGCCGATGACGCGCGGCCGGACGTCTTCACGCCAATTGTAGAGTTGCTCCTTGAACTGATTCTCGATGACGGCGCGTTTTTCCTCGACGACGAGGATTTCCTCGAGCCCCTCGGCAAACTGACGGATGCCCTCGCGTTCCAGCGGCCAGGCCATCGCAACCTTGTACAGGCGGAAGCCGATCTCCGCCGCATGCGCGTCGTCAATCCCGAGATCGTCGAGCGCTTGGCGCACATCAAGGTAGGATTTGCCGGTAGTGACGATACCGAAGCGCGGCCGGGGACTGTCGATGACAATTCGGTCTAGCCGATTGGCGCGCGCGAAAGCCAACGCCGCGTAGAGCTTGTATTTATGCAGGCGGAATTCCTGATCGAGAGGCTGATCGGGCCAGCGAATATTCAATCCGCCGGTCGGCATCTCGAAATCGTCGGGGAGCACGATTTCGATGCGCTCCGGACCGATCTCGACCGAGGCCGAGCTATCGACAGTCTCGGCGATCGTCTTAAAGGCTACCCAACACCCGGAGTAGCGCGACATCGCCCAGCCATAGAGGCCGAGATCGAGGATTTCCTGCACTCCCGACGGGTTTAGCACCGGAATGCAGGCGTCCATAAAGGCGTATTCGGACTGATGGGGCAGAGTCGACGATTTGCAGGTGTGGTCGTCGCCGGCAAGGAGAAGCACTCCGCCATGCTGCGCCGAACCGGCGGCGTTGCCGTGCTTTAAGGCGTCGCCACTGCGGTCGACCCCGGGTCCCTTGCCGTACCACAGGGCGAAGACGCCGTCATATTTGGCTCCCGGGAACAACCCGATCTGCTGACTGCCCCAAACCGCCGTCGCGCCGAGTTCTTCGTTGATCGCCGGCTGAAAGCGTATGTGGTTGCGCTCGAGAAACCGCCGGGCCCCCCACAGGCCCTGGTCAAGACCGCCCAAAGGCGAACCGCGATACCCGGAGGTGAAACAGGCCGTGTTGAGGCTGGCCGCGGCATCGCGCTGGCGCTGCATCATGGGTAGCCGCACCAGTGCCTGGGTCCCGGTCAGGTAGACCCGTCCCCTCTCTAGCACGTACTTGTCGTCGAGGGTGACCGCCGCCAGCGCCATCACGACCTCCGAGCCTTGTAACCCCTGGACACGTAGTGTCTCTCCGCTAGTTGCTCAATGAGGGCTGCCACGGATTAGAGTAACGGAACCGTCCGGGCCGGTTCCGATGTTCCCGCGACGGACGGCCGCGTCGTAGCCGTTGCGGTGATGCATCCCCCCGGAGTAATTAAGAACTTCTGGAACCAGCTCCCGGAAATCGGCTGCCGTCATGTCCGCATCTGCCGCACCTCGCCATTCCCCGCTAGATGGATCGCTACTCGCCTCGTTACGGGAGCTGCTCGGTGCTCGGCTTTCTACTTCCGCAGCGGTCTGCGCGCACCACGGCAAAGACAAAATCTTACCATGCGCCGCATGCCCCTGATGCCGTCGCATTTGCCCACAGCACCGACGAGGTGTCGGCAATCGTCAAGCTCTGCGCCGAATATAAGACGCCAGTCATTGCATTCGGCGCGGGGACCTCCCTCGAGGGGCACGTAGCCGCACTGGCCGGCGGCATAAGCATCGACATGTCTGAGATGAATCGCATCTTGCGCATCAACGCGCAAGATCTCGACACCACTGTCGAAGCAGGTGTTACGCGCAAGCAGCTAAACGAGAACTTACGCGACACCGGCCTGTTTTTCCCGATTGATCCCGGTGCCGATGCCTCGCTTGGCGGGATGGCCGCGACGCGTGCATCGGGAACCAACGCGGTCCGGTACGGAACGATGCGCGAGAATGTGTTGGCGATGACCGTGGTGCTCGCCGATGGCAGGGTCATTCGGACTGCGCGGCGGGCTCGCAAGTCGGCAGCGGGCTATGACTTGACCCGGCTGTTCGTTGGATCCGAAGGCACGCTCGGGATTATTACCGAGCTGACAGTTCGGCTCTACGGAATTCCCGAAGCTATTTCGGCCGCGGTTTGTGCGTTTCCGAGTATTGAAGACGCGGTCAACACGGTGATCTTGACGATTCAGAGCGGTGTACCGGTTGCTCGGATTGAGCTGCTCGATGAAATTCAAGTGGCCGCTATCAACAACTACTCGAAGCTCGATCATAAGGTTGCCCCTACGCTTTTCTTCGAATTCCACGGTACGCCGAGCGGAGTGGCGGAACAGGCGGAGACGGTAAAGACGATCGCCGGCGAATTTGGTGGCGATGATTTCCGCTGGGCGACCACGCCCGAGCAACGTTCCAAGCTGTGGCAGGCGCGGCATGACGCTTATTACGCGGCATTGGCGCTTCGCCCCGGGTCCAAGGGCCTTGCGACCGATGTCTGCGTGCCGATCTCGCGGCTTGCAGAATGCATTAGCGAGACCAAGCGCGACCTCGCGCAATCGCCGATTCCCTATGCTTTGGTGGGGCATGTCGGGGACGGCAATTTTCACCTCGTCTTTATGCTCGACCCGAATCGCCCGGAGGAGTTGGCGGAGGCTAACCGGCTCAACGAGCGCATGGTCAATCGTGCCCTTGCGATGGAGGGGACCAGCACGGGTGAACATGGGATCGGTTATGGCAAAATGGACTTCCTGATCGCTGAGCATGGCGAAGCGGTCAGCGTCATGCGCACGATAAAGATGGCGCTCGATCCCAACGGTATTCTGAACCCTGGCAAAATCGTCCGAATCTGATCGGACCGCCAGAACGCTGAATGTGCGATGCAGGTCGCTGTAAGAAGCGCTCCGGAACGAAGAATCCCTCTTCCCCGTTCACTGTGCAGGCGATAAAGTAAAGGTTCCAAATCAAGGGCTCGGGTTTCGGTGCTCCCGTGAGGTCTGAGCGGGTGCCGCTCAGCTGCAATCGTCACTCTGGCCGTCGATTTATCAGCCCATGGTAATCAGCGGTGTCGATTTGACACCGCTGCAGAGGATTTTTGAATTTCTCACTAACAACAGACAAATAAGAGCTGTAGCAAAAGGTCGCGACATGGAGAGATCAAGTAAAAGAGGAAAAATACCCCAACAGGACTGGCCCTCGATCATCAAAAGATATGAAGCTGGTGAAACCCTGGCGAGTATTGCTCGGACCTATGACTGCTCGCCACCAGCGATCAGCTATATCTTAAGCCGAAGCCGCGCGCGCGATGCGACTGCGGAGGACACGGAGCAGAGCGGGATCAAATCGCCGGAACCGCAACTGGTAAAAGGGCACCCGACCGATATGCCGGCCAGCGAATTTACAAATGGTGCGCCGGAAGTCGGCGAAGCGGCCGTGCTCCCTCCCACGGCGCAAGCCTCCGATCCGAAGGATAGCTCGGATCCCAAATCAGTATCCGCCGGACCAGAGTCTGCGTCGAAGGGGACGGCGGGAGCGTCCCAAGTAGAAGTTGAAATTGCCGTGACGGAGGTTCCAGGGCGTCCAGCCAAGCGGGATATGGTGGCGTCGGCTCAGGTCGCGCCCTTAGACACCGGGAATTCGGCAGGCGTTCTTGGCACAGTCGGCCCACAGCCCCAATCCGGGGAGGCCCGCCGGACGCTGCACCTCTCGCTGGCGCACAACAATGCTCAACCTATGGAAACTCCGCACCATGGCGGGCACATCGCCAATATGGCCGATGCTCCGGCGATTCGGTCGGTGGGGGACCAACAACAAGGGTCTACCCAGCACTCGGCGCGGCATCACCCCGCTCCCAATGCAGTAGCCAATAACGGCGGAGCTGCCCACTCTATGGCCGAGTCGCGCAAAGGAAGAGATGGCGGCACTTTCATAGATCGAGCATTGCGCGAACGAGTCGATGGCGACATCTCAGCGTTCCTCGCAGCGTTCGATGCTGCCTTAGCGGACGATACCATAGAGAGCCGCGCTGAGCTCCGGGAGGCGACGGATCGGTTGCTGCGAGCCGGTGCCCGAACACGAATCGAACTGGAGCGTCTCGAGGCTCGCGTGCCATTATCGGCGCGGGATACAAGTGGGTACTCGGCTCCAAGTTGGCGTCCTCGCTGAACAGTCGACCGTCCTCGATCAACGCCCCTACCCCTCCTCTGGAGAGAAGCCGTTCAGAGGAGGGGCGGCAGGGTCGGGTGCGTAACTGTTTAGCCCTGATTTGCGCTCAGGTTCACGCCGACATATTGTGTCACCCCGCGACGATTGAGCAGTAGCAGAGCACTCTTCTTGGGTGAGGCGGCGGCTTCCTTCAATTTCGCTGCTGCCTCCTGCGGGGTTTTAACCGGCTGTTGGTCGATCGCAACCACGACGTCCCCCTCGCTCAACCCCACCTCGGCGGCGGCGCTGCCGGGGTCTACCCGGGTGATGACGACGCCCTGCACGTCTTTTCCAGTGTGCAGCTCCCGCCGGAGCTGGCTGTTCAGCGGTGCGAGATGCATCCCCATCGCATCCGTGCGAGCTGAACTCGTCCTGTTGACCACCATCTGTCGCCGAGGCCACCTGCTCGCTGTTGGGGAGTTCACCCAGAGTCGCCCGAAGCTCTACCGTCTGCCCGTTGCGCCAGACCTTCATCTTCACACCCGTGTCGGGTGCGGTTTCGGCCACCTGCCGGGGCAGGTCGCGAAGGTGGCTCACTTCGTTGCCGTTGAACGTCAAGATCACGTCGCCCTGTTTGAGGCCGGCCTTTGCTCCAGGGCTGTCGGGGGTAACGGCAGCAACAAGCGCTCCGTGCTCGCCCTGCAATCCCAGGCTCGAGGCTATAGCCGGCGTCACTTCCTGGATTTGCACGCCGAGCCAGCCGCGGCTCACCTTGCCGTGCTCCTCCAGTTGCGCCACTACGGCTTTCGCCAAGTTTGACGGCACGGCAAAGCCGATCCCGACGCTGCCGCCATTGGGCGAATAGATAGCGGTATTGATGCCGATTACCTGGCCTTCCAGATTGAACGTCGGTCCGCCTGAATTCCCGCGGTTTATTGGCGCATCGATCTGCAGGAAATCATCGAACGGACCGGAATGGATGTCCCGCCCCCGTGCCGAAATGATCCCGGTGGTTACGGTCCCGCCGAGCCCAAAGGGATTGCCGACCGCCATGACCCAGTCGCCTACCTGAGCCGTGCTGCTGTCGCCGAACGTCACATAGGGCAGCGGCTTGTCGGCTTTGATCTTTAGCAGCGCGATATCGGTCTTGGGATCGCGACCAATGATTTTCGCCGTGTATTTGCTGTCATCCTGCAACGTGACTTCGACCTTGCCGGCGTCGCCCACCACGTGACTGTTGGTCACCACGTAGCCGGACGGATCGATGATGAATCCGGAACCGAGCGCGATCCGACGGGCCTGGCCACCCGGTATTTGCGGAAAAAGATGACGCTGGCCGTTGGGGCTCTGTTGATCAAAAAAGCGGCGCAGGAATTCGTCGAATGGCGAGTTGGGAAAGTCGGGTGAACCCTGTTCAGGCTCTTCCGTCATTGTATCGGAACCCGCGCTCTGGGTAACCGAGATGTTCACCACTGCAGGAGAAACTTTTTTGACCAGCGGCGCGAAGCTCTGATGCTGCATCAGCGCCATCGGAGAGGTCATCGTATCTCCCGCAGCGTTTCCTGCCGGGTTTTCGGCCCATACGAAGGGTGAGAGCGCGAGTGTCGCGCCCAGACCGAAGCCGAGCGCCGCGGCCCGGCTCTTGCGCAGCCAGGGCCGGCGCCCATTGTCTTCTCTGACTTCCACCAATTGGTCCTCCTGTCGTGCGGGATGCCCGGCGGGCCGCGAACTGCAACCAGCGAGAGCGGACTGCCCGACAATTGGGTGTGCGAGGTGACAGGCGGCTTTCAGGCGGATTAATTCGCCGTAACCTCCGTAGGGGAGCCGCTTGCCACAGCGCGCTACGGCGCGGCGGCAGCCAGAAACGGGTAGCGGGAAATTTCCGCTTGCGCAAAAAGGGGCGGAACGATCAGAACATAAAACGTGTCACGACTAAAGTTCCGCCCCAATTCCACCCAGCTCCGCAGAGATAGAATCTTCACATATGCTTGCTGTCCGGGGACGAGCGCAACGTCTCGGAATTGAAGGAGATCGCGTCCATAGCTCTCGACCGAGACATGGTACAGCCCGGCGAGAACATCGCGATAAATCGCGTAGCCTTGCTCGGAAATCCCGACGATCGCTCCGTTCATGTAAATGTAGGGTCGTCCCTTGCTCTCTGTCGGGTCATAAACCCGATAAAACCAGATACGCGCACTTCCCGTCGGAATCGGCGAAAAATCGACGGCCGAGACCGGCGGGAATTCGAGAGCAACTCGCCGAGAGGAGCAAGGCAAGCCCGATGCAGGCTCTCAGCCAGATGAATGCGGCGGTGGCGCGTTTTCGGGGCACAAAGGCTCTACCCTCCCTCCAGTCCCGAGGATAGATTGGCTTCCAGCCCGCTTTTGGCTTTGCCGACATGCGTTGTTCTTGGCCGGTAGGAGGAAAAATGGCCCGGTATCGCGATATTACGCCTGCGGAGATGACATCCGCCCAGCGTCGCGTACACGATTTGATTGTCTCTGGGCGGCGTGGCCGGTTCGGCGGGCCGTTCCAATTGTTGATCCGCGCTCCCGAAATATGTGAGCACGCGGCAAAGCTAAGTGAGCATTTGCGGTGGGGAACCTCGTTGCCGGACCGGCTTTCCGAGCTTGCGATTATCACCACTGCCCAGTTCTGGCGCGCGCAGTACGAGTGGTACGCGCATGCGCCTTTAGGGAACCTCTGCGTAAGTCGGCTGCAGTGATGTGGTATACTGGTGGTGGGGTGGATTGCTGTATCGGGTTGGGGAATGAAACAGCTGACGCTGGCGGCAGTGGGGTTTGAGCGCTACGCCAAGACGACGCGGCGGGCTGGGTTTCTTGCCGAGATGGAGCGCGTTGTGCCGTGGTCGGCGCTGTGCGCGCTGATTGAGCCGTTCTATCCGAAGCCGGGCAATGGCCGCCCGCCGGTCGGTGTGGAACGGATGCTGCGCATCTATTTCCTGCAGCAATGGTTCAATCTGTCGGACCCGGCGGTGGAAGAAGCGCTTTACGATTCGCTGGCGATGCGGCGTTTTGTGGAAATCGATCTTGGCCGCGAGCCGGCGCCTGACGAGACGACGGTGTGCCGCTTCCGTCACCTGCTCGAAGCTCACGATCTGGGGCAGAAGCTGTTCGACGAGGTGCAGCGGCATTTGGCAACGAAGGGGCTGAAGGTGGCCACTGGCACGATTGTCGATGCGACAATCATCAATGCGCCATCGTCGACCAAGAACGCCGACAAGGCGCGCGACCCCGAGATGCATCAGACCAAGAAGGGCAACCAATGGTATTTCGGGATGAAGGCGCATTTCGGGATCGACAGCCGAACCAAGCTGATCCACGCCGTGGTGGCGACGCCGGCCAATGTCGCCGACAGCACGGTGCTGCCCGAACTGCTGCACGGGCGAGAGACCCGGGTATGGGGTGATCAGGCCTATCGCGGCCAGCGGGCGGTGATCCGGGAGCACGCGCCCAAGGCCCGAGATTTCACCAATCGCCGCTACCGCCACCGCGGTGTTGTCGATGAGGTGGAGCGGGCGAAAAACCGCACCAAGTCCAAAGTGCGGGCCCGGGTCGAACATGCGATCGGGGTCATCAAGCGGGTGTTCGGCTTTGCCAAGGTGCGCTATCGCGGGCTGAAGAAGAACACCCATCGCCTGCTGGTGACCTGCGCCCTGGCCAATCTGTTCATGGTGCGCCGGCAGCTATTAGGCTGCCAAAGCGCGTAATGTGTCTGCAACCAGGCCGGCAACCGTGCAGCCGCCCCAATACGGCATCAACGCCGCCCAATAGACCCGTTTCGTACTCACCGAGCAAATCGCCATGCCTCCTTATTCAAGTTCCAGCCCCTTATTCAGACGTTCCTTAGCCGAGAAGGCCGGTGTCCGTGCTGCGGCGATCGAAGCGATCCGCCGTGACGAGACGCCGAGCTTTGATCAGAAAGACGAAGCGCTTGTTTATCGCGTCTGCACCGACCTGTTCAAGACGCGGCGCCTCTCAGACGCGACTTTCAACGAGGCGATTACGATACTGGGTGAAACCGGCCTGACCGAGGTAATCGGGATCATCGGCTACTACACTCTTATCGGCAACACGCTCAACGTCTTCCAGGTCCCGGTCCCTGAGGGAACTGTCCCACCCTTTCCCGAATAGCCATTCCCGTCGCTAGCCTCTTCAACAGCGAACCACATCCACAGGCCCAAAACGAAGGCGCGCAACGGCCGTTATGCCGCTTGCGGCAAACCCCGCTCGAGCAGCATGGCGAGGCGGCGGGCGAAAGCGGGCGGGTCCGGGAGTTGCTCGCCTTCGACGATCCGCGCCTGATCCAGAAGCAGCCAGGCAAATTCCGACAGCTGGTCTGATGCGCCAGGCTCACCGACGCTCGCGGCCAGCCGCTCGATCAGCTTGTGCCGTGGGTTGACCTCCAGAATGCGTCGGGAAGCATTGTCGAGCTGACGATGCTGTTTCAGCAGCCGTTCGAGGTGCATGTCCATATCACCCTCGTCGGCGACGAGGCAGACGGCGCTGTCGGTCAGACGCTCGGAACTGCGCACGTCCTTGACCGCCTCGCCGAGCGCCAGCTTGAAAATCGCAATCAGGCTGGCAAGTTTCGCCGGAGGCTCGGGACCCTTCTCCTCAGGAGCTTCGGATAGCGGTATCTTGTCGAGATCGATACCCCCGCGGGTTGCCGATTTGAGCGGCTTCTCCTTGTAACGACCGATTGTCGTGACCCAGAACTCGTCGATCGGGTCCGTCATCAGCAGGACCTCGACTCCGCGCGCCCGAAAACCTTCGAGTTGCGGGCTCTTTTTGATAACGTCGAGATTATCGCCGTGAATCGTGTAGATAGCGTCCTGCCCCGGTTTCATCGCGTCAACATAATCGTCGAGCGAAACCAGCTGGTCACGGGTCGTCGACCGAAACCGAGCAAGTCCCAGTAATTCCTCGCGATGATCGCGGTCCTCGTAGAGACCTTCCTTGAGCACGGCTCCGAAGTTATCCCAGAATTTGGTGTATTCGTCTGTCGCTTCGGCGGCTTTTTTCGCGAGCTCGCTCAAAATTCGCCTCGTTAGCTGCTGGCGAATTCGCGCGACCATCGGGTTGGATTGCAGCATCTCACGGCTGACGTTGAGCGGCAGGTCCTCACTGTCGACAATGCCGCGCATGAACCGCAGGTAGGCCGGCAAGAGATCGGTCGCCTCATCGGTGATAAACACCCGTCTGACATACAGCTTGATCCGGCTTTTGCGCTCCGGATCGAATAAATCGAACGGTTTGGTCGACGGTACAAACAGAAGGTTCGTGTATTCGAGAACGCCCTCTGCCTTGTTGTGCAAAGTCAGCCAGGGGTCGTCGAAGCTGTGGCCGACGTGGTGGTAAAACTCCTTGTATTGCTCGGCGGTGATTTCCGACCGTGGCCGGGTCCACAGCGCCGACGCGGTGTTGATGGTCTCCTCCTTGGAGTCTTCCTTCAGGATGATGGGTAACCCGATATGGTCCGAATAGGTCTTGACGATCCGCCGCAGCCTTGCCGGGTCGAGATATTCATCCTCGCCCTCGCGCAAATGAACGATAATCCTGGCGCCGCGTGCGGCATCGGGGAGCGGCTCGACCGTGAACTCGCCCCCGCCGTCCGACACCCAGCGCCAACCTTGGCTTTCGCCCGCCTTGCGGCTCAGGACCTCGACTTTTTCGGCGACCATGAAGGCAGAATAAAAGCCCACCCCGAATTGTCCGATCAGGCTCATATCCTTGCGCGCGTCGCCCGATAGCTGATTCACGAAAGCGGCGGTACCGGAGCGGGCGATCGTGCCGAGGTTGTCGATCAGCTCCTCGCGGTTCATGCCGATGCCGTTGTCGGCGATCGTAAGGGTCCGGGCGGGTTTATCGGCGGTGAGCGTGACGCGGTATTCGGTGTCGCCTTCGGCCAGCGCCGGCTCGGTCAGCGCGGCGTAACGCAGCCGGTCGCAAGCATCCGAAGCGTTAGAGATCAGCTCGCGCAGGAAGATCTCCTTCTCGCTATAAAGCGAGTGCGCGACAATTTCGAGCAGGCGGCTGACTTCCGCCTGGAAGCTTCTTGTTTCCTGGGTCATCGCTGCCGTCAAAGGTTGCCGGGAACGCGCCTGAGGATATGTGGCGAAATTCTTTGCTGTACAAGACCGTCGGCAATCGACGGCGAGGCTGGTTATCGCATGCCGCGCCGCCAACGCTCGACTGTGTGCTCTACAACCGAGCCGTCTACCTCGTTCGACCATCCGCTCGCGAAACATGCGGTGGCGCTCTTCGGCCGGCACTCGTCGGGTGGAGGTGTAAAACATATCCGCATCGGCATCGACACGCCCTCACCGACCGCGATCGCCTCCCCGTTGCGTAGGGCCGACAAGAAGTTCATCAGCCCATGCGAGGCCTCGGGAAGAGCGCGTCGGACGATCTCCTGATCCTCCTGAGCGGTCATCCGAAAGGCGAAGATGGTATTGCATTCCGAGAGCAGACCGGGGCCAGATCAGAAGGCCGCTGAGTAACCACGCATAAGGACACCCCGTATTTCCGGCCCTCCTTAGCGATTCGGAACAGCGCGCGCTTTGCCGCCTCGAAACCCAGCTGCTTATCACGTGAGGCGTAGCGGTGGGCCTCTTCGCAAACGATCGTCAGCGGAACCGGCGTTTCGTTCCAGACTGCGAAGTCAAAGGTGAGCCGGCAGAGCACGGAGACGACCACATTGACCACCTCCGATGGGATGCCGGAAAGATCGAGGATGGTAACCGGCTGACCGGCTACCGGGATTCGAAAAAGCTGGCCCAGAATCTCGGTGAGTTCGTCACGCATCGTCAATCGACTGCCAAACACAAATCCGTAACGAGCATCATTCTGAAGGGCGACGATCCTTGCCTTGACGGTTTGATAGGAGGGAATGCCGTCGGGCCGGTTGAGACTGCCCATCGCCGTGTCTAGTGCGCGAAGCACGTCCGACATACGATAGGGAGCCGGTGTGTCCACTGTTCCGAATTTGTCCAGACCGGCCTTGGTGAAATAAGAATTCTTAGAAGCGAGTATTGCTTCTCCAAGTACTTTAATTTGCTCTGCGTTGCGATCTGGCCCGATTACGATTTCTGTTAATTCTTCAAAATTGAATAACCAGTACGGTAGATGCAAGCCAGCGCCTGGGCTGAGTACTATAGCACGATCGCCAAAGGCTCGGGCGTATTCATTGTGAGGATCCAACAATACGACGTGAGCGTTCGGGCTTTGATCGATCACGGCCCTGAGCACGGTCGCGAGCCCACAGGATTTTCCCGATCCCGTGGTGCCGACAATGCCGAAATGCTTGCCGAACAGCTCATCGACCAGGATATAGGCCGGTACCGCGCCGTTCTGGTGAATTGTGCCGACCGGCGTCGCAACCACCTTGGGGCGGGCATAAACCTGGGCGACGTCTTGTGCCGAGGCGAGATAGACCGGCTCGTCAAGCGCCGGATAGGCAGATAGTCCACGCTGAAAGTCGGCGACGGCGTCGGTGTCTCGAATCTCGCCGACAAGCTCGAGTTCGACAAGTCTCAGATCCTTATCGGAAGCCTCCAAACTAGGAAGCGGTACCCTGAGGCCTGTCACCATGCCATAAGCGATCGAGACCCGCGTCCGCATCTTGACCAGGGTGCCCATCTCGAGCGGCGGATCGCGATCTAAGTCTGAGACATGCGATCTTTCGAGTAATGCGACCGCTTGACAAGCCGACACCGCAATTACGCGCCCTAAATGCAGTTCTTCACATAGCGGTGTGCAGCCGTCCATGTTTACAAACCTGCTAGGATTGGTGTCGGGAATGGCCTCGCCCTCATGCGGCTGGTGGATAGCCGGTGGTGTCTTGCGCGGCGACAGTGGCTGCGGCACTTCGCACTCGGTCCCCGGGCAGCCGAAGTCTCGCCGTCGTTCCCGTACCTGGTTGGCTGCTCAGAACCAACTCCCCATCGTGAAGTTCCATCAAGGCCTTTGCGATTGGCAATCCGAGGCCGGTACCCTCATGTTCGCGGGTCAGATGATCTGCGATTTGCTCGAAGGGTTGGAAAATTCTTTCGATCTCCTCGGGAGGGATGCCGATTCCCGTATCGCTGATCGAGAGCACCAGATCCCCGTTCTTGTGGCGCTCTGAATCGACCTGAATACTACCGCGCGGTTTAGTGAATTTAACGGAATTGGATAACAGATTTAACGTTACCTGCTTGAATTTAGTCGCATCGACGTAAATCATCGTCGACGGCTTTTGGATGTTGCAATCAATTGTTATAAATTTTCGCTGAGCAATCGGTCTTATAGTGTTGATAGAGGACCTAACCAGCTGGCCAAGCGTAATGAAATCTTCCTGAAGCGCGACATGACCAGCTTCAATTCGGGCGATATCGAGAATACCGTTGATTATATCAAGTAAACCAGTACCCGCGTCATGAATATATCCGGCATATTCTGGATAACTCCCGCGCATCCGGGCTTGATCGAGCTTCATGACTTCTGAAAAGCCGATAATCGCATTTAGTGGGGTGCGCAGCTCGTGGGCCATATTCGCAAGGAAGTTGCTTTTGGCGCGGTCGGCTGCCTTTGCCTTCAACATCGCTTCATGCGCAACAGAGGCGGCCTTTTCGGCCTGCTGTTTCGCCTCCAGGAGAGCGAGGCTGGAGTAGCGGTGTACCGCTAAGTTCCCCAGTTCGGAGCAGTACCTCTCTAGCAGCATCCCATCGTCTTCCTCGAGAGCCCTCATCCGCCGCCAAATTCTGTCGTGGTATGTCGAGTTGAGCAGAATCTCCCTAACCACCGGTTAATCAAAGGCCGCGCAAGCTTAGCCCTCCCCTCATGCGCAGCATCGCACCGCCGATTTTGGGCGGTTTGCCCTTGCCCTAGGGGTGATTCCACCCGATACCTTTAGGGCATGGCCATGCTCCGCCCCGCTCCGCGGCTCGTCGCGGTCCTCGGGCCGACCAACACCGGCAAGACCCATCTTGCCATCGAGCGGATGCTCGGCCATCGCAGCGGCATGATCGGGTTCCCGCTGCGGCTGCTCGCACGTGAGAATTACGATCGGGTCGTCAAGCTGAGAGGAGCACGCTCGGTCGCCCTGATCACCGGCGAAGAGAAGATCCTGCCGCCGAACCCGTCCTATTTTGTCTGCACGGTCGAATCGATGCCGCTCGATCGCCAGGTCGATTTTCTGGCGGTCGATGAAATTCAGCTATGCGCCGATCCCGAGCGCGGCCATGTCTTTACCGCGCGGCTCTTGCACGCCCGCGGGCTGCAAGAAACGATGTTCCTCGGGGCCGATACGATAAAGCCACTGATGCGGCGCCTCGTTCCTGGGGTTGAGTATGCGAGCCGGCCGCGCTTCTCGATTCTGTCGTATACCGGCTACAAGAAGGTGACGCGACTACCGCCGCGCAGCGCGGTGGTCGCCTTTGCCATCTCGGACGTGTTCTCCCTTGCCGAACTGATCCGTCGCCAGCGGGGCGGCACTGCGGTGGTTCTCGGGGCACTGAGCCCACGGGCGCGCAACGCGCAGGTCGGGATGTTCCAAGCCGGTGAGGTCGACTACCTCGTCGCCACCGATGCGATCGGGATGGGACTGAACATGGACCTCGACCACGTCGCCTTTGCCCGGACGGGAAAATTCGACGGGCGCGGCCCACGGCGGCTGAGTGCAGCCGAGATCGCTCAGATTGCCGGCCGCGCCGGGCGGCACATGAGTGACGGCACGTTCGGCACTACCGCCGAGCAGGGTTTGCTCGAGCCGGAAATTGTCGAAGCAATTGAAACCCATCGCTTCGAGCCGCTGACCCGGCTGAACTGGCGCAACAACCGCCTGAGCTTCGGATCGACCGCCGCGTTGTTGAAGAGCTTGGACGAGCGGCCGTTGCTGCCCGGTCTCGTCCAGGCCCGCGAAGCGGACGACCACCGCGCCCTGCAAGCCCTCGCGCGAAACCCGGACATTGGCGGACTGGCCACCCATCCCGGTGCGGTTCGGCTGCTTTGGGAAGTGTGCCAGATCCCCGATTTTCGCAAAATCATGAGCGAGAGCCACACTCGGCTGCTCTCCCATTGCTTCCTCCACCTCGCCGGACCAGAGGAGCGGCTTCCGATCGCCTGGGTTGCCGAGCAGATGGCGAGCCTCGACCGTGTCGATGGCGACATCGACACTTTGATGGCCCGCATCGCGCACATCCGCACCTGGACCTACATCACCCATCGCGCCGACTGGGTCGAGGATTCAGCGGAGTGGCAGGAGCGCGCGCGCAGTATCGAGGATCGGCTTTCCGACGCGCTGCATGAAAGCATCACGCAGCGCTTTGTCGACCGGCGATCTGCGTTCCTGGTCCGCCAGCTGGCATCCGAAGGCGATCTGACGGCCGCCGTATCCAAGGCAGGCGAGGTTCTCGTCGAGGGCGCCTATATCGGCCGGATCGACGGTTTGCGCTTTGTTCCCGATTCGGTCGACGGCGTGGAGATGCGGATGCTGGTCGCGGCCGCCAGCCGCATTCTCCGCGGCGAGGTCGCCGCCCGGACGCGGCTTTTAGCCACCGATTCCGACGAAGCCTTCGCAATCGGCGGCGACGGGGAGCTGCGGTGGCGGGGCGCAGTGGTCGGCCGAATGGTAGCCGGAGAAAAGCTGGTGGCGCCGCGGGCGGAGCCGCTTGCCGGCGACTTCCTCGAGGGAGAGGCCCGCGAAAAGGTGCGGCGACGCCTTCAGGAATTTCTGCGCAAGGACATCGAGCGCCGGCTGGCCCCGCTTTTTGCCGCGCAGGCATTGCCGCTCGGCGGTGTCGGGCGGGGGCTCGTGTACCAGCTGGTCGGCGCGCTCGGGTGCTTGCCCGCCCCCGACGTTGCGGACCAAGTCGCCGCCCTGGCGCCGGCAGACAGAAAGGCATTGAGCCGGGTGGGTGTCCGCTTCGGCGGCGAAAGCGTTTATTTCGAGCCGCTGCTGCGCGCCGATACGATGCGCTTTCGGGCGCTTCTCTGGGGGGTATGGCAAGGCCGCGCGGTGCCGAGACTGCCGTCGGCACGTCGTCTTGCCAAGCCCATCGAAGTCGATCCAGGGCTGCCGCCCTCACTTTACGCGGCTATCGGCTTGCGCGTACTGGACGGGCTCGCGCTGCGCCCCGACCGATTGGAGCGGCTCGCCGCCGCGGCCAGGCGGTTGGCGCGCCGCGGACCCTTCACGCCGGAGCCGGAGCTCGCAGCGATAGCCGGTGTCGAACAATCGAAGCTGCGTGGGCTCGTCGCGACCCTCGGCTATCGTGCTGTAATCTACAATGGCAAGGAGACTTTTATTGCCCGGTCGCAGCGCCAGCGAGATGCCAAAAGGACCGGCCGCCGGCGTGGACCGGTTGGGGACGGTCACCCGTTTGCCAAGCTGCGGGAACTGAAGCTCGCGTGAAGAGTGACCACAGCATATCCGCGGCGGAAAGCCGGCGGCTGGATCAGTGGCTGTGGTTTGCCCGCTTGGTCAAGAGCCGCTCCCTCGCCGCGCGCCTCTGCACCGCGGGGGCAATCACGGTCAACCAGGCTACGATAAGAAAGGCCAATCACATGGTTCGGATTGGTGACACGATTGCCGTGCCGCAAGGCGCTTTCCGCCGAAGTGTCCGGCTGCTCGGCCTGGGCATACGCCGCGGGCCCGCCGCCGACGCGCGACGTTTGTATGAGGAAATCGCTGCTCCGGTTCATCGGTCAGAGCTGACTCCCGCTTGGACGCCACTGCTTGTGGAGGAGGACGGCGCTTTGACCCGGTTGGACGAGTCTTTCCGGTAAACAATCCCGCTATTGAGCCAGACGTAGAGCTATCATGGACTTCGCAATATTGTTGAACACCGATGTTAGATTACTCGGGGTGGCGGCCGCGTAAAACCCGCCATTTGCCGCACAGTTCTGCAGAGCGGTGTTGCTGGACCCCCCACTTCCGAGGCCGATGCTATAAATGATGATATTATCTGACGCCATGTTGGTGCAGACGGTCGACAACCGGGTTCCCAAATTGGTCACGGCTGTGGAGGTGTTGGTTGTACCGATTTTGCCGTCGCCGATCTGGCCGAGCCCGGTCATATTGTCTGTTGCCGGCCATTCCTCTTCGCCGTCGGTCATCAGCACGACGACCTTCTTCCAACCGGTGGTGGTGGCGTCAGTGTAGCTCAGTGGATGACCGTTGACGGCAGTGAACGGGCCAGTTGTCGACAAGGTGCGCCAGCCCCAGGTCATCCCGACATGGACCTGGGTGCCGCCTGCATCGCGCGGCCACATGCTGCTGATCTTGTTCAGGACTGCCGTCTTGCCGGTCGAATTGGTCACGTCGGTCAGCGGCAATAAGGAAACCGGGCAGCCCTGGTTGGGCCCGTCCTGCGCGAGCCAATCCGAGATCTCGTGGCCCTGGATCTCGGTTGTGGTGTCCTGCCGCGACACGCTCCCACTCGCCCAGCTGTTCGCCGAATCCTTCACCCAGTAGTAGGGATACCAGCTCGTCCCGCTCGTGGGCTCGGACGTGTCTGGGTTGCCCGACACGCTGAGCACACCGGTGCCAGAGGCATTCTCGCCCGAGCTGGTCGGTTCGATCACGCAGCCGCCCCAATTAGTCGTGGTAGAGGAGCCCGCCGGGCTTGCCGTGTTGTATGCAGAATCATAGGTGAGCGGCGTGAATGCAACCAGCGTGGTGTTGCAACAATTACCCGAGGCGCTGGAGAAATTGCTCGGTGTCGTAGCATTTTGTGAGATCGTAAGCGAGCCTGTGCCGGCCGCGTATTGAGCTGCCGTGCTGGGCGCAGCGGTTATCGTCGTGTTCGCCGGGATGCCGTTGCCGACGATGATCTGCCCGACGGTCGGGGGCGTCGAAAAAAAGGAAACGTTGCTGACTGTCGTCGACCCAGCCGTTGTCGTCGCGCCGAGATTGGTAAGCGTTACGATGTCGGCGGTATTCGTGGACGTCGCGTTGGCTGACATCGTGAGCTGGAGTGTGGAGGTATTGATCGAGGTGACATAGGCATTGGCAGGTATTCCGGTTCCGGAAATTCCCATGCCGACGACGATGCTGTTGAGGCTCGTGGTGGTTCCCTTCAGATTGGTGATCGTCGGGGAGCTGCTCGTCGTGTTTCCAGCCAGGCTGAAGGTCATCGGCGCGCCGGAATGTGCCACGGTCGGGGTCGCCGATAGCGTCACCGTGCTACCGCTGATCGACGAGACCGTGGTGGCGGGCAAGGTGGGGATGCCGCTGCTGGTGCTGGTGACAACCATCCCGGCTACTACGCAGGTGCTGGCGGTGTTAGCTACCGGGTTCACCGTCTTGCTGCTGGTCGTCCAAGTGCCCGTAGTCGGGCAAGTCGTGGGGTCCGTGAAAGGGGTGCTGGTGTTTCCGCTGTTGGGTCCAACCGCCAGCGAGTTTCCAGTAAAGGTCAAGGTCGCGTTCGAGGAAATCGTGATCGACGAACTACTGACGCTGTTCACCGTCGCGCCGTTCGGAATGCCGTGTCCGTATATATACATCCCCGGCTGAATGGCGGCAATATTTGTCGCCGAGATGGTGGAAATCGTGCTGCTGCCGCTAGTCGTATTCCCAGTGATCGGGATCACCGGCATGATATTGCCCCGCAGGTCGGTAAAATTGCTGCCAGTCGTCGTGACATTGCTGCAGCTCGTCGCGCTCGTGCAGAAGCTGTCGCCGACATTGACGGTCGTCACGTAAGGGACGATGCTCAGATAGAGCTGCTGCGAACTGCTGATCGCGCTCGTCAGCGTGTTGACGAAGGAGGTCGCAGCGTTGATCAGGGTACAGATGCGACTATTGTTACTCGAATTCGTGCAGCTCGTGTCCGAAGCCACCACATCGGGGCTGCAGGCCGAGTCGCTACCGTCGTTGGCGCCACACAGCATCGAGCCGGTATTGTCGAGAACGACCGCCACTTCCAGACCAACGGTCTTCTTGGTTTGGGCGGAGACCGAGACGGTGATGCTGCTAACTCCAACGAGCTGCATGAAGGTCATCGGTACGCTTGCTTGGGCTTGGAAGTTTACCGTCGATGCAGTCATATCCGCATTCGCTGGCACTGGCGTGACTGTTACGTTGGTGCCAAGCGCCGTTGACGGGAAGTTGGCCGTGAAATAATTGTTCAGCGCTGTTGTCAACTGGGTCGAAGTCAGGTTGGTTTCCGACCCGACCGCCAATGCCGCGGCATCGAGCGCAGCGCCCAGCCGCATTTTCACCATATAGGCTCGCCCGACATCGATGGCCATGCCGCCGGCGATGATGGCGGGAATGGCACAGAGGGCGAATATGATTGCTATGGCCCCTTCGCGTCTGTCGGCGAGTTGACGCAAGGCTGTGATGACGGCCGTAATCATAAGTTGCCTCGTTTCTTCTTGATCATCCCTCTGGCCTCCTACGGGCATACACTGCCGGAGTTCAAGTAAGTCGGCACACAGTTCATGTAACGGGGACGGTTGAAGGCCGATTCGGTCAAGGTGTAAGACGAGCTCAGCACGTAAGTGAACGGCGAGCTGTAGCTGTATGTCAGTGTCACGATGATTACACTGTCCGTTGAGCCGTTTGTCTGATTGCCAAGATTTGCGAGACTAACATTGTTCGGTATGGTCCCCGTCGTGATGGGGGTTGCACTGTTAACCTCGGTGTGCCAGTCGATAACTGCGCTGCCGGTGTTGTAAGTCACGCTCGCAAAGGCGATCTTCAGCAGAGTCCCGCTCGTCGGAAGAGGTGATAGAACCTGTTTGGCCGCATTTGTGATGTTGGTAAAGTCCGTGCTCTGGAGAACCGTATTAACTCTGGTCTGCGCAACCAAATCTGTCGCCGTCTCTGCCGACGCCTCGAGTTTCATATAGGCGAGGACTAGGTTGGTAGTCTCGAAACTGCCGAGGAACAGGAGCAGCATAATCGGAAGAATGAGCACGAACTCAACTGCTGCAAGACCAGACTGATCATGCTGGAGGTTCCTGCTCCGCATTATCCAACCTGACCGATTCACGAGAACGGTTCGTTCTGAAAGATAACAGTGCTTGTCAAGGTGACACTACCAGTGCCGGGGTTGTTCCCATTGGCGGTGCCTAGGCCGGCCCAGCAAGTGCCGCCGCTCAGGCAGGCTCCGACCCAAGGGATTATAAAGGGGCGCGGATAGCTGACTTGAACGCCGACAATATTACCGCCAGTCCCCGGAGAGAAAGAGCAAACCGTTCCGCTCCCGGTCTGGCTGGCGGTCTGAGTGCAAGGCGTGAATCCGACGGTGCCGAAACTGGAAAAAACCTGCACCTCAAAGACAATGTTGCTAGCACAGTCCGATGCGCTAATAAGAGAGCTCACCTCTGAGCAGAGGAGACTCTGGAATGCGGTGATCGGGCTGCTCTGCGACTGAGCTTGGCCCGTGCGGATGAGCCGGGCCGCGTCACGTGCCGCGCCATCCAGTAGCGATTGAGTGGTAGAGTTCAGGCCGAGTTCAAAAATCGCCGCCAACAGCAGCAGAAACGGCGGTCCGACAAACGCGAATTCGATGGCGGTGATGCCCTCTTGATTGCGTAGGAACGGTCGAAAGAATTTCATCGAAACACCGCGGCCGGATTTACCAGAAGGTGCACATATTCTTGGGACGTATTTGTCCTCCAAGGTGAAGCCACCCTCCGCGAATGGCCAAGTCAAACATTTGCCTTTATGATAAAGAGAAATCATTACTGATAAGTAAAAACCGGCAAAGTCGTGAAGGTCGAGCCGGCTTCTCCGATAAGCTCCGAACCGCAATCAGCCAGTCACACCCGACACACAAGCGAGATTGTGCCGAGAAAGTTGAGTAGATTTAATGGCTTACGGACGAACGCAGTGGTCTTAGCACCACGGCGGCAGTTCCTGCACCGGCGGCGGCGGCGTCGGTCAGTTCGTGACCATCACCGCCAGCCGAAGCGTCTCGCCCTTGTTTCCGGCCTTCGGGTTTGCCCAGAACGGCCAGATCAGCCGCAGCGCATTGGTGGAGACAAAGTGAGGCTTCGCGCTCTGCAGACCGTCGGGCAGGCGTGCGGCGGCACCGCGGCGATCGAATTTGCCCTAGTAGCGCCGGCCATTCTGGGATTGCTGTTCGGCACCGTCGAGTTCGGCCGTCTGCTATGGACAGAGCAAGCCCTTCAAGAAACCGCAATCGCCGGGGCACGGTGCATGGCCATTTTGCAATCCGCCTGCACGGCGGGCGGCAGGTATTACAGCTCAGCGAATACGACGACTTACGTCCAGCAGGTTGCCAGCCAATGGGGCGTGACACTCCAGACCGGTGACAGCTCCGCGACGACGTTAGAGCCATCGCTATCGGATAATCCGTGTGGCGGCTCGGACGTGTCCGAAGCATCGCATCATGCTGCTTGTGGGATAAGAGCTGCAAGTGGACAGCGGCGCTTCTTATTGCGCTCCGAGAGCTTGGCACCAAACGACAAGACGCCGATGGTCAGAAGGACAGGAGGCCACGGCCGATTACCGGAGCTGGGCGGGCACTGAACCAGTGGTGAGCACAGGGGTCTTCTCACAAAGTGACGAGGGCGGCGGGTCGAGAGCCGGCTCGGTCATCCGGCGGGATGTCGGCTTTCCTTACAAGTCGTTGCCGGCTTCCGAGGGATCACCCGCCTCGATCGCGTCGAGCACCACACAGGACCCTCTGGTAGCGGTCGCACCGGGATTTTACCTTAACAGGGTGCAGCAGAATGCCACGTGCGCAGCAACTCTCAATTTCGTCGCCGCGAGGCAAGCCGGGATCTGCAGCCCGCCAAAAGACCGAATTCCCGCTCCCCGCCTGCGCTGGGACAAGCTTCGCGGGAATAACGACTGAAGTGGCGGCGCCCAATCCTCCAACGGTCCCGGGATTTTGTAGCGGCCCCTTGGCCCCCGACGCCGTCGGGAGGGGCCGTCAGGTCGTCTTCCGGCATCTATCGTAATTATTTACACAGATTACACCGTGTTTCGGCGGCGGCGAGCGAAACGAATGCCGGCCCAGGCGCACGCTACTAACGTCGTCTGGGTGGTACCCGGGGAACTCGATGAACGGCGGCTTTGAGGCGCTACGCTTTCCGCCCCGCCTCCCGAATGCGCGGTGACCGGGAATGATTAAAGGCGCCGACTTGGTCACCCGTCCCTACGGCATATCGTATGCGATTTGGGGATGGTCTTAGTGTCTGACGTCATTTCAGGAAAAAAGGAAAATCCCTTGGAGGTGATGCCGACGAATGGCATTCCGGGATGGCGCGAAGGGCCAGGCCCGGAACCCAGGAACACCAGCTTTTTCCAGGCTTTGATAGGCCCGTGCTCCTGGGTTCCGGGCTCGCGGGCTGCGCCCCCGCCCCGGAATGACAAGGTATGAGATTTCATCACAGGCTCGAAAGCCGGAACCCAGGGCTCCAGGGCCTCAGCGGTACCCTTGCCCCCGGTTTCGCGGGGGCGACGGTAGGGGATTGGGATGGCTCGCTTGATTTCAGGTCGGACACTCAGGGATGGTTTGCGGCTTGGTGCTAGCTATGCATTTATCAAATTGACAACGATCCCGCCCGTATTATATCCTTACCAAAATTGTTTCTGGCGATCATGCGATCTGCGCGACCCTTCATTTCTCCGCCGAGAACAGCGGAAAACAGCGGCGAAACAGCCAGCGCCACGCTGTTCTTTCGGTCGCCGAACCGAGGGCGGTTGAGGATCTCCGCCGGGAACGGGAGATCGATGGCTGATAATTCGCTGCAGAACAGCAAAACAGCCAGCGGCGCCTCGTCTCCCACGCCCGAGCGGGACTTCACGATATCGGCAGAAGGTTGCATGCCAACCTTTTGGTTGTCCGATATCAAGACACAACAACCAACTACGGCTCCCCGGACAGCCCCGGCGCGAAAGCGGGAATCCAGGGGCGAAAGCTGCAGCAGTTTCCCCTGGACCCCCGCTTTCGCGGGGGTGAACAGAATAGACGTGCCTGTATATTCCGTACAAAAACAGGGACCGGAATTCACCTGGGGATCCGGAATAGCCGATAGCCCGGCGGCGTTATCAACTGTCGCCGAGCGGGTCGGCATCGAGCTGGCTTGCTGAACACGCGGGGGGATCCATTGACTTCCGAGCGGGGAAGAATGGCTCGAAACCCTGATCCGCCTTTCGATGCTTATGCCGGCGCTCGGGCGATGATCACCGGTGGACTGGGCTTGATCGGCTCCGCGATCGCTCGGCGCCTCGTCTCGCTGGGTGCTCAGGTATTGCTCGTGGACAGCATGATCCCGGATTATGGCGGCAATCTCGCCAATATCGCCGATATCCGTGATCGGCTGACAGTCAATATAGCCGATATCCGCGGCGGATTTGCCTTGCCGCATCTGCTAGCCGGCCAGGACTTTCTCTTCAACCTGGCGGCGCAGACCAGTCATCTCGATTCGATGTCGTCGCCGGAAGATGACCTCGCGATCAACTGCACGGCGCAACTGCAGCTGTTGGAAGCGTGTCGGGCGGTCAATCCCGGGATCGCGATCGTGCATGCCGGGACACGGCAGATTTACGGACGGCCGGAATATCTGCCGGTCGATGAACGCCACCCGCTGCACCCGGTCGACGTGAACGGGGTCAACAAGATGGCGGGCGAGGCCTATCACCTATTGTATCGCGATGTCTACGGCATCAAGACGCGCTCGCTGCGGCTGACCAATGTCTACGGGCCCGGAATGCGCATCAAGGATGCCCGCCAGACCTTCCTCGGTATTTGGCTTCGCCGGGTCATCGAAGGCGAGCCGTTCGAGGTATGGGGCGGCGAGCAGCGCCGCGACCTATTGTATGTCGATGACGCTGCCGACGCATTCCTCTCGGCCGGGCTCACGACGGAGGCGGAAGGATTGGCGCTTAATGTGGGCGGCGGCGACCCGGTCAGCCTGACGGCCCTGGCAGAAGCGATGATCGAAGCGAATGGCGGCGGGACGTACGACATCCGGGAGTTTCCGCCAGAGCGCAAGCGCATCGATGTTGGAGATTTTTTGATCGACGACCAACGTTTTCGCGGCTTGTCCGGCTGGCGTCCCCGCGTCGGTATCGCCCAAGGTTTGAGCCGCTCCCTCGAATACTACCGCAGAAATCTGGCGAGCTATATCTAACGGCCCATGACCACCAACCGACCGGCTGTTGCAATCCCGCAGACCGACCCCCGCGCGGGGTACCTCGCTCAACGGAGCGCTATCGACGCCGCTATCGCTCGCGTTCTCGACGGCGGCGTTTATGTTCTTGGCAGAGAAGTCGAAGTTTTCGAGTCCGCGTTTGCGGGTTTCGTCGGGGTTGCGCACGCGATCGGCGTCGCCAGCGGGACGGATGCCATCGAGATCGCATTGCGCGCATGCGGGATCGGCTCTGGGGACCTCGTCTTCAGCGTGTCCCACACTGCGGTTGCAACTATTGCTGCGATGGAGCGGGCCGGGGCCACGCCAGTGCTGGTCGACGTGGAGCCGGGTACCTACACGATGGCTCCACGCGAGCTCCTGCGTATCTTGCGGTCGCCGCCGGCCGGCCGGCCGGCGGCAATCCTGCCGGTGCACATTTACGGCCAGCCGGCCGAGTTGTCTGCCCTCGCCGAGATCGCCCGGGCATATGGCTTGCGGCTGATCGAGGATTGCGCCCAAAGCCATGGCGCCCTCTATCGCGGCAGGGCGGTGGGATCATTTGGCGATATTGCCTGCTTCAGCTTTTATCCGACAAAGAACCTCGGCGCGCTCGGTGACGGCGGCATGGTCGTTACGAACGATCCCGCGCTCGCGCTGGCGCTGCGCGAAATTCGGGAATACGGCTGGCGCGAGCGGTACATCAGTGCGCGCACTGGTATCAATTCCCGTCTCGACCCGATCCAGGCCGCCATCCTCGGCGTCAAGCTCAGGTCATTGGAGGCTGACAATGCTCGTCGGCAAGTCGTGGCGGACCGTTATAATACGGGTCTCAGCGAGCTGTCGTTGGCGCTTCCGGCCCGCCGGCCAGAAACGACGCATGTTTTCCATCAGTATGTGATCCGGCTGGCCGAGCGCGATGCGTTGCGAGGGGCCTTGCAAGCTGCCGGAATCGGCAGCGGAATTCATTATCCGGTCCCGGTGCACCAACAGCCGGCCTACGGCGGCCGTCTCGCCTGCGGTCCATTGGGTCTCGGCGTGACTGAGCGCGCCGCACCCCAAATTCTGAGCCTGCCGATTTATCCGCAGATTTCTGACGAGGCGGTAGATCGGGTCATCGCCGAGATTCGCCGTTTTTTCGCCTGAGCCAAGCTTCAGTGCTGATAAATCAGCAACACGCCGCTGCCGATCAAAACGATGCCCGCCAGCTGCGGCCATCCGAGAGGCTCGTTCCATAATATGTGCGCCAGCACCGCGACCACCGCGTAGCTCGCCGCAACCGAAGGAAAGGCGATCGATATCGGGATTTTCTTAATAGCCAGGATGTAGCAAAGGGCAGCCACGATATAGACTGCGAGCCCGACCATCGTAAGCGGATTGAGGAATTGTGCAATGACCGTTGGTGAACCTTCGGCCGCCGATTTCAGCGCGATCTGCCCGACAGTGCCGAGCAATATCGCCGTCACGAGACTTGTGTAATAGACCGACATCATTTTCCTGCGCTCTCGCGTAGCCAAACCGGCGGTCGTGCCTCGGCGGCGCGCGGGAATTGGCTGCGCCGCACCTCCCTGATCACCGATTGCGGCTTTCCGTTGGCCGTCAGATAGAGCCGGCCGAGATATTCGCCGACGATGCCGAGTATCACCAGCTGCACGCCGGAAAGCAGCAGCACCGCCGCCATCAACGAAGCCCAGCCGGCCGGAGGGGACGAAGTCAGCGCCTCGGCTATGACCATCGCGCCGGCCAAAGCTCCCAGTCCGCTCAGGACAAACCCGGTTATTGTGCTGACTCGCAGCGGCATCACCGAAAAATTGACGAACATGCTCGCCCACAGCCGCAGGAGCCGGCGCAAGGTGTAATTGCTGCGCCCCGCCGCGCGCGGCAGATGCCGCACCATCAGCCGATCGATATCGTGGGTCACCTGGAGGATCAGCCCATCCACATAGGGGAAGGGCCCCTCATATCGAGTGATCTCGCGCACGACAAAAGCACTCATACAGCGGAAGCTGGAGAGATAGAGACCCCTCGGTTTTTCGAGCACGAAATCGGCCACCCGGTTGGTAAAGCGGCTCCCGAGGTTCCGCCAGATCGGGTGCTGCTTATCATCGTAGAAGGTATAGATCACCTCCTTTCCGCTACCTTGAGCAAAGGCGAGTAGTCGGTCGACCTCCTCCGGGGGGTTCTGCAGGTCGTCGTCCATTGTAATTACATGCGCCCCGCTCGCATGGCGCAGCCCCGCCATAACGGCGTTGTGCTCTCCATAGTTTCTTGCGAGCTTGATCAATGTAATGGGCACACTGGCGGTGTCGACCAGAGCGTAGCATACATCGAGGCTGTCGTCAGGACTACCGTCATTGACGAGGATGATCTCGTGTCCGCCCTCGATCCGCAGCTCCTCTAGCGCGCGAACCAGCTCGGTGATACTGCCGGCGCCATTGTAGACCGGGACCACGATCGAGAGCGCAAGACCGGACGGGGCGGTTTTCGGAATCGTCTGGGAATTTTCAGTCACGCTCGCTGCCTCGCTTTAGAGCGATTGCGAGAATCGAGCCGCCGAAGGGTAATCCGATGCCACGGCGCAGTAGCGCGGTTTCGAACGCCGTCGCGGCTCGGCAAAGCATGTCCACCGACCGAGGGTACAGTTTGACGTCACTGATCATCCCATGGTCCTCGGGAAAAAGCTTGCGGGTGACGACCATCAGCGGAAACAGCACCGCGTTCCAGTAGGAGATATAGACCAGACGGAACCCAACAGCCGTCAGCAGGCGGCGAAGACCTGTCGTCGTATAGCGCCGAGTGTTGCTAACCGCCATATCGTGCCGCGACAGCATCCAGCGATAGGCCGGTAGATTGAGGATCAGCCGACCGTTTTGGGACAGACAGCGATGAAATTGCCGCAGAGCACGAGTTTCGTCGACCCCTTCGTGGCATAAGACATCCGCGCTGAAGATGGCGGCGAGAGCATCATTGGCAAACGGCAGGTCGTTGACCGAGCCTGCACAGACTGGCCGGTCGCTCTTGATAGCCGCACGCGTGCAGGCCTGAAGGTCGAGATCCAGTCCAATTACCGGTTTCCCGCAATATTTCACAGCCAAGCGCGCGAGAAATCCTCCGGTCCCGCAACCAGCATCCAGGAGTGGCAGATCGGGCTCATCGAGCGCCGATCGCTGCGCCGCCATCAACAGGTTCGCGTGCATGGCGGCGAACCACCACATCCGGTCTTCAACCCGATCGAGCTTGTCGTACTCGGAAGGTTTCACGCGAGACCTATTCTACGGCGATGGGTGCAAATTCAACGGCGGCGGCGATCCGGGGATCGGCCTCGAAAGGGACGCCGCCGAGGCCTGCTTCGCGGCCCGTTGCCCCGCGACGATATCGCGCCGATCCAGGACCAGAGACAGGAGCGCACCCATCCTCTCGACCCGATAAATCGGCCGGCCAGGCAGTGATCGTTGGCAGTCGTCCTTCGTGAAGGCGATAAAAAAATCCGCACCGGTGCGATCGCGAACAAACCGAAAATTCGGAGGGAAATAATAGTCCGCTGAGATCGGCGGCCCACAAACGGCGACCGTAAATTCGTGCTCTTCGAAATCTGCATCATACTCGGTGCGCAAATAGTCTTCGAGCCCCTGCACCGCCTCGGCATAAGAGTTGGCCCAATAATCGAGCTTGAATTTGTGCTGGGCCCCCTCGACCCCGCCGACGAAGGCATTGTAGTAAACATATTGATCGGGATGCAACCCGGCCATAATCGAAATATGCGCGCAGCCATAAAGAGCGAGCACGCCCCAGACCGGCCGTCGGTACGGGAACCGCGACAACAGATCGAGACCCCGATCTGCGGCAACGGCCGCAGCAACGGCGATCAGCGGCAGTATAAAGATGAAATGGCGCATGCCGTCGAACAACACGGCCTTGATGACTATGGCATACGCGACCGGGAAGACGATCCCGATGCCGAGGACGAAGCTCGCGAGCGCCTCCTCTCGGCTCAAGCGGAAATTACCGCGCCAAAGCGCGACCACGGCTGCAACTGGGATGGCAAATAACAGGACGAGAACGAGCTCCGGCAGCGCGAGGGCGATATAAGTCGGCAGATAAGTCCATGGCAGGTCGCTCGCCGGCACAAACTGGCCGTCGAACAACGTGTAAAACGGGAAAGTTTGATGCGAGAAAAAGGCAAGGGCGCGCAACGGATTCTCGATTGGGTCGGTCTGCGCCCACGGCCAGAACAACAACATGACCGGATAGGCAACCCCTACGACCGGGACGAGAACTCGCCAGAAACTGACCCAAGCCGTGCCGCCCAACGCGCCGAACCGGTTGGCTGCAACGGTGCGCCAAGTCCCGTCCAGCGCCAGCAGGAGGCTCAAATAGCACATCAGCAACAGCCCGCCGATCCTCACACCCATCGTCATACCAATCGCCGCACCGAGTTTGACCAGCGTCCCCAAAGGGGGCCGGGGCAGTGTCGGCACGATTCGGATCAGGTAATAGGTGCTCCATACGATCCCGACTGCGAACGGTATGTCCTTTGGATTATTGAACATCTGCCCGTAGTAATTCGGGGTCGAAATCAATAGCAGAGACGCAATAAAGCCGGCGCGGGGGCCGGCCACCACACGGCCCAGCTTCCAGCAGCCGATCAGCCCGAGGATTCCCACCAAACCGTTCAGCAGATGCCGGGTCTCATACACGCCGATCGGGGAGACACGGTTCAACGCCGCTGCCAGCATATCGAACACGGCGCCGTAGTTATAGAGGTCCTGCCAGTGCAGCGCAGTCTTGTCACCGAAAAAGGACAGGTAATAGTCGAGAACGAAATTACCGTACCAATTGTGGACATCCTCGTCCCAGGTGACGCCGTAGTCGCGGAAAGTGCACAGTACAAGGGCTAGGGCAACCAACACGATACACAGCGACAACGGGTCCCACCGTGATTTCGCACCGAACGGCTGGAAACACGGCGCTTTGTCGGCGAGACCCGTCGCGGCAACGGGTGTGGCAGCGAGCCTGGCTGTCAAAAAGCCCATGCTCTGGTTCCTGACGCGATGTCGCTGTCGAGATTGAGCCGAAGCAAAACTAACAAATGCGTTGTCAGACCTGGCCGTGGCCTTGGGAGAAGCAATTCTGCCGGGTTGGCCACCCCTGGATACGCCTATCCCGTTGCGCGGAGCATCTGAACGTCAGCTACCCTCAGCTGTCAAGGCAGGGCGTGATCGGCTCACAACCCGCAACCCGCCAGTAGCGCGCCAAGAACGCGATCCGGCCCGAAATATTCCCTGGCCAGTTCGCGCGCGGCCCGACTGTTGCCGGAATAATCCGCGGCAACTGCGTCGATACCGGCAAGTGCCTCCTCATGATTGGAATACTCGAACCAGCCGACGCCGGCCGGGCAAAATTTGCTGAAACCCGTGCGCATGGTTATCACGGGCCGGCCGGCCGCGAGATAACACACGCTGCGATCGCTGAACCATCCGCTGTTGGGTCGAACGTAAATATCCTTTGCGACTGTGAGCTCGCCGCGCGAACGGGCGATGAAGTTGCGGTAGGACCGCATGTCGGCCGAAATCGGGCGCGGATCGACGAGGCCCCAGCCGCCAGCAGCGACAACGGCGCGTACCCCATCATCGGGCGGCAGCATGGCCATACGAAAACAGGTATCTGGCCGGTGCCTCGGCAAGTCAAGAAATCGCAGAAAGTTCACGTGCTTTGACCAAACGTAGCTCGAGCCGCCGTATTCGATGTTCTTGCCTTTGTTCTCCCAGGTCGCGATGGTCGTGAAGCAGCACGGCGCATCGTGGGATTCGGGCCACAAATCGACGTTAACGGGAGGCCGGGTCGGGCGCCACGAAACACCGCATAACGGCACCGGACAGTCCTCGGACCCAAGATTCTCGCCGTAGGTGAAGAAATGAGTATGCGCATCCAAATAGGCGCGCGATTCTCGGTCGGCAGTCGCGTATTTGAGTTGCTCGTACACGGGATCCGTATCGATCATGATCCTGACCGGGCAAGCGAGATGCTCATCCCGCAATCGCGTCGCACCGCAGAGATTTATAATAGCATCTGCTCGTCGATAGAGCGCGCGCACCTGGCTCCGCGACAGGCCGTAATGCCTATCGTGAATTGCGTCCCAATAGGACCAGCGCTGAGCGAACCCGTGTTCCTCCATCGCCTGCTTCAGACACCGAACATTGTAGTCACACGTCATGACGATGCTGTTTGCACGAGGGTCGAAGGGATTGGCGCCGCCATCCTCGACGTACCAGCATCGGTATCCGAGCCGTTCGAGTCCGACCAGGTAATGTATGGCCTGCCAGGCAATGCCGGCGAGCGGCATCTGACCGGCGAAATGAAGAACGATGATGTCGCCGCGTTTCGTCACGATCGCATCCGCAAGCGGTTTCGGGTAATTCGTCGACAACGGTTGACGCGGCGGGTGATTTCCATCTGCGCCGTTGAATTTACGATATTGGTCGGGGAAAACCCCAAACCGCATGGGGTTGCCGCGACGCGACCCGCGTGTTACGCAAGGCGATGATTGACAGCATCCGGGCGTGGATCAGCGGCAGTTTGCCGGATCACCGGAAGGAAACGGGCAGGCAGCAGGAGGCATTGCGGCTCGCCCTGGCGGCTCTGCTGGTTGAAGCGGCGAACAGCGACAACCAATTTGACGAGGCGGAGCGAGGCGTCATCGAGCGCTTGCTGGAAAGTCGCTTCAGCCTGTCTCGGTCCGATGCGGATGAGCTGCTCGCGGCCGGCGAGGCAGCGGCTTGCGAATCAGCCGAGCTGTTCCATTTCACCAGGATCATCAACGAGCGGCTCTCGTTCGAGGAGAGGGTGGAGCTCATAGAGATGCTTTGGGAAGTTGCCTATGCGGATGGGGTGCTCGACGAGTACGAGGACAGTCTGCTGCGCCGCGTCGGGGGACTGATCTATGTCCCGGACCGCGACCGCGGCGAGGCCCGCCGGCGTGTGCTGAAACGGCTCGGCCTCGACCAGACGACCTGATCCGTCCGACCTGATCTGTCTCTAGCGGAAGACGCCCGAAGTTCAGGAGAAGAATTGAAGACCATGACCTACGTTGTCACCGAAGCCTGCATCCGTTGCAAATATATGGATTGCGTGGAGGTTTGCCCTGTCGACTGCTTCTACGAGGGGGAGAACATGCTGGTAATCCACCCCGACGAGTGTATCGATTGTGGGGTGTGCGAGCCGGAATGCCCGGTCGAAGCGATCATTCCCGATAGCGAGCCGCCGGCCGAGCGATGGCTCGAACTCAACCGCCAATACGCGGCGAGCTGGCCGAATATTACGCGCAAGAAGCCCTTCCCGGAGGATGCCGACGATTTCAAGGAGGAAACCGACAAGTTCGACAAATACTTCAGCCCTAATCCCGGCGGACGCTGAGGGTGGCATAGCCACATCCGGCTCAGCCGCGGATTTGCGAAGCGGATATGCGCCCACCGGCTGGCATGAGGCCCTTTTTCATGGTATTGTCATCGTGGTGCTGTTGCCTGTTGACCGTGCGTGCCGCACTCCCCAACGAGTTGCGGGTGTGACCGTCGCCCAGTCTAGCGACCAACTGAAGCGTCCCGGCAGCGCCAAGTGGGTCGATTGTGAGAGACGGATATGAATTCCGAGAAGCCTCCCTTTGTCGCCGGTGATCTCGTCGTCTATCCGACCCATGGGGTCGGCAAAATAGTCGCAATCGAGACGCAGGAGATCTCCGGTTACACCCTCAGCGTGTTTGTGGTCCATTTCGACAAGGACCGGATGACCCTGCGCGTGCCTCTCGCCAAAGCCAAGGTGTCCGGCCTGCGACGGTTGTCCAGCCAGAAAGAAATGGACGCCGCGCTTGCGAAACTGCGTGGGCGATCTCGCGCCAAACGCACGATGTGGAGCCGCCGCGCTCAGGAATACCAGGCGAAGATCGCCTCCGGAGATCCTGGTTCCATCGCCGAGGTGGTTCGCGATCTTTTTCGTAACACGGGCCAGCCGGAGCAATCCTACAGCGAACGGCAGATCTATCAGTCGGCTCTCGACCGCCTAGTGCGCGAGTTTGCCGCCGTCGAACGCATCGACGAGACCACTGCAACCCAGCGGGTCGAACAATTGCTGACCGCCTAAGCGCTCGAGGGTGATGAAGTCCGCGCTGGATCGCGGCGCAGGAGCATCGAGGCCGGACGCAAGATTTGCCAGGTTGCAGGCCGCCCGGCGGGTCTGGACGATCGCCGTCATTGACGGTGAGGCGCGGCGCCTGGCCCACCTGCACGACGCGATTAGCGAACGGTTCCAGGTGGGCGACCGGGTCGTCTATCTCGGCAATTATGTCGGGCGTGGCGGCGCGGTCTTGGCGACCATCGAGGAGCTTCTCGACTTTCGGCGCCGCGTTCTCGGACGCTCGGGAGGAGCCGCCTGCGATGTCGTCTTTCTGCGCGGGACGCAGGACGAGATGTGGCAAAAGCTGCTGCAGCTCCAGTTTGCGCCCAATCCGGGAGAGCTCCTCCATTGGCTGGTCCGAGCGGGCATGGAACCGATAATTCGGGCCTATGGCGGTGACCTGCGGCAAGGGTTCGCGGCGTGCCGCGACGGCGCCCGCACAATCACCCGATGGACCGGCGCCCTGCGTAGCGCCATGAATGCGACGCCGGGTCATACTGCGCTGTTCGCGGCCTTGCGCCACGCCGCGTTCACCGAGGATGGCGGTCTTCTCTTCGTCCACGCTGCGGTCGAGCCGGCGCGGCCGCTCTCCGAGCAACGAGACGCCTTCTGGTGGGGGCGTGCGGACATCCTCGAATTGAAAGAGCCGTTCGCGGGTTTCAGGCGTATCGTCAGGGGCGTCGACCGGGACCGGCGCGGTCTCGTCGAACGCGAGTTTGCGGTGTCTGTCGACGGCGGCGCCGGTCAGGGCGGCAGGTTGATTGCTGCCTGCTTCGGGCTCGACGGCGCCGTTGTCGACATCGCCGAGGCGTGATGCGCCGGTGAGTTTCGGGTGAGGGACTCCCGCGTTTCGAACGGCGGCGCGACTCCCCTCACCCTCCCGGCCCCACGGATCAAGTCCGTGGGGCGAAGGCTCACGCGCGGCCAGACCCCTCCTTCTCCCCCCAAGCGGGCGGAGAGAGGCAGTGCAATACTCCAAGAAGCCTGCGCATCCAAGGCGAACTCGACATATAAGTCGGAGACCGCAGCCGGGCGGGAACGGAGGTTGAAATGCGCATCGCGGTGATCGGCGCCGGCGGCATTGGCGGGCCCTATGGCGCCTCGCTCGCCAAGGCCGGGGCGGATGTGACCTTTGTCGCGCGCGGCGCCCATCTCGCGGCATTGCGCGAGAACGGGCTGCGTATCGAGGGGGATCGCGGCGAAACCCACATCCGGCCGGCACACGCTACCGACAACCTCGCCGAGATCGGCATCGTCGACATCGTTCTGTGCTGTGTCAAATTATGGGACCTCGAAGTTGTCGCCGAGCAGATCCGGCCGATCGTCGCGCCGCAGACCGCGGTCATCCCGCTGCAGAACGGCGTCGACGCCGGTGAGCGAATGGTTCGTATTCTCGGGGATGCGGCGGTTATGGGCGGCGTGGCATTCGTCACCGGTACGATCATTGCCCCCGGCGTGATCCGCCAGACCGGCACCTATCAGCGGATGACCTTCGGCGAGCTCGATGGCCGGATCAGCGAGCGGGGCCAGCGCCTAGGGGATCTCTGCGAGGCTGCTGGGTTCGAGGGCGTGCTGAGCCCGGATATCATGGTCCCGGTTTGGGAAAAGTTTATCGGACTGGTCCCCCTGAGCGGGCTCAATGCGCTAACCAGGCTGGCGCTGGGAAAGTGGCGCGATGATCCCGACCTCTGGGCCCTCGGTGAAGCAGCGTTGCGCGAAACCGTCGCCGTCGGCCTTGCCCAGGGTGTCAGGCTGCCGGCTGACTGCATCGACCAGACCCTCGCGCTGATGCGCTCGATGCCGGCGCACCATATGACCTCGATGGGGAACGACCTGATCCGCGGGAACCGGCTGGAACTGCCCTGGTTTGCCGGCAAGGTGGTCGAGCTCGGCCGCCGTCACGACATTAAAACGCCGGTGAATGGTTTTATTTATGCGGCTCTGAAGCCCTATGTTCACGGGGCTCCGACCTGAGAGAACGACGGCGTTCGGGTCGGCATTCGCTTGTAAAGACCACTTGCGCAAATCTGCAGCCGCCCTTAACTAAGGCCCGTCGACCCGTTTGGGTTCGGCTTTCCGGCCTGCGTTCCTGTGCGATCGTCCGACCGTGTCTTCCGAGCCAATCGATGTCCGATGCGCTGCGCGCTCGCGTGGCGTCCTAGAATGCTAATTGGAGTTACTGCTGATGGCGACCGGTACGGTCAAATGGTTCAATGCGCAAAAGGGGTATGGGTTCATCCAGCCTGAAAACGGCGGCGCTGACGTGTTCGTTCACATCTCGGCGGTCGAACGCGCCGGGATGGACAATCTGCGTGAAGGTCAGAAGCTCAACTATGAGCTGGAGCAGGGCCAGCGGGGCCGGGTCTCTGCTGTGAATTTGCGCGCGGTCTGAACCGGGCGGGTATCTGCGGGGGCGCCTAAACCGGCGCCCCTTTCTTTCCTCCAGGAGATCTCTTTGGCTAAGGAAGATTTGATCGAGTTTGAAGGTACAGTACTCGAGCTGCTTCCCGACGCACGCTTTCGTGTGAAGCTCGATAACGGGCACGAGACACTTGCCTATTCATCCGGCAGAATGAAGAAAAATCGAATACGAATACTTGCAGGTGATCGTGTCACGGTAGAAATGACCCCGTATGATCTTACCAAAGGCCGGATTAATTTCCGCCACAAGGACGAGCGGGCGGCACCGGCAATGTCGCCTCGTCCGCAATACCGCCGCCGCTGATTGGCAACAGTTGTCGATCGATCCGTCATCAGCGATGTGGCGACGGCATACCTCATCCGCCGAAACAGTTTGACATTTCTTTCGTCAAGCCCAATTTGGGGGTGTAGGTAAAAACGCAGCAATTGTTACAATAAGGCTACAACGTCTCTATGGATTTTTCTGAACTCGACCTTTCGCCTGAGGTTCTTCAGGCGGTTTCCGACGCCGGCTATACCAATCCCACTCCGATCCAGGAACAAGCGATCCCCCACGTAAAGCGTGGCCGGGACGTACTTGGTTGCGCCCAGACCGGAACAGGTAAAACGGCGAGCTTCGTACTGCCGATGGTCGATATGCTGGCCGCCGGCCGCGCCCGGGTGCGAATGCCGCGCTCGCTGATCCTCGAACCGACACGCGAACTGGCGACCCAAGTCGCCGCCTCCTTCGAACTCTATGGCAAGCATCACCGCCTGACGATGGCGCTCTTGATCGGCGGCGAAAGCTTTGTCGATCAGGAACGCAAGCTCGACCGCGGGGTCGATGTGTTGATCGCCACGCCGGGCCGCCTGCTCGATCTTTACGGGCGCGGCAAGATACTCCTCTCCGACGCTCGCATTCTGGTCATCGACGAGGCGGACCGGATGCTCGACATGGGCTTCATCCCGGATGTCGAGCGGATCGTCGGCCTATTGCCCGAAACCCGCCAGACACTGTTCTTTTCGGCGACGATGCCGGCCGAGATCCGCAAGCTGGCAGACGCATTCTTGCGCGACCCCGTGGAGGTCTCGGTGGCGCCACCGGCATCTCCGGCCGCGCTCGTCGTCCAGTCGCTCGCCGTTGTCGGTCCGCAAGACAAGCGCGAGGCGCTGCGCCGGCTGATCCGTTCGGAAGACGTCAAGAACGCCCTGATCTTCTGCAACCGCAAGCGCGATGTGGACATTCTGTTCCGTTCGCTGACCCGGCACGGATTCGACGCCGCGGCATTGCACGGCGACATGCCACAGCCAAAACGGACGGAAACCCTGGACCGCTTTCGGAACGGCGAAATCCGGCTTCTGGTGGCCAGCGACGTCGCCGCGCGCGGCTTGGACATCAAAGGCATGAGCCACGTCTTCTGTTTCGACGTGCCGATCCACGCCGAGGACTACGTTCACCGCATCGGCCGAACCGGACGCGCCGGCCTCGAGGGCAGGTCCTTCATGCTCGCCGCGCCGGAGGACGGCGATGCCGTCGCCGCGATCGTCAAATTGATCGGCAGGGAAATTCCGCCGATTTCCATCGAGGGGATCGAGGCAGCCGAACTCGAATACGGCGAGCGTCGCGCGCGCCGCGGGGCGCACCGGTCCGTCAAGTCCGATCGTCTCAAGTCCGATCGCCGCCGCACCCGAACCGATGCCGCCCCACGGCGAGAACCGGCCGAGCCCCGCGCGCCGCGGCGAGAGCGCCGGCCGAACGTAAAAGAGGCGCAGCAAGTCCTCTCCACATCAAACGTGACTTCGTTCCCGCGCGCGCCCGTCGCTCGCGTTCCGCGCCAGCCTGAGCGTCAACCGGAGCCGGATCGGCAAGTCGTCGGTTTTGGCGACCATCTGCCGGCCTTCCTCGCCCGGCCGCCACGGGTCGTCGCCCGTCCCTGAGCTGTCGTCCAATCGATGAAGACGATCTTCGTCATGGTCAAATGCGACCTGGGCAAGGCCTACACCGTTGCCGACGAGGCCGTTCTCAACATCGAGCAGGTGTCGGAGGTGTATTCGACCTCCGGGCAATTCGACCTGCTGATGAAGTGCTATCTTCCAGAGGCGGTCGATATCGGCCGTTTCGTGACCGAGCGGCTGCAGACCCTTCCCGGCGTAAAGGATACGTTTACAATCATCGCGTTCAAGGCATTCTCGGAAGATACTTCCGTTTAGCCCCTGGAGGTAAAATGAGCGCGGACGAAACGGGCTGGATCCGGGCAGCCAACCGGCGAGACCTGGCCGAAGGCGAGCCGCTCGGCGTCGAGGTCGCGGGTCGTTCGATCGCTCTCTATGATGTTGACGGCAGCATTTTCGCGACCGACAACATCTGCACTCACGCCTATGCCCGGCTGTCGGACGGCTGGCTCGACGGCGAGATGATCGAGTGCCCGCTGCATGCCGCCCGCTTTGACGTCCGCACCGGAAAGGTGCTCGACCCGCCGGCGACCGAGGATCTGAAAACCTACCCGGTGCGCGTCATCGACGGGGAGATCCAGGTCAAGCTCGACTGAAAGCGCGCCCCTCACCCCAACCCTCTCCCCGCAAGCGGGGCGAGGGAGCACGACAATAAATTCCCTCGCCCCGCTTGCGGGGAGAGGGCAGGGTGAGGGGCGGCAAGCGAAGGACCCTGCTCGATTTCACCCATATGCGCGGCGGTAGAGATCGATAATTTCGTCGCTCGTCGGCACGCGCGGATTGTTTGCAGGCGAGCCCGAAGCCAGCGCTTGGCTCGCCATCACCGGCAGCAGCTCTTCATAGCGACCGGCATCGATGCCCCACGCGCGTGGCGTCGGGACCTGTAGATCGTCGTTGAGCCGGCGTAATTCGTCGAGCAGCCGGGCGACCGCGGCTTGGCTCCCCTCGCCTTCTTCGGCTATTCCCATCGCCCGCGCACAGTCGGCGTAGCGCCCCAGCGCGGCCGGCGCCGAAAAGGCGGTGATCTCCGGCAGCAGCATCGCGTTCGACAGCCCGTGCGGGACGTGGAAGAAGGCGCCGATCGGCCGGCTCATGCCATGAACCAGCGCGACGCTGGCATTCGAGAACGCCATCCCCGCCGTTGTCGCGCCAAGCATCATCGCTTCTCGCGCGGCTCGGTTGCCGGGCTCGGCGCACGCCATGCGGATGTGGCCTGCAATCAGCCCCATCGCACTCTTGGCAAGCCCGTCGGTGAAGGAGTTGGCGCGGCGGCTGACATAGGCCTCGATCGCATGGGTCAGACTGTCGAGCCCGGTATCGGCGGTAAGTCGCAACGGCATCGTCAGCGTCAGCTCGTAATCGACAATCGCTGCAATCGGACAGCAGGCGAGCCCGGCGATCAGCATCTTCTCGTCTGTCTCGATGTCGGTGATGACGGTGAAGCGCGTCACCTCCGAGCCGGTGCCGGCCGTTGTCGGGATCGCCACGACCGGCGGACCCGCCTTCGGGATGTCCGCCGGTACCTTGTAATCCCGCAGCTGCCCGCCATTCGCGGCCAGCACCGACATCGCCTTTGCGGTGTCAATCGAGCTCCCGCCGCCGATCGCAACGAGACTGTCGTAGCCGTCTTCGGCGAGCCGGCGAGTGCCCGCTTCGACGACCGCCGTCGTCGGGTCCGCCACGGTGTCGGAAAACACCCGCCACGGAATGCCGGCCTGGTCGAGGATCGCCGTTGCCCGATCGAGATGCCCGGAGCGCACCAGGAAAGGGTCGGTTACGAGGAGCGGCTTAGTCAAGCCGAGCCGCTGCAGCTGGCCCGGAAGCTCGGCCAGCGCACCACCGCCCACTGCCATCAGCCGCGGCATCGTGATGATCGGAACCATGAAGGCGCCCTCAACCCGGTTTGCGCATCCGAAAACGCAAGACACCCCCCGGCTGCTCGCCCGCTTCGAGCAGCTCGCATCCGGTCGTCGTGCAGAAATGCTCGAAATCCTTGACCGCGCCCGGGTCGGTCGCGAGGATCTCGAGCACCGCGCCGGGGGCGAGCGGCTTTAATGCCCGCCGCGCCTTCAATACCGGCAAGGGGCACAGGAGCCCGGTGGCGTCGAGGGTAACGTCCACCGTCACCTTGTCGACTCGAGTCATCTCCCGGCATCCTACAACAGCTACACCGCGCGACTTTAACAAACCCGGACAGGGACCGCAGCTGTCTTGGCAAAATTGGCGCCACCCCGAACTCGAAACCTTTGCTGAACCAGCCGTGAACCGGCTCGAAATGTCGCGGGCGCCGCCGCCGCGGCCCTGGTCGCGGCGGAGCCGGGCGAGCCTCGCGGCCGCGCGGCTTCCGCCTTTACAGCCTGGCGGCAGGTTCAGTATTGCACGAGGCGGGGCTCGCCGCGGCGCTGCTCCGTGATGCCGTCCTCCGGGTCGTCGGCGCCGCCGGGACGATTGGCGTGCGGGCTCTGCTCGTGCACGCGATTTTCGATGAGGCCAAGTCCTTCTATGAGCATTGGGGCTTCCGGGCCCTGGCGACGGATCCGATGACGCTGATGATCACAATAGAGGAAGCCAAAAGGATGCTCGGGCGGCCGAGATGATGAGACCGGCCAAGCCGACGCTCTGGCTTTTCCGCGCTACGCATCCTGGCGACCGTCGAGGATCTCAGAATCGCCATCTTGGGATTGCATACTCCCGCCGTCGGCGAGTGCTAAACGGAAGTGCGGAGCGGCGATGGGCTTAGATTCAAAGCGCCAGAGCGGCCGCGCATTTGGAAATACAGGCTCTACCCGCTCACAACCAAAGGAGGAAGTTGGCTGTAAACTCGCTGCAGATACAGCGGAGGATGATTTCAGATACAATCGAAAACTGTGGCCTGCGACGCCCGGAGTTGATGATCGTCGTCATTCGCCTCAAGACTCGATTTCCGGGTTGAGCGTCAGTACACGCGCTCGGCGGGCGGGAAGGCCCGTACTTCGTTCGATAATGTATGGAGGTGCACCGGACGGTGGCCGAGACGCACCTCGCCCGCGCCGTTCTGCCAGGCGAGGGTGTGTTTGAGCCAGCTGCGGTCGTCACGTTTGGGGTAGTCCTCGCGGGCATGGGCGCCGCGGCTTTCGGTCCGGTATAACGCGGAATGGAGGATAATGGCTGCCTGCCCGATCAGGTTGTCGAGCTCGAGCGCCTCGACGAGGTCGGTGTTCCAGATCAGTGAGGGGTCGGCGACGGCGAGGTCGCGCAGCGCGTCGGTGACCGCGCTCATCTCGCGCAGCCCTTCTTCGAGCACCCGGGCGGTGCGAAAGACCGAACAGTGGTCCTGCATGGCCCGCTGCATCGCGGCTCGGATTTCACCGGTTTTCAGCCGGCCTCTCGCATGGCGCACCCGGTCGAACCTGGCGAGCGCCGGGTCTGTTGCCGAGGGTTCGAAGGCGCTATGCGGCGCTCCCGGCTCGACGATCTCGGCGGCGCGCTGCGCCGCGGCGCGGCCGAACACGACGAGGTCGAGCAGCGAGTTGGTGCCGAGCCGGTTGGCGCCGTGCACCGACACGCAGGCCGCCTCGCCGATCGCCATCAGCCCGGGAACGATGCGCTCGGGGTTATCGGCAATCGGGCTCAATACCTCGCCATGAAAATTGGTCGGAATGCCGCCCATATTGTAATGCGCCGTCGGCAATACCGGGATCGGCTGCCGCGTCACTTCGACCCCGGCAAAGATCTTGGCGGTCTCCGAAATGCCGGGAAGCCGTTCATGCAGCACCTTGGGATCGAGGTGCTCCAGATGCAGCAGAATGTGGTCGCTCTGCGGCCCGCAGCCGCGGCCCTCGCGGATCTCGATCGCCATGGCGCGGGCGACCACGTCGCGCGAGGCGAGATCTTTAGTGGTCGGCGCATAGCGCTCCATAAAGCGCTCGCCTTCGGCGTTCGTCAGATAGCCGCCCTCGCCGCGCGATCCCTCGGTGATCAGGCAGCCGGCGCCGTAAATGCCGGTCGGATGAAACTGGATGAACTCCATGTCCTGCAATGGGAGGCCGGCGCGCAAGGCCATGGCATAGCCGTCGCCAGTGCAGATATGCGCCTGGGTCGTGGAAAAATAAGCACGGCCACCGCCGCCCGTCGCCAGCACGACGATCTGCGCCCGGAACAGATGCAGAGTGCCGTCTTCGAGTCGCCAAGCAACGACCCCACGGCATTGGCCTTCGTCGATGACCAGGTCGAGCACGATGTACTCGATGAAGAACTCGGCGTTGTGCTTGAGGCACTGCTGATAGAGGGTATGGAGCATCGCATGCCCCGTCCGGTCGGCGGCGGCGCACGCCCGCTTTGCCAAGCCCTTGCCCCATTGCACGGTGTGGCCGCCGAACGGCCGCTGGTAGATAAGGCCATCCTCGGTGCGCGAGAACGGCACACCAAAGTGCTCGAGCTCGACGACCGCTTCCATGGCATTGCGGCACATGAACTCGATAGCGTCCTGGTCGCCGAGCCAGTCGGACCCCTTGACGGTGTCGTACATGTGCCAGCGCCAGTCGTCCTCACCCATATTGCCGAGCGCGGCGCCGATGCCGCCCTGCGCCGCGACGGTGTGGCTGCGGGTTGGGAAGACCTTGCTGATGCAGGCGGTCTTGAGCCCCGCAACGGTCATTCCCAATGTCGCCCGCAATCCGGCGCCGCCGCCCCCGACAACAACGACATCGTAAGTGTGGTGCTCGATCGGATAGGCGGTGCTCATGATCCGTCGCCTTCGTATTTGCCGAAATCTGATGCCGGCCCTGGATTGACACAATCAGCATTTGGCGTAGCCTTACTACGTCAAATCCGAAGGCGCTCCCTCGTGCGTTTTGATCTCAGCGATTTGCGGCTGTTTCTCAATGTGGTCGAAGCGGGCAGCATCACGCATGGCGCCGAGCGCATGCATCTGGCCATCGCCGCGGCAAGCACGCGCATCCGCAACATGGAGGCGGCGCTCGGCACTCCCTTATTGCACCGCGAGCGCCAAGGAGTTCAGCCGACGCCGGCGGGCCGCACCCTCGTACACCATGCGCGCATACTGTTGCAGCAGGCAGAGCGCATGCACGGCGAGCTCGCGCAGTATGCCGAGGGCATCAAGGGACAGGTTCGCCTGTTGTCCAATACCAACGCGCTGACCGAATTTCTGCCGGAGCCGCTCAGCGATTTCCTCGCCTCCCACCCGCAGGTGAACATCGATCTGGAGGAGCGGCTCAGTGACGAGATCGTGGCCGCCATTGCCGACGGCACCGCGGATATCGGGATCGTGGCCGCCACGGTGGAAGTCGCCGGTCTCGAGACCCTGCCCTTTCGCACCGACCGCTTCGTGCTGGTCGTCGCGCCGAAGCACCCGCTGGCAACCGTCGAGCATATCCCCTTTGCCGAGGTGCTCGATTTCGATTTTGTCGGTCTGGACCGAACGAGCGCGCTGCAACGGTTTCTTTCCGAAAAGGCCGAGAGGGTCGGCCGCCGCCTCAAACTGCGCGTTCAGCTGCGCAGCTTCGATGCGGTCTGCCGATTTGTCGAATGCAACGTCGGGATCGGCATCGTCCCGGCGACCACCGCCGAGCGCCACGCCAAGACGATGTCGATCCGTCGGATCGAGCTGGCGGACGACTGGGCGCTCCGCAATCTGACGATTTGCATTCGTCGGGAGGCCGATCTCCCGATCTACGCCCGCGACCTCGTCCGCCACTTGTCGGCGTCCCAATCCCCTTCGCCGCAAGCAAAATTTCGATGAGCCGACCTCACCCCCGGATTCCTGCGCAGGCCGGAAAGCGGCGCGCCGATCAGCTTGTCGTCGAGCGGGGCTTGGCCGAAAGCCGCGCCAGGGCGCAAGCGCTGATCCTCGCCGGGGTCGTCAATTGCGCCGGGCGGCGGATCGAAAAGCCGGGGGAACAGCTCGCAGCCGATGCGGCGCTCTCCATCAAGGGGCACGACCATCCCTGGGTGTCCCGCGGGGGCCTCAAGCTCGCTCACGCCCTCGACTATTTCGGGATCGTAGTCGACGGCGAGACGGCTCTCGACATTGGTGCATCGACCGGCGGTTTTACCGACGTGCTGCTGTCACGCGGCGCCGGCCGAGTTTACGCGGTCGACGTCGGACACGGTCAGCTCGCCTGGAAACTGCGGCAGGATCGGCGTGTAATTGTCCACGAGCGGGTGAACGCCCGGTACCTGACGCGAGCCCAGGTTCCCGAGCCGATCGAGATAATCACTTGTGATGCGAGCTTCATCGGCCTGGCGACGGTATTGCCGGCGCCGCTCGCGCTCGCCGCTGAAGAGGCGAAGCTTGTGGCGCTCGTCAAACCGCAATTCGAGGCCGGCCGCGAGTACGTCGGCAAAGGCGGAGTGGTGCGCGATCCCGCCGTCCATCACGAGGTCTGCGAGCGCGCCGCCGCCTGGGTCGCTGCGCAGCCGGGTTGGACAGTGGTCGGCGCCGTTGAGAGCCCGGTCCTCGGTCCGCAAGGCAACCGGGAATTCCTGCTCTACGCCCGCCGGAGCGGCGCGGGTGAGGAGGCGCCCATAGGTCCGCACTTCGCGCGGCCCGAGGAAAGGTTCCGCGGCGGTCTCGAAGGACGCACGATCGGCCGCTCGCCGCATTTAGAGCACACCATCACTGGATCGAAATCCTTGCCGCAGAGATCATGCATGTGCAGCAGAGGCCGCCCCTTCCTTCCCGACATGCGGACGTCGCCCCAATGCACGATCGACATGGCGATCGGGTAGAGGTCGAGCCCTTCGGCGTCAGGCGATACTCATAGCGCGTCGGCCGCTGCGCAAGGTGGTCATCGTTGTGTTCACGCTCGGCCCCTCCTTGGCGGCGGTGATTGTCGTGATCAGCCAAGCGGTGGTCAGCGAATTCGTTCTGGTCGCTCAACGCGCGCCGTTCTTGCGATCGGTACCGCCTTTATGACATCGGCCGGGGTACTGGCGCCTTATGTGATCGGCGACGTCGTCGAGAAGGCGGCAACACCGGTGGAAGGCTTCTTCAAAGGCTCGACAGTTGTCGCACTTTGCAGCGAGCCGCTGTGGGGTTAAGTTGCCGGACGGCCCATAAAGGAAACCGCCATGACAGCCATGATCGACATGCATGCCCATTGGAGGCCCGCCGAAGTAGCCGACGCTCTGCGCGCCCGCACCAGGGAGCCGCGAATTGCCCGCAATTCGGACGGCGTCGAGGTGATCAAGTCCTCACCGATGAGCGAGGAGCCGCTCGCCAAGGCCTTCGATGACGTCGATCTCCACCTCGCTCGGATGGACCGCCAAGGGGTGGAGACGAGCGTGCTGTCGCTTCTCGGCTCGTTCTGCTGGATCGAGGCCCAGCCGCCGGAAGTGGCCGGGCCGATCTGCCAGAGCGTCAATGACGGGCTTTCCGCGATTTGCCAGAAGCACCCCGGCCGCTTCGCCGCCTACGCGGCACTGCCTCTGACGGACATTTCCGCCGCCTGCACCGAACTCGAGCGGGCGCTCGGGCTGCCGGGCATGATCGGGGCGCAGGTCCCCGGCAACTACTTTCTCACACGCAAGGACGCCGAAGCGATGCGGCCGCTGCTGGACGTCGTGAACCGCCGCCGCTCGGTTCTCTTCATCCATAATGGGCCGCGGCCGGGCGACGCCTACCCCAAGGTCGCGAGCGATACGGACAACGCGCGCCGCCGCAACGGCACGCTCGACATGCAGGCGAGCCTCTCCTCGGTGATGGTGACATTGTCTCTCACCGACTACCTCGCGGACTACCCGGACGCGATGATCCACGTCCACAATTTGGGCGGCAATATTCCCTACGAGGTCGAGCGCATGGACCACCGCTGCCTGCTCGACACGCCGACTGAGGAATTGCCGTCGTCGCGCTTCCGCAAGGCGAAGGTGTATGTGGATTGCAACTCGTTCGGCCCGCGCGCGATCGAGGCGGCGGTAAACCTGTACGGCGCCGAGCGCATCGTGTGCGGCACCGACGGCAGCGAGTTCGGCTGCGACTGGACGCGGAAGGCGCTCGCGGAAGCGCAGATCGGCGAGGACGCGCGCGAGCAGATCCTGCACCGCAATGCCGCTGCGATGCTCGCCCGCGCCGCAAGGACTGCACAGCCCGAAAGCGCCGCCGCCTAAACCGTGGCGGGCCGTATTCCGTGCCCGGCAGCCCCCTTATTAAGCCGCTAACGGCAGACCGGCCGTCCATGGCGCCGAGCCCGCTGCGAAGTTGCGTATCAGGAAATCCCGCAGAACGGCGACGCGGGACGCGCGGGGGCGGCCGGGCGGCATCAGGACATTGAGCGCCCCCGGCGGCGGGTTCCAACCAAAGAGCACGGCAACCAGGCGGCCGGCGCGCAGCGCCTCCCAGGCGAGGAAATCGGGCTGCAGCGCGATCCCGATGCCGGCCAACAGGGCACCTTCGAGCGCCTCCGCGTTGGTGGCGCTGAGCGGCCCGCTGACCGTGACCGCCTCTTCGACACCCTCCGTGTTCGTGAAGTGCCACCGCTCGCCGGTGGCGAGGTAGCTGTAGCCGAGACAGGCATGGCGTTCGAGGTCGCGCGGCCGCTGCGGCGTGCCGTGCCGCGCAAAATAGGCGGGCGCGCCGACGACCCAGCGCCGAACCGGGCAGAGGCGGCGGGCCACCAGGCTCGAATCCGGCAGATCGGCGATGCGCACTGCGATGTCGATGCCGTGGGCGACGAGATCGACGATGCGGTCGTCGAGTTGCAGGTCGATCGAAACCTCGGGGTAGGCGGCAAGGAAGGCGGGCAGTGCCGGCGCTACGTGACGCAGGCCGAACGACATCGGTGCTGCCAGTCGGACGCGGCCGCGCGGCGCCGCCGATTTGTCCTGCGCTTCCGCCTCGGCTGCCTCGCTCTCGGCGAGGATGCGGGCGGCGCGCACCGCCAACACCCGGCCGGTTTCGGTCAGCGCGAAGCGGCGCGAAGTGCGGTGGATCAGGCGCTCGCCGATGCGCGCCTCGAGCCGTTGCAATGCCTTGGACACGGTCGCGCCGGAAATGCCGAGCTCGCCGGCGGCGCCGGCGAAAGAGCCGGTTTCGGCGACCTTGGCGAAGATCGCCCAGCTCTGGAGATCCGGAAGGGGCATGCTCATCCCCAAAAATGGAAAGCGTGTCTTTCCATTCTTTCTATTTTTGGAGCACGGGTCGAGGACCATCTGGAGTTAGGCATTTTTACCAGGCTTTACTCGGGCCGAAGCACCACGCGACCTACAATGCCTGCCTTCGGCCCTAGACCGGATGGGCCAGTTACTGAGGAGATAACCATGTCCAAGCTCGAAATGCTGAGTCCAGAGAACCATGCGATCGCCCTGGTCGATTATCAGCCGGCGATGTACCAGGGCGTGCAATCGCACGATCGTCTGGTGACCTTTAACAATGTCCAGGTACTGGCCAAGACCGCCAAGCTCTTCGGCGTCCCGACGATCATCACATCGGTAGCGCAGGATACGTTTTCCGGACCGTTCATGCCGGAGATCACCAGCCTGTTCCCAGAGCATACCGTCATCGACCGCACGTCGATGAATGCCTGGCTCGACGCGAAATTTCGCGAAGCCGTCTATTCGTCCGGTCGAAAGAAGATCGCTCTCGCCGGCCTGTGGACCGAGGCCTGCGTGATGTTTGCGGGGCTCGAACTCCTAAAGGAAAGCTTCGAGGTCTATGTCCCGGCAGACGCCTGCGCCGACGTCTCGCCCGAAGCACATCAGCGTGCAATGGATCGGCTTGTCCAAGCCGGCGCAGTGCCCATCACGTCGCTGCAATATGTCTTCGAGCTGCAGCAGGATTGGGCGCGCTCCGAGACTTACGAAGGCGTTATGGACATCCTGAAGGCGCACTCGCCTTACGGTATCCAGGTGCGGTTCTCCAAATGGGCACTGGGCGAACACGCCTCGGAGGCCGGTCCGGCGCCCAGACGCTAATCCGTTGGCCGGCCAGCTCTGCAGCTCTTGCTACGCGCGAACGGCAGGGCTGCAGATTGCACCAAAGCCGCGCGCGCTGACCATTCCACAGGGCGGCCGATCATGAACAGCTCAAACACGACACCCCACCTTATCCTCCATCGCGGCTTATTTACGACACTCGACCGCGCCAATCCGACAGCCACTGCCGTCGCGATCACGGACGGGAAATTCTCCGCGGTGGGCCGCGACAATGACGTGATGAAGCTCGCCGGCAAACAGACCAAGGTTATCGACCTCAAGGGCCGGCGCGTGCTGCCGGGCCTGATCGACAACCATCTGCACATCATTCGCGGCGGGCTCAACTTCAATATGGAGCTGCGCTGGGACGGCGTGCGCTCGCTCGCCGATGCGATGGCGATGCTGAAGCGCCAAGTGGCGGTCACGCCTCCGCCGCAATGGGTGCGGGTGGTGGGCGGCTTTACCGAGCACCAGTTCGACGAGAAGCGGTTGCCGACATTGGACGAGATCAACGCGGCGGCTCCCGATACGCCGGTTTTTCTCCTGCATCTCTACGATCGCGCGCTGCTAAACAAGGCGGCGTTGCGCGCCATCGGCTACACCGCGGAGACGCCGGTGCCGCCGGGCGGCGAAATGGTGCTCGACAGCTACGACAATCCGACCGGGCTGCTGCTGGCGAAACCGAATGCCGGTATTCTTTACGCGACCCTCGCCCGCGGTCCGAAACTGCCATTCGACTATCAGGTTAACTCGACGCGGCATTTCATGCGGGAGCTGAACCGGCTCGGGGTGACCGGCGCGATCGACGCCGGCGGCGGCTTCCAGAACTACCCCGAGGATTACGCAGTCATCGAAAAGCTCGCTGCCGAGGGCCAGCTCACCGTCCGCATCGCGTACAATTTGTTCACGCAGAAACCCAAGAGCGAGAAGGACGATTTCCTCAACTGGACGAAGAGCTCGAAATATCAGCAAGGCTCGGATTACTTCCGCCACAACGGCGGCGGCGAGATGCTGGTCTTCTCCGCTGCCGATTTCGAGGATTTCCGCCAGCCCCGCCCCGACATGCCGGCGGAAATGGAGGGAGAGCTCGAAGAGGTGGTGCGCATCCTTGCCACGAATAATTGGCCGTGGCGGCTGCACGCAACCTACGACGAGACGATCTCGCGCGCGCTGGACGCGTTCGAGCGGGTCAACCAGGATATTCCGATCACCAGCCTGCACTGGTTCTTTGACCATGCCGAGACGATTTCGGACCGGTCGATCGGCCGCATCGCCGCACTCGGCGGCGGCATCGCCGTGCAGCACCGCATGGCCTATCAGGGCGAATATTTTGTCGAGCGCTACGGCATCGGTTCAGCCGAAGCCACACCCCCAATTGCCCGGATGTTGGAGGCGGGGATCCCGGTCTCGGCCGGCACCGACGCTACCCGCGTTGCCTCCTACAATCCCTGGGTCTCACTGTCATGGCTCGTCACCGGCAAGACGGTGGGTGGCCTGCGGCTTTACCCGGCCCGCAACCGCCTCGACCGCGAGACGGCGCTCAGGATGTGGACCGAAAACGTCACCTGGTTCTCGAACGAAGAAGGCAAAAAGGGCCGGATCGAGGTCGGCCAGTTCGCCGACCTCGTCGTCCCCGACCGCGACTACTTCGCCTGTTCCGAAGATGAGATCGCCGACATTGCTGCCCAGCTGACCATCGTCGGCGGCAAGGTGGTCTATGGCGCTGGTGAATTCGCGTCCTTCGACGAGACGGCGCCCCCGCCCGCGATGCCGGACTGGTCGCCGGTTCGGCGCTTTGGCGGCTATGCCGCCTGGGGCGATCGCAGCCGTTCCGGAGAGGCCGCGGCACGAGCCTCGCTTGCCGCAGCTTGCGGCTGCGCGAACCATTGCGGCATCCACGGCCACGAACACGCGGCTGCACGGTCGGCACGTCTGCCAGTCAGCGATGTGAGATCCTTCTGGGGCGCGCTCGGTTGCAGCTGCTTCGCATTTTGACTTGAGCTGCTGGGCATTATGAGGCGAGCGACGCAGATGCAAACGTCGCTCTCCGCCACGACCGATGTGCAGGGTTCGGCGTGGAGCCCGTTCCGCCACACAATTTTTACCGTGCTCTGGGCGGCGACGGTTCTCTCCAATATCGGCAGCTGGATGCAGAACGCGGCGGCGGGCTGGCTGATGACCAGCCTCAGCCCGGAGCCATTCAAAGTGGCCCTCGTCCAGGCGGCCACGACGTTGCCTATGTTCCTGTTCAGTCTCCCTGCTGGAGCATTGGCCGACATCGTCGACCGCCGCCGCGTTCTTATCGTGGTGCAGATCGCGGCGGTAGTAATCGCCGCCCTGTTCGCGACCTTCGTATGGCTGGACTGGGTGACGCCGAACTGGCTGCTGACTTTTATTTTCCTGTCGGGGATTGCTACGGTTCTGGCGATGCCGGCGTGGCAAGCCATCGTGCCGCAGCTGGTACCGAAGGAAGAGCTCCGTTCTGCAGTCGCGCTCAATGGCGTGGGCTTTAATATCAGCCGTGCCATCGGTCCCGCATTGGCCGGTCTGGGGATCGGCACACTCGGAATGGGCGCGCCCTATTGGATCAATGCCCTGAGCACGTTCGCCGTCATCGGCGCGCTGATCTGGTGGCGCCGTCCCGAGCCGATCGCACAATCCCTACCCGCCGAGCGCTTCGTGAACGCTATTCGCAGCGGTTTGCGCTACGCTCGCTATAATCCAGATCTGCGCGCGACGCTGGTCCGGTCTGCTGGTTTCTTCCCGTTCGCGAGCGTCTATTGGGCCCTTTTGCCGCTGCTCGTGCGCGCACAGAATCGCGGGCGGCCCGGAGATTTACGGCCTACTCCTCGGCGCGATCGGCGCCGGCGCGGTCTGCGGTGCATTCGCATTGCCGGCAGTGGCTCGGCTGGGCGCCGATCGGGTCGTGGCGGGGGCAACGCTCGGGACCGCGCTTGCGCTCGCCGTCTTCGCCTTCGCTCGTGAGCCCGCAACGGCGCTGATCGCGTGTTTCCTCGCTGGAATTTGCTGGGTTGCCGCGATCGCCACGTTGAACGTATCGGCCCAGTTCGCGCTGCCGGGCTGGGTCCGAGGGCGCGGGATGGCGATGTTCGCAACCGTGCAGTTCGCGGGCTTGGCCGTCGGCAGCATCGTCTGGGGACAGGCCGCGCAGGGGATCGGGCTCTCGGCCGTTCACATCATCGCGGCTATCGCGTTGGTCGTCTCGGTCCCACTGTTCCGGCGCTGGAGGCTTCAGACCGCCGCCGGTCTCGATCTTGCGCCGTCATGCATTGGCCAGCGCCGGTGCTCTCGGATGATATCGAACCCGACCGAGGTCCGGTGCTGGTCACTGTCGAATACGTCGTCGCCGCAGTTGATCGCGCGGCATTTCTCGCGGCGATGGCGAAGCTCGCGGGCGAGCGGCGGCGCGACGGCGCCTATGATTGGGGCATCTACGAAGACGCCTCCAAAGAGGGAGTCTTCGTAGAGACGTTTCACGTCAATTCCTGGCTCGAGCACATGCGTCAGCATCAACGCGTGACCAATGCCGATCGCGTGCTGCAGGACGCTGTACATCGTTTCCAAGCGGAAGGACCGCCGGCGGTCAGGCATTTGATAGCGGCACAAGGGAGCGCAAACGGATGATCGGATATGGGTTGCTGATTGCCCGGTTTTGTCTCGCGGCAGTGTTTCTCTATAGCGGCGTGGACAAGCTAACGCATTGGCGGGCGAGCATTGAGGAGGTCCAAGGCGACGGACTGCCGTGGCCCGCGGCTTTCGCGGCCGCCACCGTCTTTACCCAGCTCGTCGGCGGGTGCCTTGTCGCCACCGGATTCTTCGCATGGCTGGGCGCGCTGTTGCTGGCCGGGTTTACGGTCGCGGCTACATTGGTCGGGCATCGCTTCTGGCTCCGCCGCGGAAGCGAGTTCGCGCACGAACTGACGACCAGCCTGGAGCATGTGGCGATCGTCGGCGGGCTGGTCTTGCTTTGCCTCCTCGATCTCACGGCCAGTGGCTAGAGGACCGGCAATGAGCGATGCGGGCCCCCGCCGCAAACGCTGCGCAGACTGTAGCCGCTCATCCACCGCTCTCGGTTGCGATCACGACGATCGGCGTGATCGCGGTCGCGATGGTCGGTTCGACGATCTCTTCACAGCTGGTCGATCTCGATATTGCCGACATTGGCGGCGGTTTTTCAGTCTCGGCCGACGACGCGTCTTGGATCGCCTCCGTCGCGACGATGGCGGAGGTCGTGAGCATACCGATCGCGGCGATCCTGGTGCGGGCTCTGTCGCTGCGGCGGGTAGCCGTATACAGCGCCTCGCTTTACGTAGTCTGCGCCTGCCTGAGCCTCCTGGTCTCGGGAGAAGATAGGCTGATCGTGCTGCGCGCCATGCAAAGCTATTGCAGCGGCACGATGTCGGTCCTGATGTTCGTCTCGGTCGTGGCGACATTGCCGCCCGGCTTTGCACGCAATATCGGGCTCGCCCTCTTCGCCTTCGCTTCGACCGCGCCGACCGCGCTCAATGCCTCGGCCGGCGCCTTTGTCACCGAACGCTGGGGCTGGCAGGGTCTATATTATTTCGACATCACTTGGGGTCTGACATTCCTGGTGCTGGCTTGGCGCTTTCTTCGCCCGGCGCCGCGAGCGATGCGCTTGTCGGAGATCGACTGGCTCGGCTATGTCATCCTTGCCGTCGGGCTCGCCGCCTTGATTATGTTCATGAAGCAAGGCGACCGGTTCTTCTGGCTCGACAATCCCATCATCCGACACGCCGGACTGCTTGCCGCTATTGCCATTCCGTTGGCGCTCGTGCTGTTCTTGGTAAGGCAGCGACCGCTGCTCGACCTAGGTCTGATGGCGACGCCGACCTTTGGCTGGGCGATCGTGATCGCGACATTTTACCGTTTCGGTCTCGTCATGACGGCGTTTGTCGTGCCGCAGGCGCTGACTCGTCTTCAGGGCTTCCGGATAGAGCAGATCGCAGATGCCAACATTTGGACGTTCTGGGCTCAATGCGTCAGCTTTCCGCTGGCCTGGCTCTGGGCGTCACGCGGCGACCCCCGCCAGCCCTTGTCTCTCGGGCTCGCTCTTTTCGCGGCCGGGGCGTTCGTCTGCACGTATCTGACGCCGCAATGGCAGGCGGGCGACTTCCGCCTGGCATTGATTTTGGTGGGTTTCGGGCAGGGCCTGTTCCTGGTGCCGACACTGTTCTACGCGACGCGCGACGTGAGGCCGGAACAAGGGCCCACTGCGGCGGCGCTGTTCAACCTCAGCCGGGTCGTCGGACAAACCTTCGGCATCGGTGTCGTCAGCGCGCTGCTCAGGTATCGCGAGGATTTCCATTCCGCCGTATTGGTGGAAAGCGTCAACAACACCAACTCCGCGGTCGCCGAACGCTTTAATGGTCTCGTGGCGAGCTTTCTGGCCGACGCACGGCGACCCGGCGCTCGCGACCAGGCAGGCGTGGGCGTCGTTGTCGGCCATGCTCTCCAATCAGGCCTATGTGCTGGCGTTCGCCGATGCGTTCGTCATCGTCGCTGCCGTACTGTGCGTGTCGGCGCTGCTCGTGCTGATGCTGCCACCCTTGCACGCGACGGTGACTAGAGCAGATGCCGCAATGGCGACAGCGCCTCCGGTGATCAGAGCGGCAACTCCAGCAGGGAACGAGAGATGAAGGCGGGTTTGAAGCGCATTGCAGTGGCGCTCGCGCTTATCGTCGTGCTGGTTCCGGCCGGCTATTATCTTTGGCGCTGGTACGATCGTTCGCGCGATGTCCAGGCCACCAACGACGCTTACGTCCGCGGCGAAATCACGGATCTCAGCTCGCGCGTGAGCGGCTACGCGGTGGATGTGCTGTTTGATGACGGCATGCCCGTCAAGGCAACAGACGTCGTGGTGGGGATCGACCCGCGCGATTTCCGGATGGGGGTCGAAACGGCTCAGGCAGCCCTTGATCAGGCCAAGGCCGATTTGGCTGCAGTAGTCGCCAGCCGTGAACTGGGAAAATCGAAGGTCGCCGTAGCGGAAGCGGCTCTGCGCTCTGCGGAGGCGCAATCAAAGAATTCGGATACCACTTTGACGCGTGCAGCTATTCTGGCCAAGGACAAATTCGGAACCCAGGCCGCACTCGACGACGCCCAGGCGGCAGAGGTGAAGGCCCATTCGGAGGTCGATCAGGCGACCGCCAACCTCGCTTACGAGAACCAGCAGCTTGTCGTGATCGACGCGAATGTCGGCGTAGCGAAGGCGAAGGTCGGCTCGGCCGAAGCGGCTTTGCTCTCGGCCAAGTTTGCGCTTGCAGATACCGCGGTGTGGGCACCGATCGACGGCATCGTCGCCAACCGTAAGACGCGCGTCGGCGAATATGTCGCCGCCGGCACGCACATGCTCTCGATCGTTCCGATTAACGATCTCTGGGTGGAGGCCAATTACCGCGAGACCCAGGTCGGCCGCATGAAGGAGGGCGATCCGGTGCGCATCGACGTCGATACTTATCCCGGCCGGCCGATCTGCGGCTATATCGAAGCGATCTTGCCGGCGGCGGGGTCGGAATTTGCGCTTGATCCCACCGGACAACGCCACGGGCAACTTCACCAAGATCGTGCGCCGCTTCACCGTGCGCATGCGGTTCAATGCCCGCGACGCCAACGCTGCTCTCGCTCGTCCCGGCATGTCGGTGGAAACGGCTGTCGCGGTCTCCACACCCGACAACGCCTCCCCGACCGAACGAGGCAGCCGGGTCGGCTGCTCGTTCGACCCGTCGAAAGATATGGTCGAACGGACGCTCACCAAGCTACCGGAGCATCCTGGATTGGGCCGCGCTCGCCCTCAAGGCCCCTCCGGCACACAGGTTCCTGCACCCCCGGTACGCTAGCTCTTCGCGATAGTGTTAAGCAACGGATACCCGCAACGGTAGTGACTTACTCAGACGCCGAGTTTGACGCGCCGCTGGCAAGATCCATCGATGAGATTTTACCGAGCCTCGACCGTAAAGGTTTGACGCCGGGCTGCACGAGACCCGGCTAACGCGTCCTGAGGCTCATCCGGCGACGAGATGACGTCTGCGACCTTCAACAAACAAGGCTATCGCGTAATTCGTTGATGGGCCGTCCCCGTCCTCAGGGCCCCTCGGGCACAGAGATTCCGGCAGCGCCGGACACTAGCGCCTTCGGCTCTGGGGTCGATAGCGGTCGTCAAACCAACACGGGGCATCCGCTTGAGCGTTAGACTTCGCCTGCTCGGAAGCTTCGAAGTTGCATCGACCGGCTCCGCGCCCACATAAGAACGTATCAGAAACATCGTCGTCGGTGATGTCGCCCCTACTTCGCTATTCGCTGCTAATTCCCTGCCAAGACCCGCGGCAGGGAAAGAAGCTTCCCTGCTATGCGAGGGGAGACATCTCGTAAGTGTTGATTTGTTTAGTTTATCCGCGGAATTGAGAATATTTTCCCGCGGTTTCCCTGTCGGCAGGGAAAAAATCGCAGCGTGGCTCTTCATCCGCGGCTCCTGCTATCATGCCCGCGAGAGGAGAGGATCTGGGTATGGGCGCCACTCGGAAATACGCCGTCATCGACCCCGCCACCGGCAAACTCGATCGCCGCATCTTCAGCGATGAGGCGGTCTATGACGACGAGATGGCGAAGATCTTCGGGCGCGCCTGGCTGATGATCGGGCATGAGAGCCTGGTGCCCGGGCCCGACGATTTCTTCTTGACCTACATGGGCGAAGACCCGGTCATCCTGACCCGCGACGGAGAGGGCCGGCTGCATGCGCTCCTCAACATGTGCCGCCACCGCGGCAACCGCGTGTGCCGCGTCGACGACGGCAACGCCAAGCGCTTCATGTGCACCTATCACGGCTGGACCTACCGCAACGACGGCGCCCTTGAATACGTCCCCGGCGAGACGGAGGCCTATTACGGCGCGCTCGACAGGCCGTCCCTCGGTCTGATCGAGGCCCGCGTCGAGACGTATGCGGGGATCGTCTTCGCGACTTGGGCCAAAGACGCCCCGAGCCTCGAGGCTTATCTGGGCGACGCGCGCTGGTATCTCGACACCGTGTTCAATCGGCGGGATGGCGGCATGCAGGCCCTAGGCCCGATGAAATGGCTCGAGCCGGTCAACTGGAAGCCACTGGTGGACAACTGTTCGGACAATTATCACGTCCCGACCAGCCATCTCTCCAGCGCCCGGGTCCAGACCCGCTATCTCGGCCGCCCGCGGCTGTCGCACGAGGACCAGTTCGCGAGCCCCACCAGGCACGCTTTTGTCAACGGGCACTCGCTCACCTTCCGCGACGCGGATGACGGCGTCCCCCGCTTCGTGCACGGCATGTCGAGCGAGACGATGCGGCTCTTCCAGGAGTATCACGACGCAACCATGCCCGAGGTCGAGCGGCGGCTCGGCACATTGCGCGCTCGCCGGGTGCAGCTCGCCAACCACTCGATCTTCCCGAACGGGATTCTCGGCCTTCGACTGGCCCTTCCGCGCGGGCCGCTCAAGACCGAGTTCTGGCACTTCGTGCTGCTGGAACGCGATGCGCCGGAGGAGATCAAGCGCGCGATCCGTGTCGGGAGCCAAGCCAACAATGGCGCCGCCGGCATGTTCGAGCAGGACGACGTCGACAACTGGCGTCAGGTGACCGCCGCGAGTACCAGCCGCTTCGGGCGCCGTAACCCGCAGGATCTGTCGATGGGCCTGGGGCATGCGGGGCCGCATCCGGACTATCCGGGGCTCGTCTCCGAGCGCTACATCTCGGAGAACAACCAGCGCCTCTTCTATCGGCGCTGGGAAGAGTTCATGAACGCAGAGAGCTGGGCCGACATCCCGCTCGGCCCGATCACAGCCCCTTTCGACGGCACCGCGACGATGCGGGGCTAAGCAGACATGCATAGACCCGTCCACGCATCAATTTTCTCCTCTCCCCCCGGAATTGGGGGGAGAGGGTAAGAAACGAGCGGACTGTGGCGCCCCCTTTAATGCTGACCCCGAAGCAGGCCCTGTGGCTCGAGCTGATGCAATTCTACATCCGCGAGGCGTGGCTGCTCGACGAGCGCAGACTCAAGGAATGGCTCGATCTCTTCACCGAGGATGTCCTCTACTTCATGCCGCGTCGCAAGAACGTCCCGCGCCGCGAGGTGCACCGCGAGCTGACGCCGCTGGGCGATCTGGCGATCCTCGAGGAGGACAAGCGCTACCTCGAAATGCGGGTGGCCCGGCTCGACACCGGGATGGCCTGGGCCGAGGATCCCCCGTCGCGCACCCGTCACCTGATCGGCAATCTCGAAGCGGCGCCGCTGCAGAACGGGGAGGTGCATGCCAAGACCGCGTTTCTGGTGTACCGCTCGCACCTGGAAACGGATCATCAGCTCCTCTCCGGCTACCGCGAAGACCTGCTGCGCAAGGTGGAGGGCGCGTGGAAGGTGAAGAGGCGCACAATCGTGCTCGACGCCAACGTGCTCCTCGACAAAAATCTCAGTGTCTTCCTCTAGCTCTAGCCAATTCAGCTCTGTCTGCAGGCGGCAAGAAAGAACGCCACCGTGCGGGACATGCGGCGCAATTTCAGCGCGCAGCGCTGTGAGGCGCTCTCCGAACAGCGCGCGCATCGACATCGAGAACAGGAGCAGCTCGATAAGTGGCGTGCGGTGGCGCGGCGGTCGCCGGCGAACGCCGACAGCTTGTCGGATTCCGCGATCTCACCCAGAAGGCGAGCGACGGCTTCGCTCGCCGCGCTCCTGCGCCATCCGCCTGACGCTGGCCGCCAGATCCGGAAACCGGCCTGCTTCGGCACCGCCGCTCGGATCAGTCCGACCATCTCGGCCGCCAGGACCTTCCGCAGAATCGCGACGGCGATGCTCGCCAGGCGCTCCTCGATGGTCGCCCCCTTTGGCACGATGCTCTCGAAAGAACGGATGATGTCGCGCACGTGGGATGTCATCACCGCGGTGAACACCGCCTCCTGGCCGGGGAACCGCGCACAGATCATCGACTTTCCGGCACGCGCGACATCGGCGCTCGCGTCGACGCTCTCGCCCTCGAACCCGCGCTCGAGAAACACCTTCGCCTCTTGCTATGCGCATACGAGGCGGCTGGACAAATCGCGAGAGATCGTCGAGCGATCGCGCGCGATCACCCCTGTCGCGGTAGCGAGGCCACTTTCCAAAACGCCGAGCTTCGCGAGATGTTCCTGTCCGGCCGGCGCTTGGCGGCCGGCGGAGGCGGTATCAGCCAGACCCGCCGTCTCGCCGCGATCCTCGCCGGCGATGTGGCGGTGTATCGGCGTTTGCAGCTATGCTTGGCCGACAATGTCCCGAGAGGGAGTTACAGTAATGGCACGCAACGGCGATCTTCCGATCACCGATCGGATATTGGCAATCCGCGAACGTTGGCACACGAAGCGGCATCCGTTCTTTCTCGCCTTTGGCGAAGGGAAATTGCCGCTGAGGGCGCTGGGCCGGTATCAGGCACTGCACTACCATTTCGTGTCGCGGGCATTGGCGAGCTTTGGGATGCTCTATGCCCGCGGCTATCATTTCGAGGACGTGCGCAAGATGATTGCCGAGAATATCGCCGAGGAGGAGGGGCTGAAGGCGATCCCGGAGCCGGGTCACGAGCCGCATGACCACAACGAACTGATCCTGCGCTTCTGCCGCGCCGCGGGGCTCAGCGACGATGAGGTGCGCAATACGAAAATGCCGCCCGCTTGGTGGGCGCGCTCGCTCTACATGTACCACACAACCGCCAATGAGCCGGTCGGCGTGATTCTGGCGATGCAGACGACCCAAGAGGGTCAGATGCCGGGGTTGATCAGCGAGGTCCTGCTGCCGGCTTTCGAGAAGCATTACGGGTTCAGGCTGAACTCGCCGGAGATCGAGTTTTTCACCGAGCACGACGCCGCCGATGTCGAGCACAGCCGCCGCCAAATCGCGCTGTGCGGCCGCTATCTCGATACGCCGCAGCTCCAAGAGCGGGCCGCGCAAGTAGCCGAGGAGATCTGCGAATTGCGCTGGGCCTCGATCTCCGAGCTCTATCGCTCGGAAATGTTGGGCGAGAAGGAAATCCTGCCGCCGGGGGTCGCCAGATAATTCCGACCGCCCGGCTGGGCCAGCAACAAAAAAGCTATTTGATCGTGCCGCGATGTCCGGTGGAACACGTGCATGCCGAACCGCTGCGAACGGAGCCGGGGGAGGAGGCCAGCGAGCAGCGGTCGTAGGGCGTGACGCAGAGGTAGTATTGCGCAGGCTGCGCGGCTCCGCCGCTCGGATCCGCTCCGCCGTAGATGCTCCCCGAGCTGTTGCCCGGCGCGGCGCCAAACCCGCTCATGCCACCAGACATTCCGCCCATTCCACCGCTCATGCCTCCGGGGGTCATGCCGCCCATGCCACCCCCCGTCATGCCGCCCATCGCGCCACCCATGCCGCCCGCGGTTCCGCCACCCATGCCGCCGACGAGCACGACGGTACTGCCGGCACCGGACACGTCAGCGGCGAGCGGCAACTCGACCGCCATCGATCCCAGAGAAAGGACCGATGCAGGCGCAAGAAACACAAGCGCTGGCAGCCACTTGTGCATGGGACCCTCTTATCCTTGTCTTTAGCGCGAACAGAGTCAACAAGGCGAAAGCTACTGTAAAGCAGCAGCCTGCGCTATGAGAAAAAGAGCACATCAAACATTGCCGGCAAGGAGGGGTTCCCCGGGTTGCTTGTCGCCGAGACGCAGCAACGGCACAAAAGCGAACGCCACGGCGGTAGATGCGGCCGACACCAGGATCAAGGGATCGAGTTGGCGCTGAAACAGATGTTCGTACAGGAGGGAACCAAGATTATCGGAAAGCGCCGCGGTAAAATTGGTGACAGACATCAAAGCCGCGAAGGCGAAGCCTTCCGAGCGAGGCGGGCAATAATCCGCAGCCAGGCTCAAGGTCGCCACAAAGGCGACCATGGTTGCGATCCCGCTGAAGAAGTTGATCGCCGCTGCCAGGGCTTCGCTCCACAGCAGCAGGAAGGCTGCGGTCGTCACGATGCCGAGCGCTATGCTCAAATTGAGCAGCGCCTTTGCCGTAATACCCTTCAGAAACCGGCGGTACAGCAGAGCGCCGGCGATCCACCCCGCCGAATTGATCGATCCGAGTATCCCGATGTACTCTTGCGAAAATTTCAAGTCGTCGGTCATGTGATAATAGAGTGGCGTACCAAGCCCAGGGTTGAGGTAATAGACAAACAGAAAGAGCGCAATGATCCAGAGGTCGCGTAGGGTGAAGGCGGCTAGCAGGCTCGCGAAAGTCCGTTTCATCTCGAGCAGATCGACGCGGCTGTGCGGCTCGCGGATCAGAAACGCACCGGCAAAGACCACAATAAACGGGGCGACGGCGATGACCGCGGCGGCTCCGTGTAGCGCCCCAGCCGGCGACAGCCTTTCGACCAGCTCACCGCCGATAAAGCCGCAGGCCATTGCGGCGATGTTGAACCACAGCCACTGCTGATTGACGAAGGCATCGCTGGCGCTGAATTTTTGGCCGTTCTCGACCAGAATAGCGCCGCACACGGTGCTCGATATCGCCATGCCGTAGGCGGAGAGCAGTAGGGCGACAATAATTTCGCCCGGCGAGGTGATCTGCGCCACCCAGCAATACGCACCCGCCGCCATCAAATTGGCGAGAACAAGGTACGACTTTCGGCGATAGCCAAAGAGGGGCAGGAAATCCGAAACGATCCCGTAGACCGGCTTGATGATCCAGGGAAGGTTGAGGACCGTCAGATAGGCGGTGACCTGGACCGGCGTCCACCCATAGGTCTGTTTCAGAAAATAATTCAGCGGCTGGGCGATCAGCCCGCCGGTCTGCCCAATGCCTTCGACGATATAGACCAGCGCAAAAAACAGCATGAGCCGGCTGATCTGCCGGCTCTCGTCATCACGGGTGGAGGTGCGGGACGTCTCGGCGGACCCCTGGGGCGGACCCCTGCGGCGGGCTTATCTGACCGCGACAATGACCTCGATCTCGACCGGTATCCCGCCGGGCAGCGAGCTCATGCCAACAGCGGAGCGCGCATGCCGCCCGCGCTCGCCAAACACCTCGACAAACAGATCGGAGCAGCCGTTGACGACTTTCGGATGATCCTCGAAATCGGGCGCGGCATTGACCATCCCGAGCACCTTGACAATGTCCTCCACGCGATCGAGATCGCCGCCGAGCGCATCCTTTATCGCCGCGATCAGCACGAGCCCGACGCCGCGCGCGTGACGATACCCTTCGTCGATCGACATGTCGGAGCCGAGCTTGCCTTTTGGCATTGTGCCGCCGGGGTTGTCAGGCGGGCCCTTGCCCGAAAGATAGAGCAGATCGTCCACGCGCTTGGCGTGGACATAGTTGCCGAGTGGGCCGCCGACTTGCGGCAGTGTCAGTCCGAGTTCCTTTAACCGCTGCTCGATGCTCATGTCCCTGTCTCCTGCTGTGTCATCGGCACCGATATCTGCCGATCTGCGCGCTGCCGTCCTGATCGTAGGCGATCAATTCGGCATTTTTGCCCAATGTCCGGCAGTGGACCTGCGCGACGGAGTTCGCAACGTCGCTTGGCGTGTTGTCGGGATACCAGCGCAAGGTTATCCCGTCCGATGATTGGTCGATCGTCCAAGGTGGTCCGCTGCAAGCTGGAAGGCAAAGTAAAATCGCAACCCCAGCGGCCCCGATCGCGGATTTCGGCATCGACACTATCACGGCGTTCGCGTCAGCTTTTGCCAATCGATCGCGCTGCCCAGCTTTAATGGCGTGCCCGCTTCGGGCATCGGGTATTTTAGGCCGCTCGCGCAGTTGAACAGGGCGACCCGCTCGCCGGGACGGACCCGTCCCTCGGCGAGCGCCTGCTTATACGCCGCATAGGTCGCCGCGCCCTCGGGACACAACAAAAGCCCCTCCTCGGCGGCAACCTCCCGCCACGCCGCGGCAATCGCGTCGTCGCTGACCGCGCTGGCGAACCCGCCGCTGTCGCGCACCGCACGCAGGATTAGGAAATCGCCGATCGCCTGCGGCACGCGAATGCCGGCGGCGAAGGTGTGTGCGTTTTCCCACCGTGGGGCGTGTTCGGCACCTTCCTCCCAAGCCTTTACCATCGGCGCGCAGCCGGTCGCCTGGACCACGACCATCCGCGGCCGTTTCGGTCCGATCCAGCCGATTGCCTCAAGCTCGGCGAAGGCCTTCCACATGCCGATGATCCCGGTGCCGCCGCCGGTCGGGTAGAAGATCACGTCCGGCAATTCCCAGCCGAGCTGCTCGGCGAGCTCGATGCCCATCGTCTTCTTGCCCTCGATGCGGTAGGGCTCTCTCAGGGTCGAGCAGTTGAACCAGCCGGTTTCCCGTTCGCCTTCGCTGACCAGCTTGCCGCAATCGTCGATCAGCCCGTTGACGAGAAACACCTCGGCGCCCTGCATCGCGATCTCGCGGACATTGACCGCCGGCGTATCGTCGGGACAAAAGACAAAGGCCTTGATGCCGGCGCGCGAGCAGTAGGCGGCCATCGCCGCACCGGCGTTGCCGTTGGTCGGCATCGCCATCGTCGCAACACCGAGCTCCTTGGCCATCGAGACGGCGAGCGCCAAGCCGCGCGCCTTGAACGATCCGGTCGGCAGGCGGCCCTCATCCTTGACCTGGATCTCGCCGCCGCCGAGCCGGGCGCCAATGCGCGGCAGCGGGATCAACGGCGTCACTACCTCGCCGAGCGAAACCACATTCTCCGGCCGGCGCACCGGCAACAACTCGCGATACCGCCAGAGGGTCTGTGGCCGGTCGTCGAGCATCTCGCGAGACAGCGCGCGGCGGACAGCCGCGAGATCGTAGCGCACCAATAACGGACGGCTGGCCTTTGAGAGCGTCTGCAAAGTGTCCGCCGGGTAGCGCTCCCCGGTCAGGCTGCATTCCAGATGCGTCACGAATGTTGGCAGCGCGCCGCCCGTCCACTCGACCATGGGACCCTCCTGCAGCCGTCAGGATAAGGCAGCCCGTCCGCGGAGTGGAAGGCTTACCCGTTGGAACCACGAAGCCCGGCTGGCCATTAGCCCTTCAGCAGCGACTTTCCGGAACCACCGACATGCTCAAATGGGCACTGTTTTTCTTCATCATCTCGATCATCGCCGCGCTCTTCGGGTTCACCGGCATCGCGGCGGCAGCCGCAGGGATCGCAAAGATCCTGTTCTTCATCTTCCTCGTGATCTGCGTGATCTTCCTCGTGTTGGGCCTAATGGCGGGCAGAGCAATACTTTGAGCGCGGCCTAGCCTTTGGCGGTCAACAGCGCCGTAAGCTCGCCCGGCATGCTCAGCATCGGGTAGTGGCCCGTGTCGAGCGCGTGCCATTGGGCATTGAGCTTTTCGGCGGTACGCCGCTGATGCGCTTCGCCCGGATTGGCGGCGCGTCGGCACCAAACGACAGTCGCCGGCCATTGCTGGTCCCAAAAATTGTCGAGCTTGACCGGGTTCTCGTAAATCCCGATCGGATGCAGGGTGTAGCGCTCCAGCGCCCAAGCGCGCGTCTGCGGTTCGAGGTCGGCGAAGAGGCGATTTTCCGCGTCCTCGCGCGATGGGCCAGCGGCGAGCCCGCTCGGCACCGCGGTCGAGCGCCGGACGATGTCGCGGATCCGTTCGCCGTCGAGCAACGCCAACGCATCGACAAAGAACAAATGCGAGATCCGGTCGCGCCGCATCTCCGCGGCACGGCACAGGACCATGCCGCCCGAGCTGGTGCCGACCATCACGACGTCGCGCAGGTCTTCGTAGAATAGGAGATCGCCAATTTCGGCCGCATGGGTTTCGGTGGTGATCCCCAGGCGCAGGGAGTGCCTGCGCTCGGCGCAACCGTCCAGTGAGGGCGAGTAGACCATATGCCCGGCGGCCCGCAGCCGGTTTGCCACCGGCTGCCAAATCCAGCCGCCCTGGTAAGAGCCGTGGACCAAAACGAATGTCGTCATTGCGTCATTTCCTCTCTTCTTTCCGTCGTACTCGCGAAGGCGGGTATCCAGGGCTACCGCAATAGCCGATGTCCCTGGACCCCCGCTTTCGCGAGGGTGACGGCGATTTCGTCAATTCCCGCCGGTGACGTCGATCGTGACGCCCGTCACGAAATCGGAGTCGCTCGAGGCGAGAAAGCAGATGACCTTGGCCTGGTCGGGGGCTTCTGCCACCCGGCGCAGCGGGGTGCGGGCGATTTCCGCGGCTTGCGCTTCTTGGGTCCGCTTGTCCCAATGCGGGCGGATGCGTTCGGTCAATGTAAGGCTCGGGGCGATGGCGTTGATCGTGATGCCGTAGGGGCCCAGCTCGAAGGCCAGCTTGCGGGTGAAGGCGATGATGCCGCCCTTCGCTGCGGCATAGGCGCTGCTGCTCGTCGGGCTCAAACCGCGGCCTGCGATCGAAGCTAGATTGACGATCTTCCCGCTCTTCCGCCGCTTCATGATCGGAACGATCGCGTGGGTGAACAGAAATGTCCCGCTGAGATTGAAGTCGATCAGCCGCTGCCATTCGGTAAAGGTCAGCTCGTCGACATTGGCGCCGGAATTCGCGATGATCGTGCTGCCGCCGACGGCATTGACCAGGATGTCGACGGCGCCAAACTCCTTCTCGACCGAAGCCACCGTTGCTTCGACCTGCTGCTGGTCGAGGGCGTCGCACAGCCGCCCATGCGCCTGTCCGCCGGCACCGCGCAACGCCGCGACGGCGGTCTCGAGCCGGTCCGGGTGGTTGTCGACGCCGACGACGATGGCGCCCTCTTGCGTCATGATCTCGGCGGTCGCGCGGCCGATTCCGTTGGCGAAGGCGGTGATGACTGCGACCTTGTCCTTGAACCGCATGACTCCCCCCTCTCGACCTCGCTATTCTCGTTTAAGAGCAGCACGAGAGGACGGCCAATGCAACTCGGGATTCATCTGCCTCACGCCGGCGAGCAGGCGACGCCGCAGAAGATCCGCCGTGCCGCGATGCGCGCCGAAGATCTCGGCCTCGATGATGTCTGGGTCAGCGAGCACATCATCGTTCCGCGCGCGACCTTCCCGCGCTCGCCGTTGTTCTTCGACCCGGTGCTGAGCCTGACCTGGGCCGCCGCGGTCACCAACCGGGTGCGGCTCGGCACCAGCGTGCTGGTATTGCCGATGCGCCATCCGCTTCCGCTCGCCAAGGAATTGGCGACACTACAGAACTTCTCGGAAGGGCGGCTGATCCTCGGTGCCGGGGTCGGGTGGCTCGAGGCCGAATTCGCCGCTTTGGGGGCGCCGTTCCACGAACGCGGGCGGCGTGCCGACGAAGGCATCGCGATGATGCGGGCGGTGTGGACGCAGGACCCGGTGAGCTTCAACAGCAAATACATCCCCGCCGAGATTACCGAGATGACAATGCAGCCATTGCCGATGCAGCCGATTCCGATCTGGTTCGGCGCTCGCTCGGAGGCCGCCTACAAGCGCACCGTGCGGATCGGCGACGGCTGGCACGGCAGCCAACTGACGCCCGAAGAGGCCGCGCCGATCGTCAAGCGGCTGCGGAGCGAGCGGCCCGAGCCGGAGTTCACGATCTCGATGCGCACACACTGGAACGGCAAGGACCAAGGCGACTTGCGCGAGCGGGTTGCCGCTTATGAAGCGATCGGGGTCCAGCACATCATGGTGGCGCCGGTCAATCGCGAAATCGACGATTGGGACGAGGTCATCGAAGGTGCCGGACGCCTCGCTGCTCATGGGATGTAGCGCGGAACGATTTCTTGTGCCTGGCATATCTGCCGCGATACGTTGTTGGCCGGCAGGGTTCAGACTGAGGAGATGATTGGATGGGCTATACTCTCGAACGGTTTTCCAGGGAGTGTCACCGCATCCTTGCGGCGGATCCGGGGGTGGAGGGCCGTAAGAAGGTGTGCGCGCTCGTCCAGGACGTGCTGAAGGACGAGGATTTTGTCGCCACTCATCTCCATGACGGAGTGCCGGAGCGGAAGATCCTCTACGAGGATCCGGAACTCGGGTTTTGCATTCTCGGCCACGTCAATCACGGCGCACGAGAGAGCAAGCCGCATGATCACGGTCCGACCTGGGCGATCTATGGCCAGGCGCGCGGCAAGACGATCATGAGCGACTGGTCGATGCTCGAGCCCGCCTCTGAGGACAAGCCCGGCAAGGTGCGCCTCGTCAGGGAATACGCGCTGTCGCCCGGTGACGCGCACCTCTACAACGAGGGCGACCTGCATTCGCCGCGCCGCGAAGGCCCGACCCGGCTGATTCGTATCGAGGGCCGGAACGTCGACAAAATCCGCCGCTTCCCTTACGAACCCGCGTAGCGGCGGCGCCGCTCTCGGAAAGACGGGAAGGGCGCCTTCGGCGCCCTTCCGCGTATCGGCTTACGAGGCCGGAGGAGGCCCGCCTACGGTAACCTCGACGCGGCGGTCTTGGCCGGGTGTCGGCTCATTGCTGCTCTCCCCTTGTCCGCTGACCACGAGTGCGCTCTGAGGCACCCCGTCACTCTGCAGCTCGGCGGCTACGGCATTGGCCCGTCGCAGCGAGAGGCGCTGATTGTACCCGGCGGAGCCCGACGGATCGGCATATCCGGTGACCTGAACGGATGAGGGTGGCCTCGCCTTGTAGGCATCGGCCACGAACCTGGCGACTTCTCTCGCAGCGGGACCCAACTGCGAGCTGTTATAGTCGAAATACACGGTATAGGTCATCGGCGGTGGCGGAGGGGGCGGAGGGGGCGGAGGGTTCGCGGCTACTGGCGGCGGCGCAGGCTGCTGGGCACACGCGGCGATCGCGACCAACGAGCAGACCAGGAAAAAACGCTTCATCTGTTCCTCCTGCAGTTGAACGCGGCAGGTTAGGATGAAATCGCCAATCTCGCCAGATCAAAGACCGCTCAGCCGCCCGCGACGCCCTGGGTATTCACATAGACCGCATAGACCGATTGGCTGGCCGCCATGAACAAGCGGTTTCGCTTGCGACCGCCAAAGCACAGATTGGCGCAGCGCTCGGGCAGCGAGATATGGCCGATAATCGTCGCGTCAGGGGCGAAGACGGCGACGCCATTGAGGCCCGGCGTCATGCCCCATCCGCACCACAGATTGCCCTCGACATCGCAGCGGAAGCCGTCGGGTGTTCCCTCGCCGGCGTTGATGAAGACGCGCCTATTGGCGAGCCTGGTGCCGTCGTCGACCACATCGAAAACGCTGATAAGACGCGGCCTGGCGCGGGACTCGACGATGTAGAGCCTGCCCTCATCGGGCGAAAAACAAAGACCGTTCGGACCGTTGATGTCGCCGGTTACGACCGTAGCGGCGCCGGTCCTGCCGTCCACTCGATAGACGTTGGTCGGCAATTCCGGCGCAGCCTGCTCGCCCTCGTAATTGCCGAGGATCCCGAAGGGCGGATCGGTGAACCAGATCGAGCCGTCGGATTTGACGACCACGTCGTTCGGCGAGTTCAGCCGCTTGCCCTCGAACCGGTCGAGAATGACGGTGATCGAGCCGTCATATTCGGTGCGGGTGACCCGCCGCCCCTCATGCTCGCAGGTGACTAGCCGTCCCTGCCGGTCGCGGGTGTTGCCGTTAGCGTGGTTGGAGGGCTTGCGATAGACGCTCGCCGCCCCGGTTTCCTCGTCCCACCGCATGATCCGGTTGTTCGGGATGTCGCTCCACAACAGGTAACGGCCGTCGCCGAACCACACTGGACCTTCGGCCCAGCGAAAACCGGTGGCCAAACGCTCGACCGCCGCATTGAACGGCGGCTTGATATTGTCAAAGCGCGGATCGAGCGCGCGGATGGCACGGTCCGGATAGCTCTCCGCAGGTTCCCACCGCGATGTCGGAGCAAGCGGTGTGGCCACCCCCAGTGTTGGAGCCGTATTTGTGTCCATCCCCGCCGTCCCTCCCGAAACTCCCTCTCCGCCCTCGGGGGGGCGGAGAGGGCCGGGGTGAGGTGTGCGGGATTCCACAGCGCCGGCAGTGCCCACCTCACCCTCCCCATCGCTTCGCGACGGGTCCCCTCCCTCTCCCCCCAAGGGGCGGAGAGGGCACCGATTAGATGATCTTTTCCTCGCGCAAGGCAGCCAGTTCGTTCTCCGAGAGACCGAGCAGCTCGCCGTAAACGGCGTCGGAATCGGCGCCGAGCAAGGGGGCGGCGGTAATCGGCACCTTCGAGCCGCTCATCTTGACCGGCCAGCCCGGCATCTTGAAATCGCCGCGCACCGGGTGCTTGACGGTGACGAAGATTTCCCGGCGGTTGAGGTCGGGATCGTTCGACAATTCCATCGTATCCATGATCGCGCCGGCGGGGATGCCCTGCTCACCGAGCCGCTGCATGACTTCCATTTTGTCATGGTGGATCGTCCAGTCGGCGATCATCTCATCGACCGCATGGCGGTTCTTGAACCGCTCTTGCGGGCTGTCGAAGCGGGGGTCGCCGATAAGATCTTCGCGGCCCATGATCTTCAAGAGCCGTTCCCAATGCTGCGGATTGGCGCGAGAGGTATAGATGTAGCAATAGTCGTTGGGACCGTCGCCTTTGCATTTATAGGTCTCGCTCGGCGAGTTGGTGCCCATGATGCTCTGATTGCCCATGCGCGGCGCGGCCTTGCCCCACAGCGCCTGGGCAGCGTAGGAGATGCGGCCGTAGTTGATCACGCATTCCTGCATCGCCAGCTGAATGCGCTGTCCCTCGCCGGTGAACTGGCGTTGATACAGCGCGGCAAGAACACCGATCGCGCCGTGCAATCCGGTGCCGGTATCGCCGATCGTCAAGCCTGGCTTGATCGGACGGCCGTCGGGTTCGCCGGTGATCGACATCGCGCCGCCGGTCGCCTGGGCGATCATGTCGAAGGCAAGGAAGCTCTTGTAGGGGCCGTCCTGGCCAAAGCCTTTGACCTGGGCATAAATAATCCGCGGGTTGATCTCGCGTACGACATCATAGCCGAAGCCGAGGCGCTCGATGACACCCGGGGCAAAGTTCTCGGCAAAAACGTCGGCCTTTTCGATCAGCCCGCGCAACAGGGCACGGCCCTTATCGGTCTTCAGATTGGCAGTGACGCTGCGCTTGTTGGCGTTGAGCAGCATGAAGTAATGCGAGTCGACGCCTTTTTTGTCAGTCGAGGCGCCGCGGCCCTGTTCGCCCTTGGTCGGCTCCTCGACCTTGATCACCTCGGCGCCGAGCCAAGCCAACGTCTGGGTCAAGGATGTCCCGGCCTCGAACTGGGTCAGGTCCACCACCCGCACACCATGCAAGGCGCCACGCTGCGCGATGCTGGTCTGATCGGCGGTGCCGGGTGTTGGGTCGTTCGGCATATGATTCCCTCCTGGTCGTAGTCGATCCCCACCGCGCGCTGCCTGATCCTTTGGTCTATCGGGCGACGGGTTCAAAGCTGGTTACGGGCCTTACCCTGGCGACAGGATCATGTTCGGACTGTCAGCCTTCTTCGCCCCGCCGTCAACGCCAAATGCCCGCGGGGCTGGGTTTCTGCTTGTCGCGATTTCTGGGCGGGGGCATCCTGAGCGCGCTCGACGAGATCTCCCGGAGAGGCCCATGACGAGTGCCGCTGTTCGCCTTGTTGCACCGTCCGGCCCGGAGGAACTTGTCGCCCGCGCCAAGGCGATGGTGCCCGAGATCCGGGAATTGGCCGAAGAGACCGAGCGCAACCGGACTATCGCGCCGCACATAATCGGCAAGATCCGCGATGCGGAACTGCTCCGGACCTGCCGCCCAAAGGAGTTCGGCGGCTTCGAATTCGACGCGGTGGTCGCGCTCGAGATCGCGCTGACGGTGTCCGCGGCCTGCGCCTCGACTGGATGGGCGCTCAACGGAGCCCTCTCCAACGGAATTTCGTTCGGCCATTACCCGATCGAGACCCAGCGCGAATTGTGGGGCGGCGGGGACGACCCGTTCACCTGCGCCTGTTTTGCCCCGACCGGCGCCGCGATGCCGAGCGAGGGCGGCTATGTGCTGAGCGGCAAGTGGTCGTTCGCCAGCGGCTGCGATCATTCGAGCTGGATCAGGCTCGGAGCGCTGATCACACCGCCGGGCGGCGCACCGCCCTATGAAGGCGCGTTTTTTCTTTTGCCGATCGGCGATGTCGAGATTGAGGACAATTGGTTCGTCTGCGGATTGTCGGGGACCGGCAGCAAGAACATCATCGTGCACGAGGCTTTCGTGCCCACGCACCGCGTGCTGTTGTTCGCCGACACGCGCTCGGGCCGCACGCCCGGCGCGCAACATCACAAGAACCCGCTCTACCGCCTGCCGCTGTTGGTGCTCGGCGCCACAATGCTGGCCTCGACCGCAGTCGGCGCAGCAAAAGGGGCGCTCGAGGCCTATCTGGCGATGACGACCGGGCGCGAGACTCGCGGCGCCCTAGCCGGCGGCGGGCTCGCAATGGCCGGCTTCGCCACCGTGCAATTGCGCGTGGCGGAAGCCTCCGCCGCGGTCGAGGCGGCGGAGATGATCCTGGTGGCGGATCTGCGCAACGCGATGGAAAAATTGCGGGCCGGCGTGGAAATCACGGTCGCCGACCGCATCCGCTGCCGCCGCAACCAAGCCTATGCGACCAGGCTCGCCCTCCAGGCCGTCGAGGCGCTCAACGCCTCAACCGGCGGCTATGGCCTGATGCTCAGCAATCCGGTGCAGCGCGCCTGGCGCGACGTCAACGCCGTCGCCCGCCATGTCAGCCTGAATTGGGACGCGGTCGGCACGATGTACGGCCAGCACGCCTTCGGCCTCGAGCCCCGCGGCCAATATTAACACAGTACTATTTTAAACACAGTCGACCGGATGGATCTCCGATGGCGGCCTATCAATACATCTACGTGATGAAGGGGTTGAGCAAGACCTATGCCGGCGGGCGTGAGGTGCTGAAGGACATCTGGCTGTCGTTTCTGCCGGGAGCCAAGATCGGCGTGCTCGGGGCTAACGGCGCCGGCAAGTCGACGCTGCTGCGCATCATGGCCGGCGACGAGCGCGAGTTTGCCGGCGAGGCTTGGGCGGCTGAGGGGGCGCGGGTCGGCTATCTGCCGCAGGAGCCGGCGCTCGATCCGTCGAAGGACGTGTTCGGCAATGTCATCGAGGGCCTCGCCGAGACCAAGGCCCTGCTCGACCGGTTCGAGGCGGTCAGCGCGCGCTTTGCCGAGGATCTCTCGGAAGCCGAGATGGATGCGCTGATCGCGGACCAGGGCGAATTGCAGGAGAAGATCGACCAAGCGGGGGCCTGGGACATCGACCGCACCGTCGAGATCGCGATGGACGCGCTGCGCTGTCCGCCGGGCGACTCCGAAGTCGCCAATTTGTCAGGCGGCGAGCGGCGCCGCGTCGCATTGTGCCGGCTTCTGCTGCAGCGGCCCGATCTGCTGCTGCTCGACGAGCCGACGAACCATCTCGACGCCAAATCGGTCGCTTGGCTGCAGCGTTTCCTGGAAGACTACCCCGGCACGGTCGTGACCGTCACTCACGACCGCTATTTCCTCGACGAGGTCGCCGGCTGGATCCTCGAGCTCGACCGCGGCCGCGGCATCCCGTACGAAGGCAATTACTCGGGCTGGCTCGACCAGAAGCAGCAGCGGCTCGAGCAGGAAGGACGGCAGGAAGCGGCGCGCCGGCGCACCCTCGAACGCGAGCTCGAATGGGTGCGCCAGAGCCCGCGGGCTCGCCAGGCGAAGAGCAAGGCGCGGCTGTCCGCCTATGAGGCGCTTGTCGCGCAAAGCCGCGAGAAGGCTCCTGAGACGGCGCAGATCGTCCTGCCGCCGGGCCTGAGGCTCGGCGACCTGGTGATCGAGGCGCTCCACGTTGCGAAAGCCTTTGGCGACCGCCTGCTGATCGAGGCGCTCGATTTCCGCCTGCCTCCGGGCGGCATCGTCGGAGTAATCGGTCCGAACGGGGCCGGCAAAACGACGCTGTTTCGCATGATCACCGGTCAGGAACCGCCGGACAGCGGCACATTCCGAGTCGGCGACACCGTCAAGCTCGGCTATGTCGACCAGTCCCGCGACACCCTCGTCGCGGCCAACACGGTGTGGCAGGAGATCTCGGAAGGACAGGATGAGATCGACCTCGGCCGCCGCAAGATGGCGAGCCGGGCCTATTGCGCGCTGTTCAACTTTCGCGGGCCCGACCAGCAAAAGAAGGTGGGCCAACTATCGGGCGGTGAACGCAACCGCGTGCACATCGCCAAGATGCTGAAGACCGGCGCCAATGTATTGCTCCTCGATGAGCCGACCAACGATCTCGACATTGATACGTTGCGCGCTCTCGAAGAGGCACTGCTCGAATATCCCGGCTGTGCGGTCATCATCACGCACGACCGCTGGTTTCTCGACCGCGTCGCGACGCACATCCTCGCCTTCGAAGGCGACAGCCAAGTCGTCTGGTTCGAAGGCAACTACGCCGATTACGAGGCTGACCGGCATCGCCGCCTCGGCGCCGAGGCCGATCAGCCGCACCGCATCCGCTACAAGCCCCTAATCCGAAATTGAAGGGACCCGTAACTGAATATGCGGAGCTGACCGCGTCAGCGGGCCGGCATGCTGCTTCCGGTACCGCTTCCTCGCTCCTCGCCCATATTTGCGAGGAGCCCCGCCAGCTGTCCGCCATTGCGTTGGATCAACCCGACAAATTCCGAGCGTTGGGTCAACCCCATGCTGACGCCGTCGACGATTACATCGGTAATCTTATAGACGCCGTTTCGTGTGTTAAGCCGCCAGTCGACCTTGATTGGCGGCCCTTGCGGACGAACGATCTCGCTCGAGACGATCGCACTCTCGGGCTCGGTGCGGCTGCCTAGGACCCTCAAACTCTCGCCATTGTAGTCGGCAAAGCGCTGCCCGTAGAAGCGCACGAGATGAGCTTCCAGGAGATCTTTGAACTGCTGCCGCTCGGATTCGCTGGCACCGCGCCAGTATGGGCCGAGAACGAAACGGGAAATGCTCCTCAGATCGAAATCCTCATGGAGCGCCCGGTGAAAATAGGCGCTCTTCTGATCCGGGCTTGCACCGGAGCGGATAACCTCGATTGCCTGGTTGCCGAGGGTGCGGATGAAGTCCTCAGGGCCCGCCGCAGCGGCAGGCTGAAGCGGAGCCGCGGTTGCCGCCGCAAGCAACGCGAACCAAGTCGTCAGAAGGAAACGGTGCATCATCTCGCTATACCTCTTAGGTTGTACCAGCCTACGAGGTAACAGCTGCCGCGGGCGTTGGTTCTCTCTTCAGCGCGTCTGGTGGTGAATGAAATCCGTGATCAACTCCAGCGCCCGCCGCGCATCCGGCGAAGCAGGGGCGCGCGGGATAAAGGCGTGCGGTTGGCCCTCGAATTTGTGGAACGCGATCGAGCCGCCGGCTTTGGTGTAGGCGGCGGCGAAATCGGCGGCCATGCCGGGGGTCAGATTGTCGTCGGCGGTACCCTGCATGATCAGCGCGGGCGGCTTGTCGACCGCCTCGCCGCGTTCCAGGATCAGCTGCGGGCTGCCTTCCGCCATCGCTTCCTCGGACGGCCAGAACTGGTGGTGGGCTTCGACCAGCCGGTCGTTGCCGCGCTCGATGACCGCGCGATAGCGGGCCATTGGGTCGGCCACCGGCCAGCACGCGACCGCAAATGCGAGGTTCGCATCGCTTCCCGGCAATGGGGCCGCGGCATACCGGGCATCACGCGGCCGCAGCACATTGAGCAGCAGCAAGTGCCCGCCGGAAGACGTGCCGAGCCCGCCGACCAGGTCCTGGCGCGTGGCGAACCGCTCGGCATTCGCCTTCAGAAAGCGTATGCCGAAATTCACATCGGCCACCGTGTCGGGGTAGCGCGCCACCGGCGGCATGCGGAAGTCGATCGACAGCACGGCGATGCCATGGGCCGCCAGGTGTTCGGCGATCGCGACATTGTTGAACCGGTCGCCTGACGTCCAGGCGCCGCCATGCACTTCCAGCACCGCCGGGAACGGGGCCTGCCCTTCCGGGCGATAAAACCGCGCGAGCAGCGGAACGCCTGCCGGACGGTGGTATTCGAGGTCTTCGGTATGGATCGGCATCATCTCCGCTCCGGATCGGTTGGTGCAGCCGTTTGTCGCAAGGAACTTGCCTGGTATCCCGGACCCGAGCAAGCCGCAGCAGCATGTGGTCCGCGGAGGCAGACGGCGGGATCGCCGAACTGTTCTTCGCAAACTATCGCAAGCTGCTCGTGCTGGCTGTTTCTGCAGCGAAACAACAGCCATCGGGGTACCGGCCATCGGCCCTTTCCCGAGTTCCATGAGACCCGAACATTATGGCAATTTTAGCGTTGCTCGTAACACAACAGGCGTGCGACTGCCGGCCGGCGGTTTACCGTGGCATTGGGCGCGTCGGAGGCAATATGCGCATCGGCAAAGGAGGTGTGGGTTGCCGGCCGCAAACCAAATTCCAGTATGCCCAAGATCGCGCGTCGAAGATGCCCGGCGGATCCTGCTCCAGCACCTCGCGATATTCGTCTTTGCCGACGATCCCGCGCAGCGCTTTGAGGTCTTCGACCGTGCCGAACACCATGACGTGGGCGAGGAATTGTACCGGATCGGCGAGGGCACGGTCCGGCTCCTCGAACCATATGACGCGGCGGGCGATCCGCAGCAGCTCAGGCGTTCGCGGCAAGACTTTCATGGCGCGCGTCCGCTGTCGTCGGCGCGCCGCACATGCGCCGTCAACACCGGCAGCCGGTCCGGATCGACAGCCGCCACCGCCGCCCGCAGCCGCTCCTGCACCTCTTCCGGCAGCGACGGCACGTCGTCGAAGTAGCTGAGCGCCTTGAGGGTGATCAGCGGATTGAAGCTGCGCCCGTAGATGACGGTTGCGGCCGCCAACATCCGCGGCAGGTCGATGCCATGGCGGATCAGCGCGTCGATGTCGACATAGTCCCGCTTGGGCGCGTTGCTGCACCGTGAACGCCTTCGTACCGGCGATGTCGAGCAGCGAGGCAACATGCACCCTCGACCCTTCGGCAATCTCGCGCGCCACTGCCTCACCAAGCCCGAGATTGCCAAGGAACGACACCAGCACCGGGCCGCCACATTCCACCCGGCAAGTCAAGGTATGGCTGACGACTTGCACCTGTTCGGCCCCGGCCAGATACGGGATTTCTCGGGCGAGTACGGCCGGGTCAAAAGCCATGCGGGAGAAGAAATCGACATCGACCGACTGCCGATGTCCGAGCCGCAGTGCCAGTGCGGTCCCGCCATACTGCGTGAAATGCTCGGGCGTAGCGTCTAGCTCCGGCCACAGCGCCCGCTGCGCCGGTGGCAGAATATCGAGGCGTGGCTTGAAAGTCGGTGGCGGCACTTGCGCATTGCCCATCGTTATGCCGTAGAATAGCACAGTTGCGGGGCGGAAAGGACGAGCCTTCTGTGAGGTCGAAAGCCGCGCGCGAACTTGAGCCACCCAGCAGTTGTCCTACAATGGCCGGTGTGACTAACCAGCCGCCGCAGAATAACCCGATCCTGACCCGCTTCCGCGTCGCGCTTGCCGAAATGTACGGCGGCCGGCTGGGGCGCGCTGTGTTGTTCAACTCCCGCGCGCGCGGCGATCACCATCCGGATTCCAACTACGATGCAGCCGTGTTCATCAAAGATCCCGGGACCCTCACCGAAGAACCGGACAAGTTGGCATCGCTCACCACGGCCATTTTGCTCGATAACGGCGACGCCCCAATCCCGACCGCAGCGGGAAAATACCGACCGCTCAGCCGGCGCAAAACCGCGAGCGGGCCGGCAGATAGCGCCGCGCACCCGCGCCTTGTCGCGTCTATCCCTTATTGCTGCGGTTATTGCGGTATATAGCAAGCGTAGGACGGAACAGCGGAGCGTATTCCGCCTCCAATCGTGGCCGGTTGGCGCTTTTCCTCGTCCGGGCACTGCGGGCTGTGTCCCCGAAAGGGTTATTGGAACGATAGAGCCGAGCCAATGGAAATTGCCGAGACGAGGGAAGGCAAAGCGGCGGAATGCGCTGCGCTTTCCGCCCTACGCTTACTTCGATTGTGGTCCGCGTGACCCCGCGGTGCCGGCCGGCTATGTTTCGCTCGATCCGCGCACTGCGTGCGGGACGCGCCACAAGGCACTGACGGGAGGATGCGACATGACCACACGCTCGCGCGACATTACCGGGGCATTGCCGCGCCGCGCGCTGATGCGCGGCGTCACCGCGGGTTCGCTCGCCGCGTACCTGGCGGGCAGGGCAGGGCCGGCGGGGGCGGCGGAGGGCGGGCCGTTCCCGCCGCATCCGCGCTGGAAATTCGTCTTTGTCAATCATGTGACGTCGAACCCGTTCTTCGTCCCGTGCCAATACGGCATTCAGGATGCCTGCGCGCTGCTCGGCTGCGACTATCAGTGGACCGGGTCGGAGACCTCCGATGTTGCGCAGATGGTCAACGCGTTCAACGCCGCGGTCGCCGGCAAGGCCGACGCAATCGCGGTTTGCCTCGTCGATCCGAGGGGCTTCGACCGCCCGGTCGAGAACGCGCTCGCCGCGGGCATACCGGTGTTCAGCTACAATGCGGATTCGCACACCAACAAGCGCCTCGCCTATATCGGCCAGGATCTGTTCCTGTCCGGCCAGATGATGGGCGAGCGCATCGTCAAGCTCGTCGGCTCCGGCAAGGTCGCGATCTTTATCGCGACGCCGGGCCAGCTGAACCTGCAGCCGCGCGTCGACGGCGCGATGGATTCGATCAATAAAGGGAAAAAATCGGGCGCCGACATCCAGGCGACGATGATCGCGACTGATCCCGCCGCCAATGCCGGCCTGTCGAAAATCCAGGCCTATTACCTCGGCAACCAGGACGTCAAAGGCATGTTCGGCGTCAGCGGCGGCGACACGATGAACTGCGGGCTCATCGGCCGGCAGTACAACCTGCCGGCGAAGGGCGTGCATGCTGGTGGCTATGATCTGCTGCCGAAATCGCTCGAAGCGGTGCGCGACGGCTTCCTCGATTTCGCGATCGATCAGCAGCCCTATCTGCAGGGCTTCTACACGGTCATGGAGATGTTCGTGTGGAAGGTGTCGGGCGGGTTGGTCGGGCCGGCCGACATCGACACCGGCCTCAAATTCGTCACGAAGGACGCGGTCGGGCCGTATCTCGAGACCAAGACGCGCTACGAAGGCAGCGCGAAGGAAGCGCAGATCGTGCCGCACACCGGCGCAATCGGCAGCTGAAGTGCCCGCGGACGTGCCAAGAGACGGGCCAAGGAAGGTGACTGGGGGCGCGGCCGAGGCGGGAGGGCATCATGGGCTGGTACGGCGGGTCTATGGCTTCCTGCTGCGGCCGGAGGCGAGCGTCATCGTCGTAACCGTCGCGCTCGTCATTTATTTCGAGATCGCAAACCAGAATTTTCTGACCAACGCGAACGTGCAGACGGTGTCGCAGTTCGTCGCTGCACCCGTGATCATCGCCTGCGGGGAGATCATGCTGCTGATCTGCCGTGAGATCGATCTGTCGGTCGGCCAGGTTTTCGCGCTGGCGCCGTTTCTGATGGAGAACGTGCATGATTTCGGCCTCCCGGTGCCATTGGCGATCCTCGCAGCGCTTGCCGCCTGCGCGCTGATCGGCCTGATTATCGGCCTGATCACGATCGGGCTTCGCGTGCCGTCATTCATCACGACGCTGGGCATGCTGTTCCTGATCACTGGCCTGACCCTGACGATTTCGCGCGGCTATCCGGCAAACACGGAAGGCGGTCCGCTCTTGACCGGGATCATGGGCGTCTGGGCGTATTCCGAGATCATCTGGGCGTTGGTCATCGTCGCGATCATGCATATCGTGCTGCGCCACACACGCTGGGGCCTGCACACGGTCGCGATTGGCGGCAATATCATTGCGGCGGCCGAGGCCGGGATCGCGATCAACCGCATCAAGATCGGCAATTTCGTGCTGACCAGCACCTTGGGCGGGCTGACCGGACTGCTCGAAGCCTTTCGCGTCGGCTCGATCGACCCGTTGGCCGGCGGCAGCAACATCATGTTCCTCGGCGTCGCCTCCGGCGTCATCGGCGGTACCGCGATCGCCGGCGGCGCCGGCACGATCATCGGCGGGCTCGTCGGCGGCATCATGCTCGGCGTATTGCAGGACGGCTTCACGTTGCAGGGTATCAACGCCTTCACCTTCGACATCGTGATCGGCGCCGCCATTCTGATCGCGATGATCGCCAATATCCATCTCGCGCGGCTGCGCGGCGGCGGACCCGGATGAGCGAAGCCATTCGGGCGGAAAAGCTAGCGAAGACTTTCGGCAAGATCGCAGCGCTTGCCGGCGTGTCGCTCGAGGTGGCGTGGGGCGAGACGCTCGGCATCCTCGGCGACAACGGCGCCGGCAAATCGACGTTGATCAAGATCCTGACCGGCTATCATCAGCCGGATTCGGGACAGGTGTTCGTCGACGGAAGACCGGTAGAGCTCGCCTCGGTCGATGACGCCAGGGCGCTCGGTATCGAATGCGTCTACCAGGATCTGGCGCTGGTCAACGGGCTCAGCATCTACCACAACATGTTCTTGAACCGCGAATTGCTGCGCCGCGGGCCATTTCGCCTCCTGGACCATCGCGAGATGCGGCGGCGCGCGGCCGAAGCACTCGCCGAAATCGGCGTCGACGTGCCCTCGGTCGAGCTCGCGGTCGGCGCGCTCTCGGGCGGCCAGCGCCAGGCCATCGCAGTGGCGCGCGCAGTTTATTCGAAGGCGCGCATCCTGTTGCTCGACGAGCCGCTCGCGGCGATGGGCGCCCGCGAGGCGCGGCTGATCATCGGGCTGATCGAGCGGCTCCGGGCGCGCGGCGACATCGCGATCGTAATGATCGCGCATAACTATGCGCAGACCCTGGAGATCTGCGATCGCGTGGTACTGATGCAGCACGGTGAGATCACCTTTGAAAGCGCGGCAGCGGCGACCTCGGCCGAGGAACTCCTGGAGATCGTGCGCCGCGAATACCGCGCGGTCCGCACCGGGTGAATTCGCCGCCGCTCTACGCTATTTTTGCCGAGAAACCGGCGGAAAGGAGCGCGCAATGACCGACACGGCGACGATGGTGGCCCTCGGTGAGGATTATCCCGAACTGCGAGAATCGGTGCGCAAGATCTGCGAGCGCTACCCCGGCGCCTATTGGCGCAAGCTCGAGGCGGAGCAGGCCTACCCCACCGAGTTCATCACCGAGTTGACGCAGAGCGGCTTTCTCGCCTCGCTGATCCCCGAGGAATACGGCGGCTCAGGACTGCCGTTGCGGGCCGCCGCCGTGATCCTAGAGGAGATCAATGCCTCGGGCTGCACCGCGAGCCAAGGCCATGCGCAGATGTACATCATGGGCACCGTATTGCGGCACGGCAGCGAGGAGCAGAAGCAGCGCTATTTGCCGAAGATCGCGTCCGGCGAACTGCGATTGCAGGCCTTCGGGGTGACCGAGCCGACTACCGGCTCCGACACGACAAAACTCAAGACCCGCGCGGTGCGGCAAGGCAACCACTACGTCATCAACGGGCAGAAGGTATGGACCTCGCGCGCCCGGCACTCGGATCTGATGCTGCTGTTGGCGCGCACGACCCCGGTCGACGAGGTCAAGCGGCGCACCGACGGATTGTCCGTCTTCCTTGTCGATCTGCGCGAGAACCTCGGGCAGGGCGTCGAGATCCGCCCGATCGAGGCGATGATCAATCACAACACGACCGAGGTGTTCTTCGACAATCTCGAAGTGCCGCCCGAGAATTTGATCGGCGAGGAGGGCAAGGGCTTCCGCTACATCCTCGACGGGATGAATGCCGAGCGCATCCTGGTCGCGCAGGAATGCATCGGCGACGGGCGCTGGCTGTTGCAGAAGGGTATCGATTACGCCAAGGAGCGGATCGTCTTCGACCGGCCGATCGGACAGAACCAGGGGGTGCAGTTCCCGCTCGCCCACGCCTATGCCGAGCTCGAGGCAGCCGACATGATCTGCCGCCGGGCCGCCGCCCTCTTCGACGACGGCAAGGAATGCGGCGCCGACGCCAACATGGCGAAATTGCTCGCTTCGGAAGCGACCTGGCACGCTGCCGAGGCGACCTTCGCGACCTTCGGCGGCTTCGCCTTCGCGAAGGAATACGACATCGAGCGCAAATGGCGCGAGGCCCGCCTCTACCAGACCGCCCCGATCTCGACCAACCTGATCCTCGCCTATCTCGGCCAGCACGTGCTGGGGATGCCGCGGTCGTATTAAGCCCGGAAGACGCAAATAGGTATGCGTCATCTGTGGATGACGCCATTCTAGCCGTTCGCGTAAAGTCGGTAGAGCTACCGACGAAAGGAGGCCGCGATGCTGACGATGTGGGTAAAGGTCCGGGTGAAGCCTGGCGAGCGCGAGCGCTTTCTGAAGGCGATCGAGGTGGATGCTCTCGGTTCCGAGCGGGACGAGCCGGGGTGCATGCGCTTCAACGTCCTGCAGGACGGGCAGGACCAGAACGTCTACTACTTCTATGAAGTCTACCGGGACGAGGCGGCGCTCGAGGCGCATCGGGCGGCGCCCCACTACGCAATCTGGCGCGCGGCGGCGGACACCTTGGACGGCGCGCCCGAGGCGACGCGCTGCCAAACTGTATTTCCAGCCGCAGCCGGGTACTGGGAGCGTAAAAGCTCCTGAATCATAGCCCGTTGACGGGGCTCGTTGGCTCTTCCGGACGTAAACCGCAAATCACAGGGCGCGTTCAGCCTGCTCGTCTCGGGGCGCTTTGGCCCCCTGTTCGCGACGCAGTTCTTGTCGGCCTTCAACGACAATGCGTTGCGCAACGCCCTGGTGCTGATGATCGCCTATCGTGCCGCTGTTTTGGCGCACGTTGCCCCGGTTCACCGTAGCCCAGTCCGCGTGATCCGGCGCGCAACAGGCTCCACGGCAGTGCAACGATCTCGCGAAAGGCCGCGCCGGCCGCCCGCCGAAGCGAGCGTGCCGGCACCGCGGCCCGCCCCGCGACCCGCAGCCCGGCGAGGCGGAACAAGAGTGCCGCGCGCGGCAGGTGAACGCGGTCACTGACCAGCAGCACAGAGCCTAATCCCCGCGCACTCAGCAGCCGCGCGGTCTCGCGCGCATTTTCGAAGGTATCGCGGGAAACGGGGTCGACCAGCATTGCGGTCTCGGGAACCCCGTGAGCAATCGCCGTCCGCCGCATGATTTCCGCTTCGGGCAGCGGTCGACTGCCGCCGCCCGAGAGCACGAGCAGCGGGGCCGCGCCTGCCTCGAAGAGCCGGATGCCAATCCCCAACCGTCGTTTCAGCGCCGTCGAACCAGGGCAGCCGAGGACGACGATGGCATCGGGCTTAGAGCATCTGGCCGCCATCGACGGCGATGTTCTGGCCGGTGACCCAGCTGGCAAGCGGCGAGCACAGGAACAGCGCAACCTGCGCGATTTCCTCCGGTCGGCCGAGCCGGCCGAACGGGATGCTCCTGAGGATGCCGGCGTAGAGGTGCGGATTGTGGGCCTTGGCCCGCGCCCAGGTGCCGCCGGGGAACTCGATCGAACCGGGTGCGATGCAGTTGACCCGGATCCGCTTGCCGGCGAGCGCCGCGGCTTGGGTCAAGGTGTATTCCAGGATCGCGGCCTTGACGGCGCCGTAAGGCGGCGTGCGGACCGAAGCTTTGAACCCCGAGATCGACGAGATGTTGAGGATCGAGCCTGCCTCGGACTTTTCGAGGTAGGGCAGCGCCGCCCGCGTCGCCCGCACCGTCGCCAGCAGGTCGACCGAGATGCTGGCGGCCCATCCCGCTTCGTCGTCGCTGGTCCCGAAACCCGAGGCATTGTTGACGAGTATGTCGACGCCGCCGAGAGCGCCGGCCGCCTCTGCGACGTAGCGTGGAATGGCCGCGGCGTCCGAAAGGTCGCAGACCGCGGCGTGAGCGAGGCCGCCATGCCGGGCGATCTCGTCGCGGGTGGCTTCGAGCGCCTCGGCGCCGCGCGCACAAATCGACACGCCGGCTCCAGCCTCGGCAAAGGCAAGTGCGATCGCGCGCCCGATGCCGCGGCTGCCTCCGGCGACAATGGCGCGCTTGCCGGCAATATCGATCTTCATGCTTCCTCCACAGGATGTTCCGGCGCAGCATGCGCTAGAGAACATGGCTACGGAAGGGCTTAGGCGATGATCAAGAGCGTCTCGCTGCTGACCCGCAAGGCGGGGCTGTCGCACGAGCAATTCGTCCAGCACTGGCTCGAGGTGCATGCTCCTCTCGCACATGCGGTACCCGGACTGCGCCGCTATGTTCAGTCGCATATTGTCGGCGAGCGGACCCGGCCCGACATTCCGACCACGGATGTCGAAGTCGATGGAGTTGCCGAAACCTGGTATGACGATCTGCCCGCCATGGAGCGCGCCAACGCCTCTCCCGAAGCCAAGGCATTGCATGCCGACGGCGCCCTCTTCATCGGCCGGATCAAAAGCTTTCTCACCGAGGAGAAGGTGATCATCCCGCGGGAGTGAGCCGGCTTCTCCCTCTCCGCTCCTGGGGGCGGAGAGGGTCGGGGTGAGGTGGGGGAGGCCCGCTCCAGCTCTGTGCACTAGCTGTTTCTGCTGTTTTTTGCAGCGAAAATAGAGCGATCGGCTTCGCTCCGCCGCGGAGATCCTGGGTTGGAGCGCCGCGACGGGGCGCATTAACTGCGGCAATTCCGCTGTCGGTTTGCTGTCTTCCGCTGTATCGGGAGTGTGGCTCAAGCTCAGGTCCTTAGCGGGGCGTATACCCATAAGGATCCGGGCGGTGTGCCGACTGCGCGTCCTCCAGCTGCCGCAAGCGATTATCGAAATCGCTCGCGTCGATTGCCCGCAGAAAGCTTTCGATCATCTGCGACAGCGCGAACCCCTCGCCGGGGGTGATGCCGCCGCGCCCGACCGCGTCGGCGACCGCCTTTATCGCGCCAAGGATGTCGGCCGCGCTGTTGATCGGCGGCAGAGCGAGCTCGACCGAGCGGTCGCGGCGCGGCGCGACGGTGCGGTCGAGACAGAGCCGCAATGCCGTCGGATCGCCGGCAAGGGCGAGTTCGACCGCCTTGCGGCTCAGCGCCGTTGCTTCGCCATCGAGCAACAGCTGTGCCGCCCGAGTAGACCGGTTCATTGAGCCGCGAGGCCGCCCGCCGGGATTTCCGGACCGCCCCTTCGCAAACGGTCGACCTCAACTCCTTTTTGCTGTTGTTGCTGTTTCCTGCAGAGAAATATCAGTCATCGCTCCACCTCGATCCGTCACCTTGGCGCCCGCCGCCGGATGCCCTCTGGAGACGGATACCATGAGATTATGGCAATTTTGTTGTTGCTGCACGAACCTCCGGTGGACGAGCCGGCGCGGCAGCAAGACGTAGCAAACGGTTTCTCGAACCGCTCGGCGGACGGACTACCCATGAGCCGGGTGCAGCCCAATAGTTTTCGTGGTCGGTGCCGGGCGGCCGAAAGAATCTCCACCGTTAGCGAGAGAAGTTGCTCATAATGGCCAATTATCGGCCGCGCGCTCCGTTGCAAAAACAAAACAATCTTGCAGCACTAGAGACATTGATATCAATACTTGAAGCGGTGCCGAATTCGTCGTCCGGCGGAGCCGTCCTCGCCATGTGGTGACGCTGGCGCGTCCGTCGGCGGTGGCTCTGAAAGGAGCAGAGCGAGCCATGGACCTCTCGTCGCTCGCATCGTTGGGCAAGCTCGCAGGGGTGGGCGGCATAGCGATCGGCGCGGTAGTGTTGTTGGTACGGCCATTGATCGACAAGGCGGGCAAGGCCAAGCCCGAACAACTCGCCCTCTTCCGCCTGATCGCGATCGGTGCATTCGCTATCGGAGTGCTGGGCATCCTCGCGTGGGCGACGGGTACTGGTGGCGGCAGCACGCATGTCGATGTTGCGCCATGCGCCGTGGGCGCTGGGCGCGACGCCTCGGGCAACACGGTCAATTGCGGCACGGTGCCAAGTCCGCAGAAGGCAACGCCGTGACCGCGCCGCGACCTTGGCTGGTGCTTGTCTTCGGCGCAATCCTGGTGCTGGCGCATCCGCACCTCGCAGCGGCGCTCGGCGACACCGACGTCAAGGCAGGCGCATGCAGCATCGCAACCGGCGGCAACGCCACGAACAATACCGTGACGTGCAATTTCGGACTGACGCCGGAGCAGTTACGGGAGGCGACCAAGGCCGCAGTCGCCGGAGCAACCGAACCGCTGCTCGATCGGATCGACAAGGTCAGGACCGTGCTCGGGGTTACCAGGAGCGCGGCTGAGAAGCTGCTCAAGATCGCCGGTGAGCAACCGGATGTGCCGGACGAAAAGCTGGCCGAGGTGCTGACCAGCGTTGCCGCGGACTACCAACGGCTGAAGGCGCAGGCTGCGGCGCTGAACCCCGACAACCCCACGGCGCGGGCGCTGGTGGCACAGGCGAAGGCTGCGATCGAAGCCGGCCAACTCGCACAAGCGCACGAACAGCTGCGGCAAGCGACGCAGGTGCAGCTCGCCGCCGCGCAAGAGGCGCGCAAGCTGCGCGAACAGGCCCAGGCCGCAGAGGACGCCGAGCTACTCGGCGCAGCGGCATCGACCGCGACCGAGGGCGACCTGGCGATGACGGAGCGGCATTACCCGCAGGCCGCCGATTTGTTTAAGCAAGCAGCGGAGCTGGTGCCAGCCGGACACCGGGACGATGCGACAGGTTATCTTGAGCGCCAAGCCGATGCGCTTTATCGCGAGGGCGACGAGCGCGGAAACAACGCCGCCCTGCAACAGTCGATCCAGACCCAGGATCTCGTGTTGCAGAACCGTACGCGCGAGCGGGTGCCGCTCGACTGGGCGAGGACGCAGATGAACCTCGGCACCGCGCTTTTTAGGCTCGGGGAGCGGGAGAGCGGGACCGTGCGGTTGGAAGAGGCGGTTACGGCCTATCGCGCGGCGCTGGAGGAGCAGACGCGCGAGCGGGTTCCGCTCGACTGGGCGATGACGCAGATGAACCTCGGCAGCGCGCTTGCGAGGCTCGGGGAGCGGGAGAGCGGGACGGCGCGGTTGGAGGAGGCGGTTACGGCCTACGCGCGGCGCTGGAGGAATACACGCGCGAGCGGGTGCCGCTGCAATGGGCGATGACGCAGACCGGCCTCGGCGTCGCGCTTTTTAGTCTCGGGGAGCGGGAGAGCGGGACGGCGCGGTTGGAGGAGGCGGTTACGGCCTATCGCGCGGCGCTGGAGGAAGAGACGCGCGAGCGGGTGCCGCTCGACTGGGCGAGGACGCAGATGAACCTCGGCGGCGCGCTTGCGAGGCTCGGGGAGCGGGAGAGCGGGACGGCGCGGTTGGAGGAGGCGGTTACGGCCTACCGCGCGGCGCTGGAGGAATACACGCGCGAGCGGGTGCCGCTGCAATGGGCGATGACGCAGACCGGCCTCGGCGGCGCGCTTTTTAGTCTCGGGGAGCGGGAGAGCGGGACGGGGCGTCTGGAGGAGGCGGTAACGGCCTACCGCGCGGCGCTGCAGGAAGGGACGCGCGAGCGGGTGCCGCTCGACTGGGCGACGACGCAGAACAACCTCGGCCTCGCGCTGGCGAGTCTCGGGGAGCGGGAGAGCGGGACGGGGCGTCTGGAGGAGGCGGTAACGGCCTACCGCGCGGCGCTGCAGGAAAGGACGCGCGAGCGGGTGCCGCTCGACTGGGCGATGATCACGGGCAATCAAGGCGTTGCGCTTATGCTGATCGCCGGACGGCTCGGCGATGTGCCTACAGCGCGTTCAGCTGTCCAGCAGATCGAGGTCGCCTTTGCAACAACCCGAGATGGCGGGAACGCCCCCGCCGCCGCGTACTACGAGGCGCAACTGCCGAAGGCCCGATCCATTCTCGATCGGCTGACCGGCCGCAGCCAATGAGAGTTATCGCGCAATCGGCTGGCGTGTTACGAAAATCAAAGACTTTCGGCAAATTGCACTGTCCTTTCTATCAAGGGATTACGGTTGCCGTGAAATAGGACCGAAATGCAGAGGCCGAAGCACGGCGGCGACGGGCGCAAGGCGCTACGCTTGCCGAACTGGCGCACAGCTACGACGTGAGCCAAACCACGATTTCGCGCCCATGAGCGGCGACTGACAAACACAGGATTTACATGCTATAGTAGAACAATGAACAGTCAGGAGATCATTGCCAAACTGCGGGAGAACGAAACCGCCTTGCGCGCGCGGCGTCAGTCACGCAGCGCTGTTCGGCTCCCGCGCGCGGCGACAACCGGCCCGACAGCGACATCGACGTTATGGTCGAATTTGATCCGGCGGCCCATGTCACGGTTTTTAACTACGCCGGCTTGAAGGATTACATCGCAGGCCTGTTCGATGGGCCGGTCGATGTTGTCAGCCGAGAGGGGCTGAAAACCCTACGTTCGCCCCGCCGCGACGACTGGCGCCATTTATGCGTTCTGACGCCGCGCTTCGCGACATCGCGCACCACATCGGTCTTGCCATTCAGTTCACCGCCAGCTTCGACTACGAGGCGTTCGTGGCCGACCCGCGCACGGTCTATGCCGTGACGCGCTGCCTCGAGATCATTTCCGAAGCATCGCGCCGCTTGCCTGACGATTTGAAGGCGCGGCATCCCTCGATCTGCGTGCAGCCCTGCGTCGAACATACAATCAGCCGATTGCCACCCTGAGGACGACATGAGCGATGACCCGACGGGGACGCGAATTCGATGCCATCGAACTAGTGCTCCGAGTCATTCACACGATCCATCAAGGCAATGACGCACCATCGCTCATATCAAATCGCGCTGCACCGGCGAAGGAGGCTGTCAGGAAATCGACGATTGGCTGGATCGACTTTGCGCGTCCTTCGAGACGGCCCGCTTCGCGGGCCTCCTCAGGATGAGGGTTTTCTTAATGCTATCAGAGGATTACCTCATGCTGAGGAGCGCCAGGGGGCGCGTCTAGAAGCACGCACCGCCTCGCTGCAGCTCAGCTTTCGCTGCATTAAATCAATTTCCCGACAGTGGACCCCAAGTCTCCCATTCCGTCGTTCCCGCGCAAGCGGGAACCCAGGGATTTCAGTAACTTGCCCCCTGTTCATGCCAGGGGCAAGCTCTGGGCCCCCGCTTTTGCGGGGGCGACGATTGGAGAATGCTGCCAATTTGACTACAGCCTCCTTCGCCGGGAAAGCGCGGAGGGGGCGTCGAGCTGCATCAACTGAATGACTCTTCGCCGGGTTGCCGCCCTATCTGGTTGATTTTACCTTAAGGGCCACGCTCGCGGGAATGACAATGACTGAAAAAGACCTCCCCTACCTGACTGGCTTTGGCAACGAGCACGCGACAGAGGCCGTACCGGGTGCGCTCCCCGAGAAGCAGAATGCGCCGCAATGGCCGCCCCTGGGTCTTTATACCGAGCAGATCTCGGGCACGCCGTTCACCGCGCCGCGCGCCGAGAACCGGCGCTCCTGGCTCTATCGCATCCGGCCTTCGGCGATGCACCCGCCGTTTCACCGGATCGATAACGGTCTCGTCCGCAGCGCGCCGATCGACGACGCGCCGCCACCGCCCAACCGGCTGCGGTGGAACCCGCTGCCTTTACCGGAGGAACCGGCGGATTTCATCGAGGGGCTCGTCACGATGGGCGGCAACGGCGATGCGAGCGCGCGGTGCGGGGTTGCGATCCACATCTACTGCGCAACCAAGCCGATGCAGCACCGCGTTTTTTACGACGCCGATGGCGAGTTGCTGATCGTCCCACAGCTGGGAAGCCTGCGGCTCGCCACCGAGCTCGGCGTCATCGCGGTAAGACCTGGTGAGATCGCGGTCGTTCCGCGCGGCATCAAATTCCGCGTCGATTTGCCGGATGGGCGAGCACGAGGCTATGTCTGCGAGAATTACGGCGCGCTGTTCCGGCTGCCCGAATTGGGCCCGATCGGCGCCAACGGCCTCGCCAATCCGCGCGATTTCCGCGCCCCGGCCGCGGCGTTCGAAGACCTCGACGAGCCCTGCGAGCTGGTCGCCAAATTCGAGGGTAATTTCTGGGCGACCGAACTCGACCATTCACCGTTCGACGTCGTGGCCTGGCATGGCAACTACGCACCCTATGTCTACGATCTCGCACTCTTCAATACGATCGGCACGGTCAGTTTCGACCACCCGGACCCGTCGATTTTTACGGTGCTGACCTCACCGAGCGAGGTGCCCGGCACCGCCAATTGCGATTTCGTGATCTTTCCGCCGCGCTGGCTGGTCGCCGAGCACACCTTCCGCCCGCCCTGGTTCCACCGCAACTACATGAACGAGTTCATGGGTCTGGTGCACGGCGTCTACGACGCCAAGGCCGAGGGCTTCGCCCCGGGCGGCGCCTCGCTGCACAACTGCATGTCCGCCCATGGTCCCGACCATGCCACCTTCGAGAAGGCGGTCGCGGCCGAACTCGCGCCGCAGAAGATCGAGGACACGCTCGCCTTCATGTTCGAGACGCGTCTCGTGATCCGCCCGACCCGCTTCGCGCTCGAAACCGACGCGCTGCAGCGCGATTACGACGCCTGCTGGGCCGGTTTCGAAAAGCTATTCACGGGCTAGAGCCCCTCCCTCTCCCCGCAAGCGGAGAGAGGGAGGGACCCGCGCAGTGGGAGGGTAAGGGGCAGCAACGACGGGATTCGCTATTTCACCGAGGAGAAATTCGTCGGCTGTAGGATGCTATTCTCGACTCTAGCGACGATTGCGCCATTTTTCTCGGTCTCGGCGCGCTTGGTGTGCCATTCCGGGTCAGCCTGGAATGCGTTCCATTTCTTTTCGCGGTCGGCGAGCAACTCCCATTGGAGCAAGTAGTAAAGAGCCTGGTTCGAATCGCCGATCGCCGTGGTCCAGAAGCCGGCCTGCTGGATGCCGTGGCGCTGCCAAATTCCTAAGGTGATCGTGTCGAACCGCTTCAACAGATCCGGCAGACGGCCCGGCACGCAGTGGTAGATACGCAGTTCGTAGAGCATGTCGTTCCCTCTCTTACTTTACCGACGAGAAGCTGGTCGGCTGCAGTATAGTGTTAGTGATCGAAGCAACGATCTGACCGTTCTTTTCGGTCTCGGCGCGTCCGGAGATCCATTCCGGATCGGCCTGAAACCCGGCAAATCTCTTCGCCCGATCATCGAGCAACTCCCATTTGAGCATGTAGTAGAGATCCTGGTTCGACGGGCCGATCGCCACGGTCCAGAAACCGGCCTGTTGGATGCCGTGCTTTTTCCAGAGCGGCAAGGTGAGCGTGTCGAACCGCTTGATCAGGTCAGGCAAACGCCCGGGAACGCAGTGGTAGACGCGAAGTTCGTAGAGCATGTCGTTCCTCTCCTTCAGTGGTGGTCAGAAAAGATCAGTGCAGCCGGGCTTCGACCCACGCCGCCGCGTCGAGCAACGCTTCGTCGCGGAAGCGCGGGCCGACTAGCTGGATGCCCAGCGGCAAACCGCTGCGGCCGTTCCCCGCCGGCAAGGTCACGCAGGGCGTCCATGCCAACGTCCAGATCGCGTTGAAACGAGCGTCGCCGGTCGAGCCGTGACCTTTGGGGGCCTCGCCAGTGGCGCTCGGAGCGAGCAGCACGTCAACCTCGGTGAACACATCGTCGAGGTTGCGGCGAAATGCCTCCGCCGTCTCGATCGCCTCGATATAGGCGGCGAGCGGCAGGGCGCGGCCGGGTGCGAGCAGGCCGTCGCGCAGAGCCGGACTCACCTTCTCGCCGTGCATTTCATACTCGTAGGCGTAATTGCGCGCCGCTTCGAACTCGAAGATGCGGCGATGGTGATCGAGGATCTCCGCGGGGGTCAGCGCGATTTCTCGCACCTTGGCACCGGCGGCGGCCAGCACTTCGGCGGTTCGCTGCAGCAGCGCATGGGTATCCCGGTCGGCATGCTCCCAGGCAGGGGTGCGGCAAAAACCGATGCGCGGGGCAGCGGACCGGCGGTCGACCCGGTGCGGCTCCTGTGCCAGCAGCACGCCACGGAGCAATGCGACGTCCTCGAGGCTGCGGCAAATGATCCCCAGCGTGTCGAGATTGTGGCACTGCATCTTGACGCCGACCCGGCTGAACTCGCCGAAGCTCGGCTTGTAGCCGATGACGCCGCAGAACGCCGCCGGGCGGATCACCGACCCGCCGGTCTGGGTGCCGAGCGCCAGCGGCACCTGAAAATCGGCAACGGCCGCGGCCGAACCGCTCGACGAGCCGCCGGGGGTGTGCTCGGCGTTGTGTGGGTGCACGGTCGGTCCCGGGTGGCGGTTGGCGAACTCGGTCGTCACCGTCTTCCCGAGGATGACGCCCGAGGCTGCGCGGATCAGCGCGACGCAGGCCGCGTCGGCAAAGGGCCGGTGGCGGGGGTAGATCGGGGAGCCGTGCCCGGTCGGCATGTCGACCGTGTCGATGATGTCCTTGATCCCGACCGGAACGCCGGCGAGCCGGCCCTTGCGTCCGGCGCGGTCGACCGCCCGGGCTTGCGCGATCGCTTGCTCCGGTTCGAGCCACGCCCAGGCCTTGATCTCGGCGCCGGCGCGGGCCTGCTCCAGGCAGGCGCGGGTCAATGCCTCGGCAGTCAGTGTGCCGGCCGTCAGCTTGGCGACCGCCTCGGTGGCGGTCAGATGCTCGGGGCCGTTCATCGGCGTTCTCCCTCGCCGAGCCGCTGTTCGACCCAGAGCGCGACTTGGAGTAGAGGCTCGTCCGCGTGCCGGCGAGCGACCACCTGAACGCCGACCGGAAGTCCATCGGGACCGCTTCCGGCAGGCAACGTCAGGCACGGCATATAAAACTGCGTCCAAAGAGAGTTGAAAACTGCGGAGCCGGTATCGGCGAGCCCGCGCGGGGCCTGGCCAGGCGCCGGCAGGGTCAGGATCGCATCGAAGCCGGAGGCCCAGTTTTGCGCGGCCCTTCGCGCCTTCTCGGCGCCGCGGCAGGCCGCCCGGAAGGCGTCGAGCGTCAACTCGCGGCCGAGAGCGATTTTTTCGTTACGCAGCTCCGGGCTCAGCAGGGCCTCGTGCCGATAAAGTTCGGGCATGTGGTTGCGCAAGCCTTCGAACGACCCGAGGACCCTCTGCCACTCGTCCGCTTGCGCGCATTCCGCCGGCAGCTCGGTCTCGCCGACGGCGGCGCCAGCAGCGGCAAGCCGTTCGGCCGCGCTCTCGAGCACGGCCCTGCCTTCCGGCTGCGCGTCGCCCCAGTGCGGGCCCCGGCATAGGCCGAGCCGTGGTGCGGTCTGCGGGATCGCCGGAGCCGTATAGGGGATCGCCATGATCGCGGCGCGGAACAGCGCAATGTCGCCGACCGAGCGCGCCATGATGCCGACCGTATCGAGGGTCTCGGTGTTGATCCGCATGCCGGCCGGCGGAAACAGCCCGAAACTCGGCTTGAACCCGACGACCCCGCAATAGGCGGCCGGCCGGATCACCGAGCCGCCGGTCTGCGTGCCGATGGCGAGCGGCACCATGAAGTCGGCAACCGCCGCCGCCGAGCCGCTCGACGAACCTCCCGGGGTAAAATCGGCGTCGTGCGGGTTCGTCGTCGGGCCGGGATGACGATTGGCGAATTCGGTCGTGACCGTCTTGCCGAGCAGCACGCCGCCGGCCGCGCGCGGCAATGCCGCGGCGCTGGCGTCGCTCCCGGGTCGGCAGCCGACATAAATCGGCGAGCCGTAAGTCGTCGGCATGTCGACGGTATCGAAAATATCCTTTATGCCGAACGGCACGCCCCTGAGCAGCGTATTTTGCCGTGCCTTGTCAGCCTCGCGCGCCTTGGCCAACGCCGCTTCCGCGGCGAGGTGGCTCCACGCGCGCACCACCGGCTCGCGTTCGGCGATCCGCCCGAGGCAGCTGCTGACGACAGCCTCGGCCGTCAACTCGCCGCCTTCGATGAGGCGAACCAAGCTGATGGCGGAAAGACGATGTGGCTCGACTTTCGGCATAAAGGCACCCCGCCCGGCAGTGGTTCGGGTATTTAGCCACAGTGGGACCTCAAGCGCATGCGAGAATTGCGGCGCGCCATTTGCCCGCTCCGCAGAGATCGGCCATAACTGCGTCCGCCGGTCGCAATCATGTCACAAGCCGCAAGCCCTCCCGACTTCACGGTGCCGCCGCTGCGGGCAGGCAATTATTCAGCCGAAATCGTCGCCGGTCCGCGGGGGCCTGTCGCGGTCTACCAATTCGCATTCGAGCGGCGGGGCGGCCGACGGCTGCTGGTCTTGAAGCTCGACCATTACGGCGACTTCCTGATCGGGTTGCCCGCGCTGAAAAGGCTGCGCCGAGCCTTCCCGACGGATCACATCACCCTGGTTTGCGGGTCGTGGAACCTCGAGCTCGCGCGGCGGCTCGGCACAGCGGACGAGGTCCGAACCTACGATTTCTTCCCCGAAAACGGAGCCTTGTGGACCGGGCAGCCTTTCGAAGGCTTAGAGCGATTCCGAGAAGTCTGCTACGGAGCCTTTGACATTGCGATCGACCTGCGGGTGGATGAGGACACCCGTTTCCTGCTCGAACATGTCGAGGCGGCGACCCGATGCGGGATCGGCCTGCGAGCGCGTTACCCGTTTCTGGACATCGTGCTGCCGGCGCAATTCGAGCGGCGCGAGAGTGACGGCCGATGGATCTCGATCGAGCCCGACCGCTTCGAATCATGCATGCCAAGACGGACGCCGTTCTTCCACGAGAACGATTTTTCGGTCACCAACAGGCATCTCGTTTTCGGGCCATACATCTTGCTGCCGCGAGGCAGATTGCGAGCGCATTTTGGACTGCGCCTGGTGACGGCGTTGCCGCGCCTTTCGAGGGTCACGCTCGTGATCGACGTGACCCGGAACGCGGGTTCCCAGACAGTCGCGACCAGGCGGGTCTCGTGGTCGCATCGCGGAGAGCCGTGCGGCGCGGCACTCGAATTCACCAATGATGACCCCGGCGCCCTCTACGAATTCCGTATTCACGCGCGGGGCCGCCCCATTCGCTCTCGCCTACGGTTTTTCGGGGTCCGGATCGAGCTGATCGGCGGGTCGACGGCGCGGTTCAAACGCTCGGAGCTGCACATCGGCGAACAACTCTCGTTGCTCGCCGATTTGATCGAACAGCGAACCCGCAACCTCTATCCCCGCGATCTATTCGACAGGACGCCCGCCGGATCTAAGAACACGATACGGGACGCTTCGGCCAAGCAGGTCGTCATTTCGCCGGTCAGCAATTCGGAGTTGCGCGACTGGGGCACAGCGAATTACGCGCGATTGATCGCGCTCCTACTCGACAGGACGGATTGCCGTATCGTTCTCGTCGGCTCCGGCGCGCAACATCGCCAACTCGACCGGATCCTGGAGGAGAATGGACGGGACCCCCGCATCACCAATTTTGCCGGCGCCAGCGACTGGTTCGGAACCGCGGAAATCGTCCGGTCGGCGGATCTGGTGATTGCCAATAATTCCGGGGTCGCCCACCTCGCAGCGGCTTACGGCACGCCGACCCTCGCGATCTACTCCGGCAGCCACCAGCCGCAGGAATGGGGACCGCGCGGCGATGGTGTCCGCGCGGTCATGGCGCTGGTGCCGTGCTCACCCTGCGGGTACGACAAACTCGAGGAATGCCCGAACGATCATTTGTGCATGAAGCAGATCGTGCCGGAAACTGTCGCCGATCAGGCAATGGCCATGCTGGCTGGTGATACTCGACGACGCTCCTCCTGCAGTGTTTCGGCTTGATTTTGTGCAGGGCACATTCGCACGATGATCCGCAATTGTAGCCTCACGTCGAGCGGAATGCGGGGATGAGCCACAATCAGCTCCTTTCGCGCGAGGACGTGATCAACGCCTACAAGTTTATCCTCGGACGTGCGCCGGAGAGCGAGCAAGTGATCGACGGACACCGTGCGTACCGGTCTGTCGACGAGCTGCGTCTCGCGTTCCTGATGTCGAGCGAATTTCGGAGGCGATTTCAGTACTTGGTGGGCTCGATGCCTAGCAGACGCAGGCGCAAATCGGGCTCACAGTTTCGCAGGCTATTTCGCCGTCTGGCGGGCTCGACGGCCGACGCCGGGAGGCTTCCCGAGATCCCAAACCACCAGGATTCGCAAAACCCGCCGTCCGCCGCGGCGATGCATCCAGAACTGGAGAAGCTCCAAGGTTTGCAAACGGCCGCAGTGGACGAGAATCCCGGGATAGAAGCAGGTCGCAATATTGGCGCTGGTTATCTCAGGGGAACCGGGTTGGAATATGGAAACCTCGTGCCCTTCATCGAGCAAGATCCGGATTGGATCGCTGCCATGGCTGCGGCCCGTGGGAGAAGCATAGTCGCGCCCCACCGTCTTATGAACCTTTTTTTGATCATCAAGTACTCCGAGATGTCAGGAAACATCATAGAATTCGGGGCTTACACTGGTGGCTCCTCGATCTTTATGGCCGCCCTGAGCAAGCGCCTCGGCAAGCCTTCCAAGGTGTTCGCCCTCGACACCTTCACGGGCATGCCGGATTCTGATCCGTTGCTGGACATGCACGGGGCTGGTGACTTCCCCGCAAACTTCGACGAGCTGCAGCTGCTGAAGACGCAGCTACAGCTCGACAACCTGGTCTTGATCAAGGGGCTGTTCGAGAATGGAGTTCGACAGATCCCGGCCGAAGAGCGACGGTTCTGCCTTTCACATGTCGATTGCGACATTTATACGTCCGTCAGATTTTCTATCGCTTTTACTAAGGAGCACGCCGTCCCGGGAGCTTACATTATCTTCGATGACCCGCTCACCAGTAACTGCCTGGGCGCGCTCAAGCCTGTGGAACAGGATTTGGTCCAGAAAGAAGGGCTCTTTGCCGAGCAGGTTTATCCTCACCTTGTCTATCGGTTCCCTCCGCTGGGACGCTAGATCTACAATGCCCTCCGGCAAACGTAGCGCGGCGATCAAAAACCTGGGAATTACGACCGCGCCGCGGCAGAGTTGAAGAGAGCCAAACGCCAACTTTGGAGGAGCCGAATATGCCGCAATCCGCGATACCCCCGGGACGTCATGCGCCGGTTCGGCCGGAGTGGTTGAACAAGCGCCGGGAGGAGATCATCGAGCCTGATCTGCCGATTGTCGATCCGCACCATCATTTGTGGGACCGGCCGGGCAACCGCTATCTGTTCCACGATCTGCTCGAAGATGTCGGCAGCGGGCACAACATCGTTGCAACCTGCTTCGAGGAATGCCGGGAGATGTACCGGGCCGACGGGCCGCAGGAGCAGAAATCGCTCGGCGAGACCGAGTTCGTCAACGGCGTCGCGGCGATGAGCGCATCGGGCAAATATGGGCCGGCGCGGTGCTGCGGCGGCATCATCGGCAATGTCGATCTGCGCATCGGCAGTCGGGCCAAGGGCATCCTCGAACAGCACATCGCCGTCTCGGGGGGCCGGTTCAAAGGCATCCGCAACGGTGCGACCTGGCACGAGGATCCGAGCCTTTCGATTTATTGCTCCGGCGCCCCTGAGGGCCTCTACCGCGACCGTAATTTCCGCGAAGGGTTTGCCGGGCTCGCCTCGCTCGGGCTCGCCTTCGACGCGTGGCTGTTCCATACGCAGCTGAGCGACGTCGCGGATCTGGCGCGCGCCTTCCCGCAGGCGACGATCGTGCTCAACCATGTCGGCGGCGCGCTCGCGATCGGCCCCTACGCAGGCAAGCGCGAGGAGGCCTTTGCGGAATGGCGCGACGGCGTCCGCCAGGTCGCCAGCTTCCCCAATACTTACGTGAAGCTCGGCGGGCTCGGCATGAAATTGACCGGCTTCACCTTTTTCGAGAACGACATGCCGCCCTCCTCGGAGGAATTGGAGAAGGCGTGGCGTCCCTACATCGAGACCTGCATCAATGCCTTCGGCCCGCAGCGCTCGATGTTCGAGAGCAATTTTCCGGTCGATAAGGGCATGTGCAGCTACCCGGTGATGTGGAACGCCTTCAAGCGGATAGCCGCCGGCTGCTCCGCCGACGAAAAGACCGCGCTGTTCAGCGGCGCCGCGAAAAAGGCCTACCGGCTGGGGGGTGAGGGGGCTTTGCGGTGAGGCATTTTTAACCCCTCTCCCGCACCGCGGGAGAGGGTGCCGAGCGGAGCGAGGCGGGTGAGGGCTCGCGCCGACAGTGTCTGGAATTAAGGAGAACGACGATGCCGCTGCCGAAAGAGGTGGATGCCACCACCCCCAAATACTTGCGCGACAAATACGCGATCGTCGGAGTGGGTGAGACCACTTACACCCGCGGCTCGGGTAGGACGACGCGGGCCCTCGGGAGCTGGGCGGTCCGCAATGCGATGCTCGATGCCGGGCTAAAGCCGAGCGATATCGATGGCATGCTGTCCTATCAGGGCGGCGACTCGACTTCGGGGACTTTCATCTCCGGCGACCTCGGCATCCGCCTCAACTTCTATATGGACGTGTTCGGCGGCGGCTCTTCGACCGAGGCGCTGGTCGGCATCGCGATCGGCCTCATCGAGGCCGGATGCTGCAAGGTCGTCGCGATCTTCCGGTCGATGAACGGCTATTCGCAAGTGCGGATCGGCGGCACCGGTGCACGCTCCGCTGCACCGGTGGTTGGCGACATGCTGCACAACCGCACCTATGGCTGGCAGAGCGCCGGGCAGAATTTCGCGCCGACCTTCATGCGCCACATGTACGACTATGGGACCAAACCCGAGCAGGTCGCGGCGGTCAAGGTGGCGCACAGCCACCACGCGTCAAACAACCCGAAGGCCTATTACAAGAGGCGGTTCACGATCGAGGACGTGCTCAACAGCCGCATCATCTGCAAGCCGTTGCATTTGCTGGACTGCTGCGTCGAGACGGACAATGCGACCGCCATCATCGTTACCTCGGCCGAGCGCGCGCGCGACTGCAAGCATCCCCTCGTGCTGATCCGTGGCGTGGTCGGCCGCTGCAACAAGCCGCGGCTCGACATGCACTACCAGCACGGGCCAATCTCTACCGTTGCCGGCTATTACGCCCGGCAGATCCTGTGGCCGAACGCCGGCGTCGGGCCGGAGGACATCGACATCACCGGCTCCTACGACGCCTTCACTTTTACGACGATGCTGCAGCTGGAGGATTACGGCTTTTGCAAGAAAGGCGAAGGCGGCGAATACGTCAGCAGCGGCGCGATCCAGCTCGGCGGGCGCCGGCCCAACAACACCAGCGGGGGCCATCTGTGCGAGGGTTACACGCACGGTATGAACATGGTCATCGAGAACACTCGCCAATTGCGCCACGACGCCGATGATTCCTGTCCGGTCGGCGCCGACGGCAAGCGGCAGCACACCTACGATTACCGCGAGGGCGGCTGCCGTCAGGTGAGGAATGTCGAGGTTAGCGCCAATCTCGGTTGGGCCAACCCGTCGACCGCCTCGTCGATGGTCATGCGCCGCGGTTGAAGATCCCGTCTCGTCACGCCCGCGCAAGCGGGGTCCAGAGCTTGCCCCTGGCTGAAAGGGCGCCCTTTCCGCCCCCCCCTTTAGGAAGGAGGTACGGAATGGCTATTCGCGGCGAATATCTCGGCATGACGCTCACTCTCGATGATCTCGATGTCGAGAACCTCGAATACTTCCGCCATTGCGCGGAGCACGATTTCCATCTGCAGGCCTGTGCGCAATGCGGCCGGCTGCGCTACCCGCCGACTACCGCCTGCCCGTGGTGCGCTACGCTCGAATTCGGCGTGGAAGAAGGTCGAGGGGAAGGGCGCGGTGCACTCCTACAGCGAGGTGCACCACGCGATCCAGCCGGCCTTCCGCGGCCACACGCCGTATCTGATCCTGCTCGTCGATCTCGACACTCAGAAGGGCGAGCCGACCCCCGAGGAAGCCTTGCGCGTCGTCGGCAACCTGTGCACACCCGACGGTCAGCTGGTGCCGGCCGATCAGGTGCGCCGGGTCGGCATCGGGACCCGCGTGCGCATGGTGTTCAGCGACGTCGCCCCTGGTCTCGCGTTGCCGCAATGGACGATCGACGAGACCGCCCCGCAGCCGGCCCAAGTTTGGCGCTATCCACAGGAGTAGCTCGGGCCGGGCGATCTTCAATCGGCTATGGGCAAGCTGAGCGGTGAGATCTGCTCGGCGCTGCGGCCGCGATAATCCCGCCGCGCGGCGGCCTCCAACATGCGGCGCTGCGCCGCGGCAAGGCGGTCAGCTGCGTCATCCTGGTTCATGGTCAGAACCTTGCGATCGGCCACGACCTGGCGCCCGTCGACAAAGACATCGGACACGGCGCGGTCCGCCGCATGGTAGATGAATGAGCGCAGCGGGTCGCGCACCGGCCTCATCTGCGGCACCGTCAAATCGACGAGGACGAGGTCGGCCTTCGCGTTCGGCGCGATCCGGCCGAAATCGTCGCGCATCAATGCCCTGGCGCCGCCGATTGTCGCCGCGTGCAGCAGGTCGGATGTCGTTACCGTCCCAATGTCGCGCGCGGCGATGCGGGCGAGCACAGCCGCTTTGCGCATCTCCTCGACCAAATTGTGCGGCGTAATTGCGTCCGACAAAGGTGATCCGGTCGTCAGCAAAGGCGATGTCGACATCTCGGAGATAGGCGTGGTGCCCGGCTGCCTCGTCCCAGGCAATGGCCCATTCAGCGTTCCGGATAGCAGTGGTGGTCAGGGCGATGTCCTCCTCCGAAGTCAATTTGCCGTGCCGCGCTAACGGTCCATTCACTCTAGGGATGGTAAGCCGTGCTCGACAAGCGATGGTCGGATCTGTTCCTATCGCGTACCGTCTGTTGCTGCAATCGGCTGGCCCATGCTGATGGAACTGAAACGTGCCGTGCGTTACCGCGGCTGGGTTAGCGGGCATCCGGCGTTTCTGCTGAGCCAGTCGTTCGATCACGAGCGCAATGTGCGGCGCGGGCTTACCGACGAAGATCACCTGCGCGCGGCGGCGCAGTGGCTTGCGGCGGCACAGGATTTACAGTCTGACGGAGGCATTGCGGGCCGATATCAGCTCGGTCGCGGATGGACCTCCTCGTATCCCGAGACGACGGGCTATATCGTACCGACTTTTCTCGCCTTGAGCCGAGCTTTACCCCCGGCCGGCTTTCGGGAACGCGCCGAACGGGCAGTGCAATTCCTGTTGTCCGTGCAATTGCCGGAAGGCGGTTTTCCGGGGCTCGAAATTGCCGATAACCGCACCGCTCCGTCGCCCTTCAACACCGGTCAGATATTGCATGGACTGACGGCATGGCATCGCGAGACCGGTGACGAGGAGGTGCGAGTTGCGGCCGAGCGCGCGGTGCAGTGGCTGTTGGGTTTGCAGGACCCGGATGGGGCGTTCCGCCGTTATGCCTATGAGGATCGAGCCAGCACCTATTCAGCATATCTGGCATGCCGGCTCGCCGAGTGGGGCGATCACGCCGCTGATCGCACGGCATTGGCGGCAGCCAGTCGACACCTCGACTGGACCCTCGCTCACCGCAGGTCCAACGACTGGATTGCTCTCGCCGGCTTCGACGAAGAACAGCACCAGGCCGACGAGGCGTTTACGCACACGATCGCCTACACGCTCGCGGGCATTTTATCGACTGCCGAGACCTTGGGCCGCAGCGACGGAATTGCTGCCGCCGGCGCGGCGGCTGAACGGCTGGCGCGCCGCCTGGAGCTGTCGCGGTTTTTGCCCGGATTGATCGGCAGCGACTGGCGGGGGCGCAGCCGCTATGGATGCTTGACCGGCAATTGCCAGGCCTCAGGACGCGAGTAAGAAACCCCGCACTCGGCCGTGCACCGCGGTGCAATGATGCAACTCTACTTCGCCGCGCCATTGTGGCGAGCGTCTTACTTCGCCCTCCCACTCGGGAGCTTCGGCGTCGCGCCAGCCGCTCTGCAATGCCCTTTCCGCCTGGCGATGCGACAGGGACGATTCCAGGCCGGGTGGATTAGAGTTAAGTCAATAGACGTAGGCCTTCAGGCTCGGAAACACTTGCTTAAGCTCTTTGATACCGGCGTAAGTGACCTGAGATCCCTCGAGTTCGAGCAGGGAGAGGTTGGTCAGCCCTCGAACATGCACCAGCCCCGCGTCGGTGACTTGAGTATCGCGGAGATCAAGCTTGGCGAGCTTGCTGAGGCGATTCAGGTGCGCCAGTCCAGCATCGGATACCTCAGTGCTCTCAAGGTGGAGCTCGCGAAGGTTGGTCAGACCCCTAACATGGGCCAGGCCGGCGTCGGTAACACGAGTCCGGCCGAGGTACAGTCTGGTGAGTTCGGTCAGACCCTTCAGGTGCGACAGTCCGGCGTCGCTAACGGACGATCGATAGAGATTCAGTTCGCTGTAGTTGGGTGAGCCGCCCGACTTTGACAAGCACTCCATCGGTTGCAACCGGGAAGAGCGTGACCGACGAGTGACGTGACCGAAGTAGTCGACTCCAAAGAGATCCACGAGCCACGCTGCGCCAGGGTTTTCCTCCCGGAATCACTTTTCCGTCCCTCCATTCCCAGTCATACGTGACGTGCCGCCGGCTTTCGTGATCGCCGCCACAGCGTCGCGCTGGATGTGGGCGCTTGCGGACAATCCAACCCAGCCAGCCGCCGATCACAAGCACGACGACAATCATCCCCCGCACGCTGAAGCGCAGGAATCTTCGCCAGGGACGCGAGACGGGGTTGGCCAGGGTGGTGGACATGCGAGTTCAGCCCGAAGGTAGCGTAGGAGAATGCGAATCCCAAGCTTCGCATCGGGTTCTCGTAATCGGCAAATCTACCTCCCCAATGTTCGCGTTAACGATACTTCAAACGTGACAGTGGTCGATACCGTGGTAGTCACGATCGGTGCCGCCATCTCTCCTGTTCAAGCGATTCGACTGATTCAAAGACCGATCAAGACAATCGCGCTGGCGATTGCGACGATCCAGCCCCATCCCACGGCCCGGCCGAGGCGATCGATCCAGCTCGCTTCCGAACGCCAGGGGGGTAGCCCGAGGACCGGCCAGAACAAGAGTAGGGCGGAGGCCAGGATCGCTCCCCAAGCGACGTCGATCCGCGCGACCCATCCGAGATCGACCACGATGAGCGTGCCGACGATCACTGCCAGGCAGACCACGAAGCCCGATTGTCGAACCACATCCCGCAGCGGCGGCCGAGGACGTCGCAGCCGCAGGAACGGTTGCACCAGCGTCAGCCCCAGGAGCACGGAAGTCAGCAACTGGACAAACTCATCGACGATTTGGGAAACGGCCATGCGCGCTGACGGTCCCCAGGCAAGAAACCGCGGAAATCCGCCCACGACTCTCGGGCGAGCGTCCCACCAGAAGCTGACACGACCAGGAATGCGGGCAAACCAGTCGGTGGATAGCAGTATGCTCAGGGTGAGCGCCAATGCCGCGATCAGGATCAGGCTGTCTCCGAGGTGGAATCGTCGCCGCGGGGGAGGGGCCTCGCTGGTACTCATGCTGAAGCCTCCCGCCGGCTATCGGCTCCCAAATCGCCGATCTGGACCGTGAAGTTCGACCGTTCGGGCGCGACGAAGATAGGCATGACTGCCACCTAGCGAAGAAGCTCAGTGGGCCGGGCCGTCGAGAATCTGCAAAATCTGGTTTCTAGTCCAAGCTTTACACAGCCGATTTGACGTAAGTTGTTATTCGACGGTCAAGGATTCGTTGATCCGTGGGGCATATTCACCCTTTACACATCGTTGGCGCGTAAGCCACGCGCCTTCTGGCGGTCGCCAAACATTCGCACTTCACGGTGCAGGCCAGCCTCTGAGGATATCACGTCCTGAGCGATTTGACGAAGATCGTTGTTTCTTGCTCCGTTGCTATCGGAACGTTCGACGCATTTGACCTCCATCGGGTCGAGGCGTTTTCATGCGCCCGCTTGCGACGCCCCTTCCGCTCGGCGAGACTGATACTGTCCTGCCCGCGGAGCCGAGTCCATTACGTGTTCAGGAGGCCCGGTCGGGGTCTCCTACGGCGAGGTCGGCGCTGATCTGAGAAATCCTGGAACAACGACAGGAACGAGAATCCCGATGGCCAGCACAACCGACCCGATGGAGACGGTGCGTCACTACATCGATTCTTTCAACAAATCTGATGTAATTGGCATGGCGGCGGCGTGTGATGTCCCGATGACCATTCTTGACGGCATGGCTCCGCACGTGTGGCACGGGCCGACCGCCACTCAGGATTGGTACAGAGACGTGCTGGCTGAAGGCGAGCATGCGGGAGCTTCAGGCTATCTCATTACTCTGGGCGAGCCGCGGCACCTCAACGTCACCGGCGACTGTGGGTATGTGGTCGTTCCCGCGACCATGACATTCCGAATGCAAGGCACGACTGTGACACAAACCGGCTCGACCTTCACGGTGGCCCTTCGCAAGCTCGACGCAGAGTGGCGGGTCATGGCTTGGGCGTGGGCGAAGGGGTCCCAATAGGGTCGGCCCAGGATTACGGGCCGTCTCCAATTGGAGAAATCCGACGCCTCGAGCCCCGCCGGCTTGGGCGTTTACTTTGCACCCCGTAACTTTGCCTCATAGGCTAAAAAAACGGGTTGTCGTCGACGGCGTCACGGATCGAAGGCCTCATTACGAGACCGTGGCTAGGAACGTCTTGATGGCAATGGCGGGCGGGGAACGCGTGGGCTCGGGCGTTAGGTAACCGTGCCGACCATTAGTCTCGCGGCGCTGTTCGCCGCGCAGGTCGCCAGGTCACCGTGTTCCGCCCTTACATGCAGGAAGTCGGCGACTCTATTCCTTGACGCCCGAAAGCGTATCGGTGTGCCTGACACCTTCTCGGTCCCCCAGATACCAGATCACTTTCCTTTCCAGAAGCCTCGGCCAGATTCTATCGCTTGCTGAAGATTGCGACCCCGAAGCGTCGGTGACGACGGTGGCGTAGGATCGAGATCACTTCGCGGGTGCAGGCTGAAGGAGTGATTCGGCCTCGTGGAAGAAAGCCTGGGCGTCGAGATCGCCGGTCCGTTGCGAACGCTTCATGACCTCCCTGAGCCGAGTGAAGGTGGTTCTGGCCTCGTCAAACTGGCCCAGCCGAAATTGGGTCATGGCGAGAACGGCGAGGTCGGCGACAGAGGAAGCACAGTATACGTTGTCGATGGCGTCGGCGTGGGTCAGGGTGGCAAGGGCCGCTTCGTAGTTCCCGGTACGATACTGGGCCAAGCTCAGTGTCGTCTGGTACCTCGCATCGAAGGGTGAGAGGAGGCAGGCGGTTTCCGCCTGTTTCAGAGCCAGTCGATAGGCGGCGGGTCGGGAGGCGGGCGTTCGGACGACGGCAAAACTCGACTTATCGAGATCATTCGCGGAATCCACGGATCGCTCGGCCAAGTCAAGGGCTTCGCGCCGGACGGCATCGGGAAGTGATTTGTCCTGGCGCAAATGCTCGATCACCTGCGGCTTGAACATGCCCTTTAGGAACAGCTCATGAATGGCCTTCTCGGCCGAATGGCGGACGGTGATCCGCTGTAAGTCGTCGGCGCAGTTCGCGGCCTCGCGGCCGAAGGGCTTCGTCGATGGTCGGGTCGTGACGGATACGGTCTTGAACCTGGTCCGCGGTCATGCCCTGATCGAAGAGGAATTGAACGAACATCGAGGCCTGCCGCGCTCGTCGATCGTCATCGGAGAGAGGCTGAGCGTCCCAAACCGTCACGGTTCCATCGGTGTTGGCCGAAGCGATCGCGCGCCCATCGGGGCTGAACGCGACGTCGGTGGCGTAGGATCCGCGCCCCCTCAGCGTGAGGATTTCCTGACCTGTCTCCGTGTCCCAGATTTTCACCTCGCTGGGCAGAAAGGTGCCGCTGCGATACTGGCCGCCGCTGACCGAGGCCAGACGCTCCTGATCGGGGCTGAAGACCACGCTGTGGATGTTCGCCGAGTGTCCTCGTAACGTCCGGATCTCCTGGCCGCTCTCAATATCCCAGAGCTTGACAGTCTGATCTCGGCCGGCTGAAGCCAGCAGGTGCCCATTCGCACTGATGGCGATGGTTAAAACAATGTCCTTGTGCCCGGGCAAGATCCATGCGGCTTTGCCGGTGGCCGCTTCCCAGGCGTGGATCGCGTTGTCGCCGGGCGAGGCGACGATCCACTTGCCGTCGGGGCTGTAGCACGTGCCGCGGAATCCCCAAGGAGCAACCGCGATGGGGTCACGAGGAAGAGTGAGGCGTTCTTCCCCGGTGCTCGCGTTCCAGATCTTGATCCCATCGCCGCGCGCCTTCGCGTCCTTCGAGGTGGCGACGCCGGAGGAGACGATCTCGCGGCCGTCGGGGCTGAAGCTCGCCCTCGTCACCGGCGACGTGTGCCCGCGCAGGACCAGGAGAGAATCGCCCGTGCGGGCATCCCAGACTCGCACGGTTCCGTCGCTGATAGCCGGCGGAAACCAGTCTATCTCCTCGCGGACTGTACGACAGGTCGCTGACGATGCCGGAGTGCCCCTTCATGATCGCCCTTTCTCGACCCGTCGCCCGGTCCCAGGTTCTGAGGGGCCCTTCGAAGTTGGCCGAGGCGATTTCGCGGCCGTCGGGGCTGAACGCGACAGCTTCCGCGATCGTCCTGTCGTGGGAGAGTATTCGAGTCTCCTCTGGCTCGATGGCATTCCAGATCTTGACCGTGCCGTCGCCGCTCGCGGTGGCGATGCGCCAGCCGTCGGGACTGAACGCCAGATCGAAGACCGTCTCGGCGTGACCGCGGAGAACAACGGTGGTCGCGATCCTCCATCTGCCAGACCTGTGCCACCTGGCCGTCGCCCGAGGCGGCCAGGCGGCGGCCATCGAGGCTGTAGACCAGTCGATCGATCTGGTCGGATAGCGCCGGTGAACGATGCGGTTTCCTGTCCCGTGCGCAGGTTCCAGATCCGCACCCTGGCGTCGTCGCCGCAGCCGGCAAGGGCTTTTCCGTCCGGGCTCAGAGCCGCCGCCCTCAGACTTCCCAAGCTGATCCGGGTCATGGACGTCTGCCGGCCGGTCGTCGTCTCCCAGAGGCGCACGGTTTGATCGAGGCTCACCGAGGCGAGGGTCTTGCCGGCGGCAACGAAAGCGAGCGCCAGTACCTCCGACTCGTGCCCCTCGAGCACTCGATCGATCAAGCCGGTGGACGTGTTCCAGATCTTGATCGCACCACTATCCGCCGCCGATGCGAGCGTCTGGCTGTCGGGATGAAAGGCACGGCAAAAGACCGTGCTCGGTCCGGCGGGCAAGGTACGATCGAGGTGAACCCGCGTAACGTCCCAGATCTGGATTTCGCCTGGTCTGCCAGGTTCCCCCGCGGCCAGAGCCAATCGTTTTCCGTCGGGGCTGAACATGAGTCGCTGTAGCGGACCGCCTGGTGCCTCGAATCGGCGGATCTCTCTCTCGCCGGCCACATCCCAGAGAATCACCTCGTTGGGCTGGCCGTCAGACGACGCGCCGGACGCGATCTTGGTTCCATCGGCGCTGAACGCCAGGCATTTCACGGCACCTCGATGGCCGCGCAGGGTCGCGAGATCGAGGTTGCGGAGGTGGTCCAGGTAATACCACTCGAAACCTCGAGGGTCCTTCTGGCCGGCGGACGCTGCGCCATGCCGCGAGAGACGCTCCTGGACCAGGTCGAGATGTCCCTCTTTCCAGTCCTGGAACGCCAGGTTCATTTCGGCGGCGTACCACCTCCGGTCGCTCAGCCGCTGCGCCGTGCGTGCCAGTCCTTCCTGGGTTCTGGCCGCCTGGGCGTCATGTCGAGCCCGCACGGCGAATACCCATGAGACGATCGAGCCGGCGAAGAGCGAGAGTGCGATTCCGACCGTGAGCGATGCGACCAGCGGGTTGCGCCGGCACCATCGCCAGAGCCGCTCATGAGGGGTCACGGGTCGAGCCCGGATCGGCTCGTCGGCGAGGAACCGCCGGAGGTCCTCGCCCATCGCCTCGGCCGACTGGTACCGCGCCTTGAGGTCCTTCTCGATCGCCTTGAGCACGATCGTCTCCAGGTCCCGCGGGATCCGGGCATCGACGGCCCGGGGCTTCCGCGGCTCCTGGGTCTTGATCTGCTCGATCAGCTTGAGCCGGTCCGGCGAATCGAATGCCGGACGGAGCGTGAGCAGCTCGTAGAGCGTGAGCCCGAGCGCGTAGATGTCGGTCCGGGCGTCCCCTTCACCCCGGAACCGCTCGGGAGGCATGTACCGGAGGGTCCCCAGGATGTCACCGCTCTGGGTCAGCCCCTCGTCTTCCCCTTTGGCCAGGCCGAAATCCGCGATCCAGACCACCGCTTCGGTATCCAGGAGCAAGTTAGACGGCTTGATGTCCCGGTGCACGATCCCCCGTGCGTGGGCGTAGGCGAGACCCCCGGCGACCTGCCGGCCAATCTGCGCCAGGCTGCGGAAGAACGCCCGCTGACCCGACTCGACCGACGAGAGCTGGGCACCCCCGGGCAAGATCGCCGAGCCTGACGACGGCGAGGCCGACGGTGACAAGGCTGGGGCGGGCGGATGCGCCCCTTTCGGGCCGTTTGCGTCGCCAGCGGTGGCAGTCGCGGCCTCAGTGCGCGCCAGTGCGGCGTCGGATCCGGCCGCTCGACTTCCCGTTTCGGTCCCAGCCGGTGTCGCGAGGCCTGCGGCCTGGCCCTGGCCTGCATCGGCTGCGAAACTCCCGCCAGCTCCGGGCTCTGGACGCCCGGGCCGAACCGACCGGTGAGAATGTACCGCAAGACGGGGCTGACCTCGACCCCTTCGGCAAGCGCCTTAGCCTCGGTCGCCTGGCCGGAGTGCTCATCTCGGGGCCAGTGCAACCGGCCCCCGGACACCGCTGTGATTTTGGATTGGGACCTCGCCCGGTCCATGAGCCGCCGCAGCTCGGTGATGACTGCGTCGAGCCCCTGGCCCTCGATGAACTGCATGGCGTAATACCGGACATCGCCGTCCTGGCCCACATCGTAGACCGGAACGATGTTCGTGTGATGGAGCCGTGCCGCGGCGCGGGCCTCGCGGCGGAACCGCTCCTGGGTCAGCCGGTCGCCGGAAAGCTGCCCCGGCAGGACCTTGAGCGCCACGCGCCGGCCGAGCGAGATCTGCTCGGCCTCGTACACCACGCCCATGCCGCCCCGCCCGATTTCGCGGAGGATCCGGTAGTCGCCGATCTGCCCCGGGAGTGATGGATTTGCGGCCGGCGAATCCCCGGTCACTCGCTGCTCTTCCTCCCCGCCCGGCCGGGCGGCCTCGGCCTCCTCCACCCTGACCATCGCGGGGAAGAGCTCCCGGATGTCGTCGGCCAGCTCGGGATAGCGATCGGTGTATTCATTGAGATCGGGGTGTTCACCGCGGCGGAACCGACCCGCGAACTCCTCTGCAAGTTGATCGAGCAGCTCGTACTGTTCCGAGCCCGAGATTGCCACCGATCAAAATCCTTCCCGCCCCCATGGCATCGCGGCCAGGGTCGCCTTGAGCTTTTCGAGTGCCCGGATGTAACCCTTGGCTCCGGCCTCCTCGAAGGTGCCGAGCACCACCACTGTCTCGGCTCGGCCGCGTTGTTATCGTTCCACCGGCTTCGCCACGTCGAGGAAGCCGTCCTGAAGCACGTCGGAGGATTCGATCCTACCATAAAGCCGTGCATCCGTGCCCAGCTCGACCATCCTTCGCAGCAGGTCGTCGTGCCGCTGACGCAGGTCGGCCAGCGCCCGGCGATTTCCGGCTCACAGCCGCTCGAGCAGGTGGACGGTTTCACTCGGTGGGTCGTTCATGACCTTGCCCATACCATTACGATTTTGTACGCATGGGCGTAGACGGCGTTGTCACTGCGGCGACGCGTCTGGGGTGCCCGGGATCCTCCGGGGGCGCATCGGGGTTTGTCGGACGCACACTGAATTTCTGTCTCCATCCCTAGCCTTCTAGGCTAATAAAATGGGTTGTCGTTGCGGGCAACGCGGGTGAAAGGCATTTTGCCGACACCGTCACTGGGAACGTCTCAATTGCGATGGCGGCTGGGTAAGCGTGGGCTCGGGCATTAGGTAACCGTGCCGACCACTGGTCTCGCGGCGCTGTTTGACCCGCAGGTCGCCGGGTCACCGTACGCTCCGCCTTCACACGCAAAAAGTCGGAGACGCTATTCCTTGACGCCCGAAAGCGCATCGGTGTCGTCGGACCGACCGCGCAAGGTTAACGGATTCTCGCCACGCTCTTCATCACGCTCCACCCACCAAATCCCCAGCGGGCGACGGCCGATATCCCGGACTTCATCAGCTTTGGCTCCTATACGCTGACGGCATCGAGCCTACACGCCGGCGGCTGCCACTTCGCGTCCGTCGACGGGTCGGTCCGGTCCCTGAAGAAGACGATCGACTGCCGGCGAATCGACCCGGCCACCGGGTACCCGCCCGGGATCGCGATCGATCCCGCCCCTCACTGGGTCGGGATCCTTCGCGGTATCCGCGGGACGCGATTCCCGGTGTACCAGGCCCTCTCCACCCGCAACGGGGGCGAGGTGATCGACTCCGGCTCCTACTGAGCACCAGTCACGACTGTTCGAGGCCGGGCTCATGCCCCGAGCCCCGTCGCCCAGCCGGTCTTGTTGCTCTTGCCCTGGTGGACGAGCGTCGTGAAGACACCACTGCTCGATTGGCGCGATGTCGATGAGCCAGCCGTAGGCCGTGGCCTGCGGGCCGGTCGCGGTCGCTGACGGCAGCGGGGCCAGGCCGACGATCGCGCTCTTCGCTGCCAGGACGGCCGCACCGTCGGTGCCCGCGCCCTGGCCATTCCCCTGGTTCCCCGCGGCGATGATCCTGCCGAAGAGGCCGTTGCCCGCCGGATTGGGGACATTGGGCCCCGCGTCGAAGTAGAGTTGCTTGCTCAGGCCGTTGTCGGGGCTGCCGCCGCCGAAGGTCAGATCCCACAGGCCGGGGATCGCGATCGGCGTCCCGTCCGGGTGCTGGAACTGGCCGAGGAATGCACCCGTGGCCGGGTCGAAGGCGTTGATGTTCCCGTCTCCCTCCACGTTGCCGATCAGGATGTCGTTGCTGAACGCGCCGAAATTGGCCGGGGCCTGGACGATCCCCCAGGGGTTCTCGAGCGGGCCGGCCCGGGGGCGTTGGCGGCGAAGTGGTTCGGGGTCAGCAAGTTTCCGTCGGTGTCGAAGATGTCCACCGCGCCACCGTACGGCCCGGGCTTGTGGCTGGCAAAGGTGACCCAGAGCTGGCCGTTCAGGTCTTCCACCTGCCAGGCGGTATGGCCCGGGTATTGCGCCGGCACGCTTGGGATCGGTGAAGGAACCGAGCGAGTGGAAGCCGCCGTCGAACATGTCGATCTTGTTGTTGTGGAAATCGGCGGCGTAGAGGATATTCTGCCCCCGGCTGTTCTGGGCGATGACCAGGCCGGTGTAATCGGCGCGAAGGGGCCTCGGTTGAGTTATCGACGATGATGAGGGCATGATCCGGGTCCACGGCGGGGTTCCAGCCGCTGATCGTGCCGTCGCGGGCGTCGAAGAGGAACAGGGCGGGGGCCGACTTGCCGTTCTCGGAGATCACGAAATCCGAAGTCGGGTTGTAGGCGACCCCCGTGGGCCGGCCGACCGGCCCGAGGGGCTGGCTGGGGGCCGCCGGGATGGTCACCACCTGGGGGAGCACCTGGCCCGAGCGATCGTAGAAGGTGGCCACCCCGGGGTTCGTGTCGGCCACGCAGAACGGGCCGCCCGGGGCGAAGTCCATCCCCCAGCCGTTGAGGTTGGGGTCGGTATGGGGTGCCATCCCCGGTTGATAGCCGACCAGGTTGATCTGCTGGTAGCCGCTCAAGAGCGAGCGCTGTTCCAGCGGTTGCACTTCGAGGTGAGCCGTTCTCCGCCGCCGTTCAATCGGCCGCCTGGCTCCGGCGTCGAGGTGAAAACAGGGATGCCATGGTGCAAATCTCCATTGTCGAGCCGGTCTGCGGTACAATGAAACGGCCATCGTCCCGGCGCGCAGACCGAGCGCCAGGTAGGGTACCCGCACGAGCGGGTCGGCCGGGCCGGTGAGGAGCTTGCTTGGCAGCGGGCGATGACCGGCCGCGTTGGTTGTTTCCGAGCATGCGGCATGCCTGCACTGGGCGTAGCCGGCCGCCGCACCGCAGGTATCGTCAGCAAATCGTGAAGATACCGAAGATGTCGTTGTCGCTGGTGGACGCGGTGTTGCCGGAGATGTTTGTGCTCGTGAACATATCGAGGCACACGATGCCGCCATCTGCGAGATAGAGGCCGCCGCCTTCGCCTAGTCCGGCGCTGCCTCCCGTGCCCGCCGCGCCGCCGTCGGCCTGATTAGCGGTGATCGTGCTGCCCAGGACCACGAGTGTGGCCGGCGTGCCGGCGTTCGTTGGCCAGGTCGAGAGCCCGTCGTTGAAGATGCCTCCGCCGAAGCCGTTGCCGCCGTTGCCGCCCGCCCCCCCGGCGCCGCCAAACGCCTGGTTGGCGGTGAGCGTGCAATTGGTGACCGTGAGGCTCGCGCCCAGCACGTTGGCGATGCCACCACCTTGCCCGTCGGCGCCATTGCCGCCAGTTGCGCCGGCTCCGCCGATGGCCTGATTGCCGCTGAAAGTGCTGCCCGTGACCGTGGCCGTACCGCCGCGTTCGCTGTCGATGCCACCGCCGGCGCCAGTGCCGACCACCAGGCCGCCTGTGTTCCCGGCGCCGCCGACCGCCTGGTTGTCGGTGAAGCTGCAATTGCCGACCGTCAAGCTCACCTGCAAGAAAAGCTAGCAATCGCGCCTCCGATGCCCCGGCCATTCAAGACGACGCCGCTGCCACCCGTGTCGCCGCTGCCGCCTTGGGCCAGGTTGTGGTCGAAGGAACTGTTGGTGATCGTGGCTACGCCTTCAGTGACGATGGCGCCGCCGACTCCCTGGCCGATGTTGCCCGAGTCGCTCGTGGCGTTGGAACCGCCGATGGCCTGATTGTGCGAGAACGTGCAGCCGTCCACCGCAAAATGCAGCCCATCATCATTCGCGATCGCGCCTCCCGTGGCAACGTCCACGGTGGAGATCGACGCCCCCTTACCGCTACCGCCATTTCCGGCGATCGCCTGGTTGTCAAGGAATGTGCTGTTCTCGACAGTCAGATAGTCGATCCCTTCGCTGTGGATGGCGCCGCCGTTTGATTCGCTGAGTGCAGCGTTACCACTAACGCCGCCCCCGTCGCCACCAATTGCCTGGTTGCCGATGAAGGTGCAGCCGATGACCACGGCGGTAGCCCCGGCACCTCCAGCCTTACTAGAGTCTTCGTTGCTCGTATTCCAGAGGGCGCCTCCCTCGACATAGGCGGCCCCGACCTGGCCCACGGCTCTGTTGGCCGCGAACGTACTGTTGACGACCGTCAGGACACTGCTCGGGCCATTGCTGATGGCACCGCCGTGATTGAGCGCTTGGTTGGACGAAAAGACGTCGTTGGCGAGTGTCAAAGTGCTGCCGCCGTTCATGATGGCGCCGCCGCCTCCGGCGCCGCCGTTATTCCCCTGGACCTGGCCCTTTCCCAGGCCATGCGTGATGGTCAGGCCGTTGATGGTGACAGTCAGCCCTCCGCTGATGTCGAAGACCCGGTTGGCGTCGTTGCCGCTGATCGCCAGCAGGCTGGCGCCCGGCCCCTCGATGTCGAGATTCTTGTTGATCTCGAGCTGGTCGCTGGTCAGGGTGATCGTCTGGCCGTCGAGGCCGGGGTCAAAGACGATCGTGTCGCCACTCTTGGCCTTGGTGATCGTATCGCGCAGCGAGCCCGCCCCCTTGTCGAGCGCGTTGAGCACGGTCAAGGTGCTGAGGACGGTGCGTTCCTCGAGCCCTTCGAGCCTCGGTCGGAACCGGTGTCGCTGGGAGGCAAGGGAACAGAAGGCTCTCGAGAGGCGCAGCCGGCGTTCATGACGGTTCTGGGAAATCCACATGGTGAGCATCTCCTGTTGGGGAACTCGGTCTGCGGTACAACGAAACGGCCATCCACCTCGGCGCGCAGACCGGGCGCCTGGACGAGCCCGGTGCGTGTTCAGCTTGGCGGTGGACACGCACCTGCCTCTTCCGTTACCAGCTCATATCAATCACAAGCTACGGCGTTCCCGTTGCGTCTTCTGCGGAATCCATCGCGGCCATAGCGGGTCTGCGTCCATGCGCTTCAAAAAGGCACGAGCCCACGGCCAATGCCAGCTGGCAAACACGCGGGTAGCAACGCACTCATGGAAATGCTCCCGCGCGGCGGTCCGATCCCCCTCGGACAACCGCCACAAGCCGATCACGAAGTGAGCAGTCGCTCAGCTTCCCCCGATCTCGGCCGGCGGTTTGCAACAATTGATCCGTGGTGATTCGGCCGCACGTGTAGTCCCAGAATTGGAGCCACCACCCGTCGAACCATACAGGGATATCCTCCTTTGGAACATTGAGCCAAGCGTGGCGGGCTTCTTGCGGCTTTCCCAAGAACAGGAGGAGCGCGGCGGCGCCAATGGCCAAGTGCTGGAGGTTGCCCTGATTTCCTCAAATTCGGCTCGTGCCCGCGCTGGACCATCAGGAAGCTCGGCTAGAATAAGCCCGCGCTCGATCTGCTCCGTTGGCCCAGCTGCACCGCTGCGACTGCGTTCGAAGGCGACTTCCCGGGCTTTGGTGAACTCTCCGCGCCGGTAAAGCATGACGGCGCGGCGGAGTGGGTTACCGCGCTTGCTCATCGCGTAGGCGGCCTCCTCGTCGCCGACGTACTCGAAGAACTCGAAACAGGCCTTGGCCGCGAGCGGGGTCGCGACGAACGACTCAAGATCTTTTACCAACGGCGGGCCAACGCTAGCACACGTTCGCCGTCCTTGGGCCGACCGTTGGCTTCGTAGGCCCCCGCTGCCACGAGATGGGCGAATACGCTTCTCGCTAGGACGAGCGCGTTTCCGGGCAGCATGCTCCGCGCCACTTGTGCATCGTCCAAGGCCAATTCAGCATCGTCAACTTTGCCCGTCAACATGGCCCGAGTCGCCCGGGCTTCCAATCGTGTGGCGCGAGCCAGGATAGAGTCATGACGACGAATGCCGTCGTCCAACGTCCGCAGGCCGCGCTCGGGATTACTTGTCGCCTCGAGCAGACCCTTGAAGAGAAAGTCCTCCGGAGAGATCGGCGACTGTTGCTCGAGTTCCGCCATAGCTCAAGGAAGCGCGGTACCGGAACTGGAACGCGTTGAGACATGCCACGGCCAGCATTGCTCGAGCGGCCACGGCACCGGGTTGGCCTACTGGAACAAGCCTGGCCGCCTGCTCCAAATGCTGAATTGCTCCCTCCATGTCGCCGCGATGGAAGGCCACCTGGCCCCGTAGCAGGCGCAACTGGCCGGTCGAGCGCCGAGCAGTTCGGCCTCGTCGATCCGCTTACCGGCCGCGTCGAAATCCCCGCACATCGCGTCCATCAGGGCCTTTTCCAGGGTGTTCTGCCGCCGCTCGGCGAGGAGCCGCTCCGCATGGCCCCGCCGTTCGATCAGGCGCCGTTGCTCGGTGAGCCGGTTCCGGTGGGCGAGAGCCGCCGCCACGCCGACAGCGATGAGGGCGATCGCCACGACCCAGGCCATCGCCAACGCCGCCCTGTTCCGCCGGGCAAACTTCCGCAGCCGATAGCCGGCCGACGGCGGGCAGGCCTGCACCGGCTCATCGTCCAGGTAACGCCGCAGGTCCATCGCCAGCCCGCTGGCCGTCTCGTACCGCCGGTTGCGGTCCTTCTCCAGAGCCTTCATCACGATCCAGTCGAGTTCCCCGCGCACCAGGATCGAGAGCCTGCGCGGGCTCGACGTTGCGGCAGGCGGCGATGCTGGGGAGCTCCTCGGTGGTGCACAGCCGCATGCTCGGTCGTGGCGGCTCCTCTTCGCGGATCACGCGGAGGACTTCCAGGAACGCCGCCTCCTTCAGCCGCTTGCGGTTCAGCGGGGTCGTGCCGGTCAGCAACTCGTAGAGCAGCACGCCCAGGGCGTAGATGTCGCTGCGGGTGTCGATGTCGAGGTTGTCGAGCTGGGCCTGCTCCGGGCTCATGTACTCCGGCGTGCCGACCACGGCGCCGAAGCCGGTGAACAGGGTCGCCTCGGTCAGCTTCTGCCCGGTCGCCTTGGCCACGCCGAAGTCGATGACCTTGGGGACCGGCACGCCGTCGTAGAGGCCGACCAGGACGTTGGACGGCTTGATGTCGCGGTGGATAACCCCCTTCTGGTGAGCATGCTGCACGGCCTGGCAGACGGGGATGGACAGCTCGAGCCGCTCGCGGGGCGTCAGCCGGCGCTCGTCGCAGAACTGGGTGATCGGGATGCCCTTGACCAGCTCCATGACGAAGTAAGGGCGGCCCTGCTCGGTGGCGCCGGCGTCGAAGACCTTGGCGATGTTGGGGTGGTCCATCAGGGCCAGGGCCTGGCGCTCGGCCTCGAAGCGGGCCAGCACCTGGCGGCTATCCATGCCGGGCTTGATGAGCTTGAGGGCGACCAGCCGCTTCACCGGTCGGGTCTGCTCGGCCATGAAGACCGTGCCCATGCCCCCCTCGCCGATCGGCTCCAGCAGCTTGTACGGGCCGATGACCGTGCCCGGACCATCGCCGACCTCGATGATCATCGGCCGTCACCCAGGCGGAGCCGTGGGGGATTCGAGGAAGCTGCCGAGCTGTTCATGTTCCCGCAGCATCGATTCCACCCGCTGTCGCAATGGCTTCTCGGCACAGGCCGCCTCGAGGAACGCGGCACGCGCGTTCGTCATCGGGCAGTCTGCAAGGCGGCGATGAACAACTCTCGCTCGGTCATGGTCGGACCCTTGCACCAGGATGGGTTCACAAGACAGTGCGAATTCCGGCCGAACTCTGCAAAAAATCCTGGGATGAGGCGGAGATCACACCGATCGCATCCGGCGGCGGAGCCAGGTCCGGGCGTAGGCCCAGAGGTCCTGGGCCGAGCGGATGGAGATGCCCAGGCGCATCGGCCGCCTCTCCCATGGTCATCCCCCCGAAGAAGCGGAGCTTGACCAGAACCGCAGCGTCCGGGTCGGCCTGGGCGAGGCTATCGAGGGCGTCGTGGATAGCGAGGATTTGCTCGTCGGGGCCAGGTGCGATGATCTCGTCGGGGTCCAGAATCTCGCGGGCAATCTGGCCGCCCCGCTTCGTCGCTGCCCGCCGCCGGGCCTGCTCCACCAGGATCCGTCGCATGGCTTCGCCGACAGCGGCGAAGAAGTGGCCGCGGCTGTTCCAGTGCTGGGACTCTTTCTGCCCGACGAGCCGGAGGTATGCCTCGTGGACCAAGGCGGTGGCCTGGAGGGTCTGGCCCGCCTTCTCCTGCGCCAGCTTCCGAGCGGCCAGCTTGCGCAGCTCGTCGTAGACTAGCGGCAGGAGCTGCTCCGCGGCGTGCGCCTCGCCGTGCTCGATCGCGTTCAGCACCCGCGTGATCGCGTCCATCGTCCTGGCCCCACCAACACTTCCGACGCCCTGCGCTAGCGATGCCCTTCTGCCGAGTGCACGGGCGACGAGTGATGCAGCATTGCGTGGCGAGCGTCGTCTTGGCCTCTCGACGGCATCCACGTGCGTGCCACGCTAGAGGGACCCGCTCCTCACGCATGATGTCAGACGGTTGCGGAGAACATCTCCGGGGAAGAAAGTCGCCAGTGATGAGCAGCTGCTGCCTATTGTAGGCGTGGAGGAACGCAATCGCGAGCCGGCGGCGGCAGCGTAGGTTCCGAGGGCCGGAGCGTTGCGCGCTTCGGTCTGATCGACGAATGGCACGTAGATTTCTCATATCACGTTCGGGCGAATTGACATAGGCAAAAAGGGCCTCTCTTGCGTAGATGAGGTTTGGCAACACACCCATCATCGGCAAGGAGGCCCACGGATGCCGCATTTTACCCAAGGACGGATCCAGCGTCAGGTGAGTTTTTTGCGACAACAGTTTCTTCAGGACGGAGACTTGCCGTTCACGGACGTGCTTTCGGCGGAAGTCATCACGCAAGCACTCACCGCGGTTGGCGCATGCTGGAACGACCGAATCTTCACGCGACTCGTGACACTCTGGGTGTTCCTGGGCCAAGTGCTCAGCGCCGACCCCTCGTGCCGTGCCGCGGTGGCCCGGCTGATTGCACATCGCGTTTCCCAGGGTCTTAGACCGTGCAGCTCGGAGACGGGAGCCTATTGCCAGGCGAGGAAGCGGCTGTCGGAGCGATTCTTCTCTATCGTGGCCTGCCTGGTGGGGCGAAAACTAGACGCAAGCGTTGACTCACAATGGCTGTGGAAGGGCCGCCGCGTATACCTGTTCGACGGGTCGACGGTCTCCATGCCCGACACCCCGGAGAACCGCAAGGAATACCCTCTGACCTACAATCAGAAGCCTGGGACGGGGTTTCCCGTTGTGCGAATTGGCGCCCTCATTTCGCTCTCGTGTGGAGCGATCCTCAAGCTGGGGATCTGCCGTCACGCCGAAAAGGGCCAAAGCGAGCTGGGTATGCTGCGCAAGTTGTGGGGCGTGTTTCGCCGCGGCGACGTCTTGGTGGCGGATCGCTTGATGTGTGCCTGGACCGAAATGGTGATGCTCCAGCAAAGCGGCGTCGACTGCGTCTTTCGCCTCACATCACACCGCACGGCAGATTTTCGTCGTGGAATGCGTCTCGGCAAAGATAATCACATTATCAAATGGATGAAACCGAGGAAACCACGTTCGATCGACCAGAAGACGTACGACGCACTCCCCGAGTTCCTACTGGTCCGAGAGTGTCGCATCCGCATCGAGCGACCAGGCTTTCGCGTTCGCTGCCTTGTCATCGCCACGACGTTGCTGAACGCCGACGAATACACCAAGGACGATCTCGCTCAGGCCTATCGCGCCCGCTGGAACGAAGAACTCGATCTGAGATCGATCAAA
>CAVSZA010000073.1:0-44362 GCA_963732095.1 uncultured Alphaproteobacteria bacterium
GCCCGGCCCCATCAATCCCACCGGCGAGGCCGGCGGGATCCCCATGATCGTCTGCGCCGGCGGCTGCACGCGCGACGGCACCGTCGGCGGCTGCTGCGGCTTCGGGCGGAATCTGCGGCGCCTCGAGGCCCATGACCGTCTTGGCCTCGGCACCTGCGCGCATGGGCTGCGCCGCCGCCGCCACCATCGCGGGCGACGTCGACGTGCCGCCGACCTCGGTCAGAAGCTGCCGCAGCGTCAGGTGGCGCCGCCCGCCGCTCTTCTCGAGCGCCTTGCACGATCATGCGATCGAGCTCCGCGCCGCAGTCCCGCGCGCTGCGACGACGGCGGCGGCGGCGCTGCGCGTACAGGTGCTGCTGCAGCAGGCTCGCCGCGGTCGCCGCGCGAACGGCGGCTGCGCCGGTGAGCGCGAAGTAGTAGATCGCGCCCAGGCTGTAGATGTTCGAGCGCTGATCGACCGGCTTGCCCTCGGCCTGCTCGGGCGAGAGGAAGGCCGGGCGCGCCGAAGACGCTTGTCGGTCACCGCCTCGGCCAGCCCGAACTCGCCGACCTTGACCTGGTCGTCGGGCCCGACGAGCACGTTGCGCGGCGCCACGTCGCGGTGGATGACGCCGACCTTCTGCGCCTCGGTCAGCGCCTCGCCGATCTGCAGCACGATGGCCGTCGCGCGCGATCGAGCGGCAGCGGCCCTTCGCGCGCCGACCAGATCCTCGAGCGTCACCGCGCCGTCGACCCGCTCGGTCGCGACGTAGACGCGCCCGTCGGCGGCTCGCCCTGATCGACCACGCGCACGATGCGGTCGGAGGTGACCTTGCCGAGCTGCTTGAGCTCGCGCAGCGCGCGGTCGGCCATCGCCGTGCGTCGGCAGCACCTCGGCGCGCGACCATCTTGAGCGACCACCGTGGCCGCCGCCTGCGTGTCGTCGGCCGTCGCGAGCCGGCCGGTCGGCGTCTGCATGCCGACGCCGGCCAGCACGAAGCGGCCGCCAATCGGCGCCGGCTGATCGGGCTGCGTCGCGGCGGCTGGAGCCGCCGGCATCGACGGACGGCGCGGGAGCCTCGGCGGCGGGCGGCGGCAGCCGCGTCGCGTCCATCGGGCAGAAATTCGCGTCGTCGGGATACGTGATTACCGCACGAGGGACAGAGTCGCATCCGCGACCCCAGTCTAGGGAACCGCGGGATTGTATCGCCTGATCGTCGCGGCGTGCAAAACAGAATCAGGCGGCGGGCTTCGTCGGCGGGCGCGAGCTTCTTGCCGCGGCTGGCTTCTTGCGCCGAGGCTGCTTCGCGCTCGGCGACTCGGCGCGCGGCTTGCCGGGCTCGCCGAAGCCGGCGAACAGCTCGCGTAGCTGACGGCGTCGAGTGCTGCGCGTCCTGTGTTCTTGCGCTTGCGGCCCATGTTCTTGTGCTTGCGGTGCGCTTGTGCCACGTCGCCATCGTATTCGAAGCCATTTTCCGCGTGCTCCTCGAAAGGGCTGACTTTCTATCTCACGGAATCATGCTGTCAAGGCTGATGCGGCCAGCGTACCCCAGCGACGGGATCAGTCGCGCCCCCGCATTGAGCCGATGCCGCAGCGCGCCTTCCGCGACTTTTAGCGTGGCACATCGGCTGCACTGACCGCGGCCCGTGCGTACCCAGGCGGCGGCGGAGCGACCTCACCGGCAGCGTCGTCGGCGGCTACCGCCTGGAGCGGCGTCTCGGCGGCAGCGAGCGCCGCCCAGGTCTACTTCGGCCGCCACGAGCGCCTCGGCCGCGCCGCCGCCATCAAGCTCCTGAGCCCGCACCTGGCGCTCGACGAAGAGGCGATGTCGCGCTTCTTCTGCGAGGCGCGCGCCGTCGCCGAGCTCGGCTCCGAGCACCTGCGTCGAGGTCTACGACTTCGTCTTCGAGCCGCGCAAAGAGCGCGTCGCCTACGTGATGGAGTACCTCGCCGGCGACGATTCTGCGGCGCAGCCTCGACCGCACAGCCGCGCCTGCCGCCGGCGCGCGCCGCGCGCATCGCCGCGCAGCTGTGCGACGCGCTCGCCGCCGCCCACGCCTACGGCGTCGTGCATCGCGACGTGCGCCCCGGCAACGTCATGCTCGTCCGCCGCGGCGGCGATTCCGAGTTCGTCAAGCTCATCGACTTCGGCGTCGCGCAGTTCGCCGGCCAGGTCAAGCATCACACCGCCGCCGGCACCGCGCTCGGCAACCCGCAGCTACATGTCGCCCGAGGCGGCGCGCGGCCAGCGCGTCGACGGCCGCGCCGATCTCTACTCGGTCGGCGTCGCTCCTCTTCGAGATGCTCACCGGCGCGCCGCCCTTCCGCGCGCCAGCGCAGGCGGCGACCATCGAGATGCACCTGCACCAGAAGCCGCCGTCGGTGGCCGGCGATCACGGCCACGGCGCCGGTGCCGCCGTGCTCGTCGACATCGTGCAGCCGCTGCCTGGCAAAAGTCGCCCGACGATTGCTTCGACGACGCCGAGTCCCTGCGCGCCGCGCTGCTCGAGGCCGCCGAGCTGCCGCCCGACGCCGAGCGCACGGCGATTGCGACGCCCGACGAGAACCTGTCGCGTCGCTTCGTGCGCCAGGCGCGCGCCTGCGCGCCTCGCGCGCCGCCGCGCTCGTCGCCGGCATCGACGCTCGGCCTCGCCGCCGGCTACTGGCTCGCGCTCGCTGCGCTGAACGCCGTGAGCGCGACGCCCCCCGCTACATGCGCGAGACTGGAACACGCCGCTGATCTTCTGCAGCGCGCGCATCACCGTCTTGAGCTGATCGAGATCCTGGACCGCGAAGGTGAAGGTGTTGACGGCCTTGTTGTCGTCGATCGAGCGGCAGTTCGCCTGCGAGATGTTGACGCCCGAGATCGTTGAACGACTGCGAGATGTGCGCGAGCAGGCCCGGCTTGTCGGCGCACACGCACCTGGATCGACGACCGGCCGCGGCGTCTTGCAGCTTGCCGTCCCACTCGACCTCGACGCGGCGCTCGGGATCCTGATCGAGCGCCTTGTCGCAGTCGCGGCGTGTGCACGGTGACGCCGCGCCCGCGCGTGATGAAGCCGACGATCGGATCGCCCGGCAGCGGCGAGCAGCACTTGGCGAAGCGCACCAGCACGTCGTCCTCGCCGGCGACCTTGATGCCCGACGGTCGTGCCGCCGCGTGACCGCGCCGGAGCAGGCTTGCAGCGATCGCGTCTCGGTCTCGCGGCGCCGGCTCGCGCCGCGATCTTGCGCTTGTCCTCGGGCACGACCTGCTCGATGACGTCGGCCGGCAGGACCTTGCCGTAGCCGACCGCGATGAACAGCTCGTCGACGCGACTGCAGCTTGAGCTCCTGCGCCGCGCTCGTCGAGCTCGCCCGACTTCTGCGCCTTGTTGAGCGTGTAGCCGTACTTGCGCAGCTCGCGCTCGAGCAGCTCGCGTGCCGAGCGCGCTTGCGACTTCTCGCGCTGCTCGGTGCGCATGTAGTTGCGGATCTTCGCCTTGCGCCGACGAGGTGATGACGAACTTGAGCCAGTCCTTGTTCGGCTTCTGGTTCGGCGACGTGATGATCTCGACGGTGTCGCCGTTGCGCAGCACGTAGCGCAGCGGGACGATGAGCCCGTTGACGCGCGCGCCCGAGCAGTGGTGCCCGACCTCGGTGTGGATGGCGTACGCGAAGTCGATCGGGATGGCGCCCTTGGGCAGCGCCTTGACGTCGCCCTTCGGCGTGAAGACGTAGACCTCGTCGGCGAACAGGTCGATCTTCACCGTCTCGATGAACTCGGTCGGATCCTTCAGATCGCGCTGCCACTCCATCAGCTGGCGCAGCCACGCGAAGCGCTTCTTGTCCTTGTCGTCGCCGCGCGCGTCGATCGGCCGCCCTTCCTTGTAGCGCCAGTGCGCGGCGATGCCCTCCTCGGCGACGCGGTGCATGTCGTGCGGTGCGGATCTGGACCTCCATGCGCTCGCCGCGCGGCCCGATCACCGACGGTGTGCAGCGACTGGTACATGTTGGGCTTGGGCAGCGCGATGTAGTCCTTGAAGCGGCCCGGGATCGGCGTCCACTTCGAGTGCACGACGCCGAGCGCCTCGTAGCAGGCGCGCACCGATTGTCGACGATCACGCGGAAGGCGACGATGTCGAAGAGCTGCTCGAGCTCGCGCCCGGTCTTGCTTCATCTTCTGGTAGATCGACCACAGGTGCTTGGGCCGCCCGTACACCTCGCACTGCGACGCCGTTCGTCGGCCAGCTCGTCCTTGCAGGATCTTCGAGACGTCGTCGATGTACTTCTGGCGCTCCTTGTGGTATTCGCGACGCTTCGTCGGCGAGCTCCTCGTACTCCTCGGGATACAGGTACTTGAACGAGAGATCTTCAAGCTCGATCTTGATCCACTGGATGCCGAGCCGGTTGGCGAGCGGCGCGTAGATCTCCATCGTCTCGCGCGCGATCCGCTCCTGCTTCTCGGGCGGCATGGCGTCGAGCGTGCGCATGTTGTCGAGGCGATCGCGAGCTTGATGAGGATGACGCGGATGTCGCGCGCCATCGCCAGCAGCATCTTGCGGAAGTTCTCCGCCTGCTGCTCCTCGCGCGTTGTTCCACGGGAGCTTGCCGAGCTTGGTGACGCCGTCGACGAGGAACGCGATCTCGTTGCCGAACTGCTTGGCGATCTCCTCGGTGGTGGCGCGAGGTGTCCTCGACGCAGTCGTGCAAGCAGGCCGGCGCAGACCGACGGGACGTCGAGCTTGAGCTCGGCGATGGTCGCGGCGACGCCGAGCGGGTGGATGACGTAGGGATCGCCCGAGCGGCGCGGCTGGCCGTCGTGGGCCTTGGCGGCGAACGTCGTAGCAGCGCGCTGGATGAGGTCGAGGTCGGCGGCCGGGTGATACGCCTCGAACCTTGCGTGAGGATGTCGTTGAGCCGCATCATCGACCGACGGAGTCAACTTAACTCATGCGTCAGGCGCTGGAACGCAGGGCGCATCGACCGACTCGACTCGCGACTCGAGTCGCGCCTGCTCCGCCTCCTTGACCAGCGCCTCGGCGACGCGGCCCATGCGATCGATCGCCGCACTGCGCGGCGAGGTAGATGGCGCGCAGGCGATCGTAGGCGCGCGGCAGCTCGTCGTTGACGATGAGATAGTGGTAGAGGCCGTACTGCTTGAGCTCGTCGTGCGCCTTCTCGAGGCGGCGCTCGATCACGTCGGGCGCGTCGGTGGCGCGCTTGCGCAGCCGCGCCTCCAGCTCCTCCAGCGACGGCGGCAGCACGAACACCAGCACCGCCTCGTTCTCGAACTTGCGCCTTGAGCTGCCGGCCGCCCTGGTAGTCGATGTCGAAGAGCACGTGGCGCCCGCCCTCGAGCGCCTGCGCGCACCGCCGTCGACGGTGGTGCCGTAGCGGTTGCCGTGCACCTCGGCCCACTCGGCGAACTCGCCGCGCTCGACCATCGCGTCGAAGGTCGGCTCGTCGACGAAGTGGTAGTCGACGCCCTCCTCTTCGCCGCGCCGCGTGCGGCCGCGTGGTGTACGAGACGGAGAACATGATGTCGGGGAACTCGTCGATCAGGCGGTGGCACAGCGTGGTCTTGCCCGCGCCCGACGGCGACGAGACGACGAGCAGGAGGCCGCGCGACGCATCGGTCGGAGTCGACAATCGTGCGTCATGCTCGGCGTCACTCCACGTTCTGGATCTGCTCGCGCAGCCGCTCGACCTCGGCCTTGGCGTCGACGACGCGCGCCGCGCACCGGCGCCGACTGCGACTTGGAGCCGATGGTGTTGACCTCGCGGTTGAGCTCCTGCGTGAGGAAGTCGAGCCGCCGCCCGGCGGCGCCGTTCTCGTCGAGCGAGCCGGCGCGCAGCTCGTCGAGGTGCGCGGCCGAGGCGGGTCAGCTCCTCGGTGACGTCGGCCTTGTCGGCGAGGATGCGCCACCTCCTGCGCGAGCCGCTGCGGGTCGACGCTCGCGCGCGGCGTCGCCGGCGCTCGAGCGCGCTCGCTCGAGCCGTCGCGCAGGCGCTTGCGATAGCGTCGGGCGCCTCGCGCGTCAGCTCGCGCAGATCGCCGACGCATGCGTCTCAGCGTGCGCCAGCCGCGCGCGCAGATCGGCGCGCAGCGCCTCGCCCTCGCGCGCGCGCGCCGCCACCAGCCCGTCGAGCGCCTGCTCGAGCGCCGGGCGCGAGCGCGCGCCACAGCGCTTCGCGTCGCGGACGCCCCTCACCGACGGTGAGCACGCCCGGCTGCGCGGCGACCAGCGCGAGCGACACCGGCTCGGCGAGCCCGAGCGCGTCGCGCGCATCTCGCTCGAGCGCGCGATGGTAGCCGCGCGCCAGCTCCGACGTCGGCGCGCACCGCTTGCGCCACCGCCGCCGCCCTCGTCGCGCACGCTGACGCGTGACGGCGCCGCGCGTCGAGCCGCGCGCGCACCGCCTGCGGTCATGTGCTGCTCGAGCGCCGCGTCGGCCCACGGCAGCCGCAGCTTCAGCTCGAGGAAGCGATGGTTGACCGAGCGCAGCTCGACGACCAGCCGGCGGCCCGCGACCTCGCAGCGTCCCGCGCCCGTAGCCGGTCATGCGATGCTCATCGCAGCTGCGAGAGCGTCTACTGGCTCTTCCGGTACCAGGCGACGGTGCGCTCGATGCCCTCGGCGAACTTGACGCGTGCCGCGTGTAGCCGAGGATGCGCTTGCGCCTTGTCGATGTCGGCGAGCGAGTGGTTGATGTCGCCGGTGCGCGCCGGCTCGTGCTCGGCGGGATCTTCTTGCCGACGATGCGTCGCCGATGACGTCGACGACCTCGAGCAGCGTGGTCGCTCGCCGCACGCGATGTTGAACATCTCGCCCGGCGCGCGCCCGGCGCGGTGCACGCGAGGAGGTTGGCCTCGACGGCGTTCTCGATGAAGCAGAAGTCGCGCGACGTGCTGCCCGTCGCCGATAGATGGTCGGCGGCTCGCCCGCGCAGCGCCGCGGTGACGAAGTTCGGGATCACCGCCGCGTACTGCGACTTGGGATCCTGCCGCGGCCCGAAGACGTTGAAGTAGCGCAGCGCCACCGTCTCGAGCCCGTACGCGATGATAGAAGACCTGCAGGTAGTACTCGCACGGCGAGCTTCGGCACCGCGTAGGGCGACAGCGGGTCGGGCATCATGGTCTCGACCTTGGCATCGCCCGGCGCCTTCTCGCCGTAGGCCGACGACGACGCGGCGAACACCACGCGCTTGACGCCCGCCTTGCGCGCGGCGTCGAGCAGCGTGCACCGTGCCGTGCACGTTGACGTCGGTCGCTCCCGATGCGGATCCTCGATCGAGCGCGGCACCGACGGGATGCGCCGCCTGATGCAGGACGTAGTCGACGCCCGTCGATGGCGCGCGCGCACCGCCTCGCCGTCGGTGATGCTGCCGCGCGATCAGCTCGACCTTCTGCTCCTCGACGAGCTCGGCGATGTTCTCCTCGCGCCCGGTGGCGAAGTTGTCGAGGATGCGCACCCGCTCGCCCGTGCCGACGAGCGCGTGGCGAGGTTCGAGCCGATGAAGCCGGCCCCGCCGGTGACGAGGTAATGCGCCATGCTCGGGTTCTACTCAGCCTGGCCTGAAGTGTCAATTGACGCTGCGCCTCCGGCATATCGTGAACGGTGGTGCACACCTCCACGCGAACCGTCGGTCACACTGTGTCCACCGCCTAGACGCAAGTGGTTTTGTGGCTTATGGTTTGGGCGCCGGGCGCGTGGCACAGATTCGTGGACTCGACGCGCGCGAGCGGAGGAGTGACATGCGCATCTCGATGAGCCTTACGGTTGCGGCGTTCGTCTTGGCGATCGGCGCAGCTGCGCAGGCGCAGGCGCCCATCAACCCGTACCAGTCTGGCGAGGCGGTCGAGGTCCAGGCGCCGATCGAGCCCAGGTACCGGTGCAGCAGCCGATCGATCCCTACAGCGCATATCCCGCGCCACCGGCCTACGGCTACCAGGCGCCGTCGGCGGGTCCACCGGCGCGCCGCCGGCGCCGCCGTCGTACCAGCAGGGTTACTACCTGTATCCGTCGGATCGGGGGCAGGCGCCGGTCTATTATGCGCCGCCGCCGGGCGCGTATCGCGGCTGCTGCTGCTGCTGCCAGCAGCAGGGCGCGTGCGCCTACGCGATGGTGCCGCGGCTCGTGCGTCCGAAGAAAGTGTGGGACGGCGCGCGGCGCTTCTCGCTCGGCGCGCACGTCGGCTTCTTGACGCTCAATCAGCAGGTCGGCAGCAACCAGGTCTCGCTCGGCGGCGCCGGCTTCCAGCTGCGCCTGCGCTCGGCGGGACGCTGGGGCTTCGAAGCGTCGCAGAGCTTCCTGCACGGCTCCTACTGGTCGGGCGCGTTCCAGCGCGACTCGTTCCCGTTCCAGCTCTCGCTCATGTTCTATCTGTTCCCCAACAAGGACGCGCACCACTTCAACATCTATGCGCTCGCCGGCGTCGGCCTGCGTCGCCGACAGCGTCACGCTGAACGACGAGAACCGGCAGCAGGTGACGCAGGACTTCACCGAGGTCGAGCTCCACGCCGGCCTCGGCGCCGAGCTGCGCTTCAAGTGGTTCGGCATCGAGGCCGACGCGCGCTACATCGGCCTCTGGCGCGACGACAGCGATCGCCGGCGAGCTACTACGGCAACTGCAGGGCGCGCCCGTGCAGTCGTCCAGCCAGGGCGTGCAGGGCAATCTGTACCTCAGCCTGTGGTTCTAGCAGCGCCGGCTTCGCGGCTGAACCTTCGCAGCATCTTCTCCAACGTCGGGTAGTGCACGGTGACCGCCCGCTTCGTCGTCGACTGCGACGACGGGCGCGGCGAGGGCGCAGGTGCGTCCGCGGCGTAGGCCGGGGCGGCGATGGCGAGGCTGAGGGCGAGCGGCGGCGAGGGAAGACGCATGGCGAGCTCCTGTAGGTCTTGTGCCTACAGTATCTCACCTCGGCGAGCGGGCAACTTTACAGGCGATGGCAGCAGGAAGAAGATCGAGCCAGCTGACCACGGAGGTGACGAGCGAGCCGAGAACGGCAGAGCCGAAGCCGTCGACCTCGACGCCGTTGACGATCTTGTCGGCGAGCCAGAAGAGGAAGCCGTTGATGACGAGCAGGAACAGCCCCAGCGTCAACAAGATGAACGGCAACGCCAGGATCACCAGCACCGTGTGCAGCAGCACGTCCGAGGACGCCGAGCACGACGGCGAAGACGACCGCGCTGCCGAACGACTTGACGCGAATGCCCGGGCACGATGCGCGCCGCGACGAGCACGGCGACGGCCGTGACGAGCACCTGAATGAAGTGATGTGCAGCATCGGATTCCTCCTTGGTCATATGAAACGAGCGAAGAAGGCCGGCTATTTCTACGAAACGACGGCGCGAAATCCGCCGCGCCAGGCGGTGGCCAGCTCGTCGACGGCCACGTCGAGGACGCGCGCCGACTGCTGGTAGATCGTAAGGCGCCGTCCGCCGGTGGCGCCGATGACGGTCAATCGGCGCGCCTTCGCGCGCGGCGATGGCGCGCACCTCCGCTTCGCGCTCCGGAGCGAAGGATATCACGATGCGTGAGGGCGCCTCGCCGAAGAGCAGGAGGTCGGCGCGGAAGCGCCTCGTCGAGCTTGACGGTGGCGCCGACGAGCGGCGCGCCGGGACGCGCCGGCTGGATGCACGACTCGGCGAGCGCGACGGCGAGGCCGCCCTCGGAGCAGTCGTGGGCCGAGGCGACCAGGTGCGCGGCGACGAGCGCGCGGCAGGCGCGACCGACGGCGGCTTCGCGCGCGAGGTCGAGCTTGGGCGGCACGCCGGCCTGCTTGCCGTGGATGACGTCGAGATACTCGGAGCCGCCGATCTCGTCGGTGTTGACGCCGAATATCACGGTCATCGCCGGTCGCGGCAGACGCCACCCCGATGCTGATCGTAACGGAGAGCTTTCGACCGTCGGACTTGAGCGTGAACGGCTCACGCGCCACCGCCGCGCGCAGCCGCTCGGCAACGGCTGCGGCAATCGTGATATCGGTCTCGGGCATGACGACGACAAACTCGTCACCCGCGCCGTCTCCGCGTCGGGCGACGAGGTCGACGTTGCGGACGAAATGCGTCGTTCGCGCAGCGAGTTCGCGCAGCACGTCATCTCCCGCGGCATGACCGTAAGTATCGTTTACCTGCTTGAAGTGATCGATATCGAACAACAGAACGGCTGCGCTGATGCCGTCCTGGTTGACGCGACCGAGGAGTTCGTCGAGGTGCACGCATAGATATCGCCGGTGATATAGACCGGTCAGCTCATCGGTCAGTGCAAGCTCGAGGCTGCGGCGATAATTCTCTTCCAACCGGTTCTGCAGCCTCTTGCGGCGAACCTGAGTGGCCGTGCGGGCCAGCAATTCGTTCCGATCCAGCGGGCGCACTAGATAGTCGTTCGCGCCTAAATCGAGCCCCTTGGCAAGACGAGGCAAATCCCTGTCGTCGGCGATCAATAAGATCGGCAGTTGACGGAAGGTTTCGTTGGCGCGGCACTGCGTAACGAGCCGTAACGCGTCGCTGCCCGGTGTGCACAAGCTCGCTATAATCAGCTCTATATCGGGCGCGAGCAACATCCATGCTTCGGCGCAGGTCGACGCGCGCGCCACCGAATGGGCGACCGGCAACAATGTCTCGCTCATTCGGGCGACCGCGAATTCATCGTCATCGACGATCATGATGCGGGCGGGGCCGTCATCCTCGCAAACGGGAGTGTCGCTGCCGCCGAACTTGCTGCAAATCCCCTCGCGAACGCGCAGCTCCTCCATCATCCGCTTCAGCCGCACGAGCGAGCGGACACGGGCGAACAGAGCGACATCGTTCACCGGCTTGGTCAGGAAATCGTCGGCACCGGCCTCGAGGCCGCGCAGGCGGTTGGCGGTATCAGACAGCGCCGTGACCATGACGACTGGAACATCGAGGGTTCGCCGATTGGCCTTTAGCTGGCGGCAAACCTCGAACCCGTCCATCCGCGGCATCATGACGTCGAGAAGAATTACGTCGGGAAGCTCGGTCTCCGCGATTTCCAGGGCAGTGAGCCCGTTATACGCGGTCAAAACGTCGAAATACTCACTCGACAGCTTTGCTTCGAGCAGTTTTACATTCGCCTCGATATCGTCGACAACCAGTACTCGGCCAGACATTGGTCTCTCGCACTCGAAGGATCGGGCGGGGCGCCCCTCTCAGGAGAGGAAGCGCTCGACGGTTTGCAAAAAGCTCGTCACCGAGATCGGCTTCGCGATATAGGCCTCGCAACCGCCGTTCCGCATTTTCTCCTCGTCGCCCTTCATCGCGAAGGCGGTCACCGCGATGACCGGGATCATCCGCAGATCAGCGTCTCCCTTGATCCACTGCGTGACTTGCAAGCCGGATACTTCCGGCAGCTGGATGTCCATCAGAATCAGATCCGGGCGATGCTGACGAGCGAGCGCAAGCGCCTCGACACCGTCCTTGGTCTGCAGTGTACCATAGCCGTGCGCGACGAGAAGGTCGTTGAAGAGCTTCATATTGAGGTCGTTATCCTCGACGATCAACACCTTCTTCCGTACCGGTCGATCGGCGTACACCTCCGGTTTCGTAACATCCAATGTCATGCTCCCAACCTCGCAAGCCACCGATTTTTGCCCCATAGCCCCGGCGCCTGCCGAAAAGGAGCGGAAGGCGCTGCGGCGAGGCGAGCGGGCAACCGCCGGTCCCGCACCGGCTGCACCGATGGTTTTTAAAGGATCGAACTTAATTATTCGTAACCGATCTGCGTGAGGAAATCGCGCCATGTCAGCACGATTTCGCATCGGCATCGATCTTGGCGGCACCAAGATCGAAGGAGCCGCCATAGACGCCTGCGGCTCGGTGCGTTTTCGCCATCGTGTCGCCACGCCGGCACAGGATTATCGCGGCACGATTGATGCGATTATCGCCCTGATCGGCACGATTCGAGCAAGCAATCGGGACAACCGCACCGGTCGGCATCGGAATTCCGGGGACTGTCTCTCCCGCCACCGGCCTCATCAAGAACGCCAACTCCACTTGGTTGATCGGACGCCCGTTACAGCGCGACCTCGAGAGGGCACTCGGGCGGCCGACCCGACTTGCCAATGATGCCAACTGTTTCGCCTTGTCCGAGGCGACCGACGGCGCCGGCGCCGCGGCGGAGACGGTCTTCGGCGTCATTCTCGGGACGGGCGTGGGGGGTGGGATAGCCATCCGGCGGCAGATCCTGGTTGGCGCCAACGCGATTGCCGGAGAATGGGGACACAATCCGATGCCGTGGCCAATGCCCGACGAGGTTCCGGGACCGCCTTGCTGGTGTGGCCGATCCGGTTGTCTCGAAACGTACCTGTCGGGCCCGGCGCTGGCTGCCGATCACCACCGCCACTATCGTCAAACGCTCAGCGCGCCGGAAATCGCCGAGGCAGCAGCTGCGGGAGATCCGGAGTGCTGCGCAACGCTCGGGCGTTATGTGGACCGGCTCGCCCGAGGACTGGCTTCGGTGATCAATGTGGTCGATCCAGACGCGATCGTGCTTGGGGGTGGGCTGTCGAGCATCTCTGCATTCTACGAGCAAGTCCCTCGATTATGGACCCGGTACATCTTCTCGGATCGCGTCGCCACCCCACTACTTCCTCCGGCCCACGGTGCGTCCAGCGGCGTGCGCGGCGCAGCGTGGTTGTGGCCGCCGGAAGAGGCACCGTGAGCGCGCTGTGCCGTGATTACGGCGCCCTCGACACTGCTGCCCACCAAACCGAGCGCCCCGCTGCCTGCGGCTCGCCGCGGCTGGTCTGCCATGCCGAACTCGGCTCTCTGGCGGTCGCGCATGTTGTCCAAGGCATTGGCGGCCTGCCCGGATGCGGTCGTCATCCGGCCTGATACGGCGAAGTACCGTGCTGTCGGACGTGAGGTGCGGGCCCAGATGCGGCGGCTCAGCCCGTTGGTCGAACCCTCGTCGCCATCGGCGCGGCAATTCTCCACCTCGCGGCACCGAAGCTCTGCATGACGCCTGCCCCGCCCAGCTCCTCGCGAGGCGTTGAAACTGAAGACCGCCGATTTTCGCTTGCTAAGGCGCTCCCGCCGCGCAGCGGATCCGACGCAGCTGGCCGATACGCTTTTTCACATCGCATCCGGCTTGCTCGCCGCCGAGATCGATGGGGTCACCAGGTTCAGGTTGGTCGGGGTCGGCGCAGGTAACCTCTTCGACAGCCCTGACGGCCCGAGACGCCTCGAACATGCGATCGACGCGGATCCGCGGCAGGCTCGCCGAGCAAGCAGTCCAATTTGGCCGCACCCTGCCGCATCAGAAAGACGGCGGCTAGCAGTTCGGCCCAGCTAGCAGTTTGGCTTGGAGAGCGGCTCTATATCGTCCAATTTGGCGCGAATTGAATACTCGCCATAGTCGATCACCATGTCCTGCGACACGCCGTTGTCGAGGAGCCGCATGCCGAGTTCGTAATCCGGTCTCTCGGCGCTGGCGTCGACCGGAAAAAAGGCGAGCCGCACGCGCCAGCCCGGCCGCTCCAGCAAGGGGCTGCGCGTCGCCGCCGCCGGATCGGCAGTGAGCTTGACCCCGATCACCGCGGAGACCTGAACCGCATTCTCGTCGGTCGCCCCATCGAAAATCAGGCGAGAGACAAAATTCTCGCCGCCGCGCGCGGAATCTATCAACAGCATCGTGTGCGCGCTCGGAAACATGACGCCCGGCTCGAGCTTCAGGGTCTGCGGCTGAGGCTTCGTGAATTCCGCGACACCGCCTTTCCCGGGACCGTCGAGCCTCGCTTCACCCCGAATCTCCTGATCGATTTCGCCATTGCGCGTCTGCTTCTGATTGAAGCGGTAGCGCAACCCGTCCTTCGACTCCCAAGTGACAAAGCTCGAGACGATGTCGACATCCGAGGTTTCTGCGTAGCGCATCTTCAAGCGGTAACGCTGCTCGATCGTCCAACCCTCGCAGGTCTCGCCCCATTCGTAATCCATCGTGCCGCGAGCGTCGACGACGCCCGAATCGTTCCGGGCGTTGCCCAACGACATCGTATAGAGCGCGCGGTGCGGCGCGATCTCGGCTGCCCCGGCCGGCGGCGCCAACGGCGCAATGCCGATGACAGCCGCCGCGATAACGAAGGGCTCCACGCGCCACCTGCTCATCGACCCAAAACTCCCCCAGCGTATGGCCGACCGATCATCGCACCGCCGGCTCGCCAATTATACGCAGAAATCGCGCCGACGGCCCCGAATGCCGGGCTCAATTTCTGGCGGTTCGCGACGGCGGCAGATCCAATCGGATGTGCAACTCCCTCAGCCGCTCGGGCGGGACGGGCGCGGGAGCGTGCATCATGAGGTCTTGCGCCTGCTGGTTCATCGGGAACGCCACGATCTCGCGCAGGTTCGGCGTGTCCGCCAACAGCATGACAATGCGATCGATGCCGGGAGCTGAGCCGCCATGAGGCGGGGCGCCGTATTTGAAGGCGTTGAGCATCCCGGCGAAACGCGTCTCGACCTCCTCGGCCGAATAGCCGGCGATCGCAAAGGCCTTGTACATGATATCCGGGCGGTGGTTGCGGATCGCCCCCGAGGAGAGCTCGACGCCGTTGCAGACGATGTCGTATTGGTGCGCCGTAATCTCCAGCGGATCCTGCTGCTCGAGCGCCGCCAGCCCGCCCTGCGGCATCGAGAACGGGTTGTGGCTGAACTCGATCTGGCCGGTCTCCTCGTTGCGCTCGTACATCGGGAAATCGGTAATCCAGCAGAACTCGAAGCAGTCCTTGGCGGTGAGACCGAGTTCCTCGCCGATCTTGAGCCGCGCGGCGCTGGCGAATGGGCTGAACGCGCCCGGTACGCCGGCGACGAAAAACACCGCATCGCCGTCGCCGATGCCGAGCGCGGCGCGCAGCGCTTCGGTCCGCTCAGGCCCGAGGCTGCGCGCGACGGGTCCGGCCCCCTCGCCATCACGGAAGAAGATGTAGGCGAGGCCCGGCTGGCCCTCGTCCTGCGCCCAGGAGTTCATCCGGTCGCAAAAGGCTCGGTTGCCGCCGCCCGGCGCCGGGATCGCCCGCACCCGCACATTCGCGTCGCCGGCGATCATGCCGGCGAAAATGCGGAACCCCGAGCCGCGGAACGTCTCGGTCGCGTCCCGGATCACGATCGGGTTGCGCAGATCGGGCTTGTCGCTGGCGTAGTTGAGGATCGCGTCGGCATAGGGGATGCGGGGGAACGGCGCCGGGCTGACCCGGCGGTCGCCGCCAAATTCTGCGAAGACGCCATGCAAGACCGGTTCGATCGCCGCGAAGACATCCTCTTGCGTCACATACGACATCTCGAAATCGAGCTGGTAGAACTCGCCCGGTGAGCGGTCGGCTCGGCCGGCCTCGTCGCGGAAACAGGGCGCGATCTGGAAATAGCGGTCGAACCCGGCGACCATCAGCAGCTGCTTGAATTGCTGCGGCGCCTGCGGCAACGCATAAAACTTGCCGGGATGCAGCCGGCTCGGCACCAGGTAGTCGCGCGCCCCCTCGGGCGAGCTGGCGGTCAGGATCGGCGTCTGAAACTCGACAAAGCCCTGCTCGATCATGCGCCGCCGGATCGAGGCGATGACTTTGGACCGCAGCAGCATGTTGGCGTGCATCCGCTCGCGCCGCAGATCGAGGAAACGATAGGCGAGGCGCATGTCTTCCGGGTACTCGGCCTCGGCATTGACCGGAAACGGCAGCGGCTCGGCCTCCGAGAGGACCTCTAAGTCGGCGATGACGAGCTCGACCTCGCCGGTGTCGAGTTTGGGGTTGACCGTATCGGCCGAGCGGGCGGCGATCCGCCCGGTCATCGTGACCACGCTTTCCAGCCGCAACGCGTCCGCCGCCGGGAAGAGCGGCGATGATATGTCGATCACGCACTGCGTTACGCCGTAATGATCGCGCAAATCGATAAAGAGGAGCTGCCCATGATCGCGCTTGCGATGCACCCACCCGGACAGCCGCGCCGGCTGGCCGGCATCGGTCAGGCGCAGGGCGCCGCAAGTGTGGGTTCGGTAGGCGTGCATTAGGGTAAATCCTGTTCGAGGCGGGGCGAAAACGGCACGCCCGCCCGCGGTTGTCAAGCCGGCCACCGGTCCGGAACCGCGCCGAATGGCATCAAGTTGTCGCCGCAATGAGGATAAATACGATCGGAATCAGCCATACAGCCACACCGCGCCGCACGAAATACCTGATGATCCCCCGACTGATGATCCCCCGACTGATGATTATCCGAACCGCGATGTTCGCCGCCGCTGCAAGCGCATTGCTTCAAATCGGCGCATTCGCCCAATCGGGCAAAATGTACCGCGTCGGGCTGGTCTCGATAGGCGCGCCAGACAGCGGGATTCTGGGTCCCGGAATGGTCCAAGATTTCGCCAAGCGCGGCTATGCGGTGGACCGCAACATCATCTTCGATCGCCGCGCCGCCGAGGGCCAGTCCGGCCGCTTGCCCGGGCTGGTCGACGAACTGGTGGCCGACCGCGTCGATTTGATCATCACGCAAAGCTATCCCGCGGCGGCCGCCGCCAAAGAGCGCGCCGGCAAGACCCCGATTGTGGTGACGAATTCCGGCGATCCGGTCGCGACCGGCCTCGCCGCGAGCCTGGCGCATCCCGGCGGCAATGTTACCGGGGTCTCGGATGTCGCCAGCGAGCTTTCAGCGAAGCGTCTGGCGCTCCTCAAGGAGGCGGCGCCAGACGTGCGCTCGGTCGCGGTGCTGTGGAACGCCGACGATCTCGGCATGACCCTGCGCTATCGGGCGGCCGAGGTGGAGGCCAAGCGGCTGGGCATGCAGATCGTGCCGCTCGGCGTTCACGCGCCCGACGATTTCGACGCCGCCTTCGCCGCGATGACCGAGAAGCCGCCGGATGCGATCCTGATGGTGACCGACATCTTGACCGTGCTCAACCGCAAGCGGGTGATCGATTTTGCCGCCGCGCACCGCCTGCCCGCGATCTATGAATACGCCTTTCTCGCCCATGACGGCGGCCTGATGGCCTACGGTCCCAATATGGAGGCGATTTTCGATCGCGCCGCCGGCCTCGCCGACCAAATCCTCAGAGGCACCAGCCCCGCCGACCTACCCCTCGAACTCCCGACCCGCTTCGATCTCGCGGTCAACCTGAAGACCGCGAAGGCACTCGGCCTGACAATCCCGGAATCGATCCTGGTGCGCGCCGACGACGTTATCGAATAAGCGGGGTTGGCTGTTAACCTGGAGACCCCGAATCGATCCTGGTGCGGCGCGTCGCGAAACGGGCGGCGGAATAGGTAACCGGGTTGCGATCATGCAATTGCCATATTCGCATCGTACTCTGTGGTCATCGGCACCCGTGAGCGGGTGCGAGATTGCGATTGAAGGAGTTGCCGATGCCTGATTTCGACCAGATAAAACAGGGAGCGCGGGACCGGCGCGGGCGGTTTCCCTAGGGCAGGTCGGGCCCGACCGCGGTCGCTGTGACCACATCAACCGCGACGAGGGAGGGAGCGGAATGCAACTCATTGCGCGCGCTTTCGCGGCGGAGGAGTCTCGACTGAGCGAGCGCTCAGCGGACTGAGATTGGAGGTTTCAGCTTGGTGGAACCTACCTCGACGCATCCATAGAACGCAGCACGGCGGCAAGAAAACAGCCAGCAAAGCAGCCAGCTTCCGGCTGTTATTTTGTGGTCGATTATCGCGGAAGCCAGGGTTTCCGCGGCCAGGGCCAGCCGGGCTGGCTGTAATTATTGGAAAGATCAGTGGTATCGGCAACACATCAGAACATGCCGAGCGCAAGATCCCGTCGACCGCGTCGAGGTCGGCGAGCACGCGCTTGTCGATCAGGTCGCGACGAACGGCCCGACCGGTGCCTCGGTTGCCGGCACGAAGCCGATCGTCCGGTCCTTGCTGTCATAATCCATGGCCACCGCATTGCCGCGTGTCGCGGCGTTGATGCAGGGGTATCCGGCATTAACTTCGAATTTTACCCGCTTAACCACCAATTCCCCGACAATTTTAAGTTTTAAGACCTAAGGTCGCCTCCCGACGTGAGACAACCGATGGGTTCCGGCAAATGCACTCCGGATGGAGACGAGGATGCGATTTCAGATGCCGCTATGGACGAGCTGTCTCGGACGGGACTGTCTCGTGCTCGATCTCGCTCGGCGGCGGATGCACGGCGGCCCGGCAAGCCTCGGACAGCACGGCCGGTGTCGGAATGGCGCAGATGGTGAATGCGCCGGCCGGCGCGCATGGTCGCTGTTCGGGCTGGAACGCAAAGCCGACAATGCCACCTCGAACACCCGCGATACGATCGCGTGAACTGGGGAAAAAATCATGTTGTCCGATTTCGAAGTGCTGCGCGCCGCTGACCAGATGATGCACGAATTCGGCGACCATGCCGAGCTCCAGGCAGCCAAATACGCCGACCTGATGCTCGGACACAGCAACCGGGCCGGGCTCTTGGTCTGGGCACGCATCTGGCGCACGATCGCCGAGAAGCGCCCGGTGCCGACCGGGCTACCGCATTGACGGCAGGCTCCCCAGGAAGTCGATCATCGCGGCGTTGACCTCCGCGGCGCGCTCCTGCTGGGTCCAGTGGCCGCAGCCAGAGAGCATGATCTTGCCGCGAAGTTGGGGAACGAATTTCGAAAGATTGGGAATCAGCTGGTCCATGCCGGGGAACCTCACCACGGGATCGCGGTCGCCGGCGATGTAGAGCGCAGGCACGGTTACCCGCGCTCCGGCAAAGGCGGCGAGGAGCTCCCAGTTGCGATCGATGTTACGGTAATAATTGAGGCCGCCGCGGAACCCGGTGCGGGCGAATTCGGCGGCGTAGAGATCGACGTCGGCCTCGGTCAGCCAGGAAGGCAGGGTCACAGGGTTCACGAAGTGCGTGCCCCAGCGCGCGAGCAGGCCACCTTGGCGCGGCACCATGAGGCCGGCGGGCTCGCGGTCCGTCATTTCCCCGGAGATCGAATAGAGGCTGGAGCGGATGAACCCCCGGACATCGTGCTCGAATTCGGCTTCGGCCACACCCGGGGTCTGGAAATAAAGCTGATAGAAAACCGCGTCGTCGGTCTGCGGCATGACGGTGGTCGGGCGAACTGCACCGCGTGGCCGGAACGGCACGCTAAGACCGATCACCCCGGGGAAGCGGTCAGGGCGCAGCAGCGCCGCATGCCACGCCACCGGGGCGCCCCAATCATGACCGGCGATGACCGCTTGCTCGGTACCTAAGGCGTCGAGCAAACCGACGATGTCGCCAATCAGATGAAGGAGTGTGTATTGGTCGATCGTCTCGGGGCGATCGGTCCGGCCGTAGCCGCGCATATCGGGTGCCACGGCATGGAACCCGGCCTCTGCGAGCGCCGGCAGCTGGTGCCGCCAGGAATACCAGGATTCGGGAAAACCGTGGCACAGCACGACCAGCGGACCCGTCCCCTGCTCGGCCAAGTGCATGCGTATGCCGTTTGTCTCGATGGTGCGGTGACTGATCTGGGCCATCCGCTATCTCCTTCCCCGTGGATGACTCGGATCGTATCCTCGCCGGCCGGTAATCCCCAAGATAAAGGACCGATCATGCCAAGGCTGCAGCCGATCACCAGCAAGGAACAAGTTCCTGAAAAGCACCACGTCATCGTTGACGCAATCGCGCAGAGCCGCGGCGCCATTCAAGGGCCGTTCACGATGTTTCTGCACTGTCCGGAACTAGCCGGCCGTGTCGCCCACCTGGGCGCCTTCGTGCGGTTCGAGGGCTCGCTCGACATGCGGGCTCGAGTGATCGCTGCGATGACCGTGGCGCGCGAATTCGAAGCGGTCTATGTCTGGGGTGCTCAGACCGGCGGCGCGCGGCGCCAGGGTGTGCCGGAAGCGACAATTACGGCGATCCGCGAGAACCACTCGCGCGGCATCCCACCCGACGACGCCGAAATCGTCGACTTCACGCGGCACCTGCTCCGCGATCACCGGATCGACGAGGCGAACGCCGCGTCCCTTCGGAAGCGGTTGGGTGATGAAGGGTTCATCGAGCTGACCGGCGCCATCGGGTATTACAGCATGCTGGCAATGACAGTGAACGCCTGCGAGCTCGAAACCGCACCGAACGCTGAAGTGCTGCAAGTCTGAATCCGGTCGAGTGGGCGCCGCAATTGCCGCGGCGCCCTCGATTGGCGCCACTGGGGCTCAGCGTTGACCGTATCCGTCACCGTGATCATAGGGGGCGGCGCTGCTGCCATACCCTTCATGGTCGGCCCGCTCGCGCTCGCGGGCGTGCTTGTTGGCCTCGTGATGGCCGATGATGCAGCCGGCCCCTGCTCCGAGGAGCCCGTGGTGACCGGCGAAATGCCCGGCGGCCCCGCCGATGACGGCACCCTTCAAGCAGCCTTTCGCCGGCGCAGGAGTGGAGCTCAGTGTGAGGCCTGTGACCGCCACCGCAAAAGCTGCGGGGAGGAGTATCGCTTTCATGTAAATCTCCTTCGGACCGTTGTTGCTGGTAGCCAACAGGCCCCAGAAACCGCAGGTTCCCAAACTGAGCGGCTTGCGCAAAAAACCAGAGCGAAGCTCTCAAACTGTAAATGGAGGGAAACATCTTTTAATGTAATGTGACAAAATAATTCCCGCCTCAATGACATAAGATTTACATTTCGATTACAACATTTTACCAAACGCTAGAGCGCCGTTCATACAACGATTACAGTGAGAACGTAAGTTTTAAACCGAGGCCCGGAGACGGGGATTCGTTAAAAGGAAGAACCAATGTCGGAATTTAATGGTCTCGTCGAGCGGGAGATTCCCAGACTTCGGCGCTATGCGCGGGCACTCACTCGCAGTGCCGATCGCGCTGACGATCTCGTGCAGGAGACGTTGCTGCGTGCGATAGGCAAGTCGCACCTTTGGCAGACCGGTACCGACATCCGCGCCTGGCTCTTCACGATCATGCATAACCACTATGTCAACATGGTGCGCCGCGCGATGCGCGACGAGGCGACCGTCGATATCGACCAGATGTCGTCCTCGCTCGTCGCGGTCACGGATCCGACCGCATCGAGCCAGCTTCGCGAGCTCGATCAGGCGCTCGCCCGCCTACCCGAGGAGCAACGCGAGGTGATACTGCTCGTCGGGCTCGAAGGAATGTCTTACGAGGCCGCGGCAGAGGTCCTCAGCGTCCCGGTTGGCACGGTGCGCTCGCGACTATCGCGCGGCCGTGACGCGCTACGTCGTTTGCTGGGCCTGCCCGAAAAGGCCGCAAGGGCGGTCGAGGCCCCGAGCGAAGCCGAGCCTCTGGCGGCCTAGTCGCGTCCCTCCTGGCTACGAATGGCGCCGCGATGCGGCGCCATTATCGTTTATTGCTAGCGATAACTCAGCAGACCGCCCCCGGCCCGGGGCATGGGCGCGAATTCCTTCCTCGCTGGGCTCAGTGCCCCACCCCGGCTCGTCAGGTACGATAAGTTGCCCGCCCTCGAACCGCAGCGCGATGGGAGGGGCTTGGCGGATTGAAATAATCCTGCAGCGATGCTTGACACCATTACCCGCCAAACGCAGTATTACCATGTGATAAAGGTCACATTAACCAATATTACTGCGGGAGGGCGTGTTGAGAAGAGCATTGATCGGTACGTCGCTTGCGGCGTTGCTGCTGATCGGCGGCATAATGCCGGCCGGTGCATGGGAGCGCGGCGACACCGAGATCTTCGCGATTCTGCCGGACTTGCCGGGCGGGCCGGTGCCGAGCGAAGGACTGGCGGTCGGCCCGGACGGCACGGTTTACGCGCCGTCCTTTGGCATCAACAGCAAAGGCGCGGTCCCTGACCCACCGCATTTGTTCTCCTTCAATCCGAACGGGCAGCTGCTTCACAATGTTGCGCTGGTCAATCCGGCGGGCCCCCAGCCCAGCACCCTCCTGCTTGGACTGGCGTTTCAGAAATCTTCCCAGACATTGCTGATCTGCGACCTTTCCAACGGCATTGTCTGGCAGGCCAATCCGAAAACGGGCAAAGCAACCGTTTTCATGAACACCGGACAGGCTTCGAATTCCGGCCTCAACGCGTTGACCTTCGACAAGGCGGGCAATGTCTACGTATCAGATTCGTTTTTGGGCATCATCTGGAAGACCGGCCCCAACGGCGGGTCCTCCTCGATTTTTGTCGATTCTCAGACATTGTCGCCGCAGGCCGCTACGGGGGTGATCCTGGTACCACCATTCGGCGCCAACGGCGTGGAGTTCAACAACGAATATACCGAGATGTACGTCGCGAACACCGCGTACCACTCGATCGTCGAGGTCCCCGTAACTTTGAACCCCGACGGGTCCGTATTTGTGGCCGGCAATGCACAGGTGCTGACGACCGGCATCAACGCACCCGACGGCATCGCGGTCGACAGCCACGACAATCTCTGGGTCGACGCCAATCAGCAGGACGAGATCGACGTCATCAACCCCAACGTCGTCACATCGCAAGGCACGCTCGCAAAGGTCATCGCCAAGCGCGGCGACTTCCAGGGCGTCGGCGAGGGCGGCACTGTGCAGGGGCTGCTCTTCCCGGCGAGCCCGGCGTTCAGCCCTGACGAGAAATACATCTATACGTCAAACCTCGCTTTGTTCCTGCCCTTTGCGGGAGTGCCCGAGGCGGCGATTGATTCGCCCTGGACGCTCAAGGTCAAGCACTACACGATCGCCAAGATCTCCGCCGAAATCCCTCCGCTGGCCGATCGAGACGAGAGATAGCACGAGCTATCCGCTCACGGGCGCACGGCCGGGGCGTCCACCGACATGCCGCGGGCCCGCTCCATCAGGTAGAGTTCGAGGGCGACGGCTTGCCGAGCGCCATAGTCGAAGGGCTCGGCGTGCACGCCCGTCATGCAGTTGCGCAGACGCCGCTGCAGCGAACCGAGGCTCTGCCATTCGAGACGATAGATCGGATAACCGGTCGGGTGGGCCTGCGGGATCACGTTGCCGGCGAGGCGCTTGCCCCAGTTGTCGTCGTGACACTGGCTGCAGGACAGGTTCAGCTGACCTTCGCGCCGGTGAAACAGTTCTTTGCCCAGATACAGAAACGGGCGCAACTCGGGGGTAGCGGTTACCGCAACTGGCAGGCCACGCGACTGACGGGTGACAAAGGCGGTCAGCGCGAGCAGCTCCTCGCTTTCCCAAGCCAGCGGCTCGGCCCTCTGATGCTCGGTGCGGCAGCGGTTGATCCGCTGCTCCAGATCGAGTGGGCGGGCCCAAACCGCGTCGAAGCTTGGGTAGCGGGTGGCGACTCCTTTCATGCTCGTCTCGGCATCGCCATGACAATCCTGACAGGACTTCGCGGCGGCACCCGCTTTTCTGGCCCATAGGCTCTCGCCTTGGGAAACCCACAGCATGCCGGGATTGGCCGTCTCGTCGTCCTGCATCGCCCGGATCTCGGGGCTGTCGAAATCATAGCCCGAGCGCCTCGCCTCGGGCGCAATCTCGGCTGCGACCGCCGTTGCGGCGGCGAGCGCAACCCCCGCCGCGAGCAATGTCCTCATTCTACGGTGATTTGACGGATCTCGCTCTGAATCTGACCATTATCGTCGATCCAGCTGAAGACCAGTTCGCCGCTCTCCGTCGCTACCGTCGAAAAGGCGATGAACGGGTTCGCGGATATCGCCGGGAACAGCTCGGCCCGGAACACTTCGTCGCCGTTGTAGGCGCAAGTGAAGCGGCTGATGATGTCGCGTGGGATCGCCGCGCCCTTGCTGTCGAGCCGATAGCCCGTCTCCATCGGATGCTGGATCAAGGTCTTGATCTCGATGATTTCGCCGCGCTTTGCGCGTGGCGGAAAGTTGATCAATACCCGAGCCATTGGTTCTTATTGCTCGGTGCAGGCCGCCAAGGTCACGATGACATCGGCGCTGTCCGACCGGAAGCTGCCGTCGGAGAGTCGTGCGATCGCGACGACCCGTTGCGAGTCGGCAAGCCGGATGCGGGTCGCGACGGAAGCCTTGCCGGCGCGCGGGCCGAGGCGGAACGCCGCGACGTAGGGCTGCGGATTTTTCTGGTTGAAAATGTGGATGCTCTCGACGTGGTCGGCCTCGGTCATCGGGCTCTCGACCGACACGGCTAAAGGCACGGTATTGCCGTTTTCGACGATCGACGGCAATTCGAGCTTGACCTTGCCGGGCGCCAGCGGCGCCTCCCCGATCAACTCGCGAATCGCCTCGGCCATTGCCTCTTCCGTCGCCTCGGCTATCGGAGCGAACGAGATGAGCCCGGCCCCCGCAGCGGCCAACAGGATCCGGCGGCGTGTCGGTGAAAGATCGCCCTCTCCGCCCGCTGGCGGGGGGAGAAGGAGGGGACCCGCCGCCTTAGCGGCGGGGAGGGTGAGGTGGGTCGTGCCGTCGTTCCGAGCGGGGGCTCCCTCCACCTCACCCCGACCCTCTCCGCCTCCAAGGGCGGAAAGGGAGATTTGACGGGACGCTCGATCCATAGCTCTGCGGCAGCTCCATCAGTCGTGCAAAGTTGACAGGAACGCTACCACATCCTCGATCTGCTCGGCGGCCAGGATCGACTTGCCCCGCCAAGCCAGCCCGACCCGAGTGAGCCCTTCCACCCGGTAATATGGCGGCATGATCGTGTCGGGGTTGAGTCGCGTGGGGTCGACGAGACGCAGCCTCAGCTGGCCCTCGGACCAACGCGAACCGGCCCCCGATAGATCCGGTGCGAGCGTCCCCTGGAATTTCTCTTCCGGAAATGGGCCGGCGTGACACAAGAGACAAGCGCCGAGCCGGCGATCAACCGCGATCGCCCGGCCGCGGGCCGCATCGCCGATGGCTCCGGTCAGCGAGGCTGGGATCGCGTCGCCGACGATCGTGTAGGGGCGCAGCTCCGCTTGCGAGACGGCGCCGGTTGAAATCAACAGCGCCGCCAAGCCCGCGGCGACTGCATCAGCCAAAGGTCTCTGCCGTGATCGTGCGAAACCAGGCTTCCGCATAAGTGGCCTCGAGAGCGCGAAAATCGGCCGGTGCATCGATCGGACTGACCCCGCCGGCGCCCTCGACATCGGCCAACTGCCCACCTGCTGTATGGTAGACCCCGGCGATCGAGATCCCGTAATCGGGCGCCACCAGACTGTAGCAGGTGTTGATGAGCTTTGGCGGCGGCGGGGTGTCGCCGTGCAGCAAGGCGGCGACAGCGAAGGCGCACACCTTTGCCTCGGCGTTGGCGGCGAAAGCCGATTTCGGCATCGCGCCGGCAATTGCGGCATCGCCGATCACATGAATGTTCGGCTGCAGGCGCGACTCGAAGGTTACCGGATCGATCGGGCACCAGCCGGTACCGTCGGCCACGCCGGCGAGTTGGGCAATTCCGGCCGCCCGTTGGGGTGGGATGACGTTCGCGACGTCGGGTTTGTAGGTGGCGAAATCGGTTAACAGCGTGCGGGTCTTCGCATCGACCGATATGACTTTCCCGCCATTCGACAGCGACACCCACTCGATGAGCTCGGGGTAGAGCTGTTGCCAAGCGTTTTGAAACAAGCGTTGCTTCGAGAAATTATCCTTCGCATCGAGGATGATCAGCTTAGATCGCGGTTTCGCCTTCTTCAGATAATAGGCGATCAGGCTCGCCCGCTCATAAGGTCCCGGCGGGCAGCGGAACGGATTGGCCGGGGCCGAGATCACAACCGTCCCGCCATCGGCCATCGCTTCGAGCTGGCGGCGCAGCAAAAGGGTCTGGTCGCCAGCCAACCAAGCGTGCGGCATCACCGCGGCCGCAGCCTCGTCGTAACCGGGTAGCGCATCCCAGCGGATCGCGATCCCCGGCGCAAGGATCAGCCGGTCGTATTCGAGCGCCGACCCGCCGCGGAGCGAGACACGCCGGGCCTGCGGGTCGACGGCCGTCGCCTGGTCCTGCGCGACGGCGATACCGGCGGCGCGGATCGCGTCGTAGCCGAAGCGCTGTGCCGCCATGTCGCGCAGACCGGCAATCACGGCGTTGCTGAACGGACATGCCGCAAAGGTCGGGTTCGGCTCGACGAGCGTCACCTCGAATTGAGGATCGGCGCGGCGCAGGGTCCGCGCGCAGGTCGCGCCGCCGAAGCCGCCGCCGATGATGATGATACACAGTCTGGCTTGGCCCCGTGACAGCTTGGGCGAGAGCGCCACCGCGGTCGCCGCACCGGTCAGAAAGGCTCGTCTGGTTGTTCTGATCACCGTTGTTCCGCCACCCAGGCGGCGATCGCCCGGATCTCGTCGTCGGAAAACCCTTTCGCTATTCGCCCCATCACTGTCGATGGGCGTTCGCCGGAGCGGAAGGCCTGCATCGCGGCAACGATATCCGCCGGGTTCTGGCCTCGCAGCGGCGGCACCTTGGTCTCTGCCGAGGCGGTCGGGGGATGACAGCCCGAGCATGACGTTGCACCCGGCGGCGGATCGGCCGCCGCTGCGGCGGAGGCGAAAAGCCCCGGCAGCATTAGCAACCAAGCGGCCCTCACGCACCTTACCCCCTCCCATCCCCTCCCCCGCTTGCGGGGAAGATTTAGGGTGGGGGCTCGGCGGCTATGGGACGCGCTCACACCCGCTTCAGGTCCTGGTCCTTCAGTGGCAATGAGCGGATGCGCTTGCCGGTCGCCGCGAAGATCGCATTGCACAATGCCGGGGCCAATGGCGGCACGCCGGGCTCGCCGCCGCCGCCCCAGAACCCGCCGCTCGGCGCGACCACGGTCTCAACGACGGGCATGTCGGCCAGACGCAGCATCTCGTAATCGTCGAAATTGCCCTGCTGTACACGGCCGTTCTCGATCGTGATCGCGCCGTAGAGCGCCGCGGTCAAGCCATAGACGATGCCGCTTTCGGTCTGCGCCCGCAGTATCTCCGGATTGACCACGTGCCCTGTATCGATCGCCGCGACGACGCGGTGCACTTTGACCTCGCCCTTGCCGCCGATCGAGGCCTCGACGACCTGCGCACACATCGTGCCATAGGCCTCGACGAGCGCGATGCCGCGCGAGACGCCTTGCGGCGCCGGCTTGTCCCAGCCGGCTTTTTGCGCCGCCGCGTCGAGCACGGCGAGCCGCACCGGGTCTTTGCTCAACAATTTGCGGCGGTATTGGTACGGATCCTGCCCGGCGCTATGCGCCATTTCGTCGATGAAGGATTCGCGGAAAAAGCCGTTCTGCGAGTGGTTAACCGAGCGCCAAAAGCCGACCGGGACGCGCGTGGTGCGCATTGCGTAGCCGACCTCGTAGTTCGGCACGTCATAGGCCATCTCTTCGGTGAAGCCGTTGGCAAAGGACGGATCGACACCGCCCGTCAGCCGCTGCGGGAACAGATTGGCGAGGATCGACGGTCCGGTGACCCGCACCCGCCATGCGACAGGCATTCCCGAGGCGTCGAGGCCGGCGGTGAACTTGGCCATCGCCGTCGGACGGTAGAAGTCGTGGCGGATGTCCTCCTCGCGCGTCCATAACAGCTTGACTGGCTGCCCGACGGCCTTGGCGACCAGCACCGCCTGATGAACGTAGTCCTGCACCGCGCCGCGCCGGCCGAAGCCGCCGCCGAGCATCGTCTTGTGCACGACGACCTTCTCCGGCGGCATCTCCGCGGCAGCCGCCGCCGCGGCCAATGCCGCTTCGCCGCTCTGCGTGGATACCCAGATCTCGACCTTGTCGGGGGTGACGGAGGCCGTGCAGTTCTGCGGCTCCATCGTCGCATGGCTCAGGAACGGCGCCCCATATTCGGCCTCGACTCGCGTCGCAGCCTTGGCGAGCGCCGCATCGACATCGCCGTCCTTGCGGACCACGGCCGCCTCCGGCGCGGTGAGCCCGCCGCGCAGGAACTCGGCGATACTGGCGCTTGACACCTTGCCGTTCTGCCCCTCGTCCCAGGTCACCGGCAGCGCATCGACCGCCGTCTTCGCCTGCCACCAGCTGTCGGCGACGACGACGACCGCATTCGGCAGCCGCACCACTTGGCGGACGCCTTTGAGCCCGCGGATTTTCGTTTCGTCGTAGGATTTGGGCGTGCCGCCGAACACCGGGCACTGGGCGATCGCGGCATAGACCATGTTCGGCACGCGGACATCGATGCCGTAGAGCGGCTTTCCGGTCACCTTGTCCGTCGTGTCGAGCCGCTTCTGCGGCGTCCCGATCAAGGTCCAGTCTTTCGGGTCCTTCAGCTTTATGTCGGAGGGAGGCGGCAATTTCGCGGCGGCCTCCGCAACTTCGCCGTAGCGCAAGGTGCGGCCGGTCGGCTTGTGGGTAACGACGCTGTTCGCCGCCTGACACTCGGCCGCCGGAACGCCCCATTGTGCAGCCGCCGCGGCGATCAGCATTTCGCGCGCCGCCGCCCCTGCCTTGCGGAGATATTCCTGCGAGGTCCGCACCGAGCGGCTTCCCCCGGTCGACATGTCGCCCCAAGCGCGCTTGCGCCGCAGGTTTTCTTCTGGCGAAGGGAATTCGAAGCGCACCTTGCTCCAGTCGCATTGGAGCTCCTCGGCAACCAGCATCGGCAGCGAGCTAGTGATGCCCTGTCCCATTTCGGAGCGGGCGACGCGGATGATCACAGCATCGTCGGGCTGGATCACCACCCAGGCAGTGACCTCGGCCGGGCCCGGCGCGGCGGCGGCCTCGCGGGTACCGTCCGGCAGGTGAAAACCCAGCGCGAGCCCGCCGCCCGCGGCGGCTGCGGTAGTCAGGAATAAGCGGCGGCTGATCTGCGGCATGTGTGTCATCGCGTGTCCCTCCGCATCACGCCTGGGCGGCGGTGTGGATCGCCGCACGGATGCGGGCGTAGGTGCCGCAGCGGCAGATATTGGTTACCGCGGCGTCGATATCGGCGTCGGTCGGTTGTGGCTTGTCCTTGAGGAGAGCCGCCACAGCCATGATCATGCCGCTCTGGCAATAGCCGCATTGCGGCACATCATGGGCGATCCAGGCCCTTTGCACCGGATGCAGCGCACCGTTGGTCGGCAACCCCTCGATCGTCGTGATCTGGGTCCCTTCGACGGCGCTGACCGGCACCGAGCAGGAGCGCGTCGCGACGCCGTCGATATGGACCGTGCAGGCACCGCACTGGGCGATGCCGCATCCGAATTTCGTGCCGGTCAGGCCCAAGGTGTCGCGCAACACCCATAGCAACGGGGTGTCGGGATCGACATCGACCTCTCGTGTCTGTCCGTTGACGATGAGACGGGCCATTTTTCCTACTCCTCGATCGGCTCGCAGCACTTGGCCGAGAGCGTGCCGGTGCCAATCCTAAGCCGGTTGTTCATGCCCCCCAACTCCCATTTCGGGTGAACCGTTAGCAACTTCGTGAGCTCTTGCTGTCTTAGGGGCGATGCGTGGCGGCGTTCCTGAGGCGCCGGAACTTCGGCCGCCGCGCCACTTCCCTTATACAATTGCGGGCGGAAGGGGGCGAGGACTTGACTGATACCAGCTTGTGTTGCGCGCCGATAATCAACCTTTGGGGTGCCTATTGGCCGGCCTGGGTGCCGTGCCTATTGTGCGGCATCCTCCTCACGCTCGTCTCCCGCTTCATCTTCTCGTGGACTCGCTTGGAGCCGTATCTGGGTCCACTCCTTTTGGTATACCCGATGCTGATCGTCGCTTATGCCTGCGGGCTCTGGCTTCTGCTCTACCGCGGCTGAACATGAACGGCCGAGCGCCTTTGCCCTTGCGCATTTTGGGACGGCTGATCGGGCTGGCGATCATCGTCGCCGGAGTTGCGGCGGCGGTGATGGTCGCGCGATCGAGTAGCGGAAACCCCCGCACCGACGATGCCTATGTCAGCGCAAACGTGATCGGGATCGCGCCGCATGTGCAAGGCCCGTTGGTGCAGCTCAACGTCGTCGACAATCAGCCGGTCGAAGCGAACGATCTCCTGTTTGTGATCGACCCACGGCCATACGAGGCCGAGCTGCAGCAGGCGCGGGGCGAGTTAATCGTCGCTCAGGCCGAGGTCAGCGGCATCGAGCAGGCGATCGCGGCCGCGCGCGCGGAAGTGACCCGGCTCCAAGCCGACATGGCCTATGCGCGGACGCATGCCGGCCGGCTCGAACCGCTCGTTGGCGGCCGGTTCATCAGCGCCGACCAATATCAGGAGGCGGTCACCAAGGCCAGGTCGCTCGAAGCCGCGGTTCAGCACGCGCAGTCGCAACTGGCGCAGCAAGAGAAACTGTTGGCGCAGCAAGGGGACGTGAATGGCCGACTGGATACGGCCAAGGCCCGCGTCCGGCTCGCCGAGCTGAACGTCGAGTATTGCTATGTCCGAGCGCCCTTCAAAGGGCTGGTGACCAATCTCAACATCTCGATCGGCGACTACGCACATGTCGGCGAGCGCGTCTTCGCGTTGGTCGACGGGCGCATGTGGTACGTGCTGGGGAACTTCCGCGAGACCCTGTTGCCGGCGATCGAGCCGGGCATGGAGGCCCGGGTGAACCTGGTCGGCTATCCCGGCCGCACCTTTCACGGCATCGTACAGGGGATCGCCTGGAGCGTTCTGTCGCCCTCCGGGCAGGCCGCGGGGCTCCTGCCCAAGGTTGATCCGACCTTGAACTGGGCAAGGCTCGCACAGCGCATTCCAGTACGGATCATCCTCGCCGATCCGCCTACCGACACCCCGTTTCGAATGGGAATGACGGCGGTCGCCACTATCACCGGCTTCCCGCCCGACGGTAAACCGTTGAAGGTTCCGGGCATGCCGATCGCTTCGGTGCAATGACTACCGCGCCGCCGGCCGAGGCCGTCATCCCGCCGGAGGATCCGGCGCGGCGTTTCATTCATCTTGAGCTGGCACCTTCGCGGCAGCGCTGGATCGCCGCTTTGGGGTTTGCCGGTCTGACTCTGATCGGGGTACTCGCGACCGTCACCTTTCGGATTCCATACCCGGTGTTGGTTTTCGCCGGCATCCTGCTGCTGACCGTGCCGCCGACACACCGCCCGTTTCGCCAGGCCGCCGAGGTGACGGGCGCGGCGTTTCTCGGCGCCGGGTTCGCGATCCTGCTGGCGGCCACTACCTACGATCAACCCTGGCTCTATTTGCCGCTGCAATGTGCAGCACTGACGGTGCTGCTGGTGCTTTCCCGCGTCATTGCTGCGCGCGCCGCTTTTATCTTGGCAGCTCTGGTCCTGTCCTTCGCCGAGCCTGCCTACCTGCCCGACCCGCAGGGAGCAATTGACGCTGCGCTGTTCAATGCGCTCGCCCTCGCCGGTACGGCTTGGGCGGTCGCAGCGGCCACAGCTCCGTTCGCCCCGCCGGCGACCCGCGAAGCAGCGCCCGCGCGTCCCGGGCGAGGAGAATTGGTAGGCTTCGCGATGCTCGCGCTGACCGCGATCGGCCTGCAGATGCTGTTCTACAACACGATCAATCTGCCAGAGATCCGCACCGGGGTCATCGCCGTCCTACTCACGGCCGACCCCGATTTGCGGGCAGTCTGGCGAAGGATGCCGATGCGCCAGCTTTGCGCCGCGATCTGCGCGGCGCTTGCAGTGCTGATGATCGCAGTCGGCGCGCCTCTGATGGAAGATCTCGGCCTTTTTGCCGTGATCGCGGCGAGCTGCTATTTCGCCGCAGGGTGGGTCGCGCACGGCGGCCCGCGTATCGCCTTTGCCGCCGTGCCGGGCGCGGTCACCGTAACGCTCGTGCTGTTGCTGGACTTCCGGTTCACGATCGACATCGTGCCCAGCCTCTTGAATGTCGCCGGGGCCATGTGGGGATTTCTTGTTACCGCGCTGATTGCCCTCGCACTGGCTCCATTGGCGGAGCAACAAGCCGAACGGCAATCCTAACCCGCAGTCGTTCCGGCGGCGAAGGCCAGCGCGGCCGCACTGTCGAGGATGGCGGCGCGGGTGTCGACCTCGACGGCGAGCGCGCGCGCATAATCGCGCTCGGCGGCGAGGAGGTCGACGAAATTGGTGATGCCACCGCCGTAGCCGGTGAGCGCGCTGTCGTAGCCGGATTTTGTCGTGGCGACGAGGGCAACGGCGAACTGATGCTGCGAGACAGCCGACTGAAAGTCGGCATAGGCGGTCCACACCTCGGCTTGGCTCGCAAGCTGCAGCGCGTCGAGATCCGCCCGTGCCTGATCGCGCCGCGCCTTGGCTTCGCGCACCCGATTGTCCCGGATGAAGCCGTCGAACAGCTCCCAGTCGAGCTGAAGCCCGACGCTCCAGGTGGTTCGGTGCGGGTAAAAATTCGTGCCGTTCGGGCCCAGGTTCAGGCTGTCCAACTCGCGAAAGACGCCACCCAGTGCGCCGTTTGCCGATAGCTTGGGGAGGTAGTCGGCACGTGCTCGATCGAGCTCCGCCTCGCGCGCCCTCACCTCCGCGAACTTCGCGGCGAGGTCCGGGCGGGTGGAGACGGCCTGCTGTAGCAATGAGTCCACCGATGCCGGCAGCGCTTCCGGCAGCGGCAGGGAAGAGAGTGATGCAATCTGCGGCAGCGAAACAGGAGAGATACCGATCGCCTGCGCAAGCTGCGCCTCAGCCGCGTGGACGTCACGTTGCGCACTGGCAATGTCGAATTGCTGCTGCAACACCACCTGGCGCGCGAGGAGCGTGTCGGTGATCGAGGCGAGACCGCTGCGGCTGCGGATACCGGTTGCCTGTTCCACTGCGGTTGCGGCTTTCAGCGCCGTCTCCCGTGCTGTGACCCGGGCGCGGCTCGCATCGAAGGCGAAATACGCTTTTTGCACAGCGAATATCACACTTTGCTGCTTACGGTTGAACTGCAGATTGGCGGCGAGCAGGGTCTGGGCCGCGTTGTCGAGATCTGCGGCGCGTCGGCCGAAGTCCAACAACAGCCAATCCAGCCGCACCAACGGCTCGAGCACACCGGTGCGAACCAGGAACGGGCCCATCTTGTCGTAATCCGGGAGGTGGGCATAGCTTGCCATGCCGATCGCGGCGAGCGTCGGCAGATAGGCGCCCTCCGCAATCCCGAGCCTTGCGGCGGAGGCGCGTGTTGCTTCCCATGCCGCACGCGTCTCGGGGTTTGTCTGCTGCGCGAGATCGATCAGATTCGGTAGGTCGTAGATCCGCCCAGGCTGAATTGCGGCGGGAGACCGAGCCGGTCGAGCAGAGAAAGCGTCCAGCGTGGCCTTGCCGCCGGGAATGCGCGCCGCCTCTTCCGGCGCCCATGATTTGCTCGCGGAGGGCGGTGCAAGCGCATCGGGATCGGTCGCCAGATTCGGCCGGATCGCTCCGCAAGCCGCCAACAAACCGGCCAAGCCTGAGAGCGACGCTCTTAGATTAGCGGTGCGGGCCGACTTCGACGAACGCGGGTCCATGGATCGAACAGCGACTTGCCTGGGCGAGCATCAGCCGTATCGGGTCCGCGAACCGCGACGATAATACGCCAGGACATACCCCAGGGGGTTGACCCGGCGATCTGCGCCTTCTTACAGTCGGACAGAGCTCGTTCAGGCAACGGATGGCGGCAGTGCGGAAGACGGGGTTGGAGTTGTGACAGCGCCCGCGCTGGTTCGCAATCGTCGCAGCGGGAACCGAGCCGGCCGGCCGTGAAGGTCCCGCTCGCTTGGCGTATCCTGACCTATGACAAGAGACGGACCGCGCTCGCACTGGTCGGGATTTTCATGGCGGTCCTCCTCGTCTTTGTTGAGCTCGGCTTTTTCTACGCCGTGCCGCGCGGCGGCCTGTTGCTCTATGAAAATATGAGTTTCAATCTGCTGCTCGCCTCGAACGAATACGAGTATCAGGCCCAGCCTGGCGCCTTTCCGCTCAGCCTACTAGGTCCGGTCAGGTCCGCGCCCGACGTCGAGAAGGCGGCGGCGATCTATTTCGGCTATGCCAAATGGAAGAATGGCGAAGGGGGCACGTGGCCGGATGTTTTCGTGATCGGCTTCGACCCCGAGAGCCACATCTTCACTCCCGACAGCATTAACCGGCAGACCAACGTCCTAGAGCGGGCCGACACGGTTCTCGTCGACAGCACCACCCGCCCGATGTTCGGGCCGCTCGATACCGGCCGGATCGTCGAGATCGGCGACCGCAAGGTGACGATCGGGGGGCAATATGTGCTGGGCACAGGTTTCATGGGGCTCGGGGTCGTAATGGCAAGCGAGGCAAATTTTGCCCGGCTTTTTCCGCAACGCGGCCTCAACGTCGTCAATCTCGGCGCAATCCAGTTGAAGCCCGGGGTGGACCCCGATCGCGCCGCCGACGATTTGCGCAAGGTGGTCGGCTCCGGCCTCCAGGTCTTCACGCGTAAGGCGCTCGAGGCGCAGGAAACGGCCTATTGGACGACCCGCACCTCGGTCGGGATCATCTTCGGATCGGGGCTGCTGATCTCGTTCGTGGTCGGGATCATGATCGTCTACCAGATCGTCTCGACGCAGGTCAGCCGGCAATTGCCGCAATTCGCCACACTGAAGGCGATCGGCTATCCCGACCGCTCGCTGGTCGGGACGGTCAGCGCAATGTCGCTGCTGATCGTCATCGCCGGGTTCATTCCGGCTTTGGGCGCCGCGCTGGGGCTCTACTCGGTGATCCGCCGGGAGACGTTGCTGCCGGTGACGATGAGCGAGATGCGCCTCCTCGCCGTCTTCGCCGCTGCGCTCGCCATGGCCTTGATTTCGGCGCTACTGTCGGTCGGCGTCCTGCGCCGCGCCGCGCCTGCAGACGTGTTCTGAGAAGGCGGTGTTTTGTCGGCTACCTCCGCTCCCCTTCGACATCCTCCTCCTGGGCTCGCCGGCATGGCCCGGCCAGGCTCGGTCCCGCTCGCCTGGCGCAATCTTGTCTCGAACAAGTCGCGCCTCCTGCGCTCGGCCGGCGGGATCGGATTCGCGGTGCTGCTGATGCTGATGCAGCTCGGCTTCGAACAGGCCTTTTTTGAGAGCGCGTTCGCCGTCATCCGCGGCCTCGACGGCGATATTCTGCTGCAAAGCGCCCATAAATATCAGTTTGCGACGCGCGACCCGTTTCCCCGCGCCGATCTCGACAAGGCGCGCAACGTGCCCGGCGTCGCGAGCGCGCGGGCGCTTTACGCCGATTGGTTCAACTTTTTCTGGAAGAACCCGATCGACGGAAAAGTTTTTCTGGTCCGCGCCTTCGGCTTCGATCCCGATGCGCCGGTCTTTACTTACGCCGACGTCAACGCCGACCGCGACAAATTGAAGGAACCGAATACCGTGCTCGTCGACCGTCGCGCCCGGCGCTTTCTCGGCATGGATAGCGCTGCGACCGAAGCCGAGCTCAACGGCACCAAGGTCAAAATCGTCGGCGGCTTTGCTCTCGGACCCGATTTTCAGAGCGACGGGACGGTCATCATGAGCGACCGCACCTTCGCGAGCCTGCTCCGCGGTCAGGCCGGCGGTCCCGCTGCCGTCGATGTCGGGGTCGTCAAGGTGAAATTCGGCGATGATCCGGCTGCCGTCCAGCAGGCTTTGAGAAAAGCATTGCCTGATACGATCGCGGTGTTCACCAAGCCGCAGCTGATCGAATTCGAGCGCAAATTTCAGGCGGACGTGTCCTCGGCCGGACCGATTTTTGCGATGGGCACGATTGTCGGCTTTGTGGTTGGAATGCTGATCTCGTATCAAGTCACCTACACTGATCTTTCCGACCAGCTGCCTCAATATGCGACTTTGAAGGCGATGGGATATAAAACCGGCTACCTGCTGCGCGTGGTGTTCGAACAAGCGGCGTTCAATGCCTTGGCGGGGTGGGTCCCGGCATTGCTGGTGAGCCTCCTTCTCTATTACGTCATTGGTCGGTTAGCACTGTTGCCGCTGCACATGACCATGCGGCTATTGTTCGTCAGCCTCGGCCTGACCCTGGGCATGTGCCTGATCTCGGCGGCGATCGCCGTCCGGCGGGTGATCACGGCCGACCCGGCCGAGGTGTTCTGATGTGCGCAGCTCTGGTCGCGGAGCGGGCGGAGGCGCCGCCGGTCGCGCAGCCTGGCGCACCGGAACTGGCCGTGCGGGTGAACGGGCTAAACCACTATTACGGTGAGGGCGAAGCACGAAATCAGGTCCTGTTCGGCAACTCGATCGAGATCCCCGCGGGTCAGCTCGTCGTGATGACCGGCCCGTCGGGGGCCGGCAAGACCACTTTGTTGACCCTGATCGGGGCGCTGCGCTCGGTTCACGAAGGCAGGATCGACGTGCTGGGTCGCGACCTGTCGCAACTCGGCGGCGGCGAACTCGTCGAAGTGCGACGCGACATCGGTTTCATTTTCCAGATGCACAATCTGTTCGACGCGCTTTCCGCTTACGAAAATGTCAAGATGGCCGCGCAGCTCGGCGATGCTTCACCTGGCGAGATGCGGCAGCGCTGCGCCGGGATGCTGGAGCGCCTGGGGCTCGGTCACCGCATTGACCACAAGCCGAGATTCCTCTCGGGTGGCGAGCGCCAGCGGGTCGCAATCGGCCGCGCTCTCGTCAATCAGCCAAGGCTGATCCTCGCCGACGAGCCGACCGCAGCGCTCGACAAGGATTCGACGATGAACGTCATCAATCTGCTCAAGCAGACCACGATCGATTACGGCGCAGCCGTAATGATGGTTACCCACGACCATCGGATCATCAATTCGGCCGATCGCCTGGTCCACATGGTGGACGGCCGGATCATGTCCGATGTGGTGCTGCACGATGCGCTGCGGATCTGCGAGTTCCTGCGCCCGATCGATCTGTTCAAGGCGCTGACGCCGCAGCAGCTCACGGATGTCGCGGAGCACGTCAAGAAACGCCATTTCACTACCGGCGAGACCATCGTTCGCGAGGGGGAGCCCGGGGAAGAGTTTTTCGTGATCTCGGACGGCGAGGTCGATGTGATCCGTGCCGATCACGAGGTGGCGCGGTTGAGGCCCGGCGATTTCTTCGGCGAGGTTGCGCTGATCAGCGGCGAGCCGCGCAACGCCACCGTCGTCGCCGAAGGCGAAGTCGACACCTATGTGCTCGGCAAGACCGATTTCGAGACCGCGCTGGCCTCCAGCCGCAGCTTCCGCGACCAGCTGCATCGCGTATATTTCATGCGCCATTGACTCGCGTCGGGAACTTCGCCGCGCAAGCACGCTTGCCCCGGCATCGCGGACAGCTGATATAGTGTAGCGGGAGCCGGCGGCGGACAGGTCCCTCGCCAACCCGGTCAGGTCCGGAAGGAAGCAGCCGTAACGAGCCCCGACCTGGGTCGTTCGTCCGGTCTCCCTCGTCTGACACGGTTTTGAGAATGAGCGATTCGGCGGCCGCATATCGCGTCCTCGCCCGGAAATATCGGCCTTCGACCTTCGCCGAGCTCATCGGGCAGGAGGCGATGGTGCGCACCCTGTCGAACGCGATCGCCACGGGGCGGATCGCCCATGCCTTCATCCTCACCGGCGTACGCGGCGTCGGCAAGACGACTACGGCCCGCATTCTCGCGCGCGCCCTCAATTGCGTCGGACCCGACGGCTCGGGCGGCTCGACGGCAGAACCTTGCGGCCAGTGTGCGCAATGTCTCGCGATCGCAGACGACCGCCATGTCGATGTGTTGGAGATGGACGCCGCTTCGCGCACCGGCGTCGACGACATCCGCGAGTTGACCGAGGGGGTGCGCTACCGGCCGGTCTCCGGGCGCTACAAGGTCTACATCATCGACGAAGTGCACATGCTTTCGAAAAACGCCTTCAATGCGCTGTTGAAGACGCTCGAGGAGCCGCCGCCAGACGTCAAATTCGTGTTCGCGACGACCGAGATCAACAAAGTCCCGGTCACAGTCCTGTCGCGTTGTCAGCGTTTCTCGTTGCGCCGCGTCCCGGTCGAACAGCTGATCCCGCATTATCGTCGCATCGCCGAGGAGGAGGGCGTCGAGGTCGAGCCTGCAGCCCTCGCACTGATCGCCCGGGCGGCCGACGGCTCGGTGCGCGACGGGCTGTCTCTGCTCGACCAGGCGATCGCTCTCTCGGGTGGGCGGGTCGCAGAAGCCGCAGTGCGCGACATGCTGGGGGTGGCCGATCGCGGGCTCGTCTTCGATTTGCTTGAGAGCGTGTTGCGCGGGGACGCGCCGGCTGCGCTCGCGGAGATGGGTCACCTTTATCGGGGCGGGGCGGACCCGCTGATGGTCTTGCAAGATCTCCTCGACATCAGCCATTTCGTGACCCGGCTGAAGCTCGCACCAGAGGCCGGGACCGGCGACCCGATCGCCGAAGGCGACCGCGCGCGGGCCCGGCCGCTGGCCGAAAAGCTGACGATACCGGTCCTCGCCCGCGCCTGGCAGATGCTGCTGAAGGGCCTCGAAGAGGTGCAGGTCGCACCGTCGCCGATCCAGGCCGCCGAAATGGTGCTCGTGCGTCTCGCCTACGTCGCCGATCTGCCGGCCCCTGCCGAGCTGGTCCGCTCCGTCGTGGCAGCTCCGGGCCCTCTCGCAAGCTTAGCAGGAAGCCGCGGCAACGGCGCTGTCATGGCATCGAACGCTTCTGCCGGTGCGCCCGCCGTTTCCGTTGTGCAGCCCACGGAAACCGCGCCTTCGCGGCCGAGCGCTGGGAATACGTTGCGAGCCCTTGCCGAGCTTGCCGCCGAGCTTCCCGTCCTTGGCATCCAGCCCGCGCACGACCCGATGCCGCAAAGTTTTGCCGAGGTCATCGCGCTGTTCGACAAAAGGCGTGAGGCGCTGCTCCGCTCACACCTGTGGTCGGATGTTCATCTGGTTCATTTCGAACCGGGGCGGATCGAGGTCCGTCCGGCCTCCAGCGCACCGCGCGATCTGACGAACCGCCTCGGCCAGCTGCTGAGCGAATGGACCGGAAGCCGGTGGCTGATCGCCGTTTCCGAGGCGGAAGGAGAGCCGAGCCTGCGCGAGCAGGAGGAGGGCCGCCAGCGGGATCTGCGGAACGAGGTGACGAGCCACCCGTTGGTTCAGGCGGTGCTCGAGACGTTCCCGGGAGCGACGATCGCCGCCGTTCGAGAGCGGTTTGCGGCGGCCGAGCCCGAGGGGGATGAGACATCTCCGGAGGACCCCGGGGAAGAAGCCGATAAAGGAGAGGACGGAGCATGAAGAACATCGGCCAGCTGATGAAGCAGGCTCAGGAGATGCAGACCAAAATGGCCGAGGTCCAGGCTCAGCTCGAGGCCGTCGAGATGACCGGCGCTGCCGGCGGCGGCATGGTTCAGCTGACTTTGAACGGCAAGGGTGATCTAAAGAAGATAAAGATCGACAAGAGTCTGCTGACCCCTGAAGATAGCGAGGTGCTGGAAGACTTGATCGTGGCCGCGTTCAACGACGCCCGCGCAAAAGTCTCTGCCCACGCCGAACAGGAGATGCAAAAGCTGACCGGCGGCCTGCAACTGCCGGGGGGCATGAAGCTGCCCTTCTAGCGACTAGTCGCACCCTCGGCCCGCCACACGAGTTGGCGGGGGCCGGAGGCGCCGACCGACGCAGCAGATGTCCGAACTCGACACCTTGATCCAGCTCCTCGCCAAGCTGCCTGGCCTCGGCCCCCGCTCGGCAAGGCGTGCTGCGCTGCATTTGATCAAGCGGCGCGAACGCTTGCTCGAGCCGCTGGCGGCGGCGTTGGCCAAAGCGGCGGGAGCGATCCGCCCGTGCTCAATCTGCGGCAATCTCGATACGGTCGACCCCTGCGCGATCTGCCGCGACCCGGAGAGGGACATGACGACGATCTGCGTCGTCGAAGATCTCGCGGATCTCTGGGCACTCGAACGAACCGGGGCTTTTCGCGGACGTTATCACGTACTGGGCGGAACCTTGTCGGCGCTCGACGGCATCGGCCCGGACGATCTCAATATCGAGCGGCTCCTTGCCCGCCTTCGACCGAGCCAGGAGTTGATCCTCGCACTGAATGCGACGGTCGAGGGTCAAACGACCGCGCATTATCTCGCAGACCGTCTCGCCGGCAGAGATATCAGGATCACCCGCCTCGCCCAGGGAGTACCAATCGGCGGCGAACTCGATTATCTCGACGACGGCACCCTGACCGCCGCCCTGAAGGCTCGCCGCGCTGTTTCGGCGAGTTGACCATTTGGTTCTATTTTTTTGCGCCGGCGCCGTTTCCTGACGAGCGCCGCAACGACTGGCGTCCCGTGCCTCGCCCGAGCCCGATTTTCTTGGCGAATTCTGAGCGTTGTTCAGCATAGTTCGGCGCCACCATCGGATAGTCCGCCGGGAGGCTCCATTTTGCCCGGTATTCGTCGGGCGTCATATTATAGGTCGACCGCAAATGCCGCTTTAGCATCTTGAGCTTTTTGCCGTCCTCAAGGCAAACCAAATAGTCAGGGGTAACCGACTTGCGCACCGGTACTGCCGGTTTAAGCGGCTCGGACTGAGATTCCGCCGGCTGGCCTTCGAGTGATTTGAGGGAATTGTAAACGGCGTTGATGACTTCGGCCAATTGCGCGGTCGGCAACGTATTGTTGCTCACATACGCTGCGACAACATCGGCGGTCATCCGCAGCAACTCGTCCTCTGCCATCTTCGGCGCTGCCGGTTCTGCCATTTCCGCCTCGGAAAGTCCTAAAATTCACCTTAGGCGCGCATGATTGATGCACGAATTTCTTGTGTCAACCGAAACTTTAGCGGGAGGACAGTAATCAGCATTGCTGCGGCCATCGAACGACTTATCAGCCACCAGACCACTCCCGACCCGGTTCTAGGACAGCAAGCAAACTCGTCAGGAAATCAATCCGCCAAACAAGATCGAGCTTACTCGGCATTTGTCCCGGTCACCAACCCGTTCCTTGCTTTCGCAACGGAACCGCGATTTATGGTAGGCGGCTGGAATTATCGATCGAGATCTGGTAGGGTGGATTTCGGTAAGGTGCCTGACGCTAGGTTGGCGGCCGGAATTTGCGCAGGACCGGAAACCGGCCTCAGCGAGTTGTCCCAGGGCACCGGCTCATCCCGTTTCGCACAACAAGTGGTTCTGATGCCTTCAGCCCATCCCTTTGTTCACACAAGCGTCGCCGACGATTTTTTTTGTAGCACATTGCACGAGGCCGATCCGGAGATTGCTGCCGCGATCGATCGAGAATCAGAACGCCAGCAACTCCAGATCGAGCTGATCGCTAGCGAGAACATCGTCTCCCGAGCGGTACTGGAAGCCCAAGGCTCGGTGCTGACGAACAAATACGCCGAAGGCTATCCCGGCCGCCGATATTATGGCGGATGCCAATTTGTCGATGTCGCCGAGACGCTGGCGATCGAGCGCGCCAAACGGCTGTTCGGGTGCGGCTTCGCCAATGTTCAGCCGCATTCCGGCGCGCAGGCCAATCAGGCCGTGTTTGTCGCCTTGCTCGAGCCCGGCGCCACAATTCTCGGAATGGCGCTCGCCGCGGGCGGACATCTGACGCATGGGGCGCGGCCGAATTTGTCGGGCAAATGGTTCAAAGCAATCGCCTATGGCGTCCGCGCGGAAGATGGCCGCATCGATTTCGACGAAGTCGAGAGTCTCGCCCGCCAGCATCGGCCAAAGCTGATCATCGCCGGCGGCAGCGCCTATTCACGGATCATCGACTTCGCCCGGTTTCGCGCTATCGCCGATGATGTCGGCGCCCATCTGATGGTGGACATGGCGCATTTCGCGGGGCTCGTCGCCGGTGGCGTCTATCCGAGCCCGCTGCCACATGCCCACGTGGTCACGACTACGACGCACAAGACGTTGCGCGGGCCGCGAGGGGGGCTCATCCTGACTGATGACGCGGAGATCGGCAAACGGATCAACTCCGCCGTCTTTCCGGCGCTGCAGGGCGGGCCACTGATGCATGTGATTGCCGCCAAAGCGGTCGCTCTGCATGAGGCACTGCAGCCAGATTTCAAGTCTTACGCCAAATCGGTCATCGAAAACGCCAAAATGCTCGCGTCGACCCTGGTCGACGCCGGGCTCGAAATCGTCTCCGGCGGGACCGACTCGCATCTGATGCTGGTCGACCTGCGGCCGCTGGGCCTGACCGGACGCGACGCCGAGATCAGTCTCGAGCGCGCCGGCATCACCTGCAACAAGAACGGCGTCCCTTTCGACCCGCAAAAGCCGACCGTGACCTCCGGGATTCGCCTGGGCTCACCGGCGGCGACGACCCGCGGCTTCGGCCCGGAGGAGTTCCGCACGGTGGGGGGCTACATCGTCGAGGTGCTGCGCGCGCTGGCGCGCCGGCCAGCCGACAACGGAGCCGCCGAGGCGCGAGTGCGAGAGAAAGTCTGCGATCTCTGCGCCCGCTTTCCGATTTATGGCGGGCAAACCGAGCCGCGGAACCTGGCCGATTAGAGCGGGGAGGACAAGATGCGATGTCCGTTTTGCGGAGCCGACGACACCCAGGTCAAAGATTCGCGACCGACCGATGATCGCGGCGCGATCCGGCGCCGGCGTTTCTGCCCGAATTGCGCGGCCCGCTTCACGACCTTCGAGCGCGTGCAGTTGCGCGAATTGACGGTCATCAAAAAGCACGGGCAACGCGAGCCCTTCGACCGTGACAAGCTCGCCCGCTCGATCTACATCGCCCTGCGCAAGCGGCCGGTCGAGCCGGATCGGGTCGAGCGCATCATCAACTCACTGGTACGGCAGTTGGAGAGTTCGGGCGAGACCGATATTCCGAGCGACGTGATCGGCGGCCTCGTCATGGAGGCGCTCGCCAGCCTCGATCAAGTCGCCTACATCCGTTTCGCTTCGGTCTACCGCAATTTCCGTGAAGCCAAGGATTTCGGGGATTTTGTCGGGCGGATCGCCGCGGATGGTAACTGAGCCTACACGCGCACCGACATTCCCGAGCGATCGAGGGTTCGATCTGCGCTCGATGCGCGCCGCGCTGGCGCTCGCGCGGCGCGGGCTTGGCACGGTCTGGCCAAACCCCGCGGTCGGCTGCGTCATCGCCAATCGCGGTCGCGTCGTGGGGCGCGGGTGGACGCAGCCGGGCGGGCGGCCGCACGGCGAGACCGAGGCGCTCGGACGGGCGGGTGAAGCCGCTCGCGGCGCTACCGCCTATGTGAGCCTCGAACCTTGCTGCCATTGGGGCCGCACCCCGCCCTGCACGGATGCGTTGATCGCCGCAGGGATACGGCGCGTAGTGGTCCCTTTGGAGGACCCCGACCCGCGCGTCGCCGGCGATGGCCTGCGGCGACTGCACGCGGCGGGTCTCGATGTCGATACCGGTCTCTGCGAAGCGGAAGCTGCCGAAATCAACGCCGGTTTCTTCTGCCGTCTGCGCGCCGGCAGGCCGCTGGTCACGCTGAAGCTCGGCACCTCGCTCGACGGTCGCATTGCGACCAGGCGCGGCGAGAGCCAATGGATCACCGGTCCGCCGGCGCGGGAACGCGCACACGCCTTGCGTGCTGCCCACGACGCAATCATGGTCGGCACCGGGACCGTGCTCGCCGATGATCCGCAGCTCACCTGTCGACTCCCGGGCCTGGCCCAGCGTTCGCCGGTGCGCGTCGTCATCGACCGGCATTTGCGCATCCCGCCCACGACGCACTTGATTTCCAGCGCCCGCGCGGTTCCGACTTGGGTCCTGACCTTGCCTTCGGCTGATATCGCTCGACGGCAAGCGTTCCTTTGCGCCGGCGCGACGGTGATCGACATGGATCCCGGTCCCGACGGCAAGGGCAGCCTGGCGGCCGGCCTCGCGGCGCTCGGTGAGCGCGGCATCACCCGGCTGCTCCTCGAAGGTGGCGGGCATCTCGCGGCTGCTTTCGCGCGCGCTGGGCTGATAGACCGCCTGGTCTGGGTACACGCCCCGATGCTGATCGGCGGTTACGGTATTCCGGCAATCGCCGAATTCGGGCTCGAAATGCTCTCGCAGGCGCCGAGCTTCGAGCGCCTATCGACGGAAACGGTCGGGGATGACGTTTTGACCGTGTTTCGCGTTCGCGAGTAGGCTCCTAATTGCTGCGGTGCGCCACGATCATCGGGTAGATGTACCAAAGCCCAGTCAGCAGCACGAAAGCCAGCCCGCCGGCAACTGTCCCGATGGCGAAGGACCCTGAGATTTTCGCGATTACGACGTAAACATCGCCCGCCAGTCCCAAACCGAGCGGCAGGGTCGCAGCCGTGATGAGAGCGCTGCCGACCCGGTACATGTCTTCGGTATCCTCGCCGGCATAGACAATCCTGTGATAGGGGGCCGGCGCCATCAGCATCATGACGGCCAGTGCGACCAGAAACAGGCTGGCGGCATGCACGATAATCGAGGCTTTCGGCAGCTGCTCGAAGGCTCGCGTCAGCACGATCGCCAGTTGAAAGCCGAATAGAGCCTGAGCGCCGGCAGGACGACGCGGGCCTCCGTCAGCAGCTGTTCGATCTTGACCTGCAGCGGTGTGTCAGCCCGCTCGTTCGATTGACCGCGCGTGATCATGCGTTCCCGCTCCCCGACAAATCTCTTTCGCAACTGTGGCAGGCCATACCAGAGAGCAAGCGCCAGACCGGCTCCCGTTGCACCCGCCGCGATCGAGACGGCGCTCTCGTCAAAAATCGCCACGCTGCCGACAAAGAGACCGATACCCAGCGCGAGCGCGAACGGCAGCAAGGCCATG
>CAVSZA010000074.1:0-54680 GCA_963732095.1 uncultured Alphaproteobacteria bacterium
GGCGATGACCGTCACAAAGCGATGCAGCCTGCCGCTGTCCTGGCCTGCCTCGACAATGCGATGATAGGGACCGGGAGCGATCAGCAAGCCGACGGCGCAGATGAGGAGCCCCAGCCCAACCCATCGGCGTAGCGCGCATATTCCGGGAGTTCGTCGAACCTCTCGCTGAACACCCCGCGAAACCCGAATCCGAGTAGAATCTGCGCCCCGAGGATCAGCATCCGGGTTTCGTCGAGTGCGATCTTTACCTTTTCCGACCGCTTCATGCGCCAGGCTTCACTGGACGCGGGACGGTTTCTCGGCGTGCTGCACGAGGCTGCTGCTATTGCCATCTTCGCGATGACCTACCTGGTCGCGGCAGTCGGGCGGCTGCCAGGTTTTCGGCTCGACCGCCGGCGCCGCGCCGGTCGAGGCGAGCCTGATGGTCGCGGCAGCCGCGCAGCCGGTTGGCGGGGTTGCCCGACCGGCGCTTGACAAACCCCCCGCGCCGGTCTCGCGTTTCCTGTTTCCCCTGTTTTATCTGGTCGAGATCAGGCATCGGCAACTCTTCGATCGCGACCTCGCACCCGCTGACGGGTGCCATGTCCGGAAGAGCTATAATGCGAATATGGTAATTATAAGATTATCTATTTGTCAGGCCCCCTTACAGGTTCGAGCGCGCCACACCATGACCGAGCCGCCCTGAGGCACCACCCCCACCGCGCGAACCGGCGCCGCCGCCATAGATCGGTGCCACGATGCAAGCGATTTCTCCGGGCCGAATTGATGGAACAGACTTGCAGCTGTTCATAGTTCGTGCGTGCGCGGCTTTCAGCAGGACAGGATGGTCGGGTGGTCATTAAGGACGGGATCGGATTGTTCCTGGCGATTTATCTGCCGTCGAGCGGGCACTGGGACCCGGGCGGGATCGGCGAAGTCCTGACGACAGCCGGCTTCTGGGCCGGCTTCCTGTTTCTGGCGGGCTGCGCGCTCGCCGCTTTTCTGCTGCTGTGGATCGCCATGCCCGAGACCCGCCAAGCGGCGAGCCGCGATGGCCGCCGAGCTTTGCCGGTGGGACAGCGGAAGCAGAACAAGACAACGGCGCCGACCGGCTGACATCATGGCACGGCTCCTCGGCCTGGTGCCCGAAGCCGCGGCGATCGCCATTTTCGCGCTGACCTACCTGGTCGTGGCAGTCGGGAGGCTGCCCGGCTTTCGGCTCGACCGCGCCGGCGCCGCGCTGGTCGGGGCCAGCCTGATGGTGGCGGTCGGCGCTCTGTCGCTGGAGGAAGCGCCAAAGGCGATCGACTTCGATACGATCATCCTGCTGCTGGGTGTCATGATCGTCGTCGCCAATCTGCGGCTTTCAGGATTCTTTCGGCTGGTCAGTAGCTGGGTCGTCACCCGTGCCCGGTATCCGATCGTGCTGCTCGCCTCGATCGTCCTGGTCTCGGGTATCTTCTCGGCCTTTCTGGTGAACGATACGGTTTGCTTGGTCCTGACGCCGCTCGTCCTCGACCTCGTGTCGCGTCTGCGGCGCAACCCCGTCCCCTACCTGTTGGCGATCGCGATGGCGTCAAATATCGGCAGCACGGCGACGATCACCGGCAACCCGCAAAACATGATCATCGGCAGTCTGTCGCATATCCCGTACGGCGCCTTTGCCGCCGCGCTGTCTCCGATTGCCGGGATCGGGCTGGTGCTGACTGTGGGGCTGATAGCGCTTGTCTATCGCTCCGAATTCAGGACGCGTCAGCGGCTCCGCGGCGAGTCCCGGCCGTGGCATGCCGATTGGCCGATCATTATCAAGTCGGTGGCGGTTTCGCTCGCCATGATCGCGGCCTTCTTTGCGGGCGTTCCGCCTGCCGAGGCCGCGATCGTCGCCGGCGCTTTTCTGCTGCTCACTCGGCGCATCAAATCCGAGAAGGTCTATGCCGAAATCGACTGGACTTTGCTGCTGATGTTTGCCGGCCTTTTCATCGTCGTCGCCGGGCTCGAACACAGTGTGCTTTCACCGGAGGTCATCGGCGCCGTCGCCCGACTGCACCTTGAGCGGATTCCAGTTCTTAGCGGGATCACCGCTATCCTCTCGAACATCGTCAGCAACGTCCCGGCAGTGCTCGTGCTGAAGCCGTTCATCGCGCAATTGCAACCCCAGCAGCAGGCTTGGCTCACTGTCGCAATGGCCTCGACCCTCGCCGGCAATTTTACGCTGGTCGGCTCGGTCGCCAATCTGATCGTCGTGCAACGCGCAAGGGCGCAAAATGTCGAAATCGGGTTCTGGGAATACTTCAAGCTAGGCGCGCCATTGACGGTATTGACGATCTGTATCGGCGTGCTGTGGATCGAATTCGCGTGAAAACCTTGCTGGCGTGACGATACCCGTTGCTAGGGAGACCTCGCTCGGGACGGGCTCTGGACTGCTCGAGGGTCCAGTCCGCGCCAGGCACGCGCCGCGATTGCGATCACGGTCAGCGAGGCCGAGCTGCCATCGGCCTCGCCTTTTTCGAAATCGCCCTCGATGACCGCCATCTGGTTGGTGACATGCGCGAAACACAGAACCGGTTTGCAGCGTGCCTTGGCGAACGCGTAAAGCCCGGCTGCCTCCATTTCGACGGCGAGAATGTTGCGCGTGCGGCAGCGCTCGATGGCGGCTACGGTCTCACGAAACGGCGCATCGGTCGTCCAACTGGCCCCGCGGTGCATCGGCTGGCGCGCGGCCGCAAACGCGTTCAACGCGGCTTGGATCAGCCCCTCATCGGCCTCGGCGAACTCCGCGGGCGGCAAGTAATGGTAACTTGTGCCCTCGTCGCGCAGTGCGCGGTCGATCAAGATAAAATAGGGCGGCGACCCCTGCTCGACGATCTGCCCGGCCGAGGTCATGCTGATCAGCAGCCGGCAGCCCGAGGCAAACAGCTGCTCCGCCAGCAACACGGCAAAAGAGGCTCCTACGGCGCAGCCGATGATGCCGAAACATTCGCCCCCGTGCGCGAATTCGTAGAGGTCGGTGTGATAACACGCCCACCCAGCCGAGCGTCGGCTCCGGCCACTTTCAGCGAGCGCCCGGACGATATCGCCGTCCGGGTCGAGCAGACAGATCTCCGGTACTGCCGAACCCGGCAAGTTTTTCTGCCGCCGCGCCTCCCGCAACAAATTTTCCGGCTCGAAGACCGACGGCGCGGCAAAGTCCTTACCGGCCAAGATCGGCGGTGGGTCTGACAATTTCGGCGTAACCCCAATTAGCTACGACCCTGGCGGTCAGGGCAGGCTCAGGTATCTCAGCCGACAATATGCGGTCAAGCGCAGGTGCGCGCGATCAAAAGAAGTTGAGGCCTCGCCGGCGGTAGATCATTTATGCGCGATGGGGCTTACGGACGGAGCTTGGCAATGGGAATGCTCGTGAATGGCGTCTGGCACGACGAAGATCCGCCGACGGTGGGTGAGGACGGCAGCTTTGTACGCCCGGAATCGGGGTTTCGCGATCATGTGACCCGCGATGGGTCGTCCGGGTTCAAGGCAGAGGCGGGCCGCTACCATCTGATAACCGCGCCGTCCTGCCCGTGGGCGCACCGCACCGTGCTGATGCGCAAGCTGAAGGGACTCGAGGACGCAATCCCGATCCTGCAGTCCGATCTTCCCAAGGGGCAGGGCTGGGCCTATTCCCGGGGCTTCGACGATCTGCGCCCGGTCGACGGCGTCTTCCATGTCCATCAGGTCTATAGCGCTGCCCGCCCGGGCTTCACCGGCCGGGCCACGGTGCCGGTACTGTGGGACCGCGAGACACGGACGATCGTCAACAACAAATCCTCCCAGATCATTCGCATGCTGAACGCGGAATTCGACGAAGTCGGCAATGCGGCGCTCGACCTTTACCCCGCGGCGCTGCGCGATGCGATCGACGAGGCCAATGCTTTTGTTTACGACGCGATCAACAATGGCGTCTATCGCTGCGGCTTTGCCAAGACCCAAACGGCTTACGAACAAAGCTTTGCCAAGCTGTTCGCGGCGCTCGACAGCATCGAGCAGCGCCTCGGCCGTCAACGCTACCTCGTGGGCGACCGTTTCACCGAGGCCGATCTAAGGCTGTTCCCGACCTTGGTGCGCTTCGACGCAGTCTATTACAGCCATTTCAAATGCAATCTGCGGCGGCTCGCCGATTATCACAACCTGTCGAATTATACCCGGGACATCTATCAGATGCCGGGCGTTGCCGAGACCGTTGATATTCCGCGCATCAAGCTCGGCTATTACGGCGGCATGCGCAACCTCAATCCCAGCGGCATCATTCCGCTCGGCCCCGAACTGCATTTTTCCGGGCCGCACGACCGTGGGCGATTGGCCAGGGCGGCCTGAATGGCGCGATGGAGGCGTACCAATACCCGCAATACTACGCAATCGCCTTGGCCCCGAGCGATCCCGGACGTGAGATTGACTTTTTCGAATCCGTAATCGACAGGTTCTCGAAAGCCAAAGTCAAACGAGTCTTCGAGCTCGGCGCCGGCACCGCGCCTTATCTGGAGGAATGGCACAAGCGGGGCTACGCCTATTGCGGGCTCGATCTCAGCCCGGCGATGATCGAATTTGGCCGCGAAAAGGCGCGGCGCTTGGGGATTGAGGGCGCGTTCATCCTGGGCGACATGCGCGACCTCGATCGCGGTCTCGGGCCTTTCGACCTCGCCTATGTGCTGCTCGGCTCGCTCTACATGCGATCCAACGGCGAGTTCCTCGATCACCTGGATCGCATGGCCGCCGTGCTTGCGCCGGGCGGGCTGTACTTATTGGACAGCTTTGTCTGGTTTCGGATTTTTCACGACTACAAGCGAAGCTGGACCCGGCGCAAAGGTGGGGTGAGGGTACATACCCGCTACCGCGCCGAGCTGACCGACCCGGTGGCGCAAACCTATGACGAGTGTCTGACCTTCACAGTCGATGACCATGGAAAATCAGTGGTCATCAACGGCCGGGTTCCCGCCAAGGTATTTTTCCCGCAGGAATTTTTGGCCCTTGTAGAGCTGAGCGGACGGTTCGAATTCCTCGGCTGGTACAATGACTTCAGCTTTACCGCAGAGCTGAAGCCGGAGGGCCGGCATGTAGCTATCCTGCAGAGGCTCTGAGCGCCATTAGCCGCTCGGCGGCTTCGGGCTCTTCCTCGATGCCGAGCGCGTCGTTGAATTTATTGAAGAAGCCGCAGAGCGTAATGCGCAAGGTCAGCTCGACCACCTGAGCTTCGCTGAAATACTCTTGCAGCCTGGCGAACAGCGCGTCGGGGATGCGGTTTGGCCGCTCCCAGGCGGCAATCGCGTATTCGATGGCGAGCTTGTCCCGGTCGTCGAATTCCGGATGGTCGTGGTAATCAAGAACCCGTTCGACGCCGGCGGGCGAAACGCCTTCGACAACGAGGAAGGGCGCGTGATGCGCCACGCAATAATTACACTCGTTGAGCTTCGAGACGGTGACGATCGCCAGTTCGAGGACGCGCTTCGGCAAAGTCGCGGCCTCGCGCAGTTCCAGCAGCATCGCCATCAGATGGCGCAGCGCCGCCGGTACGTGGGCGAGTACTGCGGCTTGATTGCGGAATGGGCCGTACTGCCCGGCGAACCGCTCGTAGATCGCAGCGAGATCTGACGGCAGCTCGCTCGACGGGATACTGCGGACCCGCGCCATGGCGATCAGAGCCCGGCAAACAGGTGCTGCGCATCGGCTTGCGCCATTGCCGGCGCCAATGTGTCGAACCGACCGGTCGCCCTCAGCTCGTCGGCGACCTGTCGCGTCATCGACATCGCCATCAGTGCCAATTGGCTCGCGGTGCTGGCGCGGGCGACGCCGAGCGCTTCGAGTTCGGCAACGCTAGGCGACCCCGCCCGCACATTGACGTTGATCGGCGCGCCGAGCGCCTTCACCAGCCGCCCGATCGTCGCGGGATCGCGCAACCCGATGGGATAGACGCAATCCGCTCCAGCGGCCAGATACGCCCTACCGCGCTCGACGGTCTCGTCGAAGCGAGAGGCTTCGTCGCCGATGTTTCGCAGATAGAGATCAGTCCGCCATTGATGACGATCGGCACGGCAGCCGCCTTCGCCGCCTCGCGCGCGGCGCGGAGCCGGTCGGCGGCATCCTGCGGGCTGCGGATCGGTTCCGGGCCGTGCGGCATCCCGTCCTCGAGATTGACCCCGACCGCGCCGGCCTCGATGATTTCTGTCACCGACCGCATCACCGCGTCGGGCGTCTCACCGTAACCCGCTTCGATGTCGGCGGTGACCGGTACCCGCGCCACTCGCACGATGCGGGCAGTTGCGGCGACGACCTCGTTCCAAGGCGCCTGTTCCCCATCGGCATAACCGAGCGACCATGCGACGCCTCCGCTGGTCGTCGCGATCGCATCGAAACCGGCGGCCACGAAGACGCGCGCGCTCATCGCGTCCCACGCGTTCGGCAGCAACAGCAACCGCGGCCCGGCATGCTTGTTGCGAAACAGCTGCGCTTGCTGAGCCTGCTCTGCTTGGTTCATTTCGCAGCTCCCTCGAAGTCGCCGTCGACAAGTCGCCACAACCTCTTCTCGCGAGCCTTCGAGGTCAAGTCGACGATTCTCCGGCGGGATCCGCCAGGAATCCTGCGGAACTATGCCTCAAAAGCCTGATGGCCAACTCCAGCAAGTTCCCGGAAGATTCACTTTTCTGATGTAGCCGAACGGACTACACTGAAGTACTCGCAGGAATCTGAAGGCGGTGGTTGCGATGAACACCGACGTTGCCGAGGCCGGCGCGGCCGAGCGGGTCGTTGCGGGGTTTCTCTGCGGATACCATAAAATCTGGCAGAATTATTTTCCCGGCTTGAACAAGCGTGCGCACTGGCGTGTCATGTTCTCGGCGAGGTGCAGCCCCGATGAGGGCGTTTCGTGCCGCTCGATCCACCGCGCGCTGTACGGTTTGTATGGCACCGACATCCGCACCTGTATTGAACGGGTAAGGGATTGTGAGAATGACGGCTTCATCCGAGTCCTGGACGCGTCCGGCCACCCTTGCACTGCTTCTCCCACATCTCTGATCGGCGCCACCGATAAATTGCACGAGGGGTTCGACCGCCACTGTCGCGAGACGATCGAAGAGCTTTGCAAAGCCTTCGGAGCCCCCGAGAGCTCGCGCGTGGCAGGGATCGATTGCGACCGGACAGTGATCTCCGCGATTTTGGGCTTTTTCAATTCTTATGAGCAGAAATGGCGGGAGACTTGTGAGCTGGTGGTCAGGAATAAAGGGCTGACCCCGGCCTATGCCAACGACGCGATGGACCATCTAGTCACGTACCAATATTGGGCCATCGTAATGCTGCTGTGGTCGGCTAGCCCGTTCGGCGGCGGTCGCGCAGACGCGCCGGCTCTCGTCATCGACGAGATCAACAGCAGGATGTGGGACGCGCTGCGGCTCGGGCATCTCGCGATCAAAGAGCGCGTCGGCAACTTGATCCGTTGGGGGTTTTTCGCCGAGCAGACGATCAAGAAACACAAGGCGGTGGCGCTGACGCCGCTCGCCGGTTCGGCGATCACCGAGAGCCTCGCGGCGACCAAGCCGCTACTCTTCGACCTCTATACCAAGCTAGTGCCGCACGAGGCGACGGTGTAATCTCGCTCAGTAGAGACGGGTCCTGTAGCTCTCTGCCGTGGCCCGCTCCAACTCCTCGACCGATATGCCGCCGATCTGGTCGGCGAGGATGCGGCCGAGAGAGGGGAATTCGGACTTCCGGAGCTGTTTTTCCGGGTTCCACAAATCAGAGCGGATCAGCGCCTTGCCGCAATGAAAGTAGATTTCTTCGGCCGCAACCAGGATGCCGCTGCGCGGCACTTTGCCGTTGACCGCGAGAGGTTCGAGCAAAGCGGGATCCGTGGTGATGCGCGCCCGGCCGTTAACGCGCAAAGTCTCGTTGAGCCCCGGCACAAAAAAGATCAATCCAACGCCGGGCCGCTCCAGCAGATTGCCGATCGTGTCGACCCGATTGTTGCCCAGCCGGTCGGGGATCAGCAGCGTCTCGTCGTCGAGGACCTGGACAAAACCGGGCGCATCGCCCTTTGGCGATGCATCGCAGCGCCCCGACGGATCCGAAGAGGCGATGACGACAAATGGCGAGCGCGCGATAAATGCGCGGCAATGCTTGTCGAAGCGGCTCAGCTGTTTCATCACCGATCGCTCGCCCGGCGGTCCATAAATCTCGCGCAGCTCCGCGAGATCCTCAACGACGTCCATGCTCGCCTCCGTCACAATGCGGCGTCACTATGCACGAGGGGCGACAAAAGCTCCAGCAATAGCCGGCGCTTTTGTTTGGTTTTGGCCGCTGTTGCGGGTATCACTCGGGGAGCGGCAGGGGCATGCAATGAGCGTGATGGTGCAGCGCGAGGAACGGCCCGAAGGCGGCGGTCTCGCGCGGCTGACGATCGACAATGCATCGAAGCTGAACAGCCTCAATCGCGCGCTAATGGCCGAGATCATCGAAGCCGCCGACGGGCTTTCCGCGGACCCGCAGCTGCGGCTGGTGGTCCTGACGGGCGCCGGCGAGCGGGCTTTTGTTGGCGGCGCCGATATCGGCGAGATCGCGGCGCTGGATCGGGAGAGCGCGCGCGACTTCATCACACTGGTCCATCGTTGCTGCGATGCGTTCCGCCGTCTGCCCGTCCCGGTCATCGCGCGGATCGACGGCTACGCGCTCGGCGCCGGCCTCGAGTTGGCCGCGGCCTGTGATCTGCGGGTCGCCAGCGGGCGCGCCCTATTCGGTATGCCGGAGGTCCGGATCGGCATCCCCTCGGTGGTCGAGGCGGCGCTGCTGCCGAAATTGATCGGCCACGGCCGAGCACGCCGGCTGTTGTTGACCGGCGAGACAATCGGGGCTGCCGAGGCCCTCGCCTGGGGTCTCGTCGATGTCGTGGCGCCGCCGGAAGCTCTTGACGAGGCGGTCGAAACCCTCGCGGGTCCAATCCTCGCGGCCGGCCCCAACGCGATCCGCCTGCAGAAATCGTTAATCCTCGACTGGGAGGAATTGCCAACCGCAGCCGCGGTCCAGCGCGGGATCAACTCCTTCGTCTCCGCCTACGATACTAACGAGCCGGCGCGCATGGCGGGCGCGATGCTCGGCGAACTACGCGCGCGGCGCCAGCCTCGCTGACCGGCCGATGAACGCCAGTACGCCGCATTATCATGGGCACCGGGAGCGGCTGCGCCAGAGGCTGATCGCCGCCGGAGCAGACAATCTGCCGGATTATGAGCTCGTGGAGGTCATCCTGTTCGCGAGCAACGCGCGTACCGACGTCAAACCGCTGGCCAAGGATCTGCTGGAGCGTTTCGGCGGCTTTGCCGAATTGCTTAGCGCCGAGCCCGATGCGCTGGCCGGCGCCGGCCTCGGCCTGGCCGGCATCGCGGCGCTCAAAGCGGCGCGCGAGGCGGCGTTGCGCCTGATGCGCTCCGAACTACGCGAGCGGCCCGTGGTCAGTTCGTGGGACAAGCTGATCGATTACTGCACCGCGCACATCGCCCACGGCAAGGTCGAGGAGTTCCACATCCTGTTTCTCGACCGCAAGAATGTGCTGATCAAGCATGAGCGGCAGCAGCGCGGCACGGTCGATCATACGCCGGTCTACACCCGTGAAGTCGTCAAACGAGCGCTCGAGCTCCAAGCGTCCGCGTTGATCCTGGTGCACAACCATCCCTCGGGCGACCCGGCCCCCTCGAAGGCGGACATCGCGGCGACCAAAGATATCGTGAAGGCCGGCGCGCCGCTCGGCGTCACCGTGCACGACCATTTGATCATCGGCCGCGGCCGCCACAGCAGCCTGCGCGACCTCGGGCTTATTTGAGTGCGGCCTTCGGTCCTTCAGCCCTCAGTAGATTCGAGCTTCAGATGACGTTCGATGCGGCGGACCCGCTCGTCGAGCTCGCTGATCAACATGCCGTGGCCGAGCACGCTCGAGTGGTAATGGGTGACTGCGTCGCGGAGCGAAGCGAGGCCGGCGGCGAGGTCATCGAGCTTGCGGTCGTGCGCAGCGACAACTTCACGCAGCCCAGCAAACTCGGCCGAGAGATCGTCGAGCTTGCGGTCGTGGCCGGCCACCGCGCGGGCGACCTGAGTCAGCAGCTGGTAGACCGCTGCGATATCGGGACCGTTCGCACCACTCATGCGATTACTGTTGCGGTGGTTACGCCACCCGGTCAAGCGCTTCGCGGGCCGCGCTCGCCAGATCTTCCTTGCGATAGGGCTTGCTGAGGAGCGGCGTGCAGGCGGCCAGCGGACCGGCGTCTCCGTTGAGCCGAGCTTCCGAAAACCCCGAGGTAAAGACGATCTTGATTCCCGCCCAGCGCTGGCGGGCGCGACGCGCCAATTCGCGGCCGTTGATGCCGCCCGGCATCACGATGTCGGTCAACAGCAGATCGATGCTCTGCCGATCCAGCAATTCGAGACCTACTGCCGCATTCTCGGCCGCGAGCACCCGATAGCCCAACTCACCCAGCTGGCGCGTAACGACGCGGCGCAGGGCCGCATTGTCTTCGACCACCAAAACCAACTCGCCTCTGCCGTGCAGCAGCGGGGTTGCGACGCTCTCTTCGACGATCGGCACATCCTCGGCCATGCGCGGCAGGAAAAGCCGGAACGTCGTACCAATTCCGGGCTCGCTGTAGACGCCGATATGTCCACCCGATTGTTTGATGAAGCCGAAAACCATGCTGAGGCCGAGGCCGGTGCCTTTGTCCCGGCTCTTGGTCGTGAAGAACGGCTCGAAGATTCGATGCATGACATCCGGGGTCATGCCGCACCCGGTGTCGCTGACTTCGAGCATGACATAGGCGCCCGGTACGACCTCGGCGTGCTGCGCGGCATAATCGGCGTCGAGGACCCGATTACCGGTCACGATCATCAGACGCCCGCCATCGGCCATGGCGTCGCGGGCATTGGTGGCCAGATTGGTCAGGCTCGCTTCGAGCTGGGCCGGGTCGACGACGACCGGCCCCAGCTCAGCGGCGAGGTCGAGGGAGATTTCGACGTCTTCGCCGATGGTTCGGCGCAATAGCCGAGTGATTCCGGAGACCAGCTCATTGACATCGACCTGTTGCGGCCGGAGCGGCTGCTGCCTGGCAAAAGCGAGCAGGCGGCGCGTCAGATCGGCCCCGCGAAATGCCGCGTCGAGCGCCTCGCGAGTCAGCTCGTCAATATCGGGATCATCCCCTTTCAGATCGCGAAGCAGGTCGATATTGCCGATGATCACGCCGAGCATGTTGTTGAAATCATGCGCCATGCCGCCGGTCAGATTGCCGATGGCCTCCATCTTCTGCGCCTGGTGGAGCTGCGCCTCCAGCTTGGTCCGCTCGACTTGCTCGCGGTGCTGCGTGGAGAGGTCTCGCAAGATGCCGGTGAAATGCCGGTGGCCGCCAGCCCACCATTCGGCGATCGACAGATGCGCCGGAAAAACCGACCCATCCTTGCGGCAGACTTCGAGCTCCCGGATCGTCCACAAATAGCGTGCAGTCTGGCGCTCGGGCTCCTGCCGCATGGCTGGCGGCAGCAGCACCCGCATATTTTTGCCGATCACCTCCCCCGCGCGGTAACCGGTCATGGCTTCGGCCGCTCTGCTGAATTCCTGGATGATGCCGTGCTGGTCGCTGACGATGATCGCGTCGACCGCCGTCTCGAAGATCGCCCGATACCGGCTCTCGCTCTCCCTGCGCTCCCGTTCGGCAGCGGCGCGTCTGCTGCATTCGTAGCGGAGCCGGAGGACGAGGAGCCCGGCTACAATGCCGAGCACCGGCCAGGCAGCGGCACCCAGCAAGCACGGAGCGTCGAGTATTTCGGGGACCAGACCAGGCATTGCGAGCGACCCGATTTTCCAATGTCGCGGCGCTACCGGATTAGTTGGTTAACGCCTTCTTAACTTGCTCGCCCGAACGTCAGAAACCCGTCAAAAACCCAGATGAAAGAAGCATCGGGAAAGATCTTTTTCTTAAAATTGCGTTAACATTTTACGAACTCGTGAGATCTGATCGGTGTAGGATACATATAACTTTATGTTTTGCGTGCTTGGGATTATGATCCCCCAGTCAATAAAAAGCGTTTGAGCGCGGACCCGTGATCGCCGCTAATATCGTTGTCGTCGAACTCTGAGCGGGAGCATGGGCATGTTTGTGAGCCTATCGGACGAGCAGCGCCGCTTCGTACAGACTGTGCGCGACCTCGCGCAAAGCGAATTCCGGCCGCACGCGCTGCGCTACATGGACGGCACCTTTCCGTGGGACAACATGCGCGCTCTCGCCGAATTAGGTGTCCTCGGAATGGCGGTGCCGGAGGAATACGGCGGGCTGGGGCTGCCCGTCTTCGACACAGCGCTCGTCCTCGAGGAGATCGCCAAGACCTGCTATGTGACGGCGATGGCGGTGCTCGGCGAGGTCGGCGTGCAGACCCGGATCATCGCGACCTACGCGCCCGAAGCGGTCAAGGCGCGCATTCTGCCGGCGGTGTGCAGCGGCGAGGCCATCCTGGCGATCTGCATGACCGAGCCCGACGCCGGCACCGACGTCGCCAATTACAAGACCAATGTCGACACCGGTGGCAACGCCCTGAAGCTCAACGGAGTCAAGACCCTGATCAGCCGGGCCGACGAGGCGCAGATGTTCGTCGTCTTCACCCGCGTCGACCGCCGGCCCGGCCGCGAGGGGATCGGCTGCGTCCTGGTCGAGCGGGGCACCCCCGGCTTTTCGGTCACCGGCACCTACCACACGATGGGCGGCGAAAACCTGCACGAGATCCGCTTCGAGGATTGCATTCTGCCACCCGAGAACCTGGTGTTGCGCGAGGACGGGTTCCGCAAGCTGCTCACGGCCTTCAACACGCAGCGCTGCCTCAACCCCAGCATCTCGCTGGGCCTCGCCGAGGGGGCGCTCGAAGAGGCGGTTCGCTACGCCAAGGAGCGCAAGGCGTTCGGCCGCGCGATCGGCGAGTTCCAGGGCATGCGCTGGAAGATCGCCGAGATGTACAAGGACATCGAGGTCGGCCGCAGCATGCTCTACCGCGCCTGCGCCAGCGCCGACCCGTTCCCCGACCCGCTGCTTGCCGCAGTCGCCAAGACCTATTGCAACGAGATGGCGTTGCGCGTCACCAGTGAGGCGATCCAGGTGCATGGCGGCTACGGCTTCACCGACGAATTTCCGGTCTCGCGCTTCTACCGCGGCGCCCGCTATGGCACGTTGGGCGGCGGCACCACCGAAACCCTGCGCGACCTGATCGGCAAGCGCGTCCTCGCGGGCCTCGACCCGGTCGACGGGATCCTCGGGCTGGGGGCGTTCTGATCCCGCCGCCGCCCAGGAAAATGCCGCTCGCAACCGGTATCGCTCGACCATTGCGGCTTGGAGGCATGATCGTGAAAATCCAAAGCAGATGGGCGGAAGCCCTATGTCGAAATTGAGTGTATTGGGGGCGAAATATAGTAAGCCCGGGAGCAAGCAACATGGATGAGGTCGTCCTTAATCGGATAACGGCCGACCCCGAAATTTTTTGGGGAAAGCCGATCATCCGGCGAATACGCACCTCGGTCGAGCTGATCCTGAGCCTGCTGGCGCAGGGCGAGAGCGCGGAAGCCATTTTCGACGATTACCCCGAACTCGAGCGGTCGGATATCCGCCCCTGGCTTGCCTACGCGCATGCGGTAATTGCCAATGACCGCATCGAAGCGGTGAAGGTGCCGCAAGAGTGAGGTTCTTCGAACGGGTGACAAACCTGAATTTGCGAGCCGCTTGAGGGCTGTCTCTTCGTAATTGGCGTAATGGTAGACGAAGACGGCCGGATGAGCCTCGATCCTCGTTGAGATGAAATCCATGGCGGCTTCCCGTCGGCGGATAAGCCTGATCCCACGCCCCGTCGCCGAGAGGTTAAACCGGCTGCCTCGCCATCACCAAATCCGCCGTTTACCCTCCTTTGCGAAACCGGTAATCTGCCGGCGGCGCATTTGAACGGGGCGCTTGTGTCTTGAGGAGGATCAGATGGCCATATTTACGCATGTGACGGTGGGAACGAACGACCTTGCGAAGGCGCGCTCCTTTTATGACCGCGTGCTGGGCACACTCGGCTACAAGCGTTTGAACGATCTGGGCGAGAACGGCTCGATCTGGGGCGAGTCGGCCCCGGAATTCTTCGTGCTGAAGCCGGCCAACGGCCAACCGGCGAGCTTCGCCAATGGCGGCACGATCAGCTTCGTCGCGCCGAGCCGTGCGGCGGTGGCGGAATTCCACAAGGCCGCGCTCGCGGCCGGCGGCAAGGATGAAGGCGCGGTCGGGCCGCGCAGCTGGCATCCCAGCGCCTATGCGGGCTATGTCCGCGATCTCGACGGCAATAAGCTGGCCGCCTACTGCTTCAAAGCCGAGTAATCCATCTCGTCGGGCTGGCCCGGGAACACCGGGCCAGCTGCATTACTACGGTTGACCCTTCCTTTGGCTGCCCCTTGACAGTTTGTTGACGCATCTGCCGCTACAAGCGGCCAGAGCGCAGGAGCACGCTGAAGGATCAACGAATGCTAAAGCATATTGTTTGTGGCGTGGCCGCTTGGTTGGCGGCCCTAGTGATCTCAGGGTTATTGCCCGCGTCGACCGTGCGCGCTCAACAGCTGGATCAGGTTCTGCGCGGTTATGAGATTGCAGCGAATCAGGGGATACCCCTGAACCTGAGGGGGAAAGACTGGGAACTGGTCGGCCTCGGCAGCTATATTGTAAATACGACCGGCTGCAACGATTGCCATACGCATCCTAACTGGGCAAACGGAGGCAACCCATTTCTTGGCCAACCGGAGCAAATCAATACAGCGGAATACTTGGCAGGCGGACGTCAATTTTTCAGCGGGACGACGCTCATCGCTACCTCTCTGAACATTACGCCTGATCAAAACGACAGACCCGCGGGACTGACCTTGGCGGGATTTCTCGAAGTCATGCACCACGGCCATGATCCGAGGGATCCAAAGGGCGATCTGCTGCAAGTCATGTCTTGGCCGCTGTACCGCTGGAAGACCGACCGGGACCTGAAAGCGATATACGAATATCTCCGGGCGATCCCTTCGCTTCCGGATAACCTTCCCGCGGGGCCGTAGCTCACACCGCCACTGGCGCAACTACGCCGGGATCGAATTCGTAGAGCCAGCGCAATGTGTCGGGCGAGCGGTCGCCGGCCTTGGCCCACTCGGCGTCGCGCGCCTGCTGCGCCGGGCCGTCGCGCAGGTGAAAGCGGGTCTTGTTGGCGCGCGACATCGCCTGCAGGCGGGTGACCCGGGGCAGGCGCAGCCGTTCGTAATGCAATAGCGCCTCGGCCGGATCGCCGATGGCGCGAAGGCAGGCGGCGAGCGCGGCGCCGTCCTCGATCGCCATCGCCGCGCCCTGGCCCATAAACGGGTACATCGGGTGGCAGGCGTCGCCCAGTAAGGTCGTATTACCGACCGACCAGCGCGGCAGTGGGTCGCGGTCGAACAACGCCCAGATGAAGCAGGTCTCGGCCGCCGCAATAATCGTTCGGGTCTGCTCCGTGCCAGCCCGCGAAGGCGGCGAGAGCCCGCGCGACCGTGGCGCGGTCGGTCCAGTCCTCGCGGTTCCATTCGTCGTGCTCGGTCCAGCCGACAAAATTGAGCAGCCGCCCGCGCGAGACGAAATAATGCACAAAATGTCCGCCGGGGCCGACCCATGACTGGTTGCCGAGCTCGAGCCCGAGATCGGCGATGCGCTCGGCCGGCACGAGCCCGCGATAGGCGACGCAGCCGGCAAAGTCCGGCGCCTCCGCGCCAAAGAGCGCGACATGCACCGCCGAATGGATGCCGTCGGCGCCGACCAGCACATCGGCGGTGATGCGCACGCCGTTGTCGAAGCACGCCTCGGTGCGGCCGTCCCGGTCGGCGAGCCCAACCAGCCGGTGTCCCAAGTGGACGCGCGATGCCGGGAAGGCCGCGGCAATGACAGAGAGCAGGTCGGCGCGGTGAATGGTCATGTGCGGCGCGCCGTAGAGTTCCTCGCACAGCGGGTTGAGCGGCGCGCGCTGCAGTGTGCGTCCATCCTGCCAGCGCCGCTGGTGGGTCCCGAGCGGGCGCACGCCCTCGCGGTCGAGCCCTTTGGCGAGGCCGAGCCCGCGCAGCACGCGCGTTGCATTGGGCGCCATGTTGATGCCGCCGCCGACCTCGGTCAGCTCGGGCGCCTGCTCATAGACCTCGACCTCGAAACCGGCCTGCAGCAATGCCACAGCGGCAGTCAAGCCGCCGATGCCGCCGCCGATCACCGCGATCCGCAGCCGTCCGCCCGTCATCCGGCTCAATACCCGAGAAAGAGCCCCTCTCCGCCCTTCAGGGGGGAGAGGGAGGGGCCCAACCCGCAGGGTTGGGAGGGTGCGGTGGCCAGAGCTGCGGACCGACCCGGCGGCCCCCCTCACCCTGCCCTCTCCCCCCGGCCGGCGGGGGGAGAGGGTAAAGCTCAGGCTGTGTGAAGAGGCCCCTTTCGGTACCTTTCACGGCCGGCCCCACAGCCGCTTTGAAGCGATTGCGGCGCCTTCGGCCATCGCGCGCAGTTTCTTGAACGAGATGTCGGGGTCGAGCTTGCCGTAGCCGGCGAAGGTGCCGAAGCCGCAATCGCTGCCGGCAATCACGCGCTCGCGGCCGACGATGTCGGCGAAGCGGCAGATGCGCTCGGCGACCAGCTCGGGATGCTCGACGTAATTGGTCGAGGTGTCGAGCACGCCAGGCACGAGGATCTTGTCGTCGGGCAGCTTGGTCTCCTGCCATACCGTCCATTCGTGCGCGTGCCGCGGGTTGGCCGCTTCGACCACCAGCGCCTGAGGTTTTGCGTTGATCAGAATGGGGGCGACCTTGGCAAACGGAATGTCGTGGTCGTGCGGCCCTTCGTAATTGCCCCAGCAGATATGAATGCGCGCGCGGTCGGCCGGCACATTACGCAAGGCGTGGTTCAACACCTCGACATGAAATCCCGCGCGTTTGAGGAAATCGGTTTCGCTGAGGTCTTGAAACGACGTGTGATGCGCCATAGCGAGATCGGGACAGTCGAGCTGCAGGACAAATCCAGCATTGGCGATCGCTTCGTATTCTTCCTGCATCGCAGCGGCGATGGCTTCGACATAAGACTCGTGCGTCGGGTAGTGCCGATTGGTCTGAAACACCGGCACGAGCCCGGGAGAAGCCGCGGTCATGAACCCTTCGGCGACACTGACCCCTTCGAGCGCTGCGCGCAGATTGGCGAGGTCCTGAGCGAGCGGCTCGCGGTCGCGCACGGCCACCGGACCGACGCACACCGCGCGCCTTGCGACATTGGCACCGGTCATCCGCTCATAGGCCGCGACAAAGTTCGGGTGTTCCCTCGTATCCAGGCGAGGCTTGGCGGGCTCATGGCCCGAGAACCCCGAGAGGCGGTTCGCGACGTAAGTCGAATAGCCCGGCTTCGACATCTCGCCGTCATTGACGATGTCGACGCCGGCCTCCGCCTGACGGCGAACGATATCAACGACCGCTTGCCGGGTCAGGCGGTCGAGTTCCGCCTTGTCATAGGCTTCGCCCTGGTCCTTGCGCACTAGGAGCTGGCGCAGCTCCGGGGGGCGCGGCAAGCTCCCGACATGCGTCGTCAAAATGCGGTCTTGGCTGGTTTTCATCGGCGCTCGCCCTCGTTCTAGAACCGGATGTCCCCGTTTCGTTACCCCAACGGGCCTTGAAAGACCTGGTCGACGTAGGTGTCGGAAAGCGGTTCCAATGCTTCCGGCCATTGCCTGCTGACACGGCGCCGCTCCGAGGCCAAGCGCACCCGGCCATCCCAGCCGATCTGCTCCATGTAATAATACAGCTGGATGCAATGGCCGTCCGGATCGAGCGCAAAGGCCGAATAGTCGATGCCGGGGTACAGCTCGGGCGGGATTGCATCGACAAACCTTACGCCGTGCGACTTGAGGAAAGCGACAGCCTCACGCAGCTGCTTGTAGCTGCCGACCTCAACCCCGAAGGACATGCAGGTCGACCGCTCATTGAGCCCCAATACGCGCCGCAATTCCTTTGGAAAGAGCCCCAGACTGTGATGCTCGGCGCCGCAGCGCAGGAAAACGCAACGGGCGCCGTAGTATACCGCCTCCTCGCTGCGCACAAAGCCGAGGCGCTCGCTATAGAAAGTCTCAGCACGGTCCACGTCTTCGACAAACAAGCTGACCGGGCCGATCTTCGTGATCTTGAACGGGCGTGACAGCAGCACACCCTCGACGTCATAGGTTGCGTTTGGGGGCGTCTGTGGGCGGTGGCCGGAGAAGATGTCGATGCCCTTCTCCTGCGCTTCGGCCACCTCGGCCGCTTCCGACATCTGCGGTACTGACGGCTTTTCGTTGAAGCCGCGGTAATACATGTCGCGCGGTTTGCTCAGCCGGTTCCAGCCGACCTGCTCGATGCCGTAGTAGAACTCGTTGGTGTGACCGTCGGGGTCGTAGACATAGACGTGCCAATTACTGCCCGGCATGTCGCGCCCGACGCGCTGGATGCGGACTTGCTGCTCCTCGAAATAGGCGTGCGCGTCGACGATCTCCTTGAGGCTGCCGCATTGCCAGGTGATCTGGTTTATCGTGACCTCGGGTGCGAATTTGCGATCGGCGCGATGGTCCATTACCCGCTTTGGGAATAGCACAAAGGCGTGGTGGTCGGTGCCGTAGCGCATGAAATAACCGCGCGGATCGCCGAGATCGGCGTCCTTCGGGAACCACGGCGCGCGCGAGAAATCGAGAGTGTCGGAAGCGGTAAAGCCGAGCAAATCGCCATAGAATTCGTGGCCCTCGGGCAATTTCTCGACATTGAACCCGAAATGGCCGAGTCGGCGGATCTTGAACGGCCGTTGCAGGTAGATCCCGCCGACATTGTAACGCTGCGTTGTCGCTGACATTGCTGGCTCCCTCCTCGGGACGTTCGTGAGACCTGATCACTACAAGAGTCCCTCTCCCCCCGGCCGGCGGGGGGAGAGGATAAAGACGATGCAATCTTAGTGATATACATCCATCCCCCAATGCTCCGGCGTCGGTCTTTCAGCTGGGCGGCTCGGATTGCATTTGGATGTAGTTTTCGCGCCCGATCTGGGTGATCAGCTCCAGTTGCGTCTCGAGGAAATCGACGTGCTCCTCCTCGCCCTTCAGGATTTCGCTGAACAGGTCGCGGGTGACGAAGTCGCGGACACCCTCGCAATAAGGGATCGCCTCCCGCAGCTGGGGCATCGCCAACTGCTCGAGCCGCAGATCGCATTCCAGGACCTCGGGCACGCTCATGCCGATCAGCAGCTTGTCAAGCTCCAGACGCGGTTCGCCGCCTAGGAACAAAAGGCGTTTTATCAGCAAGTCCGCATGCTTCATCTCGTCGATCAACTCTTCGTATTCATGAGCTCCGAGCCTGACGGCGCCCCAATGCTCCAGCATCCGGGCATGGAGGAAGTATTGATTGACGGCGGTCATCTCGTTCCTCAGCACGGCGTTGAGGTGCTGAATGACGGTCGCATCGCCTTGCATGTTGGCCTCCCTAATCCGTCGGCGGATGCAACTCCGGCCGTATCCCGATGTCAACGGCCTCGCCGAGCCGGTGGAACCCGATTTGGCATCAGTGTAGGGTCGCCGACATGAGGCGATGTTTGAGGCAGCAAGGAGGACCCGGATGAGTCAGGCTCTCGAGGGCATTCGCGTGATCGACTTCACGCACGACCAGGCCGGCCCCTCTTGCACGCAGATGCTGGCCTGGCTCGGCGCCGATGTGATCAAGATCGAGCGCCCGCCGCACGGCGATCGGGCGCGCCGGCTGTGGAACATGGACAACCCGGACCTCGACAGCTTTTTCTTCCTGCTGCTCAACAGCAACAAGCGCAGCACCGTGGTCAACCTGCGGACCGAGGAGGGCAAGGAGATCGCCCGCCGCCTGATCCAAAACGCCGACATCGTCGCGGAAAACCTCGGACCGGGCGTGATGGAACGGCTGGGCCTCGGCTGGGAGGCGGTAAAGGAGCTCAATCCGCGGGCAATCTACGCCTCGGTCAAGGGGTTTGGCTCCTATGGCCCTTACAGTGCCTTCAAATGTTTCGAGCCGGTCGCGCAGGCGACCTCCGGCGCAATGAGCGTCACCGGCGAGACCGGCGGCCTGCCGATGGTCAATGGCGCCAATATCGGCGATTCCGGCACCGGGATGCATCTGGCGATCGCCATTCTCGCGGCGCTGGTCCAGCGCGAACGCACCGGCCGTGGCCAGCTCGTCGAAGTCGCGATGCAGGAGGCGGTGCTGAACCTGACCCGGGTCAAGTACACGCAGACCCTGGCGACCGGGAGACCGCTCGAACGCAGCGGCAACCGCTCGGCGACCGGCGGCTGGTCCGATCTGTTGCGCTGCGCGGGCAGCGGGTCGAACGACTACGTCTACATGATCATCCCACCAGACAATCCGGAGATGTTCGAGGCGATGACCGAGGTGATCGGACGTCCGGATCTGCGCAATGACGACCGGTTCGCGACGCCGTCGGCGCGCGCCCGCAATGGCGCGGCATTGACTGCGGAGATCGAAGGCTGGACGGCGGGGCGCGAGAAGCGCAAGGTCATGAAAGCCTTCGCCGAGCGCGGCATCGTGTGCGGCGCGGTGCTCGACACGGCCGAGGTTCTGGCCGACCCGCATCTGCGCGAGCGTGAGACGATCTTCGATCTCGAACACCCGACGCGCGGCCGCTTCTCCGTGATCGGCTGCCCCGTGCGCCTCTCAGATTCGCCGATCGCCGCCAAACGCGCGCCGCTGAAGGGCGAGCACACGGAGGACGTGCTGCAAAGCCTGGCCGGCTACACGCCGGACCAGATACGTCGGCTGCGCGAAAAAAAAGTCATCTAAGGACCTTACTCGTTCGTCATTCCGGCGAAAGCGCCTTTAGCGCCTTTGAAGAAATGCCTAATGTCTGTCATTCCGGGGCGCAGGCGCAGCCCGCGAGCCCGGGATCCAGGAACACCGGCCTGTGAAAGCTATGCATGGGCCGTGTTCATGGATCCCGGGTCTGGCCCTGCGGGCCATCCCGGAATGACGATCCGGCACCCGCGGGGGTGACGATGACCATCGGGAGGAGCGAGAGTTGAGCGGACACGGATCGATGAACGGCGCCGAGTGGCTGGCGCGGGCGCTGGCCGGGGCGGGCACGACGCATGTCTTCTTTGTGGAGTTGGTGCTGCGCCGCACGTTGCTGCAGTTGAAGGACCTCGGGGTGACCCCGATCCTGGCGCATTCGGAGAAGGCGGCCGCTTATATGGCAGACGGTTACGCCCGCATCGCCGGGCGGCCGGGGGTGTGCATGGCGCAGGCCGTCGGTGCGGCCAATCTGGCGTCGGGATTGCAGGATCCCTTTCTGGGGCGAACCCCAGTGGTTGCGCTGACCGGTCGCAAGCCGCCCTCGTTTCAGCATCGCAATGCGTACCAGGAAATTCCTCACGCGCCGCTCTTCGCTGCGGTGACGAAGTTTTCGACCACGGTCGATCTCACCTCCGAACTGCCGCGGCTGATGCGCCATGCGTGGCGCGCTGCCTTGGCGGACACGCCGCGCCCGACCCATCTCGATTTTTCGGGCCACCAGGGAGATGAGATCGAACTGGGCCAAACTACCGAACCCCCGGTCATCGACCCCGAGGAACGGCGTATCCCGGCGCATCGCCCCGCAGCCGATACCGCCGACATCGAGCGCGCCGCCGCGGCGCTGACTGCGGCCCGCCGCATAGCGATCGTTGCCGGCGATGGGGCCTCCGCCTCGCAGGCGGGTCCGGAGGTCATCGCGCTCGCCGAGGCGCTGCAGGCGCCGGTCGCCACGACCCTCGGCGCCCGCGGCCTGATCCCGACCCGGCACCGGCTCTCCGTCGGGGTTGCGGGCAGCTATTCCGCGCCGCCAGCCAACCGCATCGTGCACGGCGCCGATCTGGTCCTTTTTATCGGCTGCGATACCGGCGACCAGGTCACCTTGAACTGGACCGTGCCGCCGGTGGACACAAAGATCGTGCAGATCGATGCCGATCCCTTGGAGATCGGCCGCAGCTATCCGAACACAACGGGGCTTGTCGGCGACCCGAAAGCGACGCTGGTTTGCCTCAACCAGGTTATCGGGAAACCGGCGCGCGATTCATCTTTCGCCGAGGAGGCCGTGCGCATCGTCGCCGATTGGCGCGCCACTATGACGCCGCTCTGTGAGAATGACACCGCGCCGATCCGGGTCGAGCGGCTCTGCGCCGAAATCACCCGGGCATTGCCCTCCGATGCGGTCCTGGTTGCGGATACCGGCTATTCCGGGATCTGGACCGGCACGATGATCGAGCTGAACGGCGTCGCGCAGACCTATCTGCGGGCGGCTGGGTCGCTCGGCTGGTCGTTTCCGGCTTCGCTCGGCGCCAAATGCGCGGCCGGGGCTCGCAAGGTCCTGTGCTTCACCGGCGATGGCGCGTTCTACTACCACCTCGCCGAGCTCGAATCGGCGCGCCGTTGCGGCATCGCCGTTACCGTCGTCGTCAACAACAATTCCGGCTTCGGCCAGAACCTGACCGGCGTGCGCCGCGTCGCCGGCAACCGGCCGGGCCGTGGAGAGGAGCTGATCCGCTTCGGACCGACCGACTTCACCGCTGTCGCGAGGAGCTTTGGCGTCCGCGGCATCCGGGTCGAGCGGCCGGGCGAGATCGCCGCCGCCCTTGCCGAAGCGCTAGGTGCGGACGAACCCGTCGTGGTCGATGTCGTGACGGATCTCGAACCGCGCGCGCCGGAGCCTTGGGCGCCCGGAAGGAACGCGTAAGTGGAGACCCACATGGCAGCGCGCCTCGTGATTGGGCTGTTCCATTCGAGCGGCATAGCCGAGGATGCCGTCCACCGGCTGATCACCGAAGGAGTGGCGCCGCAGAATATTGCGCATCGGGTACTGAAGGAGGTTGGCCCTATTCCTCCTGTCTTGCAGCCCGAGCTCGCCACATTGCAGGTCGATCCATTGGTCATCGGCAATGCCCGCGATAGTTTCGCGCGGTTCATCCGCAACGGTGAGACGGCGGTCTTCGTTCGCGCCCTCGACGACGAGCAGGTCGAGTTCGCCACCGACGTTCTGAAGCTCTATTTGCCGATCGCTATCGAGGTCGCGCTGCTCGCCGAGTGAAAAACACGGCTCGGCCGTCAATTGTCGAGGATCAAGGCCCAGCAGGTGATGGCGCTCGGTATCGAGGTCCAATAGCCGAACCGCTCGTAGATCTGCGCAGCCTTCGCAGCGGCCTCCTTTTCGGTCAGCCCCGCAGAGTCGATCTCGGGATCCGAAGCGTTGCGTACCGCGAGCCAGCGCGGCGCCGATGCTCCGAGTTGCTCGATCACCATGCCGAGAACCGCATCGCCCATCTCGACGGCGGCACCCATACCCTGCAGGCTGAACGTATTGCTCGTATCGTCGAAGGCGAAGAAATCGGTCGTTACCACCTCCGGCACCGGAACCGCCGCGGTCGGGGCAATGAAGATCGCCGCAGGGCGCGAGGCCGGCGGCAGGTGAGCCGCGTTGGCGGAAAAGAGGCCGGTTGCGAGCGGCAGGCTCGCCGTATTCGGTACCGAGCAGACGTAGGAGCTGGCATGAAACGGCTGCGTTTTAAACTTGCGAATGCAGTCGAACCGAACGGAGCGCGCGATGATCACATCCCCCAATTCGATACCGGCGCCGATACCACCTGCAGTGCCGGTCGTGATCACGAGCTTCGGCTGGACCTCCGCGATGAGCTGTTGCCAAAGCTTGGCCACCGGGAGCTTGAGACCGTCCTGGCTCATATGCAGTTCGGATTTGAAGCACATGACGCGCTTGCTGCCGATCACCGTTGGAAACCAGCTGCCCAATCTGTTTGCGGCCCGCGCCGGCGCGCCTTTGGCGATCAGCGGCAGGAAGTCGGTCGCAAAATTATGGGCGTAGTCGTACCACGCCGTGCGGCTCGGGAAGCCCGGCGTCAGCGTATCGGCGAGGCACTTCGCCTCTTCCACTGTCCAGGTGACGACAAGGTAGTCGAATTGCGGGAGCGGTGCCGTTATGGGGGGCGCCGCAGCAAGAGGCGCGGGCGTCGGGGCGCGGCCGGGTGGCCAAGGGATCGGGTTGCGCGCGGCTCTCGTGGCAATTGCCGCGGCGGGGAGAGAGAACGGCGCGTAGCTCGTTCGATCCTCTGCGTCGAACTGAATGATGTGCCTTGCAAGGTCGCCGGATGCTTTCGGAGAAGCGGTTTTCGGGCGGGACTGCCTTGTTGCGCTGCCATCAGCTGCGCGCGCCGACACGGGTAGCATCGTCGATACCTCCATTGCCAAAAGGCCGCTCTGATATGGCAGATCAGGGGCGGCGGCTGGTGTGAGTTGGTTCACACGGAGGAGAAATTTTTGTTTACCTCTTCGGCACGGCTCGGCGCGGCGCGATATGCAAAGCACGCAATTGACGCGCGCGCCGGGGGAGCGGCTCAACCCCCACCCGCCGTTGACGGTCAAGAAGGCGTCTCTTAGGGTTGGGCCGACAGAACTATTGCAAATCCGGAGGGCAAGATGGACGGCTCGGCAGTTGCGGGTTTGAAAAGCGTCGTAGCGCCGCTCAATTTCCTCGTTCCGATGGCGGAGAAGCCGGTCTCCTACAATTACGAGCCGCCCCCGGGTGTGCCGGCCAGAACCGGCGAAGGCGAAACGCATCAAGTGGCGATCCGCGATGCGCGCCCGCTGATCGGCCAGCTCTCGCTCGATAGAGAAGGCTTTGTGCTGCTGCACCACCAGACAGCGGTTAAGAACTTTTACGACGAGGACGAAATCGCGTCGGTCTATTATCCGGAATGCGAGCGCGTCATAAAGGAGGCGACGGGCGCCGCGCGCGTCGTGGCCTTCGACCACATCGTGCGAAATGCGGCAATGTCGGCAAAAGGCAATACGGTAAAAATACCGGCAAAGCGCGTACATGACGACTATACCGCATGGTCGGCGCCGCAACGGGTCCGTGATCTGATGGGAGAGGAAGCGGAGGAGCTGCTGAAGCACCGCTTCGCAATCGTCAATTTATGGCGGCCGATCCGCGGGCCGGTGCTGGAATTGCCATTGGCGCTGTGCGATGCGCAGAGCCTTTCCGAGGAAGATTTGGTCGCCAGCGACCTTAAATACCCGGACCGCACGGGCGAGACCTATTCGATCACCTACAACCCCAACCAGCGGTATTATTACTTCCCGAAAATGCAGGCTGACGAACCGGTGTTGATCCGCTGCTTCGACTCGGTGCCCGAGGGAGCGGCGCGGTTTTCCGCCCACACCGGCTTCGACGACCCGACTTCGCCGCCCGACGCGCCGCCGCGCGAAAGCCTCGAGGTGCGCACCCTGGTCTTCTTCCCGCCGGGGGCCTAGGGCTCCTTTCGTCGCCCCCGCGAAAGCGGGGCTCAAGGCCGACGGCAGTGCGTCGCGCCCTGGATTCCCGCTTTCGCGGGAATGGCGCGTTATCAGGTTGGAGTGATCCGGCGCAATGCGGGCAACAGCTCGTCGCTGATTAGGCGCATGCTGGCCAAAGCATGGCCGAGCGGCATGCCGCTCCAATGCGTGCGGAAGATCAGGAAATTGGCCCCCGTCTCCTCCCAGCACGGGCGCAGTTGCTCGAAACAGTCATTGGGGCTGCCGAGCACGAACCGGTCGCGCAGCAGTTCTTCGAAAGGCTGGTGGAACGTATCGTCGCCCGGCAATACCTCGTCCTGTCCCCATTTGGCGTAGGTCTGGTACTTTTCCGACAGATAAGGTCCGGCCATTTCGAGCGCCGTGGCCTTGTCCTTCGCACAATACATCTCACGGGCATAGGGCAGCTCGCGCGGAAAAGGCTTCCCCAAGCCGGCCAGCTCCGCGCGGTAGAGAGCCAGCTGACGGGTGATCTCAGGGATCGTGGCGTGCGGATTGACAAACCAGCTGTCGCCGAGGCGCGCGGCGCGCTTCACTGCGCGGTCGTTGTTCGCGGCAAACCAGATCGGCGGATGGGGTCGCTGGATGGGCCGGGAGGTCATTGTCACGTTGGTCAATTTGCAGATGTCGTTCTCGAAATTGACATTGTCCTCGGTCCACAGCCGCTTGACGACTTCGAGACACTGCTCGAAGCGGCGCACGCGCTGGCCGCGCGGCACGCCAAAGGCATCGAACTCAACATCGCGATAGCCGAGACCCACGCCAAAGACAAAATTGCCCCGCCAGATCGCATCGAGCGAGGCGATGTGTTCAGCGACTTCGACCGGGTTGTGCAGTGTAGTCAACAGCACGCCGGCAATGCCGGTCATCTCGCCGGCCTCGGCCGCCAGGCGAGCCAGAAACGGCACCAGCTGGATCTGGCGCACCCCTTCGCTCAGGTAATGCTGGCCTGTCGCGACGGCGTCCCAGCCGCGGTCGCGCGCCAGCCGGGTCATGGCGTATTGACCCTCGAGCGCAGCGACCATGTCGCTCCCCGGCGGGTGCTGACAGGTAAGAAAGATCCCGACCTTCATGACATCTCCACCATGATGTCTCCATGGCTGGACAGGTTTGCTTCGATCCGTGAGGTCGTAGATGATCGTCGACGGCTGGGCAAGGGACGGCGATGTCCGGTCTAACCAGCCTTTCCTAATAAGCCGGCTTTCCTACTAGGGCGGGATCATCTCGTCGGCGACCCGAGACACTCCGGGCACACTTTCCGCAAGGGCGAGGAGGGCCTTGCGCTCGGCCTTCGAGCCGACCAGCCCCCACAAATGGACGATCCGGTCGGCCAAGAGCCTGATCGCTTCGGCGACGTCGGTAGCGGGATGGACCGTCACGACGTCGCGGACCATCACGTCGATCGCGCGCATGTTCCCCTCCCTCTTCCCGTCTCTCTAGAACAGGTTGAGGAACAGAATGTAGAGCCCGGCCGACAGCATCATCGCCATCGGCAAGGTCAAAACCCATGCCAACGCGATGTTGCGGATCGTTGACAGCTGCAGACCCGACCCATTGGCCGCCATGGTTCCCGCGACACCCGACGACAGAACATGGGTGGTCGACACCGGCAGACCATACATGTCGGCCCCGGCGATGGTGACCGCGGCGACGAGCTCCGCGGCCGCGCCCTGACCATAGGTCAAGTGTGTCTTGCCGATCTTCTCTCCGACGGTGATCACGATCCGCTTCCAGCCAACCATCGTGCCGAGACCGAGGGCGATCGCTACCGACACCTTTACCCAGATCGGGATGAACTTCGTCGAGGCGTCCAACGACTGTTTGTAGGCGTTCAGCGTCGCGACTTCTTCCTGCGACAGATCGCTGTCCTTGTCCTTCATCAGATTGCGCAGAGCCTCGTCTGCGAGATACATGTCGTTGCGCGTATTGCCGACTGCCTCGGCGGGAATTTTTGCAATCGAGCCGTACTGCTTGACCTGTTTGTCGATGTCCTGGATCAGCACGGCGAGCGACGGATAGGTTCCCTCATTGATTTTGTGGTGCGCAACATACTCCATCACCGCAGGGCGCGGGTCGCCGAGGATGTTATATCCGGCAGCTTTCTCTTCGACGATCTTCGCGGCAGCCGCCGAGTTGGCCGAGAACTGGGCGATCTGGCTGTCGGGCAGGGCGCGGTTGAGGGCATAGGCGGTGGGTACCGTGCCGATCAGGATCAGCATGATCAGCCCCATCCCCTTTTGTCCGTCATTTGAACCATGGGCAAAGCTGACCGCAGTACAGGTGAAGACCAGCAAGCCGCGGATCCACCAGGCCGGCGGCTCATCGGTCTCCGGCGAGCGGTACAGTTCGGGTTGCCGGATCAGAACTTTCATTACGAGCAGCAACAGCGCCGAGGCGAAAAAGCCAACGAGAGGAGAGAACAGCAGCGCCTTACCGACATTGGTGGCCTGCCCCCAGTCGACGCCGGAAGTTCCGTCCTGGCCGTGTATCAACGCATTAGCAATGCCGACCCCGATGATCGATCCAATCAGGGTGTGAGAGCTCGACGCCGGCAGGCCGAGATACCAGGTACCGAGGTTCCAGATGATAGCCGCGATCAACAGAGCGAATACCATCGCAAACCCGGCCGAACTGCCGACTTGTAGGATCAGCTCCACCGGCAGGAGCGAGATGATGCCGAATGCTACCGCACCGCTCGACAGCAGAACGCCGAGGAAATTGAAAGAACCCGACCACATGACGGCGATCTGTGCCGGCAAGGAGTGCGTGTAGATGACGGTCGCCACCGCATTGGCCGTGTCATGGAAGCCGTTGACGAACTCGAAGCCGAGCGCGATCAGCAGCGCAACGAAAAGCAGCAGGTAGGGCAAAAATGTCGTGGGTCTGGCGCCGCTCGCATCGACGTCGGCATAGAGACTGTACGCCACGTAGAGCAGACCACCTGCGAGCACCAGAAGTAAAATGATAGCTGTGCGTGGATCGAGCGGACGATCGAGCTTGGGCCGCGGTGCGATCGTCCCAGGCCCGGCGCCTACATGCAGCGCAGCGTCGGTCATGTTCTGGTCCCCCCTGATGTCGGCAACCCCTCAATTATGACCGACTAATCTTACAGTTCTGTGACAGTGGCCACTCATATCTGAACTTGACTATTGCGCTGCACCGTGGTGCGAGTCCACAGTTTGGGGGAGCCTACCGGTGCAGGAAAGCGCAATCAGCTATGCAAGCCTGACCGCGCGGGGTCTGGTCCCGAACCGCTGGGACATCATTGCCTTTCCACTGGTTTTCGGGCTATTGCTGCTTGCCGCCAAAGGCGCTCACGACACTTTGGCGCCCCTATCGGCGCTGAAGGAACCGGTCGTCTCGCTCGATCCGGTCAACCTGCCGGAATACGCGCTGCGCACCACCCTGCGCATGCTGGCGGCGATGGCCGCTTCGCTGCTCTTCACCGTCACCTATGGGACGCTTGCGGCCAAGAGCCGGCGCGCCGAGCTCGTTCTTGTCCCGCTCCTCGACATCCTCCAATCGGTGCCGGTGCTGGGTTACATTTCCTTTACCGTCGTCTTCTTCATGTCGCTGTTTCCCGGCCGGGTCGCGGGCGCAGAGGCCGCGGCTATCTTCGCGATCTTTACGAGCCAAGCCTGGAACATGACCTTCAGCTTCTATCAGTCGCTGCGCACCGTGCCGCGCGACCTCGAGGAAGCGACACAGAGTTTCCGCTTTTCCGCGTGGCAGCGCTTCTGGCGTCTCGAGGTGCCGTTCGCGATGCCGGGCCTCATCTGGAACATGATGATGAGCATGTCCGGGGGGTGGTTCTTCGTCGTGGCCAGCGAGGCGATCACCGTCGGCGACCAGACGATTACATTGCCGGGCATCGGTGCCTATCTCGCCCGGGCAACGGCGGAAAAGGATCTGGCCGCCGTCGGCTGGGTCGTGCTCACGATGATCGTCGTCATCATCCTCTATGACCAATTGATGTTTCGGCCGTTGGTCGCCTGGGCCGATAAGTTCCGTTTCGAGCAAACCGGCGCTCAGACTGCGCCCGGTTCCTGGTTTCTCGATCTCTTGCAGCGCAGCCGTCTCTTTCGCACCGCCACGAGTCCGGTAAGCCTCTCCGTGGGCGCGCTTTCGCGGTGGCGCTTCGCCCCGCTGCGTGAGGGCAAGATGAGGGTCGGCCAGTCACGCTCGGCAGCGCTCGACGCTGTTTGGTTCGTTGTCGTCGCGATAGCGGCGGCTTGTGCAGCATGGAAAATAGTCAGTTACGTCGCCTCCGGCGTGGACTGGGGCGATGTCCTCAATGCGTTTGAACTTGGCCTCTTCACCCTGACCCGTGTGGTGGTGCTGATTGCCGTGGCCTCCTTGATTTGGGTTCCTATCGGGGTTGAGATCGGGTTGCGGCCACACCTCGCCGAGAAGATCCAGCCATTGGCGCAGTTCCTCGCGGCCTTCCCTGCCAATCTGCTGTTCCCGGTGTTTGTCGTTGCCATCGTCCGTTTCCACTTGAACCCGGACATTTGGCTAAGCCCGCTGATCATCCTCGGAACCCAATGGTACATCCTGTTCAATGTAGTTGCCGGCACGATGGCGTACCCCAACGACTTTCGCGAAGCGGCGACCAATTTTCGCATGCGCGGTTGGCAATGGTGGCGCCAAGTCATGTTGCCGGGGATCTTTCCCTATTTCATCACCGGCGCGATCACCGCAGCAGGCGGCGCATGGAACGCGAGCATCGTCGCAGAAGCGGTATCCTGGGGCGATACCAAGATCACCGCGCACGGCCTCGGGGCCTATATCGCCGAGAATACGGCTGCCGGTGATTATCCGAAGATCGTGCTCGGGATCGCCGTGATGTCGTTGCTGGTGACTATGTTCAATCGCCTGCTCTGGCGGCCGCTCTATGCCTATGCGGAAGAGCGGCTGCGCCTCGACTGAGAAATCGAAATGGTCGTGACGGAAACACTGCGTGAAACGACGATCGGCGAGCCGATCCTGACGGTGCACGATGTGAGCCGCGGGTTTCCTCGCGGGTCGGGCGAAGTACGCGTTCTTGCGGACGTCGATCTTTCGCTGCGAGCGGGCGAGATCGTCGGTCTTCTCGGCCGTTCCGGCTCCGGCAAATCGACGCTGTTGCGCATTATCGCCGGTCTCATCCGGCCCAGTGGCGGAGAGGTGATCTATCGCGGCCGCCCAATCAACGGCCCCGCAGAAGGGATCGCGATGGTGTTTCAAACCTTCGCGCTCTTCCCGTGGCTGACCGTTCTGCAGAATGTCGAAGCGGGGCTCGAGGCCCTCAGCGTGCCGGCCAAGGAAAGCCGCCGCCGTGCGCTTTCTGCAATCGATCTCATCGGCCTCGACGGTTTCGAATCGGCCTACCCGCGCGAATTGTCGGGCGGCATGCGCCAGCGCGTCGGCTTTGCCCGCGCTCTCGTCGTCGAGCCTACTATTCTGTTGCTCGACGAGCCCTTTTCGGCCCTCGACGTGTTGACCGCCGAGACGATCCGTACCGATCTTCTCGATCTGTGGGTGGAGCGACGGCTGCCCATCAAATCGATGCTGCTGGTCACTCACAATATCGAGGAAGCCGTCTTCATGTGCGACCGCATCCTGCTGTTTTCCTCGAACCCGGGACGCGTCGCAGCCGAAGTCGAGGTCACGTTCCCGCACCCGCGCAACCGTCTCGACACAGCCTTTCGTCAGCTGGTGGATGACATTTATGCGAAGATGACGGCGCGAGCGACCAGCGGAGCCGCCGAGCAGGGCGCCAAATTGCAGATCGGCAGCCGATTGCCGCCGGTGTCGACCAATATGATAGCGGGTCTCATCGAGACCGTCGCCGCCCCGCCCTATGACGGCAAGGCGGATCTGCCGGAAATCGCGCGCACCCTGCAGTTCGAGATCGACGAGTTGTTCCCGGTCGCCGAAATCCTCCACTACCTCGGGTTTGCCGAAATCAAAGACGGTGACATTCTGCTGAGCGCCGCGGCGCGCCACTTCGCCGACCTCGACACGCAGACGCGCAAAGAGATTTTTGCGCGCCATCTGCTTGCGTCGGTGCCGCTGGCCCAGCACATCAAGCGCGTGCTCGACGAGCGCCCCGGCCACCGCGCGCCGCGTGTGCGGTTCGAGCAGGAGCTGGAAGACTATCTGAGCGATGCGGCGGCCGAGGAGACGCTCGATGCCGTGATAGATTGGGGCCGCTACGCAGAAATCTTCGCCTATGATGATCAGTCCGAAATGTTCAGCCTGGAGGACCCAAAGGGGTGAAGCTTCTCGCGGCAACTCTGTTCGCAGCTCTCCTCGCGCTTTCCGCGGCGAAGGCTGAAGAGCAATCGAAATGCGCTGCGGCGCCCCACCTGCTGTGGGGCGACGGCGAGCACGACGACACTGCGGCTCTCAACGCTTGGTTCCGTGGCGAGACGGTGATCTGGGCGCAAACGCACGAAACCGTCGGTGCGGAAATCGCTGACCGGAGCTTTCTGTTGAGTTCCACAGTTTATGTTTCCGGCGGCACCGGACGGCGGCTCGAGCGTTTCCGGATGATCTGGCCTTGGCGCAATGAAGTCGTCTCCGGTGACGCGATCATTACGGGCAAGGATCCCCAGCAGGAGCCGCGCACCGAAGGCATCACGATGGTTGGCGCCGATCCCGACGAGGGTGTCCCCCACGAGGGTCCCACCGCGGAACCTCTCGACCACGGCGTTCCGAGGCACTGCCTGACGTCGTAACTGCACCGTCAATCAGGTCGGGTGACGGAACCGGGTGACCAGGCCGGCCGAGCCCTTCACATGGTCCTTGAAGGCAGCGGCCAATTCCTCGCGCGTCATACCCGGCTGCAGCGCCTCGGGTCGAGGTCGGTGGCGATTAGGGTCCAGGTATAGTGGTGCCAATCGGTGTTCGGCGGCGTGCCTGGGCCCCAGTAGACCGCCTGGTTCATCGTGCTCTTGCCGCCGACGAACTTGTCCGAGGGCTTGCTGAGTTCGCCCTCGGCAAAGCCCTTCACGTCGGCCGGGATCCCATAGACCACCATATGCGATACGCCGGCCGGGGCGCGACCTTCGGGATCGAACAGCAGGAGGGCGAAGCTTTTGGTGCCGTCCGGCGGGTTCGACCAGGCGAGCGGCGGCGAGATGTTCTCGCCGACGCAATTCGGGCTTCTCTGCTTGTCGCTGCACGCATTTTTTATCGCCAAGGTGCCGTTGTCCTGGATCGCCGGCGAAGTCAGCGTCAGGACGTCCGCGGCCTGCGCCGTCGGTACGGCCAAGAGGGACGCGGCGAGGAACCCGCCTGCCGTCAGCAGGGCTGCGATAGTGTGTTTCATAACGTCTCTCCCCCTTGGTTTGTCAAAATCAGAACGGCCGGTTCGGGGCAGGGAACGCGCCTGTTACGCCTGTTTTATCAGGTCGAGATCAGGGATGCCCAACTCCTCAAATCATAATTTCGTGACCCGCTCGTGGGCACGCGATGGCCACGATGCTACGCACCTGCAGCAAATCAGCAGCGACGTTTCGCTGAATGGTTGCGACGCGCATAACGTCTCTCATCGCGGCCAATTCGTGAACATACAATGCGACTGTGGCGATCTTATGCCGCTATTCCGGTCCGCTTCACTCCTCCGGCATTCCTGCCTTGCGGAGGCCGGCGAAATAGGTGGCTTCGTACAGGGCACGGATCTTCGGCACCACCCGCGATCCACCGACCTTCATTTGGGCAATGCTTGAATAAAGATCTCGGTTCAGCTTGCGGGCTTCAGCAAGTTCGGCGGCGGCGCGTTCGCTCTCGCCCCTGAGCGCATAGGCGGCGGCGAGCCCTCGGTGCAAGACCGGCACGGCAGGCATGCTGCCGCGCCCTTTTTCCAGCCAGACGATCGCTTCGTCGGTGCGCGATTGCAGCAAATGTACGGTCCCAATTAGGAGGTAACGATAACCGATGTTGGGATCGCGGGGACTGAGGCGAATGGCTTGCTCCTCGAGCGGGATCACCTCGTCGATCGACCCGGTGACGAGCTTGCACCAGCCGAGACCCTGTAATGCGCCCACCATGTTCCGACGGAGCGCGAGAGCGGTCTCAAATACCGGAAGAGCCTCCTCGCAACGGTTCTGCGCGCGCAGCACGGAGGCCTTGACGTAATGCGCATAGGAGAAGCGGGGCGATGCCGGCAAAGCTTGGTCGATCAGCTCTTCTGCACGCGCGAGGTCGGCCGCGGCCGAGTTGGTCATGGACGTGATCACTCGGTTCACCAATGCGCCCGCCAAATAGGTCTGTGCCTCGGCCGATTGCGGATCGAGCGCCAACGCGTGCGCGAAGAGGCTGATCGCCTCCGCAGAATTTTCACGCGACAAGGTCTTTCCGAAAAGCCCGGCGCGTCCGTGAAAAATGTAGTCCAGCGCGTCGGGATGAATGGTCGGCCGGGCGGCCTCTCCGGCCATCAGCTCCAGGTTGAGAGTATTTCCGATCCGGCCGGTAATCTCGTTTTGCAGCGCGAACAGATCGCCAATGCCGCGGTCGAACCGCTCGGCCCAGAGATGCGTATCGGTCGCGGCATCGATCAGCTGGGCGCTGACGCGGACCTCGTTGCCCGAGTGCTGGACGCTCCCTTCGAGCACATAGCGGATGCCCAGCTCGTGGCCGATCTGCTTTGTGTCGACCGGCCTGTTCCGGTAGGTGAACGCGGTATTCCGCGAGATCACCAACATGTGCGAGAGCCGCGAGAGATCAGTCGTCAGGTCTTCGGTGATCCCGTCCGCGAAATATTGCTGCTCGCGGTCGTCGCTGAGATTGCTAAAGGGCAGCACGACAATCGACAGGCGAGGCGCCGGACGTGCGTCGCCGAACCAGGGCGGTGCCAATTCCAGCCAACCGCGGCGGCTACGAGGCCCAGGGCGCCGATGAGCGCCGCCGCGATGCCGCCCCGAAGCCAATACCGTGCTCGCAATACTGGTGCCGGCGGCCGGGCATCGAACTGACCCATAACGCCTGGACCAGGCAGTCGCGCGTTGTCGATAATCAGCCCGCCGCTCCCATTGTTGGAAGGTCGGATGGACTCTGACGAAGGGGTAGGGTCGCGCCGGGTCACCGGTGCGATGAAGCGGTAGCCGCGCCCGGGGATTGTCTGAATGCAGCTACCCTCCGCTCGGCCTTCGTCGAGAACCCGGCGAAGCGCTGCGATCTGCATGTTCAGGTTGGCGTCCTCGACCACCGTCGCCGGCCAGACTGCAGCGATGATCGCGTCCCTGGAGACGAGATCGCCTGGCCGCTCGACCAGCACCCCGAGAACATCGAGCGCGCGCGAGCCCATCGCCATTGGGACGAAATCACCGCGCTCGTCGCGCCGGAAGAGGCCGCCGCCGCGCCGATCGAGACGGAAGCCTTCGAACAGAAAGACGTCCCCGGCGGCGAGCGCTTCCATGGCTGCGTCTCCCACGCGCGTCCAAATTTTCGGGAATTTATCACAATTTAGAATTTTTTATCGCCGCCTCATAGCGCCCTTCGCGCAATAGCCGCATCCTTCGAGTTCGGCAACGCACGAGGAGAAGCAAATGAACATCGCTCTTCGAAGCACTCGCGCATTCACTGTGATCGCCGCTTTCATCTCGGTTGCGGCGCTTACTACAGCGGCGTTCGCGACAATCTCCAACCCCACCGTGTATCGGCTGACGTTGGCCGGCTCCGATGTTGTCGCTCCCCTGCCGGGCGCCCGCATCGAAGCCAAATCTAAATTGAAAATACCCCTTATCAGGGTCGCCCCCCACTGCACCGACTGTTTTGTTGATCCCGGCTGACAGGGCTCGTCGGCAGCTCAGCCCAGTTTGAAACGACCGGCGGCGCCATTCGCGGTGGCGCCGACAGCACGTAGGGTGGGTTGAGCAACGCGAACCCCACCGATGCTTCCAAAAAGGGGCAAGATGACGGGTTCGCTAGGCTCAACCCATCCTACCATTACTGTTCGAGTTCGACCTCGGCGCAGCCGGTCGGCTTTGGACATAACCGATGAGGCTGGGCACGACCGTGATCGACGGCAGTTCATTTCCGCAGCGTCAGCCGCCTTCGGTTTAACCGTCGGAGTAACCGCCATGCCAAAGACCGCCATTCCCCTGCTCTTCGTTTCAGGTCTTTTGTTAGCAACGGCTTCGAAAGTTGACGCTGACGTAATGTACACGGTGTTAAATCCGGCCAATAACTTCACGCTGTTTGTCTATGACTTCTCCGACGTTCATCACAACGGATACCATGGTCGGTGTCGCGCAACTCGCCTTTGCAAACCCCCTTAATCCCATTACCGGCGTCGATTTCATTCCCTCTTCGTCGACGTTCCCGGGAACTTCAGAAGTGGATCTTTTCCAAGTGGGCGCGCCGGATCAGTTCCGATACTATCCGCAGGGTACGTTCACACATTTCGGTGTCACCCCGGGCGACAGCAACAGTTTCGGCTTTCCCAACTCGGAGCTGAGTGTCGCCCCGGCTCCCGAGCCCTCGTCGATAGCTCTGTTGGCGGCTGGCTTGCTTGGCCTATTCGGTCTGCGCCGCAGGTCCAAGAGAAAACTGTAGGTTCTCCAGAAGGCGCAGCTCAGCGACAGCAAGGACCCAGAAGACATCGCCCTCGCAAGGAGGAGTCGAAAATGCGCCACGCTTGCGGAATTACCATTGCACTTCTGTTAGCTGTCCTCGTAACGCAAGCTTATTCACTCGAAGCGGCGGCCACCGTCGTCAATCTCGACGAGGTGGCCGTCGTGCGCAACGGGACGACCATCTTTGATGATAGTTTCAACCGGAACATCACGCTGAACGGCGGGTCGGGAGCCTTCCTCCCGTCGGGAACGACCTTTTCGGACGGCACTGTGGCCAACTATCACGTTATTGGCTCGATCCCCGAAACTACCGCCAATAACGGCCAGGCGCAGCTGAATACCGGCAACGGCATATTGATAGCTCAGTCCCCGCCCCTCACCCCGCTGATCCAGGAGGTTAACGCCGGCCTGATAAGCGGGTCGAATTCCACCGCGCCGAACGCTTTGACGCCGGCGAACACGTTCTCTGCCACCGGCTTGTTCGATCTTGCAGTTCCCTCGGTCATATCGGGGACATACGGTCTCTACCTGACCAACACTGCAGCTACCCCAGGTCGGGAACTACAGGTGCGGATAGTTCAGACGAATACCGGTCCCGTGCTGCAGTTCAGATGGCTCGACGAAGTCAACAATCAGACCACAATAATCAGTCAGGTGGCCCTGACGCCCGCGGAGCTGGCCGACCCTCAACTCGAGCTGGAGCTCTCCCACGACAGTGCAAACAGCGACGTGGTCACGGCTTTATACGCCTTTGGCAGCGGCGATACGCTCGCAAGCTTCAACGGCACATTAACCGCATTCGGGACAACCGACAGCAGTACAGACCTGTTCACATCGACGTTGAGTTTTGCTCAACCCGGCTTTTTGGCAATCGATCCGGTCCCCGAGCCATCGTCACTCGCCATCCTAGTAGTTGGTCTGTTCGGTCTGGGAATTTTCCGCCGGTACCACAATGCAGGGGACCTTGCCCGCGTTCTCGCGCGGTCATGGACGCCCGGGAGCAGGTCGATTTCGTGCTGGTTTACCAGCACGTAGGGTGGGTTGAGCAACGCGGCTGGGCAAGAATTGAGAGGAAGGGGTGCATCACCGTCTTGCGTCCTTCGAGACGCGGCCTTCGGGCGCTCTTCAGGATGAGGGTATGCCTTTGATGGCATTCAGAAAATTCCTCATCCTGAGGAGGCCGCGCAGGCGGCCGTCTCGAAGGACGCACTGCGCCGATCCAACCGATTAGGGATTCCCGCCCAGCCTCAACGCGAACCCCACCGATGCTTCCCAAAAGGGGCGAGATGATGGGTTTCGCCAAGCTCAACCCATCCTACCACCGGCACGGAGACTTCCTGCTATTCGGCCGCAAAGGGCGCTTGAAAGGCCGGGATTTCGGCGCGTTCGGGGCGCGGCATTGGCTGCGGCCACCATTTGTCTTCCCATTCGCTGAAAAGGCCGCGCAGCTTTGGCAATACCTGCTCGGCGAAGAGCTTGGTGTTGTAGGCGGCGAGGTCCTTGCCCATGCTGCCGAACTGCATAAGCAGCATCAGGTGGCCGACATTGAGGTCGGTCGCCAGCTCGGTCAGTTGCTCGACGACCTCTTCGGGTGAGCCGATCACGACGTAGCCCCGCTCGACGATGTCCTCCATTCGCGTCGTCGCGCGCGCCGCCTGGCGGGCCTGGAGGCTCGCGGCGCGGCCGATCTGGCCGATGATGCCGGCGCGTTGCGTCGCCTCGGTGATATAGCCGGGCGGCATCGCCCAGCGCGGGTCGACGCGGAGGCACCGGCCGTAGAAATACTCCGCCGGCTCGCGGTAGAGCCGCATTGCCTCCTCGCGGCTCTCGGCGACCCCGACGGATTGCAGAAAGCCGGCGCGATAGGGGTTCCGCTCCTTGCCGAGCCGGTCCATCTCCTCCCAGAAGCCGTGCATCGTGGCGCGGCCGTCCTTAAAGCCGAAATAGGACAGATACGCGTAGACGTAGTCCATCTGCGCGCACCATTGCCACGTCTCGACCGAGCCGCCGCCCGGGATCCACACCGGCGGGTGCGGTTTCTGCACCGGGCGCGGCCAGATGTTCACGTAACGCTGATGGTTGAAGCGGCCGTTGAACGCAAAGGTGTCCTGTTCGGTCCAGGCGCGCATCACGAGGTCGTGCGCTTCGTAGTAGCGGTCGCGCAGCATGCTCGGGTTCTGGCCATAGGCGAAACAGGTGTCCATCGGCGTCCCGACCGGAAAGCCGGCGATCAGCCGCCCGCCGGAGATGCAGTCGATCATCGCGAATTCTTCCGCGACGCGGGTCGGCGGGTTATAGAGCGCCAGTGAATTGCCCATCACGCACAGCACCGTGTCCGTGGTGCGGCGGGACAACGCCGAGGCGATCAGATTGGGCGAGGGCATCAGCCCGTAGCCGTTCGAGTGGTGCTCGTTGACACAGACTGCGTCGAAGCCGCATTCGGCGGCGAATTCGAGCTCGTCCATGAAGTCGTTGTACATGTGATGCGCACGCCGCGGGTCGAACAGCGAGGAATGAATGTCGACCCACACCGACGGGTGCTTCTCGCGGAAATCCTCGGGCAATTCGGTGTAGGGCATCAGGTGAAACCACATCAGCTTCATGACCGCAGCTCCTCAAATTCCGCTTCGTCGAGCATACTCCATGGTGCCGAGCGCCCCAAGCACGCATGGCCCCTATGCTCGACCGATTCCGGATTGACCGAGCGCAAGCGCCACTGTTGTTTCGGCGGTGGGAACCGATCTCGCAGTCGGAGGAAACAGGTGAAAATTGCTCGATGCGCCGCGGCGGCGGCGGGTTTGCTCGGCTTGATTATCGCCGATACGGCGCAGGCCCAAAAACAAGGCGGCATCCTGCGCGTGTGGCACCGGGACAGCCCTGGGAATATGTCGATCCTCGAAGAGGGGACGATCTCGATCGTCGCGCCGATCATGGGGGTGTTCAACAACCTCGTCGTGTTCGACCCGAACGTAAAGCAGAACAGCTTGAAGTCGATCGTTCCCGACCTTGCCGAGAGCTGGTCGTGGAGCGAGGACGGGACCGAACTCACGTTCAAACTGCGCGACGGCGTCAAATGGCATGACGGGAAGCCGTTCACCGCGGCGGACGTCAAATGCACATTTGATCTGGTGCAAGGAAAGGCCAAGGAGAAGCTTCGGGTCAATGCCCGCGAGGCGTGGTGGATCAACCTCAAAGAGGTCACGACTGAGGGCGACCGGCAGGCGACATTTCACCTGAAGCGGCCCCAGCCGGCGTTTATCGAATTGCTCGCCGCGGGGTTCACGCCGATTTATCCCTGCCACGTGTCGCCGGCGCAGATGCGGGCGCATCCGATCGGCACGGGCCCGTTCAAATTTGTCGAGTTCAAGGCCAACCAGTCGATCAAGGTGACGCGCAACCCGGATTACTGGAAACCCGGCCGCCCCTATCTCGACGGCGCCGAGTGGACGATCATCCCGAACCGCTCCACTGCGATGCTCGCCTTCATGGCCGGCCAATTCGACATGACCTTCCCTTATGAGGTCACGATCCCGATGCTGAAGGACGTGCACAGCCAAATGCCCCAGGCGATCTGCGAGGTAACGCCGGAGAATGTCGCGCCGAATTTGCTGATCACCCGGAAGCCGCCCTTCGACAATCTCGATCTGCGCCGGGCGATCGCGATGACGATCGACCACAAGGCCTTTATCGATATTCTCGGCGAGGGCCAGGGCGACATCGGAACGGCGATGCTGCCGGCGCCCGAAGGCCTATGGGCGATGCCGAAGGAGATGATGGAGAAGTTGCCGGGCTACGACCCCGACCTGCAGAAGAGCCGCGAGGAGGCGCGCAAGATCATGCAGTCGCTTGGCTACGGGCCGGACAAGCGGCTCGCGGTCAAGATCTCGGCCCGCAACCTGCCGATCTACCGCGACCCGGTGGCCATCCTCAGCGACCAATTGAAGCAGATCTGGATCGATACCGAGATCGAGCTGGTCGAGACCGCAAATTGGCTGCCAAGGCTGATCCGCGGGGACTTCACCTTTGCGCAGAGCCTCGTCGGTAGCGGGCTCGACGATCCCGACCAAAACTTCTATGAGAACTACATCTGCGACTTCGAACCGCAATTACACGAAGTACTGCAACCGCGAGCTCGACAAGCTGATAGACCGGCAATCGATGGAGCCCGACCAAGAAAAGCGCAAGCATCTGGTGTGGCAGATCGACAGCAAATTGCAGGAAGATGTGGTGCGGCCGATCCTTTACCATATGCGCCAGGGCACCTGCTGGCGGCCTGAGCTGAAGGGCCTCAACCTGCAGGTCAACAGCATCTATAATGGCTGGCGCATGGAAGACGTCTGGCTCGACCGTTGAGAGGGCAGAGGGTCCGATGCCGACGATCACGGATCCGGTCAAAATGAAAGCGGCGGCGGCCTATAACGCCGCCGCGGATCACTTTGACGACGAGGCGCTCGGTCTGTGGGCGAAATATGGCGGGCGCACCGTCCAGTGGCTCGCGCTCCCACCCGGTGCGACCGTCCTCGACGTCGGCTGCGGTACCGGCGCGTCGGCAGTCCCCGCCGCGCTGCAGGTCGGACCAAAGGGCAAGGTGATCGCGGTCGACCTCGCCGACCGTCTGCTCGAAATCGCGTGGCGCAAGGCGGCAAGCCGGAAACTCGAGAATATCGAATTCCGCCTCGGCGACATGGAGAATTTGGGCTACCCGGACCAGCATTTCGATGCGGTAATCTGTGTATTCGCGATCTTCTTTGTGCCGGACGTAGCGAAGCAGATCAGAGAACTGTGGCGGATGGTGCGGCCCAACGGCCAACTGGCCATTACTACCTGGGGGCCGCGAGTGTGGGAGCCGGGTTCTACCGGTTGGTGGCGGGCGGTCAAGGAATTGCGCCCCGATCTCCACGCCTCGTTCAACCCATGGGACCGCAATGCGGACCCTGCGTCATTGCGTAAGCTTTTCACGGAAGCCGGGATCGCTGAGGCGGAGATCGTCGCCGAGGACGGCAGGCAAGCGCTGCGCTCGGCGGAAGATTGGTGGACGATGGTGCTCGGGTCCGGCTACCGCTGGACGGTCGATCAGATGGAGCCGGAAATGGCCGAACGGTTGCGCAACGCCAATCTCGCGTGGATACGCTCGCACAACGTCACTTCCGTCGAGACCAACGTAATCTACGCTGTGGCTCGCAAGGCGTGATGGTGGAGGCAGACTGATGACGGCGCCTCCTTTCACCCCGATTCTCGAGGCGGCACGCACCCGTCTCGGCGCGGCGGCGCTCGAAGCGCGCCTGCCGCAGGCGCGCTCGGCCGCCGAACTGAAAGCAGCGCCCGATGACCGCTATCTGTCGCAGATGTCGCTCAGGATTTTCCGGGCCGGTCTCAAGCACAGCCTCGTCGACGCTAAATGGCCAGCTTTCGAGGAGGTGTTCAACGGTTTCGCGCCGCGCCGCGTGCGCGCGATGTCGGACGAGGCAATGGAGGCGCTGCTCGGCGACGCCCGGCTGATCCGCCATTGGGGCAAGCTCAAATCGGTGCGCGACAATGCCGCCGCAATGATTGCGGTTGCTGAAGAACATGGCAGCTTTGGGTCCTGGCTGGCCGACTGGCCGAGGAGCGAAATTGTCGAGCTGTGGGAGACGCTTGCCAAACGCTTCAGCCAGATGGGCGGGAATTCCGGTCCGACATTTCTGCGCATGGTCGGCAAGGACACGTTTATTTTGACCCCCTCGGTGACCGCAGCGTTGAAGCATTGGGGCGCCGTCGATGCGCCGCCCAAAAGCCGCAAGGATCGCACCGCGGTCCAGTGCGCCTTCAATGCCTGGGCAGCGGAAACCGGCCGGCCGCTTTGTCAGCTGAGCCTGATCCTCGCCGCCTCGATCGAAGACTGAGGATTGCGCAGGCTATTCCCAGTACGCCGCGATGATCGTGTTGTCGTCGCCGAGGATCAGGTTGAGCCGGTTCGGATTATGGGTGATGCCTCTGATGCCGCGCGACGGTACGATCCACCGCAACACCTTCGGGAGATCCTCCTGACGGACGACCCCCTGCTGGCCGGGCTGCGCCTGGCCATGTTCGACAAACTTCTTGCCGATGCAGTCCTTACAGTCGTTGACGGTGATTTGCGCTTGGTTCATCCCCGGCATCTGCTTGACTTCGATTGCATTCTCGGAGGCACGCACGCGCACCCCTTTGAATAGGTGGCCCTCCTCCAATGGAAAAACCGCGCCAATAGGCACAAAGCCTTCGGCCGACTGAGTCTGCTGCGGCTCAGTCGCGATGAATTGCAGATCGAGGACCCCATCCAAAGGTTTTCCGACAAATGTCGGGACCAGTTGCGGGGCACTCCAGCCCTGCGATCCGATCAATCCCGTCACGCGAACGATATCGAGCTTGGGCTCCGTTGAAGTCCGCATAACCTCGACGCTGGTGACGTAGAGCACCGGAAGCTCTGTCCCCGGCGTCGTTGCGCTCGATTGGGTGGGTTCGGCCATCTGTCCTGGGGCGCCGCCAGCGTAGCCTGGCGGCTGCCCGGCCGCGCCGGACGGCGGTGGACCACCCTGGGCGAATGCGAGCCCGGCCACACCGACCTGCAGCGCAGCAGCTATTGCAAACGCGCCCAAGCGGGGGAACTTGTTATTCATCACATCCTCCGAATTGCCAGTGTTCATCCCCAGCGGGCGCTGTGATCCGGCGCCCGCGCAGCCGTCTCGATGCAAGGAATACGTGGAGTGTTCCGGTCGGACAGGCTCGGCTGCACGCGCTCCAGCGCATCGAGCACGAGATCGATTGCCCGCATCTTGGTCAGGCGGCAATAGGTGGTCTCGGTGCTGATGAAGGTCCCGTTCTCGGCGAGCTTGTTGACCGGCTCACCCCCGCCGCACACACTGAAATACTCACAGCTGTCGCGGCACATCGCGACGCCTGCTTCAATGTCTTCGAGCATCCTTGCGAAATTCGCGCGCTGCGGCAAATCGACGAGCCGGTCACGATTGACGTTCCCCAACAGGAAATCACCATATTGCGCATTCTTCAGCCCGAGCAGCTCGGGCGAGAATGTCGAAATGTTGCCGGCCCAATCCATGCTGGTGATTGCAAAAGGCTCGACCAGCTGATTGCCGAATGGCGCATCCTTGGGGCGGATCACCTGCTGCAGTGCGTGCTCGATTTCACGGATGAACGTGATTTTGCCGGGCATAGCCGACGACAGCCGCCAGAACTCGCTCAAGAACCGGTAATAGGCCGCCTCGATATCACTGTTGGCAAAGGACTGCGAGACGTGGTCGCCCTCGGATTCTTCGACATTGAAGCACACCTGCTCGATGCCCTCAGCAACGTAGAAATCGAACATCTCCGCGGGCACCAGCATGCTGCCCGGCGACAGCACCGAAATGACGTGAAACGGGACCCCGCGACGGCGCAGCAAGCGGATGCCGGCGATCGTCTTGTCGAAGGTGCCGCGTCCGGCACGGGTTACGCGGTTGCGGTCGTTCAGCCGTTTTGGTCCGTCGATGCTGACTCCAATATTAACATGGTGCTCGGCGAAGAAATCGCACCACGCCTCGTCGATCAATGTCCCATTCGTCTGGAAGGAATGCGCCACCGTCAGCTCCGCCGGCTTCAGCGCCTCGATCGTGCGAAAGGCATTGCGGTAGAACTCGACCGGCAGGACCAGCGGCTCGCCAGCATGCCATACTACCGACAGACAGTCCCGCACCCAACCTGACGCGAATATCTGCGAGAAGAGGTTAGATAGGGTGTCCGGCGCAACGACCGCCCTCGAACTGCGCTCCGGCAGGTAGCAGTACCGGCAATCGATATTGCAGAACGGCGTGGGCTGAACGACCAGCAGCTCTATGGTCGGCACGAGGCGGCTCGCCACTGACCTCGCCAGTCAGGCTACCAGTTGTTCCACCAGTTGCGCCAATTGTTCCAGTTGCGCCAATTGTTCCAGTTCGGCCAGCCGTAGCCACCCCATGGCCGGTAGCCCCAGCCCCCCCACCAATTTCCCCAGGCGAGCTGGCGATTTCGGGCGTCCGGCTTGGCGGCTGCGCCACCGGGTTCAGCAACCTCGGAGACGGCTTCCCGGATGGCGGCCAACCGTTCCGACAATCGATCCTTATCTGAGGCCGAAGGTTGGGAGGCCGCCGGATGCTCGTTGGCGACGCTTGGCGGCGTCGAGCCGAGCAACAACGACATGCCGACCGCTCCGGCGGGAAGCATACCGGACAGGATCTTGACGTATTTCTGCCGCAGCGACATGAAACCCCTCCCCTGATCAAACATCGCCTAAGCGGATGCGCGACATCTCCCGCGCCTTTTATAACAAGAGATACTGCCTCCGGTCAAACCCAGCGGCGCTCACCAATTGTGCCACCAATTGTGCCAGCCGCCATTGTGCCAGCCATTGCGCCAATTGCCCCAGCCGCCGTTTCGCCATCCACCGTTGCGCCACCAATTACCCCAGGCGAGCTGCTGCTCGCCGGGGCGCGACCTGACGGCGTCTCCGGCAATGTCGGAAACCGCCTGGCGAATGGCGGCCAGCCGTTCGGCAACAGGGGATCGGTGCGCGGCTGGCAATCGCGAGTCCGCTGGATGCTGCGCGGCGTCGCCCGGCGCGGCGGCGCCGAGCAGCAGCGACACGCCGACCGCGCCGGCCGGCATGATCTGCAAAAGAACCCTGAGGTATCTCTGCCGCAAGGACATCCACGCCACCTTCAATGGGGCATTGTCTCGCAGAGCTTCTGATAAAATCATTACCGATCGTCAAACTCGGGCGGGCGTCGGTGCGGCTGCGCTCGTCCGCGCCCAAGGCGGCGACAGATCGAGGATTCGGCCAAAGACCGGGCAATCCGGTTCATGCGCTCCGGGCAGGTAACCGACGCTCAACAGAAACTCGTTGACGATCTGCCCGCCGGTGAAGCGAAAGGTCTGCCGAAAGAGCCGCGTCCATTCCTGCAGCGATCGCGGGTGGTGGGTGTCGAGCCAGCCAGCGAGCGACCCGTGCGACTTTCGCAGCGCCTGGATGCGCCGCGCATTCTCGGCTGCCGCTTCGATCTTGAGCCGGTTGCGGATGATCCCCAAATCGGCGAGCAGGCGGTCGGTATCGGCCGGCCCGAAAGCCGCGACACGGTCGACGTCGAAATCCGCAAAGGCCGCGCGAAACGCCTCCCGTTTCTTGAGGATCGTCAGCCAGGACAATCCCGCCTGGTTGATCTCGAGGACGAGCCGCTCGAACAGCACGCTCTCCTCGCTGGTCGGGAAACCGTATTCGCCATCATGATAGAGGCCGTGCACCGGATGCCCAGGCGCGATCCGGCAATAGGCAGCGCTCAACTCACGGCTCGCGGAAGCTCAGCCAGGGAGATCTCACCAACAGGTATATTGCCAACCAGATGAGCGCCGAAACTCCCGTTGTAATCGCCATCTTCAGCAACAGTCGTGGCTGTTGCGGCGCTCCCGCCCCGTGACCCGGGTCGTCCGGTTCGGCCGGCGTCACCCACAGCGGCAGCACGGCAAAAAGCGTGATCCACCAGACGAGCACGTAGACGACAATTCCGGTGACCCAAGCCATCACCGGCTGCGCGGCGCTGAGCCTGCCTCATGCCTGCTCGAGCTCGATGAGGGTTCCACAAAAATCCTTCGGGTGCAGAAAGAGCACCGGCTTGTCGTGCGCGCCCAGCCGCGGCTCGCCATCACCGAGCACTCTCGCGCCTTCCGCCCGCAGCCGATCCCGCGCTTCGATGATGTCGTCGACCTCGTAGCAGATGTGATGCATTCCGCCCGCCGGATTACGCTCGAGAAAAGCCTTTACCGGCGAGGTTTGGCCGAGCGGCTCGAGCAGCTCGATCTTGGTGTTGGGCAATTCGACAAAGACGACGGTGACGCCATGCGCCGGGAGCGCGCATGGCTCCGAGACGCGAGCGCCGAGGGTATGCCGGTAGGTCGCGCTCGCCGCCGTAAGATCGGGCACGACGATCGCGACATGGTTGAGTCTGCCAATCATTGGTGGACGATGCCCCTCACCCTAGCCCTCTCCCCGCAGGCGGGGCGAGGGAATATCCGCCTGCTCCCTTGCCCCGCTTGCGGGGAGAGGGACGGGGTGAGGGGCATCTCGGGCGACCATTTCAGCTCAAACCCTGACCAGATGAATTTCGACCAATGGCCGCTTGCCGAAGCGTTCGTTGAGGATGCGGCGCAGAGCGCGGCGAGCCGCATCGCGCACGGCCTCGTCGTCGCGGCGCAGGCTCGCCGGCAGTTCGTCGAGCGCGCGTTCGACGGCGCTGCGCAAGGCGGGAGCCGCGGCTTCGGCGGCAGCCGGTTCAACTACGCCGATCGTGCTGATCGTCGGCGGCGCTAGGGGCTCGCCGCGGCGATCGAGGACCAAGGTGGCAACGGCACTGCCGTTGAAAGTGACGCGACGGCGGTCCTTCAGCGCTGTGCCGTCGACCGGCAGCAAACCCTTTCCGTCGCTGGCGAGCCTGCCGACCGGTACCTCGTCGACGACCCTGGCGCCGCTCGCCGCGAGCCGGACCACGTCGCCGTTCTGAATGACGAGCGGCTGCTGAACCTGACACTCGCCGGCGAGCTCGGCATGTGCGATCAGGTGGCGGGCTTCGCCGTGCACCGGAACGGCAATTTGCGGGCGGACCATTTGGTACATGCGGACCAGCTCGTCGCGGGCCGGATGCCCGGAGACGTGGACGAAATGGTCCTCCTCGGTAACAATCTCCACTCCGAGCCGGACCAGCGCGTTCTGCAGCCGGTTGATCGGCTTCTCATTGCCCGGAATGATGCGCGACGAGAAGATGACGACATCCCCGGTTTCGAGCGTGACGTGCGGGTGATCGTCGCGGGCGATCCTCGACAAGGCCGCGCGAGGCTCGCCTTGGCTGCCGGTGCAGATCATCAAGATGCGGTCGCGCGGGATATAGCCCGCCTCATCCTCGGTCAGAAAACGCGGCAGGTCCGTCAGATAACCGTTTTCGCGGGCGGCCTTGTCGATCCGCCACAACGACCGTCCGACCAGCGCGATTTCCCGGCCATGGGCGGCCGCCGCGCGCGCAATCGTCTCGAGCCGCGCAACATTCGAGGCGAAACAGGCGACTGCGACCCGCGCATCGTAGCGCCCGATCAGGTCGATCAGGGACCGGCGCAGCTCCGCCTCGGAGCCGGAAGTGCCGGGCCGCAGCGCGTTTGTCGAATCCCCGACCAATGCGAGGACGCCTTCGTCGCCGAGCCTCCGCAAGGCGGCCTCGTCCGCGGTCGGGCCGATCAGCGGGTCCGGATCGAACTTCCAGTCGCCGGTATGCAATACCGTTCCGACCGGCGTGCGCAAGGCGACCGCATTCGGTTCGGGGATCGAGTGCGTGAGGGTAATCAGTTCGAGGTCGAACGGGCCGATCGTGAACCTGCCCGACAATGGCACGACATTGATCTTGACCTGATCGGCAAACCCGGTCTCGGCCAGCTTGGCGCGCAAGAACGAGGCGGTGAACGGGGTCGCCCAGATCGGGCAGCGCAGCTGCCTCCAGAGATAGGGAATGGCCCCGATATGATCCTCGTGCGCATGCGTCGCGACGATCCCGAGCAGGCGATCGCGGCGTTCGACGATAAAGCCGGGATCGGGCATGACGACTTCGAGCCCCGGCTGCAAATCGTCTCCGAAGGTGACGCCGCAATCGACGATCAGCCAGTCGTCCCGATACCCGTAAACGTTCAGGTTCATCCCGATTTCGCCCGCACCGCCGAGCGGGACAAAGAAGAGCGCGCCCGGGTCGCGGTAATCCGGCCGGGCCCCCGGCTGCAAAGGCGGATGGTTCATTTGTTGCGGTTTCGGCGATAGATCAGGCGAAGCCCCCACAAGGTCAGATCGGGATCGACATGGTCGATAATAGTAACCCCGGCGAACAGCGGGGCGAGCCCGCCGGTGGCGATGACGGCCATGCGCTCGCCACGCTCGGCCCGGATGCGCTGCACCAGCCCCTCCACCAGTCCGATGTAACCCCAATAGATGCCGGACTGCATGCAGCTCACCGTGTCCTTGCCGATAACGCGCTCGGTGCGACGGATGCGAACGCTGGGGAGTTTCGCCGCCGCCATTTCCAACGCGTGCAGTGACAGGTTGATCCCAGGCGCGATCACGCCGCCGCAATAATTGCCGTCCCGGTCGACCACATCGAAGGTCGTGGCGGTGCCGAAATCGACAATGATGAGCGGACCCCGGTACCGGTCGTGCGCCGCGATGGTATTGACCAGGCGGTCGGCGCCGACTTCCTCCGGCCGGTCCACCAATGCATTGGTGCCGAGCGCCACGCTCTTCTCGCCGACGATGAGCGGATCTGTATGGCAATATCTCCGGCACAGCGTAACGAGATTGAAATTGACGTCGGGCACGACACTGGCGATCACCGCGCCATCTACATTGCCCCGCGCCAGGCCTTCCAGTGACAATAGATGATCGAGCCAGACGACATATTCGTCGGCCGTACGTTTGCCCTCGGTCGCCGTGCGCCAGCTGCCCTTGAAATCGGCGCCATCCCAGATCGCGAATACGGTGTTGGTGTTGTTGGCATTGATCGCGAGAAGCATGTCGCTCCCTTCACCCGGCCGGGAAGACCTCGCCGGCGGCGATGCGCCGGCATTCCCCCGCACAGTCGAGCAATAGGTTTCCTTCGTGATCGATATCGAGAAAGCGGCCGCACAAGCCGAGGGCATCGAGGCGGACCCGGATCGGCTCGCCGCGAGCGATCGCCGCGGCCGCCAACCAGGATGCGCGAACCGGCGCAAAGCCCTCTGCGCGCCAGCGCGTATTCCATGATCGGAAATGCTCCGCGAACTCCTCGAGCATTACCTCTGGCATAACCTCGCCCAAACCTTCTTCCATAATGGAGCTCGCGGGGAATTCCGTCCCTGGCGGCGAAGCTATCAGGTTGACCCCGACGCCGACCACGACAAAGCCGAGCTTCTCGGACCCGACCGTCTCGCATTCGAGAAGAACGCCGGCAATTTTACGGCCGTTCAACAGCACATCGTTCGGCCATTTATACGCTAGTCGCTCAATTCGCGGCAGTATTGCACGAAGCGCACCTCCCACCGCCAAGGCCGCAACAAAGCCAAGCTGTGCCGCGCTGCCTAGTGGGCAGTCGGGCCGCAAAATCAGCGAAAGATAGAGATTGCCTCGCGGCGAGCTCCAGGCGCGCCCGCGACGCCCGTGACCGGCGCTCTGCTCGAGCGCCCACACGAGGGTACCATCTTCCGCACCATCGCGGGCCAGATGCTTTGCCTCGTCGTTGGTACTCCCGATCGAGTCGTAACAAAGTAGCCGATAGTCCGGCGGCAGCCTCGGCTGCCTTTCGGTCATCGGGCAAAGAGCGCCGCAGCGGCAGCTTCGGCGCCGCCGACGATCGGACCGGGAAGGATGAAGAAGAACAACGTGACCACGGCGGTGACGAACAGCACACCTTTGAGTTCGGCGGTCAACGGCCGGTCGAAGGCGCCGACCGGCTCGTCGAAATACATGACCTTGACGACCCGGAGATAGTAAAATGCCGAGACGACGCTGGTCACGACGCCGATGACCGCCAGTCCGGCGAGCTTGGCATCGATGGCGGCGAGAAAGACGTAGAGCTTGGCGAAGAAGCCTGCCGTCGGCGGTATCCCGCTCAGAGCGAACATGAAAATAGCCAAGGCCAATGCGAGCCCCGGTTGCGAACGCGACAGCCCGGCGAGATCCGAAATCCCCTCGAGCATGCGGCCGTCCCGGCGCATGCACAGGATCACCGCCCAGGTGCCGACCGTCATAAAGAGGTAGATCGCCATATAGACCAGCACGCCGCGTATGCCGGCCGCCGTGCCGGTCGCAAGTCCGATCAGCGCATAGCCGACATGGCTGATCGAGCTGTAGGCCATCAGGCGCTTGATGCTTTCTTGGGCGATTGCGGCGACCGCGCCCAGCACCATCGAGGCGATCGACAGAAAGACGATGACCTGACGCCATTCGCCGAGCAACGGACCGAACGGCTCGATCATAAAGCGAATAAAGAGGGCGAGTGCGGCGATCTTCGGCGCTACCGCGAAAAAAGCGGTCACCGGGGTCGGTGCGCCCTCATAGACATCGGGCGTCCACATATGGAACGGCACCGCCGAGACTTTGAAGGCGAGGCCGACGACGACGAAAACGAGGCCGATCAGGACACCGGCCGAAGGCGCCGCCCCGCCGGCTACCAGCGTGGCGATCTCGCTGAAGGCGGTGGTGCCGGTAAACCCGTAGATCAGCGAAGCGCCGTAAAGCAGCATTCCCGACGACAGCGCGCCGAGCACGAAATATTTGAGCCCGGCTTCGCTCGATCGGGTCGAAATCCCGATTGAAGGCGGCGACGACATAGAGCGCCAAATTCTGCAATTCGAGGCCGACATAAAGGGTGATCAGGTCATTCGCCGAGATCATGACCATCATCCCGGTCGTCGCCAGCAGCACGAGGACCGGGAACTCGAACCGGGCGATCCCCTGATCCTCGTTGTAGCGCATCCCCATCAGGATCGTTACCGCCGAGCCGATCAGCACCAGGGCTTTCATGAACAGGGCGAAAGCGTCGGTGACGAACATGCCGTAGAAACCGAGATGCCGTTCGCCTCCCTGCGCCAGGGAAACGACGAGCGCGAGGATCAGCACCGCGATGGCGAGCCAGGAAACCGTCCGCGTCGACTTTTCGCCGCTGATCGCGCCGAATATCAGCAGCGCCATCGCGCCGGCGGCGAGAATGATCTCGGACAGCGCCGGCGCGATGTCAGGAACTGGAAGTACCGGCATCCGATCCGCGGCCTAAGGCAGGCTGGCGCGGCGCATGCCTGCCGCCTCGGTGGCGGCCGTCACTTGCTGGACCAGATGATCGACGGATGCCTGGATCGGACGCAGGAACGAGATCGGGTAGACGCCCATCCAAATCACCAGGACGAGCAGCGGAACGAACAATGCCTTCTCGCGCGTGCTCAGATCGAGCATGCCGCGGAGATCGGCGCGGGTGAGCGTGCCGAAGATCACTCGCCGGTACATGTAGAGCATGTACATCGGGCCGAGGAACAATGCCGTCGCCGCGAGGGTGCATTCGAGCGTGTTGACCCTGAAAGTTCCGAGCAGGATCAGAAACTCGCCGACAAAACCGCTGGTGCCCGGCAGTCCGATCGCCGCCAATGTGAACACCATCAGGACAAAGGCATAGGCCGGCATGCGGTGCACGAGCCCGCCAAAGCGGGCGATCTCGTGTGTGTGCAGTCGGTCATAGAGGACGCCGACGCAGAGAAACAGTGCACCCGAGACGAGCCCATGGCTCAACATCTGGATGACGGCGCCCTGCACCGCCTCGCTGGTCACGGCAAAGGTGCCCATCGTGACAAACCCCATATGGGCGATCGACGAGTAGGCGACCAGCTTTTTCATGTCGATCTGCGCCAATGCCACCAGCGAGGTGTAAATCACCGCAATGGCGCTGAGCGCGAAGATCAGCGGCGTGAAATACGCCGAGGCGAGCGGAAAGATCGGCAAGGAGAAGCGAATAAAGCCATAGCCGCCGAGCTTCAGCAGAATGCCCGCGAGGATCACCGAACCAGCCGTCGGGGCCTCCACATGAGCGTCGGGCAGCCAGGTATGCACCGGCCACATCGGGACCTTGACGGCAAAGGAGGCAAAAAACGCCAGCCACAGCCATTTCTGCAGACCGGCGGGAAACAGCTCGCTGTGAGCCAGCGCGTACTCGATATCCGTCGTCCCGGTCTGAAAATAGACGGCGAGGACGGCGAGCAGCATCAGCACCGAGCCGAGCAAAGTGTAGAGAAAAAACTTGAACGCCGAATAGATCCGGTTAGACCCGCCCCATACCCCAATGATCAGGAACATCGGGACCAGCACGCCTTCGAAGAACACGTAGAACAGGATGAAATCGAGCGCGCAAAAGACCCCGACCATCAAGGTCTCGAGCACGAGGAAGGCGACCATGAATTCCTTGACCCGGAACTGGATCACTTCCCAGGCGGAGACGATGGTGATGAACGTCAGAATGGTCGTCAGCAGCACGAAGAACAGCGAGATGCCGTCGATCCCCATGTGATAATTGAAATCGAAGCCGCCGAGGGTGACCCAGCTGCGCCCGCTCGACGAATTGAAAATCGGCCGTGCTCGGAATCGAAATCGAACCACAGCACCAGCGACAGCACAAAGACGATCAGCGAGGTCCACAGCGCGATCCAGCGCGCATTGCGCGCGACCACCGCCTCGTCGCCCCGCGCCATCAGGATGAACGCTGCGCCCACCAGCGGCAGGAAGGTGACGAGCGAGAGGAGCGGCCAATGGCTCACGGCGATGTTCCGTCGCTCAGCGCGGGAACAGGTACCAGGTGACGAGCGCGACGAGGCCGATCATCATCGCGAAGGCGTAGTGGTAGAGATACCCGGTCTGCAGCCGGCTGGCCTGCCGCGCGAGGTCGCGGGTGACTGCGGCGACGCCGTTCGGACCGAAGCCGTCGATCACCGAGCCGTCGCCGGATTTCCACAGACCGTCGCCGAGCAAAAAAGCCGTCCGGACGAACAGCCAATCATACAGATCGTCGAAGTACCATTTGTTCAGCAGGAAGAGGTAGAGCGACCGGAACTGCGCGGCGAGACGCACCGGGAGCCGCGGATCGGCAATGTAGAAGACGTAGGCGATGGCGATGCCGATCAAGGCAAAGATCAGCGGCATGAAGCGAACGAGCGCCGGAACTCCTTCCGCCGCCGCAAGCGAATCGTATTGCGGCAGCACCAGGATCGAGCTCTTCCAGAAAGCGGCGCGCTCGTCTCCGACAAAGAAATCGTAGCCGAGAAAACCGAAGAAGGCGGCGCCGATCGGCGAGCACGATCAGCGGGATCAGCATCACCCACGGGCTCTCATGCGCGTGGTGCATCGCCTCTTCGCCGGCGCGCGGCTCGCCGTGGAAGGTCATGAACATGACGCGCGAGATGTAGAAGGCGGTCATCAACGCCGCGATGGTGCCGAGGACCCAGGCATAGCGGCCGACCGCCGATCCCCGACGCCCAGGCGGCTTCGAGGATCGTGTCCTTCGAGTAGTAGCCGGAAAAGAACGGGAGGGCGCTGAGCGACAGCGCGCCGACCCACATCGTGACATAGGTGATCGGGGTCTTGCGCCAGAGGCCGCCCATCCGGCGCATGTCCTGCTCGCCGCCCATCGCATGGATGACCGACCCGCAGCACAGGAACAGCAGCCCCTTGAAGAAGGCGTGCGTGAAGAGGTGGAAGATCGCCGCGCCGTAGGCGGAGACGCCGGCGGCGGCGAACATGTAGCCGAGCTGGCTGCAGGTCGAATAGGCGACGACCCTTTTGATGTCGGGCTGCACCATGCCGATGCTCGCGGCAAATATCGCCGTGGTCCCGCCGATGATCCCGACGACGGCGAGCGCCGTCGGGGCATATTCGAACAGCGGCGACAGGCGGGCGACCATGAAGACGCCCGCCGTGACCATCGTCGCGGCATGGATCAAGGCGGAAACCGGGGTCGGGCCCTCCATCGCATCGGGCAGCCAAGTGTGGAGCGGGATCTGCGCCGACTTCCCCATCGCGCCGATGAACAGCAGGATGCAGGCGAGGGTCAGCGAATCGACCTGCCAGCCGAGAAACTCCATCGTCGTGCCGACCGCTTTCGGCGCTGCGCCGAAGACGGTGCCGAAGTCGAGCGAGCCGAAGATCACAAAGACCGCGTATATGCCGAGGGAGAAGCCGAAATCGCCGACGCGGTTGACGAGGAACGCCTTGATCGCGGCGGCATTGGCCGAGGGGCGGTCGTACCAGAAGCCGACCAGCAGATAGGACATCAAGCCGACGCCTTCCCAGCCGAAGAACAGCTGGACGAAGTTGTCGGACGTCACCAGAGCCAGCATGAAAAAGGTGAACAGGCTCAGATAGGACATGAAGCGCGGGATCGACGGATCCCCGTGCATGTAGCCGATCGAATAGACGTGAACCATCGACGAGACGACGGTCACGACGACGATCATGACGCCGCTCAACGTGTCGAGCCGCAGCGACCAGTTGACATCGACACCGCCGGCGACGATCCAGCTGCGCCAGCGGGATAACTCGCACCTCGTCGCTGGCGAGGATGTCGCGGAACAGGAAGAGGCCGAGCACCGCCGACAGCAAAAGGGCGCCGCAGGTGACCAGCTGCGCGCCGCGGTCGCCGATCACCCGGCCGAAAAAGCCGGCGATGACCGCGGCGATCAGAGGCAGAAATACGACGGCGACGGCCAACGCCTCAGCCCTTCATCATGTTGATGTCCTCGACCCGGATCGTGCCGCGGTTGCGGAAATAGACGACGAGGATGGCGAGCCCGATCGCCGCTTCCGCCGCCGCTACAGTCAGCACGAACATCGCAAAGGCCTGGCCGATCGAGGTTGTTCAGAAAGACCGAGAAGGCGACGAAATTGATGCTGACCGCGAGCAGCATCAGCTCGATCGACATCAGCATGATGATCACGTTCTTGCGGTTGAGAAAAATGCCGAAGACCCCGAGCGTGAATAGGATCGCGGCTACCGTCAGGTAATGCGCGAGGCCGATCAGCATCAGTCGCTCCCGGCGCCGAGCGGCACCTTGACGACTTCGACAGTCTCGGCGCGCCTGCGGGCCAGCTGCGCCGAAATCGATTGCCGCCTGACGTCGGCGCGATGACG
>CAVSZA010000075.1:0-45733 GCA_963732095.1 uncultured Alphaproteobacteria bacterium
ATTGGCCTGCTTTGTGCCGGTAACTCTGGAGACTGCATTGATCGGCGATGCCGGACGCTTGCGCCAGATCTTGACGAACCTCATCGGCAATGCGGTCAAATTCACCGAGCGCGGAGACGTCGGTGTACGCGTCTACGCATTGGAACGCGATGGATCCTCAGTCTTGATCGCCTTCGAAGTTGCCGACACCGGGATAGGCATTCCGGCCGAGAAGCGCCGGCACATATTCGAAGCATTTGCCCAAGCCGACAGCTCGACGACCCGGCGATACGGGGGGACCGGACTTGGGCTTTCGATTGCCAAGCATTTTTGCGAGATGATGGGCGGTTCGATCGACGTCGCCAGCGAGCCGGGCGTCGGGTCGAAATTTCACTTCACTGCCAGGTTCGGATTGCAGCCTTCGGCGGCCGATAAAACCCAGATCCCTGTGCGGGCCGGAACCGGAGAATTGGCCTTGATCGTCGTCGGCAATGCCCTCAACCGGGAGATACTGGACGATCAGCTGTCAGCCGGAAACATTCAGGTGAGGCACGCCCAGTCCGGCTTGGCAGCCCTCGGCGCGCTGCGCACCGCAGCCCTTCACAAGGAGCCGATCGAGCTGGTGATCATCGATCACTCGCTGCCCGACATGACGGGCGTCGAGCTGGCGGATGCCATCATTACCGCTTCCGAGGGGGTCGATCAGCAGATCATTCTCCTCACCTCGGTCGATCAGGACCTCCGACGGATGGCAGAAGGTGCGCTCAGGCGCCTGACGAAGCCGATACGACAATCGGCGCTGTGGGATTGCATCGCGGCGAGCGTTCAGCCGGTTCCGGCAAATACCTCTGTGCCGAAAGCGCCGGCGGCGGATCAGCCCGGCAAAGGCCGGGAGCCGGTCCTCGTAGTGGAAGACAACCCCGTCAACCTGGAAGTCGCTGTCGCCATTCTCGAGAGCATGGGGTGCGTCGTCGAGACCGCGGCCCACGGGCGGCACGCGCTCGACCGTCACGCAAGCGGCGAATACGGCATGATCTTCATGGATTGCCAAATGCCCGAGATGGACGGGTTCGAGGCGGCGGCAGAAATCCGCCGGCGCGAGGCCCTCTCCGGGAGGCATACCCCGATCGTTGCACTGACTGCGAGCGTTGTGGAGGACGGTCGTCGGAGGTGCCTAGCGGTGGGTATGGACGACTATCTCGCGAAACCGTTCACGCTGGAGCAGATGAGGGCAATGCTGACGACGTGGCTGGGCCCGCGCGAACGCCCGGCTACGCGAGAGCACTTGTCGCTCGTCACGCAGGCGGCGGCAACTCCCGACCCGATCGATGAGCAGGTGTTGGCTTCATTGGGGCGACTGCAAACGGAGGGGCGGCCCGACATCGTGCAGCACCTCATCGAACTGTTTTTCAAGGACGGGTCGGATCTCCTGATGGATTTGGACAGCGGCGCGGCAACCGGTGACGCCGCGCTCCTCTACCGCGCCAGTCATGCGCTGAAGTCGGCGAGCGCGAATCTGGGGGCGATTGCGTTGTCGGCGCATTGCCAAGAGCTCGAAGCGCTCTCGAAATCGGGTACGGTTACGGACGCTGCGCGGCTGGTCAAGGCAATCCGCGAAGACTATCGCACCGTCGAAGCCCGACTTTCAGACCGCCTGCCACAGGTCGCCTAAATCCAAGTCGCCTGATAGCAAACGGATGGTCAGCGCACCGATCCCGTCGCGCTGCTCGCCGGATGGTGCGAGGCGGCCTAGGCCAAACTTGCGGAATTTCGCCAGTCCGATGCGGCAAAGGTCTCTCTCGATTTTCAGGTCCCGACGCCCAGAGGCCGGAGCGAGATCCTGGCGAAGGACGTTTTTTTGACGGACCTCGGCGTAGCCCCGGCGTGAAAATGTAGACGGGCGACGCATTTTGCGCTCGAGACGGCGCCGAGCCCAACGCCGCGGAAAGATGGGCGAACCAGAGGTTTCTCAATGAACAATTTCTACCTCGAAGTGATTTCGCTGGTCGAGCGCCTTCATCGCCAGTTCTTGGAGGTCGTCAAGCTCGAGCTGGAGGGCCTCCGCGTCCACGACATCAACAACGTCCAGGCAATGATGCTGTTCAATATTGGGGACGCGGAGATGACGGTAGGCGAGCTCACCTTGCGCGGCTGCTATCTCGGGTCCAACGTCTCCTACAACGTCAAGAAAATGGTCGAGAACGGGTATCTGGCGCATGAGCGCTCAGTGCACGACCGGCGCTCGATCCATGTTCGATTGACCGAGAAAGGGGGAAAACTGCGGGACCGCTTGAGCGCCATGCATCAGCGCCACGGCCAGATGCTTTCACAGGCGACGCTCACCGGCGACGATCTGCAGAATACCAGCGTTACGCTGCGCAGACTCGAACGCTTCTGGATCCGCGCCGCAGACCTGGTGCAGCGAGCACCACCACAGCTGGAGGCGAACGTGGCCGACACTCCGGCTTCCGGCACGAACCCCAACCGCAATGATTTCGGCCCTAGAATCTCTTCCGGAGGCTAGAATCTCCTCCGGAAACTGACTGACTATTCTTCGGCTGCAGCCTCTCCCGGGGCTGCCATCATGGCTTCAGCGACCAGGCCGGCATTGCCGCGTATCGCATGCTCTATCGTCTCGCCGATATCGGCATGCTCCTTTAAATGAGCCTTGGCGTTTTCACGTCCTTGGCCAATGCGCTGGCCGTCATAGGAAAACCAGGAGCCTGACTTCTCGACCACGCCAGCCTGAACGCCAAGATCAATCAGCTCGCCGCGTTTCGATATCCCCTCGCCGTACATGATATCGAAATCGACCACCTTGAAAGGCGGCGCCATCTTGTTCTTGACGACTTTTACGCGCGTCTGGTTGCCGATGACCTGGTCCCGCTCCTTGATCGCGCCGATGCGCCGGATGTCGAGACGGACCGAGGCATAGAATTTGAGGGCGTTGCCGCCCGTCGTGGTCTCCGGATTGCCGAACATCACGCCTATCTTGTGGCGGATCTGATTGATGAAGATCACCATTGCGCGGGAACGGGCGATCGAGCCCGTCAGCTTGCGCAATGCCTGGCTCATCAGCCGGGCGTGCAGTCCCATATGGCTGTCACCCATTTCGCCTTCGAGTTCGGCGCGCGGCACCAGGGCCGCCACCGAAATCGATGACGAGCACGTCGATAGCGCCGGAGCGGACGAGCGTGTCCGCTATCTCCAGCGCCTGCTCGCCGGCATCGGGCTGGGAAATCAGCAAGTCGTCGATATTGACGCCAAGTTTGCGGGCATATGCCGGGTCGAGCGCGTGCTCGGCGTCGATAAAGGCGCAGGTGCCGCCGCTGCGCTGGGCTTCGGCAATCACATGCAGGGCAAGCGTCGTCTTGCCGGAGCTCTCCGGCCCGTAAATCTCGATAATCCGCCCGCGCGGCAGTCCGCCGATGCCGAGCGCGATGTCGAGACCCAAAGATCCGGTCGATATTACCTCGCTATCGGCGGCCGCCTCGCGCGATCCGAGCTTCATGATCGAACCCTTGCCGAAAGCGCGTTCGATTTGCCCGAGCGCCGCGTCCAAAGCCCGCTGCTTGTCCATTGCTTCCTTGTCCAAGAGGCGCAATGCGGTCTGCATTGTTCCGTCCTCCTTATTCCATACCCGATGATGCCGTGCAACGCGGCCCAGACGCCTACCGTTTGTACACCTTTTGTTCGAACAGTGCAATACTGAAGTACGCGTTCTACGCAACTCCTGCGGCGAGGACGTCTCTCACTTTGGCCGCGAGCTCTTTCAGGCTGAACGGCTTGGGCAGAAACTCAATTCCTATGTCGCTGTCGAGGCGCTGACGGAACGCGTCCTCGGTATACCCCGAAATGAAGATCACTTTCATTTCCGGGTTCATCTCACGCACTTCGCGGACGAGCCCGGGCCCGTCCATATGCGGCATAACGACATCGGTGATCAGAAGATTGATTGTCTCTGCAGCATTGCGGATCAAATCGAGCGCCGCTTCGCCGCTTCTTGCCTCGATTACCTCGTACCCTTTGTTGCGCAGAGCGCGGGCGCCGAAGATCCTGACCGGATCGTCATCCTCGACGAGCATGATGGTACCGTGCCCGGTCAGATCCTTTGCCGCGGCGACTTCAACGGTGTCGGACCGGGCGGGCTGTGCCGCATCCGTCGGCTCGCAGCGCGGCAGGTAAATCTGAAAAACCGCGCCGTGGCCCGGCGCGCTGCTCACGAAAACAAAACCCCCTGTTTGCTTGACGATGCCATAGACCGTCGACAAACCAAGGCCAGTTCCGGAGCCGACTTGCTTGGTCGAAAAGAAAGGGTCGAAAATGCGAGCCAAGTTCTCTTGGGGGATGCCGACCCCGGTATCCGTCATCTCGATCAGCACGTAGTTGCCGGCCGGCATTGCCTCGTGCCCGCGTCGCAATTGACGCTCCTGATGAATATTTGCCGTGCGAATGGTGAGCGTGCCGCCGTCGGGCATCGCGTCGCGCGCATTCACCGCGAGATTGATGACCACCTGTTCGAACTGCCCTTGGTCGACTTTTACAAGGCCGAGATCGCGCCCATGCACGACATCGAGCTCGATGTGTTCGCCTATCAGCCGTTCGATCAAGTGCCGCAGTTCGTAGAGAATATCGGTAATATTGAGGATTCGCGGCTGCAGCGTTTGCTGTCGTGAGAAGGCCAGCAGCTGCCGCACAAGATTGGCGGCCCGGTTCGCATTTTGCTTAATCTGCATGATGTCCGAGAAGGACGGGTCGCTCGGCGGCGAGCGCAGCAGCAGCAGATCGCAAAACCCGATCATCGCCGTCAGCAGGTTATTGAAATCATGGGCGACGCCGCCGGCAAGCTGCCCAATTGCCTGCATCTTTTGCGATTGCGCGAATTGGATTTCGAGATTCTTCTGCTCGGTCACATCGATGAAGTGGAGGGTTAGCCCCTCCTCCGGTTCACCGCCAGTGCTGGCATTCCCAGTGCCGACATCAGGGCGAGGCGTCCCATCTCCGGGATCGTCGAGGCGGCCGAGGAATAGGACCAGCGTCTTATCGCCCGGCCGTATGGGCCGGACCTCGACCGGCTCGGGATCCGCTGGCCCATCGACAGCCGCGGCAAGCTTGCCGGCAATGCGGTCGCGGTCCTTCGCGTTCAACAACTCGATTAGCTGCCGTCCTTTCAGATATTGCGGTGTAGCGCCGAACAGCTCACCGACCGCGCGGTTGGCTTCCTCGAAGCACCCGGTGCGGTCGAGCAATGCAATACCCACCGGGGCGTTGGCGAAACAACGCCGAAAGCGTTCGAACGATCTGAGGGCAGTCTTCCACTCGCGCTCGGGGCTCAAATCGCACACGACTGACCGTGTATGCAGTTCGGCGCCCGATCCGATGACGTTCTGCGCGATCCAGGCCGGCGCAATCCGCCCTTGACGGGTCTTGAGGACGACCTCGCCCCGTTGCGGCCCAAACTCCTGTGCACGAAAGGGGCTCCAGGCTGGGGTCCCGGCAGCTGGCGGGCGGGCCAGAAAATCACTCAGCCGAGCGCCGCCGGACAAGAGTTCGGAGGGAGTGCTGCCGAGCCACTGCGCGAGTGTCCGGTTTACAAAGCGGAAGTGTCCGGTGTCATCGACCGAATAAAATCCGATCGGCGCATTGTCTAGAAGGTTGGCGAGAATGTTCCGCTCCTCCCGGAGCGCTGCCTCCGATCGATGAGACGCACTGACGTCGTGAACGCTCCAATAGCTAAATCCCGGATAACCCGCGATCGGATCTATCCTGACCCTGAAGCGGCCGGTATCGGCGGCTGATGTTCCGTTGAAGGAGAGGGTTGCCGTCGCCGGAACGCCGGCGGCGGCACGGCCACGGAGCCGGCGAAATTGCACCTCGGATTCTGCGTCCGAGCATAAGCCTTGCCTGATACGATCCAGGGGCGCCTCGGCCGGGCTGGGGAAGAGTTCGCGGAAAGCGCGGTTGGAATAGTGGATACGACCATCCGCCGCCACGATCAGTTGTGCCTCGGGCGCCGAGTCCAGCGCCCAACTCAACATCTCGATGCGAGCCGCAAGCGCCATGATCGCCTTGTGGCTGGCGAGAGCTGCGAGCCCGGCAAGGCCGAGCATTATACTTGCTGCCGTCTCGGCAGGCCAAGCCGCAATGAGCCGCCCCATCCGGGAAATTTCGAGGACGATCGCGGCGGCGACCAGGACCAAGCTCGCCGCCGCCAGACATCGGATCCAGGAAGCCGTTGAGCGCTCGCCCAGCCAACTCGCCCATCCACCGGCTCGCACCACTTTGGCGACCATTGGCTGCATCCGAGTGACAGGGGCATCGGAGTGACAGGATGTCACGCAATCTGCTGCCGCAGATGGGGAAGCGGCGTAAAATCTCAACCGATTTTGGCCGCAATGCGAGCGAATTAGTGGGGACGATGCCCCGGCGTTTGCCCGCGATGTGCAGCGCGGAGTTGAACTCCCCCGAGGCGAACGGAAGGGGTTGGCCCTCAGTCGTCGCGGTGAGTGCGTTCCATTCGTTCGTGACGCTCCTGAGCCTCGATGCTGAGGGTGGCGATGGGCCGGGCTTCGAGACGGCGAATGCCGATCGGTTCGTCCGTCTCTTCGCAATAACCGTAGGTGCCGTCGTCTAAGCGATGGAGCGCCGCTTCGATTTTCGAGATCAGTTTGCGCTCGCGCGCCCGCGTGCGCAGCTCGATGGCGCGCTCTGTTTCGAGCGAAGCGCGGTCCGTGAGATCGGGTTTGAGCAAACTCTCTTCCTTCAGATGCTGCAGAGTATCCGACAACTCGGCCAGCAACTGGGCTCGCCAGCGCAACAGCTTTTGCCGAAAATATTCGATCTGAAGCGGGTTCATGAATTCTTCAGCATCGGAGGGATGGTAATCTGGCGGTAGTGACGGACGCATCGGTCTCCCCGAAACTCCGTGAAACGAAGCGGCGCGGAGTATATGAATCGGGTTCCTCCGCATCAAGCCGGAGAATCGGATCGAGATCCTTGATTTGCCTGAGCTTTCGGCACTGCCGCTCGACCGGACCGAGGGTAGCCTGCGCCCGCGCCCTAGGACCGCCGACCCGGATTTGGTTTTGAGGCGGCGGCTCCGGCCAACGAAAATCGAGTGCGCTGCGAGCCTTTCCACTTAGGGCTTCTTTAAGCTCTCCTGCTCTACTATACAGCCATGGACGACAACGTTGGGCTGTACGACTTGCTTGATAGCGAAATTGTAGCGCGCACTAGCGCCCCCGCGATGGATTTGCCGCCTCCGAACACGAAGCGCTGGGTCGCCCGACGCAAGGCGGTGGTAGTCAATGCGGTGCGTAGCGGCGCCATCAGTCTGGAGGAAGTTTGCCGCCGCTATGAGCTTTCTGTAGAAGAATTCCTCGCTTGGCAGCGCGCTATCGATACCCACGGGGTCGCCGGTCTGCGAGTGACCCGACTGCAGATCTATCGCGACACCCCTCCCGCTCGGCTGGCCAAACCGCGTTATTGAACTTTTCTCTGCGCCGATTGCGGTGAACAGCCGCACATGGGTGCCGTTCGCGACAGGGTCTCAATCAGTCTGACCGATTACCTGCTCAGCGCAGCGCTGTCGCCCGAACGCCTCGGCCAGGTCGCTCGTTCGCATTGGGGCGTCGAAAACCGGCTTCACTGGGTTCTCAACGCCGTCTTGCACGAGGACAGGACGAGAAATCGCAACGATAACAGCGCATACAACCTAGCAATCCTGCGCCAAATGGCACTTACCTTATGCAACGGGATCGCTCGCGGGTGTCGCTGCGCAGCAAATTCTACCTCGCCGCTTGGAAGGACGGGTTCCGGACCGGGCTGCTGTCGCCAATTTGAAAAGTGGCATAAAGGCAAAATGTAGGTTAATTTTGATACATTTTGTTACTAAGCAGTAACAAGAGGCTTGACCCGGCCGCGAGTTCCGCCGCATGTGAAGGCGGTGGTTGCGCAGTACGGTCGGGTTCGCGCTGCAGATCGCCCGGTTGGTTCGGCAACCGCAATGCCTCGGTCAGAGGGATTCGAGTGCCTTTAGATAGTCCCCGATTTTTTCGGTTTGACGAGGCCAGTGGACCGGACCTGAAATTCCTGGAAACCGCGGTCGCGCGGTTCAACGCGAGGCATCCGTACCTATTGTTTGACGAGCGCGCCATCTCCTGGATTCGCGAGCGTGCGAACAGCCATTCGAAGCTCATAACGCGGCTAAAAGCGTCATTATGCGAAGAGGCCTCAGCCTCGACCAAACAAGAGTTGCGCGCCAGGATCAAGCGCCAAGGCCGCTGCCTGATACACACGGCTTTTTTGGCGTTGATCAGCGATGGCGAGACTAAAGCCGATGCGCTGTACGCCACGCGCACGGCATTGGCGCGGCTGACTGCCGAGCCGAGTTGGAAAACTCGGCCGGTGATCAAGTCATTTCTGGATTGCGCTGAAATCGCCGTCGCAGTTTCTCTCGCCTATGATTGGCTGTACCATGAATTTTCGGACCAGGAGCGGTGGATTTTCGAGGATTCGCTTTTCCGGCATGTCCTCTCGCCGGCCCTTGCCGCATACGACGATCGCTTCGCGCAATGGCCGACGCGGCGCGACAACTGCACGCTGGTGTCGAATTCGGGCATTCTGGTTTCGGCACTCGCAGTCCTCGATCGATATCCGGACGTTTCGCGACAGCTGATCCAGAAAAGCCTCGTTTCGTCCTGGAATGTTTTCGACGGGCTGGCGCCGGACGGCGCTTGGCCAGAAGGACCTAGCTATTGGTCGCTCGCCATGCGCTATGCTGGTCTGATGGTCGCGGCACTCGAAAGCACGCTCCACTACAGCTTTGGCCTCGCAGATCGTCCGGGGTTCGCGCAAACCGGAGACTTCGCCTTGCATGCCGTCGGGCCGTTCGGCGCTGCGTTCAATTTCGGAGATTCCGAACCCCGCTTCGATATGGCGCCGCTGGCCTGGTTTGCGCATCGGTTTAGGCGGCCGATCGATGCTTGGCTCGCAGACCAGTATGACGGCTGGTACCTTCCGTTCACCGTAATATGGGCTGATCGACCGAAACCCAAGCCGTCGGGGATCAAGGTGCCCACGGGAAAGGTGTTTCACAGCAATAATCTCGCGTGCTTTCGCAACACCTGGTCGAGCGACCCCGCCGCGCACCCGGTTTATCTGGCCATCAAGGGTGGAAATGTCTCTGGTCCCGTAGCCCGATCACCACCGCTTCCCGAAGACGTTTTCTTGCACAACCAGGCGGATGCCGGAAGTTTCATACTCGACGGCGCGCGACAACGCTGGATCACTGATCTCGGGTCGGACGATTACGATCTGCCGGGTTATTTTGATCACGGCGCCGATAACAGATCAGGATCGCGCTGGCGTTACTACCGTACGCAAACTGCGGGCCACAACACCTTGGTCATCGATGGCGGCAATCAAATACCCGACGCGCGCGCGCCGATCGTCGGCAATTGCGTCGACGGGGACTGCAAATGGGCAGTTTTCGATTTGTCGGCAGCTTATGGAAAGCCGGCGGGCTCGATTTTGCGTGGAGCGGCCCTGATCGGTCGGCAGGTCGTCATCCAGGATGAGGTTCGCGCCGAATTGTCCGGCAACATCGTCTGGGCCGTGCACACCAGTGCAGAGCCGACTTTGGTGGCCGGTCCCGTTGCTCGGTTCCGCTCGGGAGACGATCGGTTTGTCTTGCGTATCCTGGAGCCGGCGACGGCATGCTTCGAGATCGGCTTCCCGCCGGAGCCGCAAGTCTTCCCGATTGCCGATGTTCGACAACTGCACGGTCGCCCGCTGCCCGACAGCGATGCCGTCCAGGTCGCGGAATTGCCCCGCCGCGTCGATAACGAAGGTGGGCGCGCCGCGGGTGCCTTGATCAGGCGATTACAGATCACTTGGCCGAAGAGAACGCGGCGGTTGAGCGTCGCATTGTTGCCGGATTGCGATGATGACGAGTTGGTGCTGCCGGTCACATCGCTCGACGATTGGCTCGCCAAGCGACCTGTGCGACTGGCGTCCTACTCCCGCCGGGCCTTGTGGATCACCGCCGCCCGGCATGCCGCAAGGCGCGATTCCACTGGGTTTGCGCCATTGCGAACGCGCCTTGCTCGCAAGCCCGCTCCCGAGGGGGCCGCTCTTCGGTAACCAAGCGAGCGCAGGGTTGGTTCGACCGCATGTGCAGCACAACTCACACGGTTTTTGCCGCGGCGCCCGCTGGGTGGAACCCGCGAACGTTACTCGCGATGCGGTTCCCGGAAATCGCCGAACTGGCGCGGTCGGCACATCACGAAATCCGAACCGTAGAGGCGGAGCTGGATCGGCGTGAGGCTGGCGGACACGATACTTCCTGCCCGCGGCAAGTCCTGCGAGAGCTGCGTTGGCGGCTCGAATACACGGCCGACGCGAGCGGCATCCGCGCCGCGCTCGCCCGCCTCCGCGCCCGGGCCGCGCTGTCGCTGCCGCCAGCAGGCGTCTCGCAGGAGGCCGATGGCGCCTGCACCGAGATATGGTTTTTGAAACTGGATGCCTGCGTCGATCGTATGCTCGCTGCCGACTTCGACGAACAAGGCAGGCCGCCACGTTTTCTCGATCGCATCAACGACCCCGGCCGGCTTAAGGATTACCTGGAAAGCCTGCGCGTCTCGCGGCTGGACGAGGACGGGATCGACCGCCGCAAAGAGCTCAACTTCGCGACCGCCGACCTCGTTCGCCTGGTCTTATGGCGGCGTCCTCGGAATTACCCTTGGGATCCGCGGCTCGAAACCGTCCTCCGCCGCTTCGTCGCCGAATGGCAGGATCCGACGACCGGGTTCTTTGGCGCCGATTACTTGGCCGGCGGGCACCGGCTGCGGACAGCCGACCTTAGCCTCACCTTTCACATGGCCCGCTATCTCGACGGCGCGATCGGATATTGGCCGCAACTCATCGACACGCTGTTTGCGATTCGTGGCCGCCGGTATCCGAATGGCTGGCTCGACGAGATCGGACTGACAAACCATAACAACTACGATGTCGCGGTCCTGTTGCAATTCGGCTGGCCGCATATGCGCGCCGACCAGCGCCGGCGCGCCGAAGAAGAGCTTGCCGGGTTGCTCGATTGGTGCCTGACCACGGCGATTTCCCCGGACGGCGAGATCGTGGCGCGGGCGGTTGGCGAGTCGCTCCCCGAAAGCTACTATTTCACGATCGCGTTTCTCGATACCGTCGGTTATTTCGATCGCCCCAGGCGCTTCTGGACCAAGCTCGATTTTCCCGAGGCGCCCGCAGTCCGCGGGCGGTTGAAGGACCGTCTGGTAACATTGGCGCAAAGCGATCCGATGGTGCGCATGGCATGTGACCGTCTGCGCCGCGCCGACCGATGAGGCGGCTGACGGCAGAGCAACAGCAAGAAATCGCTGCGCAGCAAGGTGCGGCGCACAAGACACGGCGTGCCACGGTGCCGGCGCTCGAAGCAATCCTTTACAAACCGCTGCCCGTTCTCGATCACGGGTTTGTCCGCGTCGTCGATTACATGGGGGACGATGCGGCGATCGTGCAGGCGGCGCGCGTCTCCTACGGCCGCGGCACCCGCAAGGTCAGCGAGGACCGGGGGCTCATCAACTATCTGATGCGCCACCGCCATACGACGCCGTTCGAGATGTGCGAGATCAAATACCATGTAAAGCTGCCGATCTTTGTGGCGCGGCAATGGATCCGGCATCGCACGGCGAATGTGAACGAATACTCGGCGCGTTACTCGATCCTCGACAAAGAATTCTATATCCCGGACCCCGAGCATCTGGCGGTGCAGGCAACAACCAACCGCCAGGGCCGCGGCGCGGTGCTCGAGGGCGAAGCGGCGCAGCGCGTCCTCGACCTGCTGCGCCGGGACGCGGAGAGCGCCTATGCGGGCTACGCCGAATTGCTCAACGAAGACGCCGCGGGCTCGCCGATCGACCCGGCGCAACCCAGCCTCGCCCGCGAACTCGCCCGCATCAACCTTTCGCTCGGCTTCTACACCCAGTGGTATTGGAAGACCGACCTGCACAACCTGATGCACTTTCTGTCGTTGCGCGCCGATCCCCACGCGCAATACGAGATCCGCGCCTACGCCGAAGTGATGCTGGAGACGCTCGCGCGCTGGGTCCCGATGGCCCACGCCGCCTTTCTCGAATACCGGATGAACGCGGCAACGATCTCGGCTACCGGTCTCACCGTCATCCGCCGGATGATCGAAGGCGAGCGGGTTGACCAGCCGTCGAGCGGCCTGTCGGCGCGGGAATGGCGCGAGCTGATGGTGGTGCTGGGCCGCGCCCTACAACGCTGAACAGCACGCGGGTGAAAGCCCCATTTCCCACCATTCACCTGTTTCTGCAAGAAATTTACAGGCACCCGCATCCTCCCTCGGCAAGCCGCAAAGTGTCGGATCTCCCGATGCCGTGAAGGATAAGATGCGACTGTAGCAATTCTATAGTTGCTGAAGCGGAAAGGATCCGAAGAAAATCATCGACCACTACAGTAATGCCGGTTGCTGAGGCGGATAGGTAATTCGCACACCTTCCACCTGCGCAAAAGGGGTGAGCTTGTGCATGCGGTAGCTGCTCTCCGATAAAATCTCGATCACCGGCACGCCGCGCACACTGAGCGCGTCGGCCACCAGTGAGCGGTGACATCGCCACGGCACCGCTTCGGCGCACATGATCGCAATGCCTTTTTGGCGGCTCAGGTGAATGAGGGCTTCGAGCGCGTCCTGAAATGCTGTGGTTTGCATGTAATCGGCGTAGCCGCGAAAGCCCGCATTGCGCCAACCGGTATTGGGGGAATCTTTGCGGGCGTGCCGCAGGCCGCCCAGCGCTGGAATATGCACATATTCGAGATGCTGCGCCGTCAAGCTGCCGGCCAGGGCGGTGTCGTTGAACTGCGGATTGTGACGCGAACGCGGCATCGTGCGGATGTCCACGAGGCGTTCGATGCCATAGGTTTGCAACAAGGCGATGAAGCGCTGTATCGGCAGCGTAGAATGCCCGACAGTGAAGATAGCGCCGTCCGGCCAATGCGCCGTTTGCGGCGAAGGATGTTCACTCATGGCGATGCAGGCCGGGCGTCAACCGAGCCCGATGCAGGGCAGGTCGCCACGCGCTGTCAGTAGCTCGGCTTGCTGGCAAATGGCGTGAGCTGAAGCTCGTGCGTCCAGCACGACCGGTCCTGGGTGTGCAGATACCAGTATGCTTCGGCGATCTTGACGGGGTTGATGATCAGGTCACGGCGGTTCTGGTTGCGCGGCAAGGCCCGGCTGCCGGGTGAGTCGATCGATCCGTCGATGACGACGTTGGCGACGTGCACGCCGTGCTCGGAATACTCCTCCGTCAGCACCTGCGCCAACGTCCGCATCATGACCCGCGGGTAATAGAGCGACTGGCCGGTCATCCGCTTCTTGCCGCGCAGCGAACTGGAGTTGTTCGAGAAGAAGAACGAGCCCGCGCCTTTTTTGCGCATCGCCGGCAGCACTTCCTTGGCGACGAGAAACGGCCCGCGGGCGGCGATGTGCAGCCCGGTGTCGAGGATCTCCACCGACACGTATTCGAGCAGTTCCTTGTCGGGCGGCAGGTCGCGGCCTTCCAGATAGCCGGCGTTGTAGATCAGCACGTCGGGGTCGCCGGCTTCGCGGCGGATCGCGGCGAAGGCCGACGAGATCAACTCCTGCGAGACAAGATCCAGCTCGACGACCATGCACTCGCCGCTCTGCTCGCGGATCGCCGCCGCCAGCCGCGCAGCGTTGGCCTCCCGGCGGGTCGTCAATACCGTGAAGAAACCTTCCTGCGCGAATTTCTGCGCGATGGCGCCGCCGACCCCCCAGCGCACGCCGAGCTCGACATCGCTGTCGTCGACCGGGTGGCCATGCGCCAGCAGGGTATTGCGGCCCTCAGCCTGCCATTTGGAGGTGGCGCCGATCACCACAGCGACTTGCTTACCCTTCGTGTTCGTTTTCATTCGGAGACTTCCTATTTTGGGTGTGACCTTTGGGCGGATGGAAACGACGCTCAGCCAAATGACTCACGATCATCGGGCATTGTCGGTCCGTAGGACGGATAAGCAAAGCGCAATCCGCCAGCCCTCGCTCGCCCCACCGCTCCTAGGCGTCGCCCGGCGGCTTTTCGAGCATTGCGATGCCGCGCCCGCGTACTTGCTTGGCGACCGTGTCGGCGAGTAGGCGCATCATCCAGGGCAGGTAGATCTCGATGCGAACCGCGTCGTCCAGCACCTCGATCGCCCCGGTGATCGGTTGCCACATTGCCGACACGTTGAAGTTGAGGCGATCCTGGTCCCAGCTGTAGTCGAGCGTGCTGATCAGGCCAGCGAGTTCGGGGCGCAGACGGCTGATACCGCTGTCGAGCCGGCGCTTTGCCTCTTGGCGGCCGAGCCTGTGCGGGATCGAAACGGTGAGCGGCAGCTGCGACATCGGGAGGGTTTCCTTAGGTTGGGCGGCGACGCATAAAGGCAAACACCGGAACTTCACAAAGGACCATAATGGCGGAAACACCAGCATTAGCGAAATTTCCGGCTTGGCATATCTCTTGCCCGAGCCGAGGAACGAGGTGATGTTGAGCCGCAGAGAATTCGGTGGGGGGCTTGCCGCTGGCGCGGTATTTCGCCGGCGTGGCTCCGAGCGTCCGGCGACGCCGCCGGAGCCGGCAAAGGAGCCCAATCTCGCTCGCATCCTGCGCACCCGGAGATTGCGCGTCGGCGGACCTGTAAGCGAGGAACCCTATTTCTACAAGAATTCTGCCACTGGCCAATGGCGCGGCTTTTTGGTCACGATGGCGGGCGATCTGGCGGCGGCGCTCGGGGTCGAACTCGCCATCCTCGAGACAAATTGGGCCGAGATGGTCACCGACCTGCACACCGGCAAGATCGACCTCGCCTACGGGCCCAGTCCGACCGCGCAGCGCGCGATGTTCGCGGATTTCTCCACTCCGCTGTTCCACGACACTTATGCGATCCTCGCCCGGAAGGGCTTTGCGCCAAAGAGCTGGGCCGAGCTCAACGTCCCGGAATCTCTGGTCAGCGTCGACACCGGTTCGGCCCGCGAAGCGGCGGTCCGACGCTTTGCCGGGAATGCCGCGATCACCGGGTTCAAGACCCGCGAGGAGGCGCTGCTCGCAGTTCAATCGGGTCGGGTCGATTGCTTTGTCGCGACTGTTCTTTTTGCTCTCGCGGCGCTGAAGAAGGAGCCGCAGATCGGCGAAATTGTCGTGCCTACCCCGCAGCTGCGCGCCGCCCTCTGCCCGGCGGTGCCATATGACGATGACCGCCGCTTCCGCGGCGTCGTCGATGCTTGGAGCGAAGACAATCGCGGCATCGGTCAGATCCGAAATTGGATTATGGCGGGGCTTGCGAATCTCGGAATCGGGCCGAGCGACCTGCCGCCCGACGTCTCATTCTGATCCCGCCCGATCCCGCTGTTCGAGCTTCTCGCCCAGCCGGATGAGCCGGTAGCCGAGCGCGAGATGGGCGCCCCATGAGGATCGCTCGGCGGCGAAAGCGGCAGCATCGCACCCGTATCGCTCGCGCAAATAGGCGACCACCGAGGTATCGACCGGAATGCGGCTGAAATCGTGCAGCAACACGCGGCAATGAGCTGCCGCATAGGGGCCAATGCCGTAAAGGCTGAGCAGGTAATCGTGGTCCAACCGCTCGGGCGAGCCTTCGCCAGATGGGGTGAGCGCTCCGTCATCGAGCATCTGTCGCGTCGCCGCTGCCAGAGTCCGAGCACGGAACCCCAGCTTTCCGCGCTCTCGCAGCCGGTCCTCGCCGTAGTCGATCAGCGCCGCTGGCCCGGGAAAGCTGCCGCCGCCCGGCTCGGCGACGAGAGCCGCCACCATCCGGCAAGTCGCCGACCAGCTCGTATTGATCGTCAGCACTGTCTTGACGAAATCTTCGTAGAAGGACGAGCCGCGCAGCATCCGGCCGCCGCCGCGTTCGATCAGCTCCGCGACATCCGGCAAAGCCGCGACCGCCCGCGTCGGTTCCCAATCGGCAGAGAGCCAGCGCCGCACCCGCGCCGCGACCTCCAATGCGTCGTCGGCGCCGAAACCCTCCCAGCCAACGGTAACAGCGTCCGGGCGATGCTGAGCGACTTCTATCGCGCCGGGGCGATCACCGATTTTCTCGACGCGGGCAAGCTGGCCGGTTTCCGGGTCCCACCGCCACGGCGCAAGAAATACCCAGCCGTGGCTGGCGACGGTCAGTGCGAGATCGATCGGCCAGCGAAATTCCAGAACCGCCTGCTGCTTGGTGCGCGTCAGGCAGCCTCCAGCGCCTGTGACAGATCGGCGAGAATATCTTCCTCGTGCTCGATCCCGATCGACAGCCGGACATAATTCTCGTCGACACCGGTCTGCAATTGCTCTTCCGGAGACAGCTGGGAGTGGGTTGTCGTTGCCGGATGGATCGCCAGACTGCGCGCGTCGCCGATATTCGCAACGTGGTAGAACATCTGCAGTGCGTCGATGAAGCGGCGGCCGGCCTCGCTGCCACCCTTCAGCTCGAAGCCGACGAGCCCGCCATAGCCGCCATTCAGATATGTATCGGCCCGCCGCCTCATCTCGCCGGTCATCTGGTTCGGGTAGATGACGCGCGTCACCTTGGGATGCTCGGAGAGGAATTTCACGACGGCCGCCGCATTGGTGCAATGGGCGCGCATGCGCAGCGGCAGGGTCTCGAGTCCCTGGATAAACAGGAAGGCGTTGAACGGGCTCATCGGCGCGCCGAGATCGCGTAACAAAGTCACCCGCATCTTGAGAATATAGGCGATCGGGCCCATCGGCTTCACCGCCTGCGTCCAGACCGCGCCGTGATAACTCGGGTCCGGCTGGTTCAGCAGCGGGAAGCGGTCGGCGTGCTTTTCCCAGTCGAAATTGCCGCCGTCGACGACGATTCCGCCGATCGAGTTGCCGTGCCCGCCGATATACTTCGTCGTCGAATACACCACGATGGCGGCGCCATGTTCGAGCGGCCGGCACAGCACCGGGGCCGCAGTATTGTCAACGATCAGCGGGACCCCGAGCTCACGGCCGATCTTGGCCACTTCGGCGATCGGGAACACTTCGAGCTTCGGGTTCGGCAGGGTCTCGGCGTAGTAGCAGCGCGTCCGGTCGTCGGTCGCGCGGCGAAAGTTCTCGGGATCGGCGGGATCGACAAAGCGAACCTCCATCCCCATCGTCTTCATCATCGTGTTGAGGAAGAGGTTCCAGGTGCCGCCGTAGAGGTCGGTAGAGCTGACGAAATTGTCGCCCGCCTGGCAGATGTTCTGCACCGCGAACAGCGAGGCGGCCTGACCCGAGGCGAGAGCGAGCGCAGCGACACCGCCGTCGAGCGCGGCGACGCGCTCCTCGAGGACCGCTGTCGTCGGGTTCATGATGCGGGTATAGATGTTCCCCAATTCGGCCAGACCGAACAAATTGGCGGCGTGCTGGCTGTCGCGGAACTGATAGCTCGTGGTCTGGTAGATCGGGACCGCTACGGCGTTTGTCGCTGCGTCGCTCCGGTACCCCGCATGGAGCACGAGGGTTTCCGGATGCTGGCTCTTGGTCGGCATTCAAATCTCCGTGGAAGGGCGCCGGTTCGGCACTTTGCCATGCCGAGGGCGGCAGGAACAGCCGGCTTCCGTTCGCTGTGGACACAGCTGGGTGAAAATCGTGTTTATCCGGTGTGTGTTGCGGTACCGGATTCGTCTTGTGAGCGAAGAAGAAACCAGGGTCGGCGCCCAGATCCCGTCCCCACCGACGTTTGGCGGGTTGCGCGACGCCGCCGCTCGATGCACGGCCTGCGATTTGTACAAGAACGCCACGCAGACCGTGTTCGGCGAGGGACCGGAGGAAGCGCGCGTCATGTTGGTCGGTGAGCAACCCGGCGATGCCGAAGACCTCGCCGGCCATCCCTTCGTCGGGCCGGCGGGAAGGCTGTTGGGCCGCTGCCTTATCGAGGCCGGAATTGACCGGAAGCAGACCTACGTCACCAACGTCGTGAAACATTTCAAATGGGTGCCGCGCGGCCCGCGGCGCATTCACAGCAAACCGGGCGCCGTCGAAATCGAGGCCTGCTTTCCGTGGCTCGAGGCCGAGATCAGCGTCGTCAAGCCGCAAATTATCGTGGCGCTCGGAGCGACGGCGGCCCAGGCCCTCTTCGGAAAGGCTTTTCGCGTGACCCGCGACCGCGGCCGGCTCGTTCCCTTTGCGCTGGCGCCTTGCGCGCTCGCCACAGTGCATCCCTCGGCATTGCTGCGCGCCCCGGACGAAGCGACCCGCCGCCGCGAGATCGATCGCTTCATCGAGGATCTACGTCAAGTCGCGGCGATCCTAGCGGGGGAAGTACGGTGAAATCGACGCCCAGTTGGGTCGCGGCAGCGATCGCCGGCGCTGTTGTTCTCGTGATTGCCTTTGTCATCGCTGCCGAGTGGACCGGCATCGGCGATTCCGAAATCAGCGGTGCGGGGTGGCTCGCAATGGGATTGGGGGTCATCGCCACCCTCGCCTTGGGGATCGGGCTGATGGCGCTGGTCTTCATCAGCAGCCGGCGCGGCTATGATGAGATCGGCCGCAAAGACGGCTGAGGAACCTATTGCGCCGGAACAAAATTAACCGTATATGCGGGCAGCTACTCCACCGTAGGTTAATTCCGCGGCTCGCGATGCCTGCATTTGTCGAGTTTTGCTTGCGCCTGGGGCAAACCCGTTGCAACCTGATGTGGCGCGGTGCAGAGGGGAACGTCCGTTGAAGAGGTCGGCAAAAGAGTTGGAGGAGCCCAACTCGGCTCCGAAATATGGGCGCGGCACCGGCGTGCCAAACCCGATCGACGTGCATGTCGGCGGCCGCATCAGAATGCGCCGCCTGCTGTTGGGGATGAACCAGGAGACGCTCGCCAACGCGCTCGGCCTCACCTTTCAGCAGGTGCAGAAATACGAGGGCGGCGCCAACCGCGTAAGCGCGTCCCGGTTGTCGGCGATGGCGGATATCTTGAGCGTGCCGATTTCCTATTTTTTCGGCGATCTGCGGCCCGACGATGCCGAGATCAGCCCCGAGGACCGGCAGTGGCGGGAGTACCTTCAGCGGCCCGAAACGATCGAGTTCATCCGGCTCTATTATGCGATCCCCGACCCAAAAGTCCGGCGCCAGTTCCTCGACATGGCCAAGACCGTCGCCGAATCGTTCGAGGCGAAGCCTTAGACTGGCCCGACCTCGCTTCGTTGCGTTGGAAAGTACATCATCGCGCGACGCTTATTGCGAACCGTCCTTTCGGGCGCTCGCGATGACCTTCTCGGCGACCGCGCGGCCGAGCGCCACGCCGGCCGTGACGTCGCTGCGGTAGTGGATGCCGGCCCAGATGCGCGACTCTGCAGCTTCCTCGGCAAGGGCCGCGAGCGCTGCGGCATCGCGTGGAAACAAATAACCGAGGATCACCGCCTGGGCCGTTGAGAAGCAGCCGTGCGCGGCCGGGTAGCTGGGATGATTGGGTGTCGGAAACAGCGGCTTCACCTCGGGGTCGAGCTGGAAGGGGCGGATCGCCCAGTAGGCATACTTGCTGTCCCAGCAGGCGATGCCGGCATCGGTAACAGCGATGTCGTGCAATGCATAGGCGCGTGCCGCCAGCGGCGGATCATTGTCGAGCCGGTACTCGAGGACGAGCCGACCAATCTGGTCGGCCCAATACTGATGACCGCGCAGACCGCCCACTGCGTATTCCCAGAAATAGGCGGCAGAGTTGGTTTTAGGGGTGCGCGGGAAATTCTTGATCTCGGCGAGCTCGGTTGCCTTCTCGGGCGAATCGTAGGCGGGCGGAGGCGGCGCCCGGAACTCGCTCGGCGAACCCAGGACCCAGGTCTTCCACATTGCCATCTGCGGCAGGACCGGGTTGGTCCCGCTCCATTTGCCCGGTCCTGTCGGCACGCTGCCGGTCCATTTGACATCGGTGCCGTCGGTTTTGCCGCGTTCGATGACGAGCGCGGCAATCTTGCGTCCGAGCTCAAGACCGGCGCTGACGTCGCTGGGATATTGGACACCTGCGAACAGGCGCGATCGGCCAGCTTCTTCCGCCTTGCCCGCAAAATATTCGGTACGGTCTGGAAGCAGGTATGCCAAGACCGCCGCCGCGGCGCCCGCCGCAACCGCGTGCTCCGCCGGGTAGGACGGGTCGTTCGGATTGGGCAACACCGTAATCAGGCTGCCGTCGACTTCGCTCGGCCGCTTGCGTTTGTGGGTATATTTGCTGTCCCACGCCGCGACCATCGCGTCATAGACGGCCGCATGTACCAAAGCGAAGTCTCGCACTGCAATTTGCCAGGGCAGGTTGTTGCGCAGGATCTCGGCGAGCGCGATCTGCTGCCACCGGTAAGAGGGCGGCCCGACATCCCAATAGGCAATGAGGTCCGTCGCGGCCGGATCCCGCCGCTTGGCCAGCGCCTTCAGCTCGGCAATCTCGGCGCCGGCCGCGGCGTCATCCGGCGGTGGCGGCGTGCGGAAGTCGCGTCCGGAACCGATCACCCAGGTCTTCCAGCTCCCGGCGTTCGGCTCGATCTGCTCCCCAGCATGCGCCGCCGCAGCCGCTGCAAGCAGCGCGAACGCGCCGAGAAGAGCGATTTTGCGCTTCATGGTTATCTTCTCCATCCGGGACCTGCCGAGGCCAACTCTGTGCGGGGCGCCCCGCACAGAAACAAAGGGCCAGGTTTTTAGCCGCGAACGGGCGTGACCGATATCCGGAGCCGGCAAGGCCTATCCGCAAAGTGCAGGATTTGTCATCCGGCTGAGGACTGGACAAAATCCAAAAAACCCGCTCAGCGGTGCGCAAATCCTGCCGGTCCCGGCAGCGCTGTGGTAAGTTCCGGTGGGCCACGGCGACGCGCGGGACAAAATGGCCTTCACTCGTTCATTGTTGGCAAATCGGCCTCTCTTCCACAGCCGCGAGGTCGATGAGACCCGCGCGTTTCTCGCTCCATTTGGACTGCGGTTCGATGCAATAGGGTCGCAAGCGGCGCTCGATGCGCGGTTCAACGGGGAATTCCTCCCGGGCATCTATATCGGATATGTACAGTTCGGCGCAGCTGCACTCGTCCGCGTGGATCCCGAAGCGCCCTATGCCATCGAGCTGCCGCTGCGGGGTCGGGTCGAGACAACGTCGCGCGACGGAATGTTCGATTGCGATGCGCGCCGCGGCCTGGTGCTCTCGGCGACACGCGAGTACGCCATGCACTCCGAGGTCGGCGCCACGCGCCTGAATATCGTGTTGGGCCGCGATGCTTTGGCGCAGCAACTCACGGCGCTGCTGGGGAGCGCACCGGATGCGCCGCTCGAATTCACCCCAACACTTGATTTGCGCCAAGGCCACGGACGGAGCTTGATGCGCTTGGCGCGCTTTGCGGTCGCCGAACTCGGGCGCCCCGACGCTATCCTGTGGACTCGAGTACGGCGCGGTCATTCCGCGAATTCGTGACAACCGCGTTATTGCTGCATCAGCCACATAATTACAGCGAAAGATTGCGGCGGCTCGATCGGCCGGTCACTCCGCGCGACGTAAAACGGGCGATCGACTATATCGAGGCCAACCTCGACGCGGCGATCGGCTTGCCTGAGATCGTCGCCGCCTCCGGGGTGCCGGGGCGCACGCTGATCCAGCATTTCCACGATTTCAAGGGCACCTCACCGGTGCGTTATCTGCGCACCGCGCGCTATGAGAGAGTCCGGAAGGCCCTGCGACAGGCCGAAGCCGAGGAAAGCGTCAGCGAGATCGCCGTCCAATGGGGCTTCACCCATATGGGCAGGTTCTCGGTCGAGTACCGCAGGCGCTTTGGCGAGAGCCCATCGGAAACCCTGCGTCAACGCTGCAACTTTCCACTCGACCCCAAGGCTGTACCGTGAACCGGTCCTGGGCACCGTTTCGCAAAGTGTGATCTTCCCTTAAGGGCGGGGCCTACTCCACCGTGACGCTCTTTGCCAGGTTTCGGGGCTGATCGACGTCGGTGCCTTTGATCACGGCCGTGTGGTAGGCGAGGAGCTGGATCGGGATCGCGTAGAGGAGTGGGGCGACAAACGGGTCGCAATTCGGCACGGCGATGCCGAAGGCGAGGCGGTCGGCAAGCCGGGCGACACCGGCGGTATCCGAGATCATCACGACGCGGCCGCCGCGGGCCATGACCTCCTCGACATTGCCGAGGGTTTTTTCGAAGAGATCGTCGTGCGGCGCCAGCACGATGACCGGCACGTTCTCGTCGATGAGGGCGATCGGGCCGTGCTTCATCTCGCCGGCGGCGTAGCCCTCGGCGTGGATATAGGAGATCTCCTTCAGCTTGAGGGCGCCTTCCAGCGCTAGAGGATAGGCGCTGCCGCGGCCGAGATAGAGCACGTCGCGCGCCTCGGCGATTTCGACGGCGATCTCGCGGATCCGCTCGTCGTGGTTCAAGACGTCGCTGGCGCGCGACGGAATTTCGGTCATGACGCCGACGAGCTCCGCCTCACGCTTGTGGCTGATAGCGCCCCGGGCCCGCGCCAGCGCGATGGTGAACGAGGCGAGGACGGCGAGCTGCGTCGTAAAGGCCTTGGTCGAGGCGACGCCGATCTCGGGGCCGGCCAGGGTCGGCAATACGACATCGGCCTCGCGGGCGATCGAGCTCTCCGGCTGGTTGACGACGGCAATGATCCGCTGCGCCTGCGCCTTCGCGTAGCGCAACGCCGCCAAAGTGTCGGCGGTCTCGCCCGATTGCGACACGAAAATGGCTGCGCCGCCGCGGGGCATTGCCGGCGCTCGGTAGCGGAACTCCGAGGCGATGTCGATCTCGACCGAGATGCGGGCGATCCGTTCGAGCCAGTATTTCGCGACTATGCAGGCATGGTAGGCGGTGCCGCATGCGATCATCGTCACCCGCTCCAGCTCGCCCAATTCAAAAGGCAGCTCCGGCAGATGCACGGTGCGGGTCGCCGGGTTGATCAGCGCGTTCAGCGTGTCGCCGATCACCGCCGGCTGCTCGAATATCTCCTTCAGCATGAAGTGGCGGTAATTGCCTTTGCCGATCAGCGCACCCGAGGCCGCGGATTCGCGGATCGGGCGCTGGACTTCATTATTGGCCGCGTCGAAAATCGTCACCGCGCGCGACGTAACGACCGCCCAGTCGCCTTCTTCGAGATAGGTGATGCGGCGGGTCAGCGGCGCCAGCGCCAATGCGTCCGAGCCGAGAAACATCTCGCCGTCGCCATAGCCGACGGCGAGCGGGCTGCCCCGGCGGGCGCCGATCAGCAAATCGTGCTCGCCGGCAAACAGAAAGGCCAGCGCAAACGCGCCGTCGAGGCGCGCCAGGGTCTTGGCCACCGCCTCTCGGGGCGACAGCCCCTGTTCGAGAAAATGCGTCGTGAGGATTGCCACCGCCTCGGTATCGGTGTCGGTGCGGAAAACGTAGCCTAGCCTTTCGAGCTCATGCCGCAATGCCTGGAAATTCTCGATGATGCCATTGTGGACGACCGCGACGCGGTCGGTGGCGATCGGGTGGGCATTGGTCTCGGTCGGCAGGCCGTGGGTCGCCCAGCGGGTGTGCCCGATGCCGATCGCCCCCTGTACCGGCTGGTGATCGATCCGCCGGGCGAGGTTGGCGAGCTTGCCCTTGGCGCGGCGGCACTCGATACGCCCGTCTACCAGAGTCGCGATGCCGGCCGAATCATAGCCGCGGTATTCGAGGCGGCGCAGACCTTCGAGCAGCCCTGTCGCGACCGTGTTCCTGGCGATGATGCCGATGATGCCGCACATCAGTTCTTCTTCCTCCGTAGCCGTGCGCGGATCTCGGTCGCGCGACCCGGCTTGTCCACCTGCTGCGCGCGGGCGATCGACAGCGCATCGGCGGGGACATCTCGGACGATCACGCTGCCGGCCGCGATGATCGCCCGATCGCCGACCGTGACCGGTGCCACGAACGCCGTATTCGAGCCGATGAACGCGCCTTCGCCGATTATCGTGCGGGATTTGTTAACGCCGTCGTAATTGCAGGTGATCGTGCCGGCGCCGATATTGGCGCGCGCGCCGATTTCGCTGTCGCCGATATAGGAGAGGTGATTGGCCTTGGCTCCGGCGCCGAGCCGGGCTGCTTTGACCTCGACGAAATTGCCGACATGCACCTCCTCCTCGAGGACCGCTCCCGGGCGCAGGCGGGCAAACGGGCCGACCCGCGCGCCCGCCCCGACCGCCGCCCCTTCGAGATAAGAGAAGGAGCAGATCCTCGCTCCCTCCCCGACGGTGACGCCGGGGCCGAAGGTGACGTTCGGCTCGACGACGACATCGCGGCCGAGACGTGTGTCGCCGCTGAGGAACACGGTCTCCGGCGCCACCAGGGTCACCCCCGCATCCATTGCTGCACGGCGCAGCCGGCGCTGCATCAGCGCTTCGGCCTCGGCCAGCTCGGCGCGCGTGTTGATCCCAAGGAGCTCCTCTGCCGACAGCTCGACCGCTCGGCAGGCGAGCCCTTTTCGGCGGGCAACTGTGACGATATCGGTCAGGTAGAACTCGCGCTTGGCGTTGTCGCTGTCGAGCGCATCGAGGAATTCGGCGAGGCGACATGCTTCGATGACCATGATGCCGCCATTGACGAGACCGATCGCCTGCTCCTGCGGGCCGGCATCGGCCGCCTCGACGATGCGCTCGAGCCCGCCGTCGGACGCCAGCACGAAGCGGCCGTAGGGGCCAGGGTCGGCGGGACGCATACCCGAGACGAGGACTGCTGCCGCGGTGCGCCGCCGCTCCGTCAGCAACCGCGACAATGTCTCGGTGGCGAGAAACGGCGTATCGCCGTAGAGCACGAGAACATCCTCGATCGAGCCCCGTGGCGCCAGGCGGCCATCGAGCGCCCGCATTGCCGTCCGCACCGCATCGCCGGTGCCGAGCGGCGGATCCTGAACGACGCATTCGGCCGGAGCGACGATCTCGACGACACTTTCCATTCGCGGCCCGATCACGACGAGAGTGGCGGCCGGCGATAGCGGGCGCAACGCCTCCAAAGGATAAGCGATCATCGGTCGCCCGGCGATCGGATGCATGACCTTTGGCAGAACAGATTTCATACGCGTGCCGCTGCCGGCGGCAAGGATGATGGCGGCAAAGGACGGTTGGCTCATCGACAGCTCGAACATATGAGCGGCGGCACGGTTGCCCGCCGCCGCCGAATTTACAACACACAGTTTGTTGCAGAATATATCACGACAACGCAAAGTTTCGTTATGAAAGGCTTTCTCCTCGTCTTCGATCTCGATGGCACGCTTGTCGACAGCGTGCTGGATCTGCGCGCCGCGCTCAACGAGATGTTGCGCGAGCGCGGGCGTCGGGAGTTGTCGCCGACGCAGGTAAGGCGCATGGTCGGCGACGGCGTGCCGGCTCTCGTCGCGCGCGCCCTTGCCGCCAGCGGGAGCGATCCGTCCGAAGCGATCACGGCGCTGCCGCGCTTTCTCGAAATCTACGAGGCGAATGCGGCGCAGCTGACGCGACCTTATCCCGGTGTGCCGGAAACCTTGACTGAGCTGCGCGATCGCGGCTACCGCGCCGCGATCTGCACCAACAAGCCACAGCGCGCAACGCTCGCGGTATTGCAGGGTGTGGGTCTCCTGCCGTTGTTCGACGGCATCGCCGGCGGCGACCGGTTTCCAGTCAAGAAGCCCGATCCGGGCCATCTCCTGGGGATCATCTCCGAACTCGGCGCCAGCCCCTCGGCGAGCGCAATGATCGGCGACAACGAGAACGACGCGGCAGCCGCTCGCGCCGCTGCCATGCCGCTCGTGCTGATGCGTTACGGCTATGCCCGCGTCGACCCCGACACACTGTCTGCGGATGCTCTGCTCGACCGCTTCTCGGAACTGCCGGACGCTCTCGAACGCCTCGGCCTCACTCCTTGACATATCGCCGGCCCGACCCGCTAAATGCGGCCGGCCTGGACGGGCGCGTAGCTCAGCGGGAGAGCACACCCTTCACACGGGTGGGGTCACAGGTTCAATCCCTGTCGCGCCCACCAGCCTTTCGGCCAGATTTGTTGCGGATCTCAGGGCCAGCGCCATACCCGAAATGACGGAACGTGACGCGAACACCCGCCAACGCTTGGCACCGGGCTGGCACCGAACCGGCACCAAGTTCGCCGGGCGTTCTCAAGCAGTCCGACCCTTCCGAGAACAGCTGCCCTGTTCCCGCCTTGACCCGGAACTTGGCCATCGGCTCAGGTCGCGCTCCTCCGGTGTAGGGCGGGCGGGGGGCCGGTGGAGGCTGGACGCCGTCGGCGCGTTCTCTCTCCACCCTTCCCGGATCACTGGCGGAGAGGTGTCGGAGCGGTCGAACGGGGCGGTCTCCTTGGTTCGATGTACCCTTGCACTGATGGCCCGGGTGGGCCAACTTACTGGCGTTATGAGCGACAATATTACCCGGAATTGATTTAGGTGTGTCGGGCCGAACGGCGACCCAAACGATTTCGACCCGGCGCTGGAGATAAGTAATTGAACGACGCAGTAGTTCCGATATCAAGTTCCGATCGCATGGAAATTGTGTCGAGAGCGTCGGATGCGTTCCCACCAGCTGAGCCTGCGGGGGTGGCCGATCAGCCGCCTCGAACACGCGAAGTCACCGCCTCTTTCGGCTCTGGCATCGACTATCTTGGCTCGGTAGCGGCCGACGCCAATATCTCCGCTAGTAGGGTTGCTCGCCGAGCGGCCGCGCTACAGCCGAACCAGTCGTTTTGGCCTGGTGCGCTGGGTTCGCCCGACCCCGCTCCCCTCGCCATCAAACCTACAATCTACCCAATGCCTCCCGGTACCACGGTAACCGTGGTGCCTCCCGGTACCACGGTAACCGTGGAGACCCAGTCTTCATCGATGCCCGGAGCACCGAGTTCCGCGACAGCAAAGAGACGATAGAACGGCTGTGCTTGGCAATCCAACAATCGAACCAAGTCGCGAGCGAGGTTGGCGATAAACTGGTAGCCGAGTTGAAGGCGGGGCTAGAATACATCGCGGGGCCGAAGCCGTCTCGAAATGTATTGGATTTGCTGCTTGTAAATCCGCTGTACGCGGCGGCGGTCATCTTCGCCGGCACTGCCGTAGCGGAATTGGCCAAACTCGCGGTGAAGGCTCTATTCAAGCTGATCAGCCCCGGATACCGAGATCGGCCTTTGAGCAATAGAGCCCATACCGAGTAGACCCGACCTGCGACGAGTACTGCGACTTGGCCGGGCATATTCGAGAAGTCGCCCGTCGAACTCGGTTGTTGGTCGCCCGACGCGAGCTACTCCGGCTCGCCACAAGTTACGATCAGCGTAGCGATCATCTCGACCGGCAAAGATCTCGTTGGTAGCTGAACCGAGGCCCCAATCGGTTCCGCGGTCGGCGATAACCCCCGCTACCGGCAGGCCCGGCCCACCTCGGCACCTCGGCGACCTTGTCGCGGACCTCGCGGTGATCCCGCCGCAGACTACGCGCTATCTCCTCCATGGGAACGCCGCGGCAGCTTGACCGCGCCGCGGTCGAGCTACGCGTGCATGCGGTAGCCGTCGAACTTGATTTCGTGCAGCCACTCGTCGCCTTCCGGCGCCGCGTCGACCAGCTGCGTAAGCTGCGGCGCGATCCATGCCGGCAGGACGGCCGCATCGGTACGCCGCCGGCGCGCTACGCGCACCGCCGTAAATGCAGCTATCGGCAGGGCCGCACAGGAAATCGGTCCGCGGTCTGGGCTGTGCCGAGATCGCTGTCGCGGATGACGTCGACATCGGCACGCTCGCTGTGTCGAAGCCAACTGTCGCGTGTCGCCCGGAAGCGGGTCACGACCGTTCATCGACGCGAGTGCCCACGACTTCCATGTGTCTTCCTTGCAGATCGGTGATCTCGGTTTTTCGAACGGTGGTTGCTCAAAACTGTGTGCCAACCCGCAGCATAAGAATATTTTGGGTAAAGGCGGCTCCGGCAACCGTTGAACTACGCTGATAATAACTAAAGGAGCCACCAAGGAAGAGGTTTCGGTTTACCAGATATCTGACTCCCACCCCGGCGATGAATACATTATCGGTTCGGGTGATGCCCTGGAAACTGTCGTTTTCATAGCTGGCATTGAGGTTGAGCAGGAGATTACGTAACAGTTCATGATCGGCGTTCGCCCCGATTATCGACACAAGATAGCCGTTGCCGGCCGACCCGGGAATGGTGGTCGTACCGAGCGAGGGCGTGCCTGTGTTGAACTCCCGCAGACTGTGCCATAAATAATGTGTCTGGGGAGGATTTGCAGCCCAAGGTCACCGCGATATACAGTGGAGTTGGGGCGCGTTCCTCCGGGCGCCGTGTGCCAATAGTCGTATAGGGCGCCGTCGAGCCGGACGTAACCCAAGTAATCCGGCGCGATTTCATAGCTAGCGCGGACCGCCGCGTCAGAGATCGATGCATCTTGCGTACTCTGCGGCGAGACGCCGCCGCCGACGAGCGGTGCGGCGTTGTATTGCGCGGCTGCCACACCGGCATCGACCTGGTAGGAAAAGCGCCGTCCACCCTGCTCATAGCCTGCCCGAGCGACATAGTCCCAATATGTTACCGGTTGAGCGATGTTGCCGGGCGAATTGGGAGATCCGTAGGATATATGCTGATGCGCCACCTGCGCGTTGGCGTAAAATGAACTCCCGGCGGCCACGTCGAGCCGACCATCGGCGCTGATCGTGCCGTCCTGAGTATTTTGCCCCGGATGGTCGGCATAAACTTGCAGCTGGGAGCTACCGTGGAGGTTCAGGGAGTTCCGCGGAAAGATCGACAATAGATCGAAGCTCGGCGTAAGAGCCGTAATCAAGTCGTAAGTGGGACTTTTCGTGGTCGCGAAGATATTGCTGTTGTAGGCTTCGTCGAGCTCGGCGCGCGGGAACAAGAAGTAGTCATCGAAACGAAGCCCGATTGGATTGAATTCCGGGCGTGGCCGGCTAGTCACAGTCTCGCCCGGGTAACTCGGCTGCTCCCCTGGAGCAGCAGCCGGCACTTGCGGGGCGCTGGGCACCATCGGATATGGGAGCAGCGGTCCCGTAATCTGCGCGACCGCACCGAGCGGTAGTAGGGCGATCAGTAGCAGGCAGATCCCCGCGAGCCGGCATCTTCGCCATGTGATGCGGATATCGACGCGGGTCACCCGATCAGGCAGGCTCCCGATAGGTGGCTGGAGGATTTCTGATTCTGCGAAAAATCGCCGCCACCATATCAGGCGACATCCGAATACGCGCGCTTCCGCAGGCAATGCGCGAGGAGGGCTGCGGCGAACCCACCGAAAAACGCTCCGAGCGCCGATGCCGCAAAATCCATGATCAACGGATGCCGGCCCGGCGAAAAACGTTGGAGGTACTCAAGAAGGCCGGCATACATCCAAAATAAACCGATGATCCGCGTGATTCGCGGTCGCTCGTAGCCAGCCATCGCGATGCTCGCCGATCCAGCATAGGCGACGAAATGCTCGAACTCGCCGGGCATACCCGTTCGCACCATGTCTTGCGCGGGCAACAATCGCTCTCCGCCCTTTGGCCGGTTGCTCTCCGGGCAGCGACCTGCCGGAGCTCGCTGCCCAGTCGAAGATGTCGTATCACCTAGGACCAGGAGATAGAGTCGAAATCAAGGTGCTTGGGGCCGATGAGCTGAACCGCCAGTATTCCGTTCAAGATGACGGGACAATCCGGATGTTGCTGGTCGGCTCGGTCCCGGCGGCGGGCTTGACCCCGGACCAGGTCCAAGCCGACCTTGAAGCTAAATTGAAGGCGGGTCGATACCTCACCCAACCGCATGCCAGCATCGAGGTATTGAACTATCGGCCGTTCTACATTCTGGGCGAAGTCGGAAGTCCTGGCGGCTATCCCTACGTCAGCGGAATGAAAGTTTTGAGTGCTGTAGCGGCGGCACACGGTTACACCTACAGAGCTAATCAAGATTATGTAATCATCACGCGAAATGGCGAGGACCGCAAAGCTGATATTTTGAGTTCAATTCAGCCGGACGACATCATCCGTGTTCCTGAGCGGTACTTCTGATATTGCGGACTCACCGGTGGTATTGAGCACCGCGGAGCGCGAGCAGTTGGCAGCGATTACGGCCGACCGTAACCGACCGCGCAAGCACGTCGAGCGAGCGCGCATCGTGCTTGCCTCGGCGGATCGGCACTCGGCGCAGCAGGTGGCGCAAAGCATCGGCGTCGGTCAGCCGACGGTGTGGTGCTGGCAGCAACGCTTTGCCGAGAGCGGGGTCGAAGGGCTGCTGCGCGACAAAAACCGCAAACCCGGCAAGGCGCCGATCACGGCGGAAACGACGGCGCGGGTCGTGGCGCTGACCCGCACCGAGGCGCCGCACCAGGCGACCCATTGGACCGGCCGCGCGATGGCCACCGCCATCGGCATTTCCGTGGGCTCGGTGCAGCGCATCTGGCGGGCGCACAAATTGCAGCCGCACCGGCTGCGCACGTTCAAACGATCGCGCGATCCCGGCTTTACCGCCAGGCTGACCGACATCGTCGGCCTCTATGTCGATCCGCCGGCTTATGCGGTGGTGCTGTCGATTGACGAGAAGAGCCAGATCCAAGTGCTCGACCGCACGCAGCCTGCCGATCAAGCCGGGGCGCTGCCAGACCATGACGTACGATTATCAGCGGCACAGTCTGCCCTCACGAAAGCGGGGGGCACCACCACCTGTTTGCCGCGCTCGGCGTGCTCGACGGCACCGTGATCGGCCGCTGCATGCAGCGCCACCGCCACCTCCAATTCATTCTCTTCCTCAATGCTGTCGAGCGCCACGTCGCGGCCGATCGGCCGATCCATGTCGTCCTCGACAGCTACGCCACCCACAAGCATCCCAAAAGCCTGCCCTCGCGAAGGCGGGGGTGCTGGCCTGGCTGGCGCGTCATCCGCGTTGGAGCTTCCACTTCACCCCGACCTTGGCTTCCTGGCTCAACGCCGTCGAGAACTTCTTTTCCAAGATGACGCGGCAGCGCATCCGCCGTAGCGTCTTCCACTCGATCGCCGACCTGCAGGCCGCCATCAATGCTTATCTCGCCGAGCACAATGCCAGCCCCAAACCGTTTGCCTGGACCAAATCGGCCGAGACTATTCTGGCCAAAATCGACCGCTGCCCTTTGCCATACGTTTGATTCAGAGCACTAGCCCCAACTGTTTTCCGATGATGAACGAACTGACGGTGACCTTCCTCTCGTCCTACCCGCGCATTAACTTCAATTTTTTGTATACTTTTGACGAAATTCATGGGAGCGTGATTTACCCTCGACAAAATGAGTCTATATCAACCTAAGTATCCGAGAACCCCTGGCTGGTCTTTCGGAAGATAACGTGTCCTAAGCAACGGATGTGGTCCAATGAAGGATGTGGTCCAATGAAGGATGTGGTCCAATGAAGGTTGCGATCCTCGCAGGTGGAATGGGAACGCGACTTGCCGAGGAAACTGATCAGCGTCCGAAGCCGATGGTGGAAATCGGCGGCAAGCCGATACTATGGCACCTCATGAAATATTACTCATTATACGGAATGAAAGAGTTCTTCATAGCACTCGGTTACAGGAAAGAGGTAATCACGCGATATTTTTTAGATCTACATTACTACAACTCCGATCTCACTATTAGAACGGCTGATGGTTCCATTACGGTTCACGGCCGCCGGCGCGAACCGGACTGGATCGTCCATCTTATCGACACGGGATTGCTGACGGATACCGGCGGGCGCATCAAGCGGCTCGCGCCCTACATCGGTAACTCGACATTTATGCTCACCTGGTGCGACGGCTTGTCAGATGTTGACCTTGCGAACCTCCTTGCATTCCATCGGTCCCATGGCAAGCTCGCCACCGTGACTACCGTGCGCGCGCCCGCTCGCTTCGGCTATCTCGAACTCAATTGCGAGCACGTGAGCGGTTTCCGGGAAAAGCCGGCTGAGGGCGAGGGGTGGATAAACGGTGCGTTTTTTGTGTTGGAGCCGGGTGTCTTCGAATATATTCAGGACGACGCGACAAGTTGGGAGCGCGGGCCCATGATGCAACTCGCCGCCGAGGGTCAGCTCGCGGCCTATCGCCATAACTCGTTCTGGCAGTGCATGGACACACTGCGGGAGAAACGGTTGCTTGAGGAACTCTGGACTGAGGGCCGGGCCCCCTGGAAGAAGTGGGAGTAAAGAGATGCGGGTGTTGGTAACGGGGCATCGGGGCTACATCGGCAGCGTCCTGGTCGACCGGATCAAGGCGTCCGGTCATGAAGTGGTCGGCGTCGACACCGAGCTCTACGAGGATTGTACCTTTGGCGGAAACAAGGACAGCGGGATCGCGACGATCAATAGGGATATCCGAGAGCTGTCGCCTCCTGATCTCGAGGGTATCGACGCGATTGCTCATCTTGCCGGCGTCTGCAATGACCCGCTCGGGGACTTGTTGCCGGAAACTACATATGACATCAATCATGCGGCGACGGTGCGGCTGGCGAAAATCGCCAAGGTCAGTGGTGTTGGCCGATTTGTCTTCTCGTCCTCATGCAGCGTCTACGGGGCTGCCGGACAAGAATGGATTGACGAACAATCGGAACCAAATCCAATCACTCCTTACGGCCTTTCCAAATGGAAAGCCGAAGTCGATTTAAGGCAGTTAGCCGACGCGCGTTTTTCCCCGGTGTTCCTGCGGAGCGCTACGGCCTATGGCTTCTCCCCCCGCATCCGGTTCGATCTGGTTCTCAATAATTTGACCGCTCACGCATTCACGAGCGGCAAGGTGCTGCTAAAGAGTGACGGCATGTCCTGGCGCCCCATCGTCCATATCGAGGACATCGGCCGCGCGTTCGTCGCCGCTCTCGAAGCGCAGGCCGAGACCGTTCACAATGAGGTATTCAACGTCGGGATTACAACCGAAAACTATCGCATTCGGGAAATCGCAGAGATTGTAGAGGAGATGGTGCCCGGCTCCCGTGTTGAATTTGCCGCTGACGCCGGCCCCGACAAGCGGAGTTATCGGGTCGATTGTTCAAAAATCTCTCGCCTGCTGCCGAAGTTCAGACCGCAATGGACCGCGCGCCGCGGTGCACGCGAACTGTACAGGCGGTATAGCGAGTACGGGCTCCTGCTGGAGGACTTCGAAGGCGCGCGCTATCAGCGGTTAGCGTATCTCCAGTCACTGATGGCTCGGGGCGCGATCGATCGTAGTTTGCGCTGGATACCGCCAATCGCAACTTTAAAGCCCCGCACCGCACAATCCCCGAAGACCGCGTGCTAGACAGCAGCGCCGCAAACCACGCTGATCGTTGAGAGGTGTGCCGCGTGGATAAAACGAGATGTCCTAATTGCGGTTCGTTTGGCGGTTGTCACTCATTTTACGAAGTAATGGGCGTTCCGACCAACAGCTGCCTGCTAATCGAAGATCGCGCCCGGGCGCTGGATTTTCCAACCGGTGATATCGTGCTCGCAGTCTGTAACGGGTGCGGCTTCATCTTCAATGCGACTTGGGACTCTGAACGCACAGTCTATTCGGATCAATATGAGGAGACGCAAGGTTTCTCGCCTACGTTCAATGCATTCAACCGTACCATCGCCGCGGAGCTCATTAACACCTACAATATTCGCTGCAAGACAGTGCTAGAGATAGGTTGCGGGAAAGGCGAGTTCCTGAACCTGATCTGCGAGATTGGCGCTAATCGTGGCATCGGCTATGATCCAAGCTTTGTCCCCGCTCGACAGCGTTCAGAACAGGATATCCGGTTCGTGCGCGAATTCTTCACAGAAGGGGCGAATGAAGTCGCGCCCGATCTTCTATGTTGCAAGATGACGCTTGAGCACATCGGGCAAACACAACGATTTCTAGCATCTGTCCGCTCCGTCGCTAATCGCAAGGATTCGGTCATCTTCTTTCAGGTGCCCGATGTCGGCCGCATTCTGGGAGAGGGAGCGTTTTGGGATGTCTACTATGAGCACTGCTCGTATTTTAGCACCACGTCGCTGAGCCGCCTGTTTATCGGGACCGGCTTCTCGGTACGGAGGATCTGGACGGGGTATGGTGGCCAGTATTTGATGATCGTGACGAGCCCGGAGGAGCACGGATCTGATCTCACGCCCGACGACGAGGACGGCATAGGCGCGATCATCCGCTTGTGCGGCAGCTTTGCCGCCGCAGTGACGCGCAAGCGTGCGGCATGGCGCAGTCGGCTTTGCAACTGGGCCGCTATAGGGCAGCGCACGGTACTCTGGGGATCCGGATCGAAGGCGGTCGCGTTTCTGACGACCCTCGGGGTGCGCGATGAGATCGAGCACGTGGTCGACATCAATCCTTACCGCGTCGGCAAATTTCTGCCGGGGACCGGGCAGAGGATTGTGGCACCAGCATTTCTGCGCGAATACCGACCGGATAATGTCGTTATCATGAATCCAATTTATCTTCGCGAGGTAGAGCATGAACTTGCTCGTCAGCGTTGTGAGGCCAGCGTGTACACGATCCTCGACTACGAGGCGGAGCGCGCATGACGACGAAGGCTTGTGAGAGTTGCGTCATCTGCGGACGAACATCGCTGAACCCATTGATTTCTATTTCCGATGTTCCTACCCTGTGCAATCGCCTCTGCGCTTCTGTGGGTGAGGCGGCGAATGCGCCGCGCGGCGACATCAGCCTCAGTTACTGCCTCGATTGTGGTCACATCGCCAACTCTGCTTTCGATCAGCAACAGGTCGACTATGATGTGCGCTTCGAGAATACGCTGACGTTCTCTCCGCGCTACCGACAGTATGCTGAGATAACGGCAGATCGATTGATCAACCGCTACGGACTTAACGGCAAGCGCATCGTCGAAATTGGATGCGGCAACGGCGATTTCCTTCGCCTTCTTTGCGGCGCGGGTAATCACGGTGAGGGATATGATCCGAGTCAACCAACTAGCCGGTCGGAGGCTGGGCGTGGCAGCGTCGAGATAATCGGCCGAAACTTCGCGACCGAAGACGCGCGCGGAGCTGATTTCGTGTGCTGCCGCCATGTATTGGAGCATTTGCCAGAACCCATGGCTCTGCTTCGTCAGCTTCGCGAAAGTTTGGCCGTTAGAGCTGATGCGGTAGTTTTCTTTGAGGTCCCAAACGGCCTATTCACTCTCGACCGCCTAGGAATCTGGGACATCATCCACGAACACGTCTCATATTTCGTGCCGTCCTCGTTGGTGCGGGCGTTCCAAGGCGCGGGGTTCACGGTTTGCTGCGCCGAATCTGCTTTTGATGATCAATATCTCTGGGTGGAAGCCCGCGTTGCCGGCCAACCGGCGCCAAGTGGTCCGATAAAGCGGCCCCCGGATGTGCTTTACAGCTCTTTTGGCGCACGATTTGCCGAAAAGGTTGCGGAGTGGCGCCAACGCATCGACCAATCGAGGTCCGATCGCCAACGTGTTGTGGTCTGGGGCGCGGGCGCCAAAGGCGTTATGTTCTTGAACTTGCTGAAGGTGACCACCGGCTCTGGCGTGGATTGGGTAGTCGATATAAATCCGCGCAAAAAGGGCCATTTTGTGCCGCTGAGGGGGCAGAGAATCGTCGGCCCCGACTACCTATCGCAGAACTCACCAGATCTCGTGGTCGTCATGAACCCAGAATATGAGGGCGAGATCCGGGAGACGATCCAGAATATGGGAATTCGTTGCGAGGTGATTAGCGCATGATCGCGTCTTCCGGTTTTAGGGGCTTAGCCCATGGCGGGATCTTAGAGGACTGTACGGTTACTTACGAAAGTAAGTAGAAAGGCGCCGATCATGCCAATCACTAACTGTCGATCATGTGGTTGTGACGATCTGCACGTTATCCTCGATCTCGGTCCTCAACCAATAGCGAATGCACTGCTCAGCAAGGAAGAACTCGATGGTCCGGAGGCGAGGTTCCCATTGGCAGTGACATTTTGCCCGGCATGCGCGCTGCTGCAAGTGACCGAGACCGTCCCCGCCGATGTCCTTTATTGTCGTGATTATCCGTATTTTTCCTCATCTTCGCCTGCCCTGTTGAAACATTCAGCCGAACATGTCGAAGCGCTGGTGAGCAAGCACGGGCTTGGCCCACTCAGTTTCGTGGTGGAAGTTGCCAGTAATGACGGTTATCTGCTCCGCAATTTCGTGGAGCGCGGGATTCCGTGCCTCGGTATAGATCCGGCTGACGGGCCGGTAGCACAGGCAAACGCGATTGGCGTGCCGACAATCCACGATTTCTTCGGGCGGCGATCCGCCGAAAAGCTGGCGAGCGAAGACAAGCTTGCGGACATCGTGATCGCGAACAACGTGGTCGCTCATGTAGACGAGATTAATGATTTTGTCGCCGGTGTCGCACGACTTTTGAAACCCACCGGCATCGCGGTTTTTGAATTTGCTTACGCCTTGGATATGATCGGACACTGCGAGTTCGATACCATTTACCATGAACATCTCTTCTACCACACGCTGCACGGGCTCGCGCCGCTCTTTAAGCGGCACGGGCTCTACCTGAACGACGTCGAGCGCCTTCCAATCCACGGCGGATCCTTGCGTCTGACGGTAAGCCGAACGACCGCGCGGTCAGAGGAGTTGGATACACTTTTCGCCAACGAAGCTGCGCTGGGTGTTAATAAGGTCTCGTTCTATAACGATTTCGCCGACCGGGTCAGAGCGCTTCGCGACTCGCTTTCCCACCTGCTCGTCTCGGAGAGAGCCAAAGGGAAGCGGATCGCCTGCTACGGCGCAGCGGCAAAGGGCTCGACGCTAGTGAACTATCTCGACCTCGGGGAGGGATTCTTCGAGTTCGTAGTCGACGCCAATCCATATAAGCAAGGCAAGTACATGCCTGGTCAGCTCATCTCGATCCGACATCCGGATCAATTGGCTGTGGACCAACCGGACTATGTCCTGCTGCTCGTTTGGAATTTCGCGGGTGAGGTGATGCGGCAGCAGGCAACTTATCGTCAACAAGGCGGCAGTTTCATCATTCCGGTTCCCGAACCCTATATCGTTCCACCCGATGCGCCGATCGATGATACGCTTTTCACGATCGTTCCCGCTCGAGATTCGGCCAGGCGGGGCGCTCTTTAGTGAAATTTGGCCCGTGAGCACGGGCGACACAGCATATTGTTTTTTTTAAAATGCGAGGACATGCGTTATCGTCTAATCTGTAGGTGTGGGTGGATGCTAGGCTACTGATATCGGAGAGAGGGCCTCCATGACAGGTGTATTTTTCGATCCGCCGCGCAACGACGAAGCTTGGCGCAAGATAATTTATGATGGAGGCATCATTATCTTATCGCCAACTCCGGAGATGCTCGCATTGGTCGAGCACACTCGCGGTATGATCGAGGATGCGTTCGCCCCGCTCGATCCGCAAATCGCGCATCAGAGCTTGGCTGTCGAACGATGTGTTGAAATCCTTTCGGTGCTGAAACCGAGTTATATCCATCATCCCCGAACAAAAGAGCTGATACAACTCGTCTTGAACGGCTTTGGCTGCTCTCTCGATAAGACGTACCAGGACGTGCCGCGTCTGCGCTGCGCGTTCCCCAAAGATTATCTTACGACAGGGATCGCCTACGCTCACCATCCCCATCGCGACACTTGGTATTCGGCACCAATGTGCCAATTCAATTGGTGGGCGCCTATGTACGAATTTGTCCCGCAGAATGGAATGGCGTTCCATCCGCGTTACTGGGACCGAGGCGTTACGAATGGGTCACGCGATTTTAATTATTACAGATGGAATGCCGAGAGTCGTAAGAACGCCGCTCAACACATAGGCCGCGATACGCGCGTACAACCGCACGCCGAAGAACCGCTCGAACTCGAGCCGGAGGTGCGCTTTGTCGTGCCGCCGGGCGGCGTCATCGTCTTCTCAGGAGCGCAGCTTCATTCGACGGTGCCGAACACCACGAATTTGGTGCGTTGGAGCATCGACTTTCGGACAATCAATATTGACGATGTTGTCAGCAAACGCGGCGCGCCAAACACGGACAGCGCTTCGACCGGTACGTCGTTGCGCGACTTCCTGCGGGTCGACGACTTTGCCCCTATCCCCGAGGACATCGTTACGGCATATGATGACGGCGTACCGGCGGGTGGGGTCACCGTCTTCAAGCCAGAGATGGGCGCATCCGCAAGTTGACGGCAGCAAGGGTCAGAACAGGCGCGAGGCGACACAAACAACCTGTCCGCTCGAGTGCCGCATGGTCGTTGCCTGTCGTGGTCGGCATTTGGCACCTCCGGACCGAAGGCGTGGCAGGCTGACGCACCCCTAAGATCCCTTGCGTTCCCTTTCGTTTCACAGCGTCTCGACTTGTCAAACCGGGGCTTGACCAGCAGCACGTTAGGGATTGCTTGCCATTGTGCGCATGGATGGTCGCAGTGTGCCGCTAGTGTGACGTAAGTGGCACGAAAGGGCGCGAGTGGGCGTTGGGCGCCGGAATGGCTGGATGGTCAGAGGCCCGCCGGCCGCTTGGGGGGTGATGGGGACTTTTGGCTCGCGCGGCCCCTAAAACTGTGTCGAGATCCTCGAGAGCGAGGTGGTGGGCTATGCAAGAACCAAGCAGGTCGATGAAAACGGGGAGTTCGGCGCCACTTGCGAAGGACCTTTCTTTGCCTGTCGTCGGCGATCAGCCGGCACCCGCTGGTCACCTGGCCAAGCATCTAAAGTTTCTCGAAGCCGAGTCAATCGGCATCATGCGCGAGGTCGCAGCCGAGTTCCGTAACCCGGTCATGCTTTATTCGATCGGCAAGGATTCGAGTGTGATGCTTCACCTGGCGCGCAAGGCTTTCTTTCCCGCCCAGCTGCCGTTTCCGCTGTTGCATATCGATACCGGCTGGAAGTTCCGTGAGATGATTGCGTTCCGCGATGCTACCGTGCGCCACTTCGAGCTCAATCTCACCGTGCACGTTAATGAGGAGGGGCGCGCCCGTGGTATCAACCCGATCACTTCGGGTTCGGCGCTGCACACGGCGGTGATGAAGACCGAAGCGCTCAAGCAGGCGCTCGACCGCTACCGCTTCGATGCGGCTTTCGGCGGGGCGCGTCGGGACGAGGAGAAGAGCCGCGCCAAGGAGCGGATATTCTCGGTACGTACCCCGCATCACGGCTGGGACCCAAAAAATCAGCGGCCTGAGCTCTGGCGCATCTACAACACGCGCCTGGGCGAGGGGGAGTCGATGCGGGTCTTCCCGCTCTCTAATTGGACCGAGCTTGATGTCTGGGAATACATCGCGGCTGAAGGGTTCCCGGTCGTCCCACTTTATTTCGCCAAGCCCCGCCCGGTGGTCAGGCGCAATGGAATGTGGATCATGGTCGACGACGATCGCTTGCCGCTCTACCCCGGCGATCGAACCGAGACCCGCTGCGTCCGGTTCCGCACGCTAGGATGCTACCCCTTGACCGGCGCAATCGAATCGGCGGCGGCCACACCCGCGGACATCGTCGGCGAGTTGCGCGGGACGCGTCAATCTGAGCGGCAGGGGCGGTTGATCGACAACGACGAGGAAGCCGCAATGGAGCGCAAGAAACGCGAGGGCTATTTTTGATGTCCCACCGCAGCCTTGCGGCGCGCCGCGCTCGCCAGGACAAGGATCTGCTGCGTTTTCTGACCTGCGGGTCGGTCGACGATGGCAAATCGACGTTGATCGGTCGCCTGCTCTATGAGTGCGCACTCATTCCTGACGACCAGCTGGCGATATTGGAAAGGGACTCCAGTCGTTTTGGTACTGCCGGTGATGACCTCGACTTTTCGCTGCTGCTGGACGGGCTGGAGGACGAGCGCCAGCAGCGGATCACGATCGACGTCGCCTATCGGTATTTCGCGACCCCACAACGCGCCTTTATCGTTGCCGACACGCCGGGCCACGAGCAGTACACGCGGAATATGGCGACGGGGGCGTCCACGTCCGAGCTCGCGGTGATCCTTGTCGATGCGCGAAAAGGCCTGGTGCCGCAAACGAGGCGGCACACTTTAATTTGCTCGTTGCTCGGCATCCGGCACATCGTGCTCGCCGTCAATAAAATGGACCTCGTTGGGTTCGAGCGAGCTCGCTTTGAGGAGATCGCGAAGGGTTTTTCGGCCTTCGCGGCCGAGTTTCGCGGGGTGTCCGCGCAGGCGATCCCGCTCTCGGCGCGGTTCGGGGAGAACCTCACCGAGCCATCGGCGCGGATGACGTGGTTCGAGGGACCGAGCCTTCTTGCGCATCTCAATTCCGTTGATGTTTCGATCGACAGTGGGGAACGGCCATTTCGTTTCCAGGTGCAATGGGTCAATCGCCCAAATGGCGACTTCCGCGGCTTCTCGGGGACTGTCATTTCGGGCTCGATCGCGCCTGGCGACGAGGTGGTGGTGGCGGGGTCGGCTCGTTGCGCACGGCTAAAGGAGATCGTCACTTTCGACGGCATCCTCGATGGGGCACGGGAGGGCGAGGCGGTGACTTCTGGTCTTCGAGAATGAGATCGACATCGCGCGGGGCGATCTTCTCGCCAACCCCGACGCGCCGCCCGAATGCGTCGATCAGTTCGCCGCGCATGTGATCTGGATGAGCGACCACTCGCTCGTGCCCGGCCGCTCCTATCTGATGAAGATCGGCAGGCGCACCGTGCCGGCAACCGTCACCTCGCTCAAACACCGCATCGATGTCGATACATTGGCGCATCTGGCCGTCAAGACCCTGCACTTAAATGAAATCGGGTTCTGCAATCTGTCGACCACAGTGCCGGTCGCGTTCGACCCCTACGCGGTTAACCGGGATACCGGCGGCTTCATCCTGATTGACCGGTTCACAAACGAGACGGCCGGCGCCGGGATGATCGCCTTTGGCCTCCGCCGTGCCAGCAACATCCATTGGCAGACGCTCACTGTCGGCCGCGATCAGCGGGCGGCGTTGAAGCAGCAGGTTCCTGCCGTGCTCTGGCTGACCGGATTATCGGGCGCGGGGAAATCGACGATTGCCGACATTGTTGATCGAAAGCTGCTCGCCGCCGGGCGGCATACGATGCTGCTCGATGGCGACAATATTAGGCATGGACTCAACCGGGATCTCGGGTTCACCGATGCCGACCGGGTCGAAAACATCAGGCGCGTTGGCGAAGTCGCGAAACTGATGACCGAAGCCGGGCTGATCGTGATTTGCTCGTTTATCTCGCCGTTTCGCGCTGAACGCCGGATGGTGCGGGAACTGACCGCCCCCAGCGCGTTCCTCGAAATCTTCGTCGACACGCCGCTTGAGGACTGTATCCGGAGAGACCCAAAGGGGCTCTATGCGAAGGCAACGGCCGGGCGTCTCGAACACTTCACCGGTCTAAACTCCCCCTATGAGCCGCCAGAAGCGCCGGAGATCAGGGTGGCGACGGTCGGCATCTCACCCGAGGCGGCTGCGGAGCGAGTGCTGGACGAATTGCGGGATCGCAAGATCATTTAACATGCAAAAACCCGACGCGCAAGAGCGCGAGCGCGCGCTGCGTAATATTGCCGAGGTAGCGCTACCTACTTCTGATCCCGTTTACGGGAAGCGCGGCCCGCTCCTCGAACGCTGGCGCACCGCCGACATGCATAAGTCGCCGAGGATGGCGGGCGCGGGTAAGGGGATGCGCTAGAGGCACCGTGGGTGTAGACGATGTCGTGGCTATTGCCAGAGGGCAAGTCTGGCGGCTCGCGAGCCGGCGCGTTTCAACCACATACCCGGCGCTGGCACGTCCCGTGAGCCGCGAGCTCTTCCGCGAGCCAGTCCCGCCGGATCCGTTCTGCCTCCCCGTCGTCGTTCGGCGTCATTACCGCGTTGGTCAGGGAAGTGTAGTGAAGGTCCCGGCAGCGTCCGCGGCAAAACTCTCCACCCGCACCGGGTCGCGGTCGATGATGCAACCCCCAACGATGGCAAGGCAGGCGAGGGCAAAGGCGCGCATTTTGGTCGAACCTCCCCGAACAGCTTCCGCCTCTCTTCCACCATTCCTCGCCCTGAAGCAAGGGAGCCACAGCGCCTGGTCCTCGAGCCGCGCACGCAGCACCCAGGTCCCGTGGGAAGGGCCTGTGAGGGGCGCGATCAAGGCTCCAGCTCCGGCAGCCTTTCGAGATATCGCCCATATTCGCTGTTGCCCGAATCCCGGGCGAGTGCCAGGAGGTCGTGATGGTCGATATAGCCCATACGATATGCCACCTCCTCGACGCAGGCGATCTTGAGCCCTTGGCGCATCTCGATCATGCGGACGAACTCGGCTGCGTCGAGCAATAATTCATGCGTGCCGGTGTCGAACCACGCACAACCGCGGCCCAGCTTTTCGACGATCAGCAGATCACGCTCGAGATAGACATTGTTGAGGTCGGTGATCTCGAGCTCGCCGCGCGCCGAGGGCTTGAGCCTGGCCGCGATCTCGGCAACGGCATTGTCGTAAAAATAGAGTCCGGTCACCGCCCATTGCGAACGGGGATTGCGTGGCTTTTCCTCTATGCCAATGGCCTTGCCGTGTGCATCGAACTCGACCACGCCATAGGCTCCCGGGTTGCGCACTTGATAACCAAAGACAGTTGCACCTGGGCGCGGTGCGGCCGCCCGTTGAAGGGTCGCCGGCAGACCGTCGCCGTAAAAAATGTTATCCCCCAGTACCAGCCCAACGCTGTCGTCGCCAATGAATTCCTGCCCAATGAGGAATGCTTGCGCGAGCCCAGCGGGCCGTTGCTGCTCGGCATACGCCAGCGAAATTCCCCATTGGCTACCGTCCTTGAGCAGTGCTTCGAACCGCGCCCGCTCGGCCGGCGTCGTGATGACGAGAATGTTCTGAATTCCCGCCAGCATCAACACGGTCAGGGGATAGTAGATCATTGGTTTGTCGTAGACCGGCAAGAGCTGTTTGCTGACCGCGAGGGTCACCGGATAAAGGCGTGTACCGGAACCGCCGGCGAGTATGATCCCTTTCATTTTGGCGGCTCCGCCGTCTTGATAAGATCAACCAACGCCGGCCGGGTTCTGCGGCTCGGTAGCGCGGCCAAGCTCGCTGATTCCCAGGCGCTCGCCCTGGTACCGCCGCGACCAGATCGGCTCCCACCAGCAGCGGTTCTCGAGATACCATGAGACCGTCTTGCGCAAGCCGCTGTCGAAGGTCTCGCGCGGTTGCCAGCACAGCTCGCGCTGGATCTTGGCAATATCCATGGCATAGCGCCGGTCATGGCCCGGCCGGTCGGCGACAAGTGTAATAAGCCACTCGTGCGGCCGATGCGGCGAAGTAGGCAGCATTTCGTCGAGCAGTCGGCAGATCGCCGAGACGACATCCGAGAGTGATTCGCACAGCGTTGCCGCCGATATTGTAGCTCTCCCCCTCCCCCGCTTCGGTCAGGATCGTGTAAACCGACATTCCCCGGATTCCAGGTGGTTGTGGGGTCAGGATCGCCCCCTCGCGCGTCTTGGGCAACAGTAAATTGCGCACCCGCGTGCGCAGCAGACGGTCAAACCAGTCAGTTGACTACGCCGTCGCGCGGAAACGCGCTGCTTTGCCTGCATCAAGGCGCACCTCTCCCGTCGTCCCTGTCGCGTCTGACCCTCGCGCCCCTCATGCCGGCGCGGGTGGTGCCCGCAGCCGGGCGATCAGGGTTTAGCTCTGACTGACTTGGTTTGAGCGAGATCAGGAATATGACGATGGCCGCCGGCGTCCAACGCGCGGCTCGGCGCGCCCTTGCTGGCCTATGGCGGTAATGGCGACGGCGCTGTCAGCAGCGCTAACGGGCTTGACGCGACCCAGCTGTCCAAGCTACCACGTGCGCGGCTGAAGGTGCGCCTAGTTCGGAAAAACACGATCCCGGCGCCCGGTGTAACTTCGGCCGTCCTACTGTCACAGGGAACTCGAGTATTGATGAATACAACGCCACTAGTGAGTGTTGGACTCTTTGTGTACAACGGAGAGCGCTTTATAGAGGAAGCGCTTCAATCGATACTGAATCAGACCTTTACCGACTTCGAATTGATTATTTCTGATAACGCGTCCACAGACCGCACCGGCGAGATCGCGCAAGCCTACGCTAAGCGTGACGACCGCATCCGCTATTATCGAAACGAGAAGAACATAGGCGCCGGCTGGAACGCGCGCCGCGTCTACGAACTTGCCACGGGCAAATATTTCAGGTGGGCCACCGCCGATGACCTCCTAGAGCCGGACCTCTTGCGGCGCTGTGTCGAGATCCTCGAGAGCGATCCTGATTGCGTCGTGGCCTACGCAAGAACAAAAGAGATCGATGAAAACGGAACCTTTATCAAAAATTATGTCCAGCCGATGAAGGACTGATTATGACGATCCGGTGGCACGTTTTCGCGAAATGTTGCTGGTCCGGTGGTGACAGGTGCTATCAGATTTATGGTGTGATGCGGATGTCCGCTCTGCGCCAAATTCCGCCTCAAGGCATCTATGTCAATGCCGACGGAGTGTTGCTGGCGCGAATGTCGTTGCTCGGCCGGTTTTACGAAGTGCCCGAGTATCTTTTCATCAACAGGCGGCATAGCGGGCAATCTGCGGCAAGCCTTCCGGTCCGTCTGAAACAGCCACGGCGGTTCCGCCTTACCAACTGGTATTGTGCGGCCTTCCGGCTCCCGAGTGGTGGGATCCGGCGAAAAGCTCGGTCCCTCACATTTCCGGAGTTTCGCCTGTTGCTTGAATATTTTTTGTCCATCTTTCGCGCGCCCCTTAGCGCTGGACAGAAGCTGCGCTGCTATTTTATGTTGTTTTCTTGGCTCAAGGCACCGACCAGCACGCCAACATCGCACTTCAAGCAGATGGTGAAGGATTTGGTCATTGCAGCCGACCAGGTGGTATATAATCTGCAGGTTGCAAATTCGGCATCAACCGATTTGCCGCAAGAGACCAACCGGCCCAAAAGGAAGCTATCTTAAATTTATCACTCCGTAAGCGTCAATGCGGTGAAGGCGAAGGTTGGCATGGCGTCGTCTCGCCAGTTGAGTAATTCCGAAGAGCGACTGGACATCCGTGTTTAAACGAATCCGTGGCTTAATCTGGCCTGAATACCCCTAATCCGTGATTGATAGGTCTTATCTGTTTGATCATCATATTTATGTGCCATCAATACCTCGTGAGCATCATGCGATCTCTGATCATTACGATTATCCCCCGGTTCTTAGCCTAAGAGAAAAAACGCTCGGGGCTTATAGTCGGCTGAGAACATTTGTTCAATCGATTGCGGAAATTTGCGACGAGACCGAAATATTACATTTTGTTGATCCTGAATTTCTTCAAACTGTTGATCATAACTCATTAGCCTCCGCCGAGGAAGATAACTGGGGAACTTCGGTGAAAATCAGCATCGGACTGAAAAACCAGTGGCGACGGTGGCAGATACACATCGCGCCATTTATCGCTCCATTTTCCCTTAAATAGAAAAATACGATGACAGGTTTCCATGCCTCGTAGGAAAGTCCCAAATCTCGACGATCAAAACAAAGCTATTATCTCACCCTGATTTCGTTTTTGCACATCGTTTATCAGCAATGATTGCTCTTAGTCAAATTGGGAAAACTCAAGATCTACCGCCTGTGTTCTTCGATCTTGATGATGTGGAACATCGGTATGCATATCGACGGGCGTTGAATGCACCGACGTTGAGCAGGACCATGTATAGGCTGTCCGGAGTTCCTAAGGTTATGATCGCAGAGCGGAAAGCGATACGTTCGGCGGATAAGACCTTTGTTTGCTCTGAAGTTGATCAATCGTATCTTGCCTCCCTCAGAATGAGGAATGTCACTGTAATACCGAATGCGATCGTTTTGCCGAAAATCGGCGGCAAAGGAGATG
>CAVSZA010000076.1:0-49760 GCA_963732095.1 uncultured Alphaproteobacteria bacterium
AGCGGCTGGGCGTAGTCTTCGCTCGTGTCGCCCAACCGTGTCAGCCTTCCCCGGTTCCACTTCCGGATCGGCCTGCACATCGTCCTTTTTCGAGGCTTGCTCAGCGTTCACTTGCGTTGCGGCCTGCACACTCGCACGGTCACCGTATGTCGTGACCGCTATCCGAAGGCTTCAGACACTCGTCTCCTCCATGTCGTCTCCGGTCACTTCCCGGCTGGAGCGGTCGCCGGGTGGGGCTTGCACCCACTGGAAAAGCGCCGCCTTGTCACGGCGCACGTGGAAAGCCGACCTTCGCCGGAGCGTGCGCGGACGGCGAGGTTGCGCCAATTCCGGCTGTTCAGCGACAGTCGGGGAATTTGTTTGGTACGCGCGGCGGATGGACATCACCGCCGCCGCCCTCGGATAGCCTGCAGGCGTTTGACTTTAATCACTCGAGAGCGAGCTTTTTTCTCCAAGTGTGAGCTAGCTCACACTTCTCAAAAATTTATTCGTATTCTATCAACCGCGAGTGGATCCCCTAAAAGTGGAGGCAGGCGGAAGAAAGTAAAGCCAAGTGGATAAATTCCAGCGCACCACAGACAGTGGAGGAGTCAACACCTCGGTTACTACGTCGCTTTGCATTTTGTCGGCATAGAACGAGGCTGAGGGGAAGAAGGGGAGGAGCCAGTGATCGTCATCCAGCTATCGGATCCGCACATCCTAGCGCCGGGCGAGCTGCTCTACCGCCGGTTCGATACCGCCGAATTCTTGGCACGTGCGGTCGGCGAGATCAACCGGCTCGACCCGCTGCCCGATGTCGCGGTCGTCACCGGCGACCTCGTAGATCACGGCGAACCCCCCGAATACGAGCATCTGCGAGCGCTGCTGGCACCACTGGCGATGCCGGTCTTCGTCATTCCCGGCAATCACGACGCTCGCGAGCCGCTGCGCGCTGCCTTCGCCGCAGACGATTATCTGCCGGCGGACGGGTTTCTCCAGTATGCGATCGAGGACTATCCGGTCTGGCTCATCGCCCTCGACACGCTCATCCCAGGCGAGGCCGGCGGCCTATTATGCTCGGAGCGGCTCGCCTGGCTCGATCACACGCTCGCCTCAGCGGCGGCGCGACCGGTCCTGCTGATGATGCACCATCCACCCTTTGTGACGGGCATCGAGCGGATGGACCGAGACGGTCTACAAAACACCGAGGCGCTCGCCGCGGTCGTAGTCCGCTATCCCCAGATTGAGCGCATCCTATGCGGCCATTTGCACCGCGCGATCGACTGCCGTTTTGCCGGCACGGTCGCCGGCACCGCCCCGAGTACGGCGGCGCAGCTTCGCCTTGACCTCATCGCTGAGGCGCCGCTGCGGTTCATGCACGAACCGCCCGGCTATCAGCTCCATGTGTGGCGCCAGGACAGCGGGCTCGTCACCCACACGGCGGTGTTCGGCGAGTGGCCGGACCCCCATCCCTTACGCGCGGCGTCATAGCCGCGCGAGCCAGATCGTGATGGGGACGGACTATCCGTTTCCCTGGTCGTCAATCCTCGTTCTGCCGCTTTCGGTACTGCAAGACGGATTTGGGGCCTTCTACTCATCGAGCCCTCGAAGGGGGGAGCGCCGCAAGAGGTGGTATCATCAGTGCGTTGCGAGACGCACCAATGTAAATCCCGCAGTGCAGAACATGCTGCTCGCACCACGGTGGGGGAGTCGATCAGGCGCGCTGATGACCATTGTCCTCGCGACGGGGCGTGCATCAGCTTCGAGTTCGCACCGGATTCGAACTCTTGGTCCCGCTAGGTCACTTGCCTCAAACGAGGCCTTTTACATCACCGGGTGGAGCTACACATCGACCCCGGCGTTCCCTCCGCCTGAGCGCGGCGCCGCTCGCTTCGTGCCGGCGATGGAAGCGTTTATGCGTAGGCATGGCGGCACGTTGTGCGCCACGCTGGAACGGTGGAGGTGTGAAACGGCATCCGATCGGGACCGTCTGCCGAAACAGCATAACGCGTTGATAACGGATGCCGAATTCGATCAGTGTGGGGTTCCAATCGGCGCCGATCGGAACCCCGGCAAACCTTACATTTTCCGAGCACCTAGACCTAGACGGGCTCGTGGATGCCCACCCTCAGCGGCGGTGATCCGAGCTCGTCCCACAGCACGATGAAGTTGTCGGAACAAATGTTGGCCGCCGGAGTCCTATATTCGCATGCCCAGGAACGAGATCCCCCGAAAACATAGGCGGTGGGTAAGCGGCCTGCTGCTAATCCTGGCGGGCTGCGTCGCGTCACCAGCAACGACCCCAATTGCGGCAGCGCCGATCCCCTCGGGGCAGGCCCGGGTCTGGTTCTATCGTCCCTGGGAACCCTCCGAGAGCCTCGATCTTGCTCTGATCGACGTGAACGGCAGCTATGTTGGAGCGGTCGCAAATGGCAGTGCATTCTATCGCGATTTTCCGCCCGGGCATTATCACATCGCCCCGGAGAGCTTCGGCCGGGACTTCAACCAGGACAGAAATGTAGACCTCTCTCCCGGCCAGCAGCTCTACGTCAAGATCGTCTCTTTGGATAGTTGGGGGATGAGCGTCTCCGGCTGCAAGAATTGTGCGCGTGATGCTTTCTACGCCTGGGTAATCCCGCCGGAGATCGCGCAAGCCGAAATCGCTCGCGACCGCACCGGCATTTGAGAGGGCACTGGTTGCAGTTCCCCCGCATGAAGCCGTCGCCAAAGTGGGAAGCCGACCACATCCACCCTTCGTGTGAAGCACCGCGGTGCTCTGGAGTGACCCGGATCTCCCGCGAGGGACCTATGGTTTGCGGCCTCGCCGCTGCAGGGAACAGGATTCGAACCGTCGGTCCCCCTTGGAAGAAGAACGCGAATATGAGATCTCGCGCCAAGATCGGAAAATTGGGTCCAGTCCCGACCGCAGCCTGGTGAGGCCTCGTCCGACCGGTTCATCAATTGCCCGGCGGATCGGCAATACTGCGGTACCTGACCGCCGGATGATCTGCGCCGAGCCGCGCGCGACCTTGGCCATAGAGCTTCTCGCGCAACGAATGGATGTCGGCATGATGATGGTGTTCGCCAGTTACGGCTGGGATGACTGCTCCGACGCGCGTATGGGAGGAGGAGATCCAAAAGCGAATTGCGTCGTCTAACCCCTCCTGCCGCTGGCTGGCGATGAAGGCTTCACAGGCTTCGCGCTGCGCCTGCCAGCTGGCCCGGCTCACCGCCGACCTCGGCTTCGATTGCCTTTGGTCGGCCGAGCACCACTTCAACGACTATTCGTTCGTGCCCGACAACATCCGCCCGCCTGTTTTGACCCAAATTCCCTCGCGGAGATCTAAACTATTCACAGGGCTTCAGGTGAGTTTGGTAACACTCTGAAAATCAAGGTGAATGCGTAGGCGAAGGCCGTCTCACCCAAATATCCGCCCGAGCCGAGGCTTTATGCCATCTGGCATCGCCTTTTTTTTAGGCGATTTACAAAACGATAAAATCCAAGGGATATTTGGGCCCTGTGCCGTGAGGTTATTAACAGCCTTATCCACTGGTTCGGTGGATTGATCCATGTATTCCGCTTTGACGCTCCTCTGACGCGTGCAGGGATGGATTTTGACAGACGAGCCGGCCGGCACAGTCGGCGACATGGCGATCGATTGCAGGCGCCGAATTGACTAGGTTGTGAGCACTCAAGGGCGCATGTGACCGAGGCGATTTCGATCCAAGCCAAGCCGCTGGCGCGCGGCTTTCCCTCAGGCCACCGCATGGAGCTATCCAAGAAGGTCAAAATAGCCCTCGACGAAACGCGCATGCTCATCCTTGGCGCGCAAATCCTGCTCGGGTTCCAGTTTCGCGGCCCCTTTAGTGACGGCTTCGATCAGCTTCCGACGGGTGCGCGTCACCTGGCCGGGCTCGCGCTCGGCCTCATGGTCTGCGTTGTCGGCTTACTGATCGCACCCGGTCCCTATCACCGCATTGTCGAAGGCGGTGCCGATAGCGGCCAATTCCACCGCGTCGTGACCGTCATCGCCGAGCTGGCACTCCTCCCCTTCGCACTCGCACTGGGCCTCGATATTTTCGTCACGGCCAGCCGCATCTTCGGTGAGGCCGGAAGTGCAGGCGCTGGAACCGCAGCCGCGGCACTGGCAATCGCGTTCTGGTATGGACTGCCCCGAATGCGAAAGCGACATGCCGGCGAGCAGGAACGCGCAATGACGAGTAGCCAGACAGAAGAAGCATCGAGCACGCCTCTGCATGCCAAGATCGAGCAGATGCTGACCGAGGCACGTGTCATTCTGCCCGGTGCCCAGGCGCTGTTCGGCTTTCAGCTTGCTATTGTTCTTACCCAGTCTTTCGAACAGCTCCCGAGCGCATCGAGGATCGTGCATGCCGCAAGCCTTTTGTTGGTCGGCCTCGCCGTCGTGCTGCTCATGACTCCGGCCGCTTACCACAAAATCGTCTACGCCGGTGAGGACGCGCAGGACATGCACCGGGTCGGTAGCGCGCTAATGACGGCGGCAACCGCTCCACTCGCACTTGGCCTCGCCGGAGATGTCTACGTGGTGATCACCAAGATCGCTGAGTCGCCTGCTGTCGGATTGGCCGCCGGTAGCCTGGCACTAATTTCTTTGATCGGGCTCTGGTATGCCTATCCGTTGCTCGCGGCATCTATCCGGACGGGCTCCATTCCATAAAGGAAACCGGCGGACACGCGCTTATGCACCGTGAAAGCTGGATCTCATCCGCCACGCTCCGACACGCCAAGCTCACCTGTAAAAGCGAGAACTCAGGCGACACCCCTCCCCGGAGAACTTCTTTCGGCGTCCACCCGCTACGGTTCGTTCCTGACTCGGCGCTGGTCCCGCTCGGAGAAAAGCGGTCGGCATCCGCGAGCTGCATCGCGCAGCCTGCCGGGGCGGCCGCAAACGATATCGGCGCGGACGACCGTCGAGCAGATCATAGCAACACGGCTAGGGCGTCGGAGCTGCAGGTGAGACCTGTGGGCTGAACAGCGGTAACCTCAATATCTTGAGCGAGGCGCGGATACATGCGCCGGAGCTGATCAGCGACCAAGTCAGCGTCGACCCGATCGAAGAAGTGCTTTGCTCGTCTTTGGTCAGTAGAGAAGTTCGACGCTGATGCGTCATACCATCCGATGATTGTTTTGTCGAACTTGTTCCGGAGGGCGATGCAATACATGCTTTGGGTCTTCACGGCTGCAATTTTTCAATCGTTGGTGTGGCGGGCAGGCTCAGAATGTGCCTGACCAAGCCGGATTATTCGTGATATTCTTAGACAGTAAATCTCAATATTGGGTTGCTGCATATGCTGTCACGAAGCGAAAGCTCTGCCATTTTGATTCTCTGTCTAACTGGCCGGCCGCTGATGGCGATCTCCTGGCGTGCAACGATATCGGCAGAGAAGGTGACAGGATGCTTTCCCTGACGTTAATGTTTAGTAACTTCCATTGACGGCCGGGAGCGGATCTACCGAGCGAACTGTCTGCAGCTTTTTGGGTTGCATACCAGGCCGAGCCCCGCCACACGTAATCGCGGAAAGCGAGGGGCCCAACGCCGGGTTTCCTACCGGGTTCGCAACACAGCGGCGCCGGAGGAAGCCGGATTTGAACCATCGGTCCCCACGCGACGCAAGCTTTCGAGATCGGATTTGTCGGTCGCATTCGCGCCAGCCGAAAAGTCGGCGTGAACGAGAACGACAACACGAGGACACCGGGCGCCTTCGCGGGACCAATGGTTCGAATCCGGCTTCCTCCAGCGGGGAGTCATTGCGAACTTGCTACACCGGACCGCAAAGCTTGCGACCCGGCGCCAATGGGCGCGAGACGTTCGACGCAACGGAGAACCGGCAATATGTCCAAGATCTCCCGCCGTCTCACCGGCCTGCGCCTCGCTCTCGCTCCTCGACCTTGCGCCTACCCAACAGACATTCCCCAGGCCTTGTTTGACAGTCCGACGGTCACCCGCCGAGACGTGCTGTCAACGCGAACGTCGGGAACGAGACACTCTCCGGCATTGAGAACGCGTTTTCACATGCCGCGCGCTCGGCGGGTGAAATGGCGGCGGCGCCCATGCCCGCCGCCTCCCGCCCCGTCCCCCTCCTGCCCGTCCATCGCCCCATTCGACCGCGTGACCTGGAGCGGGGTTCTAGGCGCTGGCGGCCAAAGATGTCATAGCCGCCGCAGCTCAAGCGGCGAGGCCGCGTTCACTTCGGCTTTCAGCCAATGCACTGCTGCGACCGGTCTTTACCGGTGGCAGATGCCGCGCCGGTCGCAGGCCTGCGCCGGCGGTGCAGGTACTATATTTTCCCTCAGTTTACCCGCGCGAACTTGTCGACGCTGCGCTCGGTCGTCAATCCGGCGTAAATGTCGCCCTTCGAGTCGACGCCGACACCGTGGACATGGCGGCTTTCCAAGCGGGCGAGCACATTTCCCTGCCCGTCGCGGACGCAGACATAGGCGGGATTGCCTGCGTCCTCCTGCTCGGCAATGTAGAAATTGCCGTCCTTTCCGCGCGTAATGTCGTTGGGGCCGCCCATGCCGGTCCACTGGCTGAGGTAGTCGCCCTCGGGTGTAAAGATCTGGATGCGCTTGTTCGAGCGGTCGGCGACATAGAGCTTGCCGTCGTCGTCAAAGGCGATGCTGTGCGGCAGATGGAATTGGCCCTCGCTTTTGCCCGGTGCGCCCCACGACTTGACGAGCCCGCCGTCTCGGGTAAAGCGGTGCACGCGGGCGTTGCGATAGCCGTCAGTCACGTAGATGTCACCGTTGGGGTGAGCCATCATCTCGGTCGGGTGATTGAATGGCCCGGCGGCGCGCTCCGCGAGCCAGTTGGTAATGTGGCCCGTGTCGGAATGCTGGCCGCGCTGGCCCAGTTCCAGCAGCGGCTTGCCGTCCAGGGTGAACGATTTGGCGACCGAGTCGGAGCGGTCGGTCGTATAGACCGTCTCGCCGACGATCTTCAGTCCGTGCGGGTCGGTGACCTCGCCGCTTCCCCAGGCGCCTAGATACTTGCCCTCGCGGTCGAAGACCACAACCGGTGGGTCCTTGCGCTGGAACACATAGATGCGGTCCTGATTGTCGGCCGCCACTCGGCTGACCAAGCCGAAGGTTTGCCCGGCCGGCAATTTGCAGAAATCGCGGACCAATTCATAGGTGTATTTGCCTGTGCCCATTTGTGCCATTGCCGTCTTCCTCCCGCAATAATGAATACTGTAGAGCGGATCGGCCAAGGCCAATCCGCCAGCCCTGCGATGCTGCCCGCGTCTATTCTGTCGGGCGTAACAGCCGTCAGGCTGCCGCGGCGTCGAGTTCCCGGATCTGCCGCGCGGTACTGGCCAGGTCGGAGTCGTCCAGTCGCGCGGCCACTTCATCCTCTTCGGCCTGCGCAAGGAGGCCTCGGAACCGCAACGGCTTTTCGAAGAACGCCAGGGCAATTTCGAGGGGCTTCTGCCCCTCCTCGACCCACAGCGGGATCTGCCTGCCGCGCAGGCTCGGACGGATGTGATAGTGGCTGCCGACGCTGAAGGGATCGAAGCGGAGGGCCTGTTCGCTTTTGCCGGCGACGGCAACTACGATCGACTTCCGTATGACACCGTCCGGCTCCCGACCGAGCAGTTGCCGGTTCGGGTGAAACATGACATGCAGATGCGGCCCGGCATCGACATGGTGCCATCCGCCGCCGTCCTCGGGCATGGTTTGCGGCAACCGCTGTGGCTGTGGTTGTTCCGGCATTATTCGCGTCTCCTCTCACCAGAATTGCATGCCCGGACACATCGTGCACGGACAGCGGGCCCGAACTTCCCCGACGCCAGTCCCAGCATGGCACCAGCGTTTCGTTCCCGGCAGGGTATCACAATCGGCTTTCACCCGCCATGCGGCCAAGCCATGCGAAAGCCTAAGCTCGGGGTAGGAACGCGGGTGACGGGGCGATCGAGACGACCGCGGCAATTGCACCGGAGCGCGGCGGCGTGCCGCGTGGGCTCAGCCCGATCCGCCCGAGCGGGCATGAGGCGGTGCTGGCTGACTTTTGCCGCCGCGGCGCTGGTGACCGGGGCGTATGCCGCGCAGGTAGCCGTTCCGGCAGCAGAAACCTCGCCAGCGCCGATCTCCGGTATTGCACCGAGCTACGGCCCGAAAACGGTCAGCGCGGTGCCCAATGCGGCGGCGATCGTGCGGCGCATCTGGTTGCCGGGACTCGACGCCGGCTACGACCCGCAGGGGCTCGCGGTCGATGGTGGCGGCATTTACGTCTCGGCTTATCGTAGCGACAGCTTCGGGGTCCGTCGCGGGCCGTGCCGGGTGATCCGGATCGATCTAGAGACGGGTGGTCCGACCGGATATGTCGATGTGCCGAGCCCGTGCGGGCATGCCGGCGGCCTTGCCGTCGGCGGCGACGGCATGCTTTACGTCGCCGACACGCACACGCTCTTCGCTACCCCGCTCGCCCAGGCGTTCGATCCAGGTGCGCGCTTCCGGCAGTTTCCGCTCGGTCCCGGGGTTATTGGCGGGCTCGCTGCGTCGACGCCGGATGGGATCTGGCTCGGCACTTACGAAAATGGTCCCGGCCGGCTCTTCCGCTTCACGGCGGCGACGCTGGCCCGGCTGTCCGAGGGCGAGACGCTAGGGGCGCCCCAGGCCGCAACGGTGCTGACTATCCCCGACCACGCCCAAGGCGCGGCGATCGGCGGCGGCGGGCTGTGGATCGCGCGCAGCGATTGGAGCTGGGGCACGCTCGACCTGCTCGACCCTGCGACCGGCGCGCCGCAACGCCGCTATGAAATCGCGCCCGGTACCGAGGGCATTGCCTTTGGCAGCGCCGGGCGATTGTGGGCGGTGTCGGAGGCCGGGTCTCGGCATATCTACGACCATCCCTTCCTCGGTCTGTTCGAACCGTTCTTTCCGTTGGTCTTCGCGCTCGACCTCTCTCGCTTGGAGTAAGTCAGATTATTATTGTTATACTAGTTACGAACTTGGGGGAGAGATCATGATGCGCACGATCCCATTGCTGGCCGGTACGCTCGCTCTGGTAACCGGGGTTTTGACGGTCGAGGTGAATGCGGCCGAGGTGAAAGTGCTGAGCGCCGGTGCAATGCGCGGGATCTTGCAGGAGCTTGCCCCGGCTTTCGAAACCGCCTCCGGGCATAAGCTCAAGATCGATTACGCGACCGCTGGCGTCGTCGAGCAGAAGGTCGCCGCGGACGATGAAATCGATGTCGCGATCCTGACCAAGCCGCGCGTCGACAAGCTCGTCCGTGAGGCCAAAATCGTCGGCGGTACTACGAAAACGCTCGCGAGTGCCCAGATCGGTCTGGCGGTGAAAAAAGGTGCCACAAAGCCGGACATCAGCTCAGTCGAGGCGTTCAAGAGAGCGCTCCTTAACGCCAAATCGGTCGCTTATGCCGACCCGGCGACCGGCGCTACCAGCGGGACCTACCTGGCGCAGGCCGTCGAAAAGCTGGGTATCTCCGCTGAGCTCAAGCCAAAAACGCGGCTCGTCTCGGCCGGCACCGCGCAGGGCCCGCGGGTCGGAGAAGCCGTGGCGCGCAGTGAGGCGGAGATCGGCATACAGCCGATCAGCGAGCTGCTCGAGGTCGAGGGCATCGACGTCGTCGGGCCCCTGCCCGCCGAGTTGCAGAGTCCTGATCTGGTCTATGTCGCCGGTGCCCCGTATGTGTCCCAGCAGCCTATTGCGGCAAAAGCGCTGATTGATTTCCTGGCGGACCCCAAGGCGGCGGCGGCGTACAAGGCCAAGGGCCTGCAACCTGGCTGACGTGGCGCTCGAGCGGATCGCCCTCGAATCGCTGACCGGCAGGATCTCGACGAATTGCGATGTACCTCGGAGTTGCCTAGGCTACGTTCCCGGCGCGGTCGACAGAGAGCGCAGGCCCGCCGCCATCGCGCCAACCTGGCGCAATATCTCTGCGGGCCATATTCAGTACCGCATTTTCGGCGATACGGTCGCCTGGTCCGCCGAGCATTCCGGCTCGGCTCTGGCTCTCTATTCTGGCCGCTTGATTGAATAGGCTTGGATCATCCGGTCATTCGGGCGCTTGCGCTGCGCCTCAGCGAACAGCCGCTCGACGATTTCGGTGGTGGCGCCAGCCTCCGCCAGCATGGGGCCGGTAGCCAGCGCCTGCTCGCTCGGCCCGGCTCCGGATTCCAATTCCTGGCCTATCAACTTTGCGATCTGGGCTATCGCGGTCCGCGGCATCGTTCTCGGCTCCTCCCATCCGTCGTTGGCGCGAGATTACGACTAAGAAACGACGAGGCACACCCGCTGCTGATTGATCGTTTCGCTGGCCTTGCTGGACTTCCCTCCACGGCGAGCCGCAAGGTGAGGCGCCTCGAATCGGCGAGCGGTGCGATGCTGGTCCAACCCTGGCGAAAGCGGGTCTCGGCTGCCACCGGGTGCTCGACACCCGCCTCACCGGCCGCATAATGTTGCGGGGGACCGACAGTTCGAATCCATCTCCCTCCAGCGGTGAGTCAGGTGCGAACTCGACCCAAGGCTTCGGCGATCTGCCTCCTTCGAGTTCGGCTCGCCCTTGGTGCTCAGTAGCGTGCATTGGGTGCGGTCCGAGCTGGTCGGGGTCGCCGAACCAGTTGAGGACGCCGCGGCGAACTCGGTGCCCGTTCCGGTGCCAGCCGGTGACGATGCGATCTGGTCAGAGGGCGGCGCGCCCATTTCGCTTGCGAGACCGTGGCGGGTCCTGTGGCGTCCCAGTGCTGTCATGGCCGCAGAAGGCGGTGGAAAGTGGCGCCGGGCTGACTACGGACCAGATGGATACGCGCCGCTGGGGGCAAAAACGCGTGCATCCCGCAATACGAGCAGAAGGTGTGCCGCGCGACGCCGGTACCGTTCTCTGTAGCACTTTGCCTTCCGCCAGAGAGGAGGACTCCTCTGCGAAAGGGACCGGGGGTTCGAATCTGTCCGTTAGATAGCACGCCGGCAGAGAGCAAGGGTGTCGCTCCTTGGCCAGTGGAAGTTTCTGCGGACGTTGTCAGCGTAACGCGCGGGCGTCGTGTGGCCGCACAAAGGTCGCAGGAGGGAAAAGCGGGCACACGGCCACGACCATACTCACCATGAAAGTTCTCACCGGCTGGGTGCGCTACTGTGGTCGTTTCTACCCCTCGAAGCTGCGTCGCCGAAGGGGCTAACGACCGGTGGAGTGCTGACTCAACTCCTCGAGGAGTGGTCGCAGCGCGTCCAGTTCCGCGCCAAAGCCGGCCCAGTTACCGGATTTCAGCTGCTGCACAGCGCCGTTGTAGTGGCTCAGCGCCTCCCGCGCCAGGTCGGCCTCGGGGCCGGCGAGCGCGGTTTTGGCTGGCGCCCCCGGCGGGGAGGCTGAGGGCGGGGCGGCCGGGGCGGGTCCCTTGAACAGCGCTGCCAGCGCCCCGGCGAGCGTCTCGTCCATGACCACACGGTCGCCATACGCCGCGATCACCCGCTTGAGCTCCGGCAGTTGTCCTGCCTCCGCACGGAGATAGAGCGGCGACACATACAAGATCGAGTTCTCTATCGGGATCACCAGCAGATTTCCTCGGATGACCCGCGAGCCCATCTGGTTCCACAGCGAGAGCTGCTGGGAGATCTCTGTGTTCTGGTTGATCAGCGCCTCGATCTGAAAGGGGCCATAGACGAGCTTGTCCTTGGGAAACTCGTAGACGATCAGCTTGCCGTAATCCGGCGGGTCAGAGCGGGCGGCCAGCCACGCAATCATGTTCTGCCGCTGGCTCGGCACCATCGGCAGCATTTGCAGAAACTCGGCCTGCGGTTCGCCGGGCAGGCGCACGATGATATAGTATGGGGCCATCGTCGCCTCGTCCCCGCCGGTCGGTTGGCGCGGGAACTGCCAGAGATCTTCGCGGTTATAGAAGACTTCGGCGCGGTTCATGTGGTAGGTCCGGTACACTTGCGCCTGGATGAAGAACAGGTCCTCCGGGTAGCGAATATGCTTTTGCAAGTCCTGGGGCATGGCCGCCAACGGCTTGAAGAGCCCCGGGAAGATGCGATGGTAGGTCGCGGCGATCGGGTCCGAGGAATCCGCCACGTAAAAGGTTACCGTCCCGTTGTAGGCGTCGATGACGGTTTTGACCGCATTGCGGATGTAATTGAGCTCCAAGCCGGGAAGTGTCTGGGCGTAGGGGAAATAGCAACTCGTCGTATAGGCATCCTGCATCCAGAAGAGCCGGCCCTCGCTGACCACCAGGTAGGGGTCCCGGTCGAGGCGGAGGAAAGGGGCGATCGTCCGCACCCGCTCCTGAATGGTACGGCGGAACATGATCCGACTGTCGCCGGTGATATAGCTGGTGAGCAGCAGGTTCGGGTCCTTGAAATACCACGCGAAGAGGGCTCTTCGAGCGATCCCGCCGACGGCGACCCCGCCAGCGCCCGCGTAGGTCGCGTAGACGTTGTCGGTCCCCTTGGGATAATCGAACTCCGGGGTGCTCCCCTTGACGATGACGTAGGTGTCGGTCTCTTCGCCGAAGTAGATGCGCGGTTCGTCGATCGGCGGGCCGCCGGTCGCGACCGGCGGGATGTCCTGGAGGTAGAAGATCGGCAACCCTTCTCCAGTCTTGCGGGCGAGCGGGCTCATCACCGCCCCATTGCCGTGGGTGAACAGCACATGCCAGTTGACCCAGGTCTGGGCATTGGGGGGTAGGAGCGCGGGCTTGAGCTCGCGCGCCGACAGCGTCACCCCCTGATACGCGCCATCGAGATGGTAGCGATCCACATCCACATCGTGGAACTTGTAGTAGGTCCGTATCTCCTGCAATTGACCGTACGTGTCCATCAACGGCTGCCAGTCCCACAGCCGAATGTTGTCAATGGTCGCCTGGTTGGCCTGTAGCGTCTGGAAGGTGAGGTTCTGTTCCACCGGGAAGGGTTTGACCGTGATCTGATGGAGATTATACGCCTGTTGGGTGAGGTCGATGTTCCGCTGGATGTAGGGCTTCTCCAACTGCAGCTCGTTCGGTTTCACGAACACGACCTGAAACAGCGCGGGGAACACCAGAGCCAGCACCAAGGAACTGCCAAACACCAGCACCGCCCCGGCTACCGGAAGCTTGTAGGTGCGGACCCGCAAATTGGCCCAACAAGCAAGGGCTGCGATGACCGAGAGCCCGACCAGTAGCCAGAGGACGGGCAGCGCGATATGGGTATCGGTGTAGCTCGCCCCTACGACTACCCCATTGTCGCCGTACAGCAGCAGAAAACGGTCGAGACCATAAGACCAAGCTTTCACCGCGAAGAAGAGCCCGAGCAGAGCGGAGCCATGGGCGATGGCCCTGGGTGAGATCGACCGGCGCTGCTCGTTGAATTCGATGTCGCCGTGCACCCAGTACACCGCTCCGGCGACGAGAAAGCTCAAGACGAGCGTCAGCAGCAGCCAATTTTTGAGGACGACATAGGCGGGAAGGGAGAAGAGATAGAAGCCGATGTCCTTGCCGAACTGGGGATCGCTCTCGCCATACGGCACCTGATAGACGAAGCGCAGGAACAGGTCCCAGTTGCTCACCTCCCCTGCGGCAATCAAGATCGCAAGGACGCCGGCGACCCCTGCGATGAGCAGACGCCACGGAAGACGCTGGCGCATCAGCTCCAACAGCTGGGGCAATGTCTGAACCCCGCCGGCTTCCTGCGCAAAACCGACGGGATGCACATGCCCCCATCGCCGGGCGAACCGGGAGGCCAGGGATCCGTTCACCCACAGGAGAATGGCGGACCCGGCGAAAACCGCGAAGAAGAGCACCGCCTTGCCGCCAAGAATCGTCCCGAAGACATCCAGATACCCGATGGCCGAGAACCAGGCCCAATCGACCAGGAAGTCACTCGTCAGGCCCAGTACGATGAAGCAGGCCACGATGACGATAACAGCGACCGCGATGCCTCTTCTTGGCATATCTACCTCCCTCGTGTGTTCGTCATCTTCATTTCCCAGTGACCGGTCGGCACCTGGGGCTGGCGACGGGCAGAAAGGAGACGCGGTCCGCAGTCAGCCCGCCCCGCCGATCGTGAACCTCGGCCGGAACCGTAGTAGTCCGGGTCGCCGAACACGCCCATGTCGCGATCAATATCGGCGTAAGTCACGCTCGCCATGCGGGCGCGCACCTGGCGAAACGCCTCAAAGCTCTTGTCGTCGAGCTGGGTTGCCGGCAGCGCCGCCTCCGTGGCGACCCGCAGGAAGCGCACTAGGCCCGGCTCACACTGCGCCCGCGCCATCTCCCGGCTCGTCGCGACATGAAACGGGAACGCCAGCGCAGTGTCGCGCGGATGATCGGCGGGCAAGCCCTGGCGGTAGACCGACAGGCCGGCCTTGAGCTTGTCCGGCGGGTTGATCAGGGGCGAGGCGAAGATCGGCAGCCGGCGGCCGGCCGCGAATGGGAAAGTATCGGGGCTGTTGGCGGCGATGCGCACCGGCGGATGCGGCTTTTGCAGCGGCCGCGGCACGAGGGTCAAGGTCGCGGGCATGAAAATATGCGCCGTCGAACGAAAAGGATTCATTGGTCCACGCCGCAAGGATGAAATCGAGCGCCTCCTCAAACCGCGCGCGGCTCTCCTCCGGCGGAATGCCATAATGGGCATAGTGCCGCGAAATGCCGCGTCCGACGCCGAATTCAAGACGACCATCACTGAGGATGTCGGCAATCGCGGCTTCCTCGGCGATCTTGACCGGGTTGTGCAGCGGCAGCAACGTCACCGCCGTGCCGAGACGGATCTGCTTCGTCCGCTGCGCCGCCGCGGCCAGTGCCATCAGCGGGTCGGCCAGTATAGAAAAGGTCCGGATGAAGTGAATCTCGCCGAGCCAGACGGTGTCAAAGCCAAGCGCGTCGCCGAAATCTATTTGCGCCAGAATATCCTTGTAGCGCTGATGTTCGGAAAATCCGTCGGCGCACGGCAGCTGGTCGAAGAATCCAAAGCGCACGGCCTCCCCCCTTTCGCCTTACCCGAGCTTCCCCGGATTCCCGGGGTGTTGGCATGAGTTTCCGTCTCATTCACGCGCCGACGCAACCAAATTCGAGCAACCGACCCCCTTGGCCCCCGGCGAGGTCGTCAGGTTGAGTTCCGGCGCCTGGCTCGAACGGAGTTCGCAGCAAACTCCCCGCTGGAGGGAGCTGGATTCGAACCCTCGTGGCGACGCACAATTCGTGAAGGTATTGGAATTCTTCGTCGCCGGCTCGAGGAAATTAGGTTCGCACGAGACTCCCCGCTGGAGGGAGCCGGATTCGAACCCTTCGGTCCCTGGGCACAGCGAGCTCTGTTGTGAGGCCTTGCCGCTCGTTGCCGCGAGGGGTGAAGTAGACACTGTGGGTCAGCCCGATTTCTTCTGCTCGTTGAGCCATTCCATCGAGCCGGGGGCGTACACGGGTTTGGTGGGTTGCGGTTTGCGACGCTGCTCGGCCGCTGCTGCCTGCTGGCGGTAAAGCTCGTAAATGCCCTGGCCGAGGAACGGCATTTTAAACCAGTCGAGGAACTGCGCGGTCGAATTGGCTTGGTCGTCATGCTTGCCGTTCGGGAACACGGTGAGCTCGTGGAGGTATTCGGCGAGCCACGGTGCGGTCTCGGGGATATGGACAAAGCCGTTCTCGATCACCGCGGTCTGCGCGTGCAGGCGCATCGTCTTGTCGCCGGTCGGCTGATAGCGCGTGACACCATGGCACCCATCGGCGATCAGATCCTGGATCAGCTGGGTGCCCGAGGCCTTGTCCTCGATCAGCACAACGCTCGCACCGAACAGGCTCTGCTGTTCGCATACGGCGCGCTTGAGCGCCGGATATTCGAGGCGCCTGCGGAATAGGCCAAGGAGAAAGAGCTCCTTGCCGGCGACACCCCAAGTCGTGCACACCGAGAAATCGCTGAGCTCGGTCGCCTTATTGGCGGTGTCCCAGCTTTGCACGATGCGGTCGAAGCGCTCCGGCAATTGGTTCTCGCGGTAGCGCTTGAACCAAGCCAGCTTGACCAGGCCACCGCCCAACGGGGCGGGCGATTGTTGATACTGGCCGGCGAAGTTGTATTCGCCGATCGTCCGCCGGATATGGTCGAGGGTTGCGAGTGGCTCGCGCTCCGGGTGCAACGCCTCGCCCTGACGGCGCCGGAAGCAGCGCGGTCCCCAGATCGTCTCGATGCGGTGCACCTCGTCGGCTTCGGCGATCGCCGGAAAGCTCAGGATTTCCCAGTCCTCCTGCGCGAGGACGTGGCCGACGAGGTCGTCCTCGTGCAGCCGCTGCATGATGAGGACGATCGCGCCATGGCGCTTGTCGTTGAGCCGGCTGTAAAGGGTGTGGACGAACCACTCGTTGCAGGCTTGCCGCAGCGCCTTGGAGAGCGCCTCCTCCGGCTTCAAGGGATCATCGATGAGGACGATGTCGGCACCGCGTCCGGTCAGCACCCCGCCGGTGGAAGTGGCGAGGCGGTATCCCTGGCCGGTGGTGATGAACTCCTGCACGGCACTTCGGTGGGCCGCCAGGCGGGTTCGAAAGATGTGCCGATACCACGGGCTTATCATGACACTGCGGCAATCGCGCGCGAGCTTGTCGGCGAGATCTTGGGCATAGCTGACGCAGAGGATCTGGGCTGACGGGTCGAGCCCGAGACACCAGGCCGGAAAGGCGATCGAGGCCAGCAAGGATTTCAGGTGGCGCGGTGGCAGGTTGATGATCAGCCGTCGGATCTTGCCTTGCCGCACCGCCATCAGCTTGGCGGCGATGACCTCGAGATGCCAGTTCATCGCCAGCTCGGTCTGCGGGTTGAGATCGTGGAAACAGCGCGCCGCGAAAGTTGGCAAAATCTGTGCGCAGTAAGCGCGTCGTACTCGGTACGCGTCAGATCCTCAATCATCGGATTCTCGTTTTTTGGCGTCCAGCCGGGCCTTTAATTGGGCGATGACCTTTTCGTCCTCCGCGGAGAAGGAGGCGGTCTCGGGAGCCGCCGAGTCCATGCGGTTTTCAGCGTCTCGAACCATGTCAAACACGAGCTTGAGCGCGGGCAGATCGGCGCTGGCCGAGCGGTTCACGAGCTGCGTGACGATTGCTTTACGCTTGGTGATCTTGCGGCGTCTGCCGTTCTGGGTGACAACGACACGTTCGTTCAGCGCCTCGCTGAGCAAGGTCGAGAGGTTCTTGTCGCCGGCCGTCCGGCCTTTTGGATTGCCGGAATGGCCTTTTTTGAAACGGGTTTGGCAGGGCGGCTTGCCGTAACCCACCTCGTAGCCGCTCTTCTCGTCAACGGCATTGGCGGCCTCCGCCTCGCGCGCGAGGTCATCAACGCTTGATGGCTTAGGCATCAAAGTTAAATCAGGATCCACATTCATTAAATTGCTCCATAAATATCGGCTCTTCCTCGGTACCGGTTCTCTCGGTGCCGAGGTTATTTTCGTCCGGGTTTGATCTCGGGCGCCTCGCGAGCCCAGGCGACCAGTTCGAGCACAAGGCGGGTGAGCGGCAGCAATGTTTTGAAGTCGCTGCCCGGATACCTCTCGGTCACCGTGGCGAATTGCCTAAAGGCGTCAAATGAATCACCCGGGACGAGTTCGAATGACCCTGGCCGCTCGGAATAGCGATCATGCAGGCGCAGAAACCTCTCCTCCTTGATGAACGGCACCATCGCCCCGCGGCTTTTCACCCATTCGGCCATGAAGGCATCTTCCGGCAGCGCGGCCAGTGTGTCGCGAAAAAACCGGCGAAATTCGGCTCGGTGGCCGACCAAGATCTTGGCTACCTCACGCGGTCGCATGCCGCGCTCCAGGCCAAAGACGGCCACGCCCAATTCAATCAGATGATCAAACCTGTAGCGGATGCGATTGCCGCTCCCGGCGCCCAGCTCCGCCTTGCTGAACGGCACCCCGAGTTGCCGCAGATACCGCAATTGGTCGATCAGCTGGTCGCTCGGCGGCTGGCCGCGCGCAAGCGCCCAGGCGACTTGTCCATGCGTCAAGCTGAGATCGAGCGGGCCCATAGAAAGTATGTGGTTCCACATTTGATTTGTACAAGGGTTGCCGCCGCCTCATGCCGTCCCCACAGTTTTCGGGTTGTCGCCGTCCCCGTTGGGTTGCGCCGGGACTGGTTGAGCGCGCCCCGAGCTCCAGCTTTCCACACCGCTCCCGGTTCGCAGCGATCTATTCGCGCACTGAGCTTATGCCCGATATTTGTGGCGAGAGTGGGACAGCTGCATTTGCTCAAGACGAGTCACCTTGATTTCATCAAATGACAAAAAAGAATCTAAATTACCAAGATAATCGCGACGGACAGAGCAAGATCCCTGATCCCACCGCAACCTTCCCTGATTGCCCCGATTGAATTCCCTGCTACGTCGTAAAAATTCCCTGCTCGGATGCGTAGGGAATTGGCTCCGTAAGGGCTTGGATTCGCATACGTTTTCGGGCTCTGAAATGCCCCAGAGTAGCCGAATTGAGCGAAATTCCCTGCAAATTCGCTGCTAGCAGGGAATTTTCAACAGAGACGGGTTCGCTCGTGACTGCTTCCTCCAGCGAAGAGTTCTGCGAACTATCGGTCCCGCCTGAAAATCCAGTGAGGATAAAGGGCCGGATGCCTAGCATCCTGGCAGCCGGGCAGGCATTCGATGATGGCGTCGTAATTCGGGTTCACGAAGTACACCAGCGACAGACGCCGCGTACTTCCGCGTATATCGCGGCGTGGATTAACGACCCTATGGAGCCCGGAACGCCACCGATCATTCGTCCAGTTCGCCATCAGATCGCCGATGTTCAGGACGATCCCGTTGTCGACCAACGGAATGTCGATCCAATCCCCGGCCCGAGACTGAACCTGTAGGCCACTAGGGGCATTGTCCACGGCCAGCAGGGTTATCGCGGTGCGCTGGCGCTGGCAGCTCAAAGCGCAGAGGGATATCGTCGACCATGAGGGGCTGCCGCTCCTCGGAGCCGAGGATCACCCATGGACGTAGCGGCGTGGCTGCGCGGATTGGGGCTCGAACACTACGCGCCCGCATTCCGCGACCACGATATCGATGGCGACGTGCTGCCGGAGCTGACGGCCGAGGACCTGATCAGCATCGGCGTAACCTCGGTCGGCCATCGCCGCAAGCTGCTGGCCGCGATCGCCGTCCTGGGGGCGGAGCCGGCGCGTGATTCAGCCCAACCAGCGGTGAGCGCTACATCTACTCCGATCTCCCCTCCGACAATCGAGGCCGAGCGCCGGCAGCTCACCGTGATGTTCTGCGATCTGGTCGGCTCGACGGCACTCTCGGCGCGGCTCGATCCCGAGGATTTGCGCGAGGTCATCGGCGCGTATCACCGCTGCTGCGCCGATCTCATCGGCGAGGCCGGCGGGTTCGTCGCCAAGTACATGGGCGACGGGGTGCTGGCCTATTTCGGCTATCCCCAGGCCCACGAGCATGACGCCGAGCACGCTGTGCAGGCCGGACTTGCCCTGGTCGAGGCGGCGCCGCAGCTCACGACCGCCGCCGGCGTTCCGTTGCAGGTGCGGGTCGGCATCGCCACCGGGCTTGTCGTGGTCGGCGACCTGATCGGCGCGGGTGCGGCACAGGAGCAGGCGGTCGTCGGCGAGACGCCAAATCTCGCGGCGCGTCTGCAGGCTCTCGCCGAGCCTGGTGCCGTCGTCATCGCCGACGGCACGCGGCGGCTGCTCGGCAATCTCTTCGAGCTGAAGGACCTCGGGGCCAGGGACCTCAAGGGCATCCCCGGGCCGGCGCAGGCCTGGGCTGCGCTGCGGGCGCGTTCCGTGGGGAGCCGCTTTGACGCCCTGCACACGACCGGCCTGACCGCCCTCGTCGGGCGGGAGGAAGAATCCGAATTGCTGCTTCGCCGCTGGTCCCGGGCAAAGACGGGTGAAGGCCAGGTGGTGCTGCTCTCCGGCGAGGCAGGGATCGGCAAATCGCGGCTCACGGCGGCACTTCTGGAACGCCTCGCCGCCGAACCGCACACGCGCTTGCGCTATTTCTGCTCGCCGCAGCGCACGGACAGCGCATTCCACCCGATCATCGGCCAGATGGAACGCGCCGCCGGACTGGCGTACGACGACAAACCGCAGGCGAAGCTCGACAAGCTCGATGCGCTGCTCGCACAGACCTCGACCTCGCCCGAGGATGCCGCACTCTTCGCCGAGATGCTGTCGCTTCCGAATGATGGGCGCTACCCCGCGCTCGAACTGGCTCCGGAACAGCGCCGGCAGAGAGTGCTGGAAGCGCTGATGTCGCAACTCGCGGGGTCGGCGCGCCGGCAGCCGGTGCTGATGATCTTCGAGGACGTACACTGGATCGACCCCACGAGCCTGGAGGTGCTCGGTCGCAGCGTCGACCGCATTAAAACCCTTCCGGCGCTCCTCATCGTGACGTTCCGCCCCGAGTTCAACGCGCCGTGGCTGGGACAGTCGCATGCGACGAGCCTGACGCTCAATCGGCTTGGGGAGCGTGAAGCGGCCGCCATCATCGCGTGCCTGGTCGGGAACAAGGCGCTGCCGGCGGATGTGCTGGCGGAGATCGTCGAGCGCACCGACGGCATTCCGCTGTTCGTGGAGGAGATGACGAAGGCGGTGCTGGAGGCGGAGAGCGAGGGCGCGGCGCGGCGCAGGGTTGCGACGGTGCCGTCTCGGGCCCTGGCGATGCCGGCAAGTTTGCACGCATCGCTGATGGCGCGGCTCGACCGGCTCGGCCCCGCCAAGGAGGTGGCGCAGATCGGGTCGGCGATCGGGCGGGAGTTCTCGCATGCCCTGCTGGCCTCGGTGGTGCGCAAGCCCGAGGCGGAGCTGGGGTCGGCGCTCGACCGTCTCGTTCAGGCAGGCTTGCTGTTCAAGCAGGGTGTGCCGCCGCAGGCGAGCTACCTGTTCAAGCATGCCCTGGTGCAGGACGCGGCCTATGGCACGCTGCTGCGCGAGCCGCGACGCGCGCTACACGCCCGTATCGCCGAAACCCTTGAAAGCCAGTTCTCCGAGACTGCCGAGAGCCAGCCCGAGCTCCTGGCGCATCACTGCACCGAGGCCGGGCTGATCGAGAAAGCCGCGGGTCTGTGGGGCAAGGCGGGACAGCAGTCAGTGGCACGCTCGGCGCTGGTCGAAGCTGCGGCCCAGCTCACCCGCGCCCTCGATCAGATCGCGACCCTGCCCGGCACGGCGGCGCTGCGTCGCGAGCAGATCAAGCTTCAGGTCGCGCTGATCACCCCACTCATGAATGTCAAAGGCTATGCCGCCGCCGAACCCAAGGCGGCTGCGGAGCAGGCACGTTTGCTGATCGAGCAAGCGGAAGCGCTGGGAGAGCCTTCCGAAGATCAGCTGCTGCTGTACTCGGTCCTCTACACCTTCTGGGCAGCGAACCTTGTGGCATTCAATGGCGATGCCTGCCGCGATCTCGCGGCGCAGTTCCTGGCGGTCGCGGAGAAGCAAAGGGCGACAGTCCCGCTCATGGTGGGGCATCGAATGATGGGAACTTCCTTACTGTTTAGGGGGGAAATCGCGGAAGGCCGGGAACACTTGGATCAGGCGCTCGCGCTTTACGATCCTGCCGAGCATCGTCCGCTGGCGGCGCGGTTTGGCCAAGACCTTGGAGTGGCTATCTTAGACTACCGGTCGGTGGCTTTGTGGCCGCTTGGCTATCCGGAGGCCGCGCTTAGAGACACCGACGACGCGCTCAGGAATGCGCGAGAGATAGGTCAAGCCGCCACGCTGATGCACGCTTTATTCCATGCCTCGATACCGCATGCCCTTTGCGGCAACTGCGCCGCGGCAGCCGCGCAAGCCCAAGAGCTTGTCGCTCTGGCTGAAGAAAAAGGTTCTTTGCATTGGAAGCCTAACGGGATGACGAACCAAGGTTGCGTGCTGGCCCTGACCGGCAGGGCTCCGGACGCGATCGAAATGCTGATCTCTGGGAATGCTGCTCGGCGGACAACGGGAGCGACACTTTGGACGCCATTCTATTTGCTGCATTTGGCACGCGCCCATGCGGAGCTCGGGCAATTCGCGGCGGCTCGGCATTGCATCGGCGAAGCGATGACAGCGGCGGAAAGAACCAAGGAAAAATGGTGCGAGGCGGAGATCCACCGAACCGCCGGGGAAATCGCGCTGATGTCGCCGGAGCCCGACGCGGCGAAAGCGCAGGCGCATTTCGAGCGAGCCATCGCCATTGCCCGCGCGCAGCAGGCAAAGTCCTGGGAATTGCGCGCGGCGACGAGCCTGGCCCGGCTGTGGCGCGATCACGGCAAACGGCAGCAGGCCCGCGATCTTCTCGCGCCCGTCTACGGCTGGTTCACCGAAGGCTTCGATACCGCCGACCTAAAAGAAGCCAACGCGCTGCTCGACGAGCTGACTGAGCCGGCGATTGCCGCAGAGGGGTAAGTAATTACAAATAAGCGGCTCCAAGGGCGTGTTCCACAGCAACTCTGCACCGTCGCGACTACGGGCGGCTCCTACGTGTAGAAGTCCGGTGTGAATGTCCGCTTCACAGCCGACCCGACCAGCCGCTGGCGTGGTGATGAAGGACTGCAGTGGGTCGAGGGCGGTCGATGGTCTCGACCGACCGCGAATGGCTTCACCGGGTGGAAGACGGTCATACGCCTGAGGGACGGAACGCGAGCTGGCTCAGCATCCGCGAGGGAATACCCCCGCGGCTTGCAAACTGCGTGCGTTTTGCGTTGCCCCGCGAACGCACCGAGCGCATGTTGAGCACGTCCATTGGTGGATTTCTGCCGACGCCGCTTGCCTCTCTGCTGCACACGCGGCGCTCCGGCTACGCGCAATCAAAAAGCCGAAGGGGGGCCGCGATGGCCATGACTGACTATGCATTCTGCAAAGGGTTAGAGTATCCGTCGATTGTCGCCGCATCGCAGCGGGTTGCGTGGACCGTCGACGATATCTTCGCCAACCGCCGTTTCGATAGCACCAGGCGAACGGTGCCGGATTCTTGGGTGGGGACCGAGCACCTCGCATTTCTCGACGATAGCGAGCAGCGGACGCTCAACCACATTCGAGCCTTCAGTTACGCTCACCTGCTCGGTAATTACGAGGAATTCATTCCCGTTCAAATGTCCGAAGTGGCCGGGCAGGATTGGCATGACGACCGACCACGAATGAGGGCATTGTTTCGCTTCGGCGAAGAGGAGATGAAGCATCAACAACTGTTCCAGCGCACTGAAGACGTTTTGGAAGCTTCTTGTGGCCACAGTATCGGTCGGTATTTCGATCCCGACAAACTCCGGTTGACCGCGTTCACCAAGGCGGTGCTCGGCTATCCGTTGCTGCCAAGGTTTCTGCTGCTGGCGGCGTTCGAATTTGGAACCCAACGCCACTATGTCGAATTGGTACAAGCAGGGAATGGCGGGGGCAGCGACCCGCTCTACATCGACGTCCTGAAAGCTCATTGGATCGAGGAGAGCCAGCACGTCAAGTTGGATGTCCTAGAAACCGCGCGCTTGGCCGCGGGCATGAGCCCGGCGGAGGTCAGTGAAGCGTTCGACGGCGTACTTGGGCTAGGCGGTCTGATCGGCGAAACATTCGTCGGCCAAGTGGAGCAGGAGCTTGCGACGTTCAAGACCGTCACCGGCCGAGTCATGCTGGAAGCGGAGGCGACGGCGTTGCGCGATGTCCTCAATCAGTCATTGCACGCGATCGTGGCGGGGGTCTCGCTGACACACCCCAGCTTTAAGCAGGTTGCGCTGGAGCTCTCAAAGGAAGGCGCCGCTAAGCTCGGCATTGTCTGAGCCATAGAGATCACCATCCGGCACGTCTTATGACGCCAGCGTAGACGACCCCTTTGGGTCGAACTTCCCTTCCGGGGCGAGGGCGGGAATGACCGCTGACGGCGCTAAACGGTCGAGGTCCTCGGTCCCTTTATCAAGAAGCTTGTGCCGGCTGAGTGCCGATCGCCGGCGCGAACAGCTCGTGTGGTTTGACAAGCCCACGCAGCGGATGATAGCCGAGCGAGGTGAGTGGTTTCCCAAAGGCGCGCGCAAAGTCGTCGCTCAGCACGATTGCTGTGTTGAGGGTCTTCGCTGTTGCCTCGAGCCGACTGACCAGATTTACTGCGGGCCCAATGACGGTGAAATCGAGTCGCTCGGCGGCCCCAATGTTCCCGTAAACCACTGTACCGACGTGCAGCGCCACGACGATCTCAAGGGGCGGTTCGTCCGCCATTGACGGCTCGCCATTGAGGCGGCGAACGGCCGCAAGTGCTTCCTGCGCCGCCTCGAGTGCATTTGTTGCGGCTCGGCCGGCCGTGGCGCCCTCCTCGATCGGGAAGATCGCAAGCAGACCGTCACCAATGAATTTCAAGATCTCGCCACCATGGTCGTGGATAGCCTTCGCCTGCGCATCGAACAGCGCATTGAGGATTGCGATCATGCGATCGCCCGGCAGCCGATCCGAACGCTCGGTGAACCCGCGCAAGTCCGAGGACCAGAGCACAACCGTGAGTTCCTCTCCGGTCCCCCGCCGGATCTGACCGGCCAGGACCCTAGGACCGGTCTTTGGGCCGAGATAGGCGTTGAGCAAATTGATGGCAATCCACCGCTGACCCTGAATATCGCACACAACCGCAATGCGCTGGGAAACCAGCGTCATATCCTCGATCTCATTTACCGTGAACCCGCCGGGTCGGTCGGTCACATAGGTAATCATGTAATAATGGTTGCGGCCATGGGCGCTGCGGATCGGCAGGGCGAGATAGTCGGTCCCGCCCTGAGCTTTTAGCTCCTTTAGCACGGCGAAATCGAGCGTGCTGTCAGAAACATCCAGACGTCGTCTCAGCGTCTCGCCGCCAATGCACACCCGTTGCACTGGATTGTCCTCGTATTGGATCAGGTCGGTGATCTCATGGGCGATCAGCGTCTGCTCGCTTTGGCCGCTCGTGCGCCACCAGATGAAGGTGGTCCCAAGAAATTGCGGGTGGAGCGTGCCGCTGTGCAAAGTCACCCGCAGCAGAGGCAGCCCGGTCGCCAACATCCGCCAAGCGAATTCGTCGAAGACCTGCAGCCCCGATAGAATCTCTCGCGCTTCTCCGACCAGCCATTCGGCGATGGCAGCCAGGCTGTCCTGCGTCGGTCGCTCGGCAACCGGACGTTCGACCACTCCCCTGGTTACAACATAGCGCCGGTTGCTACCGCCGGAAGACGCTGGCTCCGATTCGCTCATAGCTAACATCTCTAGCTGGCTCCTAACTACAATAGATGCTTCTGGTGGAGTCGCCCCTATCCATCACCAACAGTGGCACCATCACGAATCCCAGAGTTCGTGTAGCTTAATCGCTCGTCAGAAGTAAGGTGAAGTTACGGCTGTAGCCTTTGTTTCCCCGCCGGACGGGTTGAGTTTCGCGGCGCTATGTTCTGGCCATCGCCTGCGGTCAGTTTCGGCGGGCGATCGAAACCCGGAGCGCAGGCTCCTTGCGCTCGTTTCTCTAGTTGTTCCGCTCGAGTCCGAACGGTAGCTATGGGTCGACTGCCTGGTTTGGGTTGTGTCAGCTTTCGCGCCTGTTGATCGACGACGTTTCGGCCATCCTGCCTCGCGCTCAGGCCGTCTCCAGGATGCCGAGCGCTATCGCGGCTCTGCGCATGTGCTGCCAACGCCGCGTTGCCGCGGGAACACGTTGGCGCATGCGGGACCTGCAGCGCAGGAAGTTTCGGAGCTCGTCGTGGCCGCGGCAATACCGCCTCGCCGATCCAGTGCTCTTCAATCCAAGCATCGGTCGACATCGGTCGGCAAACCAGAGCGTATGAAAGCCATGGGCCTCGGCGGAAGCGGCGAGCGCGCGACAGGCCTGCGGTGTCAGTCCTTGATGCAGCCGCAGGCTGAACCGCGGAAGGTCGTGCGGCATTCCGGCCCGGCTCTCGCGCTCAGATGCCGCCCGGACGCGGCGCCGTGCTCGCTTCCGAGAAATGCACGTGCACGACGCGCCAGTCGCCCGCTTCCTTGCGGAACACCATCGTCGAGCGCGAGATGAACGAAACGCCGTAGCGCCGCACCTGTGGGGGCGGGTCCCGACCGATCCATTCCGACTGCGTGCGCCGTTCGCACCAGACGACGGCGAGATCGTTCGATAGGACGCCGCCGAGGTTAAATGGCGTCCAATAACCGCTCCTGACGTTCGGTTGATAGAACTGCCACAGCCGGGTCCAGTGCTCGCGGCCCTTGTAAGTGTGACCGTTCAAGTTGAAAAAGACTGCCTCTGGTGCGCCGCTCCAGATGTCCTGCAACTGGCCCCAGTCGAAGCTGGCATTGGCCTCGAGATATTCGTGCACACGTTCCAGGACGCGCGATCGATCCGCCTCTGACCCGCCGACCAGCCGGGCCGCGTCCAATTCCACCGCCGGCATCAGGCAGTTTCCGAAGCTGAAAGGGGTGGACAGGGTTCTGGTTGAGCTGCCGTCATCGATGGTCTTCCCACGGTTGTCGATTGGCAGCTGAACTTTAGCCGATTTGCGACGCCGCTGCCGTCCGATCGCGTGGCCGGACGCCAATCAGGCGTGCCGTTTGATAGTGTACCATCGCGCGCCCCTTGCATCCTCGCCAACAACAACACCGGCCGAGCATGGGCGATCATCGGGCTCGACCCGGACGCGACCCAAACAGATGATCTGCACAAACGAATAACACGCTGGCCTTGTCCCGCTCGCTCCGGCGGAGGTCGGCTAACTGAACTGACACCGGCCGTTCGGCCTAGGCGGCGGGAACGGATCAAAGTGCCCCTGAGCAGACCTTGCCGATGGGGCCGAGAACGGCTCGGGCGGGTTAGTTAGGCGTCACCTGCGGCTCGGGCGCTAATCCGGCGCCGGTTAACAAAGCGCGAGCTCTCGCGCGAGTTCCGCCCGTTTCCGCTGCGCCGCCGGGCCGGCGCGCAGGAGTTGGTCCAATCTTAGCAAATTCACCGGGCGCAGCGTCACGTGCGCGCGCTCCCCGCCCCGTACAGGTTCCTGAATGACGATCGTCTGTTCGCGCGCAGCCGCCTCCACCGTCGGGTACAAGATGGCCGACGCCCGTTCACCGGTACGGCCGAGCGCATACAGAGCCAATTGATAGAGCATCTCGCGAGGCAGTGGTTGTTCCCACAGGTCCCGATACTTCGCGTCCAGCACAGCGACTGTCTGCCCGCCCCGCATCAGCACGAAATCTGGACGGAGCGCCGGATCTCGCCGGCCAAGCGGATTCTCGCCCGCTCGATACCGGAACATTCCCTTAAGGCGATGCTCGTCATGGACCTCGACTCCGCTCAAGTTTTCCCGGAGAAATCTGGACAAGAGCGCCTGAAAAAAGCGGTTCATATCGAAGAGGAAGCCCTTCAGCCGCACACGGCTACCCTCCTCCTCCAGCGACACGCCCTGGCCGTCCAGCAACAATTCGATGAGCGTCAGCGCCGGTTCGTAAGCCACCGTCCGGCGGTCCATGGACCTCCAGGCCTCCGCTATCAGTGACGCGTCAAGCCGTTGTTCGCTGACTGCCTCGCCCAGCCTCTTGCTCAGCCGCCGCATATGTCCCTTGAGCTCGCCATCAGCGGCGAGACCTGCCGCGAAATGGAGCCCCGCGAGCAGCACCCGGTTGAGTAGCGTGTCTTCCATGCGCGGATGATGCACGCAAGGCAATGTCGTCTGTGCACGCTGAACGGTTTGGAGATAGCGGGTGAAGTCGATCCGGCCACGGGGGCTGGCCAGATCACTGTCAACACGTTCGTAGTCACGATGAATCCCGCGATCGAGCAGTTCGCCTGCTTCGGCCGCTAACTGATGGATGAGCAGATCCTGGAAACTCCACGAAGAGGAAGCGAAATCCACTGCGCCGTAAAGGTCGAGGTTCCGCAAGCCGTAGGCGTAGCGAAATAGGCTCAGGAGTGGCCCGCCAGTAATTTTGGGATGAATGGTTACAGTGATTTCACCGAGCACAATCCGCCCGACAAACGACGTCCCGTGCAGTTCGAGGCCGCGCGCAAGTTCGAGCACTTCCATCCGCCCGGTTTTCGACAACTCTTCGGCCAGCCGCCGTGCCGCCGGAAATCCGGCGAGCGACTGTTCAACCAGCAAGCTGCCTTCATCTGGGTGGGCGGTCTCCCACTCGCGCAGGCTGACCATGATCACGCCTCAGGCTCCTCCGCCTCCGGCGTTTCCTCCGCCTCTTCTGGGGTCGCCGCCGCCTCCGCCGTAGTTACGATGTCCGGCGCCGGTTCCAGCAATGCCTGCACCAGCTCCGCCCTCTTGCCTGCCGCAAATAGCTCTTCCCGAATGCGCTGACCGGCTTCGTCGACCAGCCCCGGACCCAGGATACGCGCCAGCGCGCCATAATCCTCGTAACAATACTCTTCCAGCAAAGGCACGAGATCCTCGGCCAGCACTCGCACGAACTGCGCGAAATCAGTAACTGGACGGCCGTCCTCAAGGAGGTATGCATGGCCAACCTGAAGGTTCCGCGCATCCCGGCCGAGATGTGTTCGTAGCCGGTCGTTTAGCGCGACGAGCCACGGCCCAAGGGGCACGCCGCCGGCCGATGCTCCGCTTAGCAGGGAAGCATCGGGCATCAGCTCGACGAAGCCGAAGCGCCGCCGCAACGCTGTGTCGAGCAAGGCGATCGAGCGGTCTGCTGTGTTCATCGTCCCGATCAAATAGACGTTCGCCGGCACGGCGAAAATGCTGCCCGAGAGCGGCAAATTCAACTTTAAGCCGCGCTTATCGCGCTCCAGCAGCGTCAGCAGCTCGCCGAAAATCCGCGGAATATCCCCCCGATTGATCTCGTCCACCACCAACACAAACTTCCTATCCGGCGTACGCCCGGCGAGATCGCAAAGTGTTTTGAAAATCCCGGCGCGGCGTTCGAACACCAGTTGTCCCCCAGCACCCTGCTCTGGCCGGAAACCCTCGATGAAATCCTCGTAGCCGTACGCCGGATGGAAAGTGCACCAGCACACAAGCCCGGCCGCGTGTTCCGTTCCTTCGACTTCCTCGCGCTCGCCGGCGCTTAAGTCTTCGAAGCGCCGTCCGAAAGCGCCGATCGCGGCAAGGTCCAGGGCAGCCCGTCGCGCCCAATAGGTCTTTCCGGTTCCCGGCGGCCCAAAAAGGATCGCCTGGCCCTTGCGTTCGAGAATGGCTTGAATCCGGCCGGAGATGCCGTCTAGCCGCAATGCCCTCGTCGGCGCCGCTGAGCAAGGTTTTGGCGGGGCTGTCGTAGCGCCGTCGAGCAGCTGGCGCTCGATTTCGAGGATGTTGTCTACATGCCGACCGATTCGAAAGAACGTCGTCCGCAAACCCTCGGTCGTCGGCAGACCCCACTCCGCGGTCGAAACCCATTCCACGGCTCGACGGTGTGGCGCGCCGGTTGGCTCAGTGTCTTCGTAACGGTAATTACCGGTCACACGTCCAACCCCGAGCACTCGCTGGCCGTCGGCGGCAACAATTACGTCACCGACCTGCATTCGCTCGACGAAATCCCGGATCTCGCCCGCCTTCCGGGAAAGGATACGTGCATCCCCAGGGTATTCCTGCTCAAGCAGCGATCGCACTGCTTCCCTGACATGATCACCAGCGGCGATAGTGGACAAATCCCCAACCGCCTCCCAGCCAATAGCCGCGTAGGATCCATCGCGCATTGCTGGCCAAATGAATGGTCCGTCGCCAAGACGCGTACCGAGCCGCCAGTAGCGAATAGGGGGTCCGTTGCGTTCATTGAGCGCGCTCGTGAAATGGTTCATCGGCCATCCCATCTCCGCAGCGAGGCGCACAAACCGGCCGGCGCACACATACAGACCATCGTGGGGAGGCGGCTCTTCAAGCAATCGCATTAGTTGGTGTCGCTGGTACCGCTCAACATGGAAGTCGTCGAGCTTCTCAGGCAAAAGCAGGCTCCAATATTTGTGCGCCCAAGCAAGACCGCAGATATCCGGCGCCTGCTGTTCGAGTGCACCTTGCAAGGCGAGGTAAGCGGCATCGTCAGCCGCTCCCGCTAGCCCTTCGAGCAAGCTGACGCCGAACATAAGCTGGTCTCGATGCCTGCGCGCGACGACTACGGCCTCGGCCTCGGAGATATTCTTTTCGTTATTGACGGGACCTTGTACCCATTGATCCGTCTCCCTCCGCCGAAACAGCCCGAATTTGTGAGCGCTCCCGCCGGCGATGCTGCCGAACATCTGCCCGGGGAACTCGTCGTCGTTCTTGAACTCCAGCCAGTAAACTAGGCTCTCCCTGTTGCCGTGGGCATGCATGACCTGAAGCAATGCCGGCCCATCCAACGATCTAAGGGCATCTGGCCCGAAGCGCACCCGAAACGCTGCGTAGCTCGCCTGAAGGCGATCCGTTGACAGCAGCTCGCCGCGGCTCGTTCGCCGCTCATAGGCTGAGCGCAGGCTTTCGACAATGCGCGGGTCCAAACTACTCATGCCGCCCTGTGCCCCGAACTAAAGGTGCCCCCGAACGAAAGGTCTAAACTACGACACGATTCGCCCGTGCGGTCTATGTCGCCTGTTGCGTCAGTACCCGCGCAGCAAAGCTCCACCATCGCGGCTTAACGCGGCTTCGCGGGACGGCCGCAATCGGCGCATCTCGCCCATTGCCGTGCGTCCCGGCGAAGGTCTCCTGTCTGATCACATAGCGGGCGCTCAGCCTTGGTGGCGGGAACGGGTCTTCGTGCCCCATTGCCGTCATTCCCAAGGCCGGCTCCGGTGTCTCAGGAGGGTGGATCCTGGCCGTTCCCAAGTTGCCCGGCATGTGATGCCCACGCTTTAAAAGCGGTCATTTCCTGCCTGGAGCCAAGATACCCGACAATGCGCCTCTTTCGGCGCTGCCGCTGGTCGCTCAAAGGGCAGAGGTCTATTGTCGCTCATGAGGGGCTGCCGCTCCTCGGAGCCGAGGATCACGCATGGACATATCGGCGTGGCTGCGCGGGCTGGGGCTCGAACAATACGCCCAACTTTTCCGCGACAATGACATCGATGGCGAGATCCTAGGCGGGATGAACGCAGAGGATCTGAAGGAGCTGGGTATCAGCTCCTTCGGCCACCGCCGCAGGCTCCTCAACGCGATCGCCGCCCTGGGGGCGGAGCCGACGCGCGACCTAGCCCAACCAGCGCTGAGTGCGACATCTACTCCCATCTCGCCTCTGAACAGCGATGCAGAGCGCCGGCAGCTGACGGTGATGTTCTGCGATCTGGTCGGCTCGACGGCACTCTCGGCGCGGCTCGATCCCGAGGATTTGCGCGAGGTCATCGGCGCGTATCACCGCTGCTGCGCCGATTGCGTCACCGAGGCCGGCGGGTTCGTCGCCAAGTGCCGGAGCGCCGTCCCAAAATCCATATCGAAGGTGTATTGCGGCCACCCCGTAACCTTCTTGCTGGTGATGACCTAACGGACGGATAAGGACGGGCTCCTTGCGCGATCCAGATCTGCCAATCGACCTCTTTCGTCCGAAAGGCAGCGTGATCGCACCCTACGCCGTGGATCGCACCGCTTCCCAGGTCCTTTGCGTCGTTGACCTGCGGCATCAGATCTTTATAGGGATCCGACATCAGTAAATCGGCGGCTGGGACGCGGCGATGGTACTTGTCCCGCAATACGTCGACCAACTGATCGATTGTGCCGGGCGCATCGACTTGGGCGTACAGGTTCGCATTCTTGCCCAACAATGTCAGCGCTTTCCCGTCAAAGATCATCTCGACATTGGAAAAGCCGCCCGTGCGCGTCGCGTGCGTCATGTATTGATCTGTTTCTCCTTCTCAGCTCCCCGTCCGTCAATCGCGGGCAGCGACGGGAACCCCTTCGAAGATAGTGCGCTGCGGCGTCCCACATCAGCCTCGGGTCAAAGGTTTCGGCGGCGAACATGGTCAGGATCACGACGGCGCAGAAGGCGAGCGCCCCGACCCCGGGCTCGATCGTGATCACCGAGCCGAATGCGGACCAGCGCGCCGAGCAATGATTCCATGAAGATGTCGATCACTGACCAACGCCCGATAAAGCGCACGATGTGATAGAACCGCACACGGCCGCGCAGCCACCCGCCCCGCCCGTCATACTCGTCACATGCTGGCTTAAGCCGGGCATCTTGGAAACTTGCGACGTTCCCACTGACCGCAAGGAGTGAATGGCGAAATTTAGCCCGACCTTACTCCGCACTGGCCTAGCAGTAGTAGACGCGGGCGCCTAGTAGCGTCGCGCGGTCCTTCGCGCGACGCCGGCATAACTCATCGGCGTCAGGGGGCGGCCGACGACAGCCTCTGCGGTCGAGACGAAGCTGTGCACGCTCGGGATCTCGAAGCGCTCGCCGAGTTCCAAGCAAAAGGCGCAGACAATTATTGCCAGTACACCAACACCGATGCGCTTGAACATCATGACTTTGCTCCCTTTGGCGAGAAAATGTGGGGTATTTCATCAAGATCGGGGATTTGGCCCGGCATCAATTGCTTGGCACCGGCCGGAATCTCCAATTTGAAATTGTCGGAGGCGACCTCGGTCCCGGCTTTCCATCCCCAAATATCGATGGTATATTGCGGCCACCCCGTAACCTTCTTGCTGGTGATGACATAACGGCACGGATAAGGGCGGGCTCCCTGCGCGATCCAGATCTGCCAATCGACCTCTTTCGTCCGAAAGGCAAGGTGATCGCACTCTACGCCGTGGATCACACCGCTTCCCAGGTCCTTTGCGTCGTTGACCTGCGGCATCAGCTCTTTATAGGGATCCGACATCAGTAAATCGGCGGCTGGGACGGGGCGATGGTACTTGTCCCGCAATACGTCGACCAACTGATCGATCGTGCCGGGCGCATCGACTTGGGCGTACAGGTTCGCATTCTTGCCCAACAATGTCAGCGCTTTCCCGTCAAACACCATCTCGACATTGGAAAAGCCGCCCGTGCGGGTCGCGTGAAGCTTGTCAGGGCGATTGAGCGTTAGTGTGCCCGAACTCGCCAACCCGATTTTTTGCTGCTGTGTGCTGACGATTTCGAGGTTCGAAATCATAATCGAACGAAATTGCCTTCTGCGCGGCGAGATAGTCGGACATGGCCTTCAGCAGGCTCTTGGCATTCGCCTCATCGGCACGACCGGCCGATATGGTCGCGGTTCCCGCCGTCGCTACCACAGCAAGAACCGCGATCCATTTGTTCACGGTTCTTGTTAACTTCCTAAATGTATACTCCATACGCTCCTCGCTATTTGGGCCGGGTGAGATCGCTCTGGGTGCCATGTTATACTGGTCATTCGGCTCGGCCAATGCCGTGCCGGCGATCATGACGCATGGCGGCTGCCTCGTCTTGCAGGAGAGCTTCGAGGCAACGCGGTTTGGCCCGTGGCCGCGGGCATTGTGGGATGGGTCCTGTTGCGCAAGTACGCGGGGCAGCCCCGCGCATCTTAGGCCAGGTCGGAGGGAGCCTGACCGAACGGCCGCGCCCCGCCGCTTTGAGGAAGTCTGGGCGGCCACATCCGCCGGGCTTGGGGATGGGGTGTCGTGCAACTGGCCGCCGGAGCCGAGCGGAGAAGGAAAGGGCCCGAGAGATCCGGCCCCTTCATTAGTCGCCAATTAACATCTCGTTCGTAGTTTGGCGAGTTAGCGCAAAAACTTGGCAGGAAGGGTCGGGAGACCCGGCCCTCCGTTTTCGCAGGAAAAGTCGGCTCTAGCGGTGCCCACCGCCTCCAAAGCCGCCGCCGCCATGGAAACCCCCGAAGCCGCCGTGGCCGAAGCCCCCGACATGGGCGATACCCATGCCGTGCGCGAAACCCGCGCCCCCGTAATGGGCGGCACTAAAGCCGCGGTCCACACCGACGGTGCGACGCATCCCACCCATGCCATGGCCGGGGCCGTGGTAGAAGCCGTGGCCAATTTCACGAACCCCACCCCAGGCGGGATCGGAGCTATGGTCGAAGCTGCGGTGGTCGGGCTGGCGGCCATAAAGGACGGTGGGGTAGCCGTAATAGCCGTAATCATCGCCGCCTAGCGTGCAGCCATAACTCGGATCGTATGCCAACCCGTCGGGACAGGTGTAGGACTGGGCGGCAGCCGGTTGCGATCCAGCGAACGCAGCCGTGGACAAGCCAATGGCAGTAGCCAACAAGACCGCTTTTGTCGAGAATTTGTTGCGGGTCATCGCAGCCTCCTTTGGGGTATTGCCCTCAGTTTACACTAATTCTAAAGTGGGCCATCGGCAGACCGACCGCAACGGGCGAGCACCACCCTTAACGTTTTTTAACCTACTGGGGGTTTCGATGGACTTGCCAAGGGAAGGCTGGCGGCTCGCCCAATGCCAATGGAACCCAACCCAACTCGGGTCGCGCCCCGTCACCCCAAGTCGGGCCGAAGACCTACTGTCGTCGCCCGCGTAATGTGCGGCATTGGCATGCCGAGCCGGTCACGTCCCTACCCCAGATGCGCCGCCATTAGCTCCCTGGTGAACTCAATAACCGGGTTCACGTCGCTGAGCTGGATCTCCTCCCACCGGGCATGAGCGGCTGAGATCCGCAATCCGGTGGCGGCGCCGGCGCGCTTGGCCTTCAATGCGGTCAGAACGTCTCGCTTCGCCAGTTCGGAAATCAGCGTGTCCAGCGCGATGCCGTTCTCGGGGACGCCTAACACCCGGCAGATGCGCCGCATTGCATCCTCGAAAACGATGCCGGCAATGACGGCGGCCTCGTCCTTTCGGCCCTGTTTGAGGTACTCGGCGCCATGATCGAGGAAGTCATCGAAAGTGACTGCGATGGCGTGGTTTTCGATCGTGGTGAGGAGCCCGCCCTCGATCTCCTCAAGCAACCTTTCCATCATGAGGGCCATCTCCCGGACGCAAGATCCAGGAACCTGGCCCGCGGCGGCGGTAATCCGGCGGGCGCTTTGGTAATACGCGCTTCTGGGCAATGGGCAGACCAGATCGACGGCGTTTTGTGCGGCCGTTAGCCAAGCCCGTTGCCGATAGGGGATACCAGCAGTCGAAGCCAATTCTGGGGCCTGGGCAATCAAATCCTCGATCCGCTCTTTGACCGCTTTGCTGCGGGCATAACCTCCCCTCCGAGATGGCATTCGCCCGATATGGTGCTCCGGCAGCCGTGGCCGTGGCTTTTGCCGCCGCCTTGCTGCTGTCGAGCGTCGAGGCGGCCACAATACAGCGTACGATCACCCCCGAGTACATATGCCACGGCTGCGGCTGAAGGCGGAGCTTGATGGTGATGCGGTCTTCGCCCGCCTGGTTAGGAGGTCGTCGAGCTTTCCGAACGTCTTGACGGACGGGCAGGTCGGTTCCAGAAACACCTCGAAGTCGCGGGGGCCGTGACCCCAGACGAGCGGATCGCGCGCCAATTCTTCATGCGATTGTTCCTCCTTTATTCGTTCGTACGTGGCGAGGACCTGACGACACCTCGGGGCGCGGTCCGCTGTCAGATCACGTGATTTTCTCAGCCAAGGGATTTGGCGATACTCATCCGATCGCGCCGAACGACACACCGGCGGACCGCGCGAAGAACCGGCGGATTGTGATCACCGTCCAAGGTCCGGGCGCGCCGGGAGCGTAAGTCGGCGAGGCGCTCGAACTGCCGTTTGGCAAAGCCATCCGATTTGTTCGCGCCGCACCAGCTTAGGTTCGATTCAAGTGTTCGGGGATGATCCGGGCCGAAAACTGCCTTTCGGGCGACGAACGGGGGTAAAGCTGGAAGTGCGACCGATTGAAGGGCGGCTCATGCCGCCCGTCGCAGCCTTCAGGCTGCTGTCGATCGGTTGTATTGGAGATTGTCGAGCTGACGCCGCCGCGCGCGGACGCGCTCGAAGACCATCCATGGCGGGATTGGGCCGTGGCACAGGAGGAAGCCAGCACGAAGGGACAGCGGCTGCCCGGTGCGACCAGCCGCTGGAACCGCGGGAAAGATCTGAGCTGGGAGCCGCTCCGGCCGGAGCGCGTCTGTGAGGTCGCGTACGACCACATGCAGGGGACTCGGTTCCGACATGCCGCGAAGTTCCTGCGCTGGCGTCCAGACAAGCGCCCGCAGGACTGCCGCTACGATCAGCTGGAAGTCACGCCCGCCTACGAGCTGGACCGCGTTTTTGTGAATCGGCATGGAATAAGGACCCCGTTTTCGGGGTGATCGGCATCCAATCGGGACCCCCGGGACGGTGGGTCCACAGTGGCTTCCGTGGGGGATACGGGGGCCAGGTTGGGGATGCTGGTAGTGGAGACGATCGCGAAGATCCGTCGGGCGTATTTCGCCCAGAACAAACCGATCAAGACGATTTGCCGCGAGCTTCGGGGGCGGCCAGGTTTACCCGGTCGATAAACAGGATGTAGTGCATCGACACCAGAAGGATCAGGAAATTTCTGGTGGCGCGACCGTTGAAGCCGAACAGCAGCATGTTGCCCTCTCCTCCCCAATACGGCACCGCGGCGGAGCCGCTGGGACCGCTCCGCGCAATTACCTAAAGCGCTCAGGGTGGCGCATTTCGGCACCGCCAAACGAGCATTCGGACTGGGAAACCGCCCACCAATAGGTCGGCGGGAGACGCCCCGTCCCGCGCCGCAGCCGCGAGCGCATCGATAACCGCGGTCGGATCGTCGCCGAGAAGGCTTTGGGCCAGCGCGACGTGATCCGACCAATCGCGGGCGGTGTCCCCAGCCGCGAAGACAAGCCGGCAATCGAAGTGCGCCCGGTGCCGCATCCCAAGGTGGCCCTCGCGGACAGTTGCACGGCCAAAAAAATAACGAAGGGCGCGGCGCAGCTAAACCCGGCCGCTCATCCGCTGCACCACGGCTGGTAGAGGCGCTGCCGCCGGCGGCGTTATTCCGCGGCCGTCACGTTCTGTGCTGCCGGTCGACGCCCGGCCAAATAACGCACCCCGTCGGCCTCGGTATGTTCTTCGTGCATCGTTCCTGCTGGAACCTTGCAGGCGTCGTCCGGACGGTAGATGCAGCGATCAGCTCCAAAGACAAGCGTGATCGATCCCTCCAGCACAAACAGCCGCGCGTCAAACTCGTGCGCGTGAGATCCGCGATGCACGTTTGGTTTGATTTCGCCCTCGCGAAGCTCATAGCCCTCGCGCCGAAGGTCGGCTTCAAACTCGGCTCTATCCATCGCCATTGCCTCTCTCAAGATGTGGAACGACCCACAATGAGGTCAACCGACCCGCGAAGTCGAGCAGCAGCTGGCACAGGCGTTAAGCGGCGGCGATTATCTGGCTTTGGGGGATGGCTTCCGCCGATCTCGACCGGCGACAAACCCGCCCTTAGAACCCCCGGTGACCGGATCGATGTCGTCGCCCGCCACAAACTTCTCCAGCTCGACAAACTTTGAGCTTTCGACATCGAGCACCTTCAGCTCCTCGGCGGTGAAGGTGAGATTGGCCGCGGCTGTTCGTATCCTTTGACGACCTCCAGCGGTGAGTACGGCTGAACGGATCCATCCGGTAGGCAACAACGCCCGCCTCGGGAATGACACTATCCGTTTTCACTACCCGGGCCGCGAGCCATCGATGTGATACAGCATTGACTCGTAGAGTTCACGCCCACCGGGTCGTCCTACCGAGGGGAGAATGCGGGTGTAGGGCAAACTTTGACATAGCGTTAGCGCCGCGCGCCTCTCCATCGTCTGATCCCGGGAGCGCATGTCAGGAGACGCATTCACGACAATATCGCCTGTGATCAGGATACTGTCTCGCAGCAGGCCGACCATAACCCATTCGCCGCCCACCCTTGCTAGGCGCCTAACTTCGATCGGCTCACCGCTGATGATTTCGATGCCTGACCAGGCACGGTCCGGCGTCGGCATGCCGCCGAAATTTGACCGTTCGCCATCCAGGCAACCGCTACTCGGAGAGGTCGCATATCGACGTGCAATAGGCTTGGCGAATACCCGGCACCATTGGTCCAGGTCACGGCTGGCGATCGCCCGCTCACTGACGCTTACGACGATCAGCCGATCAAGAAGTTCGATGACGTGAACATCGAGGAAGCTGAATGCCTTTTACAATTAGCGTCTAAACGTGATTATCACCTCCAAGTCGGATCTTAAGGGCGATTATATAGCATTTCTGGGCATCCGAAGACGTATAGGTGCGAAGTCAGTCGACAGGAGTCCAACTTGCATCCCAGCCAGTCTGATCCCATGGAAACACTATCCATTTATTAGGAATTTTCCTTCCATATATTAGACGCCTGCGATATTCTTTGATAACTCGGGTCAGACCCGGAGGCTTAGTGTAGACGGCTGCTAGATCACATTCTGGTAGCATCTCGAAGACACAAATTGCGGTATCTCCGCTGTCGATAACGTCGTCGATAACCAAGACACCTTCGCCTTCTCCTCCGCCTTTTATTTCGCCTGTTACCCTCGGCGTTCCCTGCTTCTCATCACCGTGATAGCTTCTTATCCGTATCTCGCGATAGTTATTGATTTGGAGACTCTTGGCTATCATCCGCGCGGGGAACACGCCTCCCCTCTCTATCGCCACAACAGCACGCCAATTTTCGCCACGCCTCCGCATCCTCTCGCGTAATCGCTTTACCAATGTACTGATATCCTTCAGTAGATCATCGCGACTTACCTTAATACCGTCTGTCTGTGTTAGCTTTTCCTTGAGTATATTGCGCAATAGCTCCGGCTCATATCTGGCAGCCACTTTCAAGTCTGCTTTGATGTCTTGGGCACCCAAAGCATCCAATATCCATAAATCTTCGATGGACACGATTGCCGCTTTTTGTGCGCCATTTTTTGTCAATACCAATGCTCCAGAATTGCTAGCCACATAGCTGACCCATTCTGCAAGGCTATTTCTTAACTGACTCGTTGTAAGATGTTGATGACCATCATTTAGCTCTAATATGGCCATTCGCTTTAGCTTTGTCATTCGTACTTCTCCGGAGTCCAAACTCACTTCCCTATGACAGAAATCCCGTTCACATCACGGGGCAGCGTCCTTGCAAGTGGCTTTTCCGCAATAGGGCTATCGGATCGCACGTCGGCCGGGCTAACCTTGAGAGGTACCTCCTTTGTAACGCCCGCAGAGGACCCGCGACTATGACTACCTGTAGGACTGACCGCAATGGGGCGTGAAGGGCGATCCCCATCGCGCGCGGTCCTCTGTTTCGGGCTCCGGTTTATTACTATTCGCCGCGGCTGGCACCTTCCGGTCGCCGGCGAACCCGAGCAGCCGACCCCCAAAAGAGCGTGCGCCAAAGGATCGGAAGGATGACGGCGCGGGGAGGCGATGAGCTCATTTGCAGATCATGTGAGCATGACCGATGATTGCGAGTGCGAGCTTACGATTGCGAGCACTTGGCCGCGCCGGACGCGGTCGTCATTGCCGGCCAACCGCGATCATCGGAACGCGACCGGCTCGAGGAACCGAAAGCTCGCAGACTCCCCGCTGGAGGAAGACGGATTCGAACCATCGGTACCCGCCAAATTTTTTCGGCCGCCCGTCGATCCCCGCGCAAATTCACCTTCCGCAATATGAACCGGGCTCCCTCGGGCGTCGGGCATCCTCGCTCGAGCGGACTGCGATCGTCCCGCAGGGTGAAGGACAAGATCTTCGGCGCGAACGCCGCCCGGATTTTTGAGATCGATATCGGCGCGTCAGGCGATAGAAGGCGACCTGCTCTCTCGGGCGTCAGCTGCCGGTGATGGTGTTCGGCGGCAACGCCAAACCGATCTCCCGTAGGCTTTTGGGTCAGGCTCTCCAGCACCGTCAGAATAAGAGCGGCTAGTCTTCCTATTCCTACTAGTGAACGAGTTCCGGCAAATCTGCGTTGCTGCGGCCGGAGTAGCGCAGGGGCCAGCATTCCGCCAGTGGTTTTTGCCGATATACATTGGCTTGTCTGTCCTCGGTACTCGATTGGGAAAATGCACCATTGCGAGCCGTTCGTGACGGGTTGGCTCATGCGGAAGCGCCGGTTTGACTTAAACAGTACTGCTTTGACTGAGAATGGGCTATTTTCGCGCAAAGCCACCGCTAGCTAGGCGAGAGGCACGACCGATGACCATCGAGATCAACGGGATGGCACACGTGATCCTGACGGTGAGCCGGTTCGAGATCGCTCGCGAGTTCTATCGCAAGCTGCTGCCGGAATTCGGCATGAAGGTAGTCCACGACGGCGACAAGCTCTTCTATTGCGTTGGCGCTCGAACCGCAATTGGCATCGAACCCTGCGCTCCGGCGCTGGCCGGCGAACGCTTCGTCCAACAGCGTGTCGGCCTGCACCACCTCTGTCTTCGCGCCCGTTCGCGCGAGGACGTGGATCGGTGTGCTGCTCTGCTCAAGGAAATGAACGCCACCATCGTTCGGGGGCCGATGGAAGGCACATGGGCTCCGGGCTACTACTACGTGCTGTTCGAGGACCCAGACGGCATCAGGCTGGAAGTGAACTTCGTGCCAGGGGCGGGCGTTCTGGCAGATGGGACTTAGTTCAACCCCACCACGGGCTACGTCTAGGGACAACCATCCCTACCCGACCGTCACCGGCCGAGGCGTTCAGAGCGTCTGAGGTTGTGTCCGCGTCATTACCGATGGTTAGGCCGGATTGATTTCATCCGGCGGGCGTCGGAGGCGTAAACTGCGCCCCCCACGATGAGAGATCACGCATGTATAAGCTGCTGTCGTGGTTTTTGGCAACCGGCGAGGTCCGCTGATGGCACATTTCGGCGGTGAGGGTCATCAATAGGCTCTTCCGCTGTTGAGGGAAGAGCTGGCATGTCTGAGGCAAACCAGACCGGTGTCGAAGGCTAATCGCAGAGTCAGAACTGACCGCATCTCAGCGATGTTCTTTACTCGACATAAAATCGCCGATCCAATCAATGCGTGCATTCTACTGTTGCACTGCGTGGATCGTAGTGATAGACGCCGAAACGATCGATCGATCCTGGTCAATCCTTATTCTATCTCGAAGGCAAAGAATGTCGACATTGGACGAGATCACCACAGAGAAGCAGCGGGTTAGTGAGGCACTCGCGCGGCTCGATGCACAGCGCGAAAAGCTCACGAGCCAGCTCAGCGAACTAGAGGCGACCGAGCGTGTGCTCGCGCGCTACAGCAAGGGCACGCAGGCAAGAAAGACCGCCTCAGCGAGAACGAGGACCACGACAACGAAGGCCGCTCCCGCGCCGGGGCGTGCGCGGCGGACCACCACCGCAAGACCGGCTGGCGGCAAGCGCGGCTCATCGAGCCTGAGCGATCAAGTCCTTGCCCTGGCAACCGGCAAGACGCAGCAGGAAATTGCCGCCGCGTGCAGAGGGGCTCGCCCAAATCATGTCGGCGCCGCGATTGCCCGGCACAAGCGGGCTGGCCGCATCGAGGAGCGCGACGGGAAGGTCTACGCCACACAGTCGACGGGAACTGAGCAACGCGCGGCGGTCTGACGCCACTGTAAAAGGAACGCCCGCCGGTCCGAGCCGTCCGGCAAGCGTGCGCCGATGCGCGGCCAAATCAACCCGAGAGGTGTTGTCAGGTTAACTCATCGCGATCAGAGAAGCCTGAAAGCGGGATAGGCGATCACACGGCCGCGACTGCTTTTCGCCATTCGCTCGCCGCTTCGGTTCGAAAGATCCGCAGCGTCGATCGCGAGACGAGATGGCGTTGAAAGTTGAAGGTGTTGTGGACCGCGGCATGCATGCTGAGGAAGCGCTGGGCTGATCGAGCCGATTTGAACCGCTGCATTTTGCGCTCTCGGCGCCGTACAGGCTGATGCGAATTCTCCGCGCGATTGTTCTGCCGGAGCCCCTGCTCATGAGGGCAGGTCAGCTGCAACTGCCGGAACGCCGAACCATAGGAGCGCAGCTTGTTGGTCACCAGCAATTTCGGCACAAACCCTTGGTTTCTGAGAAGCTTGCGCATCAACCGCAACGCCGACCGGCTGTCGCGGCGACTCTGGACCAGCATGTCGAGGACCTCGCCTTCGTGGTCGACGGCACGCCAGAGGTACATCCGCTTGCCGGCGATCCGAACAACCATCTCGTCCAGGTGCGTCGATCGCTCGGGCGGGGACGGCGCTGCCGCAGCTTGCGCGCGATCAGGGGGCCAAATTTCAGCACCCAGCGCCGCACCGTTTCATAGGAGACGTCAAGCCCACGCTTGGCCAGCAGTTCCTCGACGTCCCGGTAGCTCAGGGTCAAGCGGAGATACAGCCAGATCGCGTGCTGGATGATCTCGGGCGGAAGCGATGACGGCGGTAGGAGAGCCGGGCCATCTCGACATCCTACCCGGTACGGCGCTCTCTCGACTCCGTTTTCGTGACAGCGCCTCCGGCCGAGCTCTTCCTGGCGGATGCGCTGGCCGGGGGCGAGCGTGCCGTCGGCAATCGCCTCGACCAGTCGCTCATAGGCGTGGTCGATCAGCGCCGGCTGGAGGTCGAGAGATCGCAGTGCGGAGCACCCGGCAACTTTGAATCGGCATTCACGGCTACAGCATCCAAAATTCCGCGTCAAACTCTACCTTTGAGGAAGCTAGGCAAAGGGGCTTGCCGGCATGCGGCTTCTCAGCGCGCGTCAATCGACGACGCTTGCACCTACGAGCGAAGGGGCGCGATGATCGGCGAGAGCGAGGCGAGAGGAAAACTCATGCTTTCACGTGAGGAAAACACGCTGCTGACCCGGATCGGACCCGGAACAGCAATGGGCGAGGTGATGCGGCGCTACTGGATCCCGGCCTTGCTGGCGCGCGAGATCCCCGAGCCCGATGGCCCGCCGGTGCGCGTTCGGTTGCTGGGCGAAGATCTTGTCGCGTTCCGCGATAGCGACGGCAAGATCGGGCTCCTCGACGAATATTGTCCGCATCGGCGCGCCTCGCTGTTTTTCGGGCGCAACGAGGAGTGCGGGCTGCGTTGCGTCTATCACGGCTGGAAATTCGCCGTCGACGGCAGCTGCGTCGACCAGATGAACGAGCCGGAGGAAAACCAGTTCAAGCACAAGGTGCGCCTGACCGCGTATCCGACCTGCGAATTGGGCGGCCTCGTCTGGGCCTATATGGGTCCGGCGGAGAAGATCCCGCCGCTGCCGAAATTCGCCTGGACGCAAGCGCCGGAGACGCACCGGCACGTCAGCAAGGTCATTCAGGAGTGCAACTGGCTGCAAGGGCTCGAAGGCGGCCTCGACACCTCGCACGCACCAATCCTGCACCGCCTCTTGAAAGACGATGCTGGGCGCGGCGGCATCAAGCCGTCGAACCCCTACGTCCGCGCCGGCGCCCCGCGGCTCGTCGTCGACATCACCGACTACGGCTACCAGTACACCGGCATCCGGCAGCTTGGGGATGCCGAAATGCACGCGCGCACCTACCATTTCATCTTGCCGTTCCACCAGATCCGCGCGGCATCGAACGAGGTCGGCGACTGGGGCGATGCGGGGCATGCCTGGGTTCCGATCGATGACGAGACGACGATGGTCTACAATTGGGTCTATACGCGCAAATCGGCGCCGCTCACCCAGGAAGACCGGCTCGAGCGCGCGATCGGCAACGGCCCCGAGCATGTTGACCAGACGACGTTCCGTTCAAAGGCCAACCGCGACAACGCCTATCTGATCGACCGCGCAGTGCAGAAGACCGAGACTTTCACCGGCATTGACGGCATCAACGTGCAGGACCGCGCGATCCAGGAGAGCATGGGACCTATCTGCGACCGCAGTCAGGAGCATCTGGGCCCGGCGGACAAAGGTATCATCCAGATGCGGCGGCTATTGCGTGAGGCGATCAACACGGTGCGCGCTGGTCGCACCCCAGCCGGTGTCGGGCCGAGCTACTACGATCTCTATTGCGCATTGCAGGTATTGCCGCGCAACGCCGACTGGCGCCAAATCCTCGCGCCCGACATCGCACCGGAGAAAATATTGCAAACGGTGTGAGACGACGGAAGAGCGCCGCGCTAGAAGCGTCTGCGCACGGCTCTATGTGGTGCGTCCGCAGCAGGTCTTCGGTGCGGAGACGGCTTTGCCGAGACGGCGCGCTTCATCAAAGTCTCGGCGTTGATCCGGTGATAACACCCGCTTATCACCGGGTAAGAACACCGGTATCACTTGGTCAGCTCGCACCCGCGTCAGAGCTGCGCCGCCCTGGCCGATCATGGCTATGAGTTCCCGGCCGGGCGGCGCCCGCGACGGGCCGCATTGCCTTCAACAAGCAAGGCATCTTCTTGCACCACCTGGAACTCGACGCGCGGTCAGCTTCTCGCCCTTCCGCGGCACCGCGATCTCGACCCGGCCAAAGGTCCCGATCAGCGATCGCGAGCGGTGACCATGGCGGTGGCCGCAGATACGTTGCGACCCATCACCATTCTGGACGTCGGCTGTTGGGCGGCGGCCGTAGCGCGGACGAGCGAACGCCGTATCGAGCTCGCTCTCAATCATCGCCTGGATGAACTCACGTACCCGCTCGCGCAGCCCGACTTCGATCGCGTCAAGCCAATTGTCAAGAAGATGGACCGTCGGCTCCGCTTCCGACTGCAGGGCCGGCGGCGGCGTGCTAGTGTTGGTCATGGCGTAGTCTCCAACGGCGCACCAACGCCCGAATTGATTTGGGTTTCACCATCCGGAGACTACGCCATCCTCAATTCCAACCACATCCCGGACGGCACCTACCGATCATTCCTCAGCGGACTGTTCGGGTGGCACGACGAGCACTTCCTATAATTCCCGAAGACGGGCGAGCCCCTCGAACCGCTGCGGCCGCAGCCGAAGCAAACGTTTCCTGCCGGTCCCTAGGGATGAGTTAGGATAAGTTGAGTTCTGATCGCTTGGCTTGCGCGGGTCACCGCCCCAACTGTTCTTAATCTGACCCTCACGCGCAAGCTCGACGCAAACGTCCTTGAGGTTTGTCTCGCGCAGCATAAAGGCCTGCATAAGCGCGTCGACTGCCTCGATGAACCGCAGTGATACAGCTTCGTTCATCATCTTCAGAGCCTTTGGCGAGCTGCTTCTGCTCGGCGACAATCTCGTCGATTGACGCTTCGCGGTAGTTCGCGTCGAACTCGGCGAACAATTTGGGGTGCCGCTCCTGATCTCGCGCTTGCGCGCATGGCCCCGAGCGGGCCCGCTCATGCTCGCGCAACGCTCTGTATTCGATCTCGCGGAACGCCTTCAGCCCGGCCCGGTCTTTCGTCGCGTAGGCGAGGAAGTAGTGCGGGCAATTCTGGGTGCTCTTATCGATTTTGGTCGAGACAACGTAGGCAAACTTCCCCGCAGCTTTAAGCGTGTCGCGAAACAGCTTCTCGACCGCCAGTCCTGGCTTCATGTCCGGGGTCGAGGCGGTTCTGCCAGCCAGGCCCGCCGAGGATCGGGTCTAGCGAAGCGATGATCTTCTCGTACGGAGATACGCCAGGAATCGGCTGATATGGCCGTACATGAAATTGATCAGCGCCTCGCATTTACTCGGTGCGAATAGCGGTGCGATTTTTGTGAATGGGTACTCGGTCAGCGGTGGGTTAGAAGATGAGAAGGCTCGGCCAACGAATTTCCGAACCTCATCTACTGTGTCTACGAACTCCCCATGGAAGGTCTTCATCTCGAAGCCTTCGTCCGGGCGATTGAACTTCGCCACGGCTGCGGTCATCTGTTCGTACGCCTTCGCATCTTTCTCCGAAAAAAAGCACCTTATCTTGCGCCGCTTGCCGGTCTGGGCGGCGATCTTGTCCTGCGCGTCCTTCAGCACGTTGATCGCGATCATAAAGGAGGTATCGGAGAAATCGTCGGATCTCGACTTCCATGGCCCAGCGAAACCGTCGACGAAGGCCAGGTCCCACCGCGAAGCACCTTGAAAGCTAGCTCCTGCAAATAGCCGCGCAGGATAAAATGCTTGGCCTGGGTCTGCTCTCGATCAGCGTAGCGGCTCATGGTCCCCCACCTGGTGTGCTACGCCGCGTCACAAGTGGGCTGCTCCTTGGATTTCGGGTACTCGTTCCATTCCCGACCATTGAGCACACGACCGCCCGACTTCGGTTGAATGCCGCCCCACTGCTTGAAAAAGAAGGCTACCTTGTCGCGCTTGCATTGGTCGCGGATTTCCAACGCCCATTCTTCCGCCATTGGCCTGGCATGCGGACCACTTTCGCCGCCGACGATCGCCCAGTCGATGCCCCTCAGATCGATCGGTGCCACTGAGCCAAGCAGCGGTTCAAACGAGACGAAACTTACCGACACCTGAGCGGCCTTCAGATGGTTGAGGCGAACGGCGTTCCGCCTGTCCTCGACGGATACACCGAGCCAAATGTGCGCGGGCGCCTTAGCTTTCCCATAGCGGCGGCGCAGATACCGCACCAGAAGCGAACTTCGTTTGGTCAGCACCTGGTAGATGTGCCAGTCCGCTTCTTCCATAGCGTCAAAGACGAAGTCGATGAACCCTACGGGCAGTTCCTTATGGAAGAGATCGCTCATCGAATTGACGAAAATGCGCCGTGGCCGACGCCATTGCATCGGTTGCTTCAGCCGCCCCGGCCGGAGCGTCAGGTCGAAGCCATTCTCGAATGGGTGGCCCTTAACGCCGCGAAAGCGCTCCGAGAGGCGCTCCGCGTAACAGAAATCGCAGCCGGCCGTTATCTTGGAACAGCCCGTCACCGGGTTCCAAGTCGCGTCAGTCCATTCGATCTGCGTGGCTTCAGCCATAACCGATACTTAGAACAAATTATGAACATACGCAAGCCAGTTACCAATCTCACCCTGGATCGACCGGTCTGCCTGGCCCGAGCTGACGCTCAGGCTTGAGGCAAGTTCGCAAAGGGGCGTGTGTCACGAACGCACTGTCTGAGTACGACTTGCGGAACTGTACCTCACGGCACATTCGTAAAGTTAACTATGGGAAAGGGAACCTGGTCGGCAGTGAGTCCTGACGGGCCTCCGCGCCCGTGCCTACGGTGCGGTAGGTGGCGCAAATTCACGGCACGAAATCGTCCGCAAGGTGAAAGAGGCAATCGCCCCGCTCGACGCGGCCGGGGACACGCTTGCAGATAACGGTGCCGGCGCGGCCGAAGGCGGCGATGGCGGGCTCGCGCCACGGCGTGTCGTTCGGATGGATGTCGCGGCCGGGGTGCCCGCGGTTACCTCTTCGCCCAGTTCGACGAGGGGCTCGAAAAGCCCGGGGTCGGGGGCATAGACGTAATAATCCTGGCCGCGCACCTGCATGATCCGAGTCTCGGCCGCGGCCGGCGGCGGCTCGCCGCTCAGCGCCCCGACCTTGGCCAGGACGCGCCGGATGCCGCTTTCCATGATGCGCAGCGCGGTGGGCGTCACCTGGCCGCCGCCGGCGATCTCGGTGCTCATGTGCCGCACCTCGGCGCGGGCCGCTGCCGCGGTCAGGGTGTGGTCGCCCAACGCGGCATCGACGAGGTAGGCGACAGGCGCGCCAAAGGTGTGCAGCATCTCGATGCCCTGCGCTAGGATCTCGGGCATTTGTGGGCGGCGCATCAGCGCGCTCGGCACATAGGTGAGCGAGCTGCCGCCCGAGTGAAAATCGAACACGAAATCGCACTGCGGCAGCAGCCACTCTCAATGTAGTCGGCGATCTGCGCGGTCGGGCCGCCATAGGGGTCGCCCGGAAAGCTGCGATTGAGATTGCCTCCGTCGAGTGGCGAGGTGCGCATTCCGGCCATCGCCGCCGGGAAGTCCGCCGACGGCAGGATGATGATGCGGCCGCACACCTCCTCCGCTTCGAGGCTGCGGATCAGCTTGCCGAGCGCGACCTGGCCCTCGTATTCGTCGCCGTGGTTGCCGGCCATCAGCGGACTTGCGGGCCGTCGCCGTTCTTGATGCAGGCGACCGGGATCGGGATCCAGCCATAGGCCGAGCGGTGCACCGAATAGGGCAGCCGGATAAAGCCGTGCTGTTTGCCATCGCGGTCAAAATCGATTTCGGCGGTGAGACGGTTCCGAGAGCGGGCCATCAATGGCTCCTGTACGCGAGGCGAAGTTCGCCATTTGATAGCATGAAAGTGCTGTGCTTGAACTGCACCCAATTTCGACTGGACACCGGCAATAGCTGGAGGGCCTTGACCCAGACCTAGGCAACACGCCACGAGAGATTGACATCAAGAGTGGAGTGACTTCAGCCGTTATACGTCCGCCTTCCGGCGATGCGCAACCCAGCCCTCGGCAATCGACAACGGCAGCTCTCCACGCCACCTCGCCGTTCCACGGGCCAAGCGGCAATGGCGGGAATGGGGCATGAAGAGCGGTTCCCGCAGACAAGGATGAGTGCCGGCTGTGGGTTCAGAAAGGAGACGATCGTCGGAATGCCCCGCAACGGGCGAGACGTGTCGACAGCGGACTTTGGACCGTTCTATATCGACAACACCGGCCACCCCGCGAAAGTGATCAGGTAGTCGGCCGGTTGAAGGCACCGCCCGCCGAAAGCCCAAAACCCGGCAATCGTCATCGCCGTGTTGGCCGCTAGCAGTCGCTCACCACCGTAAGCGCGCTTGGGCGCGACACCTCGGTGATCTCTCTATCTCTGAACAAGCCTAAGCGCAGATCATGGCCGTGAGCGCGCCGCCGCCTTGTCCAACGCCGCCAAGATCGCGCCAAACCGCTTCTTTCCAGCTCGGCGCGCCAGCGCGGTCCGGGATGGGTGAACACGTAGAGTTCCTCGTCTCTTATGGCCGAAACGACTTGCGCGGCGACATCCGCCGGGTCGAGCCCGGATTGGGTCAGCTCGATGATCCTGGCACGCATGATGCCGGCCGGGCTCGCCGGGTCCGGTACCCGTGCCGGACCGTATCGTTCAGGTCGATTGCGCCCGCTCTCGTTAATCCGAGTGCGGACAAAGCCAGGGCAAAGGACGGTCACGCCAATGCCGAGAGGCTTGAGCCGCGCCGCCAATCCCTCCGAGATGTTGACTACGGCGAACTTACTTGCGGAATAGAACCCGAGCCCGCTGTTCATCCCTGCCATTGAAGCGGTGTTGACAAAGTGGCCACCCTCGCCATGCGCGCGGATATGCGGAAGGAATGCATGGATGCCATACACAACCCCCATCAAATTGACATCGAGCACCCATCGCCAATTGTCGAGTGAAATGTCATCTATACCGCCGGCGGCCGCGACACCGGCGTTGTTGCACACGACGTGGACGGTGCCGAATGTGTTGTACAGCTGAGGGCGCGACGGAACGCGATCCCATAGGACCGGACCCGTCGCTGCCCGGCACTGCCAACGTATTCGAGCCTGCGGCGCGCCCCCACCGTGGCCGATCAGCAGCGGGTTCGCACTGGGCTGGCCGCTGGAGGGAAATGGATTTCGAACCCTCGGTTCCTGGTCGCGCGACCGTCAAACCACCATGGGAGACGGGACTGCTTTCCCGAATCTCCTCGCCGCGACGTTACCGTCGCGAAGGCTCTTGGCTGCGGCCGATGCGCAACCCGCTCTGCCTCTCGCTCTATTTCGCCGGGTTTCCACTCGATAGGCTGTTGCGGCGACGCCGGCCGCACTCGCCAGCAGTTCCTCCTGAGCCGTGATTCGGCCGCGATCGGGTTCGGCGCACGAGGGTGTTGATGATAAAAATACCTGCCGGTCGATCGCGCCGACTCGTCCTTGCTGGTGGCAAAAGCCACGCCTGGGTCGTTGCCTGATCCAATATCCTCAGCCAACCGGAGAACGCGCAAATAAAATTCCAACACAGACCGCGACAGCACCGCGCTAACCTCCAACTCTGAGAAAATCGTAGAGGCCGACACCCTGTACGAGCAGAAATCGCGTGTCGGTCTGTGATCGGTTGGCGGGGAGATTGGGGGTCTTCGTTGGAACCCGGTAGGTTCTTGGCCAACCGCGAGAAGCTGGTGATCGGCGGGCGCTCTGGTCTCGATCGATAGCACGCCTTCGAGCACGAAATACCAGTCGCTCACCGCGGAATGGAACCGCACGGGATCGTCTCGCC
>CAVSZA010000077.1:0-17383 GCA_963732095.1 uncultured Alphaproteobacteria bacterium
GTCCTCGCCCCACCGAGACATCGGCATGTTGCGCGAAAACGGCATTAACGACCTGCTGGCCATTGGATTTCCTCCTTTGCTGAGATTTAAACACTGATGGTGATTCGGTTTTCCACTCGTCTGACGCCCGGAGCAGACCAAGCGGCTCGTTCCGCCTCCTGACGTTCGGCCCAGGTCCGCACCGCGCCTTTGAGGATCACCTCGCCCTGATGGGCTTCGACGGTGATCCGATTTGCATCGATTTCCGCACTGCGGCGGAAGGCTTCCTCGATCTTGCGCTTGATCTCGCTGGCCGGGACGCGCGGTTTGACCTGTATGGTGTTGGTGACCCCCTTCAGGCCTTTCACCCGCCGCACAGAACTTTCGGCCGCCGATCGTTGATAGTCCCACTCGACATCGCCTTCGAGGGTGATCCAGCCGTTGCGAACGAGCACCTTGATCTGTTCAGCGACGACCGGCAGCCGGCTGTTGATGGCCGCGATCGCGTCGCGGGCGATTTCGGGATCCGGCCGCTGGTCGAGGTTCGGCAAACGCACTTCGATGTCGTTGGCAACGCCGAGAACGCCCGCTACTCGCTTTGCCGCCGCCTCCGCCTCGAGCTTGTCGCTGTAGCTGCGCGTAAACCCGGCGAGGGTGACGACCCCGCTCTTCACCGTTACCGCAATGTCGGTCGCGTCGAGGTCCGGATCCCACCGCAGCTCATCCTCGACGTCTCGTTTGACATCGGTATCTGACCTCATAATACCTCCCTCTTCTGACTGTCAGTCACCAGATCCGTCTAAGCGCAGCCCCATTGCGAGGCCCGCCCGAAAAATGTCGTTTAGATATTGTCGTCCGAGCCCACCGCCGCATTGACAGCCGTCAATTTCCCGGTGCTTGCGATCCTAAGCTAGTCCGGTGAGGGCTTCACAGTGTTGGATGACGGTCAGTCGAAGACCGAGTGATCGTCAAATCCAGAAAGGGCAAATTGACGTTCATCAAGGACAAAGCTTGCACTGCGGGCTACCTCAACGCATATCTCGCCTCGATGAAGGTAGCAAACATGGCAGATGAGACCCTGCAAGGACTGAACGTCGCCATTCTCGTCACGGATGGCTTTGAAGAAGTGGAACTTACCGAACCGCGCAAAGCGCTCCATCAAGCCGGCGCCGACACAAGCGTTGTCTCTCCCAAAGGCGACGAGGTGCGCGGCTGGAACTTCACCGACTGGGGCCAGAAGCTTCCAGTCGATCTAAAGCTCGATGACGCACGCCTGGAAGATTTGATGCATTGTTATTGCCCCCTGGTGTGATTAACCCAGACAAGCTGAGAATAACTCCTGCTGCCGTTGCATTCGTGAATGCATTTTTTGATGCCGGCAAGCCAGTGGCGGCGATTTGTCATGGTCCCTGGACAATTATCGAAGCGGACAAGGCGCGGGGCCGCCGGATGACCTCCTGGCCGTCCGTCAGGACCGATCTGAGGAACGCCGGAGCGGACGTCGTCGATCAAGAAGCCGTCGTGGATGGCAATCTGGTCACCAGCCGCAAGCCCGATGATATCCCGGCCTTTAACCGCGAGATGATCAAGTTATTCGCGGGCACACGGGGTCAACGCGAGACCGCATAAAGCCTGGCAGATTCCAGAAAAGCGCCATAGAACGGCGTTTGCTCGCCTCGGCAATCGCTGCGCTTCGCCGCCGCCTCGATCTCGGCATGACCCACATCGATACTGCACAGTTATACGGTGGAGTTATACGGGGGGCGCGGCAGAGGAGCTGATAGGTGAGGCGATCGCCGGTCGGCGCAATGAGGTTTTCCTGGGGGTGTGCGGTGTGGCGAAATTTCAGTGAGCGAAATGCGCGCTATCATCGGAGACCCCCATGCGCTGGTACACGGCCAGGCCGGGTTTGTCGTCGACCCAAAGGCCGCCCAGGCAGCGGATGATTTTCTTTCGGCCGCCGAGGCGCTCGCGGACCCTACGGCGCTTCGCAGACCTTACGGCACTTGGTCCCGTCGCCTTAGTTTACGATCGACGGGCCGCAAACCCTCCGGCACCACGACGAACCGAGGCTCCCGGCCGCGGCGCCGTTGAGCGCCATCGTGCGGGGCGTGCTCGGACTAGGAAAAATCCCGCACGATAAATTTCCACAGCCGTTGCGCGGTCGCAAACCTTTGCAAGAGGAACGCGAGCTGCGCTGACATTTCCGGCCCGTCATCGGAGGGCTGACTCGGACTTCACTTGGCGATGCCGCCCTCCTTGGCTCGCAGCGGCGCATCCACTTTCGGCGGAGGGGGAGGATCGCGAGCCGGCTCCGGTCTGAGCTTGGCGAGTATGCCCCTCAGCGTGAGGATGCGATGCGAGAACGGGTAGCGGTCGTTCTCGACGATATCGTAAAGCTCTTGGGTAAGAGCGACAGCTTCTTCGTCTGTCAGGTCAAGGTGCATGACCCCGAGCTCGATCTCGGACCTTCCCGCCAGTAAACACGTCGTCGACCCTCAACCGAACGAGGTCACAGCCCGAGCGCTCTATGACGTGGCGCGTCAAGGGCCTGAGGCCTTGCGCCGACTCCCGAAAGTCGGTTCGCATCAGACTCCTTGCTGGAGGGAAGCGGATTCGAACCGTCGGTCCCTCCCTGTGAACGAGTTGGTCTTTCAGGCAGGAATGCGAATGCGAGCCAGGCGACAAGCATGGTCTCGAACGCGTCGGCCATGTAGCGGGGACCACGGGTTCGAAGCCGCTTTCCTCCAGCGCAGAGTCGGCGACGCGTTTCTATCCGCAGAGCTTTTCGCAACCCGCCAGGTGGGACTACGCTCGCTGTGGCGTAGGGACCGCACGAGCGAACCGTTTCAGCGAGCATTTTGACGACGAGGTTGTTAAAGACGGCCGCTGGGGACTGATGGACCACCTCCGCATCCGGGAGTTCTTCTTCGGGCTACTGCGTCGCGACATCGCCTGCGCGATCGTTAACGCCTCAACGCCGAAGCCCGTCGCAGCGACAGACGCCCACTGCAATTGACCGCCTCCACGCCCTCGGACGTGTTCGAAATCCCATAGCCGGCGCGCCGGCCCGCGGTTTAGCTCAATCCGGTTTCCCAGGCGATCGCATCCCGCCATTCGAGGCAGGTGCTCGTCGGGCGCATTTCACAGGAAGCCCAGGATTAGACGCCGAAGTTCGGGCCGGTGCTGGTGGATCGAGCCATGAGGGTTTATTCTCAGTTTCTGCTAGAGGGAGGATACGTACATGACCGGAGCAAAGGGCTTTGTTGTACCCGCTGGCGGGGGAAGGCATTTCGCGTCCCCAACACCTGGCCGCTCCTTTGCGATGAAGCTGCTCGGGCGCGAGACCGGCGAGAGCATCATGATGTTCGAGGAGACCCTACCCGCCGGTACCGCGAGCCTCTATCATCTGCACCGTGACAGTGATGAGGTCGCCTGGGTGCTCGCCGGGCAATTCACCTTCAAAATCGGCGACGAAATGGGCGTTGGCGGGCCTGGCACCTGCGCATTCATGCCGCGCAACGTGCCGCATGCCTGGAAGAACACTGGCAGCGAAACGGGCCGCGTCCTGTTTCTCTATACCCCGGCTGCCGCGGGCGGCCTCATCGAGGCGCTCTCGGAGCGCCGCCCCGCCGATGACGGGGAACACAAACGCCTTTTCGAGCGCCACCGCTGGGAGGTCGTCGGACCAAACCCGCTTTGAATTGGCCCCGAAGCAAATTACGAAGACTGCTGCTCCTTCTCGGCGCTTGTCGGGTCTCGGTAGAAGGCGACCTTGTTCCGGTCCAAGTCATAGAGGGCGAACTCGCTCCCCCCATGGCGTATCGCGAACGCCATTGGGAGTGCACTCGTAGCGCCACCTTCGTACGCAATAGCGCTGCGTTGCTGTGGAGATACGCGTGATGCCGCTCATCCACGGGCAAGATATAAGTGCTGGAGAAATTGAGCGCGAGATCTCGTCGTGGGACGCAGTTCGGTTTGCTCGCCTGTCTAATGCGGTTGCATGGGCTTCGACTTGGCGCGCGGCTCAGACGCTACCGGCCTTCACCGAACGAGTGATCGTTGCCGCCAATGGTATCGAGGCTGACTCGCTGCGGCTGCGGCTCGACAGTGGGAGGTCGTGCTCGCGGCAGACGCCTGCTATTTCTGCCAAACGTTGCGCAAGCGCCGCCTTCCGCGCAATCAATATGTACGACCGAGAGGCGATGCTGGCCTCGCTCGACCGGTTGGAGGCGCTGGAGAAATCCGGCGCACGCATCTACTTCGGTCACGACCCGGAGTTCTGGCGGTCCGTGTCGCGGCCCTCCCGGACTGCGCCCTCACTACCACGCGAATTACTACGGTGCGTTTGTGCTCGACCCCCGAAGGGCACAACATCGAGGCAGTCCGCGATATGCTGGCTTAAAAGGCCGAGCCAAAATACTATGAGGCTGCAAGAATTTTTCAGCGAGGAGGCGACATGGCGAACAAGATTCGGTTGGGCCTGATCGGCGCCAGCGTCAGCGGCACCTGGTCGGCGCGTTCCCACCTGCCGGCATTGCAGGTCAGTTCGGACGTGGAGTTGACGGCAGTCTGCACCACCCGCGCCGACAGCGCCGAGGCGGCACGCCGGGCGTGGGGCGCTCGATTGGCGTTCGACGACTGGCGCAAGATGGTCGCCTCGCCGGAGATCGAGGCGGTCGCCGTCGTCGTGCGGGTGCCGTCGCACTATCAGCCGACCAAGGCGGCATTGGAGGCCGGCAAGCACGTCTATTGCGAATGGCCGCTCGGGCGGACGACGGCCGAGGCCGTGGAACTGACGGCATTGGCCGAGGCCGGAGGGCTCGTCACAGCGGTCGGTCTGCAGGCCCGCGTCAATCCTGCTGTCATGCACCTGAAGGAACTGCTCGAGGAGGGGTTTGTCGGCGAGGTCATGGCGGTCCATGTCAGCCTGCTGCGCGACGGCGTCTTGACGCGCCCGTCGCATCGCACCTGGCAGCGCGACGCCGAACTCGGCGCCAATACATTGACCATCGCCAATGGCCACACGGTCGACGCCATGCGCTTCGTCACCGGCGATTTCTCCCGACTGTCCGCCGTCGTGGCGACCCAGGCAAAGCAATGGCTCGACACCGGCACCAACACATTGCTCGACGTGACCTCGCCCGACAACGTCCTCGTCAGCGGCCGGTTGGTGAACGGCGCCGTAGCGTCGGTCCACATCGGCGCCATTCCATTCGCCGGCAGCGGCTATCGCATGGAGATCTACGGCCGCGCCGGCACCTTGGTCGCCACCGGCGAGGATTCCCCGCAGCTAAGCGAGGTCTCCCTGCACGGCGCCAAGGGCGGCAACACGCTTGTCCCGATGCCTATCCCGGAGCGCTTCAAATTCGTGGCCCCCGGTACGCCATCAGGCGAGGCCACCAACGTCGGTCAAATGTATACCCTATTCTCCCGAGCCATCCGCGGCAGCCAAAACACCCAGCCCACCTTCGAGACCGCGGTCGACCTACACCGACTGGTGGATGCCATCAAGGAGGCGTCGGATACCGGGGGCGCGAGGTGAGGTGGCAACAACGGTGAGGTTGCGTTCCGCGCCCGCCTTGAAAGGATCGGGGAGGCAGCCGGCGCAATAGGGAGCGGCCATGGAGTTCCGGCCATTCGGGCGAACCGACCTGAGGGTTTCGGCGATCGGCTTCGGCTGCGGGGAGATCGGCGGCACTTACGGCCATATCGACGAAACACAGATTCAACGCGCCGTGCACGCCGCAATTGACACCGGCATCACCTGCTTCGACACCGCTGAAGCCTATGGCATGGGGGTATCGGAGGAGGCACTCGCGCGGGCGCTCGCCGGCCGCCGCAATGATGTCGTCATCGCGACTAAATTCGGAGTTGGCTACGAGGAAATGTCGAACCGGCGCGACAGCAGCCGGGCGCGCGTCCTCGCCTCGATCGACAAAAGCCTGAGGCGACTGCGTACGGATCATGTCGACATCTATCTCGTGCATTGGCCCGATCCCAACAGGCCGCTCGAAGAGACGATGGCAGCCCTCGACGACATCGCACGGCAGGGGAAGGTGCGCTACATCGGTGTGTCGAACTTCCGTCTGACGCAGATTGAAGAGGCGATGCGCTTGCGCCGTGTCGATGTCGTGCAATATGCCTGGAACATGTTCGACCACCGGATGCAGGCCGAGATCTTTCCCTATTGCGAGGCACAGCAGATCGCTGTCATGGCCTATGGATCACTGGCCTACGGAGTGCTGAGCGGCACGTTCCACGTCGGAATGCAATTCGAGGAGAGCGACTGGCGCTCGAAGGGCGGCATGCTCGGCAATCTGAATCTGTTCCGAACCCTGTTCGGCCCGGAGCATTTCCGGCGCAACCTCGCTGCGGTGGATAAGTTGAAGCGCCTGGCCGCCAAATACGGCAAAACGCTGCCCCAGTTCGCACTGCGCTGGACGTTGAGCAACCCGGCCGTCGGCACGGCCTTGGTCGGGTTCCGCGCACCGCCCGAGGTTACCGAGAACCTGGGCGCACTCGGCTGGGAGATCGGCAACGCCGATGTGCTAGAGATCGACGCCATTTGTGCCCGTCACGGGGCGGTGACCACGCCGCCGGGCTCGCTCGAAGGTTAGCGCACTAGGTCACTATTGGGTGAGGAGAAGCATCATGCCTGTTCAACGCTTCGCACCGATGATCAAGGATTTTCCAACGTTCGACTGCGACGCGCATGTCACTGAGCCGCCGCTGATCTGGGAGCGCGCGAAGGATTTCCTGAGCCATGACGAGCTCGAGGCGCTGAAGCGCACGATCTGGTGGGACGCCGACAGCCGGCTGCTGATCGTCAATGGCCGCGCGGGTGTCGGGCTCGGCTCGCCGCGCAAGGGCGGTATCCCCGGCACAATGCGGGTCATCACCAATGCCGGACCGGGGGTCAAGCACGACATTCAAAGAGCCTTCAATGTACGCAATCTCAATCCGAAGACGGCGCTGACCCACGAACAGGTCGGCTATCTCGACCATGCCGGCTCTTATGAGCCGAAGCCGCGCCTTCGCGACATGGACCTCCAGGGCATCGATCAGGTCATGATCATCCCGACCGAAATCGACATCTATCCCTGGCTCGATGACGCGCTCGGCGCTAAGGCGTTCTGCCGCGCCTACAATGAGTGGGCGTACGAATACACGCTCGTCGATCCGGAACGGTTGTTCTTCGCGGCTCTCATTCCGATGCAGCACCCGGACTATGCAGTCCAGGAGATTCGTCGGGTCGCGGCACTGGGCTGTCGGGTTGCGCTCGTCCGACCGATGGATGCCATGGGCAACTACCCGCTGCAGCCGAAATACGAGCCGGTTTGGGACGCGCTCGAAGAGACCGGCATGGTCTATGGCATGCATCCGTTCCCAGCCTTCGGCAGTTCGAAGCCATCCGGCTACAGCGAACAGTATTCCGGCGCCGAATTGATCCGCCGCACTGTCGCGACATCGGGCCTGCCGCACACCTTCTTGACCAACGTGCAGAACTTCCAGTCCGAGGCGGCGCTGTGGGTGACGCTGGTGCTGATGTCTGGATTCTTCGAGAGGCACCCGAAGATCAACGCCGCCGTGTTCGAGGCGTCGTCGACCTGGCTTAGCTTCCTGATCGACGAATGCGACAAGGCTTACCGGCTCTACCGCAACGAGCGCCGGCTGCCGCCGCTGAAGAAGCTGCCAAGCGAGACCTTCTTCGAGCATTGCATGACCGGCTTCGAAGGCGACGAGGCGCCGCCGGCGCGGCTCCCCGAATTTTATGGCGATATCCTGTGCTGGTCGTCGGATGTGTACCACCATGACGGCGACGACGTCTGGCGGGCGATCGAGACGATGCAAAGATATGGGCTGCCAAAGGAGGATCAGGCCAAATTCCTCGGGGCTAACGCCCGGCGGCTTTACAAGGTGCAGGCGCCGGCAAACATCATCCGCGAACGCGTCACCGAGATCGAGCGCCCAGACTGGTGGCCGACCGACGAGGAAGTCCGTGCCGCGCTGCGCCCCGAGGCGGCGGTTACCCGCGGGTAGCTCGTATGCTTAGCCAGAAACACAAAGGACGACCGGACCTCTGGCTCCTATTCAAGCACCCCGGTAGCGATGTGAGGTGGCCATGGCTTTGTCGAACCGACCTGCCTTTCGTTTCCGGCGGATCATCATGTCATTGAGGCGAACGATGACTGGAACAGTTCTGCGCTTTTTCAAAAGCTGTGATTGGTGCGGGCGGTCGGCCGCAAGCGCGCTTGGAAAGGGAGGGTGAACGATGCTGGACATGCTGTACATCGGATTTCAGGATGACAACAAAATTGCGGTTTTCGCTTTAGGCGGGGACAACGGCGAGCGAACGAGGCGGGCAGATGTAGCGGCGGCCGGCGGGCCATCGGCAATGGCAATCGGTCCAGACCGCAATACGCTCTACGTCGGTTGTCGCACGCAGCCATCGATAGCGAGCTACCGGATCGATCCCGCGACCGGCGCCCTGTCGTTGTTGGGGTCGGCAGCGCAGGCGGATGCGCCGACCTTTCTGGCGCCCGATCGCACCGGCCGCTACATGCTGTGCGCCTATTACCAGGGCGGCTATGTCGCGGTGTATCCGATTGCGGTGGACGGCACAATTGGCGTGACTGCCGTCGACAAGCGGGAAACCGCCGTTGGGGCGCATGCGATCGCGACGGATCCTTCCAACCTCTTCGCCTTTGTCCCTCATATCGCCCGCATCCAAGACAATGTGTTGGAGCCGCCAAAAAATAATCCCGGACCCAACGTGATCTTGCAGTACCGCTTCGATGCTCAGACCGGTCAGCTGAGCCCGAATACGCCGCATCGCGTTGAACAGGGGGACCTCGTCGGACCCCGCCACTACATTCATCATCCGAGTCTCGACGTCGTCTATTTTTCGAACGAGCAAGGCTGCAGCGTCACCGCCTACCGGCTCGACCGCGCGAACGGCATCCTCTCGTCCGTGCAGACGACCTCGACTCTGCCCGCCGGTCACAGTGAGCGCACCACCTGCTCGCAGATCCACCTGACGCCCTCCGGGCGGTTCCTCTATGTCGGCAACCGCGCGGTTAACGGCAGCAGTATCGCGGCCTTCGCTGTCGATCCCGCAACTGGGCATCTGACGCCGGCCGGGCACGTACCAACCGAGGCTGTGCCCAGTGCATTCTGCCTTGATCCGGCAGGGTACTTCCTGTTTGCTGCGGGCACCGCGTCGGGCCGTCTGGCTTCGTACCGCATCAATCAACAGAGCGGAGCGCTGACGCCGCTGGCAGTCGAGGAGGTCGGCCAGCGGCCGGCGGCGGTGCTGGCAACCCGCCTCGGCTGATCATGCAGGAGGGGTCATGGCGACCAAGGACTTCGTAGTGTTCGACAGCGACAGCCATGTCGTCGAGCCGCCTGCGCTGTGGGAGAGATACCTGGACCCAGAGTACCGCACGCTCGGCAAGCACGCGCTTTGGCGGCAGGAGGGTCGCACCGGGGCCTATCTCAAGGTCAACGGCGAGATGTTCCGCGACAAAGGCAACCCCAACCTGCCGCGCCACGCGCTCTGGCGCCCGGGTATGGATTGGGATGCGATCGGTGCCCTCGACCCGCACGTCAAGCATCCGGCCACCGAGGGCGCTTCGGATCCACGCGCTCGCCTCGCCGACATGGACGCGATGGGGGTCAACCAGGCGCTGCTCTACCCGACCTGGTTCGCCGAGGGTTTCTTCCTCGTGCGCGATCCGGACGTCGCCTATGCGCTGGCGCGCGCCTACAACGACTGGATCGCCGACTTCTGCAAAGCGGCGCCGGAGCGACTGCTCGCCGCGGCGATCCTGCCGCTGCAGAATATGGATTTCGCCCTCGAGGAACTGCAGCGGGTGGTGCGCATTCCGGCGGTCCGTGCCGTCTTCATCCGGCCGATGTTCCTCGAAGATCGCTATCTCAATCATCCCTATTACGACCCGCTATGGGCCGAGCTGGAGCGGCTCGGGATCACAGCGGCGGTGCACGCGACACCGGGGCTGTGGAACCCGGAATGGACCTCACACGGCCCGTTTTTCGAAAAAATCAAGGACCGGCTCGTGCAGCCGATCGCGCCGGGCGGGGGCGGCGGGCCGTTTGCCGGCGGCAGCGGCGGCGCTGGCCAGACGACGACGTTCACGGGCGCAACTCCGCTCGGTCATCCGCTGGCACCGATCCTGGCTAATTGGCTCGACAACCACATGTTCGTCGCCTCGACCCTGATCGGCTTCACAGTCATGGAGCGCTATCCGGCGATGAAGGTCGTCGTCGCGCACGGCAAGGCTTCCTGGATGCAGGAGGTACTCGAAAAGATGGAGGCCTCGACCCGGGTTATCCCGCTGTTGCACCACTATCCGGTGAGCACCGAGCCCGAAGAATTGTGGGGGCACGGCAACGTTATGCTCGGGTTCGACGCCGAGGAGCGGCTGATCCAGAAACTGCCGCAGGATTTTGCCGCTAAGGCCGTCTGGGGGTCTCGCTACCCGCACCACGATGCCACGAGCGCCTGGGATGCGCTCGCCCGCTTGCGCGAAGCCAATGTGCCCGAGCCGCTGATCGCTCGCATGATGGGCGGCAACGCGGCCCGCCAATTCGCCGTTGAGCCGCTTCGCGAGCCGGCCGGGTAAGCTGCGAACATCCGCCGTGCCTCGGGCTGCGTCTGAGCGATCCTGCTCGGCGGCGTGCAGTTGATCAGCGATGACGAGCCGACGCTCCGCTTGATCCAGCAGCATCACCCGCCATCCGAGGTGATCCGTGTCAGCGGAGCGATCAAGACGTGGGCGCCGGGCCGAAATATCGAGGATCACATCGTCTCTGCGCTGGTTGAAGCCCGTAAGCCCTTATCCGGCAATCGAGCCATCTACAACGTCCTGTTTCTATGCACAGGTAACTCGGGCCTGCCGTTCGATACAGCAAGATGCCCGCGAAAGTGGCACTTAGCTGACAGCCGCATCGTTCGTTCGTGACTCTTCGCTGGAGCAAAGGGGATTCGAACTGGTGGTCCCACCCCGTCCTGCAGCTCGACGAATCCAGACGTTGTGGATCGGCATGGAATAAGGACCCCGTTTTCGGGGTGATCGGCATCCAATCGGGACCCCCGGGACGGCGAGTCCACAGTGGCTTCCGTGGGGGATACGGGGGCCAGGTCGGGGATGCTGGTAGTGGAGACGACCGCGAAGATCCGTCGGAGCGGAACCGAGGGTTTGCAGACTCTCCCCTGGAGGGAGGTGGATTCGAGCACGGGAGGACAGTTGATGCTTCGTGAAGCAGAAGCGTTGGCAAAGCAGGCCGGTCTCGCCGATCGGATCAGCGGCATCAGTGTTACGACTTTTCGGCTCTTTGCGGGTTCGGAATTAAGCCTGGGTACCGTTCTTGCCAGCGCGATCTCGGAGTCCTAGGAGATCATCCCGCAGTGCAGAACATGCTGCTCGCGTCACGGCGGGGGAGTCGATCAGGCGCGCTGATGACCATTGTCCTCGCGACGGGGCGTGCATCAGCTTCGAGTTCGCACCGGACTTTTTGCTGGAGGGAACGGGATTCGAACCATCGGTCCCCGTAAGAGGATAAGCGTGAATTTGCCATTCCTGGTCCAAGCATAGCTCTCTGGTCTTTCCCCAATTTGCTACCCCGAGGCTTCGCCACCATCCTCTCGCGACGCGGGCGCTCCCTGCCCACGCTCCCTACGTGGCTGCCAATCCGTCCGGCCAAATGCCCCGCCCGGCCGGCGTGGCAACCTTAGCCCCGTCGTGCACACCGAGGATCTGACCGTCCACTTCGGTGGGCTACCCACCCTCAGTCGGGTAAACTCTGAAGCCGTCGGAGACCAAGGGCCTTGCCCTCGACGTCATCGCGCCGTTGACGCGATGAAAGGGCGAGGGGCGGCGCAACAGGGGAGAGGTGAGCCATGAATGCGGTAGCATCCCGCAACGTCAAGTTCATTAGCCACTCCGATCAGGGCGGGCGCGGCGACGGCGTCCAGATCATGGTGCACCGCGGCTTATGCCTATATCGGCCACGGCTATTCGAACGGCATCACCGTCCTCGACGTGCGCGATCCGAAGAACCCGAGGCCCGTCGCCTTCCTGCCTTGCCCGCCCGACACCCGCGCCATCCATCTCCAGACCCATGACGACCTGCTGCTTGCCGTCAACGGGCCGAGCATGTGGACGATGCAGGTCGATGCTCAGGCTTACTACTCGGGATCGCCGGCCGATCTCCTGAAGGGCCGCCAGTACACCGCCGGAATCCGCATCTTCGATATCGCGCATCCCGGAACGCCACGCGAGATCGCCTTCATGGCGACCGAAGGGGTGGGGCCACATCGCATCTGGTATGTTGGCGGCCGCTACGCCTACGTCTCGATCCACTATCCTGAGTTCACCGACCAGGTGCTGGCGATCGTCGACATGGCGGAGCCGAGCCGGCCCGAGGTCGTCGGCAAGTGGTGGATCCCCGGCATGTGGACGGGCGGCGGCGAGACGCCGAGTTGGCCCAAGGGCCGGCGCTACGCGCTACACCACGCTCTCGTCGCCGGCAACCTCGCCTATGCCGCCTGGCGCGATGGCGGGCTCACCGTGCTCGACGTCGGCGATCCGACCCGGCCCAAGCTGCTCGCCCATCGCAACCTCGACCCGCCCTTCGGCGGCGGCACGCATTCGCCGCTGCCGCTGCCGATCGCAACCTCCTGGTGCTCGCCGACGAGGCCAATTTCGCCGATTGCAGCCAGGGCCTCCGCCACACCTGGCTGTTCGACGTGCGCGAACCCACTAACCCGGTGAGCTTCGCCACGATGCCGATCCCGTCCGAGGCCGACTACTGCGCCAAAGGCGGCAATTTCGGACCGCACAATCTCTGGGAGAACCGGCCGGGTGCCTTCCAGAGCTCGCGCTTCGTCTTTGCCACCTATCACAATGCTGGGGTCCGGGTGTTCGACATCGAGAATCCGTTCCAGCCGCGCGAGGCCGGGTTCTTTGTGCCCCCCGATCCCGAGCGACATTTCGACCCGCGTCCCAACCGGCCGAAGGTCATCCAGTCCGCCGACTGCTTCGTCGATGCGCAGGGCGTGATGTACCTCACCGATAACAACGCTGGACTTTACATCCTGCAGTTCGAAGGTACGTAGCCGCTTGCCGTGACCTTCGCCTCGCTTCGCGATGCGCCCAGACCGACCGCAGAGGCATACCTCACTGGCGGAGGAAGCCTCAGCCGAACCCTCAACCATCTTTCCGGGTTGGGAGCGCCGCCGGGGCTAGCCGAATTCTATCGAAAGCGCGGCACTCTGCCCCATGCGGTTATTTACCGGGAGTGCATGATCGGACTTCCACGCTAGTCTAATCTACACGCTAGTCTAATCTAACTGAGCGGCAAAACAGGAACATGTTCGTTCAAAGACCGCTCGATTAAGGGGGAAGACAGGAGATGGCACAATCGGCGCCGGCAATGGCCCAGACCATCGGAGCCTATGTCGGCGAGAGGATGGACGACGCGCGGATGGGACCGGTCGATTCGCAGGTTCTGGCCCTGGTCGCCTCCGGCTATTTTTTCGACGTGCTGGATTTCACGATCTTCGGTGCCCTCGTCCCCGACCTGATCAAAAGCGGCTTTCGTCACCCAGGCGCAAATTCCATGGATCGGCAGCGTCACGGTGGCCGGGCTGTTCGTCGGCACGCTGGGGCAGGGCAAATTCACCGATCGGTTCGGGCACAAGGCGGTCTATCAGTTCAACCTACTGCTGTTCGGCCTCGCGCGACGATCATCGCGGCATTGCCGCCAATTCCGAGCATCGGTTTCGACCCCGGGCTTGGCTGGCTCCTGGTATTTCGGTTCCTTGCCGGTGTCGGCCTTGGCGCCGAGCAGCCGCTATGCTTTTCCTATACCGCCGAATACGCGCCGAAGAACATTCGCGGCCGCCTCACGGCATTCATGCAGTTTCTCGGCGGCGCCTCGCCGTGGCCGGTCGGCCTATTACTAAGCTGGCCTTGCGCAATTCGATCGGCTGGCGCGGCATCTGGATCATCATCGGCATCGGTGCGCTGGTGATTTTCGTCTTGCGTTTCTCGCTGCCGGAATCGCCGCGCTGGCTGGCGACCCATGGCCAGGGACAGCGCGCGCTCGACCTGCTGCAGCGCATGGGGATGCGCACGGTGCCGCTCGCGTCGCTGCGAACCGGCGCGGCGAGCGAGATCAAGAGCGACCCGCTCGACATCGTCCTACGCGAATACCCGGGCCGCGTGATCGCCGGGATGATCTGCTTTTTCGCCTTCTTCGGCATTGCGCTCGGGCTCGGCGCCTGGCTGCCGAACATTCTCGTCGAGCGCGGTTTCCCGATCGCCAAATCGCTGAACTCGATCTTTTGGATAACCCTCGCCTTCCCGTGCGCCAGCGCCTTCATGATGTATTCGCTGGAGCGCCTCGGCCGCAAACCCACCGCCGTCACCGCCTTTCTCCTGATCGCCGTATTCGGGCTGCTCTGGGCCAATGCGGGGAACGAGGCGATGGTGCTGGCGATGGGTCCGGAATGATCTTCTTCATCCAGTTGGCGGGAAATTCCTCGCAGATCCTCTGATCAGAAATCGAACAATCCAACCGACCGAAATCCACCCCGCGGCCGTGCCCGGCCCGCGCGACGAGGAGCGGTGACTTCATCAGTACCAGTTAAGTTGCCTGCGGTTTGCTCGAGGATGTCTTTCCCCTCCATCAATTTTGGCCGAATACGTGGTTTTTTCTTGAAGGACAAGCACTTCGCTCTTCAGCCAAAAGTGGCGACGATCGCGTCGCCCAGATCGAATGCTCAAAACGTGCGACGGTTCCGGTTGTTTGGACAGCTTCGCGGAGGACTCAACCAAGAGGCGAGAGCGTCTTCTCGAGCCATGCCGGGCTGAGACGGAGCCGCCGGCCAGAAACTCGACGGTGCGCGCGCGGTGTTCTTGCACCACCAGGGCGGGAATTGACCTGCCGATCAGCCAGCAGACGCATCCAGATAATCAGATAATCGGTTGAGCTAAAAAGATCACCTGGAACCGGCCATCGGTTCGCGCAGGGTTAGGGCCAGTGGCAACGCCGCCGCACAGAGGGCCGCCATTGCCCAAAACCCATGCGCCCCGAAGCGCTCGAAAATTGGCCCCACGGCGAGCGTGATTCGAGCGGTTGCAATACCGATGCCGACGGAACATCGCGATCCTGACAGTCTCCGACACACCGGGATGCGTCGGGGGACCACTGGGGTGACTCGCTCGCCGATCTCGTGATACCGGGCACCGGGTCGCGAGCCGAAAGATCGTGCGCGATAAGAGCAGGAGCTGATCGTCGCGCAGCTGAAATCAATGCATCGTTGATCACGACATCGATCTCGTGATCTCGACCGGCGGGACCGGTGTCACCGGGCGGGACGTGCCCGCTTCGGCGAGCTTTTCGAGTGGCAGACGCTGCGTCGGGCCCACACGCCATGGAGCTGAGGTGTGCGGCGTCGGCGCCGAACTGGGCACATTGGAGGTGGGCAAGCTCGCCGACCTGATTGTGGTCGCCGACAATCCGCTTGAGGACGTCGCCAATGTCCAGCACTGCAGCTGGTCCTGAAAGATGGCCGAGTGGTGTCGGACAAGCGGCATCTGAGTGGAGCGGTTCCATAACCGGAGGAAGTGTCCTTGTGAGATCGATGCACCGCCGGTCGACATTGGTGGTTGCTTAAGTTTGCCAAACTCGCCGTTGGAGCAAAGGGGCTTCGAACTGGTGGTCCCACGTCGTCCGGCCACTCGACGAATCCAGACGTTGTGGATCGGCATGGAATAAGGACCCCGTTTTCGGGGTGATCGGCATCCAATCGGGACCCCCCGGGACGGCGAGGCCACAGTGGCTTCCGTGGGGGATACGGGGGCCAGGTCGGGGATGCTGGTAGTGGAGACGATCACGAAGATCGGTCGGGCGTATTTCGCCCAGAATAAACCGATCAAGACGATTTGCCGCGAGTTCAGGGTATCGCGAAGGGTGGTGCGCAAGGTGATCCGGTCGCAGGCGACCGAGTTTCGCTATGAGCGCAGCCGGCAGCCGCGGCCGCGGATTGATCCGTGGCGCGACCAGCTCGATGGTCTGCTGCTGGAGAACGAGCGCGCGCATGCTGCCCAGGGACGGGTTCGTTGCTCATACTACTGCGCCTGGAGGAAGCCTTCGAGGCCCACATCGGTCAGGCCGCTCATTCCTCTACCCCAGGCGGTTTTATTGGCGCCTGCTGCGCCTGCTCCGGCATTACGACACCGATCACCGGTTTCAGGGCCGACTGTTGCGCGAGCGCTGAAGACAGGCCAAAGCTATATGGGTTAGTTGTGACGATAGGAGGCTCGGATGATCAAGGGTCTGCACCATAACGCCTATCGCTGCCGGGATTTGAGGAGACGCGGGCTTTCTACGAGGATTTCCTCGGCCTGCGGCTGGTCAGCGCGTTCGAGATCGAGAGGGTCGCGCGCTCCATACCTTCTTCGAGATGGACGACCGCTCCTGCCTCGCCTTCTTCGAGGTGCCGGGCTCACCCTTCGAATTCAAACGCAGGACGGGCTCGATCTGCACATCGCGCTCGGGGTCGAAAACGACACCTTCGAGCCATGCTGGAGAAGGGAAGGCCGAGGGTCGAGAGGTGCGCGGCCCGGTCGATCACGGCTTTGTCCGGTCGATCTATTTCCGCGACCCCAACGGATATGTCATCGAATTGACCGCCAGCACCGGGACCCACAGCGAAATCATGGATCCGCCATATCGAAGCCGCATGAGGCGCTGGCGCACTGGCAGGCGACGAAGAGCCATTGATCGCGCCGCGCCGGATCCGTTATATCCCACGCTTCGTCGATTTTATCATTCTAGACCCCGCAGCTTGGCCTTGCCCTCTCGGCAAATCTCGCGGCTGAAAGAAGCAGGTTCGACTTCCTCGGGCGCTCTCGGCATAGGCCAGCTCCGTGCTGGTAGAGAGGAATAATTATGTGCGCTCTGACGGCGAGGCGGCACGACGCCAGCGCTGGCTGCGATGATCAACGCTATCGTCGATTCAGGCGCGAGCTAGCCGTGAGCCACATCGAGATGCCGTGACCTCCGAGCGAATATGGCGGACGATTCACACACACCTACCGTCGGGTAATGATGAAGCCTTAAAAGAGGCACCCTTCCCGCAACAAACGCCGCTTATGCCCCAGGACAGGAGCGCTCTGATCAGTAGTATTACCATCCCCTGCAAACGAGCGCTGTGGGCGCTGTCGGCTTTTTCAGCAGTACCGACGCCAATGCGGGTTGTCGTCATTGGCTTCGCTTTCGTAGCCGTCTGTTCCGCCGTGAACCTTGTTTATCAAATGCTGCATAACCAACAGGAGGGTGTGTGCTCTCATCTCCAGCGAATTTAATAAAG
>CAVSZA010000078.1:0-96623 GCA_963732095.1 uncultured Alphaproteobacteria bacterium
GTTGCAAGATCGTCAACTGCGTGCTGAAATGCCCACGGGTGGTTGTTCCCAAAGTGTTAACAATTTCACCGAACATCTGGGAAGCATCGAGGCGGCAGATGGAGATAGGCGCGAGCAGACCATGATCGGAGCAATATTGCGGCCAGGCCGGCGGAACGGTAACGCCTGGAAGAGAGGGAGCAGGGGCGTGAGATTTGTTGCCTTTTGCTCGCGACCGCAATCTCGGCAGCCAGCCCGGCCGTCCGCCTGCCGCGCAAGATCCGGCCCTGATGCGACGGCCGTACCTCTCCTGCCCCTACAACACCAGCAACCCCGGAAACTGCAGCACCCCGAGCCGAAGCCGCCTCCTGCCGTCATTCGCGGGCCGGTCACCAAGGTCCCCGACGCCGCCACCCTGGTCGTTGCCGATCGCCGTATCCGATATCCGGCATCGACCCAGGCCCGTTCGCGGCTCTGGGCTCGTTCGAAAGCTGGCTGTACGGCCAGGGCGCCCTTCTGTGCGAGCCAGATGCGCAAACCGGCCGTTATCGCTGCTTTACGAGCAACGGGGTCGACGTTGCCGAGGCCGCCATCCTGAATGGAGCCGGCCGCCTCGGCGACGGGGCCATGCCCAGCTATCGCGAGCGGGAAACCGAGGCGCGGCAAGCGCATCGTGGCCTTTGGCAAGGTCCGTGACAGGACAGGGAGACGACAGTGCCCGATTCGCTCCGACTACCGTACATCGGCGTATTGACAGTGGCAGCGATGACCGGTTGCACCATGAAAAACGCTAATGTGCCACCGGACGAATTGATGCGTCAGTTCCAGGCAGGCCAACCGAGGCTCGATTGCAGTATGGAGGAGTGCGGCTTGGGGTGGATGCATGACCGCCGGAGAGCGGCGGTGTTCGAGGCGACTGGTCGCTGGCAGGGCTTGCCCTTTTCGTTATGCGGATCGGGTATATGGATGATCTCACCTATTATTATCTCGGCCGGCGCCCAGGAACTCGGTTATCTGCAAGCGGCTCAACGCTATTACCAAATCGCCGAGCGGCTATCCGTGACCGAAATGGCGTGCGGTAACAAACCCCACAATATCTGCAACGGGCATGTCTTCCCCGACGAGCTCTACCCGCACCTCGAGGTCGTCGAGGCGCGGCTCGCAGCGATCTCGGCTCCCCGTGAGGCTCCCGATCGATGCGGACCGGCAGTCGTTCGGCGCCAAGTTCCTCAGGCATCGACCTCACGCTCCGCGCCGCCGACGGGCCGGGTGGACACCGGCATCCGCAGCCGGTTCGAGCCCTGCCCCGAGTTCGGGTTTTGTCGAGCCCACCCCAGCAGCGGCGTCGAGTTCGACCGATTTCTTCGAGCCGCCGCCGGTCCGCCGCTGACCCGTGCGAAAGGCCAAGCGAATGGTTTGTTTCCTTAAATCACATGAAATAATTGATTTAATCAGAAACATGTGCTATCGACAGCATGGTCAGATCAAGTCGGTCCGCAAGGTTGAAAACGTTTGCATCGCGCATCAGTGAAGGGAACAGCGGCGGAACAGCCAGCCCCTCGCTGATATTTGCCGGTTCCCATCGGCAAATGTCGAGGGTTGCTGCGGCAGACGAGAGATCGATGGCTGATATTTTACGGCCATAACAGCGAAAACAGCCAAGACGGGCCTATGGCGAGCCCCCGACCGCCGCTCCGCGTCCTTCACGTCACTGCCGAACTCTATCCTTGGGTGAAGTCCGGCGGGCTCGGCGATGTTGCGGCCGCGCTGCCGCCGGCGCTGACCGCACTCGGTGTTGACGCGCGCCTGCTGCTGCCCGGTTTCCGGGGCTTTCTCGATGCGTTTCCCGGCATCACCGATGTCGCCCGGCTGCACACGCCCTTCGCGGCGGAGCGGGTACGGGTGGGCCTCGCGCGGGTGCCGGGCTCGGAACTCCTGGCTTACCTGGTCGACCAACCGGGGTTCTACGATCGGCCGGGCAATCCCTATGCCGGTCCGGACGGGCACGATTGGCCCGACAATCATCGCCGCTTGGGCTCTTCGGCTGGATCGCCGCGGAGCTGGCGCGCGGCGCCGATCCCGGCTGGAGCCCTCACATCCTTCACCTCCATGATTGGCATGGCGGCCTCGCCCCGGCGTATCTGGCGGCTCGCCCCCCGGCCGGCGATCATGTCCCGAGTGTCTTCACCATCCATAACCTCGCCTATCAGGGGCTCTTTCCCGCCGCTCTGTTTCCCGAGCTCGCGTTGCCGCCGGGGTTTTTTTCGGTCGACGGGGTCGAATTCAATGGTCTGGTCTCGTTTATCAAGGCCGGCTTGTTCTATGCAGACCGCCTGACCACGGTGAGCCCGACTTATGCTCGCGAGATCCAAACCCCGGGTTTTGGCTGCGGTCTCGACGGGCTGTTGCGTACCCGTAGCGACGCGTTGACCGGGATACTGAATGGGGTCGACCCGCGCGTCTGGGATCCTCGGCATGATCCGGTTTTGCCCCGATCCTACGGCGTCGAGGATGCCGCGTCGGGGAAACCCATCGCGAAAGCGGCGCTGCAGCGGCGCCTCGGGCTCGCCGATCGCGAAGACGCACCATTGTTCGGCGTGGTCAGCCGGCTGACGCCGCAGAAGGGGCTCGATCTGCTACTCGCGTGTTTGCCGGAGCTCGTCACCGACGGCAGCCGGCTCGCTATCCTCGGTTCCGGGGACGGCGATTTGGAGCACGGCTTTTCCATGGCAGCCGCGGCCCACAACGGCGCGATCGCCGTCGAGATCGGTTATGACGAAGCGCTGTCCCATCTGATCATCGCCGGCGCCGACATAATGCTCGTGCCGTCGCGCTTCGAGCCCTGCGGCCTGACCCAGCTCTACGCGTTGCGCTATGGGACGTTGCCGCTGGTTCGCCGGGTCGGCGGCCTCGCCGACACCGTGGTCGATGCGACGGCGATCAGCCTGGCGGACGGCAGCGCCGACGGCTTCGCGTTTGACGGCGATAGCCCCCCGGCGCTGATGGCGGCGGTCCGGCGCGCCACCGCTCTGTTTCGCGAGCGCGCGATTTGGCTGCGCATGATGCGGCGGGCAATGACCCGCGATTTCAGCTGGACGGCTGCGGCGCGCCGGTATGTCGCGGTCTATCGCGAGCTGCGGCCGGACCTGGTCCCTAGTTGGCGCAGCGCGATGACAGGTCCAGCGGGCGCCTAGAAGCTAGTGTTTAGGCTCACACAAAATCCTGTCATACCGGCGAAGGCCGGTACCCATGCAGAAATGGGTCCCGGCCTTCGCCGGGAAGACGAGACGGGCGCATGTGCATTGAATCATCCGTATGCATTTAAGCACTAGGCTAATCCTTGGCCCGCTCGAGGTAGCTTCCGTCGGCGGTGCTGACGACGATGCGCGTGCCCGGTCCGATATGCGGCGGGATCATTACGCGGCGCCCGTTTTCGAGCTTGCCCGGCTTGTAGGAGGACGACGCCGTCTGGCCCCGCACGACCGGATCGGCTTCGACGACTTCCACTACCACGTTCGGCGGCAGCTCGACCGATAATGCGGAGCCCTCGTGCAGCATCACCTGGCAGACCATTCCTTCGCTCAGAAAATCAGCGGGGTCGCCGATCGTCTCGCGCGGGATCGGAATCTGCTCGAAGGTGTCGTTGTCCATAAACGTCGCCAGACCGCCGTCCATGAACAGGAATTGCATTTCCTTCTCGTCGAGGCGCACCCGCTCGACCGTTTCTTGGGTACGGAAACGCTCGTTCAGTTTGGACCCGCCGCGCAGATCGCGCAGCTCGACCTGGGCGAAGGCGCCGCCCTTGCCGGGCTGAACCAATTCGCGCTTCAGCACGAGCCAGAGCTTGTTCTGGTGCTCGAGCACATTGCCCGGCTTGATGTCGATGGCATTGATTTTCATTGGCGGGATCTCGGGAGGGCGCTGGATGTATCGTAGACCCTAACATAGGTCGGCGCACCGGCAAGAACGAGGGCAGGACGATGCAGGAATGGTGGCGGCCCGATCGCTTCGCATTGCGCCGCGCGATGCTCGAGAAGCGGGGACGCATCCTCGCCGCTGTTCGCAGCTTCTTCGCCGATCGCGGCTTTGTCGAGGTCGACACGCCGGCTTTGCAGGTGAGCCCGGGGCTCGAACCGCATCTGCGGGCATTCGCGACCGAGCTTCACGACCCGCAACAGGGGCAGGCCGCCCTGCGCTATCTCCACACCTCGCCGGAATTCGCGATGAAGAAGCTGCTCGTCGCCGGGATGCCGCGGATCTGGCAGCTCGCCCATGTCTTCCGCGACGGCGAGCGGAGCGCCACCCACCATCCTGAATTCTCGATGCTCGAATGGTACCGCGCTGGCGCCTCCTATCGCGACCTGATGGAGGAGTGCGCGGCGCTGGTCCGCGCCTGCCAGCAAGCAGCCGGTGCTCAGGCGCTGACCTGGCGCGGCCATACCGCCGACGCAACGCGGGAGTGGCAGCGGATCAGCGTGGCGGAGGCGTTTCAGAAGCACTGCGGTCTGGATCTGCTGGCGACGGCTCCCGATCCGTTGCACCCCGATGCGGATCGCCTTGCCGCCGCCGCGAGCGGCATCGGGATCGCGCCTCATCCCGGGGACGATTGGGAGACATTGTTTTTCCGCATTTTCCTCGACCGGATCGAGCCCCGCCTCGGCCTCGGAGTGCCGACAATTGCTTTACGATTACCCGCTCTCGATGGCCGCACTGGCGCGCCGCCGTCCGGACGACCCTCGTCTCGCCGAGCGCTTCGAGGTCTATATCTGCGGCCTGGAACTCGCCAACGCCTTCGGCGAGCTGACGGATGCCGCCGAGCAGCGCGCCCGCTTTCTCGCCGACCAGGCCCGCAAACGACAGCTCTATGGCCAGACCTACCCGATCGACGAGGATTTCCTCGACGCTCTCGAACACGGCCTGCCCGCTTGCGCCGGCATCGCGCTCGGCTTCGACCGGCTCGTCATGCTCGCCACCGGCGCCGAGGACATCGAACAGGTGCTGTGGGCGCCGGTCCGTTAACTTCTACGGGTTAATGACGGTCTCTGCTCGGCTGACGACAAAGGCTTCGTGGCGTTCCAGAAAATCCACGGTGACCTCGGTAAATGCTTCGGGCCGTTCGGTGCTGATCGCGTGACCCGCGTCATAGACGAACACCAAGTGGCAATTCGGCAACAGCTCCTTGTAAAAGCGGCCCATCTCGGGGGGGATCACGCGGTCCAAAGTGCCGAACAGCACCAAGGTCGGTGTCGGCAGACGGCGCATCTGGGTTTCGAGATCGGCGTCGCGGTCGGGTCCGCGCAGACGCGCGACCAAAGCCCGAGTCTTCGCCTGGATTGCCGGGTCCGGCGCGGGCAGGGCGGCGAGCCGCTCGGGGTGCGCGTAAAGCCGGCGCGCCATGTCCTCCGGCGAGCCGGAAGGCGGCTCGGACCCGGCGGGGCGGATGGCAGCCGGCGCTTCCAGGACCAGGCCCTCGACCCGCTCCGGCTGCTGCACTGCCAGCCACAATCCGACCTTGGCACCGAACGAGGTTCCCATCAGATTGAATTTGCCGATATCGAGATTGCTGACCGCAGCGGACATCGTCCCAGCCAGTTCCGCTAGTGTCCGCGTTCGAGTGTTCTCGGGCGACGAGCCGAAACCCGGCATCTCAAAGGCGATCACCCGGCAATGCCGGCACAGCAGATCATGCCCTGGCGTCAGGCGCATGCCACCCGCCCCATGGAGATGCACGAGCGGTGTGCCCTGCCCCGCTTCCATGTACCGGATACGGAACCCGTCCGCCTCGACAAAACTTTCGCGGAACGTCGCACCGGGGGCTGCCGTCTTCAATCCGTCTTCGGTCTGCGCCACAATCGGACCCTTCTTGCTCATATCTCGCGGATTCGCGGCAGGACCTTCTTCCCGAACAATTCGAGCGCCGCGCATCATGCCGTCGAGATTGCCGGTGCCGGGGTCTTGCAGAGAGATGTCGACCACCCCGGCGCCAACCTCCTGGCGGCAGCGCCGGAGCTGTTCGACGACCCGGTCGGGGCCGCCGCAGAAGCTGATCGGCAACACGCCCCCGACATTTGCGGGCCGCTTCTCGCCGGCGATGTTGCGGGTAGTGTCCGACTGAAGCAGCGCATCGCGCAATCCGGCGCGCACCGGGAACGGCGCCTGCTTATCGCGCCGGCGCAGCGCCTCCTCGGCCACGTCGTCCGTCTCGCCGAGGATCATGTTGGCGCGGTAGATGATGTCGTCGGGACCCGGCTCCCAGCCATAGCGGGCGCATTGCTCACGGTAGTAATGCGCCGATTTCGCCATCAGCTCGAACGTCCCGTAGGAGAGGCCTATCCCGAGCCGGTGGCGCGCGGCAAATTCGCCCGCTTCCGCGCTGGTGCCGAGCGCATAGGTCGGCGGGTGCGGCTGAGATTGCGGGCGCGGCCAGACAGACACGGTGCGGTACTGGAAATAGCGCCCTTGCCAGCCGAAAGGTTGCGGCTCGGTCCACGCCTTTAGGATCAGCTCCATCCCCTCGTCGGTGCGCTCGCGCAACTCCTTCGGGTTGAGGTCGTAGCTCAGATACTCATTGGTCGTGCCGCGCAACAGCCCGATGACAATCCGCCCCGGCGCCATGGTGTCGAGCATCGCGACTTCCTCGGCGATGCGGATCGGGTTGCTGACCGGCACGATTGGGCCGAGCATCGCGATCTTTATCTTGTCGACCCGTGCCGCGAGATAGGCGGCGGAAACGACCGGTGACGGCGTCAGGATGCGGGGCGAATAATGGTGCTCGGAGACGCTGACCCAGTCGAAGCCGAGCTCCTCGACAAATCGTACTCGCTCGACCATGCCGCGATAGGCTTCGACCCCAGTTTCGCGATCGTAGGAACCGGCCGGTACCGGCCATTCGCGTGGCAGGTCCGGCGGCGAGACGTAACGGCCCGTTTCGAAATAGGAGACTTTCATGGCTTGTGCCTGTGAAGTCGCAGCGAGGCGGACCGTCCCTTTTCGTGCGCCGCTCGGCAACGCGCACGGCATAGCCCGGGGCCGGCCAACCGGTTCCGCAAATTACCCGCGGGGCTCGTCGCCGTCCATGTGTTCAGAATGGCACCCGCTCGGGGGTAGCGCTTGAGGAGGTCTTGCCAACAAGACCGTTGTGCAGACTAAAGCGCCAGGCCACCGGTTTTCCTCGCCAAGGTTGACACGGACGGCGTCTTAGACGACTAAAATCCAGCAGTTCGATCAATGGCCGCCGCCGGATGGTTAGGGGAAGGCTCCGATGGTTAGGGGGACAGGGGCAGATAGTCGCGCGCCTGCCTCAGTCTTTTCAGTTGGTTTGCGGGCAGCTAGTAGGCGGGCCTGCGACATTGGGGATCAATGGCGTATCTAACGTTTGACTCTCCCGCGCAGGTAAAGAAGGTTAGGCTGCAAGGGTCATCGAAGTTTTCCCTGGGGCTGCGCATTTTGTTCTTACGCTATGACTGACGAATCCATAGCGATCGTCGGAGCGTCCTGCCGATTCCCCGGGGCCGAAAACCTCGATGAGTTCTGGCAGCTGCTCGCATCGGCGGGTGATGCGGTCTCCGAGGTCGACGACCGGCGGTGGTCGACGCGCTTCTATTACCATCCTGATCGCAGTGAGCCGGGCAAGAGCTATACTTGGTCCGCCGGGCTAATCTCTGGCGTCGACCTGTTCGAGCCTTCGTTCTTCGGCATCTCGCCGCGCGAAGCTGCGCAGATCGATCCTCAGCAGCGGCTCCTGCTGGAACTCGCGTGGCACGCATTCGAAGACGCCGGCATCCCGCCCAGCAAGATGTCGGGCAGCGCTACGGGCGTCTATATTGGCGCCTCTACAACCGATTATTCCGATCTGAGAATAGGAGACCCGGCGGGTGCCGATTCCTATTTCATGACCGGGAGCACCCTCAGCATCCTGGCAAACCGAATATCCTACGTCTTCGATTTGCGCGGGCCCAGCCTCGCCGTCGACACGGCGTGCTCGTCCTCGCTCGTTGCCCTTCACCATGCTTGCGAGGCGATTCGCAACAAAAGGATCGCCGCTGCGATCGTCGGCGGAATCAACCTTCTGCTCGCGCCCTATCCTTTCATCGGGTTCTCGCGCGCCTCGATGCTCTCCCGGCGCGGCCGCTGCTTTGCCTTTGACGAGAGAGCAGACGGCTACGTTCGAGGCGAGGGCGGTGCCGTCGTAATCCTGAAACCGCTCGCGGACGCGGTCGCCGCCAAGGATCGGGTCCACGCGGTGATACGGGCTTCCGCAGTTAATTCCGACGGTCGCACGATCGGGCTGTCGCTCCCGAGCGAAGCGGCGCAGGCGTCTCTGTTGCGGGGGGTGTACCATACCGCCGGGATTGCTCCTGACGACCTCGCATTTCTCGAGATGCACGGCACGGGCACGGCGGCGGGCGACCCGATCGAGGCCGCCGCGGTCGGACACTCTCTGGGACAGAGCCGGTCGCTTCCGCTGCCCATTGGATCGGTCAAGACCAATATCGGCCATCTGGAACCGGCGTCCGGTATGGCCGGGCTGCTGAAGGCGGCGCTTGCGCTCGATCGGGAAATCATCCCGCCCACCCTCCACTGCGAGAACCCCAATCCGAAAATCCCATTCGAGGCGCTCAATCTCCGTCTGGTTCGCAAAATCGAGCCAGCGAAGGCGCCCGAGCGGCCTTACGCCGGCGTCAACTCTTTCGGGTTTGGTGGGACCAACGCCCATGTCGTATTGGCCCGAGCCACCCGGTGCGAGGAAGCGCCCGCAGTTGGGCCGCTGCCTCCCCTGGTCATCTCGGCACAGACCGAAACATCGCTGCGATCCCTCGTTCAGAACTGGCGCACCGTGCTTGCCGAGGTTTCGCCGGAGCGCGCACCGATGCTGTTGCGGGCAGCTGCCCGCGGGCGCGACCATCATCCGCAGCGACTGATCGCGCTCTCGCAGAATGATCCGGCGGCGACGGCGCAGGCGCTTGGCGGGTTTCTCAACGACGACCCGTCCCCTTTCCTCATCGCAGGTACTGGAGTTCGGGAAGGTAAGCTCGCCTTCGTGTTCTCGGGCAACGGGGCGCAGTTTACCGGCATGGGGCGCGATGCATTGCGCAGCAACGCGGCTTTCCGCGGCGCGATCGAAGAGCTTGATCGGATGCTTTGGCCGGAACTCGGCTGGTCGGTCATCGCGTTTCTCGAAGGCGGCGTCGATGCCGGAGCGATGGCACGCGCCGACATTGCACAACCGCTCCTCTTCGCGGTACAGGTCGGCGTCGTCGAGGCATTACGCGAGGTCGGTGTCAGCGCCTCAGGATATCTCGGCCACAGTGTCGGCGAGATTGCAGCGGCTTGGGCAGCGGGTGCGCTATCCCTCGGAGAGGCCGGGCGGGTTGTTATAGCGCGCAGCCGGTACCAGCAGCGTACACAGGGAAGAGGCCGCATGGCGGCGCTGGCGCTCGCTCCGGAGGCAGCACGCGACTTTCTCGACGGGCTCGATAGTCGGGCGGAGATCGCCGCCCTCAACGCTACGCATTCAGTGACCGTCTCTGGACCCAGCGCGGAAATCGAGCGTTTGGAAGCCGAGGCGAAACGCCGCGGATTATGGTTTCGCCCGCTCGATCTCGATTTTGCGTTTCACTCGAGACTGATGGATCCGATCCGCAAGGATCTGCTCGAGAGCCTGAGGGGCCTTTCATCCAGACATCCGACGGCGAGGCTGGTATCGACCGTGACCGGTGAGGCGGTTGAGGACGACTCGCTCGACGCCGGCTACTGGTGGCGCAATATCCGCAGCCCGGTGCGCTTCGCGGAGGCAACCGCATTCCTGACTGCCGAAGGCTATCGGATTTTCCTCGAGATCGGCCCGACGGCAATTCTGCAGTCCTATCTGACCGATGCTCTGCGTGCGGCGAAAGTGGACGGGCGCGTGCTCACCACCCTTTCTCGCAAGCCGTTCGACGGCGACCCATTTTCCACAATCGCCGCCAATTGCCACGTCGCCGGATACGACTTCAGGCAATCCCCTCTCTTCGACGGGATGGCCGATCCGCGTGGGCTGCCGCTCTATCCTTGGGATCGTCAGAGCTTTTGGTTCGGCCTCACGGCCGAGGGCGCCGATCCGGTAAATACCCCTTTCGAGCATCCGCTTCTTGGTTTTCGTCAACGCGGTCCGGTACCGTGCTGGATCAATCACCTCGACGAGCAGGTGCTACCGTGGATCGGCGACCATGCGATCGAGGGCGTGCCGGTCTTCCCGGCGGCTGGAGTTCTGGAGATGGCGTGCGCTGCTGCGAGGGTGCAGTGGCCGGACGCGCCCGTACTCGAACTGCGCGATCTCGAAGTGCGCCGCCCGCTGCCATTCGACAAGGGTCGAATGCGCGAGGTGCGTGCCGTGATCGGCTCCGAGGAAGGCAATTGGGAGCTGGCGAGCCGCGTGCGCCTGTCGAACGAGCCGTTCACGGTTCATGCTGTTGGACGTCTCGGTGCGGAAACCGATACCCGCCGGACGCTGCGCTTTTCGGATCACGGCCCCATTCGCCGTCGGATCGACGAGCAGACCCTCTATGACTTGGCGCGCCTCGCGGGGCTCGATTACGGCGATCGGTTTCGAACCGTGAGCCTGATCGAAATCACAGGACCGGACGCTGCGATCGCACATCTCGATCCCTCGCCGGTCGCCGAGGATGTCGCGCCTTATCTGGTTCACCCTGCCTTGCTCGACGGTGCCTTGCAGGCGCTGATCGGGCTCTTGGCCAACGGCCGGGATCAGGTTCGGGGTAAGAGCTTTCTCCCTTGGCGTTTCGGTCGCGTGCGGTTTTTGGCACCGTTCGGACGGATTCCCCGGCGCGCTGAACTGCGGCTCACGCGGATCGGCATCCGGTCGGTATCCGCAGATATTGCGCTCTACGACGGCGACGGCGATCCCGTGGCGGAACTCGCGGAGTGCTGGTTCCGTCGGGTCGAGCTGGCACGTGGGGCATCGATCGACGAGCGCGCGCTGCGCGTCGATCTCGTTCCCGCACCGCTGGCCGAGTTGGCCACAGCTTCGGCAATGGAACGTGTCGGAGCTCTAATTTTGCATTTTGCCGATGCTCGCGAGCCCGACCCCGCGCGGCGCGAACAGGCTCTACTGCTCGATGCGCTGATCGGCTCGATCGCCCTTCGATCAATGGCGCACATCGTCGATGCCGGTCGTTCTTTCAGAATTGAAGAGCTCGTCGAGACCGGCCTACTCGCGCCGGCTTCCGACGAAATTGCCGAATGGGCACTGCGCCTGCTCGAACGGTTCGGTGCCGCATCCGAGGCAAGATCGGAATGGCGGATAGCAGCGACAACCTACCTCCCTGAAGCCGAGGAAGTCTGGCGCCTGCTGCTCGCCGATGCGCCGGATTTGGTTGCGGAGCTCGCGCTCGCAGCTGCCGCGGTCAACAGCCTCCCGAGTATTCTCGCCAGCGGGCCGCGGTGGCCGGATGCCGTACTCGCTGCGATGACGGAGCATCTGATCCACTCTTCGCCCGCGAGCGCGGCCGGTATCGGCTTGGTGTGCGATGCCCTAGAGGAGATCGCGGCGAATTGGCCTCGTGGGCGACCGCTGCGCATTCTCGAGCTCGGTGCGATCGGAGGTGGGGCGACCCGCCGAGTGCTCGACCGTCTGGCGCAATCCGGCACCGCTCTCAGCTATGTAGCGACCAGTGCTGATGCCGAACAAAGTGCTCGCCTCTCGTTCCTGGCGGAGTCGTTCAACGGAGTTTCCGCCTGCCAGTGGTCACCGCAGGATGGAACGGAAGCGCTGGATCAGACCGGCTTCGACATAATCTTGGCGGTAAACGCTTGTGCGCGCTTGCAGCTCGACGCCAATGGTTTCGCGGATCTGAGGAGGCTTCTCGCCCCCAACGGTGTTTTCGTCGCGGTCGAGCCCGAGCCGAACCCACTCTGGGACATGGTATTTGGCCAAGGCCCCGGATGGTGGCGGGTTGGGTCGCGGGCGAGCGATGCATCACCTCTCCGATCTGCCGAAGAGTGGTGCGCCGAACTCGCTGAGGCGGGGTTCCGGTCTGCCGATGCGGCATCCAGCGCCTGGGCGCCGTGGCCATGCACCATATTGTGGGGGATTGCTCCAGCTCGGGAAACTTCCTGCTCGGATCCTGTGGAACCGCGTTCCGTCATGGTCGTCGCCGGCGATGCGGCGCGCGCCGCTGTGGTGCATGATCGCCTCAGCGACGCTGGCCACCGGGTCACGCTCGCTGGTCAGGCAAATGCGTTTACCGAGGGATTGCAGGATCAAGGCGGCAGCGATACCCCGCGGTCGACTATTCTCTTCCTGGCTGAGGGCTCCTGCCCTGATGACCCGACCGAGCTTGCCTCGCAGCAAATCGCTGCATTGGCGCGGGTGGCGACACAGGCAGCAGACCGCCGCTCGGAGCTTTGGGTAATCACCTGTGATGCGCAGCAGTCATCGGAGATGGGCGAAGCGTCGGGTCTCGTTGGTGGCGCGATATGGAGTTTTGCACGCGTGCTCGCTAACGAGATGCCGCGGCTCTCATTGCGCCTCGTCGATCTGCCGTCAACTCTGGCGGCGAACGATCGTGCCCGACAAATCGCCGCCGAATTATCGGCCTCCAGCACCGGAGAGGAGATTGTCTGGACACCCGAGGGACGGCACGTGCTTAGGGTACGCCGTGGTCTTCCACCGCGATTGGCTGATCCCTCCGACGTCCTGACGCTGGGGAGCCGCCATCCCGGCGGTCTCGACTCTCTAGGGTGGGAAGCAGGCGCGCTACGAACCGTCGGGCCCGGCCAAGTCGAGGTCGAGGTGCAGGCTGCGGGGCTCAATTTCCGCGACATGATGTGGGCAATGGGGCTGTTGCCAGAGGAAGCGCTGATCGACGGGTTTGCCGGACCAACCTTCGGGCTGGAATGTGCCGGCATCATCCGCTCGATCAGCTCGGATGTAGAAGGTTGGGCGGTCGGCGACCGGGTCATGGGGTTTGCCCCCGCCTCACTCGGCACACGCGTCGTGACGATGGCGGATGCGCTGGCGTCGATCCCGTCGGGAATGAGTTTTGCGGCGGCCGCAACCATTCCGGTAACCTTCGTGACCGTGACATACGCGCTGGGGCACCTGGCAAAGCTCGCACCCGGGGAGCACGTCCTCGTTCATGCCGCCGCCGGCGGCGTGGGGCTTGCCGCGATCCAGTATGCCAAGCATTGCGGCGCGGTCGTGATCGCCACGGCCGGATCGGAGGTGAAGCGATCGTTCCTGCGCCTGGCCGGCGCCGATCATGTCCTCGACTCGCGCGATCTCGGGTTCTGCAATGAGGTGCGCGAGATCACCCGGGGGCAGGGCGTCGATGTAGTGCTCAACTCGCTGAGCGGCGAGGCGATGGAGCGCAGCCTGGAGGTTCTCAGACCATTTGGCCGCTTCCTCGAACTTGGAAAGCGGGATCTTTACCTCAACCGACGAATTCACTTGCGGCCGCTCCGCGAGAACATCTCCTATTTCGCAATCGATATCGACCAGCTGCCTACGCGCCGGCCGGACCTGGCTCGTGACCTATTGCGCCAGGTGTCCGCGGCGCTTTCCGAGGGGGCTATCCGGCCGCTGGCTCACCGGATTTTCTCGTTTGGCGAGCTCGACGATGCGATTCGACTGATGCAGTCGTCGGGGCATATCGGCAAGCTCGTGCTCGAACCGCGCGCCAATGCCGGCGTGCGGCTTCGCGAGCTGCCGACGATATCCTTGCGGCGCGATGGAACTTATCTCGTCACCGGCGGGGTCGAGGGGTTCGGTTTCGAGGCGGCGCGGTGGCTGGCTGCGCGCGGCGCCGGGTCGATCGCACTGATGGGCCGCCGCGGGTCGGCCACTCCGGGATGCGACGCGAGGATTGGAGAACTCGAAGCCGCCGGCGCCGAGGTCCGCGTGTATCGCGGAGATGTCGCCGACCGCGTTTCTTTGGCCGGGGTGCTTGAGGCGATCCGAGCAGTCCAACCGCCGCTCCGCGGCATCGTGCATGCCGCCTCGGCTATCGACGACAGTCTCGCGTCGGAAGTCGAGATTGGGCGGCTGCAAACGGTGCTTCGGCCAAAACTCGGCGGGGCGTTGGCTCTCGACGCCCTGACCCGGGACGATCCCATCGAATTGTTCTTGCTGTTTTCCTCGGCAACGACTTTGATCGGCGCGCCCGCACAAGGCGCCTATGTGGCAGCGAATACAGCCCTCGAAGCCTTGGCGCGGCGGCGTCGGGCCGAGGGAAGGCCGGGGTTGGCCGTCGCCTGGGGTCCGATCGCCGATGTCGGCTATTTAGCCGAGAGGCCGGATACCCGTGATGCTCTCGCGCGCCGCCTCGGCACGAAACCAACCACGGCAGCCGAAGCGCTCGCCGGATTGTCCGCGATGATCGCGAGCGGATTGCCCGTTGTCGCCTACGCCGAAACCAATTGGAATGAAGCCCGGCGTTTTCTGCCGATCCTCGCCAGTCCAATGTTCTCGGAGGCCCGCGCAAGCGGCTTTACGTCGACTTCGGACAAATCTTTCAGCGAACGACTCACCGGTCTCGACCCGGATGCCGCACTTGCCTTGCTCAAGACCGTCATTGCCGAGGAAGCGGCGACGATCTTACGGCTGCCGGCGAGCGGGATCGATCCGCTTCGTCCGCTTTCGGAAATGGGGATGGACTCTTTGATGGCGGTTGAGCTCCGCCTCGCTCTCGAAAGCCGGCTACGGGTCGATCTGCCGCTGGTTTCCCTCGCCGAAGGAACAAGCGTGGCATCGATTGCAGGGCGGCTGGCCATGACGATCTCGACTGGACCTAAGGACGGTGACCTGATCGCGCTGGTCGCACGTCACGAGGGTATGAATGAGCTGCCCTTTTCTGCAGACGATGCGCAGGCGACCTCCGCAATGGTAGAGCCGAAGTCGGTGGCCGCGGAATAGCCGATGGAGCCGCGCCGGAACCTGTTCGGCCTGTCGGCCCAAGCCAAGGCTCTCCTGATCGAGAAACTTTCTTCGAGCGCACCGGTACGGTCGCCACGCGTCGTGCGCCACTCCGATCCGGAGAATGACGACAGCGCCGTCCGCCTGGACGTGTCAAAGCTGGAAGGGTTTCGAGAAATCCGGATGATCCGCGACGCCGCGGAGTTTCTCGGTATTTCCGATCCCTTCTTTCGCGTGCACGAGGGAATTGCCGGGGCAGAGACGGTGATCGACGGCCGCTCACTCGTCAATTTTGCATCGTATAACTACATCGGTTTGAACGGGCATCCGGATATCGTGAGGGCCGCGAGGGCGGCGATCGACCGATACGGGACGTCCGTCTCGGCGAGCCGTCCGGTCTCCGGCGAGCGCCCGGTTCATCGGGATCTGGAGCACGCCCTCGCCCGCGTTCACGGTACCGAGGACTGCGTCGTGCTGGTTGGCGGCCATTCGACGAACGTCACGGTGATCGGACATCTGCTCGGCCGCGAGGACGTGATCGTGCACGATGCGCTGATCCACAACAGTATCGTTCAGGGCGCGATCCTTTCCGGAGCGCGGCGGGTGCCGTTTCCGCATCTCGACCACGAGGCCGCCGATCGTTTGCTTCGTGAAACGCGTCCGCGCGGCGGGCATGCGCTCCTCGTCATCGAGGGGCACTACAGCATGGATGGCGATGTCCCCGATCTGCCGGCCTTCATCTCCGCCGCCCGTCGCAATCGGGCCTGGCTGATGGTCGATGAAGCGCACGCGCTGGGTGTGCTCGGATCGCGCGGTTTTGGCACCGCCGACCGGTTTGGCATCGATCCCCGCGAGGTCGACATATGGATGGGCACTCTCAGCAAGAGCTTGGTGTCATGCGGCGGCTACATTGCCGGCAGCAAGGACCTTGTGGATTTTTTGAAAATAGCGGCGCCCGGCTTCGTCTTTTCGGTCGGGATGGCGCCACCGGCGGCCGCCGCGGCGCTCGCCGCGCTCGAACTTCTGGAGCGCGAGCCGGAGCGGGTGCGCCGGCTCAATGACCGGGCGGCGCTGTTCCTCCGACTAGCGCGGGAAGGCGGTCTCGATGTCGGCGGCTCGATCGGGGCTTCGATCGTGCCGATCGTCACCGGCAGCTCGATCCGCGCCGGGCGCCTCGCGCAGGCGCTGTTCGACCGAGGGGTAAACGTCCAGCCGATCCTCTACCCGGCGGTGCCGGAACGAGCCGCTCGCCTACGCTTTTTCGCGACCGCCTCGCACACCGAGGAACAGATCGCAGATACCGTCGACATATTGTTGGAAGAGAGTCGCCGCGTGGCGTCGGAGCCGAGCGATTTGGCAGCGGTCGCGCGGCACCTCGGGAAACGGAGCTTACTCTCGCGATAGGCTGGCGCCGTGCCTTGTCACCGCAACCGGAAATAATGAACGCTGAACAGTTCCGCGGGATCTGTCCAGGTGTCGACCGGACGAAAGCCGGCGCGCGCCGCCAAGGCACGGAATTCGTCGACCGAATATTTGTATGAGTATTCCGTGTGGATCAGCTCGTCCTTGGCGAAACGGAAGCGTCTTCCTGCGATCCGGGCCGCCTGGTCGGCGAGGCTGCGGATGTAAATTTCGACCCGGCCTTCGGCACTGCTGTAAAACGCCAGGTGCTCGAAGTGATCAATGTCGAGGTCGCCATCGAGCTCGCGGTTAACGCGTTCGAGGAGGTTGAGGTTGAACGCGGCGGTCACCCCGGCTCGGTCGTTGTACGCGGCCTCCAGAATGTCCGTCTCTTTCTTCAGATCGACGCCGATCAGCATTTCACCGCCGGGCCCGAGGACGTGCGCGTAGTTGGCGAGAAAAGCGACGGCGGCACTCGGCTCGAAGTTGCCTATCGTCGAACCGGGAAAAAATCCGACTCGCTTTCCTCCAGCACCGGGCAATGGCGGCAACGAAAAAGGGCGGGTGTAGTCGGCGCAAACGGCAATGACCGGCACCGGTGGAAAATCCTCGGCCAAACTGATGGCGGCATCGCGCAAATGCTCGCGCGAGATGTCGACCGGAACATAGGCTGCAGGGCGGTCGAGCGCCTGAAGCAGGATGCGGATTTTTTGGCTGGCGCCGCTGCCAAACTCGATCACGCGGCAGTGCAACCCCATCTGAGCCGCGATATCGCTCGAATTCTCTTCGAGGATCGCGATCTCGGTACGGGTCGGATAATATTCGGGCAGACGGCAGATTTCCTCGAACAAAGCCGAGCCGCGCGCGTCATAAAAGAACTTGCACGGAATCCGCTTGTGAGCGCGCTGGAGGCCTGCAAGCACCGCATCCCGGAAGCTTTCCTCGCCGGGTGCCAGATCATGGAAGGCAAAGCGCGCGCCATTTTTCATCCAAAGTCCTCCGCCAATCGCAGCCCAGCGAAGGCCCAACGCGCCGACGGCGGGAAAAAATTGCGATAAGTGGCCCTGATGTGCCCGGTCGGGGTGATTGCCGATCCGCCCCGCAGCACGATCTGATTACACATGAACTTTCCGTTATATTCGCCGATTGCACCGCCGGCCGGGCGAAAGCGGGGGTAAGCGATATAAGGGCTCGCCGTCCATTCCCACACATCGCCGTACATTTGCTGCAGCTGGGGGATGTTGTCCGACGAGGCCTCCGCGCACGGGTGAAAATGGCCGCGATCGGTGAAATTGCCCGAGACAGGCACACCTCCGGCCGCTGTCTCCCATTCCGCTTCGGTCGGCAATCGTTTCCCCGCCCATCTGGCGAAGGCGTCGGCTTCGTAAAAACTGAGGTGGCATACCGGCTCGGATGGGTTCAGCCGGCGGCGGCCGGATAATGTGAAGACCGACCATTCCTCGCCTTCGCGAAGCCAGTAGAGCGGCGCTTCCCAGCACTGCTCACGGACCGTCGCCCACCCGTCGGACAACCAGAATTCCGGTCTCCTGTAACCGGCTTCCTCGATAAAGCCGAGATATTCATCGCAGGTCACCGGCCGCGCAGCCAAGCGAAACGGCTCGAGCCAGATCTTGTGCCGGGGGCTCTCATTGTCGAACGCGAAACCGGATCCCGAGTGGCCGATCTCCTTCAGGCCGCCATCAAAGTCTACCCAAGAGAGGGGATGCGCCGTGGCCTGCGCCTGCAACTGCGGCGCTTGATAGGCGGGCAGCAGAGGGTTGAGCGAGAAAACGTGCTTGATGTCCATCAGGATCAGCTCCTGATGTTGCTGCTCGTGGTGACTGCCGAGTTCGAGCAGGGTCGCGACCTCGCGCCATTCCGCTTCCGTTACCCGCTCGATCAGCCGAGCCATTGCCGAACCCACGTGATCGCGATAGGCCATGACGATATCGACGGTCGGGCGCGACAACAGGCCGCGCCCGGGCCGCGGGTGACGCGGGCCGACCGCCTCGTAGTAAGAGTTGAAGAGATAGCCGAAGGCCGGGTCGAAGACCCGGTAGTCGGGGTCGAACCGGGCTAACAGGAATGACTCGAAAAACCAGGTGGTATGCCCGAGGTGCCATTTTGTCGGGCTGACATCCGGCATCGACTGGATCGACTGATCCTCTGCCGTCAAATTGGCGGTCAGAGCTTCGGTCTCGTGCCTTACCGCTTCGAACCTCTCGATGGCAGCATGGCGATCGGCGCGGCAAGCTCCTTCCTGCACGGCAACTTCAAGCACAGTGTCCCCCATACCCTATTGCATTGTCCCCGCTAACACCCTGTCGCCCGAGTCGTTGCTCTAACTAAGATAGCGATCGCGCAGATGGCGTTCGAAACTCGCCGTCGCGAGCGGCCGCCCCGTGGCGGTTTCGACCAGCTCCGCCGTCGACAACAGCGATCCCTTAGAGTGCACCCGGCCGCGTGTCCATCCGAGCAGCGGCGCGAACTCGCCCTCCGCAATCGCTTGCATCAGGCCCGGGACATCGCGCCGCGCCGCCTCGAACAGCTGGGCCGCGATGAGCGCGCCGAGCGTGTAGGTCGGGAAATATCCCCAATTGCCATCGTACCAATGAATGTCCTGGAGACAGCCCTCGCGGTCGTTGTTCGGCGCGACCCCGAGTATTTCGCGCATCGCTTCCGCCCAGGCAGCGGGAAGCTCCGCCGGACGGAGGTCGCCGTTGAGCATTGCGCGTTCGAGGCGGTAACGCAGGATCACGTGAGCGGGATAGGTCACCTCATCGGCGTCGACCCGGATGTAACCGCGCCGAACCTGGATTTGACGCCGGTACAACGCATCGACCTCCCACTCCGGCCCATCGCCGCCAAAAGCCTCGCGGATGATCGGTGCCGCGTAAGTTAAAAAAGCGCGGCTTCGGCACACCTGCATTTCGAGCAGCAGTGATTGGCTCTCGTGAATTGCCATGCCGCGGGCACGGCCGACCGGCTGAAGCCGCCACTCGATCGGGAGCCCTCGCTGATAGAGCGCGTGCCCGGTCTCGTGCAGCACCCCCATCAAGGCCCGCGCAAAATCATTTTCGTTGTAACGCGTCGTGATCCGCACATCATCGGGGGTGCCGCCGCAAAACGGATGGGCACTGACGTCGAGCCTACCGTGCGCGAAATCGAAACCGATGCGCTCCATCAGACGCATTGCGAGGCGGCGCTGCGTTTCGATCGGGAAGGGGCCGCAGACGGAGGGCGAGAGCGGAACCGCCTGGCGGCTCAGGGCGCCCTCGATCAAATCAGGCAAGAAACCTGCGATTTCATCGAACAGGCGATCGATTTCGGCGACCGAAGCGTTCGGTTCGTATTGGTCGATGAGAGCCTCGTATGGGCTCGTCCCGAGCCGTTCGGCTTTGATGGTGGCGATTTCGCGTTCGATAAGGAGAATTCGCTCGAGGCCGGGAAGCACGGCGGCGAAGTCGTTCTCCAAACGGCCTCTGCGCCACACGGCTTCGCATTCCGAGCAGGCGCGCGACTCGGCTTCGACAAGCGCGCCCGGCACCGCGGCGGCATGCAGCCATCTTCGGCGCATCTCGCGCAAATTGGCGCGCTGCCACTCTCCGAGCTCATCGGTTGCCGCGTCGGCTTCGGCCAGCATCGCCTCGATCTCTGGCGCGACCAGATGCTGATGCGCGATCAAACGCAAAGTCGCGAGCTGCTCGGCTCTCGCCGCCGCGCCGCCATCGGGCATGATTGCGGCGGTATCCCAGTGGAGAACCGAGATGGCTTGCTCGATCGACCCGATTTCTCGGAACCGTTGCTCCAGCTCGCGATAGGCGATCATCGCATTCCCGCGTTGCGGCGATGGTAAAGGACATAGATGACGACCAACGCAACCGCCAGTGAAAACCACGTTACGGCATATTGCAGGTGATTGTTCGGTAGCGTGAGGCGGGTGACGCCGCCCTTCGGCCAGCCACCGGGGTTGGGTGTCGCATCGGCGTCTATATAGAAGGGTGCAACCCGGTCGAGCTTGTCCGCCGCGCTCATTGCCGGAAGATCAACCCAGAACCAGTAGTTCAGATCGGGGCGATTGTCGGGCAGAAACCAGTTCGGCCTCCCGGCCGGCGGCAGCCGCAGCAGTCCTTGTACCCGGACCGTGCCGGCGATCTGGCCGCCGGCTCTCTTGGATGGATTCCTCAGATCGGCCGGGATATACCCGCGATTTACAAAGACGACGCGGCCCCCCGGCTCCAGCAGCGGCGTCAGAACTTGATAGCCCTGTCCACCGCCCTCCGAGGTCGCGCCGAGGAAGATTTCCTTGTCATTGAGGAAGACCCCTTCGTCGCTGATGTGGTGGAACTCCATATCGCGCGCCTCCGTAAGGCTTTTCGGCACGGCAGCCGGGGCGGCCGCGATCGCGGCCTGTCTTTGCGCGATCAGATCCTGCTTCCAGAATAGCCGCTCGACCTGCCACGCCCCCAGCGCGAGGCAGATCAGCAGCATCGGCAGGGAGAAGACGGTTGGCCAAAACAGCGGCCGAAAGTTCGTCATCTAAAACGGTGCGAGCGCACTCAAACCTTCAGGAGGGAGGCGGCGCGACCAGCAGATGGTGACGATATTGCAGCGCGATAAGGCCGGCTTTCAGCGGTCGCAACATAGCAATCGCGCCGACGATGATAAATGGCGTCCACAGCACGAGATGTATCCAGATGGGGGGCGAGAATTTTATCTCGACCAAAGCCGCGAGCGCTACGACGATCAGGCCAAGGAAAAGAATGACGAAAACGGCCGGGCCGTCCCCCGCGTCTTCTGCGGAAAGATCAAGAGCGCAGACCTCACACGCGCCGCGCACATTCAAGAGGCCGGTAAATAATCTTCCTTGGCCGCAGCGCGGGCATCGGCAGCCGAGTGCGGCACGGAAAGGGGAGACCGCTGGAAAATCATTCATCCCGCGATGCCGGCACCGCCGCTGCCCTCACCCCACCAATAAACGCAAACAAACAAGAACAGCCACACGACGTCGACGAAATGCCAATACCACGCGGCTGCTTCGAACCCGAAATGATGGTCGGGTTTGAAGTGTCCAGCCCACGCCCGACAGAGGCAGACGATCAGGAAGGTCGTGCCGATGATGACGTGGAAACCGTGAAACCCGGTCGCCATGAAGAACGTCGATGGATAGATGCCGTCGGTGAAATGGAAGGGGGCGTGGCTATATTCCCAGGCCTGAACCGAGGTGAAACAGATACCCAGAAAAATGGTCAGTGCCAGTCCGCGCAATAAGCCGTTCCGGTCGCCTTCGATCAGCGAATGATGCGCCCAGGTGACCGTCGTCCCCGACAGCAGCAAGATCAAAGTATTCAGAAACGGGAACTCGAAGGGATCGAAGGGGTGGATGGTCTTGGGCGGCCAAGTGCCGCCTACCGGGAACAGGCTCGACGCAAAGAAGGCCCAGAAAAACGCAGCGAAGAACATCACCTCAGAGGCGATGAACAGCGCCATGCCGTAACGCATCCCGAGCTGCACGACGGGGGTGTGATAGCCCTGAAAGGTCGCCTCGCGAATGACGTCGCGCCACCACACCGCCATCGTCGCAAGCACCGAGAGGACTCCGATGATCAAGAGGGTCCAGCCATAGCCGTGCATGTAGAGGACGCCACCGGTGGTGATCAGACCGGCGGCTACCGCTCCGAACAGCGGCCAGACACTTGGGGCGACGAGATGATAGGGATGCTTCGGCGGGGCGTGCGCTTCGCTCATGGATTGGCTCGGATCGATTAATTTATGGAAGCTGGCCGCGATCGAGGTGCCGCGGACGCGGTCGGGGGCGCGGCCTCAGGTGCTCGAAACATCGTATAGGACAATGTGATCGAGCGGACCTCGCTCGTGCTCGGGTCGATCAAGATGTCGGGATCGACAAAGAAGACGACTCCCATATCGATGCTTTGACCCGGCGCGAGGGTCTGACTGTTGAAGCAGAAGCATTGCAGTTTGTCGAAATAGATCCCGGCCTTGGTCGGGGTAACGTTGTAGACCGCCTGGGCGGTGACCGGCGCCGCGGTGCGGTTGACGGTGCGGAAAAATACTTGGTTCTGAGCGCCCGGATGCACCGCTATCGCGCTCTCCAGGGGGCGAAATTCCCAATCGAGACCGGGGGCGACCTGGGCGTCGAACCGCACGGTAATCAGCTCAGCGGCAAGGTGAGTAGGCGCCGTCTCTGCACGCTGGGTGGTGCCGCCAAAGCCGGTCGCAGCGCAGAACAGTCGGTAGAGCGGAACCGAGGCAAAGGACAGTCCGACCATGCCGGCCACTACGGATACCAGCAACACGACAGTCGCCCCGTTGCGTCTACGGTGCGATCGTCTCGCCTTAGCCACCCGCTACCCCCCCATCCGGACGATGGCGAGGGCGTAAAACAGCGCGACAAGTGCGACAAGCACGGCTACCAGCGCGCGGTTGCGGGCCCGAATGGTCTTTCCCCGGTCAGGGTCCGCGGCAATCACAGCCAAGCCCCGCTCGCGTGGTCGACCAGCAAAAGGCTGAAGATCAGAAACAAATAGAGCAGCGAAAAGGCGAACATCCGCCGCGCACTGCGATCGGTCGGATCGCGGCAGACAAGGATGGCCGCGCCCGTGAAGGTGCCGCTCAACAAAAAAGCGCCGGCGCCATAAAGCGGCCCCGCAACCCCGAGCAGCCACGGCGCCAGGGCCGCCGGCCACAGCACGACCGTATAGAGCAGCATCTGTCGCTTGGTTTCGCGTGCCCCGGCGACGACCGGCAACATCGGCACACCTGCGGCGGCATAATCCCCGACGCGATACAGCGACAAGGCCCAGAAATGCGGCGGCGTCCAGAAAAAGATCACCGCAAACAGAGCGATCGCGCCCCAGCCGATGTCGCCAGTGACTGCCGCCCAGCCGATCATGGGCGGAAAGGCGCCCGCGGCCCCACCGATCACAATGTTCTGCGGGGTTCGGCGCTTCAGCCACATCGTGTAGACAAAGACATAAAAGGCGATCGTCAGGGCCAGGAGCTCGGCGGCTACAGTGTTGACCGCCAACCCCATCAGGAGCACGGCGCCGACACCGAGCACAACGCCAAAGCCGAGAGCTTCGCCGGGCATCATCCGTCCCGCCGGCAATGGCCGGCTCGCGGTCCGGCGCATCACAGCGTCGATATCGCGCTCATACCACATATTGATCGCGCCGGCTGCTCCGGCCCCTACCGCAATGCACAACACTGCGACTGTTGCGAGCAATGGATGGAGATGGCCCGGGGCCAGGACGAGCCCGACCAGCCCTGTAAAGACCACCAGTGACATGACCCTTGGCTTGAGGATCTCGACATAATCCGCAACCCCCGCCGCCGACGCCGGGGCGAGGCGCAACGGAATGGATGGCGGGGTCTCGGACAAGTCGCTCACGAAACGCCGGCTCCGGTTAAACCACTACCGGCAATTCTTCGTAGCTGTGGAACGGCGGGGGCGACGACACCTTCCACTCGAGGGTAGTCGCGCCCTCGCCCCAATAATTGGCGCCAACCCGCCGACCCGCCGTCAGCGTATGGATTACGATGAACACGAAGAACAAGGTCGAGCCGAAAGAGATGAAAGACCCGATCGAAGCGATAAAGTTCCACGGAGCGAACGCATCGGGGTAGTCGGCAATTCGCCGGGGCATGCCGGCGAGCCCGAGGAAATGCATCGGAAAGAAGGTTAAGTTCACGCCGATGAAGGTGGTCCAGAAATGGATCTTGCCCCAACTCTCATTGTATTGGCGGCCGGACATCTTGCCGATCCAATAATAGAAACCCGCAAAGATCGAGAACACCGCGCCGAGCGACAGCACATAGTGAAAATGCGCCACTACGTAATAGGTGTTGTGCAGCGCGAAATCGACGCCGGCATTGGCCAGCACGACGCCAGTTACGCCGCCGACCGTAAACAAGAAGATGAAGCCCATCGCCCACAACATCGGCGTCTTGAAATCGATCGAGCCACCCCACATCGTCGCAATCCAGGAGAAGATTTTGACCCCGGTGGGCACCGCAATGACCATCGTCGCCGCGGTGAAATAGGCGCGCGTATCAACCGAGATCCCAGTCGTGAACATATGATGCGCCCAGACGACAAAGCCGATCACGCCGATCGAGATCATGGCATACGCCATGCCGAGATAGCCGAACACCGGCTTTTTCGAGAAGGTCGAGACGACCTGCGAGATCATCCCGAAACCCGGCAGGATCAGGATGTAGACCTCGGGATGGCCGAAGAACCAGAACAGGTTCAGAAACAACAGCGGGTCGCCGCCGCCGGCCGGATCGAAAAAGGTCGTGCCGAAATTGCGGTCGGTCAGCAGCATCGTGATCGCTCCGGCGAGCACCGGCAGCGAGAGCAGCAGCAGGAAGGCCGTCACCAGGATCGCCCACACGAACAAGGGCATCTTGTGCATCGTCATGCCCGGGGCGCGCATGTTGAGGATCGTCGTGATAAAGTTGATGGCGCCCATGATCGAGGAGGCGCCGGCGAGGTGCAGCGAGAAGATCACCATGTCTACCGCCGGTCCCGGATGCCCGACCTGGGCCGAGAGCGGCGGGTAGACCGTCCACCCGACGCCGGCGCCTTGCCCCACCATCGTCGAGCCGAGCAGTAGCGCAAAAGACGGGACCAGCAGCCAGAAGCTGACGTTGTTCATCCGCGGGAAGGCCATGTCCGGCGAGCCGATCATCAGCGGCACCATCCAGTTGCCGAACCCGCCGATCATCGCCGGCATGATCACGAAGAACACCATGATCAGCCCATGGGCCGTGACGATGACGTTGTACAGCTGATGGTCCGAGATGAACTCATTGGCCGGGTGTATCAGCTGCATCCGCATGATGACGGACAGCAGACCACCGATCACCCCGGCGACGATCGCGAACAGCAGGTAAAGGGTGCCGATGTCCTTGTGATTGGTCGAGCAGAACCAGCGGACGAAGAATCCCGGCGCGTGGCCGTGGCTATGCACGTCATGACCGTGCAGGTTGGCGACGTCGACACCGCGCTCATAAGCCATTTCTCGCTTCCTCGATCTCAGTTTCCAGCCGGTGCGGGCTGGACGGCGTCGGTCGCAGCCGAAGCGGCAACGCGCACCGCATCACCGCCTTCACCTTTATGGGCGAACTTCTTCTTGGCATCGACCAGCCAACGTTGGAAATCGTCCTTCGATACCGCCTCGACCTTGATCGGCATGAAGGCGTGGTTAATACCGCAAATCTGATTGCACTCGCCGTAATAAACACCCGCGTGCTCGACATTCATCCAGCTTTCGTTGAGCCGGCCGACGATTGCGTATTCCTGGACGCCGAAAGACGGGACAAACCAGCTGTGGATCACATCGGTGCCGGTCACGTAGACCCGGATCACCGTGTCGACCGGAACAACCAGCGGATTGTCGACGTCCAGCAGCCGCTTCTGGTCGGGCTTCAGATCGGCCTCCGGAATGATGTTGCTGTCGAAGCTCAGCCCATTTTGGTCGGGATACTCATATGTCCAGTACCACTGATGTCCGGTGACTTTGATCGTCATGTCGGGGTTCGGCACCCGGTCCATGTAATACATCAGCTTGAAGGACGGTATGGCGATAATCACCAGAATCAGAACCGGCACCACGGTCCAGAGCATCTCGATAACGGTGTTGTGCGAGGTCCGCGTCGGCACCGGGTTGCGTTCTTGACGAAAGCGAACGATGACGTAGAGCAACAAACCCAAGACGAATAGAGTGATGAGAAAGATGATGACCAAGAGCTCGTCATGAAATGCCGTCAGCCGGTCTTTGACCGGCGTGGCGGGCGGCTGCATGCCGATTTCCCAGCGCCACGGCCCCTCTGCCCAAGCGAGCGCAGCAAAGGCGGTACTGCCGATCAACGCCAGCGTCAGCATAGACCACACGCGGGCTGCGACCTTCCTCGTGAACAATCTCGTCATCTCACCTCGAGCCTGCAGCCTCTCACCCGTCGCTGGCACCCGGAGCCGCGTTGCCGAGAGGGCTTCCGAGAGGGGAGGACTTGTCCCCATTCCGCTCGACCAAATCTATCGCCCAAATCTATCGCCGGGTCTGTTCGAGCCCGAATGCAATATCAAGCTATACCATGGCTCGCCGGGACAACAACCGCCCAAACCCGGCTGCGCCCGTTTGCGTCAAGCCGCCGCACGCGCGAACAGTCACGCGAAGTCTTACGCCGCGGAACTTCCGCCTTTCTCTAAGGGTCGGCTGCGACCATATTGAGGCGAACCCGCAATGGAGTTTCAAATGACCGATCTCGCCGTCACCGACACGCTGTTTTTCGAACGGACGGGGATGGACCCGGGCCGCATCGAGGCGCTCGTCGACCAATCCTTGGCCGGAATGGATGACGGCGAGCTTTACCTCGAATACAGCCAGTCCGAGAGCCTCGCGCTCGATGACGGCCGGATCAAGAGCGCGAGTTTCGATACGACACAGGGGTTCGGCCTGCGGGCGGTCGCCGGCGAGGCTGCCGGTTATGCGCACGCATCCGAGTTGTCGGAGGCGGCGATCCGTCGCGCGGCCGATACTGTCCGAGCGGTGGCGAGCGGTCACTCGGGGGTTTTTGCGGCGCCTCCTCCGGGGACAAACCGTGGCCTCTACACCGACCAGAACCCGCTCGGCCTCGTCGACCTCGGGGCAAAAACGCGGCTACTGGCGGAAATGGACGCTTATGCGCGCAGTCGCGATCCGCGGGTTAGGCAAGTCATGGCCTCGCTCAGCGGCGTCTGGCAAGCGGTGCAGATCATTCGACCCGATGGCCGCCGGGTCGCGGATATCCGCCCGCTGGTACGGCTGAGCGTGGCGATCGTTGTCGGCGACGGCGACCGCATGGAGACCGGCTCCTCCGGCGCGGGGGGCCGCGTCGGATACGATCTTTATCTCGATCCCCAGCAATGGAAGACACAGGTCGACGAAGCCTTGCGTCAGGCGCTCGTCAACCTCGGCTCGGTGCCCGCGCCGGCAGGCGAGATGACCGTCGTCTTGGGGCCGGGGTGGCCGGGGGTCATGCTGCACGAGGCGGTCGGCCACGGGCTCGAGGGCGATTTCAACCGTAAAAAGACATCGGCGTTCTCCGGGATGATCGGGCAGCGCGTCGCGAGCGAGGGTGTGACGGTCGTCGACGACGGGACAATGCCCGACCGCCGTGGCTCGCTGACCGTCGACGATGAGGGCACGCCGACGAATTATACTGTCCTGATCGAGGACGGGATCCTCAAGGGCTATATGCAGGACCGCATGAACGCGCGCCTTCTCGGCGCCGCTCCGACCGGGAACGGCCGGCGGCAGAGTTTTGCACATGCCCCGATGCCGCGGATGACCAACACCTACATGTTGGCCGGCCGCCATGACCCGGCGGAGATCATGGCCTCGGTCAAGCGCGGGGTTTATGCCGTGAATTTCGGCGGCGGACAGGTCGACATCACCTCCGGCAAGTTCGTATTTTCCGCCTCCGAAGCCTATCTGATCGAGGACGGCAAGGTCGGACCGGCGGTCAAAGGCGCAACTCTAATCGGCAACGGGCCGGACGCGCTGACCAAAGTCACGATGATCGGCAATGATCTTCGCCTCGACGATGGCATCGGCACCTGCGGGAAGGACGGTCAGAGTGTGCCGGTCGGTGTCGGTCAGCCGACCCTGCGGATGGACGGGCTGACGGTCGGCGGCACGAGCGCGTGAGGCGCTCCGCAGCCGCGCTCTTTCGAACCGCGCTTCTTTCAGCGGCAGTATTAGCTACCTATCCACTTGATGCAGCTTGGGCTTGCGCGGATTTCGCAACGGCGCCGTCGAGCCGCTGGTCTCTGACTAGCAAGGCCGGGGTCTCGTGGCTGGTGACACCCTGCCGCCAGCGCTTTTTCAGCCTTGGGGTCAATGTCCTGGACGGCGGCTATCCCGAGCGCGAGGAGGCCGGCAAGGTTTGGTACAGCTGGAAGGCTTTTACCCCGACTTTGGCAGATTGGGCGGCTGAAACCCGCCGCCGTCTGTTCACCTGGGGCTTCAACAGTGCGGGCGGCTGGGCACTGCCGCCCGAGACGCTCAAACTTCCGACTATCATCAATCTCGAGCTCGGTCGCCTCGCCCGGTTTCACTGGTTCGATCCGTTCGACCCGGAAACCGAGAAGCGGATGAATGCGCTGGCCCACGAGCTTGTCGCGCCCTATCGCGGCTCGCCCTACCGAATCGGCTATTTCTCGGACAATGAAGTCGGCTGGTGGGCCGGAGCATTATTCGTGTTCTATTCGGCCAAGCCGGCGAACTCGTTTACCAAGCAGCGCTGGGTCGAGTTGCTGCGCCGGCATTATGCCGGCGACTGGTCGCGTTTCACTGCCGATTTCCTGCCCCCCGCCGGGGTCGCTTCCTGGGAGGCACTCCTCGTCACCACAGAGAGAACCCGGATGAGGCCGGGTGGCGCGGGAGTTCACGTGGTGCGTGACTGGACTGGTATCGTCGCCGAACACTACTACACCCTCGCCGAGCGGGCGATCCGCGCCGCCGACCCCGATGCCCTCTACTTCGGCGACCGGCTGCCGATCTATTACGACCCGGCGGCGGTGCGGGCGATGGCGCCGCATGTCGACGCGATTGCCGTGAACTACAACGTCGACAGCGGCGACGGCTGGATCGCGGATTACTTTTTCGACGGCCTCAGGAGACTATCGGGCGGCAAGCCGGTCTTGATATCCGAGTGGTTCTTTGCGGCCCGCGAGAACCGCACGGGGAACCGCAACAACGGCCACCTGATGACGGTTGCGACGCAGAACGAGAGGGGTATCGGCGCGGCCGCCGCTACCCTCAATTTCGCGGCTATACCGGAAATCATCGGGGCTCATTGGTTCCAGTACTACGACCACCCTAAAGGCGGGCGCCGCGACGGAGAGGACTACGATTTCGGGCTGGTCGACATCAACGACCAGCCGTATCGGCGGCTGACCTCGGACCTGGCGATCGCCAACCGGCGCGTTCGCCAGGTGCACTCCGGCGCGGCCATCTCCACGACGCCTTCAGCGCCGTCGAGGATCATTGCGCTGCCCCACGCGGCCATTTCCGTCGACGATCATTCGCTCGCCGATTGGCCCAAGCCGTCCAGCCTGCTGCCGCCGCTCACGCCCTCGCCGGGTGCGGTCGAGTTCGGCGAAGCTTACCTCTCGTGGAGCGAGCAAGGCCTCGCCCTGGCGACAATCGGCCAGGATTACTTTGATATTGACCTTCTCGCCTATGAGGGTGGTTTTCCGCTGACCGACGCCTACCGGGTCGAGCTCGGGATCGACATCGGTGCCGGACCCCGGCGCTTCACGCTGTTCTTCATCCCGCCGCGGACAAAGCTTCACGACCACCCGGAAATGGCCGCGCAGCTGTGCGCCGGGCCGGCGCAACAGGCGATAAGCCTGGGTTGCACCGAGGTCAGCGGCGCCAAAGCCGCCTATTTCGGAGCCGACCAGCCCCGGATCACGGCGGAAATGGTCATTCCGTGGTCGGCGCTCGGCACGGATGCGCCGGCTCCCGGCGCACACCTGCGCGCCGAAATCGCCGTTACCTCATGGCATCGCGAACGCTGGATGTCGCTGTCCGGGCGCCCGCCATCGGCAGCGATGACAGACCCGGAGGGCTGGCGCGCGATGCAGCTCGGGAATGGCCCGCAAATGATCGAGACCTCCCCGGCTCACCCTGTGCTGGCGCCGGGCTGAAAGCCTCAATAGGCGTAGTCGGTGAACACTGGATCGATCTTGCCGCCCCAGCGGGTTTGGAAGTCTTCAAGCAGTTCTTCGGCCGGGGTGCGGCCGCCGCCAGCGATCGCAAAAAGCGGGTCGATAAAATGGGTCTCGTCCTCGCCCGCTGTATTGCGGCGCGCCCGGCGATGCAGTCCTTCCCGAGAGATTTCCAGGACTTCGAGCGCGATGTCGCGCAAGGTGCGGGAGCGCAGCGGCGTCGCGAGCCCGAGCCGGGGCACATCGCGGCGCATCGCTTCGCGCTCATGGACGGTCCAATCTTCGATCAGGTCGTAGGCGGCATCGAGTGCCCCCGCTTCGTAAAGGATGCCGACCCAAAACGCCGGCAACGCGCACAGCCGGCGCCATGGGCCACCGTCGGCTCCGCGCATTTCGAGAAACGTCTTTAACCGCACTTCGGGGAAAGCGGTTGTCACATGGTCGGCCCAATCGCCGACACGCGGTACATCATTGGTCAGCGCCGGCAGCTTGCCGGCCATGAAATCCCGAAAAGATTGCCCGCTCGCGTCGATGTATCTTCCGTCGCGGTACACGAAATACATCGGCACATCGAGCATGTAATCGACATAGCGTTCGAACCCGAAACCCGGTTCGAAGACAAAGGGCAAGGTACCGCACCGATCCGGGTCGGTATCGGTCCAAATGTGGCTGCGGTAGCTGAGATACCCGGCCGGACGCCCTTCGACAAAGGGCGAGTTTGCAAACAGCGCGACGGCAATCGGTTGTAACGCGAGGCTTACTCGAAATTTTTTCACCATGTCAGCCTCGGACTGGTAGTCGAGGTTGGCTTGCACGGTGCAGGTGCGCAGCATCATATCGAGGCCGAGGCGGCCCTTTTTAGGCATGTAGTCGCGCATGATTTGGTAACGCTGCTTTCGGCATCCACGGGATGTCCTCGCGGCGCCATTTCGGGTCGAAGCCGAGCCCGATCATGCCGAGCCCGAGATCGTCACAAACCTCACGCACCTGTCGCAGGTGCTCGTGCACCTCGTCGCAGGTCTGATGCACGGTCTCGAGTGGCGCGCCGCTCAGCTCGAACTGGCCGCCGGGCTCCAACGTGATCGAACATCGTGCGTCGTTGGCCAAAGCAATCGTATTGCCGTTTTCGACGATCGGCTTCCATCCGAAACGAGTCATCTCGCGCAGCACCGCGCCAATCCCGTCCGGTCCTTCATAAGGGACCCGGCGCAGATCCGAGCGCCGGAACACGAACTTTTCGTGCTCTGTGCCAATGCGCCATGCCGCAGGCGGCTTGCAGCCGGATTCGAGGTATTCGACAAGCTGCCGCTTGTGGGTAATCGGCGCTCCCGGCGTACTCGGAGTGGTCGTCATCCTCGGCGGAACTCCAGCGGTAACGTGGCGGCAGCCCGACTAAGCAACCGTTAAATCAACAACAAGCAAAAGCGGTCAACGGGTACGGACGCGGCGCCAATCACCGGCGATCGCCTGAAACACCGCCACAGCGGCGAGCGTGGCGGTTTCGGCGCGCAACACCCTTGGGCCGAGCCCGACGCGCGTAACAAAGGAGAGTTTGCCGATAGCGTCAAGCTCCGTTTCATCGAAGCCCCCTTCCGGGCCTACGAAGAGCGCCACCGGCCCTGGCGGAAGGCGTGCGGCCGCCTTGCTGATCGGCTCGCCGGCGCCACTCTCGTCGCACAGGATGAGCCGGCGCGCCGGCGGCCAGGAGGCCAACACCCGCTGGAGCGTCTCCGGCGCTTTTATCTCGGGAACAGACACGCGTTCGCTCTGCTCTGCCGCTTCGATCGCATGCGCCCGCAGCCGCTCGAGATTGACGCGCTCGACCTGGGTGCGCACCGTCCAAGTCGGCAACAGCGCCGAGACGCCGAGTTCGGTTGCTTTCTCGACGAGCCAGTCGAGCCGGGTGCGCTTGATCGGGGCAAAGACCAGCCATAGATCGGGCGAGCCGCCGTGTTCGGGGAAACGCAATTGGCGTTCGGCCGTTAGCCGCACGTCATTTTTGCCGATATCGGCGATGCGACAAAGCCATTCGCCATCTTCGGCATTGAACGCCGCGACCGCTGCCCCCGGGCCGAGCCGCAACACCGAACGGAGATAGTGCGCCCGGGCCGGTTCTAGTTCGATCTCGCAGCCGGCAGCAAGCCCGGCGGTCAGGTGAAGGCGCGGTGCGCGGTGCTGGGCCATTCCCTCGTCACTTGAGTGGGAGGCGTAGCGTCGTCAAGATTACCCGATGACGGTGGAAAAGGACTCCAGGGAAGCCGCCCTCACCCACCCAGCTCTGCGGCGTGGGTCCCCCCTCTCCCGCATTGCCGGAGAGGGGGCCGAGTGCAGCGAGGCGGGCGAGGGTCTCATCGCAGTCGAAGCGCCGGCCGATCGAAGCGACATCCATCAGAATGACTGGGTGGAGTGCTGGCTGCCCGCGCCGGTCCGGCCTTATGCCCGGCTGGCCCGGCTCGATCGTCCGATCGGAACGTGGCTCTTGCTGTTCCCAGGCTGGTGGGGAATCGCGCTCGCCTCGCGGCGTTGGCCCGACCCGGTCTTGCTGCTGCTCTTTGCGATAGGCGCCGTTGCCATGCGCGGCGCCGGCTGCACCCTGAACGATATCGCGGACCGTGATTATGACGGGCAGGTCGCCCGTACCCGGCTGCGGCCATTGCCGAGCGGCGCCGTTTCGGTGCGCCAGGCGATGATTTTTCTGCTGCTGCAGCTGACGGTCGGGGCGGCGGTTCTTTTCAGCCTCAACCGCATTACGATCCTGCTCGGGGCTGCCGTTCTCGTGCTGATCGCCACCTATCCGTTCATGAAGCGCATCACCTATTGGCCGCAGGTATTTCTGGGCCTCAATTTCAATTGGGGAGCGCTGATCGGCTGGACCGCGGTCACCGGCGCGCTCGCCTGGCCGTCGCTCTTGCTGTACGTCGGCGGCGTGTTCTGGACGGTCGGCTATGACACGATCTATGCGCATCAGGACAAGGAGGACGATATCCGCATCGGCGTCAAATCTTCGGCCATCGCTCTAGGGCTGAATACGCGGCCATGGCTCTTCGCGTTCTACGGGGCCGCGCTGCTGTTGTGGTGGGCGGCAGGCCATGCGGCCGGGCTCGGCGCGGTGTATCTGGTTCGGGCTTGCCGCTGCCGCTGCGCAGCTGACCTGGCAGGCGGCCTGGGTGGCAACCGAAGACCCGGCAGACTGCCTACGCAAATTCCGCTCGAACCGCGCCGTCGGCTGGCTCATGTTCGCCGGGATCGTCGCCGGCCATTTCGCCTGACCCGCCTTGGACCCGGCCCTCTTCGTCCGCCGCAATACCGCGATCATCGCTCCGCCGCTGGTGCCGGAAATCCGGCTCCACCTCGCCACCGAGATCACCCCGATTTGGCAGGCTACCGAGGAGAGCTTGGCGCGCGGCGCGGTGCCGCCGCCGTTTTGGGCATTCGCCTGGGCCGGCGGCCAGGCGCTCGCCCGTTACGTCCTCGACCATCCCGCAGAGGTCGCCGGCCGGTTCGTGCTCGATTTTGGCGCCGGGTCCGGCCTTGTCGCGATCGCCGCTGCGAAAGCCGGCGCGGCTGGTGTGCTGGCCGCCGAGATCGATCATTTCGCCGCCGCTGCGATTGCGTTAAATGCCACTCTGAACGAAGTCGCGGTGACCGTCACGACCGCCGACGTGATCGACACCGCCGATCCTCGCTGGGAGGTCGTCACCGCCGGCGATGTCTGCTACGAGCAGCCGATGGCGGATCGCGTCGCCGCATGGCTGCCGGCGCTGGCGAGGCGCGGCTTGCTCGTGCTGCTCGGCGATCCCGGGCGAGCCTATTTGCCGGCGAATGGCCTGCGCGAGCGTGCCCGCTACGTCGTGCCGACGAGCCGCGACCTCGAAGACCGCGACATCCGCGACGGCGTCGTATGGCAGGTGCTGCCGCCCTGAATCGTGCTCGCGAGCCTGCTCCGGCGCCCCCATATAGCTCGCATGCCCTACTCCAGCCTGCGCGATTTCATGGACCGGCTCGAGACGGCGGGCGGCTCGTGCGGGTTGAGGCGCCGGTGTCGCCCTACCTCGAGATGACCGAGATTCAGACTCGGCTGCTCGCGGAGAGCGGGCCCGCGGCATTGTTCGAGAACGTCACTCGCGAGACGGGCGGCATACTACGGCATGCCGGTTTTGGTGAACCTGTTCGGCACGGTCGAGCGCGTTGCCTGGGGCATGGACCGCGAGCCGCATCAGCTGCGCGAGATCGGCGAGACGCTCGCCTTTCTGAAGCAGCCTGAACCGCCTGGCGGCTGGCGCGAGGCGCTGGAAATGCTGCCGCTGTTGCGCACCGTCATGGCGATGCGCCCGCGCACTGTCGGCGCCGCACCGTGTCAGGAGATCGTGTTGCGCGGCGGCGAGATCGACTTTACCGCGCTGCCGGTCCAGACCTGCTGGCCGGGCGAGCCCGCGCCGTTGATCACCTGGCCGCTGGTGGTGACGAGAGGCCCGGGCGGGCGGCGCGAGGACGGTTTCAACCTCGGCATCTACCGGATGCAGGTAACCGGCCGCGACACGACCCTGATGCGCTGGCTCAAGCATCGCGGCGGCGCGCAGCACCATCAGCGCTGGCGCGCCGAGCGGACTGAGCCGCTGCCGGCCGCGGCGGTGATCGGCGCCGACCCCGGCACTATCCTCGCCGCGGTGACGCCGGTCCCCGACACCTTGTCCGAATACCAGTTCGCCGGCCTGTTGCGCGGCCGCAAGGTCGAGCTCGTCGACTGCAAGACCGTGCCGTTGAAGGTGCCGGCCGAGGCCGAAATCGTCCTCGAAGGCCATGTCTCGCTCGACGAGTACGGCGACGAAGGCCCATATGGCGACCACACCGGCTACTACAACTCGGTCGAGCGCTTTCCGGTCTTCCGCCTGTCGGCGATCACGATGCGGGCGAGCCCGATTTATCTCTCGACCTTTACCGGGCGGCCGCCGGACGAGCCGTCGATCCTCGGTGAAGCGCTGAACGAGGTTTTCATCCCGCTGTTGCAGCAGCAATTCCCGGAAATCGTCGATTTCTGGCTGCCGCCCGAAGGCTGCTCCTACCGCATCGCGGTGGTGGCGATCCGCAAGGCCTATCCCGGCCACGCCAAGCGGGTGATGATGGGCATCTGGTCGTTTCTGCGGCAGTTCATGTACACGAAATTCGTCATCGTCGTGGATGACGACATCGACGCGCGCGACTGGAAGGAGGTCATGTGGGCGATATCGACCCGCATGGATCCGGTTCGCGATATCACACTGATCGACAACACCCCGATCGACTATCTCGACTTTGCCTCGCCGGAATCGGGTCTCGGCGGCAAGATCGGCCTCGATGCGACCGGCAAATTGCCGCCGGAGACCCGGCGCGAGTGGGGCCGGCCGATCCGCATGGCCGAGGAGATCGTCGCCGAGGTGACGAGTAAATGGACAAGCTATGGGCTGCCCGGATCGGGTAAGCCGATCTGGAAATGAGAATCATTTCACAATCAAGCAGTGAGATCGTGAGAAAAGAAAATCTCTGTGTCTCACTGCCTCGTTGTGAATCCCTTTATCTGTCGGATTAGTGATGAGCGACCAAACAATTGACAAAGAAGCAGCGGCAGCGCTCGATCTGCTGCAGGATTTGATCGGGCGGGCGCGCCGGGCCGGCGCTGATGCCGCCGATGCCGTGCTGTTCGAAGGCATCTCGCTCTCCCATGCCCGCCGTCTCGGCAAAACCGAGAAGCTCGAGCGCTCGGAAGGCCAAGATCTTGGGCTCAGGGTGTTCATCGGGCGCCAGCAGGCGATGGTGTCCTCCAGCGACCGCTCGTCGCAGGCGCTCGACGAACTCGTCGAGCGAGCGGTCGCAATGGCCCGCACAGTTCCCGAGGACCCCTATTGCGGCATCGCCGACCCCTCCGAGATCGCCCACGACTGGCCGAGCCTCGACATGCTCGACCCCGAAGAGCCGGGTGCCGAGGTGTTGATCGAGCGGGCGCGCGCCGCCGAGGAGGCGGCGCTCGCCGTCACGGGCGTCACCAATTCCGAAGGCGCCGAAGCCGGATGGGGCCGATCGAGCGTTGCACTTGCCGCCTCCAACGGCTTTGCCGGCTTTTATTCGGGGTCGAGCCAGGGGATCAGCGCCAGCGTGATTGCCGGCTCGGGCACCGGCATGGAGCGCGATTACGATTTCGCGAGCGCGATCCACGCCGCCGATCTGCGCGACCCGGCCGAAATCGGCAAGAGCGCCGGCGAGCGGGCGGTCAAGCGGCTGGGCGCGAAGAAAATGCCGACCTGCCGCTGCCCGGTGGTGTTCGACCCGCGCGTCGCGCGCGGCTTCATCTCGCATCTGCTGGGGGCGATCTCGGGACCGTCGATCGCCCGCGGCACGAGCTTTCTGAAGGACCGGCTCGGCGATCGCATCTTCCCCGAGGCGATCACGATCATCGACGACCCGCATCGCCAGCGCGGGCTGCGCTCAAAGCCGTTCGACGGCGAGGGCATCGCCAACCGCCGCCGCGCGATCATCGACAAGGGCGTGCTGACGACCTGGCTCTTGGATCTGCGCTCGTCGCGCCAGCTCGGCCTGAAGACCACCGGCCACGCCGCGCGCGGCACCGCTTCGCCCCCTTCTCCTTCTGCGACCAATGTGTGGATCGAGCCGGGGGCGCTGAGCCCGAAGGAGCTGATCGCCGATATCGAGAGCGGCTTCTACGTGACCGAGATGATGGGCATGGGGGTCAACGGGGTCACCGGCGATTACAGCCGCGGCGCCGCCGGCTTTTGGATCGAGAAGGGCGAGATTGTCTTCCCGGTCAGCGAGATGACCGTCGCCGGCAATCTGAAGGACATCTTCGCCCGCCTCGTCGCCGCCGACGATCTCGAATTCAAAGCCGGCGCCGATTCCCCGACCCTCAGGGTCGACGATCTCACCGTCGCGGGCGCCTAGAAGGGTACCGGGCAGTTCGCCGCGCTAGCTAGTCCGCGGCGGCCACGCGGCGCCGTGGTTTGGCGCGGTTGTTGGCGAAGCGGTCGAGCAGGCGGGCGGCGACCCGCGGGCTGACGAAATGCGAGACATCGCCGCCCAAGGCGCCGATTTCCTTGACGAAACGCGACGAGATGAACTGGAACCGGTCGGAGGCCATCAGAAAGACGGTCTCGATCTCCGGGTTGAGCCGGGCGTTCATGCCGGCCATCTGGAACTCGTATTCGAAATCGGAGACTGCGCGCAGCCCGCGGATGACGACCTTGGCCCCGACCGATTGGGCAAACCCCATCAGCAGGGTGTCGAAGGCGCGTACCTCGATCCGTTCGGCGTCGCCGTTTTCGAGGTGGGCGATCTCGTCGCGAACGATTTCGACCCGCTCGTCGGTGGCGAATAGCGGGCCCTTGCCGTCGTTGCGGGCGACGCCGATGACCAGCCGGTCGACGATCCGGGCGGCTCTGCGGATAATGTCCGTATGGCCGTTGGTGATCGGGTCGAAGGTGCCGGGATAGATCCCGACGCGCGGCTCGGTCATGCGTCCCCCTCACTGGCTTGCTGATCATCCGGTGGGTCATCGGGCTCTTCGGCACCGCCGTTCTCGTCGGATTCCCCGGGAGATTCCTCGGGAAGCCGCGCCACCGAGACAACCCGCTCGCCCTCGCCGACCTTGAAGATCACCACCCCCTGGCTGCGCCGGCGGGCGATGCGGATGTCGTGCACCGGGCAGCGGATAACCATCCCGCCGTCGGTTACCAGCATGATCTGGTCGTTGTGCCCGACCGGGAAGACCGCGACGATCGCATCGCTGCGGCGGGTCAGGTCCATATTGTCGATCCCCTGTCCGCCGCGCCCGGTGATCCGGTAGTCATAGGCCGAGGTTCTGACGCCGTAGCCTTTCTCCGTCACACTCAGCACGAACTCCTCGCGCTGCGCGAGATCGGCATACATCTCCTCGGAGATCGCGCTCTCATCACCGCCGTTTTCGCCATTTGGATCGTCGGATTCGAGCGGCGCTTCCGCGGCCACCTCGCTCTCCTCCCCCATCTGCCGGCGGCGCCGCGCCGCGAGGCTCAAATACGCATTGCGGATATCTGGAGCGATCTCTTCGTGACGCAGGATGGACATCGAGATCACGTGATCTTCGCCTAGCAGCCGGATGCCGCGCACCCCGACTGAGCTTCGTCCGGTGAAGACCCGTACATCGCCCACTGGAAAGCGGATTGATTTGCCGTTGCTGGTGGCGAGCAGCACGTCGTTGGCATCGGTGCAGGTCGCGACGGCGATCAGCCGGTCGTCGGCGTCCTCGCCCTCGAATTTCATCGCAATCTTGCCGTTGGCCATGACATTGCCGAAGTCAGAGAGCGCATTCCGTCTGACATAACCGTTGGCGGTCGCGAACATGACCGTGAAATCGCTCCAGCTCTCCTCGTCTTCGGGCAACGGCATGATTGTCGAGATCGTCTCGCCCGGCGCTAGGTTCGGCAGCAGATTGACCATCGGCCGACCACGCGACTGGGGAGTGCCGAGCGGCAGCCGATAGACCTTGAGCTTGTAAACTCGGCCCGAGGATGTGAAGAACAGCACCGGCGCGAGGGTGGAGGCGACAAAGACCTCGCTGAGGAAATCCTCCTCGCGGATCGCCATGCCGGCGCGGCCGCGGCCGCCGCGACGCTGCGCCCGATAGGTCGACAGCGGCACCCGCTTGATGTAGCCGGCATGGCTCACGGTCACCACCATCGCCTCGCGCTGGATCAGCGCCTCGATGTCGGCCTCGAACTCGACATCCTCGATTGCGGTGCGCCGCGGCGTCGCGAACCGCTCCTTGATATCGAGCAGCTCGCCGCGCAATACCTCGAAAAGCCGCACGCGCGAGCGCAGGATCTCGAGATACCCGGCGATCTCGGTGATCAGCCCGCGCAGTTCCTCGGCAATCTTTTCCCGCTCCAGCCCGGTCAGGCGCTGCAAGCGCAAATCGAGGATCGCCCGCGCCTGCTCTTCCGACAGCCGGTAGGTGCCGTCTGCGGCGACCTCGCGCCCGGGTTCACCGACCAGCGCGACCAGCGGGGCGACATCGGCAGCCGGCCAGGCGCGGCCCACGAGACCGGCCCGGGCAGTTGCCGGATCGGGCGCGTTGCGGATCAGCGCAATGACCTCGTCGAGATTGGCGACGGCGACCGAGAGCCCCAGCAAGACGTGTGCGCGGTCCCGCGCCTTGCCGAGCAGGTGGCTCGTTCGCCGAGTGATCACCTCCTCGCGGAAGGCGATGAACGCAGCAATGATCTCGCGCAGGGTCAGGAGCTCGGGCCGGCCGCCGTTCAGCGCCAGCATATTGACGCCAAAACTCGTCTGCAGCGCCGTGTGGCGGTAGAGCTGGTTGAGGACGATGTCGGGCTCGGCGTCGCGCTTCAATTCGACGACGACGCGCAGGCCCTCGCGGTCGCTCTCGTCGCGCAGATCGGAGATGCCGTCGATCAGCTTCTCGCGAACGGTCTCGGCAATGCGCTCGACCAGCTTCGCCTTGTTGACCTGGTAGGGCAGCTCGGTGAAGACGATCGCCTCGCGATCCTTGCGTATCTCCTCGACATGAGTTTTCGCGCGGATGACGACGGCGCCGCGCCCGGTGCGGTAGGCGGCGTGCGTGCCGGCCCGCCCCATGATGATCCCGCCGGTCGGGAAATCCGGCGCCGGGACGAATTGCATCAGTTCGTCAATGGTGATCGCCGGATTGTCGAGATAGGCGCAGCAGGCGTCAATGACCTCGCCGAGGTTGTGTGGCGGGATGTTGGTCGCCATGCCGACCGCAATGCCGCTGCCGCCATTGACCAGGATGTTCGGAAAGCCCGCCGGCAGGACCTTGGGCTCCCGCTCGGTGTCGTCGTAATTCGGCTGGAACTCGACGGTGTCCTTGTCGAGATCGTCGAGCAGGGTGTCGGCGACGCGGGCGAGCCGCGCTTCGGTGTACCGGTAGGCCGCCGGCGGGTCGCCGTCCATCGAGCCGAAATTGCCCTGGCCGTCGATCAGCGGCAGGCGCATCGCAAAGTCCTGCGCCATCCGCACCATCGCGTCGTAGATCGCCAGCTCGCCATGCGGGTGGTATTTGCCGATCACGTCGCCGACGATGCGCGCTGATTTGCGGTAACCGCGGTTCCACTCGTTGCCGTTGACCTTCATCGAATAAAGGATGCGGCGGTGGACCGGTTTGAGCCCGTCGCGAACGTCGGGCAAGGCGCGCGCCACGATCACGCTCATCGCGTAATCGAGGTAGGAGCGTTTCATCTCCTCTTCGATCGTAACGGGAGTGATGTCGGGGGCGGAAGGTGGTACGGAGCTAACGGCCAAGAGCGTTCTGTGCGGTGGCTAAGGACGAAAACAGCGGCTGCGCCTCAGCGGCGCAACCGCTGCCATTTATATAATCATCCGCGTGAAGCATTACCGTATTTCGCAGGTGCGAACAAACGGTTGATTGTGCGGAGATGTCAGGGCGGTGCGCCCACAATGGCCCGATAAATGGCCAAAATCAGCACGGCTCCGACGATTGCGCCAATAAAGCCCGCGCGGTGGCCCGGCCCGTACCAGCCGATCTGCTGGCCGAGCCAGCTCGCGAAGATCGCGCCGACAATCCCGAGGAGGGTCGTCACGATGAACCCGCCGGGTCCGGCGATGAAGAGTTTGGCGATCGCGCCGGCGAGAAACCCGATGATGATGACCCACAGCCAATGCATTCCGCCCTCCCGATCTTCAGCCTCGAACGAGCGATACCGCGGTGGGCTCCGCCGGTGCGGTTTCGCGAATTGGAAGCGTCATCGCCGCCTCGGCGAGCCGCGTGACGGCGGCATAATCGGTTTTGCCGGTGCCGAGAAGAGGCATGTGATCTGTTTCGATGACCTCGCGCGGCACGGCGATCTCAGGCAGGCCCAGCTGACGGGCCGCTTCGAGAAGCCGCGTGCGGTCGAAGCCGTGCGCCTCGGTCACCAGGATCAGCTTCTCACCCCTCCGGGAATCGGGCAGCGCGACGATGGCGTGCCGGATCTCCGGCACCGCCGTCTCGGCTATGCGCTCGGCAGCGGCCAGCGACACCATCTCGCCGCCGAGCTTGGCAAAGCGCTTGACCCGCCCGACAATCGCCACGAACCCGTCGCCGTCGACGGTGACGATGTCACCGGTGTCGTACCATCCGTCGGGCGGCTCGTCGATATCGCTCCCGCGCAAATAACCGGCCATCACATTGGGGCCGCGCACCATCAGGCGCCCGCCGTCGGCGATCCCGGGAACCGCCTCGAGGCGGTGCTCGACCAACGGCAGAAATCTCCCGACCGTGCCGGCGCGGTAATGCATCGGCGTATTGACCGCGATGACCGGCGAGCATTCGGTGACGCCGTATCCTTCGAGGATGCGCTTGCCAAACCGCTCGGACCATATTTCGCGGGTGTCTTCGCGCACCGGCTCCGCCCCGGCGAAGACATAGCGCAACGCATAGAAATCGTATGGGTTGGCGCGCCGCGCATAGCCGGCGAGAAAGGTGTCGGTGCCGAAGAGGATCGTCGCACCGGTCGCATAGGCGATCTCCGGCACGATGCGGTAGTGCAGCGGCGACGGGTAGAGAAACACCCGCACCCCGGACAGCAGCGGCAGGAGAAACCCGACGGTCAGTCCGAAGCTGTGAAACATCGGCAACGCGTTCAAAGCGAGATCGGCCGGGCTGAAATCGACCCGCGCGGCGATCTGGCGCCGGTTGGCGAGCAGATTGGCATGGCTGAGCACCACCCCTTTGGGGGCGCCTTCCGAACCGGAGGTGAACAGCACCGCGGCAGGATCACTTAGCGAGCTGCCGAGACGGCGATGCAAAGGAGCGGCAAAGCGCAGCGCGATTGCGCCATAGAGCTTGTCGATGACGCCGAGTTTTTCACGGACATCCTCGAGCCAGATGAGCTCAACCTCACCCGCCAAGCCTTCGGCGAGAGCAGCGAGCTTGGCGAGCTCGACAAAGCGGCGGGAGGTGATGACCCGGCGCAGCCCGGCGGTCCGGCACGCCGAGAGCACTCCGTCGATGCCGGCGGTGTGATTGAGCATCGCCGGAACCCGCCCGGTCGCCTGCAGCGCAAGGAAGGCGAGCGCGGCGCCGACCGAATTCGGCAGCATCAAGCCGACAATATCGCCGCGCGCGGTGCCGCGGACGAGCCTGCGGCCGAGTATGAGGCTCGCGGCGATCGTCCGTTCGTAGGTGAGCGGCGCCGTCGCTGGGTCCTCGATGATCCGATGACCGCCGCCATGTGCGGCCCGCGCCTCGAGCACAGCGGCGAAAAGGCTCGGCGGATTGGGCCGCCTCGCCATCATCTCGGACATGATGTCGTAGAGGGCCGCGCCAGCGTGGTGGCGGCGTTCCCGCCCACGCAACCCGGCGGGGACCGCGAGCTTACGCGGCGGGAGAATCGTGATCGTCACCTTGGGGAACCAACGTCGACGCAGCCGCCCGGCGAGTCGCGAGAACGGGGTGAACTCGACCCCGTCGAGGCGCACCGGCAACACCATCGCCTCCGACTTGTCCGCGATCAGCGCCGGCCCGTCATAGACTTTCATCAAGGCGCCGCCGGTGACATTGAGGCGGCCTTCCGGAAAGATGACGCAGCGGCTCCCCTCCCTGATCGCCTTGATCAGCGACTTCGCTGCCATCGGCCGGGACGGCTCCATCGGAAACAGATCGACCGCAGAGAGGAACGGCCGGACGCACCGGCGCTGCATCTGCGCCGGATCGATCGCGAAGACCGGCAATCCCGGGAAAAAGGCGCCGACCAGCGGCGCGTCGAGAAAGGACACGTGATTGGGGACGATGATCACCCGATCCCCCGCTGCCGCGATATTCTCGAGGCCCGACACCTCGACCCGGTAGGCGAGGCGAAAGACCAGGCGTGCCAACATCCTCAGGACGTCTCGCGGCAAGAGCTTGCAGATCCACACCGTCACCAGGGCGTTGGCGACGCCGAGGATCATGAACAGCGCCGGCGTATCGAGCCCGGCCGCGATCAGCCCGGCTGTGACGGCCGCCGCCCCGGCCATAAACAGCGCATTGACGACATTGTTCGCGGCGATGATCCGCGCGCGGGACGCCTCCTCGCTGCGGTTCTGGATGATCGCGTAGAGCGGCACGACGAAGAAGCCGCCACTGACCGCGAGGCCCAGGAGATCGCCGAAGATGCGCAGGCCGCCGAGCTGCGACAGGAAGTCGACAATGCCGATCAACCCGGTCTGCGCGGGTGCCGCAGCTTGGCTAGCGAGCCCGAGGTCGAAAGAGAAGACCGTCATCCCGAGCGCTGCCAGCGGGACATAGCGGGCGCTGACCTCGCCGTGCATCAGACGCCCGCACAGGGTCGAGCCGACGCCGACGCCGATCGAGAAGGCGGCGAGGAACAGGACGACGACATTGCTGTCCGCACCGAGCGTCATCTTGGCGAAGGACGGCAGCTGCGACAGCGACACCGCGCCGACCAGCCAGAACCAGGACGCACCGAGAATCGACAACCGCACATCTCGGCGCTCCCACGCATGGCGCAAGATCCCTGCGGTTGCCGCTGCCAGGTTCCAGCTGAGCCGCAGGCCAGGCGCGGGGGCCGGCGCAGTCGGCACCCGCAGGCTTGCGGCAAAGCCGAAGGCGGCGCAGACGAGCAGCAGAAGGCAGCAGGCGGCGGGTCCCCAGGCGATTGCGACCGCCACACCACCGGCGATCGTGCCGGCGAGAATAGAAAGAAAGGTGCCGGCCTCCATCAAAGCGTTGCCGTTCACCAGCTCGGCGGTCGCGAGGTGTTGCGGCAGGAGCGCGTATTTGACCGGGCTCGAAAACGCCGCCTGCGTCCCGAGCACGAACAGCAGGACCAGCGAGAGCGCCAGATTGCCGGTCAGCAATGCGGCCGCGGCGCCGAACACGGCGACGAGCTCGGCGGCTTTGAGGATCTGCAACAGACGCGAGCGCTCGAACCGATCGGCCAGCTCCCCGGCGGTCGCCGAGAACAGAAAAAACGGCGCGATCAGCGCGCCGCCGGCGACGGCCGCCACCACGCCGGGGTCGGGACCGGCCGCAGCGCCGTAGGTGATCAGCATGATGAAAGCGCTCTTGAACAGATTGTCGTTGAACGCCCCGGTGGTCTGCGTCAGCAGCAGCGGCAGGAAGCGCCGCGCCCGCAGCAACTCGATCTGCTTGCTCATCTCAGTCTCGCTGGTTGGCGCTTACATGAATGAACATTCATTCATATATGTTCATGGTAAGGGCTGATGTCAACGCGCCTTTTGTAAATTAACGGTTTAGCCCCAGATCTCGCGGGCGGTTTCGACCACCAGGCGTAGCTTGGCGATCTGCTCGTCCCGAGTCAGAGCGTTGCCCTCGACGGTCGATGAGAAGCCGCATTGCGGGCTCAGGCAGAGCTGCTCGAGGGGCACGTATTTTGCCGCCTCGTCGATCCGGCGCTTCAGCAAGTCCTTGCTTTCGAGTGCCGCCCGCTTGCTGGTGACGAGGCCCAGCACCACCCGCTTTTTACCCCTCGGCACAAAGCGCAGCGGTTCGAAACCACCCGAGCGGGCGTCGTCGTATTCGAGAAAGAAGCCGTCGACCGCGAGCTCGCCGAACAGCGCCTCGGCGACATGGTCGTACCCGCCCTCGGCCACCCACGATGAGCGGAAATTGCCGCGGCACATATGTGTGCAAACCGTCATGCCGGGCGGCTTGCCGGCGAGCGCCTGGTTGATCAGGCGGATGTTGATCAGGTGCTGGTGCTCGCCGTCGCCGCCGATGCTCTCGACATAGGCGCGCTGCGCCGGGTCGTTGAGATAGGCGAGGCTGGTGTCGTCGAGCTGCAGATAGGTGCAGCCGAGTGCCGCGAGCCCGGCGATCTCCTTCCTGTAGACCTCGGCGAGGTCGTGCCAGAACGCCTCCATATCGGGATAGGCGGCCTGATCGATCACCGCCCGGCCGCCGCGGTAATGGAGCATAGACGGCGACGGGATCGTCAGTTTCGCCACCGTTCCCGCCGCCGCCACCGATTTCAGATAGACGAGATCCTCCGCAAAAATCGTCTTGTCTAGGGTCAGCTTGCCGCTGATGCGAAAGGCTCCCAGCGCCGCCTCGACCGGGCCCGCTTCGTTTCGGAATTGGATGCGCAGGGACTGCTCGGTCTTGGCCACCCCGCCAATCTGATACAGAAAATCCATATGCCAGGAGCCGCGACGGAATTCGCCGTCGGTCACCCCTTCGAGGCCGATCTCCTGCTGCATCCGGACCGCATCGCGGATCGCCGCGTCCTCGACACGGCGCAACTCCTCGCCCGAGAGACGGCCGGCCTGATGCTCGGCTCTTGCCCGCAACAACTCCGGCGGGCGTAACAGACTGCCGACATGGTCGGCACGGAACGGCGGATGCGACATCACTCGAGCCTCCGGAACAGCTTCCAGCGCATGGACCGCAATCTGCTGCTTTCATCCTGGGTTTATAGCACGCGCCGAGCCTGTCGCGGGCGTCAAGCGACCGATCTCGGTTCGCGCTGTTTTTACTGTTTTGCCGGCAAGCTTAGCAGCCAACGATGCCTCATCCTCCCGCAGAAATCCTGGGCTGGCGATTGCTTTGCAGGTGAAACAACAGCCAGAGAGGTGGCTGTTCGTTTGCTGTTTCTGGCTGTTTTTATGCACCAAAAAGCTTCGACACCCGAGAGATCGGCATTGGGGACGTTATCATAGCCGGCATAGTTTGTCAATTTCACAACTTCGGGATTCGGCATCAACCACGGTCGATCCCCGCTGCATTGGCCGCATTGCGTGTTTCCAGGCGCGCCGCCGGGCGGGCCTCATCATCAGCATGAGGGTATGTAGCTAACGGCATCGAGAAAATGCCTCATCCTGAGGTGCCTCGCGAAGCGAGGCCTCGAAGACGCACTACAATCTTCCAGTCGTACAGCACTCTGATTCTGCGACCGAGCTCCGTTGGGAAACCGGCAGCAGAGCTTCGCTGTAGGCTCAGGGCGTCATGGCCGGACTTGATCCGGCCATCTACGTCCCCGCAACCGGCGCAGGCGGTTCCAGCAACCGTGTGGATGCGCGGGTCACGCCCGCGTATGACGACATTTTGTTGGTGCCAAGCAAGATTTGTGGTCTCAGCGGTTGCCGTGGACCCCGCTTTCGGCGGAGTGACGGGTAAGACTTTGATATTTATCTGCGCCGCGCTGAGCCAAACGCTCAGAACGGGATATCGTCGTCGAGGTCGTTGACCGGGGTGCGGCTGCGAGCCGGGGCGACCGAGGCGCGCGGCTCGTCGCCGAAGCCGCCCTCGTCGTAGCCGCCTTCGATCGGCGGGCCGCTGGCGCCGCCGGCGCTGTCGAGCATTGTCAGTTCGCCGCGGAAACGCTGCAGCACGATCTCGGTCGTGTAGCGCTCCTGCCCCGAATTATCGGTCCATTTGCGGGTCTGCAACGCGCCCTCGACATAAACCTTGCGACCCTTCTTCAGATACTTCTCGGCGAACTCGGCAAGGCGCTCGTTGAAGATCACCACGCGGTGCCATTCGGTGCGCTCCTTGCGCTCGCCCGACATCTTGTCGCGCCAGGTCTCCGAGGTCGCGACCGCCAAATTGGCGATCCGCATGCCGTCCTGGGTCGAGCGGATCTCGGGGTCGCGGCCGAGATTGCCGACCAGGATTACCTTGTTGACGCTACCAGCCATCGGAGCACCGCCCTGTCGTGTTCATCGGACCCCCATCTTATCAAACCCCGAGAATGTTCCTACTTTATTCTTCCCATGGAAGCATATGACATGACCTACCTCACTCCCATTTACGATCCGATCGGCGGCGATGTCGAGCCGGGCGATCCGTCATTCGGGAGCTCGGCCGCGGCCGAGGATATCGCTCTGCTCGACGCCTATTCCCGCGCCGTGATCGGCGCCGTCGACCGAGTAGGGCCCGCGGTCCTTCACCTGCAGGTCACCGGAGCGAACGAACGCGGCAGCGGCGCCGGCTCCGGTGTCGTGTTCACGCCCGACGCCTATGTCTTGACCAACAGCCATGTCGTCAGCAGCTCCCGCAAGATCCAAGCGACCTTTCCCGACGGGCGCACGCTCGCGGCGACCCTGGTCGGCGACGACCCCGACACCGATCTCGCCGTGCTGCGGCTCGAAGGCGAGGCGCCGGTCTTTGCGCGGCTCGGCGATTCGCGCCGCCTGCGGGTCGGCCAGCTGGTTGTCGCGATCGGCAACCCGTTCGGCTTTCAGTGCACTGTCACCGCCGGGGTCGTCAGCGCGCTCGGGCGCTCCTTGCGCACCCGGTCCGGCCGGCTGATCGACAGCGTGATCCAGACCGACGCCGCGCTCAACCCCGGTAATTCCGGCGGGCCGCTGGTCACCGCCTCGGGCGAGGTTGTCGGGATCAATACGGCGATCATCGGCGTGGCGCAGGGCATCTGCTTCTCGATCTCGGCGGCTACCGTCGAGTTCGTCGCGGCTCGGCTGATCCGCGAAGGCCGGGTGCGGCGCTGCTATATCGGCGTCGCCGGCCAGAATGTGCCGCTGTCCCGCCGGGTCGCGCGGTTTCACGAGCTGACCCGCGAGACCGGGGTGCGCATCCAATCGACCGCTCCCGACGGCGCCGCCCGCGCCGGCGGGCTGCTGAGCGGCGACATCATCGTAGCGGTCGACGGAATCCCGGTCGGCGATGTCGACGAATTGCACAGGCTGATGACCGAGGAGCGGGTCGGCAAGCCCGTGCCGATCACCGTGCTGCGCCTTTCGCACAAGCTCGATGTCGCTGTCACCCCGCGCGAATCGCCGCCCCGCGTCGCGGTGTGATCAGCCACCGGTGCCCCTCACCCTAGCCCTCTCCCCGCAAACGGGGCGAGGGAATCTCCGCCTCTGCTCCCTCGCCCCGTTTGCGGGGAGAGGGTCGGGGTGAGGGGGCCATGCCGGCGGTGGCGTCGGCCGCGGCACCGCGGTAAGGTCTTTGGCATGCAGCAGCAGATCCGGATCCGCGGCGCGCGGGAGCACAATCTCAAGAACATAGATGTCGAATTGCCGCGCGACAGCCTGGTGGTGATCACCGGGCTGTCGGGGTCGGGCAAATCGTCGCTCGCCTTCGACACGATCTATGCCGAGGGCCAGCGCCGGTATGTCGAGAGCCTGTCGGCCTATGCCCGGCAGTTCCTCGAATTGATGCAGAAGCCCGAGGTCGAATCGATCGAGGGCCTGTCGCCGGCGATCTCGATCGAGCAGAAGACGACCTCGCGCAACCCGCGCTCGACGGTCGGCACCGTGACCGAGATCTACGACTATATGCGCCTGTTGTGGGCTCGGGTCGGCATCCCCTACTCGCCGGCGACCGGACTGCCGATTGTCAGCCAGACCGTGTCGCAGATGGTCGACCGTGTGCAGGCGATGCCGCAGGGCACAAGGCTCTATCTGCTCGCCCCGATCGTGCGCGGGCGCAAGGGTGAATACCGCAAGGAATTGGCCGAATTGCAGCGGCGCGGTTTCCAACGGGTCAAGATCGACGGCAAAATGCTCGAGCTCGACGAAGTTCGCGGGCTCAACAAGAATTTGAAGCACGACATCGAGATCGTCGTCGATCGCATCATCGTCGACGGCGAGCTCGGCAACCGGCTCGCGGATTCGTTCGAGACCGCGCTCGAACTGGCCGACGGCATCGCGATCACCGAGAACGCGGATACCGGCGAGCAGACGATCTTCTCGGCAAAATTCGCCTGCCCGGTCTCCGGCTTTACGATCCCGGAGATCGAGCCGCGCCTCTTTTCGTTCAACAACCCGTTTGGCGCCTGCCCGGCCTGCGACGGTCTCGGCACGAAACTCTATTTCGATCCCGATCTTGTCGTGCACGATACCCGCCGCACCCTCGCCGAGGGTGCGGTCAGCCCGTGGTCGCATTCAAGCTCGCAGTATTACACACAGACCCTGGAGAGCATCGCCCGGCATTTCCGCAAGAGCATGCGCACGCCGTGGCAGGATTTGCCGGAAAAGATGCGGCGCGCGATCCTCTACGGGTCGGACGGCGAGCCGATCAAGATGACCTATGACGACGGGCTGCGGAAATACACGACCGACCGGCCGTTCGAGGGCGTCCTGCCGAACATGGAGCGGCGCTTCCGCGAGACCGACAGCGCCTGGGTCAAGGAGGAGCTCGGGCGCTATCAGAGCGCCAAGACCTGCGAGGTGTGCGGCGGCGATCGGCTCAAACCGGAGGCGCTCGCCGTCAAGATCGGCGGCAAGCACATCAGCCAAATCGCCGCGATGTCGATCGCCGAGGCCGGCACGTGGTTCTCCGGGATCAGCGGCGACCTGACCCCGAGCCAGCGTGAAATCGCCCAGCGCATCCTGAAGGAAATCAACGAGCGCCTCGGCTTTTTGAAGAATGTCGGGCTTGAATATCTGACCCTGTCTCGGGCTTCGGGCACATTGTCGGGTGGTGAGAGCCAGCGCATCCGGCTCGCCTCCCAGATCGGCTCGGGGCTGACCGGCGTGCTCTACGTCCTCGACGAGCCGTCGATCGGATTGCATCAGCGCGACAACGGGCGCTTGCTCGCGACCTTGAAGCGCCTGCGCGATCTCGGCAATACGGTAATCGTCGTCGAGCACGACGAGGAAGCGATCCGCACCGCCGATTGGGTCGTCGATATGGGCCCGGGCGCCGGGGTTCACGGCGGGCATGTCGTCGCTGAGGGGACCCCCGAGGCGATCATGGCCAACCCCGAAAGCATCACCGGCCAATATTTGACCGGAAAGCGCGAGATCCCGGTGCCACCGATCCGCCGCATCGGCCACCCGGGCCAAATTCTCCGCATCATCGAGGCGACCGGGAACAATTTGAAGGGCATCACCGCCGAAATCCCGCTCGGCACCTTCTGCTGCGTGACCGGCGTCTCGGGCGGCGGCAAGTCCACCCTGATCGTCGAGACCTTGTACAAGGCGCTCGCCAAACGGCTCAACAATGCGCGCGAGCAGCCGGCGCCGCTCGGCGGCCTCGAAGGCGTCGAGTTTCTCGACAAGATTGTCGACATCGACCAGTCGCCGATCGGCCGCACCCCACGCTCGAACCCGGCGACCTATACCGGCTGCTTCACGCCGATCCGCGACTGGTTTACCGGGCTGCCGGAGGCTAAGTCGCGCGGCTATCTGCCCGGCCGCTTCTCGTTCAACGTCAAGGGCGGGCGCTGCGAGGCGTGTCAGGGCGACGGGGTCATCAAGATCGAGATGCACTTTCTGCCGGATGTGTACGTCCAGTGCGACGTCTGCAAAGGCCGGCGCTACAACCGCGAGACCCTGGAGGTGCTGTTCCGCACGAAGAGCATTGCCGACGTGCTCGACATGACGGTCGACGAAGGCGCCGATTTCTTCCGCGCCGTGCCGGCGATCCGCGACAAACTGCAAACCCTACAGCGGGTCGGGCTCGGCTACATCCATATCGGCCAGCCGGCGACGACCCTGTCGGGCGGCGAAGCGCAGCGCGTCAAGCTGGCCAAGGAATTGTCGCGGCGTGCCACCGGCCGCACCCTCTACATCCTTGATGAGCCGACGACCGGGCTGCACTTCGACGACGTGCGCAAGCTCCTCGACGTATTGCACGCGCTGGTCGAGACCGGCAACACGGTGCTCGTCATCGAGCACAATCTCGAAGTCATCAAGACCGCCGACTGGATCATCGATCTCGGCCCCGAAGGCGGCGACGCCGGCGGCCATATCGTCGCCACCGGCACCCCCGAAGACATCGCGTCATGCGAGGCGAGCTACACCGGGCAATACCTTCGCCCCTACCTCGCCCGCCGTCCGGCGCAACGCCGGCTGGCAGGATGAACGCGGCGACCTCGTGGCAAACACCGTTCGCGAACAGGCGATCGAGGAATTGCGGCGGATGGTGCTCGCTGCGCTGGGTGAGCACGATGCCGAGGTGTGGTTGTTCGGCTCATGTGCCCGCGGTGAGGCCTTCCAGCACAGCGACATCGATATCGCGATACTGCCCCGGGACGAATTGCCCGCTGGTTTCTTCTCCGATCTGGCTGAGAGCGTAGGGGGGAGCTCGATTCCTTACGATGTCGATATCGTCGACCTGCGTGGTGCCGCTCCCAGCCTCATCGACGAGGTTCGCCGCGAGGGGGTGAAGTGGAAAGGATAGACCGGCGGCTCGCGGAAGCAGCGGCTGCGCTTGCCACGCTGGACGAGTTGGCCGGGAAGGCGGAACGCACACTGGTAGAGCGCGACGGTGCGGTCCTGCGGCTAATCTATTCCTTCGAGGCGGTTTGGAAAGCCTGTCAGAAGATGCTCGCGGCACTGGAAAATGTCAGCGCCGCATCGCCGAACGCAACTATTCGGGCGGCCCGCGCTCTCGGGTGGCTGTCGGATGAGGACGCGGAGGCGGCCATCAAGCTGGGCGAGGAACGTAATCTCGCGGTCAGTATGTATCGAGACCAGGTTGGGCAGCAGATCGAGGCGCACCTCGCTGCGCACGCCGCCTTGCTGAGGCGCTGGCTTGCGGCGTTGCGGCAGCGGGCAGTGGAAGGAGACTAAGCAGTTACCCTAAATCGGGAGGTTCAACGAATGCCCGTATCGATCCGTCCACTCCAGCCGGTCTTCGCCGGAGAGATTTCGGGTGTCGATTGCCGGAAGCCGCTTACCTCGGGCGAGATCGATGCGGTCGAGGCGGGCATGAACGAATATGCCGTGCTCATCTTTCGCGACCAGAACCTCACCGACGAAGAGCAGATCGCGTTCACCCGGCATTTCGGGGAGCTCGAAAATTACAACACGCCCGGGCATGTCAGGAAGCGCGAGGACCAACGGCTCGGCCCTGGGATCGCGGATTTTTCCAACCTCGACCAGCACGGCAACATCATGTCCGACGAGGATCGGGTGTGGTTCTTCAAGCTGGGCGACCGGCTGTGGCATTCCGACAGCTCGTTCCGCCCGGTTCCGGCGAAATATTCGCTGCTGTCCGCGCGGGTCCTTCCCTCTTGGGGCGCCAACACCGAATTCGCCGATATGCGCGCCGCCTATGACGCCCTGGATCACCGCACCAAAGTCGAGATCGAGGACCTCGTCTGCGAGCACTCGCTGATCTATTCGCGCGAAGCGATCGGGTTCACCGATCTGGCGCCGGAGGAAATCGCGGCGTTCCGGCCGGTGCGGCAGCGGCTGGTCCGAACTCATCCGGAAACCGGCCGCAAATCACTGTTCCTCTCCTCGCATGCCGGCGCGATCGTCGGCTGGACGATCCCCGAAGGGCGCATGTTCCTACGCGACCTGACCGAGCATGCGACAGCGCCTGCTTTCGTCTATTCGCACTCATGGCGGCCCCACGACCTCGTCGTCTGGGACAACCGCGCGACGATGCACCGCGCCCGCCGCTTCGACCGCACCGAAGTGCGCGACGTGCGCCGCACCACTTTGGCCGGCGACACGGGGACGATCGAACAGGCCGCCTGAGACAAAATGGTGCGGATCCCCGTCCGAGAATGCCTCGATTTGAGCGTTTATCGGAAAGCGCTGAGCTGATGACACCAATTTAAGCAGAAATGAAATCAGAAAATCCCTTATACCCGACGGTGAATAATAAATAACCGATGCGCATTGCCGCGACCTGACTTTTACCTGGGCAGGTTGCCCGTTATTTAAGCACATCTTTTGATGGCATGGTTATTGCGGGATCGCTGTTCGACAGATCCGATGGAGAACAGCAATGCATTCGGTCGCGGAAATCGAGGAAAAGATCCGCAGGAGGTATCATCAGCCCAAGGGCGTCGAGCAATTCGGCATCGAGCCGGTCCCGCCGGAACTGAAGACCGTGCGGTGGCACGACATATTCGCGATTATTTTCGGGTTCGCGCTCAATCCCGGATCGATGCTGGTCGGCGGCATGGCCGTCGTTTCGGGTTTGTCGTTCTGGGGCGCGGTTGGCGCGATAACCGCCGGAGTGCTGCTGGCGACCATTGCCTATACCATCACCGCAACCGTCGGGGTCGATTACGGGTTGCCGGGGCAAGTCTCGATGCGCATGGTTTATGGCTTGCGCGGGGCCAAATGGGTGCCCTCCTTTCTGCGCACGATCGCTTCGACCTACTGGTTCGCATACCAGACTGTGGCGGGCTCCCTCGCGGTCGTCGCAATCCTCGATCGGTGGACCGGAACGCCGCATTCGCTGGTCACGATCAGCGTCATTTTCGCCGTTCTGCAGGCGATCGTCGCGATCATCGGTTATGATTCGTTGAAGCATCTCTCCCGAATTGCGCTTCCCTTCAAAATTCTGATCCTGTCGTTTGTGCTGGTTTTGCTGGGAACGCACAGTGACCCCAATTACGCGCCGTCCCAGGTGTTTCACTACGCCGGGAAGCCGGAAGCCGGCTGGCTCCTCTTCGTCACCTGGATGAATGTCGTCGCCGCGGGATCTTTGACGATGGTCACCGACTCGGCCGATTTTTGCCGCTACACCCGCTCGCGCACCGACATGTGGTGGGGCACCTTGCTCGGCAAGGTCGGCGGCGGATGCTTTGCCGCCTGCATTGGCGCCTACGGGGCGGCGGCCACGCTCGGCAAGACCGCCAATGTATTCGAGGTTGCCTCCGGGCTCACCACCAGCTGGTTCGTCTTTCTGCTGTTTCTGATCGTCATCGCGCTCGACAACTGGACGATCAATGTTCTCAACCTCTATACGGGCGGCTTGTCACTGTCGAACATCTTCGAACGACTGGGGCGGTTCTGGACCACGTTGGTCATCAGCGTGCTCGGCATCATCCTCTCTGCGATCCCGGACGTCGCGAGCGGATACACGACTTACGTCGGGATTTTGGGGAACGTCTTCTCACCGATCGCCGGGGTGCTGATCGCCGATTATCTGCTGGTCAAGCGGATGCGCATCGACCTCGTCGCATTGTTCGAGACCGAGGGTCCGTACTGGTACTGGAAAGGGGTCAACCCGATCGCGGTGATTTGGACGGCGCTCGGGTTTCTCGCCTACATGTTTGTCATTCCGCCGGAGTCGATCCGGGTGCTGGTCGCATTGCTGGCGACGGGCGCCGGCTACTGGGCAACGATGCAGCTACTCTCGCCTTATTTTACCTGGCTTGCCCGGGCATCGCACCCGGGCGAGCAACGCGAGCCGGTCGAAGATCTCGATTGGGAGCTCGCTCTGCGCTGACGCTCTTGTTTGAGGCGCTCAGCACCCTCCCGTTATAACGGGGAGGGACATGCCGCACCAATGCCTCCAAGACGCGAGCGGGAACGGTGATTGTTACTAAAACGTTTGCCAATTGTGGCTAGCCTCCGATGGAGGTGTTGGGAGGGTCGCATGAAAATAGCCGACGTGATGACGCCGGACCTCGAGACGGTGAGCCCCAGCGACACCCTGAAGACCGCGGCGCGTCTGATGGCGGACCTCGATTCCGGAGCGCTTCCGGTCGGCGAAGACAGTCGGTTGATCGGAACGATCACCGGCCACGATATCGCCGTGCAAGTCGCGGCAGAGGGCCTGGATCCGGGAAAGACCACTGTCGGCCAGGCGATGTCCTCCGATGTGCTGTATTGCTTCGAAAGCGAGAGCGTCGAGGAAGTGTCCGAAAAGATGCGGGGTTGGTGGGTCCGCCGCCTGCCCGTGGTGAGTCGGGATAAACGCCTCATCGGCATCGTGTCGCTCGGCGATCTCACTTCCCTGAAAGGACAACCCAGGACCAAGCCAAGGTCGCGAAGAGCGCCAGACCGATCCTCCACGAAGGGCCGAGGCACTCGCCGAGCGGCCGCCGCCTGAAGCGCCCAGGAGTAAGGTGAGCGTCAGCCTCCGCGGCCGGGGTAGCTGACAGCCATGCCGGCGCGGACGTCCTGTTGGATGCCGTATTGCGGGAAGGGGTAGCGCAGGCCGTTCTTGGCGAGCGCCTCCATACCGGCGATCGCCTTGGGGATATCGTCGGGCGGTAACGCCATCAGCATCTCGTCGTCGAGCACGCCGCCGTAGCGGCGCTCGGCGAAGCATGGGATCGACAGGCTCGGCTCGCGGGTTTTGAGCGCACGTCCCCACGAATTTGCGCAGGCCGACTCGCCGACGATGCTCCAGTCGAACCGCTTGTAGCCCGCCCACTGCAAGCCGTTGATGAAGTAGATCATCGCGCCCGGCGTCGCATAGAACAGGGCGATGTCCGGCGGGTTGAGCCGGCCGCTCGCCAGCGGTGCCACGGCGAGTGCCTCGTAGCGGCCGTCGGGCACGCATTCCATGGCACCCTGATGTGCTCGCGCGTCCTCGGGCGCGCTGTACCAGATCCCGACCATGTGCTCGCCGGAGCGCCATTTCTCGTCTTTTGCCAGGCCGAGCCCGACCACCGCCCGGCATTGCGCTCCGACGAGATCCTCGCTCGTGATGCCGACGGTCCAGCCGAGGCGGGCGGCTTGCGCGACGACCTGATCGAGCGTGTGCACCGATTTCGGCCGGCGAATCCTCGGAATTGCCTCCATCTCGTCGCGGCTCTCGAAGAGTTTCATGCCGAACGGGATCGCCCGCAGCTTCAACAGGCGATCCAGGTCGGCGGCGATCTTTGTCCAATCCTGCGTCATCCGGCATCTCTCAGGGTTAGCGTCTTCACGCCAGCGATACTCTATTTTCGATAGGCGGTGGAACCTCGCTGCGCTCGGCGGGTTCGGGCTCAGACGGTTGAATTGCCAGGAGGGGCCTCCCGTGCGGCTGCTTGGCGTCCACCCCGGACCCTTGATGTACACAAAAGTGTTTTTGCGGCTCGAGCCGCTCGGGCTCGAGCTCGTCGCGCAAGCGCTGCGCCGGGCTGGGCACCAGGTCCGGCTGATCGATCTGCAGGTCGAGGACCATCGGGCGTATTTCCGTTTGCTGCAACGCTGGCGGCCCGAAATCGTAGCGTTTTCGTGCAATTACTTGGCGAACGTGCCCGAGATCGTCGATCTCGCCAAGGCGACCAAGGCGCAGTTTCCAGAAATCTTTGTTTGCGTCGGCGGGCACAGCGCCTCCTTTACAGCGCGCGCGATCATCGAGCACGGGGCAGGCGCCGTCGACTGTGTGCTCAAGGGCGAAGGCGAGGCCGCCATGCCACTCCTCACCGCCGCAATCGAGACCGGGAACGGGATCAGCGCAATTCCCGGCGCGGTCACCGCGGCCGGAGAGGGGCCGCCCCCGAGTTTTGTCCATTCGCTCGATGATTTGATGCCGGCACGAGATCTGCTGCGCCACCGCCGGAAGTATTTTCTGGGCACGCTCGATCCCTGCGCCTCGATCGAATTCTCGCGCGGCTGTCCCTGGGATTGCTCGTTTTGCAGCGCCTGGACCTTTTATGGCCGTAGCTATCGGCTGGTAAGCCCGCAGCGGGTTGTCGAGGATTTGCTGTCGATCCGCGAACCAGGTGTTTTCATCGTCGACGACGTTGCGTTCATCCACGAGCGGCATGGGATGGAGATCGCCGAGGCAGTCGCCGCCGCCGGCATCCACAAGCGCTATTATCTCGAGACCCGTGGCGATGTGTTGCTGCGCAACAAGGAGGTGTTCCGCCTTTGGCAACGGCTTGGGCTCAAGACCATGTTCCTTGGCCTCGAGGCGATCGACGAGGAGGGGCTGCGGAAATACCGCAAACGCGTCTCGCTCGGCCGCAACTTCGAGGCGGTCGAATTCGCCCGCTCGCTCGGCGTCAATGTCGCGATCAACCTGATCGCAGACCCCGATTGGGACCACGAGCGCTTCCGGATCGTGCGCGAGTGGTGCCTGGAGATGCCCGACGTCATCAATATCAGCGTCAACACCCCCTATCCGGGGACCGAGAGCTGGATCACCGACGGCCGCCGGCTGGAGACCCGCGATTACCGCCTATTCGACATCCAGCACGCAGTGTTGCCGACCCGCCTACCGCTCGCCGAGTTCTACCGCGAACTGGTGACGACCCAGCTGGCGATCTACCGCAGGCATCTCGACTGGCGCCAGCTGTGGGACGCCTCAGGGATCGCCGCCCGGCTGCTGCTCCGGGGGCAAACCAACTTCGTCAAGAGCCTGTTCAGCCTCAACAGCGTCTATCGGCCGGAATTGCTGCTCGCCGACCATGCTGCACCCCTGGTCTACCAAATCCCGCGGCCACCAAAAGCCGAGGATCAACGCCATGGCGGCGCCTCCCTCTATGTTCATGCCCCACGGGGACGCAAGGGCCGAACTATCGACGCGGCCACTGAGCGCTTTGTCGAGGAGACCCGGATGGGAACCGCGCCCTAAGGCGGGTTGCTAGTCGCCGGCCAGTTGAAGGGTGGCGCCGTGCCCGCGCACCTCTGCGAGATAGCCCTTAACGACGCCAAATGCGGTGTCGTACTCCATCCGCACCGGCATCATTCGATCGCCCGCCACCCGGGCGTACCAGATCCGGCCGCGCTTATAGGTATCCTCGTTCCTGTCCGGGTTGACGACGATATCCTCGCGCACGACTTGGCAAACCTGCGCCGGACCGGCGAACTTCTGGTACCCGTCGGCCGACAACGTATCCCGCTTCAGATCGGAGAAGCGAAGATTATAGAAGCCGCTGCCGTCGAAAACCGGGACGACCAGCGAGCACGAGCCTCCATGGCCAAGCTGCGTCTCGATTAAGAAATACGCCGTCAGCTGGTCGACGGCCCCGCGGGTTTGCTCGGCCGCGACGACAAAAGGTTCGCCGGAGGGAGCCGGAGTTGTGGCGTTTGCCACGCTGCCGTCGCGCCGGTAATCCACCGCATAATGCCGCTCCGCACCGTTTCGGCGCACATCGGCGCGATATGCCTCGGGGCGAGCGGCGCCCTTGGCCAACTCTCCGCGGACCTCCGAGTGGCTCGTGAGCTCGACGAAGATGCTCGCAAGGCCGCGGGTGTCGAGGTCCATCGAGATTGCGTATCGGTCCCCGATTTCCTGGATCGTGGTGCGGTTGGTCAGCACGTGGAAGCCGGCAAACCCGAAGATCTCGAACCGAGCGTAGACCCGATCGGTCTCCCCTGCCGGCGCTCTCGAGGCGCCCGGCGCAAAAAAGAGTGCAAACGCGATCGCCGCCAAGGGCGCAAGACGGGGCAAGATCATGATCCTCACCATCTCACAAAGGGGAAGCGACAGTCCAGACCGGGCTGCTTGGGCTTGCGATCCAAATTTGATTACTTTTAGTCAATGGGCAATCCGGCCGCCCGCAAGCCGTCGGCATATCTGACGATATCTTGCGGTCGGTGGTACGGCCCCAATTCGTCCTCGAGATTGGAAATTCGCAGCTTCGGATCGAGCTTCTGCAGCCGCTCCCGCGCTTTCTTAGCTTCTTCCGCGCGCCCGGCAAGCGCATTGCTCGCCGCCGCGATGCGCAGCGCGGTCTGGTAGTCGGGCCACTCGCGTAGTGCCATCGCCGCTCAGGACAAAGCTTCATCGTAGCGGCCTGCAAAGAAATGGGCATGTGCCGTTGTCGTTCGCGTCCGGTTGATCAGCGGATCGAGAGGGCTCAGGCGCATTGCTCGCGCGAGGTGTTCGATCGCGATCTACGGCTCGCCAAGCCAAACGCGTACCCAGCCGCTGACGATCCACGCTGTCGCCAAGTTCGGGTTAAGCAAAAGTGCCCGGTCAATGAAGGCGACACCGGCGTCGAGCTCGCCGACGACGTAGGCGAGCGCGAAACCGCCGCAACTCAGCGCGACCGCATCATCCTTGTCCAGCTCCATCGCCCGGCGCGCCAAACGCGCGGTCTCTGCGATCTCCTCGTCTCGGTCAATCATCCAGCCATTGGTTTTTCGATGGCAGTAGCTGTACGCGGCCATCGCATAGGCCGAAGCGAAATCGGGGTCGAGTTCGATCGCGCGGTAGAAAAGCTGCAATGCGTCCTTGTGACCTTGCACGCTCCCCTCGTGCAGAGCTGCCCGTCCGCGCAAAAAGTAGTCGTACGCACCCAAACTCTCGGTCGGTTTCCGCTTGATGCGGTCGATCTCGGCCTGTTCGAGCGCCGGCGAGATCGCGCCCACAACGTTCGAGGTCACTTGATCCTGCAGATCGAAGATATCCTCGGGCGTGCCATCGAAACGGTCCGCCCAGAGATGGGCTCCGCTCTCGGCCTCGATCAGCTGCCCGGTGATGCGCACCCGGTTGGCCGCCTTGCGGACGCTCCCTTCCAGCAGATATCGGACGCCGAGCTCGCGGCCGACCTGCCGGACATCGACGGCGCGGCCCTTGTAGGTAAAGGCGGAGTTGCGGGAGATCACAAACAGCGACCGGAAACGCGACAGGGCCGTCGTGATTTCCTCGACGATGCCGTCGGAGAAATACTCCTGCTCAGGATCGGCGCTGAGATTCTGGAACGGCAGCACGACGATGGACGGCATTTCGGGAACCGGCGGCGGATCGGGCAATGGCCGCGCCTCGACTGGCATGGTGCCTTCGCTCTCTACCGATAAGGGCTCGACAACGGGTCGGTCAGGGCTGCGCCTATCATCTCGGATCCGGCGGGCGAGCGCATCGGTCTCCGGCTCCGGCCGAGTGTCGAGTTCGCGCGCGAGCGTCTCGCGCAGCTGCTCGTATTGCCGAAGAGCGGCGGCGTGCCGGCCCTGAGCGGCATAGAGCTCCATCAGCGCCCGATGCGCCGGCTCGTGTACCGGGTCGACCGCAAGAATGCGCAGCGCCCAGCGGATCGCCGGCTCGACCCCGATTGCTGCGGCTTGTTCCATCAAGCGCAGGAAAAGTTGCACGGCATGCTCGCGCAGCCGCTCGCGTTCCCCGGTCAGCCATTCACCGAAGTCGCGGTCCCGCAACGAAAAACCATCGAGCAGGTCAGCCCGATACAGCCCGGCCGCCCGTTCCAGCGCCGCCGGCGTGTCCTCCGCGATCGCCGCCTCGAAGGCGGCAAGGTCGGTTTCGACCATCCCCGCAGAGAAGCCGATCGAGCCGGTATCTGCTTCCAGAAATGGCGCGGGGCGTCGGGTGGCGGCCAGCAGCTGACGCAGATTGCCGCGCGCCTGGGCATCCGGCATGTCCTCCCACAGCAGCACGGCAACCCTGTCGCGCGAGACCCGCTGCCCGGGCGCCGCGGCAAGAAGCGCCAGCAAGGCGATGGACTTCCGGGCGCCGAGCGCAACCTCCTGCCCATCCGGAGCGCGCAACTCGAACCGGCCCAGAAGATTGACGCGCCAGCGGTCCATCCTGCCCATCGCGACGCCGACCCGGCGTAAGGAGAACATATAGAGCCAGCCCCGACCGATTTAACGATTTCTTTACGCACGGTCAAACGAGCGCCACTCGCCCCGGTGCAACAAAGGTGCCGAGGAACAGGCGGCGACAAACAGGAGAGACCCGACCATGCGCAACTCGATGCCATCGAAATCCCCAATATGGAAGGCCGTTGCGCTCGCCGCGGGTATCGGGCTCGCCATGTTTTCCTACCCCGTCCATGCGACGCCGGCGAGCGGCGGCGACACGGTGCAAGGGCTCTACGATGCGCTGCTCGGCACGATGAAGAACGGCCGCATTCTCGGGCAGAGCGGACGGTTCACGCAGCTCGAACCGGTCATCCGTCGGACCTTCGACATCCCGTCGATGACCCGCTTGTCGGTCGGCCCATCGTACTGGGCTGGTCTCAGCGAGGCTCAGCGCCAGCAACTCACCGAAAGCTTCGGCCGGTATATTTCGGCGATCTATGCCGACCGCTTCGACAGCTATGCCGGACAGAAATTGCAGGTCACGGGCGAACAGCCCGAGGCCGCTGGCCTCATGGTGCGCCGCCAGATCGTGAAGGCCAATGGCGACCCGGTCAAGGTCGACTACATGATGCGCCGCAACGGCGATGGGTGGCTGATCTCCGACATCTACCTGGACGGCGCGATCAGCGAGGTGGCGACCCGCCGCTCCGAATTCGGCGCTATCCTGCGAACCGACGGCGTCGACGGCCTGATCGCCGCCCTCAACCGCAAGGCCGACATGCTCACCGGCACCCTGGCGAAAGCCGACTAAGCGCCCCCCAGCCGATCCGGCCCCCTTGCCACCCTTGCGGCAGACTGCGATTTTGCCGCCGATTACGGCACGGCAAGGGGACCGGTATGACCAGATCGGTTGACGTCGAGACCGTCAGGCGATGGCTGACCGATGGCGGCTACGGTCTTTCCCCGTTACGGCTCGCCGCATCATGAAGACGATCCGCACCGCGACTTTCGAGATCGCCTACGAGGAGAGCGGGCCGGCAGGAGGACGGCCGGTCATTCTGCTGCACGGTTTTCCCGACGACGTGCACGCTTATGACGGGGTTGCGCCTCCTCTCGCGGTGCGGGGCTGGCGCGTGTTTGTGCCCTATCTTCGCGGGTACGGGCCGACCCGGTTTCTCGATGCCGGGACGCCGCGATCGGGTCAGCAGGCGGCGCTCGGCCGCGATCTCACCGATTTTATGGACGCGCTCGGGCTGGAACGGGCGGTTCTCGCCGGATACGATTGGGGCGGGCGCGCCGCCTGCGTCGTCGCGGCGTTGTGGCCACAGCGCGCCACCGGGCTAGTCACCGTCGGCGGATACAACATCCAGAACATCGCCGAAGCCGCAAACCCGGCTTCGCCCGCAACTGAGTACCGCCGTTGGTACCAATGGTACTTCCACACCGAGCGCGGACGGGCGGGTTTGGCGGCCAACCGGGGCCCGCTGTGCCGGCTGCTTTGGGAACTGTGGTCCCCCAATTACCGCTTTGACGATGCGACTTACGAACAAACCGCAGCGTCGTTCGACAATCCCGATTTCGTCGAGGTGGTGATCCAATCCTATCGTCACCGTTACGGCGTCGCGCCGGGCGACCCGGCCCTCGACACAATCGAGGATCAGCTCGCCCGCCAACCGCCGATCACGGTCCCGACAATCGCTCTGCAGGGCGAAGCCGACGGCGTTTCCCCGCCGGACAGGACAGATGGCGCCGCCCGCCATTTTACCGGGCCTTATCAGAGCCGCATCATACCCCGCGCCGGCCACTTCCTGCCGCGCGAGGCCCCAGAGTTGATCGTCCAGGCTATCTGCGAACTTTAGCCCCATTACCGCAAGGCGTTGTGAATCAAATAATCCGCGTAGTCGGCCGGTTTCAGCTTGATATCGATACGGTCGCTTTGACCTGCCAGTGCCCGGGTCACGATGATGTGGTTCTCGACCCGCGCGGGGGTGAGTTGGAATACGCCGGCCGCTCCCTTCAGCTTTGGGTAGAGGTTCGGATCGATCAGCTTTTCTTTGCGGCCGAGCCGATCGAGCGCTTCCGCCTCGCTTAGATAGTCGACCGCGGTCTTGCGCACGATCGTCCAATCGGTTTCGCCGGCCCAACCCGCGGCGGCCAGCGCCTTTGGATCGCCCTCGTCCAACCCAACCTTGTACATATTCTTGCCGAGCCCGACGTCGGAGGCCCAGCGGCAGAGCTTGGAGCTGCGGGCCACGTAAAGAATCGACATTCTTTCCTCCAACGGGGACCGTTAAGGGAATAGCGGCAAAAGCTGAACCGTTACATCGGCGTCTTCGCCCCCGAAGTCAAAACGCCGGAATGTGCCGATGCCGTTATTGATTGGAGCCGCCACTGCTGCGACCACTTTGGTAAGCATGGCGTTGGGACAGATCACCACCGGTTTCGAGGCCTTTGGCGTGATCCTTGCCGCCATCGTTTTGATGACCCTGCGGCTGGAATAATTCCTCGCGAAATCTGGCGCACCGAATGCGCCAGTTCGTCGCAGCTGGCGGAATACCCTTATCAGCTAAGGTATTCGTGCGTCCCTACCCTCGCCACTTGCGTAGTTACCAAGTGGACACAAAGGATTACATTCTGTTAAGCTCCCGATTCTTAGGCCTGAGCCAGGTCAAGGGGCGGGGGCATCAGGAATGCGGCAGTGCTCGATCGCGGCGGCGTGGGGACTCGTTCTCGGTTTTGTGCTTCTCAGTGCTCCGGTGGGAGCGGTTGGGCTCGACCCGGCCTTTAACGAGGCCTTGCTCGGCCCGGATCACGCGATAGGCACGGTTGTCTGGAACCACGGTCGCTCGATCAACACCGAAGATTCCGATTTGCCGACCCCGCCTTACCTGAGAGTCTTGCGCGATGCGGGGTGGGACATACTGCGCTTCAATCGGTCGCGCGATGGCGACACCCTGACGGCCAGTACACGCCGGCTGGTCGAGCTGGTGGGGCAGCTGAAACGCAAGGGCTACCGGCGCGTCGTGCTCGCCGGACAGTCCTTTGGTGCGTTCCTCGCCTTGATGGCGGCCGACGCCTCCGAGGATGTGGACGCGGTGGTCGCGACAGCGCCCGCCGCTTTCGGCAATTTCGACGAGTTTTACGATTCGTGGCGTCTCAATGCGACGCGGCTTTATCCGCTGCTCGAGCGGGTCAAACGGGCGCGCGTCATGTTGTTCTATTTCCACGGTGACGATTTCGACCCGGGTGGACGCGGCGAGCACTCCCGCGAGATCCTCGCGGGCCGGAAAATCGGGTACAGCGTCGTCGACCAGCCGGCGTTCCTCGCCGGGCATTGGGCGTCGTCGACCGGTTTGTTCCTGCGCCGCTTCGGCGGCTGCATCCGCGATTTTCTCGACGCCGACAAGATCGAGGGTGAGCGGGTTTGCGAACCGGCCTGGGGAGAAGCACCGAGCCCCGAGATGCGCCTGCCGGACGAGCTCGTCCATCCACGGACTGCCTTGCACGCCGCCGCCGGGGCCGCCGGCGGCTCGGTGCCGGCAGGTCCGGCACCCGGCGGTGCCAGCGGTCGCCAGTCATGGTACGGGTTCTATCCCAACGGCCGAGAGGTGCTTCTCGCGATCGAGGAGACGCACGGCGCCGAAGTGTCGGCCGTCTACGCCATCGGGCCCGGGATCGACGAGAACGAACCGGCGGAATGGAGCCGCCGCAAGGGCCGCCTCGTCGATGACGAATTCATCTTTGATGAAAAGGGTAAGAGCACCCTGCATTTTCGGCCGCGCGCCGATGGCGGTTTGAGCGCAACCTGGACCTCGCCGGATGGCAAGACCTCGATGGAGGCAGGTTTGCGCCGCCTCGACCTGCAGCGTTTCGCGCGTCACGCCAACGCGCGGTAGCTCTCAGCCCCAGTAGCGGCCGCTGCTGCCGATCGCGACGACGATCAATCCGAGCACGAGGTTGATCGTCACGATCGTGCGGATCTGGCCGAGCTGGCGGCCGCCCTCGGCCCAATCTTCCCGGCCGACCGCCAGGCGAAAACGGCGCCACGGGGCGAAATAGAGGTGAAAGAACAGCAGCATCATCAGGATGCCGAGCCCCTGCATCAGGTGCACGTGGAGACCCACCTTTCCGAAGCCGCCGAATACCGCGAACACCAGCACATAGCCGCTCGCTAAGAGCAGGACGATCGCGGCAATCACCCAGGCGAAGAATTGGCCGAGAACGCGTGACCACAGCACAAGGCGCGGCCCCGGATCGAGCGCCCCGGCGGCTGGCCGCAACACCTGATGGGCGAAGAACATGCCGCCGACCCAAACGACGGCCGAAAGCGCGTGCAGGACCAGCGCAGTTGTGGCGAGCGCGTTCGTTCCCGCCATTCCTCAGCTGCCGTAGGCGGGACTCTTGCGCGCGAGGCCGCCGAACAGGTCGAGCATACGCCCGCGCCACGCCGCGACCGGGTCATCGGCGGCGAGGAGTTCATAGTCGCTGATGGCGCGGGCCCACTGGAAGGCGCCGAAGGCGATGTAATCGGCATAGGCCGGAGCCGCGCCGCCAAGGAAATCCTGGCGTTCCACGGTGCGGCGCAGCGGTGTCAGGCTTTCGCGGAAAGCGGGCAGCCGCGCGTCGCGGTCCCTGACCACCTCTTCGAGCTTTCTGCCAAACCGCTCCTCGCGCGATTGCCGAAAATAGGCCTGGTCCTCGGGCCCGATATGGCGGTGAATATCGAGAACGACAAAGCCGATGAGGCCGGGTTGGAGCACGGTCTCGGTCCAGTTTTGGATGAACCGGGTCAATGCAGGTCCGGCCCCGCTGCCGAATAACGAAGGACGATCCGGATAGCGCTCTTCGAGATACTCGGCGATCGTCGAAGAATCGTGCACCACTTGGCCGCCATCGACGATGACTGGCACCCGGCCGCCATTCGGCTGCGGCAGCCTGTCCTTTTCGGTAAAGCGCCACGGCACAGCCTCGACCTCGAGCCCCTTGTGCGCGAGCGCCATGCGGGTGCGCCAGCAGAATGGGCTGAAGCGCCGGTCCGCCTCGACGCCCGCGAGATCGTAAAGAGTGATGGCCATGGTGCTCCTCCACCGATGCTGGGATCTCGGTCGCCACTATGACCCCCGACCCGGCCGCCGAAAAGGCCGAGCTGTCATTTACATGAGCGCCGTGCAAGGGTGACAGATCACCGCCCGAGTCCATATACACTGCAATCCCGCCCAGCTAGAGACCGCCTTTGCCTGCTCTCGTCATCTTCGATTGCGATGGGGTGCTGATCGACAGCGAGATCATTTTCGGCCGGATTCTCGGCCAATGTCTGATCGCCGCCGACTTTCCGATCACGATGGAGGAGGCGATGGTGCTCGGTTTTGGCAAGAACCGCATCACCTTGACCGCCGAGATCGAGGCCCGGTTCGGGCGTACTCTGACGGACAAGTTTTTCGAGAAATTCCGCGCCCGTGTCGATGTCGCGTTCGCCGGCGAGCTGACCGCGATACCGGGCATCGAAGAGCTGCTCGCGGCACTGCCGGTGCCGCGCTGCGTCGCTTCGAACAGCCACCTCGATCGGGTCCGTCACGCGCTATCGATAACGCAGTTGCTGCCGCTCTTCGATCCGCACATCTTCAGCGCCTCGCAAGTCGAGCGGGGGAAGCCTGCGCCCGATCTCTTCCTGTTCGCAGCCCGGCAATTCGATGTGCCGCGCGAGCATTGTATCGTCGTTGAAGACAGCACGGTCGGCGTCGCGGCTGCCGTCGCGGCCGGCATGCCGGTCGTCGGGTTTTGCGGTGGCCGTCATTGCCCAATCGACCATGCCGATCGCCTGATCGACGCCGGCTGTTCGCGCGTCTTCGCGGGGATGCCCGATCTCGCGGCCTTTCTGTGCAGGGCGGAATGCGGATAATTCAGATCTCGGACACGCATCTCAGCCTCGGCAAGCCGCATTTCGCCAACAATTGGCCGCCCCTTGCGGCCTGGATCGCCGCACAGAACTCCGATCTCGTCATCCTTACCGGGGACGTCACGGTCGACGGCGCCGATGTCGAGGACGATCTGCGATACGCAGCCGAGCTCATGCGCTCGCTCGGCGTGCGCTTTCGCGCGGTTCCCGGCAATCACGATGTCGGGGATGCCGGACACCCCCGTCAGCCCGTCACCGACGAGCGGCTGGCGCGCTGGCGGGCCTATTTCGGCTTGGACCGGTGGTTCGAGGATGTCGGGGGTGTCCGCCTGGTCGGCCTCGACGCCATGCTGTTCGGCAGCGGGAACCGCGAAGAGGCGGCCCAAGCAGCCTGGCTCGACGCGGTAATGGAGGATGCCTCGGGTCGGCAAATCGCCTGGTTTCTGCATCGGCCGCTGTTTCTCGACAGCCCCGACGAACCGGACACCGGATATTGGTCGGTGAAGCCCGAGCCGCGCGCTCGGCTGATCGAGCTGGTGCGGCGGCATTCGGTCACCCTGGTTGCCAGCGGTCATCTGCACAAGGCGCATCAAACCGTCCGTGACGGCACCCGTTATCTCTGGGCGCCGGCTTCGAGCTTTCTGGTGGGCCCCGAAATCCAGCCGCCGATGCCTGGCGAAAAGCGGCTCGGGGCCGTTCTGTACGAGCTCGACGGCGCCGCGCTGGAACCCAGCATCATCGATGTTCCGGGGCTCGCGCCTTATTGGATCGACGAAGTGATCGAGCAAGTCTATCCGCGCCCGCCGGCCGACAAATCCGCCCCCGGCTGACATCTTTTTCTTTGTATCGGTTTCGGTCTGGGTGCATCCTCGATCCACGACAGGAAGGAGCACCGAGATGGCGGAAATACTGGGTCTGGGCGTAACCCATTGGCCGACATTGTGCCTGCCCAACGAAGGGCTGACCAGCGTGTTCAAGCGGACCCTGACCGCTCCGAATGTCGAGGCCCGATACAAGGATCCCGCCAACTGGCCAGACGAGCTGATCGCCGAGCTCGGCAATGACGAAGGGATGTCGGCGGCAAATCGTTGCGGCGAGCGCTTCGGCAACGACTTCCGCGCGATCCGCAAGATACTGGACGACTTCAATCCGGATCTCGTTGTGATCTGGGGCGACGACCAGTACGAGAATTTCCGCGAGGACATCGTTCCGGCGTTTTGCCTGCTAGGCTACGACGCGGATTTCGAGCTCAAGCCCTGGACAAATGGTAATGGGGCAAATGGTAATGGCGGCAAACCCAACCGCTGGGGCGAGCCGGGCGACTGGGCACTGAAACTGCACGGCCATCGCGAGGCGGCCAAATACCTCGCCACCGGTCTGATCGAACGCGGCATTGACATGGCCTATGCCTATAAGCCGCTGCACGATCCGATGGCGCACGCCTTCACCAATACTTTCCTTTATCTCGACTGGGACCGGACGGGTTTCCCCTATCCGGCCATCCCGTTCGCGATCAATTGCTATGGCCGCACCTTGCTTCACGCCAAGGGCGGTCTTGCGCATCTTTTCCAGCCGCCGCGGCCGGCCGATGAGGCCGAAGACCCGCCAGCTCCGGCGCCTTGGCGGTGCATGGAGGTCGGTGCCGCGGTGGCGGAGGTGCTCGCCGCATCGCCGTACCGGACGGCATTGATCGCTTCGTCGAGCTGGTCTCACGCTTTCCTGTCACCGAAGAATGGTTATTTGTGGCCCGACCACGAAGGCGACCGCCTGCTGTTCGACGCGGTGTCGCGGGCCGATTACGGCACTTGGCGGAAGCGCTCTCTCGCCGAGATGGAATATGCCGGCCAGCATGAGATGCTGAACTGGATGGCCCTGATCGGCGCCATGGAAGCGCTTGACCGCCGTCCGGTAATCCAGGATTACATGGAGACCTACATTTTGGCGTCGGACAAATGCTTTCTGTCCTTCCCGCCGTGAACGCGCCCGCCGAACCGGCCTGACGAGATCCTGAAGGATCGCGGCGCAGGTCTTTCCGATGATCGGTCGGCTGATCGGCTGGATCATTTTCCTCGCCGGATTGGCGGTGCTGGCGCGTGACGTGTTCGTTTCGATCGACACCAAGCATTGGGCGCCGATCGCGCTCGGCCAGCTGTGGTTCGACCTCGACCGTTCGAGCCTCAACCTCGTCCAGGCAGTGGTGCAGCGCTATATCCACCCGTTCCTATGGGACCCGATCATCGTCACGATCCTCCTATGGTGGGCGTTTGCGGTGCTGATGGTGCTGGGCCTGCTGATCCTCGCGCTCTCCAGAGGGCGGCGGGCGCGCCGCGCGGTTAGCCGTCGCCCATCTTGAGGGCATCGCGAATTTTCCCTGCCGGCAGGGAAATAACGGGAAAATTTTCTCATTTCCGGCGCTACACCAAGCAAAATCAAGAGCTTGGCGGTAAATCTCCAGTGCGTGGCAGGAAAAGTTTTTTCCCTGCTACGAGCCTTGGCAGGGAAATGGCAGGGAAAGGCGAGATAGCGAAGACATCATCGACCGGGCGGTGTGTTTCTAATACGTTCTCATATAAGGTTGCCGGCCCATCGACGTAACTTTCAAACCTCCACAACGATCGTGCCGCCGATCGACGTGTTCAAGCGAGCGCGCCGGGATTAAACTTCGCGTGCCCCGCGCGGCTTCGGAGACGCGCAATGAAGGCGTGGAACAAGGGCGGGCAGCGCCACCGCAGAGATCTGTTCCAGTTTTGCGCCGCGGCATTCCTCGCTTCCGGCGCAGCGGCGGCTTGGCCGAGAGCGGCGTGCGCTCAGCAGCCGGCAAAAGTATTTCGCATCGGCATCCTGTCGCCGGCGGGATCACCATCGACGAAGGCGTTCGATGCCCTCCGTGAGGGACTGCGCGAGCTCGGCTACATCGACGGCGCGAATATCACGTTCGAGTATCGGCTCACTGCCGGGGATTACGGACGATTGCCGGCAATGGCGGCCGATCTGGTCCGGCTGCCGGTCGACCTCATCTTCACCGATGGCGGGATCGCCACGCAGATCGCGCAACAGGCCACGGCGGCGATCCCGATCGTTGCCGCAACGATCGGCGAAGATCCGGTGGGGGCAGGTCGTGCCGCGAGCCTCGCGCATCCCGGCGGCAACGTCACCGGCTTTACCGGGTTCAACCTTGCTGGCAAGCGGGTGGAGTTGCTCAAGGAGGCTTTTCCGGCCGTCTCGCGCATCGCTGCCTTGCGAAATCCGGCGACCCCCATGTTGTCTATCCAGCCCACCGAAGAGGCGGCACACGCCCTGGGCTTGCAGCTCCGCCCTATCGCAGTCGCTACCGCGGGCGAAATCCCCGCCGGCTTCGAGGCGGCGCTTGGGGGTGGCGCCGAGGCGCTCGTCGTGCTGCCCGATGGGATGTTCTGGAATGAGCGCGGGCGGATCGTCGCTCTCGCGGCGCAATACCGGCTACCGGCCATCTACGAGGAACGGGAATACGTCAATGAGGGCGGGTTGATTTCCTATGGGCGTAACGTTTCCGAGAATTTCCGGCAGGCGGCGGGATACGTCGCCAAGATCCTCAAGGGCGCCAAGCCGAGCGATTTGCCGATCCAACAGCCGACGAGGTTCGATCTCGTCGTCAATTTAAAGACTGCCGGCGCGCTTGGGATCACCTTCCCGCCCTCGATCCTCGCCCGCGCCGACGAGGTGATCGAATGATGCGGCGGGAGTTGATGCTCTTCCTATGCGGCACGATGACGGTAGCCCGCGCCCTCCGCGCGCAGCAGCGGGCGGTGCCGGTGATCGGTTTCCTCAGCAGCAGATCGCCCGGCGAGGCGGCGACTGTCGTCGCCGCGTTTCACCAGGGCCTGGCCGAGACCGGCTACGTCGAGGGACAAAATATGGCGATCGAATACCGCTGGGCGGAGGGCCGTTACGATCGGCTGCCCGCATTGGCCGCCGATCTCGTCGGCCGCAAGGTCGATGTGATCGTAGCGACGGGCGGCACCCCTTCGGCGCTGGCGGCGCAAAGTGCGACGTCGACCATCCCGATCGTCTTCATCAGCAGCGACCCGGTCAAATACGGCCTCGTCGCCAGTCTCTCCCGGCCGGGCGGCAACGTCACGGGCTTCACCGTCCTTGGCGACGAGCTGCTGCCCAAGCGGCTCGAGCTGCTATCCGAGCTGGTTCCCCAGGCCAGGGTGATCGCCCTGCTCGTGAACCCGAACAATCCGGATACCGAGCGCTCCATTGGAGACGTGCAGGAAGCGGCGCGGGTGAAGGGGGTGCAGCTCCATATCCTGAAGGCCGGCACCGAAAGTGGGATCGACGCCGCCTTCGCCTCCCTCGTCCAACTGCATGCCGGCCCGCTCGTCGTCGGCGGCGATCCGTTCTTCGACGGCCGGCGCGAGCAACTCGTGACGTTGGCATCACGGCATGCCGTTCCGGCGATCTATTGGTTGCGCGAGTACGCCGCTTCCGGCGGCCTGATCAGCTATGGACCGAGCCTCGCAGCTGCCTATCGCCAAGCCGGCAGTTACGCCGGAAGAATACTCAACGGCGCTAAGCCGGCCGATCTGCCGGTCCAGCAACCGACGACATTCGAGCTGGTCATCAATCTCAGGACCGCGAATGCACTCGGCCTGACGATACCGCAATCGATCCTCGCCCGCGCCGCCGAGGTGATCGAATGAGACGCCGCGAGTTGATGCTTCTGCTGGGTGGCGTGATGACAGCGCCGCGCGCATTGCGCGCGCAGCAGAAGGCGATGCCGGTGATCGGCTTCCTCGACTGCGCCTCGCCCGGCCCGGAGGCACCATTTCTGGCCGCGTTCCACCACGGACTGAGCGAAACCGGCTATGTCGAAGGACAAAACGTGTCGATCGAATACCGCTGGGCGGAGGGTAGCTATGATCGGCTGCCCGCTTTGGCCGCCGATCTCGCCGGTCGTCAGGTCGATGTGATCGCGGCGGACGGGATCCCTGGGGCACGCGCGGCGAAAAACGCGACCACGACAATCCCGATCGTTTTCGAGGTCGGCATCGATCCGGTCGAGTTCGGACTTGTCGCCGGCCTCGCCCGGCCGGGCGGCGACCTCACGGGCGTCAGCATCCTCACCTTCGAGCTGATGGCCAAGCGGCTTGAGCTGCTTTCCGAGCTGGTTCCCCAGGCCGGCGCGATCGTCCTGCTGGTGAACCCGACCAATGAAAATGTGGAGCGCGTCGTGCGAAACGGGCAGGACGCTGCGCGCCCCAAGGGGGTGCAGCTCACTATCCTGGAGGCCGCCAGCGAAAGCGAGATCGACACCGCTTTCGCAACCCTCGCCCAGTTGCGAGCTGGCGGGCTCCTTGTCAGTCCCGATCCGTTCTTCGTTAGCCGGCGCGAGCAGCTCGTGGCGCTGGCATCCCGCCATGCTGTTCCGGCGATCTATCCTTGGCGTGAGGCCGTGGCGGCCGGCGGTCTGATCAGCTATGGAACCAGCCGCACTTCGGTCTTTCGCCTGTTCGGCATTTATGCCGGAAAGATCCTCAACGGCGCCAAACCCGCCGATCTGCCGGTCCAGCAGCCGACCACCTTCGAGCTGGTCGTCAACCTCAAGACCGCGAAGGCGCTCGGGCTGACTATCCCGCAATCGATCCTCGTCCGCGCCGATGAGGTCATCGAATGAGAAGCCGCGAGTTCATGCTCCTGCTGAGCGGCATGATGACCGCGCCGCCGCCCCTGTGCGCGCAGCAGAAGGCGATGCCGGTGATCGGTTTCCTCGGCCCCTCTCCTGATCCGTGGGCCCCGCTGGTGGATGCGTTCCGTCAAGGGTTGAGTGAAGCCGGCTATGTCGAGGGACATAACGTGGCAGTCGAGTACCGCTGGTCCGAGCGCCGCTATGATCGGTTGCCCGCGATGGCCGCTGAGCTCGTTGCCCGCAAGGTCGACGTGATCGTGACTGCCGGCGGCACGCCTCCCGCCCTAGCGGCGAAAAGCGTAACTTCGACTATCCCGATAGTTTTCGCCGGCGTCGACAACCCGGTCGGGACCGGTTTGGTCGTTAGTCTCAGCCGGCCGGGCGGCAATGTCACGGGGTTCAGCATCTTCAGCCTCGATCTAGTATCCAAGCGGCTCGAACTGCTCTCCGAGCTGCTTCCTCGGGCGGGAGTGATCGCTCTCCTCGCAGATCCGAACAATCAGAATACCGAACGCATGATCTCTGAGGAGCAGGAAGCTGCGCGTGCGAAGGGGCTGCAGCTAGATGTGCTGAAAGCCAGTGGCAAAGACGAGATTGACGCCGCTTTCGCGGGTCTTGGCCGACGGCATGCCGGCGCGCTAATCGTAAGCGGCTTCTTCAGCCTGTGCGAGCAGCTCGCGCAGCTGGCGGCACGTTATGCCGTCCCGACGATGTATGATTGGCGTATGTGCGTCGCGGCCGGCGGGCTAGTCAGCTATGGAGCGAGCCTGGCGGCCGTCCATCGCCAAGCTGGAATTTATGTCGGAAAGATCCTCGATGGCGCGAGGCCGACCGATCTGCCAGTCCAGCAACCGACGACATTCGAGCTGGTCGTCAATCTCAAGACCGCCAAGGCGCTCGGCCTGACCGTGCCGCCATCGATCCTCGTCCGCGCCGACGAGGTCATCGAATGAAGCGGCGCAGCGCCTTCATCGCCGGGCTCGCCGCGTTGCTTCTCGCGCCCGAGTGGGCAGCCGGTCAGCAGGCTCCAGAGAAAATCCCGCGCGTCGGCGTCCTGTCGGTGGCGGACAGCGAGAGGGCGGCAATCTGGGACGCATTCCGGCAGGGGCTCCGTGACCTCGGCTATGTCGAAGGCCGCAATATCGCCCTCGAGTTTCGGTTGGCACGCGGCAATCTTTCCATTGCGCCGCAGCTGGCGGCAGAACTGGTAGCTCTACCGGTCGATGTCATCGTGGTCGAGGGCGCCCCTGCCGCCAATACCGTGGACCCGAGCGGACGCATTCCGATCGTCGGCCCGGCATTGATGGACCCTGTGCCGCGGGGTTTCGCCGCCAGCCTGTCGCGGCCGGGCGGGAATATCACCGGCCTCACCCTGATGCACACCGAGCTCAACGCCAAGCGACTGGACCTTTTGCGCGCGGCCTTTCCGCATATCACCGCGGTTGCCGCCCTCGTGAACCCCGCAAACCCGAGCCATAGATTAGCTTTCGAGGAGACCGAGACAGCCGCCCGGTCGATGGGTCTGGGGAGGGTCGCCAAAGCCGAGGCCGAGAGCGCCACCGCCTTGCGCGCATTGCGGCCCGCCGTCTTCTCCGGAGCCAGCGCGGTGGTCGTTGTCCCGGACGGGATGTTCTACAGCTACCGCCGGGACGTCGTCGGGCTCCTCAACGCGGCGCGCCTGCCCGCGATCTACCCCGAGCGCGAATACGCCGACGCCGGCGGTTTGATGGCCTACGGGGCAAATGCGGTGGACAACTTTCGCCGGGCGGCCGGCTATGTCGACCGCATCCTGAAGGGAGCCAGCCCCGCCGACTTGCCGATACAGGAGCCGGTGAAATTCGACTTCGTCGTCAACCTAAAGACCGCGACGGAGCTAGGCCTCACGATCCCGCAATCGATCCTCGCCCGCGCCGACGAGGTCATCGAATGAGACGGCGCGTCGTCGTCATTGCGGGGCTTGCCGCGCTGCTCTTCGCGCCCGAGTGGGCGGGCGCTCAGCAGTCGCCGGTGAAGATCCCTAGGGTCGGCATTCTGACGGTGGCAGACAGCGAACGAACGCCGATCTTCAACGCGTTCAGAGAAGGCCTCCGCGACCTCGGTTATGTCGAAGGCCGCAACATCGTCCTCGAGTTCCGTCTCGCGCACGGCGATTTCAGCCTGCTGCCGAAGCTGGCGGCGGAGCTGGTGAACCTGCCCGCCGACATCATCGTGGCGGACAACGGCTTGGACGCGTTGGCCAGCACGACCCGCACCACCCCGATTGTGGCCGTTATGGGCGACCCGATGTTTCTCGGGCTGATCTCCAACCTATCGCGGCCGGGTGGGAACGTCACAGGCTTAAGCCTTATGCACAAGGAGCTCAGCGCCAAGCGGCTGGAGATGTTGCACATGGCATTTCCGGATATTTCGGCCGTTGCCGTCATTGGCAACCCCGCGACACCGGCCTCAGCGGCTAATTCCGAGCGACCGAGGAGGCAGCACGATCGATAGGTTCGGTGACTCTCGTCGCTGTCTCGGCAGGAAGCATCGAGGACTTGGTCGCGCTCCGCCCCGCCGTCTTTGCCGGTGTCGGCGGGGCGGTTGTTCTCGGAGACGCGATGTTCTGGAACCACCGTCGGGACATCGTCTCGCTCGTCAAAGCCGCGCGCTTGCCCGCCATTTACCCCGAGCGAGAATATGTTGAAGACGGCGGCCTGATGGCTTACGGGACGAATGTGCCGGACATCTTCCGCCGGATGGCGGGTTATGTTGATCGCATCCTAAAGGGAACCAGCCCCGCCGACCTGCCCGTTCAGCAGCCGGTGAAATTCGACTTCGTCGTCAACTTAAAGACCGCGAAGGAGCTCGGCCTTACAATCCCGCCAACCACTCTCGCCCGTGCCGACGAGGTAATCGAATGAGGTGCTGCGCCCTCAGCCGTCGCCCATCTTGAGGGCGGCGATAAATAGTTGCGCGGCACGGGTTCGCGAGCTTTTATGTCGAAACCTTGAGACTTCGGGTTGACGCGAGCGGCGGATCGCGCCCATGTTTCGCGGCATGAGTGGAGAGCGTATTACCCTCGAATTTCTCGGCAAACAGCTTGAACGCGTAATTGCCGAACAGAATTCGACACGTGATGATTTGCGGGTCCTGACCAATATTGTGCTGCGTCTCGAAGGGCCTCTTAACGGGGTTCTCGACCAATTGCATGCAATGGTCCGCAGCACCAACACTTCGATGCCCGCTTACGCCGGCTCGAGGAAGAGCGATGATAGCCGTAACGGGGCAGTCGTCAGTCAAGTCTGCGCGCCACCGTCTTAGCCGTCGCCCATCTTCAGGGCGGCGATGAAGGCGGATTGCGGGATTTCGACCTTGCCGAACTGGCGCATCCGCTTCTTGCCCTCCTTCTGCTTTTCGAGGAGTTTGCGTTTGCGGGTCACGTCGCCGCCATAGCATTTGGCGAGCACGTCCTTGCGCAGGGCTTTGACGGTCTCGCGCGCGATGATGCGGCCGCCGATCGCCGCCTGGATTGCTACGGCAAAGAGCTGGCGCGGGATCAGGTCTTTCAGGCGCTCGCAGAGCGCGCGGCCGCGCCGCTCGGCTTGGCCGCGATGGACGATGATCGACAGCGCGTCGACCGGCTCGCCATTGACCAGGATGTTCATCAACACGAGGTCGCCCTCGCTGTAGCCGTCGAGCTGGTAGTCGAAGCTGGCGTAGCCGCGGCTGACGGATTTCAAACGGTCGTAAAAGTCGAACACGACCTCGTTCAACGGCAGGCGATAAACCAGCATCGCCCGGTTGCCGGCATAGGTCAGGTCGGCCTGCACGCCGCGACGCTCCTCGCACAAGGCGAGGATCGGCCCGAGATAGGCGTCGGGGACGAGGATCGTCGCCTTGATCCACGGCTCCTCGATATGATCGATGCGAACCGGATCGGGCATGTCGGCCGGGTTGTGCAAGGTGCGTACCCCGCCATTGGTCAGATGGACCCGGTAGACCACCGACGGTGCTGTCGCCAGCAGGTCGAGGTCGAACTCGCGGGCAAGGCGCTCCTGGATGATTTCGAGATGCAGGAGGCCGAGGAACCCGCAGCGAAAGCCGAAACCGAGCGCGACCGAAGTCTCCGGCTCGTATTCGAAGCTCGCATCGTTGAGCCGAAGTTTTGCGAGGCTGTCGCGCAGGCGCTCGTAATCGGCCGCATCGGTCGGGAAGAGGCCGCAGAAGACGACCGGCTGCACCGGCTTGAAGCCGGGCAGCGGCGCCGCAGCCGGCCGGCGGTCCTCGGTAATCGTGTCACCGACCCGGCAATCGGCGACGGTCTTTATGCCAGCGGTGATGAACCCGATCTCGCCCGGGCCCAACGCCTCCACCGCCACGCCTTTTGGAGTGAATACGCCGACGCGCTCGATCGCGTGCACCGCGCCTGTAGCCATGAGCCGGACCTTTTGACCGGCCTTCAGCACGCCGTCCTTGACGCGGACCAGGATCACGACGCCGAGATAAGGATCGTACCAGCTGTCGACCAAGAGCGCCTTGAGCGGCGCTGCAGCGTCCCCCGAGGGCGGCGGCAGGCGGGTCACCAACGCTTCGAGCACCTGGTCAATATTGAGCCCGGTCTTGGCCGAGATCAGCAGCGCCTCCGAGGCGTCGAGCCCGATCACATCCTCGATCTGCTCTTTGACCCGGTCGGGCTCGGCCGCCGGCAGGTCGATCTTGTTCAGCACCGGCACGATCTCATGCCCGGCCTCGACTGCCTGGTAAACATTGGCGAGGGTCTGCGCCTCGACCCCCTGGCTCGCATCGACGACCAAGAGTGAGCCCTCGCAGGCCGCCAGCGAGCGGCTGACCTCGTACGAGAAATCGACGTGACCGGGTGTGTCCATCAGATTGAGCACGTAGGTCTGCTCGTCCCGGGCGCGGTATTCGAGGCGCACGGTCTGCGCCTTGATCGTGATGCCGCGCTCACGCTCGAGCTCCATGTTGTCGAGCACCTGCTCGCGCATCTCGCGCGCCTCGAGCCCGCCGCAGGCCTGGATAAGCCGATCCGCAAGCGTCGACTTGCCGTGGTCGATATGCGCGATGATCGCGAAATTACGGATTTTGGCGAGGGGCGTCATCCGAGGGCGAACATAGGGGTGCGACCCCTAACTATCAACGCGCGACGCTTAGCCGGGCCGTTCTTGAGGCAAACCCCGCGGGCTGGCGCCCTCCAATTTGCTGGCCGAGACCGCGTGCAATAGCGTGCGCAACTCGGAGCTTCGCTGTTCTCCGAATACCGCCTCGAACCCGGCCTGCGCTTTCACCCAGCCTTCCACGGCGGTGCGGAGCCGCTCGGCCCCGGTATCGGTCAAGCGGATCTCGCGGCTCCGCCGATCGGTGCGTCCCTTGACGATGGCTACGAGCCCCTCACGCTCGAGCGGCTGTAGATTGCGGCCGAGTGTCGTGCGGTCCATGACGAGGTCGGCGGCGAGCGCGCTGATCGTCATCGGCCCGAGGCGTTGCAGTCTCGTCAGGATCGAGAACTGCGTCGTGCGCAACCCGGCCGGGGCCAGAAACTGATCATAGAATTGCGTCACGTGCCGGGCAGCCTGGCGCACCGCCAGACAATTGCAGAGTTCGGGCTTCAGTCTCGTGTCGGTGAGCATTGGTCCTCGAATTTGGTAAAGTGCATATGCGCCGACATTAAGTCAAGGTTCGCCGTTCGCACAGGCTCAATCACGCGAGGGCCTCAGGCCGCGCGCGGCTTGTATCGCAATCTGGCACCAACGGGTGGTCAGCGATAAGGACGCCCCATTAGAAATGGTGCGATCCCATCCAAATCGGAACCACAATGAACAAGACCACCAAGGCGAGCAGGGACCATCCGGGGCAACAGACGGAAAGATAGGCTGAAGGCGAAACATGGTCGCCGACGAGCGCAGGCGGCACCATAGTTAATCTTCGGCCGAACCAGCGCGAATTTAGTCGCTGCAGTCAGCGTTGCAGGCGCCTCTCGATCTTTTCGAGAACCCTCTCACGCCGGTGACGCGCATCACCCACGACGGCGCGCCGTCCCGCTGCTGTCGCCGCATTCGGTTGCAAAAACGATGGCGCACCCGGCGAGATTCGAACTCACGACCTCTGCCTTCGGCGGGCACTCGACCCGGCTTTTCTGGGGCTTCCTTGTCGTTACTTCCAATTGACAATGCCGTGAATAACAGCGATCTTCTGACACGGAGAAAGGCAGAGCTCATCCCGGAAATCTCCGTCAATGCCGGCGTGGGGCTTCCGCGGGGCTTCCGAGCCGCTCTCGGGCAGAGGGATCGAAATGGCAAGGCTGACCAAGCGGGCGGTGGACGCCGCAAAGGCGACTGGAAAGGACTACTTCCTTTGGGATGACGAGATGCCAGGGTTTGGGCTGCGTGTCCTAGCCTCCGGCCGAAAGAGCTACGTCGTTCAATATAAGGTTGGCGGACGCGGTGGACAAACGCGCCGGAAGTCGCTTGGGCTTCACGGCGTGCTGACCCCTGAGGAGGCACGCATCGAAGCGAAGAAGTGGCTTGCCGACCGCGCCAAGGGTAAAGACCCTATCGCCGAGCATGCCGCCAACCGGAAGGCCGAAACGGTCGAGCAACTGTGTCGGGCCTATCTTGGCGCCGCTGAGCAGGGGCTCATTCTTGGGAAGAAGAATTGCCCGAAAAAGGTTTCGACCCTGGCGACCGACCGCGGACGGATCGAGCGGCACATTATCCCGCTGCTTGGAAAGAAGCGCGTGCGGGACGTGATCACCGCGGACGTGAACCGCTTTATGCGGGACGTGATCGCCGGCAAGACCGCTGCCGATGTCAAAACCGGCTTCCGCGGCCGGGCTATCGTGGAAGGCGGCGCAGGCACGGCGGCACGCACAGTGGGCTTGCTCGGCGGCATCTTCTCTTATGCTGTGTCGGAGGGATTGCGGCCGGACAATCCCGTCCGGGGCGTGAAGCGTCCCGCCGACCAAAGGCGCGAACGCCGGCTCTTGCCTGATGATTACCGAGCACTTGGCGAGGCGTTGGCGGAAGCAGAAGCGACAGGTGAAAACCCGGTCGCAGTCGCGGCCCTGCGCCTGCTTGCTTTGACCGGCTGCCGACTAGGTGAGATCGTCAATCTGAACCACGCCGAGATTGATCGCCGAGGACAGGCACTGCGCCTCGCCGATACCAAGGAAGGCGCGAGCGTGCGACCGCTCGGTGCGGCGGCATTAGCCGTACTTGATGGGCTGCCCCGGCGGGACGGGTATGTCCTGCGGGGTGAACGAAGTGATCGGCCTTATGGCGGGCTGCCAAAAGCGCTTGCTCGGATCATGGCGCGACGCCCTGAGCATCTCAGCGGAGTCACGGCGCACGTTCTGAGGCATTCGTTCGCGACAGGAGCTGACGAGCTTGGCTATACCGAGGCGACTATTGCGGCGCTGCTTGGGCACCGATCGGGCGGTATCACTAGCCGGTATATCCATCCGCTGGATCGCGTCCTGATCGCTGCCGCGGATCGCCTGGCCGGCCAGATCGAAACTTGGATGCGAGGAAACACAGGCGGGGAGGTCGTAAATCTCGTCGAGCGCGAAGGAGCAGTCGCGACCGGAGGCAGCGGTCAGAACGCCGGAGAGGGTGCAACGATCGTCCCTCTGCGTTCAGAGGTATCCTAAAAGGGATGCGACATGTCGGACAGCGACAGCGAGGAAGCGGAGCGCCAGGCCGACGCTGAGCGAGAGGCATTCGAGGCGTGCTTCCCGCCGAAGGCATTCGAGCCGATAGTGCGGGCTCTCAAGGTCCCGCCCACGCCCGAAAACATCTCGGCGATTAGGGGTTGGCTCATGCCCTACCTCGAGCAGTCGTTCTCCGGCGACGTCGTCAAAGAGCCCAGCGTCACGGAACGCAGAAAGGAGCTGACGCGGCTGCGTGATGCCCTGGCCCTGGTGTGGCACGCATCCCGTAGGCGGCACGGCTCGGCGTCCTCACCTTGGACCCTAGGAGACCTTGGCGACGGAGTACCCGAGAATTTCGTCGCGGTGCTTCAGCGGCTGCACCGAAGAGTGGACGAACAGTTGCACGAACTGGAGGCGGTGCCAGCCCGCCGGGGGCCGAAGCCTAAGACCACGTTTCGCGATTTCACCCCGGATCTGATCTGGCTTTACGAAAGGATGACTGGAGAGGAGGCAGGGAAGCCCTATTGGCTCGACGATAGCGGTATCTACGGCGGCGACTTCTATTGCTTTGCGGTTGCTATTTGGAAGTGCATGCGAGAGTGCGTTCCACAATTTGAGGCTGGACTACCCCAGAGCGAAGGAGCCCTGGCGCAAGAAATAAAGAATCACTGGCCGAACGAGGACACAACGACAGGGTAGAATTTCTGCGCGAGATATCGATTTACTACCCTGCGTATAGTTCTGGGATAGTCTCTCTACCGAAGCATATAACGGGCTATCGGCGGAAGGATCCGCCGACTTCCTGAGAGGGTTCGTCTGCGACCCAAGGAGCGCCCGAAAATGATCATCGACCACGAACGTCGGCTCGACCGCAAACAGGCTGCGCAATTTCTCACCGATCTCGGCTACCGCACGGCACAAGCGACTTTAGCAAAGCTCGCGTGTGTGGGTGGTGGCCCTGTGTTTGAGAGCTTTGGCCGCAAACCCCTCTATCGCGAAGCAGACCTTCTCGCTTGGACAGAGGCAAAGACGACCGGGCCGCGGCGCTCGACCAGTGACCCGGGACGAGCCGCCCGGGGCCTGGAGGCGGCTTAGCATGAAGCCCGGCCTCAAACTCTACAAAGGGCACGCGATGGGCCGCGACCCGCGCGAGATGACGCCGGAGGAGCTGAGGGGAGCGGGTCACAAGCCCATCTCACCGCTGCAAGCCCTGCAAGCGCGCTGCCTGGATTGCTGCGCCGGACAGGCGAATGAGGTGGCGCTCTGCCCGGTGGTCGAGTGCCCGGCTTGGCCGTTCCGTATGGCGACCAATCCTTGGCGCCGGCCGGCAAGCGAGGCGAGGCGGGATTCGGCACGGCTGACAATGGAAAGAATCAATGCTCGGCGGCACGGGAAAGCTCACGCTCCTGAAATGTCCGCCGGCCCGCCAGATGGCGGAATCGCACCGGTCTTTGCGGTGGGATCAGGGATGGCACCGGCCTGGGATACCGGCCGCATGGATGAGGAGCCAAAGGCGGTATTGCACCGTGAGCTAGAGAGGCGTGCGCCGGGAGCCGGAAGGAGTAACACACCGGCTCCCCCAGCGGAGGTTGCGAAATGAGGCCGTTGTCACAGCACTACAGCGTCATCCTCGCCGATCCGCCTTGGACCTTCGCCACTTATTCGAGAAAGGGCAAAGGCAGGAGCGCAGAAGCCCATTACGACTGCATGTCGCTCGCCGCGATCAAATCGTTGCCGGTAGGCGATTGGGCCGCGCCGGACTGTGCGTTGTTCCTCTGGGCGACCGATCCGTCTCTGCCGCAAGCCCTGGAAGTGATCGAGGCGTGGGGCTTCGCTTATAAGACGGTCGCCTTCACACCTGGGCCAAGACGACGAAGGACGGTGCGGGCTTTCCGATCGGGTGCGGCTATTGGACCCGAGCCAACCCCGAGCAATGCCTTTTGGCTACTAGGGGCCGCCCGCAACGCCTTTCGCGTGCTGTGCCGCAACTCATCCTCGCACCGCGCCGCGAGCACAGCCGCAAGCCCGATGAGTCCTATGAGCGGATCGAGGCGCTGGTGCCTGGCCCTTATCTGGAGCTGTTCGCGAGGGCGCCGCGGGCAGGCTGGCACGCTTGGGGCCACGAGGTCGCAGCTGGCCCTGCGGACAGACGCTGGGCGAGCAACGGCTACCCGTCAGCGATCCAGCCGCAACTCCAACAATCTCAACCGGAGACACAGTCATGAGCTTCTTCACTGTGAAAGTCACTCTGCCGCGCACCGCGGAGTTGACTATCTGCGCGCGCAACGAACGGATGGCGCGGAGGGCAGCGAGTGCATTGGCGAATGCCGTCTCAATGAACTCGACCGCGACTTCTGGGCGGACAACGAGCCGATCACCGATGACGAAGGGCGGCCGATGGGTGAAGTGCAGATCGAATTGCCGAACGAGGGCATCATCTCACTGGTCCCCGGCGCCGTCGAGATCACCGGGCGGCAGGAAGCACAGCAATGAGAAGGGCAACTGAACTCTCACGTGGGGCGTACTGGTTGCACACCTGGGGGTCGGATCTGGATAATGGAGACATGGCGAGAGCGTTGCTGAATGCTCCTAAACCCATCCGAACAGAAGGGATCAATGTGACTACGAACTTACCCGAGCCGCTCGTTACCGAAGGTGAAGCGGCGCGCATTTTGAGAGTTAGCCTCGCATCGCTGCGGCGCTGGCGGCGCCAAGGCTCTGGCCCAGTCTATCGAAAGCTGGGGCGTACGGTGCGGTATCGGCCAAACGATCTGTCGGACTTCGTGGCGTCGGCTGGGCGCATGTCAACGTCCAATACGGGCGGGACGCCTCTCCAGCAGAGGGTTGCCTGATGGTTGATCCGATGCTGTACCCGGTATGGCAACAGTTGCCGCACCCGACACATTTCCCGCAGGACTGGAGGATAAATCGACTGCTCGCCAGCTACTACGATCCAGAAGTCGGCCAGCGCCCGGACCACCGCCAGGCGGGAGTTTCTTTGGCGGCTTAACCCAGCAATAACGCTCCGCGAGCTGTTCGCAGCCGACCGGAGCCCAATGCTACCCCGTTACTGCAAAAAAGAGAGCCGGCCCGGCAGCCGGCGCTCTATGGGAGCAGTAGTTTGACGACCTCATTATACGACAGCGGTCCCTATGAGAACAACGGGTGGCCGAAGCCAGTGGTCACCCTGGATCAACCCACGGCCGAGACAACGACGACTCAACAGGTCCCTTCCGAGCCGCACCCGAATAGACCACGTTGGCTCAGGGTTGGTTCCGATGTCGAAGTCGCGAGCTACGTCAAGACGGAGTTAATCCACGACTACGGCTCGGTCCCCCATTGCGAGGGTGAGTTCTGGCGGTTTACGGGCAAACAATGGGAGATCATCCCGCACGAGTTTTTGCGCCGCATAGTACACGAATATGACGGCATTGCCTGGGGGCCGTACGGGAAACCTCTCCAGCTTGGCTCAAATCGGATCAACAGCATACTCAAGGAACTCGCGGCGATGCTGAGCAAACCGGGTTTCTTCGACGCCCGCCCCGCCGGCATCAACTGCGAGAACGGATTATCTCCTTTGAGGAAGGCGGACCCCGCCTGTCGCCGCACGCCCCCGAGCACCGGCAGCGGCACGTAATCTCAGCTCGGTGGAAGTCGGGTAATCCGGCGGAGATCCCCACTGGTTCTCGACTGGCACGGCTCCTGCGCGGGTCCTTCGAGGGCGACGATGACGCCGACGCCAAAATCGAACTACTGGCGGAGATCGCCGGTGCGGCGGCGCTTGGATACGGGCCGAGGCACACTGCCCCAAAGGCGGCGGTGCTCCTCGGGCGCACGGCTGAGAACGGCAAGTCCCAGGTACTGGATCTGCTGCGTGGTCTGCTGCCGCCGGGCGCCGTATCCTCGGTGCCGCCCAGTAGGTTCGGCGACGATCGCCACATCGTGAAGCTGGTCGGCAAGCTGCTCAATACGAGCGACGAACTGGGCACCGCGGAGGCAACCGCCTCCGACAGGTTCAAGGCCATCATCACCGGCGAGCCGTTGACCGGGCGCGACGTTTACCGACCGGCGATCGACTTTCGTCCGCAGGCCCAGCACGTCTTCGCGTGCAACCAACTCCCCGCCTTCCACGGCGGGATGGACCGAGGAGTCATCCGGCGCCTAATGCCAATTGTGTTCAACCGAACGATCCCAGAGGAAGAGCGCATTCCGAATATCGGGCAGCGGATAGTGGCCGAAGAGTTGGAGCTAGTGCTGGCGTGGGCGGTCCAGGGGGCGGCGCGCTTACTGCAGCGCGGTCACTTCCCCGACCTCGCCAGCTCGCGCGAGGCCCTTCAAGAGTGGGCGCAAGGCGCCGATCCAGTGCTCGGTTGGCTCGACGATCGGGTCATCACCACTGTGCCGCTTGCCGTAGTTGGAGAAGGGCCGCCCCGAGTGAGAAGCCGCCAAGCCTATGATGACTTCAAGTGTTGGGCAGTTGGTGAAGGCTATTCCCCCAACGCCTTGCCCAACATAAACAACTTCGTGCAGCGCGTCCGGGCGGCGGAAGCCAGCAAGGGGATCACCTACAAACATTCGGGCGGGTTCCGCGGGTTTGAAGGAATGCGGCTCCGACCGTTGGGTCAGTCGAGGGCCGAGGCGGACGCGGCGTGAACCCACCATAACGGGACTTCAGAGCGAATTAGTCAGCAAAATCAAGGGCTGGACGCACTGGACGCACCTGGCCTCCACCCTTTCTGCATATACTCTCCTTGAGAACTGTTTATTAGGTCCACTGCGTCCACTGCGTCCACAGCCGCGGATTTGCTGGGTTTTGTGCCACCGGGATGCGTCCAGTCTGCGTCCCGGTGCGTCCGCGGGCTCGGGGACCCTCGTTGGCAGAGGGAGCGCCTCCCTCTGCCCGTTCCGCTAGCATCCCTTCGTGCCGCCTAGCACATCCGCAAGGCGCGCAATCCATGAGGAATCGAACAGTGAACCAGAACGAGCAACATCTATGTAACGGCTCCCGCTGGGTGCTCTATCACGGCACCTCGACAGCCCGGCTGAAACACATTCTCGAGGATGGCCGTTTGCGCACCTCCGGGACGGACAATCCGAAGATCTCTTTGACGACCGAACGATCCGTTGCCGAGTACTGGGCCTGCCATGCGGTCTTCGGTGATCGACATGATCGCCCGGACGAGGATAGCCGCGAGGTTGTCCTTGTGCTCGATGGTGAGGGGCTCTTGGAGCTCAATTACGATCTCAGCGCATTCAGCGATCTGATCTGGGCCGAGGGGGAGTGCGATTGGGAAAACGAGATAGCGTGTTGGGACGATATTGAGCCCTTGGAGGAGGTGCTAATGGCAGTGGAGCCCGTCCGAACCGAGCGATACCAGGTCCTCATTGAGCGCGGTTGTGCCGCCTTCAAGCCAGCCGTTCCGCCGATAGCCAGCTTCGAGCTAACTGTGATGGAGGACACGATCGGCAAACTGGCCAAGGGTAAGATCACACCGGCGGACGCGGACGGTGTGGTGACCGCGCTTGCTGCTCTACGATCGGCTCTGCAGTCCAGCCGGGCACGGAGCGCGTTATCGGTGACATAAGCCCCCGGCGGGTTTCCGGGAGAGGGCGGGGGGGCCCGCTCCCGGCCCGTCCAGGAGCGCCTCACCCCGGCGGAGCTGCACTGTGCCGGCGCGGTGCCCCTCCTCCATCTCGCCTTGGGCCACCCGGCAGCGGACACCGCGCTCGGCCGAACCACCCTCATCAGGGAACGGCTCAAATCATCGGATTGGGCCGCGATGGACATCTCCACCGGCTCTTACGCAACGACGATGGTGTGACTCCCTCGCCGCCCGCCCCATAGCTTCTCAGAGGCGCACTGACGGGCGATGCTAACCGTTGGCTAACATTACCGCTATTGAAGGTAGACCGGCAGCGCCGTGGCGGTGTCGGAATCTTCTCAGATTGACCCTTAAGAGACATTGGCTTGGGTGGAGGTCCGCGCAATTGGGGCCGCGGTAGGGCTCATGACTTGAAAGATTGTGGGCGAACGACGAAAGAGGAATTCCAACGTCTCGCATCACCGTCATCCAGTAGACCTCTATCGCCAGGGCCACGCGCCGACTTCGTCGAGCTCCGACAATCTGCAGCCGAGTTCTGGAACGACGCCCAATTCAAGGCGAACTAGCAACAACGCGCCGTCGGCCGCCTGATCTTAGTCTGCAGACTTCCACGCTCGCGATTTGATGGAAAGGAGCAACGATACGCCAATTGTCAACATCGATAAACTCGACGAATGTCATGTTGCATTTGACGGCTTCGCCGGCAATCGTAAAGATGGCTCGGATGAAGGCCACGCAGATGATTACTTCGCACGTCCTATCCCTGCTCGATTCCGCCGCATTCGCTGCGGCCTCCGCGCGGCAGAGTTTTTTCGAGAAGGAAAAAGTGGGCGCAGCGGTTGATCAGATCAACTGGGTGGAATAATCCAGGGGGTGACAAAACAGGGAGGGATTTCCCTCGTAGCGGTACTTTCGCAACGGCCTAACCGTAAGGAGTTACTTCATGTTGAAGGGTAAGGTGGCCGTCGTTACCGGCTCGACGAGCGGGATTGGGCTCGGGATCGCGCGCGCGCTTGCCGCCGGGGGCGCCGATCTCGTGATCAACGGCTTCGGCGAGGCGGCAGCGATCGAGAAGCTGCGCCAGGAGATTTCCGCTGCCTACGGCATACGCGTCGCCTTTAGCGCCGCCGATCTCTCCAAGCCAACCGACGCCACGGGGCTGATCGAGCATGCGACGCGCGAATTCGGACGCGTCGATGTGCTCGTCAACAACGCGGGCATCCAGCATGTTGCGCCAGTGCACGAATTCCCGGTCGAGCGCTGGGACGCAGTCATCGCGATCAACCTGACCGCAGTGTTCTTGACCACTCGTGCGGCGCTGCCGCAAATGCTCGCGCGGGACTGGGGTCGGATCATCAACATCGCGTCGGTACACGGGTTGGTCGCGTCGGTTGACAAGTCCGCGTACGTCGCATCCAAGCATGGCGTCGTCGGCTTGACCAAAGGTGTGGCGCTGGAGACGGCAACCACCGGCATCACCTGCAACGCGATCTGCCCCGGCTGGGTGCTCACGCCGCTGGTACAAAAGCAGATCGACGCCCTTGCTGCCCGCGAGAAGCTGGACCCCGAGGAAGCGAGGGTGAAGCTGCTCGGCGAGAAGCAGCCCTCTCTCGACTTTGCCACCCCGGAGCAACTCGGCGCGCTTGCCACATTTCTCTGTTCGGACGCTGCGGCGCAGCTTAACGGTGCGGCGCTACCCGTGGACGGTGGCTGGCTCGCACGATGACGTGAGGCGGAAAGCCGGGGAAAGCTGTGATTCAAAATGCCCCGAATAGGTTCCCCAGCGCGATAACGACACTCAATGCGATCAACGGCCCCACGAGTCCCACCATCATGATTTCGCGGTAGCTCCCACGCTGGGTGGCACCGCAGATTGCCAACAGGGTAACGACCGCGCCGTTGTGCGGCAGCATGGCAAGCGCGCCGGAGCTGATGGCGGCCACGCGGTGCATCAACGCAGGGTCAATGCCCACGGCCGCGGCCAGTTGGGCATAGGTCTCGCCCAGCGCGTTCAGCGCGATGATCAATCCGCCCGAAGCAGAGCCGGTAATGCCGCCCATCACATTGGCGGCGACCGCAATCGACACGAGCGGACCACCGGGAATGGTCAAAAATCCGTCGCGGACCACGACGAACGCAGGCAACGCCGCCACAACGGCGCCGAAACCCACCAAGCTGGCCGTGTTGAGTGCGGGCAGCACGGAGGCGTTGGCGCCAGCATCGAGGGTCCTGCGCAGCTCCGGCAGACGCTTGCGCAGGATCAGCACCAGAACCAGCGAGGCAACCGCTAGCGCCGTCACGACGGACCAGACTCCGCTCACCTCAGAGAGGGAGGTTTCGCCAAACCGTGGCTCGGCGAGGAACCCGGTATACACCCGCGGCAGCACAAACAAACTCATGATGAGGTTGACCGCGAGCACGATGAGGATTGGCGTCACCGCCAGCGCAAAGGGCGGTAAGTGCTCGCTTCGATGGCCGTGCGGCAGTTCGGCAGGGTCGAAGTTATCTGCGTTCGCGGCGCGTTCGCGCACGAACTGTTCATCGGCAGTCGCATGCGTTTCGGCGGTGTAACCCTCGCCGGCGCGGCGCGCGCGCGCCTCTATCGCGCGCAGCCACCACAGGCCGAAGCCCAGGATGGTTGCAGACGCTACGATGCCGAGACCCGGCGCCGCAAAGAGCGTGGTGCCGAAATACACCATCGGGATAGCGTTCTGGATCGCGGGGGTACCCGGCAGAGCCGTCATCGTGAAGGTAAAGGCGCCAAGAGCGATCGCCGGCGGGATCAGCCGATGCGGAACCGCCGCCTGCCGGAACAGCGCGTCCGCCACCGGGAACACGGCGAAGGCTACGACGAAGAGGCTGACGCCGCCATAGGTGAGCGCTGCACAAGCCAGCACCACCGCCATCACCGCACGGGTCTCTCCCAGCCGCTCGGTTATGGTGCGGGCCATGGAAAGCGCCGCGCCGCTATCATCCATGAGCTTGCCGAATACGCCCCCGAGCAGGAATAGCGGGAAAAAATTCACGACGAAACGTCCCGTGCCCTGCATAAAGGTCAGCGTCCATTTGGCAAGTAGCGGCTCTCCCGAGAAGGCGGCTGCAACGATCGCCGCCGCCGGCGCCGCCAGCAGCAGGGTGAAGCCCCGAAACGCGAGGATGATGAGCAAGCCGAGAGCGATCAGGATACCGAGCAGTTCGAAAGCGTAACCGCTCATGTCAGACCTTTCAGAAGGGGCCGCGAACCCGCGAACCACGGCAGTACGTCGACAACGAGAGCCCGCACGGCGTCGGCGAGGTGGCGGGTCAGGTCGTGATTTGCAGTCGGTCAGCGCCAGGTTTCACCTTCGCCTACCCGGCCACGCGCGAGAGCGCAAACAGGACCGACATCAAGATCACAATCACTCCCGTGACGACGACCAGTCGATCGGCAAACAAGCGGCGCATCGGGAGCCTCCCTAGACGAAGCTATAGCGCTCGGAATGGTACTTCGACAGCGGTACGTTCAGCTCGCCGAGAGCCTTTTCAATCGCATCCATCATCATGTTCGGCCCGCAGATGAAGTACTCATGATCGGCATAAGGCGGCGGCAGGTGACGCTTGAACATCTCAGCGGTGATGAAGCCCTGCTCGCCCGTCCAGCCAGCCGGCGGATCCGCGAGCACGTGGACGATCGTCAGCTTGAGCCGCTTTTTCAAGGCCTCCAACTCCTCGCGGAAGGTAATTGATTCCCAATCCCTGCTGCCGTAGAGCAGGGTCACCGGCCGCGTGTCGCCTTGGTCGGCGAGCGTGAGGATCATACTCATCATCGGCGTGATGCCGACGCCGCCGGCGATCAAGACGTGCATGTCCGCCGGATTGCCGATGGTGAACGCGCCGTACGGCCCATCGAGGTAGACGCGTTGCCCCTCCGGCACTTCGTGAATTGCGCTTGTGAAGTCGCCCAAATTCCTGATCGACATCTCGACGCGGCCGTCGGTAACCTCGGCGCTGGACGAGAACGAGAATGGGTGCCCGGTGATCTTGAAGGGGCTTCCCCACAGCGTCAGCCAGCCGAACTGGCCGGGGCTGAAGCGGAAGCCGGGGTGACCATCAGGATGCATCACCAACGTTGAGGTGTCGCCGCGTTCCTTGCGCACCTCCGAGACGCGGTACGGCCGACGGAGCATGAACAGCGGCTTGACGATGCGCACGTAGAGCAGCAGCCCGATCCAGAATATCGTCAGACCGATCCACAGTGCCTGCTTCCAGGGGTCAACCAGGTAGAAGCCCGATGCCATCATGTGCAGGATCCCGGCCATGATGGCAAGAATCGCGAGCGCGATATGAGTGAGGTGCCATGTCTCGTAGCCGATATTCAGCCTCACGCGCCACAGAGCCGTCACCACCAGCGCGATGACCGCGATGATCGACACGACAGCGAAACGGGCGCTCCACGGCGCCTGGATGAAATTAAGCGGCGCGAGCATTTCCGGCCGTGTGACGAACAGGATGAGCGCGTGCACTACGACCAAGCCGACCGCGACCAGCGAGATCTGGCGATGGAAGTGATAGATGACATCCTCGCCCCATGGCTCGGTCACGTAGCGGAAGCGTGCCGTAAGGCCGAATTGCAGGCCCATCATCGCCAGGCCGGAATAGCCGAGCGCAACCGCGAACTCGGTCCAGAAATCGCGCGCCGGGGGCAACGACCCCACCAACAGTACGAACAACGGGGCGAGGATGAACAGAAGATAGACCGCGACCCAGGCCGCCCCATATACGGCATAGCGAAGGCGCATAGACTGTTCCCTTTGCGATGATCGCGACCCCGGTGAGTACTCGCGACGCGTTCCGGAAGAGGCCCCGCCGAAGGGGAGGGCCGAAACGAAGCCATGCAGACGTCTCGACCCCGCGGCTCTGCCTCCCCACCACTCGCGGTTCGATCCCTCTCCGAATGTGCCTCGCTGGCCGCGAAGCGGACACACATGAATCTACTCTGCACGACCAACTCGGGGGATGTCCAATTCGGAATTAATCCGGAACGCGCGGTGCAGTTCCAAGCTCGCGGTCCATGTCATAGCCACCCGGCTTTGGCTATCGACTTGTCCGCTGCACCGTCTTGGTGACGAGATAATTGAGGCACCAGACCGATGCAAATAGCATAGGGCATGTGCAGGCCGCGGAATTATGGCGCTGCTTTTCCCTCTAGCCGCTCGATTTGCTGCTCGTTAAAATGAAATCGTTCCCGCGGCCCGCGACGGGACGGGACGGGGAGGAGGAGCGAGCGCAGCGTGGGTATCCAATGATCGCATACTGCGGCCCAGCGGCGGTCCCGGGCGATTTGTGGATGCGCTGGAATGTCGATCCGCTTCTGATTGCCATGCTCGCGGTTCTGGCGTTGGCGGTAAGTCTCGGCCGCTCGGCCGCCCCGCGAGCCGGCTGGGGCGCAGTCACGCTGCTGTTCGTCATCTTCGTCTCTCCGCTCTGCGCGCTATCATCGGCACTGTTCTCGGTGCGGGTGCTCCACCATGTCCTCCTGGTAGCCGCCGTGGCGCCGCTGCTGGCGGTGGCCCTTCCACTGAGACGAGCAGGCTCACCGCCGCTCTCTGCGCTGGTTGTGGTGCATGCGGTCATTCTTTGGCTCTGGCACGCGCCGGGAGCCTATGTCTGGGGCCTCGCCACTGTGCCAGCCTACTGGCTGATGCAGGGCTCTCTGCTCGGGAGCGCCTGGCTCATGTGGCGGGCAATTCTGATGCCGGCGGCGCAGCCGGGCCCGGCGCTGGTCGGGCTCGTGGCGACGGTCGGCCAGATGGGCCTTCTCGGCGCGCTGATCGTGTTCGCGTCACGGCCGCTCTATGCAGTGCATTTCGCCAGCACGTGGCCCTGGGGGCTCTCTCCGCTCGCTGACCAGCAGCTCGCCGGGCTCCTTATGTGGGTGCCGGCGACCCTGCCCTATCTCGGGGTGGGGCTCTGGCTCGCCTGGTCCAGCCTGCGGCCCAGCGAGCCTGCCCTCTGACGATCTTCTTGAAATTCGTTCATCTGGCCGCGATTGCGATCTGGTCAGGCGGGCTGATTGTCCTGCCCTTTCTGTTCTGGCAGCGACGGACAGTCGGGGTGGGATCGGACCTCGACCGGCTGCACCGGATGACCCGGTTCGTCTACGTGGAGATGACCTCGCCTGCCGCCTGCATCGCCATTGGCAGCGGTACGGCGCTGATTTTCCTCCAAGCCACGTTTCAGGAGTGGTTTTCCCTTAAGATGGTTCTCGTCGGAACCCTGGTGATGACGCATGTCCTTGCCGGCCTCCTCCTGGTGCGCGTGTTCTCCCCTGACGGCCGCTTTGGCCTGTGCTCCCATATCGCGCTGACGAGTGCCTATCTCGTGCTGATAGCCGCGATTATCTGGATCGTGCTGGCCAAGCCCCACATCGATTCGGGCCAGTTCACCCCGGGCCTGTTCAAGCCCGGTGCTATACGTCAGTTCTTTTCCGAAATCAGAACGCCGATGCCGTGATCGAACACGAGCTTGCCTCCATGCCAACCGGCAAAGCCCGTCATCACCGAGGCGAGCCCCGACAGGGCGAGACCGTGCGTCAGGACCTCCCCGGGATCAATCAAGCGCACGCCCCAGTTGGCCCCCGCGATCGCCACCAGCGTCATCGCCGCGACCGCATGAGACCAGCTCGCCTCCAGAACCCGAATACCGGGCACGAGCAGGATCTCCGCCGTGCCGACGATGCTGGCCGCAACTCCGGTCCAGAAGGCGAAACCGGCCGACCAGAGGCCGACCCGTACCCAGAACGCGTCGCCCGACCACCAGTAGAAGACATCGACGCCGAGGGTTGCGATCACGAACGCGATCGGAAAATGCACCATCATCACGTGGATGGGATGTCCGACCAGGGCGACCGCCGACCCGACATCGAGTCGCTGCAGCTCCAGAAGAACCGGACTCTCGGCCGGGATCCCCGGACCGCCTGTCTTCGCCATGGTCGCTGCCCTCCAAACCGATTACATCCTAGCGTTTTACGTGGGGCGGTCCAACTCGGATCGGCCACGGCTCTAGCCGGCTGTAGCGGGCCGCTGTCGACGCTTGATCCCTCCGGGCCGGCGGCGGTTTCGATTGCTAGGCTGTGGTGGGTGATGCTGGCCGGCTCTGTCGCCCTCTTCGCGCTGGTCATGCTCCTCTTCGTGCTGGTGATCAGACGGCCAGGCTGGGGCTCGGGGGTATCGCCAATGCGCTGGATCGTGCTCGGCGGCCTCGTTCTGCCGGCCGCCGTCCTGCCTCCGCTCGTCGCCTATGCGCTAGTCGCCGGCCAGCGGCTCCTGCCGCTCCCGGGGACCGCGCCGCCGCGGATCGAGGCCGAGGGTCGACAGTGGGTCTGGACCTTCCGCTATCCCGACTATGGCGGGGTGGAGACTAGGAACGTCTTGCACCTGCCCGCGGGCGTTCCTGTCGACATCGTGGCCACTAGCCTCGACGTCATCCACGCCTTCTGGGTGCCCCGCCTCGCCGGCAAGATCGACGCGGTGCCGGGGCATGCAAATCGCCTGCGCATCCAGGCCGATCAACCGGGCCGCTATGAAGGGCTTTGCAACCAGTTCTGCGGTCTTGGCCACCCCGGGATGCGGTTCGTTGTCATTGTCCATCGTGCGGTGGACTTCGCTGCCGCGCTCACGCAGGCGACCGCGCCAGCGAAGGGGGGACAATGAGCGTGCCCATCGACCAGCCGCCGCAGGGCAGCCCGGCGTTGCGGCTGCACCGGCAGCTCGCCGCGATCTGGGCCACCGGGCCGGGCCTGCAGCGCCTCGCCGCAGTCAATCATTCCGTTATCGGCCTGCGTTTCATTGCCACGGCGTTCGTATTCTTCGCAATCGGCGGCGTGCTCGGCATGCTGACCCGTGTTCAGCTCGCGACCCCCGACGCGGGCTTCATGGACCCGGAGACCTACAACCAGGTCTTCACGATGCATGGGTCAATGATGTTGTTCCTATTCGCCATCCCTATGGTGGAGGGGATCGCGGTCTACCTGACCCCGAAGATTCTCGGCGCTCGCGATTTCGCGTTCCCCCGGCTGACCGCCTATGGCTACTGGTGCTACCTGTTCGGGGGCATGATCCTGACCGGGGCGCTTGTCGCCGGGGTCGCGCCCAACAGTGGCTGGTTCATGTACACCCCGCTGAGCTCGAACGTTTACACGCCGGGTATAAATGCCGATGTCTGGCTGCTCGGGGTGACCTTCGTCGAGATCTCGGCGCTGACGCTGGCGGTCGAGATCGTCGTCTCGATCCTCAAGATGCGCGCGCCGGGGATGTCGCTCGACCGGATGCCGATCTTCGGCTGGTACATGCTGATCACCGCGCTGATGATGGTGGTGGCCTTTCCGCCGCTGATCCTAGCCTCGATCCTGCTCGAGACCGAGCGCGCCTTTGGCCTACCGTTCTTCGATCCCAGGCGGGGCGGTGATCCGCTGCTCTGGCAACACCTGTTCTGGCTATTCGGCCACCCGGACGTCTACATCATCTTCCTGCCTATGGCCGGCGTCCTGTCGACGATCATCCCGGTCTTCGCCAGCCGGCCGCTTGTCGGCTACCGGGCGATCGTCGTCGCGATTATCGCGCTCGCCTTCGTGAGCTTCGGCATCTGGGTGCACCACATGTTCACCGTGGGTATCCCGCATCTCGCACTCGCCTTCTTCTCGGCAGGCTCGGCAATTGTCGCGGTGCCGACGTCAGTGCAGATTTTCGCCTGGCTGGCCACGCTGGCGCATGGCAGGCCGCGCTGGGATGTGCCGATGCTCTACGTTTTTGGCTTCTTCTTTGTCTTCGTGCTCGGAGGTCTGACCGGCGTCATGGTCGCGATGGTACCGTTCGACTGGCAGGCGCATGAGAGCTATTTCGTAGTGGCCCACTTGCATTACGTCGTGGCCGGAGCCTTCGCCTTCCCAATGCTGGCGGCGCTCTACTATTGGCTGCCGCTGCTGACCGGACGCACGGCGGTACACCGGCTGTCGGTCCCCGCCTTCTGGCTGGTGTTCGTCGGCTTCAACCTGACCTTTTTCATGATGCACCTGACCGGCCTGCTCGGCATGCCCCGGCGCATCTACACCTATCAGGGGCACGAAGGCTGGATCTGGCTGAACCTGCTGTCCTCAGTGGGCGGGTTCATCATGACGATCGGCTTTGGCCTGGTGGTGATCGACCTCCTGGCGCAGCTCCGCTACGGACATCGGGTGCGGCGCGATCCCTGGAGAGCGGCGACGCTGGAATGGGCCATGCCGATCCCGCCGGCGCCGTATGCGTTCGCCTCGATCCCGCATATCGGGACCCGGGCAGACCGCATCGCTCCCGGCGAGCTCGCACCGTCGCTGGCGCGGGGCGAAGGCTATCTCGGCTTCGCGCGCAACGGCTGGCAGGAGACACTGGGCGTGCATATGACATCCGGCACGCCCGAGCAGCTGATCGTGCTGTCGCGCGCGACCTACCTACCGCTCTATACAGCGCTCACCACCGCCGCGGCAGTTTTGGCGATGCTGTTCCAGTTCTACCTGCTGGCGCTCGCCGCCGCGCTGGTAACTGCTGGCCTATTCGTACTTGCCGGGCAGGGCGCAGGGCTCGCCCGCGATTACGGCCCAATGCCTGTCGGCCACGGCGTAAGCGTGCCGCCTCATACCGAGGTGGCCGGCGCACCGCCCTGGTTGGCGCTGAACTTCACGTTGGTCGCCGACGGCACCCTGTTCACGTCCCTGTTGTTCGGAACGCTCTATCTTTGGATTTCCGCGCCGAATTGGCCCCCGGCGGCGGCACCCGAGCCGGACCGCATGCTTGCCCTCGTCGCCGTCGCGGCCCTCGCCGGCGCCGCGGCGGCGGCGCGCGGATCGCTGCGATCACTCGCCGCCGGCGGTACGGCGCGCGTCTGGATCGGCCTCGCCATACTCGGGCTCCTCGTAGCCATTGCCGCGGTCGCGGGGCTAATCGGCGGTGTCGTCCCTCCTCCAACCGAGCATGCGCTCGGTGCGACCGCCGCCGCGCTGCTCGGCTATGTCGCCCTGCATGCCGGCATCGGCCTTCTTTTTCTCGTCAGCAACCTCTTGCGCCTCGGCGCGGGGCTCATCTCGCCCCGTCGGTCGCTGGATCTGCGCCTGACACGGCTCTGGATCGATTACACCGTCTTCACCGGAGCTATCGCGCTCGGCCTCCTGCTAACGCTACCAGCTCTCGTCGAGGTGCTGGGGACACGGCCGTGAGCACGCGCCCCGTTCCGCCCGGGCAACTCTGGTGGCTCGTGGCGGGGTTCGCCCTCTGGTGTAGCGCGCTCGTTTTTCTCTACGCTCTCCACGCCATCGGCTGTGCTTTTGCCTGGTCAGCCGGCCCGCTACGGCTGGGCCTTGCGGTGGTGCTCCTCGCGCATCTCATTGTGATCGGCTGGATGTGGCGCGAGCTTACGGCCGCCAGCCCGGACCCCGGGTTCGGCCAGACCGGCACATTCTTGCATACGATGGTTATCTGGACGGTCATCGCCGCCTTCGTCGCCACCGTCCTTACCCTCGGCCCGTCGCTTCTGCTCACCATATGCGTGTGATCGGCGCGTAACCACCGCGGAGAGCGACGTTTCGCCGAACCGCGGCTCGCCAGGGAAACCGGTATACCCGGCAGCCACGGGCATTTAGGTATTGGGCCGCTCGAAGCGGGATGTGGAAGCGTCGCGAAATCGTGGCGTCTATTTAGTATCGCCGCTCAGTACCTTGTGAATGTTTGGATGTGACCCCCTGCCGGACATTGATGGTCAGCGTCAGCGTGCTCTAGCAAGCCTACGCACGAGCGCGCAATGCGTGATCATAGTTGGCAAAAGGCTGCGCTTTACTCAATGTGAAGATGCTAAGGTGCCATGTCGAAAATCACGCGCCGCGCCGAAGGAAGGCTTGCTGATTTCGCCGGCTGCCTATCCCTGTAACAAAGCGTAGCTGCGCGTGAAGTGGAAAGCGATGCCCGTTCTATGACATCCGGGCCATCGCGCCGGTCTACGCGAACGCTCACTATCGAGTCAGCAAGCCTGACAATGCCCCGGTGACTACCTAATGAACAAGTGCATGCGCTCTGCCTGAGGAGATCAGGCGTTGTTCAGGCGTTACGCCAGAACGAGAAGCACCAAAGTCCGCATTCCCTAAACCGGAATCCGCCATGATTTTATTAAGATGCATTCTAGGAATGTCGGATGTACAAGGAGATTCCGGCGGCGGGAAGCGGGCGGATTCGCCCTCGCACGAGCGGAGGCTAAGGGTGTAATCCCGTTCAGTGGACTGCGATCGTGCTGGAGTGGTCTGATAGAGCTGTTACCGGCACCCACAGATGAGGATTATGGAATGAAAAATCACCTGACAGGCGTAGCGGTGATTGCCGTGCTGGCTATCTCCGCGCCAGTTTGGGCGCAGTCGGCCAATCCCGCCCCATCGGGCCGGATGCCGGCAGGAGGGAGGCAGACATCGGAACCGACCAACATCCCGACCATGCCCTCGACCTCAGAGACAAGCTCGGCGACGCCCCCGATGCACCATCACGCGCATAAAGCCTCGCACGGCAGGATGGCGGGCCGCCAGCAATCGACTGGGGGGACCGCCGATCAGCTTAATCAAGAAGAACTCGCGCGGCTGCAGGCGGGAAACACTTCGATGCCCGCGGCCTCCGAGATG
>CAVSZA010000079.1:0-52130 GCA_963732095.1 uncultured Alphaproteobacteria bacterium
TGGGCGTGGTTGCCGGCAGCAAACCGCGGCCCCGGACGCGGCGCGTGGCCGTGCATCCGGGACAGGGCAATCTATTTTGACGCGATTATCGGCGGGCGGGGCGCATCACGGCGGCCCGCCTTTGCCGGGGGCAGCGCTACAGCTCGTTCTGCAACGCCGTGCCGTTCGGGACGCCCCATCCGGACACCGCATCAAAGCCAGCTCCGGCGGCATAGCCGGTGCCCGGCTGCGGATGTGAGGCGTTCTGGCCGCTGGTGATATCGCGGAACCCCGCCTGTCCGACGAGCTTTCCGCTCGATCCGTGCTGGTAGAGCAGCGGCGTCAGAAAGCGCTGCCGTTTGGCGTTCGGGAGTCCGGCATTGATTCTCGCGATCAGCGATGCCCACAATGGCGCCGAGGCGCTCGTGCCGCCATTGGGTGCGGAGTTGCCGGCGAGTATCAGCTGGTACAACGGCGGCCCCGCCAATGCCGCAACATCGGGCATCACCCGCCCGTCCATACTGCCGCGGTTCAACGAGGTCACCTTCACGTTCTGCCAACTCGGCCGCGGGAAGATGACGCTGACGCCGCCACCGGTGGCGCCGCCGCCTTTCGTGGTTCGCCGTCCCGGCGTCTCCCACCACACCACTTCGGAGGTCTGGTTCAACATTGTGCCGCCGACGCTCAGAACAAACGGGCTTGAAGCGGGGAAGTCGATATGCGCCCGCTTTCCGCCGAGGCCGTCGCCCGAGCCGTCGTCGCCGGACGAGACGCAGACCGTAACGCCAACCATTGCCGCCGCCTGAAGCCCCGCGTTGATCGCCTGCCGCGCCGCGTCGGACCAATCCGGCGAATCCTCCGCCTCGCCCCAGCTTACCGAGAGCGTGACTGGAAGTGCCGGCTGACCCGCCGTCACTTGAGTCAGGAGATCGACCCAACCCTTTTGATCGAAACTGGCAAAATACACGTTGATATTTGACTTGGGGCACAATGCGGCGACGATCTCGATATCCATCATCACTTCGCCGGTCTCGTCGGCAGCCACGTTCTGCAGCTGTGACGGAAGTTGCTGCAATTGCGCCAACGTCAGGGGTGCCAGGTTTACCGGCACAATGTTTACTGTCGGCGTCGGTCGGCCCTGCTCGGCGCAGAACTTGGTCACGTCGTCAGGCAGGTAGGCCGGCGGAACGAAAGAGCCGCCGGTTTGAAGAGGCGCACCGAACTCGGCGATGGCGATCGTTTGCCCGGCCCCGTCACCCGCCGGAAAATTGTAGCGCGCTTCAAGATCAGCAGGGGTCAATGGCGCCGCGGCTGTAGCGGCGGGCGTGTGCTCGCTGACCTTGGCCTTGCGCCGGGCTACACGCCGCTGATCAAGCCCGAATACGCCCGTGATCAGCCCTTCGATATCTGCGGGAACTTTGAGAGTGCCTTCACGGCCGCGGAACTCTCCTTGGTCGGCACTGTGATAGATCCCCATATCGGGCTGAAATGCGGCCTCCATCGCGGCTGCAGAGCCGCTGACGCGCAAATTGCGGCGACTGGGGTCAACCTCCTGTACCGTCAGACCGAACCCGCGCAGCACCTGCTCCACTTTCTGGACATCGGCCGGCGCGGCGCCGTATTGGTCGGCGAATTCTCGCGGAGTGAGCGCTCGGGCAGGCATTGCGTCGGCGCCCGGCAAATCGGGCGCTTTGAGCCCGATTGTGACCTCGATATTGGCGTGCGGATCGATACTGCGCAGACGGCGAGCGCCGCTCTTCGCCGGCCGCCGGCTCCCTGGGAGCTCTGCATGGCTTTGTGACATCTGACATACCTCTTTGTCGCGGACGAACAATCTTCGTCCGGCTGCGTCGAAGACGCTGCGTCGGCGAAGCTAACCCTGCGACGCGGGAAAGCTGTGTGATGCAAATCACAGTTTGCGGAAAATTTGCCGTCGCTATCGGCCGGTAGCGCCTCTTGGACGACACTCGTATGATCATCGCGGCTTATCCCAAAGTGCGCCGGTTGTGCTGACCGGGGATTGCCGGAAGCCGTATTTGCCTCGAGGGAGGGTCGTGGGGCGTGACCGACCAGCAACGCTACTCGCATAATCGGCCGGCAAGTCCCGGCGCCGAGCAGTCGCGACCGCTTTGGCAGTATTACGTCGGAATAACCACCCTGCTGCTCGTCATGGTGGTCGCGCTGGCAGGCGGCATCATTTGGTACAATTCCAAGAAATCGAACCAGCTGGCGATTGCCGCAGCCGAGCGAATGATGCTCGAAGCGGGCGACGACGTTTCGAACCGTATCAAGCTCCTCTATGACCCGATGTACGCCATCGTCGGTATTGCATCACTGGTGCCTGAACTGATCTCACCGGCGATCAAGGAAGACCCGCGCGCGAGATCGTTGCTCATGCGGGTGCTGAGGGTATATCCGCAAATCCTGTCGCTCTATGTCGGCTTCGACAACGGCGAATTCTTCATGGTGACCCATATCGCCGGCGAGAACGACGCAAAGCTTCGCGATGCATTGCACGCCCCGGCAGACGCGGCGTTTGCCAACGAGATCATCTCTGCGGAAACGGCGGGTGACCGCAAGACGCGGTGGGTGTTTCTCAGCGAAGACGGCACCGTCGTCGGGCGCCTCGATCCGGCCCCTGCAGAGTTCGACCCGCGACCGCGTCCCTGGTACGATATCGCCAAACGCAGCGAAGCGGTCGAGCAGAGTAGTCTTTACATGTTCGCGACCAGCGGCGAGCTGGGCGTCACCCTGAGTCGCAGCTTTACCGGGCAAATGCCGGGTGTCATGGGTGTTGATCTCGCGGAGATCGACCTTGCCCGCTTTTTGCGCGATCAGCAAATTACCCCCACCAGCACAGCCTTCATTTTCACAAAGGCGGGCGAGGTAATCGCGTTGCCTGACGCCGTCCGATTCACCAAAGCGCTTCATTCCGATGGTCAGAAGCTGGTGACGCCGCCCAAGATCGGCGATCTGAACGACCCGGTGATCGCCGGTCTGGTTGCCGCCTACGAGGACGGGCACATGTCCGGGACCCGCTTCTACGATGTGGCTGGCCGGACCTGGGTCGGGCACATCCTTGATATCCCGCCCCGCTACGGACGCGACCAGCTTCTCGCGATCATGGTGCCGCTCGACGAGATCGAGAAGCCGATCACCGAGATTCGCAACCAAACCCTCCTCTACTCGATCGCGTTCCTCGTCTTTGCCCTGCCGCTTTACGTGACGCTCGTCGTCGCCTGGATCGACCGCCGCCTCGAAGGCCGGATTCGCCGTCCCGGATCGAGAGACAACGACTGAGATCCCCAGTCCGCCGGAGCCCGATGCATGTTCGTTAGGCTGCGCTTGTTGGCGGTATTTTCAACCGTTAGAGTACAATTATTTAACGCGGGAGGATAGCAATGGACAACGACATGTCACGGCGCGTTGTTGCCGAGTTCTTTGGTACGTTTTGGCTGGTATTGGGCGGTTGCGGCGCCGCCGTCTTGTCAGCGGGCTTTCCGACCCTCGGGATCGGTTTTCTCGGCGTCGCCTTCGCGTTCGGCTTGACGGTGCTGACGATGGCCTATGCCGTCGGCCACATCTCCGGCGGCCACTTCAATCCGGCGGTCACGATCGGCTTGTGGAGCGCCGGACGTTGCGCCAACAAGCACGTTATTCCCTACATCGTCGCTCAAGTCATCGGTGCGATCGGCGCCGCCGTAATCTTATGGTTGATCGCCTCGGGCAAACCCGAGTGGGTGGCCGGCGGTTTTGCCGCCAACGGTTATGGCCACCTCAGCCCCGGCAAATACGGTCTGGGCAGTTGCTTTGTCGATGAAGTGGTGATGACGTTCTTTTTCCTGTTCATCATCATCGGCACGACGTCGAAGGGAGCGGCCGCCGGCTTCGCCGGGATTCCGATCGGCCTCGCTCTGACCTTGATCCATCTGGTCTCGATCCCGGTCACCAACACTTCGGTCAACCCGGCGCGCAGCACCGGGCCGGCTCTTTTTGCCGGCGGCGAATATATCGCTCAGCTGTGGCTTTTCTGGCTCGCGCCGATAATCGGCGCGGTCATTGCCGGGCTGCTGACTCGTTGGATGTACGAAACCGAAGCCATCATCGAGACTGTGGTGGTCGAGGAGAGACGGATAACGCCCTAATCGGGCCAGCGCCGGTGCAGCCAGAACCACTCTTCGGGGCGGTCCCGGATCCATTCTTCTAAAGTCTGATTGACCCGCATCATCAGGGCGGCAACGTCGGCGTGATGGTCGCCGCTGCGCGGCAGCGGCAACGGCGGAAAGACGGTGAGCCGGAAATGCGCTCCGCCGAGCCGCTCGACGCGCGCGGGAAGCACGTCGCAGTCGAAGCGCAGCGCCAAGACGGCGAGCGCGGAGGCGGTCATTGCCGGACGTCCGAAGAACGGCACGGGGATACCGTCATTCATCTTCTGGTCGGCGAGCATCGTCAGATGCGTACCGCGCCGCAGCACTGCAATAGCGCGCCGGGCAGCGACAGTGCCTTTGGGGATCAGCTCGCCGCCAATGCTGCGAAACCGTATGATCATGCGATCAATCAACGGATTGTTGGCGGCGCGGTAGATCTGCGCGACGTCAGCCCCGTATTGGACCGCGGCCAGCATGCCGATTTCCCAATTGGCGATATGCCCGGAGAAGATGATCATGCGGCGCCCTGCGGCAACCGCCCGGTCCATGTTCTCGAAGCCGTGCGTCTCGACACGCCCGCCGGGTTCGAACACGCGGATTCGGCGCAGATGCGGATATTCGGCCGCGACCCGGCCGAGATTGTCCCACATGCCGGCAATGATGGGTACGATCTCGGCTTTCGAAAGCCCGGGCAAGGCGCGGCCGAGGTTGAGCCGGGCGCGTTTGGAAACACCGAGCCGGGGGCCGATTGCGCGCGCCAGCGCGCCGCCGATCGCCGATGCCCAATCCAGCGGCAATAACCCGAAGACGCCAAAGCACAGCGCCGCTCCCCAGCCCTCCAGTCGGTGGATGAAGCCGATAGGCCGCCGAGAACCCGAGGCGGTGCCCTCACCCGCCTCGCTCGCTCGGCACCCAGCCCCCTCCCATTCCCTCCCCCGCAAGCGGTTTCGCGGGCCGGGGAGGGTTGGGGTGGGGGCTTGGTGGGTGAGGGTAGCTTCCCGATCGGTTGGCACAGGTAGTCACGCACCAAGGATGCTGCTGAGCACCTCAGCGAGGGCGTCGGGATTGCGCCAGCGGATTTCGACCTCGAGAACCTCGATGGCGGCCCTCTTTGCAGCGGGCACCCGGACGATGTCCTTTGCCGTCGTGATCAGACGGGCCTGCGACCGTTCGGCCGCGACGAGCAGCTGGTCGATTTCGCGTGCGCGGTACGGGTGATGGTCCGGAAACGACCGAGTAGAGACGAGCTCGACGCCGAGGGCCCGCAATGTCGCAAAGAATTTCTCGGGACGGCCGATCCCGGCAAAGGCCAGCAGACGCGCGCCGGCAAGCCGTTCCCCGGCGACGGGCTGCAGAACCGCGTAGAGAGCCGGCAAAGCCGAGCTGATTCCGATGGATTCCAGACAGCCCGGCACCGCCTCGGCACCGAGCAGCACAACGGCGCCGGCACGAGAAATCCCGCGGGCCGGGCTCTCGCGCAACGGTCCTGCCGGGATCACCCGCCCGTTGCCGAAGCCATATGCCGCGTCGACGACGAGGAACGACAAGGTCTTGGCGATCCCGGGGTTCTGAAATCCGTCATCGAGCACGACCATTCTTGCTCCCGCCGCCACCGCTGCGCGGACGCCGTCGGCTCGTTGGCGCGCCACCCAGCACGGCGCTTGCTTGGCCAGCAAAAGCGCCTCGTCTCCGACCGCCGCGGCATCGTGAAGGGCAGCATCGACCCGCACCGGTCCGCCGAGCCGGCCGCCGTAACCGCGCGCCACGATGTGCACCGCGATGCCGCACGAGACCAGATGCGCGGCGAGCGCCGACGTGACCGGCGTCTTGCCGGCGCCGCCCGTGACCAGATTTCCGACGCACATCACTGGAACAGCCGGACAATAGGGGCGGACAAAAGCCTCTCGCAACCGGCCCACCGCCTCCCAGCCAGTCCCGACCGGCAGCAACAGCTCGGAGAGCAGTCCCGGTGGCCGCGCCCAGAAAGCGGGGGCCGTGCGCATCATGCTCGCACCCAACGGGCCAATGGTGTGGAATCCCGCATCGGCGCGAGCGGGTCGAGCCACGGGGCAAGCCGCTCCAGGACCGCATCGAGAACGCCGAGACCAGCCGCCGCCACATGGGCAGCGGCGGCAGCGCGCTCGGCTCGCAGCCGCTGATCGGCGAGCAGCGCCGATACCGATTGCGCGAGCGCGGCAGCGCCGCTCACGGTTTCGGCGGCGCCCGCAGCTGCCAGCGCAGCCGCCATTGCGGCACAATTGCTCATATCCGGGCCGTGCAGCACGGCGCAGCCGAGCCGGGCCGCCTCGAATGGGTTGTGCCCGCCTTTGGCGGCCAGCGAGCCGCCGACGAAGGCAATCCCGGCGAGGCGGTAGAACAGCCCGAGCTCGCCCATGGTGTCCGCGAGATAGACTTGCGTGTCGCGAGTGATGGGATCGCCATGAGCGCGCCGGGCAATGCGCAGCCCTTGCTCTGCCAACATGACGCCGATTGCGTCGCCGCGCGCCGGATGACGGGGAACGATGATCGTCAACAGGCCGGGATGGTGCGCGGCGATTTCGCGATGTACCCGCGCGGCGACCTTCTCCTCGCCGGTATGCGTGCTGGCAGCCAGCCACAACGGACGCGAACCGATCTCGCCGCGCAAGTGCGACAGTTCGGAGCGGTCGAACGGCAATGCGGGAGCGGCGGCCTTGAGATCGCCGAGGGCGGCCACTTGCCGGGCGCCCAGCGAGCGAAATCGCTCGGCTTGCCGCTGGTCCTGGGCGAGGCACAGGTCGAACGCTCTCAGTATGGTTCTGATCAGCCCCGGCCAGCGTCGCCAGCGGCTGTACGAACGCGCCGAAAGCCGGGCATTGAGCAGCACCATCGGAATGTTCCGGGCATCCGCCGCAAAGACCAGATTGGGCCACAACTCGGACTCGACCCAAAGTGCCAGGTCAGGACGCCAACAGTCGAGAAAGCGCGCAGTCCAACTCGGCAGATCGGCGGGAACGAATTGGTGGCGCGCATGCCCCGGCAGGCGGTTGTCCAGTAGACGCGCCGAGGTGACCGTGCCGGTCGTGACCAGAATTTCGAGGTCCGGCCGAGTGTCCAGCAGATGCTCGATCAGCCCCAGTACTGCGGTCGCTTCACCGACGCTGGCGGCATGTATCCAGACCAGGGGACCCTCCGGCCGGGTCGCGCTGGGAATGCCTCGGCGCTCGCGAAAGCGGATCGGGTGTTCCTTGCCGCGCTTGCGCCGTTGCGCCAAATACAACATTGCCATCGGCGCCAGCGGCCGGGTCACGGCGCTATAAAGCCGAGGCAGCATCAACCGCCCGCAATGCGGCGCGCCGGCTCGATGGCGTCGGTGGCAGCCGGCGCCGGTCCCCCGTGCCCGACACGGCGCTCGGCCTCACAGACCATCTCGACCATTCGGGTCTCGACAAGGCGTCGGGCGCATTCGAGCTCGGCTTGGTCGAGTTCCTCGGCAAATGTGATCGGTTCACCCCACAGATAGACGCCGTGGCCGAATGGCCAAGGGAGATGAAAGCGGTCCCAGGTCGCGAGCATTCGCCGGCGACTGGTCGCGTAGGTGATCGGCACGATCGGCACCCGGGCGAGCCGGGCGAGGTTGACGATCCCGGTGCTCGCGCTCATCGCCGGGCCGCGCGGCCCGTCCGGCGTGATCCCGACGCAATCTCCCGCCTTGAGCCGCTTCAGCATTGTCCGCAGCGCGGCGGAGCCGCCGCGGCTGGTCGAGCCGGCGATCGAATCGACGCCGAAATAGGTCACCGCATCGGCGATGATCTGCCCGTCGGGATGGGCCGATATCAGCATGTGCATCGGCGCGAGCCGCCGCCATGCCATTGGTATCATCAGCAGCCGTCCATGCCAGAAGGCAAGGATGAAGGGCTTTCCTTCGGCGCGCAGGCGGTGCGGCCATTCGGCCCCCTCGATGCTCCAGCTGGTGGTCAGATAGACGAAGCGGATATACCAATGGATGAACCAGCACGCCACCCCCCGGAGCCGGGCATTGCGCAGAAGACGCCGCAGAGTGACTGGTCTCATCAATCTCAGCACGCACTTCTACACGGCGGCGGCGTGTTGCTCGGCAAACTGCATCGCATGAAGGCGGGCATAAAGCCCGCCGCGGGCCAGCAGCTCAGGATGCCCGCCGGTCTCGACGATCCGCCCGCGATCGACGACGCAAATCAGGTCTGCCCCTTGGATCGTCGACAGCCGATGTGCGATGACGAGCGTCGTGCGCCCGCGAATCAGCGTGTTCAGCGCTCGTTGCACTTGCCGCTCCGACTCGCTGTCGAGGGCCGAAGTCGCTTCGTCGAGCAGAAGGATCGGCGCGTTCTTCAGCATCGCGCGGGCAATGGCAATTCGCTGACGCTGGCCGCCCGAGAGCCGGACGCCGTGCTCGCCGACCATCGTATCGTAGCCCTGCGGAAGCTCGCGAATGAAGGCATCGGCGGCGGCCGACCGCGCCACTTCCTCGATTTCGGCAAGGGATGCGCCGAAGCGGCCATAGGCGATATTGGCGCGCACGCTGTCGTCGAACAGGCTGACCTCCTGGGCGACCAGCGCGATGACATTGCGCAGTGAGGCGATCGTCACCGCGCGCACATCCTGCCCGTCGATCGCGATATTTCCCGAATCGATGTCAAAGAAGCGCGGGATCAGGTTGAGCATCGTCGATTTCCCCGCGCCCGACGGACCGACCAGCGCCACGGTATGGCCGGCCGGGATCGTCAGGGACAGGCCGTCGATCGCCGCCGACCCGGGAACATAGCCGAAGCGGACGTCGTCGAAGCGGATTTCGCCGCCGGCAATGTGCAATGGCTTGGCGCCGGGCCTATCGCGGATCGTCGGCTCGACATCGAGCACTTCGAAGATCCGCTGGGCGGCGGCGAGGCCCTCTTGCAGCGAAGCATTCAGATTGGCGAGGCTCTTCAGCGGCTGGTAGGCGAGCAGCAGCGCTGTGATGAACGAGAACAGAGCGCCGGGGGTGCGGGCGCCGCTGATGACCTGGTGGCCTCCGTAGAGAATAACGACGGCGATTGCCGTCCCACCGAGGGCCTCCATCATCGGTGAGGCGCGCGAGCGCGTCCGGGTGCCGCGATCGATCAGCGCGAAAAGGCGCTCGATCAGCCCGGCGGCGCGGCGCTCCTCGTACTCTTCCATGCCGTAGGCCTTGACATGCCGGGCGCCCTGGAAGGTTTGACTCAACAAGGTGGTGAACTGGCCGATCTCGGCCTGGGCATTGGCGGTCACCCGGCGAATGCGCCGGCCGATCGCGACGATCGGGCGGATCGCCAGCGGAAAGACGAAGAACGAAACGAGGGCGAGAAGCCAATCCTGATAAAACATCACGCCGACGAGGAAAACGACCGTCACCGCGTCCTTGCCGATAGCTGCGAGGACATTTGCCGCGGCACTGCGCAACAGCGCCGCGTCGCTGGTGAAACGCGAAATCAGGGTGCCGCTCGGATGCGCGTGGAAATAGGCCAGATCGGCCCGCATCAGCCGGGCAAAGAGCGCGATCTGCACATCGGCGATGACACGTTGGCCGACCCGGGTCATAAGCACGGCCTCGCCGTAATCAGCGAGCCCCTTGACGAGGGCCAGGGCGAGCGCGCCGCCGGCGATCAGTAGCAGCAGCGACCCCTCGCGCGCGACAAAGATGCGGTCGAGCACCGGCTCCATCAGCCAGGCGCGCCCGGCGGTGCTGGCGGCCGCGAGGCCCATCAACAAAAACGCGAACAGGATGCGCCGCACATGCCGACGCATGAAGTCGCGCGCCAAGCGCCATACGAGGGCGGCCGAGCGTCCCCCCATTCCCACGATCGCCGGGTCTATTCGCATGGGTTCCCCGGCACTGTTAGAGCCGGGGATTGTCGTTGGCAAGCGCGGCGCGTGGGCTTTAGCCACCTACGAGGATAGTGAACACGCGCGGCCTTAATACGCGCCTTTGCATATTTTGATATTTCCATATTGATAATCACTTGCCGGAATGGTATCGTTGGCGCGATGTGTCTCCTTGACCCAGAACCGCTCGAAGCCAAAACAGCCAGCGGAACAGCCAGCAATTCGCTGTTGTTTCGTCCGTGGAGAGACCGGGGTCCAGGATCTCCGCGGATAATCGGCCGTCGCTGGCTGATATTTCGCTGCGAAAACAGCAAAAACACCCAGCCAGGGAGAAAATCGGCGCCTTTTTGCTTCGTTATGCTACAACATTCAAATCGATCTAGCTTGCTTCTCGGGGGCTTGCCGTGACGCCTCGGCTAATCGAAGGCGCGCTGTCGCGCGCGCAACTGATCTGCAAGATGCGCGGAGCGCGGCTGACGCCGGTCCGTCGGCGCGTGCTCGAGTTGATCCTTTCATCGGACCAGCCGGCGGGAGCCTATGCGCTGCTGGCCGAGCTGCGGCGCGGCCGCGGCAAGCTGGGGCCGCCGACCGTCTACCGGGCGCTCGAATTCCTGCTCGCCAACAAGCTGATCCACAAGGTCGAGACGTCGAGCGCATTCATCGCCTGCGCCGATATCGAGCATCCGCACGAAAGCCAGTTCATGATCTGCGACGATTGCGGCGCCACCGAAGAGCTGCGCGACGACGAGATCGTGCGGAGCCTGCGCCGCTTGGGGGAGGGGAGGGGTTTTGCCGTCGAGCGGCAAGTCATCGAGGCGCGCGGGCTGTGTCCCGCCTGCCGCTCAGCACAGCGGTGAGTGCGCCCGAGCGCGTGCTGCCCCGCCGAGTCCGCGATTTGTGGGAGCGCGATCTGCTTGAGCAGAGCGTAACCGAGCGGCGAGTGTCTTGAACCTCGTCGCCGGGTTTCAGGCGCTGGGCACTCTGATGGCGGTCGGTTTGATGATGCTGCCCGCCGCGGCGGCCCGGTGCGTGAGCTGTGGACGCTCTGCGCCGCGAGCAGCGCCTTGGCCTTTGCCTCCGGGTTTTTCGGCCTCCTGCTGTCGTATCACCTCGATCTTCCCTCGGGGCCATCGATCGTCCTCGTCGCCGGCCTCGCCTATTTTGCGTCGGTACTTTGCGGCCCGCGCGACAGTTTGCGGACGCTGTACCTGCAGCGCCGACAGCCGGCAGCATGAGGCGGCCGATTTCTTGAAAAACTAAAGCGCACGGGCGATGCGCGCTTGAGGGATATGGTCAACAACCCAAGCTAATCGGGTGTCCTAAGGGCGTAACGATCGCCGGGTTGCAAGAGGAGTACGGATCGTGGTTAGCAGCGATTTCAATGGTGACGGCAAGTCCGACCTCCTGTGGCAGAACGATAGCGGTCAAGTCGCCATATGGGAGATGAACGGGACCACCGTCATCGGCGCCGCCGCTATCGGCAACCCCGGGCCGAGCTGGGAAGTGATCGCGACCGGCGATTTCTATGGCAACGGTCATTCCGACATCCTGTGGCAGAACGACAGCGGAGAAGTCGACATCTGGGAGATGAACGGCACCAGTGTCATAGCATCCGCCAGTCTCGGCAATCCGGGGCCGAGTTGGCATGCCGTCGCTACCGGCGACTTCAACGGCGACGGCACCTCCGACATTCTCTTTCAGAACAGTGACGGGGAGATCGCCATCTGGGGGATGAACGGGGGACAAGTGGCAGGGGAGTTCGATGTTGGTAACCCCGGACTGGGCTGGCACGCCGTTGCTACCGGCGATCTCGGCGGCACCGGGACATCCGACATTCTTTTCCAGAACGATAGCGGCGAGATCTTCGTCTGGGTGATGGATGGTCCCAACATAATCAGCAGTGGCAGTCTGGGTAATTTGGGATCAACTCTGCACTTGGTTGCCACCGGTGATTTCACTGGCAGTGGTGTCGCGGATTTGCTGTTTCAAGACAGCGACGGCGAGGTCGAAATCGTTGGCGCCAGCGTGGCCGGTATTGTCGGCAATCCTGGGCCGAGCTGGCACGTGATCGGCACCGGCGATTACAACGGCGACGGGAAATCAGACATACTGTTTCAGAACAGCAGCGGCGAAGTCGCCATCTGGGAACTCAACGGCACCACTGTGATCGGTAGCGGCAGTCTCGGCAATCCCGGCCCCACCTGGCACGTGCAGCCCGATGATGGCTTCTATCAGCCGGAGCATGCCGATCTGTCCTGGCAGACTGACGGCAGTGCCGCTGTTTTCCTCCAGAACGACAGCGGTGAGGCATTCCTCTGGACCACGAATGGTACCGCCATAACCGGCGCCGGCAGTCTAGGCAACCCCGGGCCGGATTGGCACGTCAAAGCGACCGGCGACTTCAATGGCGACGGCAATCCAGACCTCTTGTGGCAGAACGACACGGGCGAAGCGGTTATTTGGGAATTGAACGGGACGACCCTGATCAGTGCCGCCAGCCTGGGCAATCCGGGCCCAAGCTGGCACATCATTTCGGTCGGCGATTTCAACCACGATGGCCGATCGGACATCCTGTGGCAGAACAGCAGCGGCCAGGCCGCTATCTGGGAAATGAACGGCGCCACTGCGATCGCCGCCGTCAGTCTCAGTAATCCCGGGCCGGACTGGCATGTCAAAGGTACCGGCGACTTCAATGGCGATGGGTTCTCCGACATTCTGTGGCAGAACGACGACGGCTCGGTCGCGATCTGGGAAATGAACGGCACCAATGTCATCGGCAGCGCAGTCGTCGGCAACCCGGGGCCAAGCTGGCACGCGCTGGGCACCGGCGATTTCAACGGCGACGGCCGTGCCGACATTCTGTGGCAGAACAGAAGCGGAGAGGCCGCGATCTGGGAAATGAATGGGACAGCGGTGATCGCCGCGGCCAGTCTCGGCAACCCCGGGCCGGACTGGCACATCATGGGCACCGGCGATTACAATCACGACGGGCGATCCGATATCCTATGGCAGAACAGCAGCGGCCAAGTCGTCACCTGGGAGATGAACGGGACCAGTCTCATCGGCAGCGCTAGCCTCACCAATCCTGGTCCCACCTGGCACGTTTGATCATGCCCGTCCTTACATTTATGAGGACATCCTCCTGTCGTGCTCGAGGTCTTGAACGGGTCACCGCGGCAGGTAAATGTAGCTCCGTCCGAGACGGCCTCGACGGCCGTTTCGTATAAATAGGCAGGGAGGAAACGCATCCACCAGCTGCGGTTCTGGTGCTACGTGGCGCGCCGTGCGGCGGGAGGTGCTTTTCATGTCTAGGAACCGGCGTTCACACCGGAAGGGTCATGTCGTGGCCGAGCGCCCCCCTTTCGAGCGCATTGCCTTGCTGCTGCAAGGCGGCGGCGCCCTGGGCTCTTATCAGGGGGGCGTCTATCAGGCTCTGGCAGAGGCCAATCTGCATCCCGACTGGATCGCCGGCATTTCGATCGGCGCCATCAACTCAGCGCTGATTGCCGGCAATTCACCCGACAAGCGCGTCGAGAAATTGCGCGAATTCTGGGAAGCGGTCACCACGCCTCCGTTCGGAATCTGGGATATGAAATGGTTTGAGCTGAAGGGCGAGTTTGCCCACAGCCTGGTCAATCAGGCGCGCTCGTTGGGCGCGCTGTTGGGCGGGGCGCCCGACTTTTTCAAACCGCGCGTGCCGCCACCCTATTTTCAGCCGAACGGCACACTGGAGGCGATCAGCTATTATGATGTCACCCCGTTGAAGGCCACCCTCGAACGATTGGTGGATTTTGACCTGATCAATGCCCGCGCAACCCGGTTCAGCGTCGGCGCGGTCAATGTCCGCACCGGCAATTTCGTATACTTCGACAACGTCACCCACCAGATTCGTCCGGAACATGTCATGGCGAGCGGTTCGCTGCCGCCCGGTTTCCCGGCCACGGAGATTGAAGGCGAATACTACTGGGACGGGGGCCTGGTTTCCAATACGCCATTGCAATGGGTGCTGGACAGCCGGCCGGGTCAGGACACCCTCGCCTTTCAAATCGATCTGTGGAGCAGCCGCGGCGAGTTTCCGCGCAATCTGCTGGAGACCGAGACCCGCCAGAAGGAGATCCGTTACTCGAGCCGCACTCGGATGGCGACCGACCAGTTCAAGCAGAAGCAGTTGCTGCGCCGCGCCACGGCCAAGCTTCTCGCCAAATTACCGCCGGATCTGTTGCAGACTCCCGAGACGGATCTCCTCGCGGCAGAGGCGGACGAGAAAGTCTACAACTTGATCCAGCTCATCTATCGCGCCAAGAATTACGAGGGCAACGCTAAGGACTACGAATTCTCGCGGCGGACTATGGAGGAGCATTGGAGATCGGGCTACAATGACGCGGTGCGCACGCTCCGCCATCCCGAGGTATTGCAACGCCCGAACGGCTCGGACGGGGTCTTCACGTTCGATCTCGCATTTGACGGCCGCGAATGATCGCGGCAACAAATTCGCCCTTGAGAAGATTTATCCGATGAAGCTCGTCGAGGCTGCAGTCGAGGGCGGTCGGCAGTTCTCGCTTCGTGAGGCAGGTCGCGTCGCCGGAAAGCTTCAGATGCAAAATCCGGCTCGACAGCTATGATGATGGCGAAAGATTCGAGGGGGCCGATGATCGTCAATTCTGCCCGGCTTGCCGCGATCCGGCTGCATTACGCCTGGGTAATTATTGCCCTAACCTTTGTCGTAATCGTCGTCACTGCTGGCGTGCGGGCGACCCCGGGCGTGCTGATCGTGCCGTTCGAGAACGAGTTTCGCTGGTCGCGCGCCACGATATCCTTCGCGATCGGCGTCAACCTGCTCGTCTACGGATTGGTTGGGCCGTTCGCCGCGGCGGCGATGGATCGCTTCGGTGTGCGCCGCACAATGGCCTTGTCGCTGGCGGTGGCGGCCGCCGGCGTCGCGCTGAGCCCCCTTATGTATAATCCCTGGCAGCTCGTCTTGCTGTGGGGCCTGGTGGTTGGGCTGTCCACCGGCTTTGTCGGCGCTTATCTGGCAGCTTACATCGCCGCGCGCTGGTTTCACGCTCGGCAGGGGATGGTTGTCGGCCTCCTGACCGCGGCCAATGCCGCTGGCCAGCTGATCTTCCTTCCGACGAACGCAGCCCTGATCGCCTATGCGGGCTGGCGCGCGATGGTGCTGATTCTGGCGGGCGTCGTTCTCCTCGTGGTGCTGCCCCTCCTCCTCCTGATGCGCGACCATCCGCAGGATCTCGGTCTCTTCGCCTATGGCGACACCACCGGCAAGCCGCTCGCTCCGCGGCACAGCGGCAACCCCGTGGCGGTGGCGTTCCGCGCGCTATGGGAAGGGGCGCGGGTGCGGGATTTCTGGCTGATCTCGGGTGGGTATTTCGTTTGTGGTGCCTCGACGATGGGACTGATCGGCACCCATCTTATCCCCGCCTGCGTCGACCATGGCCTGACCGAAGTCACCGCCGCGGGCCTGCTCGCCGCCACCGGCGTCTTCGCCGTAATCGGCGGCACCGCTTCCGGCTGGCTCAGCGACCGATATGACAACCGATATCTCTTGTTTTGGTATTATGGACTGCGCGGCCTATCGCTGTTGTACTTGCCCTTCGCCTTCAACATGTCGTTCTTTGGCCTGTCGCTGTTCAGCATATTTTACGGTCTCGACTGGATCGCCACCGCAGCGCCGACAGTGCGGCTCCTCAGTCATGCGGTCGGCGTCGAGCGGATCGGCATCATGGTGGCGTGGATCACCGTGATCCACCAAATCGGCGGAGCATCCATCGCCTATCTCGCCGGCGTGCTGCGCATCGGTTTCGGAACCTATTTCGAAGCCTTCATTCTGGCGGGTCTTTTATGTGTCGCCGCTGCGCTGATGGTGCTGTTCATCGGTACCGGCCGGCACGCCGTAGCCGAGCCGGCTACGGCCAAGGCGTACTCATAAACCGCCGCTCGCGACCAGCGGCCTGGATGCCGACAACATCGCCTCGGCGATTGCCGCGTTGCGGCCGACGGCAAGGGCAAAAGATCTGGACAAAGTGCGCCGCTTCGTCACTGCCGCGAAACTCACCACGTCAAGGCAGTAGCCCGCAATTCGACCGCCCCATTGTTCTGTATCACACCCAGTAGCTGCCATCGGCACTGGGACCCGAGCGTGCAGCCGAGGCGCCGGTCGTTCTCCGCCTTAGCTGCGAATTGCGGGTCGAAAATGACGGGTTTGCCGCTGTCGGTCGGATGCGGCAAAGGCGCCCACAGCTGCTGTGCCATGGCGGGCACCGCGGCAAGCCCCGCCACGAGAGCGGCCGCGAGGGCGCCATACTGCATTGCGCGTCAGAGCGCCTTCAGCATCGCCTCGGCACTGGACACGTCGAATACACCCGGCTCCTCGACGTGCAGGGCTTTGACGACACCGTTGTCGACCAGCATCGAATAGCGTTGCGAGCGCATCCCCATGCCTTCCTTCCTGCGGTCGAGCTCGAGGCCGATCGCGCGAGTGAACTCGCCGCTGCCGTCGCCCAGCATGACGATGTCGTCTCCGCAATTGTGCTCCTTGCCCCAGGCGCCCATGACGAACGGGTCGTTGACCGCAAGGCAGGCGATCGTGTCGACGCCTTTGGCTTTGATCTCGGCGGCATGCGTGACGTAGCCCGGCAAATGGCGCTGCGAGCAGGTCCGCGTATAGGCGCCCGGGACCGCGAAGAGGGCAACCTTCTTGCCAGCAAAGAATTCGTCGGACCCGACGCCCTTCACGCCTTCCGGGGTCAGATAGCGCAATGTCACCGACGGGACCTTATCCCCTACCTTGATCGTCATTGGTCGTCCTCCGTTCAATCGATGTGGAATACGGCTTTGCCGCGGATTTGCCGGTCGCGCAGTTGCGGACCGATCTGAGCCAGCTCGCGCCAGCGGTGCTCGACGAGATGCGGCTTTAACGAACCATCGGCGACGAGCGAGACCAATAATGCCAGATCGGGCGCAAAGCGCTCCTCGGCTTCGGACGTGAAGTAGGAGAAGCCTTGAATACGCGCATTCGGGTGCTCGGCCAGATCGCGAAAGCTGAACGGCGTCGGCTCGCCCGACGAGTTGCCGAAAACGACGATTGTGCCCTTTGCTTCGATGTGAGCGATTGCGGCGGCGAGCGAGGACCCGCCAGCGGATTCGAGGATTAGCGCGAAGTTGCCTTGCAGTTTGTCGATGCCCACGACGATCTCGCCCGCGCCCAGCAGGTGGCGGCCGCGCTCGGGTCCGCCGACTACGGCGGTGACGCGCGCCCCGGACCGAGCGGCGATCTGCGTCGCGAGATGCCCGACGCCGCCGGCCGCACCGGTAACCAGTACACGCTTGCCGAGCAGCGGCGCGCCATGACGCAAAGTCCGCAACGCCGTCAAGCCGGCGACCGGCAAGGCGGCGGCTTCCTCGATTAGGACAATATCCGGCAATACCGCCATCCGGTGGGCGGACACAGCAGCGTATTGCGCCCAGCCAGCATTGTCAGTCAGCGCGACGACGCGTTCGCCGGCTCGGGGGCCGTTACCGTCGGCGGCGGCTCGCAGGACCACTCCGCTGATGTCCTGGCCCGGCCGCCAGCCTTCGGGACGGATCTGAAGCAACCGCAGCTCGCCGCGGTTGAGCGAAAACGCCCGGACCTCGACCAGCGCCTCGTTCGGCGCCGGCTGCGGCTCCGGTACCTCGCGGATCTCGAGTGGCGCTGATCCATTGGGGGTGTTGACGACCGCAAGCACTTTGCATCCTCCGCCCGGTGCCCCTCACCCCGACCCCCTCCCCGCAAGCGGGGAGAGGGAGGAAGGATCCCCTCGCCCCGCCGCAGCGGGGAGAGGGCTAGGGTGAGGGGCTCTTCTCTCGGACCTCAGTTCAGCCGCAGATCGGTGATGTGCTTCGGGTCGGCCTTCAATTCGCCGCGCTCGACCCGGGTGACGATGTCGGTAAGGATCGCGTTGGTTGGCGCGGCGATTCCCACCTTCTCGCCCTCGCGCACGACAAAGCCGTTGAGAAACTGGATCTCGGTGCGGCGGCCTTTCACCATGTCCTGGCCCATCGACGGGCGGTGCTCGCCGCCGCCGGGGCGGTTGGCCTCGGCAAGACGGTGATCGTCGATCTCTTTCTGCGCTGCCGGATCGCCTTCGCCGGCGCGGGCCAGGGTCTCCGGGTCCATGTGGCTGACCTCATCGAAGGTGTAGCCGAGGGCCTGCCCGACGCGGATCGCCTCGCTGCCGAGCCGGTTCGAGAAATGACGGATCGCGTCATTCTTGGTCATGTCGCGGCTGATCATGCCCGTGCAGGCCGACAGCCCGTTGCCCATGACATTGGTGACGAGCTTCGACCAGCGCTCGCCCCACAGATTTTCGGTCACCATGGCGCTGTCGGCGTAGCTGACCAGCTGGCAAACCTCCTGGGCGCGGTCGGTTTTGCGGCCATGCACCTCGCCGACGCGGAAGACGGTGTGACGCGAGCCCGATTTGCCCGCAGCCCGACGCACCTGGCCCGGCGCGTGAAGTTCGACCGTGATCGAGCTGGCGATCGATCCCAATGTCTTGCCCCAGCCGACGATGCCGGCGATCGTTTCTTCATTCATGCAGTTCTGCAACGACACGACATAGCCGCCAGGAGCGAGATATTGCTTGATCATCGCCGTTGCCCAGGCGGTGTCGTAAGATTTCATGCATACAAAGGCGATGTCGATCGGCGCCTCCTTGGCGAGTTGCTGCGCCTCTGTCAGGTGCAGCGCGCGAGGCTTGACGGTGAACGGCTCGATGTCGCGGATATGGGTGACCCGCAGACCCTCGTTGCGGATGGCCTCGACATTCTCCGGCCACGGATCGATGTACGTCACATCCTCCCCGGCCTGTACCATATGAGCCCCGGCATAGCAGCCGACCGCTCCCGCGCCGACGATCGCTATCTTCTTCTTCGCCATCACGTCTTCTCCCTTTGATGTAGCTGGCACCGCTCACCGCCGATCCTAGTACGGCTGGTGTGCCGGCGTCATCCTATCGCTTCGAACTGGCCGATTTTCGCGGCCGCCGAGCGGTGCGCGAGGGCCGCCGCGCCGCAGTCTTGACGCCCCGTCTCGGCGTGCCGCGCTCAGTCTTGATGGCGCGCCGCCAGTCGGCGACCACGCCGACCGGGATTGCGGCAATACTTACCGCCATCAGCCCGCTGGCGACACGCTCGAGCGACTTGATTTCGGCGGCAATGACGATGAGGCCGAGCAGCAGTCCGCAACCAAACGCCAGCAGCGCGAGCTTGGTGTAGCGCATCCGCTGAAGCGGGAAGTCAATGGTGCTGCGACCTGGGACCCAGGATCATCAACGAGAAGATTTCGAACAGCATTTGCGCGCCGACCATTGCGGTGTTGGTGGTCGGGTCGTATTGCGGGGCGACCTCGACCACGTCGCCTCCGATGATGTCGATGCCCTTGAGGCCGTGCAGGATCGCCTGCGCTTCGCGCGGGGTCAGGCCTCCCGCCTCTGGCGTCCCGGTGCCGGGGGTGAAGGCGGGGTCGAGACCGTCGACGTCGAACGAGATGTAGGTCGGGCCGTCGCCAACGACCTCGCGCGCCTTCTTCACAACCGCGTCGATGCCGATTCGGTCGACATCCTCGATGTGCAGCACCGTCATGCCGAACTCGTACGAGAAGCCCCAGAAGATCTCGGCCGGGCCGCGGATGCCGACCTGGATCGTGCGTTCGGGGTCGAGCACGCCGGCGAGCACAGCCTGTCGGAACGGGCCGCCGTGGTGGAATTTGGATCCGTCGATCTCGCCCATCGTGTCGCAATGCGCGTCGATGTGAACCAGACCGACCGGCCGGTCATGCCCCAAGGCCTTCAGGATCGGATAGGTGATCGAATGATCGCCGCCGACCGACAGCGGCCGCACGCCGACCGACTGGATGCGCCGGTAGAATGTCTCGATGTCCTCGATGCAGCTGTCGAGGCTGAACCGCGAGCGCATCGGCACGTCGCCGATATCGGCCGCCTTACACTCGGCCCGCGGGACGACATCGAGCCGGTGATTGTAGGGACCGATGCGCTCGATATCGCGGACCGCGCGGGGTCCGAGGCGGGCGCCGGCCCGATTGGTGACGCCGAGATCCATCGGCACCCCGACGAGCGCGACATCGAGCCCGCCAAAGTCTGGCAGCTCGGGCGCCTCCGGCCGGTAGGGCAAGTCCAACAGGGTCGAAATACCGGCAAACGGCATCGCGCGGCGGTAGCTGCTGCCGAACACCAGCGATAGCGCCTCCCTGAACTCGGCCGGCGCCACTTCCGTCTCCTTCGCACCGAGGTATTTGGCGCGCAGTGCCCCGAGCTTCGCCTTGTCGAACATTAGCGGCCGCCGCGCACGCGCGGCAGGACCAGATGCTTCCATGGATCCGGCATTTCGCCGACCGCGACCTCGATCAGGGTCGTGCCGCGCCGTTTCAGTGCCGCCGCCAGTTCGCGCCGCAGGGCGTCGGGGGTCGTCGTGCGCAGCCCGGCGACACCAAAGCTTTCGGCCATCTTCGGGAAGTGCGGGTTGTGCAGATCGACGCCGATCAGCCGGTTGCCGTATTCCTCCTTCTGCATGCGCCGGACGTTGCCGTAGGCGCCATCGGCGAAGACGATCGCGACAACGTCGATGCCGTGTTTCACCGCTGTGGAGAGTTCCTGGACGTTGTACATGAACCCGCCGTCGCCCGAGACCGAGACCACCGGCAAATCGGGTCGACCGACCTTGGCGCCGAGAGCGGTCGCAAAGCCGGACCCGAGCGTGCCCTGATAGCCGCTGTGGATGTAGCTGCGCGGGTGATAGATTGGGAACGCCACCCGCCCGACATAGCCGACCTGCGTCAAATCCTCGACATAAATGCCGTCATCGGGCAGTTCGGCGCGGATCGCCCGCAGATATTCGCATTGCGGGCCCAGATTGTCCGCCAACCTGGCGAGGGTGCGGGATTTCAGCGCTTCGAGCTCCTCCTTGCGTGACTGGCGCCGCGGATTGCGCCGCTCGAGCACATGGTGAAGCGCCGCAAGCGCCGCCTTGGCGTCGGCAACGATGCCGAGTGACGGCTTCAGGATACGGGTGATCTCGGTCGGATCGATGTCGATGCGGATGAGCTTGAGGTCGGCGTCGACGCCCCAGCGGACCTGCGGCTGGTGCAGGCGGGTGCCGATCGCCAGCACGACATCGGCCTCGCGCCACAGCTCGTGGCCGGCGAGCGCCGATTGGGCGAGGTAATGGCGGTCACTGACGATGCCCTTGCCGCCGGTATAGCTGACCACTGGCGCCTGCAGCATCTCGGCGATCGCAAGCACCTCCTCGGCCGCCGCAACGGCGCCGCCGCCGACAAAGATCAGCGGCTTTTTGGCATCGGCGAGCAAGGCCGCCGCTTTGTCGACCAACTCCGGGTCGGGCATCGTGATCGACCGCGAGTCGCCGGCGGCCGGCAGCGCCACCTCGGTTTCGAGCGCCATGACATCGAGCGGCATTTCGAGCGCGACCGGGCGCGGGCGGCCGTCGCGCAGCTGGCGGAACGCCTCGTTAACGAGTTGTCCCGTCTGGGTCGGATGGCTTATCCGAGCCGCCCATTTGGTTAAGGTTCGCAATATCCCGAGCTGGTCGGGAATCTCGTGCAGCAGGCCAAACCCGCGCCCGATCAGCTCGGAAGGGATCTGGCCGCTGATGCACAGGACCGGCGTGTTGGTGGCATAAGCGGTGGAGAGCGCCGCCGTGGTATTGAGCAGCCCCGGTCCCGGCACTACGGCATAGGCGCCCACCTTGCCGCTCGACCGGGCATAGCCGTAAGCCATGTAGGCCGCGCCCTGCTCGTGGCGAGTGTGGATCACCCGAAGTTCCTCGCCGGCGTCGTAGAAGGCAACGAACAGCGCATCGTTCTGCACGCCGGGGAGCGCAAAGATCGTATCCACTCCGTGCCGGCGCAGCATTTCGACCAGCGTCCTGCCCCCCGTCATCCTCGCCATCTCATAGCCTCCCTGACTTCACCTCGTCGTTCCCGCGTAAGCGGGAATCCAGGGCCCCGTACTGCAGAGGGGCCGCCCTGGACCCCCGCTTTCGCGGGGGCGACGAACATTGTTCAACTTAGCCCGCAAGCGCCCCAGGCTACTCGAAAGCGTAGCTGTAGGCGCTGCCGTGACGCACGATCCGGCCGGCCGTGGGTGAGGGGAAATGCGCCGGCAACAGGCGGGTGCCGCGCTCGGCATGCTCCTCGATCAGGCGGGTCCGCGTCTTGCGCGACAACTCCGGATCGGTGCAGGCGAGGGTCGACCATTGCGGCTTCAAGAGCTGCAGCGGATGATGGATCACGTCGCCCATGAAAACCCCGGTCTGGCCGCCCGAGCGGGCATGGATCACGACATTGCCCGGCGTGTGCCCAGGCGCGCTCTCGAACCACAGCCCATCCTCCAGCGCGTAGTCATCCTCGACCAACATCGACTGGCCGGTGCGCACCACCGGTAGCACGCTGTCCTCGAAGGCGAGCCGATGGGGCGTGTCTTCGCCGTTCCTATGCACCCCCTCCCAATGCGCAAACTCGCGGCGGGCCATGACGTAGCGCGCATTCGGGAAGGTCGGGACCCAGCGGCCGTTATCCAGCCGGGTATTCCAGCCGACATGGTCCCAGTGCAGGTGAGTGCACATGACATAATCGACACTCTCGACACTGACGCCGGCGCGGGCGAGATCGGCGAGGTAGGAGCTGCGCAGCCGATGGAATTGCGGCCGGGTCGGACGCTCCTTGTCGTTGCCGAGGCAAGAATCGATCAGGATCGTATGATGACCGGTCTTGACGATGAAGCTATGGAAGCTGAAGAGGAGGTTCCCGGTTGCCGGGTCGATCAGCCGCGGGCCGGGATGATCCGGGTTCGACCTCAGAACTTCCTTGTCGAAATCGGGAAAAAATGTCTCGGGGGCAATAAAGGGCCCCTCATACTCGGCGATGCGATGGACCTCGAAATCCCCGATACGCGCGATCTGCATTCTCCCCTCCGCACCTGTCGCCGGCGAGCCTACGCCGACGCACCCTACAATGTCGCCGGTCGGTCGACGAGAGCCTTTCCCGCCTGTCCGTGCTAGCCTGACCAGACATGCCAACGCGGGAGGAGTGAGCGATGCCGACCGAATTCGTGATGTTGCCGCCACAAACCGAAAGGACGCGCGAATGGAGCGCGCGCCTTGCTCCCGCCCTGCCCGAGCTCAAGGTTATCGTAGCTGAAAACCACGCCCATGCCGCGCAAGTCATCGCCCATGCCGACGCCGCCTTCGGCGTAATCCCTCCCGATTTGTTGCGCCAGGCCCAGCGCCTGCGCTGGCTGCAAGCGCCGCAGGCGGCGCCTCCCGCCGGCTACTACTACCCCGAGTTGATCGCGCATCCGGTGGCGATCACCAACTTCCGCGAGATCTACAACGACCATATCGGCGCGCACGTCATGGCCTTCGTGCTCGCTTTTGCCCGGGGGCTGCACCACTACATTCCGCAGCAGCTGAAGCGTGAATGGAAGAAACTGCCGCCGGATACCGGGGTCGTCCATCTGCCCGAGGCGACGGTGCTCGTCGTCGGCGTCGGCGGCATCGGCAGCGAAGTCGCGAGGCTCGCCGCGGCATTTGGTATGCGGGTGATCGGCGTCGACGAGCGCCGCCGCGACGCGCCGCCGGGCGTCGCCGAGCTGCACCGCGGCGACGAGCTCGATGCATTGTTGCCGGAGGCGGACTTCGTGATCCTGACCGTGCCGCACACCCCGGAAACCGAAGGATTCATGAACCGGACCCGGTTTCAGGAGATGAAGAAGACCGCGTTCTTCATCAATATCGGGCGCGGCATGACAACCCGCCTCGACGACCTCGCCGCGGCGCTCAGGGCCGGCGAGATCGCCGGCGCGGGGCTCGACGTCTTCGAGCAGGAGCCGCTACCGGCCGCTCACCCGCTGTGGACAATTCCGGGCGTCCTGTTGACGCCGCACACCGCCGGCTACGGCCCTTATCTTGACGAGCGCCGCTACGAGATCATCCTCGACAATTGCCGCCGCTTTCTCGCCGGCCAGCCGTTGCGCAACCTCGTCGACAAGGCAAGGTGGTTTTGACGGCTCGTGCGCCGCGGCCTGATGCATTGAGATCGCACAGCCTCGCCGTAATCTCGCCACGAGCTGCTCGCGCCGGTGAGCAAGGAACGGATCGCTACGGCCCCCGCAGCGAAAGGAATGGAAAGCGTAAACCGCTGGAGTCGGCCTTCAATGTTCGACCAGCTTCGCCACTGCGAACATGGCTCCGACGATTGCGACAATGTTGACGACCAGCGTACCGAGGATCAAGGCGAAGACACGGCTCAAGATATCGGCCTTGATCGCTTCGATCTTCGCCTCCAGGCGGAGCTCGGCTTCGCGCAGCTCGCTGCGCAGAGCGGCGATGTCCACCTTGGTCGCGACATCGGCGCCCGCCGCAGCTTCCTGCACGGCCGCGATCACCGCCTCGGCTTGGGGATCGGTGAAGCCGGACTCTCGCAGGCGTTTCGCAACTTTCAGCGTATCGATCGGCATGCGCGCCGCGCCAACCCGAACCAATCATCCAGAAGCCGGTCATGACCGGGAACCATGGCACGCACGAGAACGGTCCGGCAAGCGCGGCGGAACCGCAGCCCTCACTCGATGATCTCGTCGGCCCGGGCGAGGATCAAGGGGGGATCGTAAGGCCAAGCGATTTGGCCGTTTTGAGATTTATAATCAGCTCGAACTTAGTCGGCTTGGACCGGCAGGTCATACGGTTTCGCGCCTTTGAGGATTTTGTCCACATAGACCGCGCTTTGCCGAATGATATCGCCAATATCCGCGCCGTAGGACATGAGAGATCCTGAATCCGCGAACACTCTGAGGCCTGATACTGTAGGCAATCCGTGGCCGAGCGCGAATTCCGCGATTTTCTTTCGAAGATTCATTGTGAGAGGATCTTCAACCGTGATTAGCGCATCTACGCGCTGAGCCGTCGCAGCTTCGAGCGCGCCGTCGATATCGGTGGGCTCCCGTATCTCCAGCGATTGAAGCTCTACACTAAGTGTCTCGGCCGCGCCTGCCTTCGCCTTGAACACCAGCGCGGAATAGGGATTGGCCGCATTCCAGAGAATGGCTACGCGAGAAACTCCGGGGAGAAGCTCCTTGAGCAGTTCCAGCCGCTTTCCGCCGAGGTCGGGTGCCATCAGGCTCATCCCGGTGATGTTGCCGCCGGGGTGGGCCAAGCTCGCGACGAGTCCGCTTCCTACGGGGTCGCCGGCTGCCATCATGACGATCGGGATCGTCGAGGTGGCCCGTTTGGCGGCAAGCGGCGCCAATGTCCCCACCGCCCAGATGACGTCCATTTTGAGGCTGACCAGCTCAGCGGCGAGCCCGGGCAGCCGGTCGAGCCTGTCCTCCGCAAACCTGCGCTCGACCGTGAGGTTTTTGCCTTCGACGTATCCCAGCTCGCGGAGGGCATCAAGCGCAATGGACCGCCCGGGTGCCGGAGAACCGGCGCTGAGAAGGCCTAACTTGTAGACTTTCTCGTCCTGTTGGGCGCCAGCGCCGAGCGGCCACCCAGCGGCCGCCGCGCCGAAGAGAGCGATAAATCTGCGGCGCCTCATCTTTGCGTCAAGAGGCGCGATTCCCCGTCTTCGCTCACCCGACGCGGCTGGCCTGCCATTTGCCGGGGCCGAACTGGCTTCGGTTGACGATACCGTGGTTCTGGTCGCTGGCGGCGCCGAGCATCGCCGCGCCGCTCATCCGTCCGTCGCGGATTTCGCCGTCGAAGAAGTAGCAGATCGTGCTGCCTTCATAGCGGGAGATGAAGGAGAGCTGGATCTGGTCGCCGTTGAGCCAGCCGCTGACCGGGCCCTCGAAATGGGTCGAGCGCTGATGTCCGGCGAGCTCGGGGCCGCGCTGCTCGAGGTTGAGCCGATGGATTCGCGAGCCCTGCAGGAAATCGATGCGCAATTCCCAATCGCCGGCGATATCCCCCTCGGGCGGCCGAGCCGGCGAGGGTGTGTGGCGGGTGGCCTCGCGCAATACCGCCGCGATCGCGCCGCCGACCTGCGCCGCCTCGCCGGGCTGGAGCTGAAACGGGTCGATCGCGATCGAGTTTTCGGTCGCCGAGTTGTCGTCGAGCATGATCCGCGGCTCGCCGTCGAGCACTTGCTGACGCAGTGCCAGCCCGTCTACCGGATATTGCCAGCGGTCCCAAAAGACGCGCAGCCTCGGCACCCGGTCGACGCCATCCGGCTCGATGAGCTCGCCACCGGCGCCGTGCACCGCCCGGACCCTCTCGGCAATGGCGTCCAGATCATCGTACCATTGCTGCTGTTCGGCCGCATGGTCGCGGTCCTCGAACCAATGCTCGACCGCGGTCAGCACGCCGATGATGTCCTCCTTCGACACCTTCATCGGGCGGCCCAGCGCCTGGTGCGGTGACGCGTTGGACCAGGCGGCCTGCACCAATTGCTTCGAGCCGAGCAGCAGCCCACTGGTCTGCGGGCCGCGCAAGAACTTGCCGCCGCTGTAGACGACGAGGTCGGCGCCGCGCACGAGCCACGGGCTCGGGCGCTCGAGATGCTCGGAGGCGGCGTCGACCATGATCGGGATACTGCGCGGCTTGACCACCGCGGCGATCTCCTCGAGCCGCAAGCTGCCGAGATGCTCCAGCTTGCCGAGAACCACGACCATCGCCACTGGCTCGGCGAGCGCGCGGTCGAGATCCTCGCGCGTCTCGATTTCGACGAGATGACAGCCGATCATCCGCACTGCCTGGTCATAGGAGAAGCGCTGAGTCTTTGGGATGATGACGCGGTTGACCATTCCGTCGGTGAAAGGCAGGCGCAGCATCTTGACTGGATCGTTGCCGGCGACGCAGGCGGCCGTCCCGAGCGCCACGGCGGCGGCGCTGCCGCAGGTGACGATGCCCCACTCGGCGCCGGTCAGCTCGGCAAGCCGCTGCCCCGCCGCCTCCATCAATTCGTCGAGATTGACAAAATGGCGCGACGCCTCGGCCATCGCGTCGCGAACCTGCGGCAGCATCAAGCTGCCGCCATGCATCGTGCGCACGCTGCAGCAATTGATGAACGGCCGCACGCCGATCATCAGATAGGGATTGGCGTTGGCTTTCATGGCACCCCCGGGATCGTTCAGCGGGAACTATAGCAGCGCACGGGGCTCTCGGCGCCATCCTTGCGCTGCGCCCGGCGGACCCAATCCAACGCGCACCTTGTTTACCTCATCGCGTAATCAGTTTGAGGAAGCCAAAGCTATGGCGGACACGCAGGAAAGCGTTGGTCGCTCGGTCGTCGCTTTCGCGATGGGTTACTTGCTGGCCACGATGACCCGCCGCTGAGCGGCATGTTGATAGGGGCCGCCCGACACGCTATCTCGTGTCCGGTGACCCAGCAAAACCTGATCGACACACGCCCAGAACGGGCGCTCGTTCTGTTCTCCGGGGGGCAGGATTCGACGACCTGCCTCGCCTGGGCGCTGGCGCGTTTCGCCGCGGTCGAGACGATAGGGTTCGATTACCGCCAGCGCCACCGGGTTGAACTCGAGTGCCGCGCTTCAGTGATCGAGCGGCTGCGCGGCGAATTCCCGGAGTGGGGCGGCAAGCTCGGCGCCGACCACATCATCGACCTCGGCGTCCTCGGCGAGATCAGCGACACGGCGCTGACCGGTGCCACCACCATCGTCTTCGAGCAAAGCGGCTTGCCGAATACCTTCGTGCCCGGCCGCAACCTGCTGTTCTTCACGTTTGCCGCGGCGATCGGCTACCGCCGGGGAGCGCGGCACCTCGTCGGCGGGATGTGCGAGACCGATTACTCGGGCTATCCCGATTGCCGCGACGACACGTTGAAGGCATTGCAGGCTACATTATCGCTCGGGATGGACCATCGTTTCGTCATTCACACACCCCTGATGTGGCGCGACAAGGCGGCGACCTGGGCATTGGCGCACGCGCTCGGTGGTGACGGGCTCGTCGAGCTGATCCTGGAAGAAACCCACAGCTGTTACCTCGGCGACCGGGCCCACCGCCACTCTTGGGGCTATGGCTGCGGCGATTGTCCGGCTTGCGACCTGCGCCGCCGGGGCTGGGAAGCCTTTGCCGGGGACCAGGCGTGAGCCGACCTTCGGGACGCGCCCGTGATGCGATGCGATCGGTCAGCCTCGAGCCCGGTGTCGCCAAATATGCCGAAGGTTCGTGCTTGGCGAAATTCGGCGACACGCATGTGCTGTGCACCGCCTCGATCGAGGAGCGCGTGCCGCCTTTTTTGCGCAATACCGGCAAGGGATGGGTTACTGCGGAATACGGGATGCTGCCGCGTTCGACGGCGACGCGCACCGACCGCGAGGCGGCCCGCGGCCGCCAGAGCGGACGCACGCAGGAAATCCAGCGGCTGATCGGCCGCAGCCTGCGGGCGGTGACCGATCTCGGCCAGTTGGGCGAGCGCCAGATAAAGATCGACTGCGATGTATTGCAGGCGGACGGAGGCACCCGCACCGCCGCGGTGACCGGCAGCTATGTGGCGCTCCATCTGGCGTTTCAGCGATTGCTTTCGGCGGGTTTGTTGAAGGCGCTGCCATTGCGCGACAATGTCGCTGCGGTATCCTGCGGCATCATTGCCGATATCGCCGTGCTCGATCTCGACTATGCCGAAGATTCACAGGCGATGACCGACGCCAACTTTGTGCTTACCGGGATGGGCGGGATTGTCGAGATCCAGGCGACTGCTGAAGGCGCGCCGTTCGACGAGCCGCTCTTCGCCGAGATGTTGCGGCTCGCGCGGCAAGGGATTGCGGACTTGACCCGATGCCAGCGGGCGGCGCTCGGGCTTATCTGACACGATGTCCCACCCATTCGTGGGTGACCGCCTGGTCATCGCCAGCCACAACCCGGGTAAGGTCGAGGAGATCGCGGCGCTGCTGGCGCCGTTTGCCGTCGCAACCATTGCCGCGGCATCGCTCGGCCTTCCCGAACCGGAGGAAACCGGCGACAGCTTCGAGGCGAACGCGGCGCTGAAGGCCCAGGCTGCGGCGGAGGCGAGCGGGCTGCCGGCGCTCGCCGATGATTCCGGCCTTGTCGTCCCGGCGCTCGGCGGCGCTCCCGGGATCTACTCCGCCCGCTGGGCCGGCCCTGCCAAAAACTTTCGGGTCGCGATGGAGCGGGTTCACAGCGAACTCGGCGGCAAGCACCGCAGCGCCAGATTTGTTGCGGTCCTTGCCCTCGCCTGGCCGGGCGACCGCGCCGAATTGTTTCGCGGAGAAGTCGAAGGCAATCTCACCTGGCCGCCGCGAGGCAATCGAGGTTTCGGCTACGATCCGATGTTCATCCCGCAAGGCGCAACCTTGACCTTCGGTGAAATCGACCCGGTCGAGAAGCACCGCATCAGCCATCGCGCCCGCGCCTTCGCCAAGCTCGTCGAGCGCTGTTTCAGTGTGCGATAAGGCAGGACACAGCCCCTCTCCCGCAGTGCACTGCGAGAGAGGGTGGCGACCTCCGGATCGCAGTCCGGGGGAGGCGGGTGAGGTTCTAGGGCGCGGAGTGGGAGGTGATCGGCATGCGGTATGAGCTCTATTATTGGGCCGGGATACAAGGGCGCGGCGAGTTTGTCCGATTGGCGCTGGAGGCGACGGGCGCCGAATATGTCGATGTGGCAAGGCAGCCCGGCGGCGAGGCTGCGATGACGCGCCTGCTCGGCGGCGCGAGCGCCGGGCATCTGCCGTTTGCGCCGCCGTTCCTAAAGGCGGGGGAACTGATCATCGGTCAGACCGCCAACATCCTGCTCTATCTCGGCCCTCATCACGGGTTGGCGCCGGCGGACGAGGCGGGCCGGCTGTGGGCTCATCAGCTGCAGCTGACGATCGCCGACTTTGTGGACGAGGCTCACGATACCCATCATCCGATAGCCAGCAGCCTCTATTACGAAGACCAGCGCCAGGAAGCGCGCGCACGCGCCGCTGACTTTCTGAAATCGCGGGCGCCGAAATATCTCGGCTATTTCGAACGCGTCCTGGAGAGCAATCCAGCCGGCCCGGCCCACCTGGTCGGTGCGGAGCTGACCTATCCGGATCTGTCGCTCTTTCAACTGGTGGCGGGTATGCGCTACGCCTTTCCGCGCGCCATGGCGCGGCTCGAGCCGAAATACCCGCGGGTCGTTGCGCTGCACGACCGGGTTGCGGCCCTGCCCCGGATCGCCGTCTACCTCGCATCGGACCGCCGGATCCCCTTCAACGAGCACGGCATCTTTCGGCACTACCCGGAGCTCGACAGCGCGGTGTAGCCGAAAGGACACCGGGATGGCCATTCGTACGGGCAAGCAGCTTCTGCAATCGCTGCGGGACGGCCGTCAGCTGTTTATTGACGGCGAGCGGATAGAGGACGTCACCACCGATCCGCGCCTTGCCGCAGCGGCGCGGAGCCTCGCTCAGCTCTACGACATGCAGCACGACCCGGCGCTCGTCGAGCGGATGACCTTTCTCTCGCCGGCCAGCGGCGCGCGCGTCGGGCTTTCATTCATCGAGCCGCGCTCCGTCGACGATCTGATCCGTCGCCGCGACATGGTGACGATTTGGGCAGAAGCGACCTGCGGAATGTTTGGCCGCAGCCCCGATTACATGAACATCTTCATCACCTCTTTCGCGTCGGCGGCCGAAGAATTCGGCAAGAAAGACAAGCGCTTCGCCGAAAACATCCGCGGCTACCACGAGCATATCCGCGAGAACGACATCTGCATGACCCATACCTTGATCAACCCGCAGGTCGACCGCTCGCGGCCGGTCGAAAAGCAGGACAAGGATTTGGCGGCGAAGATCGTCAAGGAGACCGACGCCGGGATCGTCATTCGCGGCGCGCGCATGGTGTCAACTCTGTGCGCTTATTCCGACGACCTCCTCGTGCTCCCGTCGACCTACATCGCCAACAGCAAGGAAGCCGAGCCTTACGCCTTCGGCTTCAGCGTCAAGGTCAACGCACCCGGTCTGCGCTTCATCTGCCGCCCCTCGGTGATCCACCAGAACGCTGCCTCGCCGATGGACTATCCGCTTTCGGCGCGCTTCGACGAGACCGACGCAATGGTCATTTTCGACGATGTGCTGGTGCCGTGGGAGCGGGTCTTCATCCACCGCGATCCCGAGCTGTGCAACGGCCTCTACAACCGTACCGGCATCATGCCACAGATCATGCACCAGTTTTCGACCAAGAACCTGGCGAAGGCCGAGTTCATGATGGGACTGGCCTTCGCGATCGCCAAGTCGACCAACATCGACCAGCATCTGCACGTTCAGGGCATGTTGGCCGAGCTGATCCAGTACGCCGAGTTCTGCCGCGCTTGCCTCCGGGCGAGCGAGGCCGATGCGGCGCCGGGACCTGGCGGCGTCATTACCCCGGCGGCGATGCCGCTGTGGACCGTACGGATGATGTTCCCGAAAATGTTCGTCCGGATGTGCGAGATCATTCAGATCCTGGGCGCAGGCGGTCTCGTCGCGGTTCCGTCTTATGCCGAGCTGGACGGGCCGGCGGCCGCCGACGTCGCCACCTATTTCCAGGCGGCAAACGCCGAGGCAGCGACGCGGATCAAATTGTTTCGCCTAGCCTTCGATGCCGCAGTGTCGTCCTTCTCCGCCGCCAGCAGCTCTATGAGCGGTATTATTCCGGCGACCCGGTCCGCCTCGCCGGCGCGCTCTACGGCCTCTACGACAAGGACACCCACATCAACCGCATCATCGCGATGCTCGATGAGCTCGAGGCGGATCACCCTCCCCCGGTCGTCGAAGGGGAGGGTTAGCAAGGCGAGCTATCCGGCTGCCAGGGCGTCGATTTCTGCGTCTTCCGGAAACCGGCCCAGCTGTTTTTTCGAGAAGACGAGCTTTCCGTCGATGGTGATTTCGAACACGCCCGACACGCCTTTGACGAGCTCGACTTCTTCTGCACCGCGTTCCATGAGTCTGGCCTTCGCACGGAGGGCCCGAGGCTCATAGTTTCAAGGCACGCAGTATTCGATCCTGACCTTCATTAGAGCCACCTCGTTCAGCGACCAACCGCTCGCACTCTACCACTGCTCGAGCGGTCGAGGCCATGGTCCTGTCTCACGCGCTCGGCCTTTTGGAGCTATACAGCGAGTCCCTGTGACCGTCGGGTGAGCCTGATGCTGGATTTCAGCGCGGCCGAAATTGAGGCGGTGCGGCTCAGCCTTCGCATCGCGTTCTGGGCAATGGTCGGCAGCCTGCCCTTTGGGCTGGCAACGGCAATCGTTCTGGCGCGCGGCCGATTTTACGGCAAGAGCCTGCTCGACGGCGTGGTTCACTTGCCGCTCGTGATGCCGCCTGTCGTGACCGGTTACCTGCTGCTGCTGCTGTTCGGCCGCAACGGACCGCTCGGCCGGTTTCTCGACGAATCCTTCGGCATCGTCTTCGCGTTTCGCTGGACCGGTGCGGCACTCGCCTGCGCAGTGATGGGCTTTCCGCTGCTGGTCCGCGCGATCCGGCTATCGCTGGAGGCCGTCGACCGCCGGCTCGAAGAGGCTGCCGGCACACTCGGCGCCAAGAGGATTTTTGTATTCGTGCTCGTGACGTTGCCATTGATCGCCCCGGGGATCGTCGCCGGCATGGTGTTGTCCTTCGCCCGCAGTCTCGGCGAATTTGGTGCTACGATTACGTTCGTTTCCAACATCCCCGGGCAAACCCGGACGATCGCCTCGGCGATTTACACCTTGACCCAAACTCCGGGCGGCGATGTCGGCGCGCTGGAACTCACTCTCGTCTCGATAGCGCTGTCATTTGTCGCGCTGCTTGCTGCCGATCTCCTGGCGAGGCACCTGGGGCGGCGCCTTTCCGGCGACTGAAGCAGATGCTCGAAGTCGATATCGAGCACCGGCTCGCCGATTTCGTGCTCGACATCCACTTTCAAGCCGGGCGCGGTCTGACCGCGCTGTTCGGCCGCTCGGGCGCCGGGAAGACTTCCGTCGTAAACGCGATCGCCGGTCTGCTCCGTCCGCGCCTGGGACGCATCGTCATGGACGGCTCTGTTCTGCTCGATACCGAGCGCGGCATCTGGGTCCCGACGCATCGGCGGCGGGTCGGGTATGTCTTCCAGGAGGGCCGGCTTTTCCCGCACTTTACCGTCAGGCAAAATCTGATGTTTGGCCGCTGGTTCGCCCCGGCTCGGGAAAGGCGCGCCACCAATCTAGACGACATCGTCGATCTACTCGGAATCGCTGAGTTGCTCGACCGCCGGCCCGGCCGGCTTTCGGGCGGCGAAAAGCAGCGCGTTGCGATCGGCCGCGCATTGTTGGCGAGCCCGCGGTTGTTGCTGATGGATGAGCCGCTGGCATCGCTCGATGCGCGGCGAAAGGATGAGATCCTGCCCTACCTCGAACGGCTGCGCGACGAGGCGAGAGTACCGATCGTTTATGTCAGCCATTCCATCGCAGAGGTCACTCGCCTCGCCACGACGATTGTGCTGATTTCGGCTGGCCGGGTTCACGCCGCCGGTCCGGTGCAGGAGGTCATGGGCCGCGCCGAGCTTTATCCGCTGGCGGGCCGTTTCGAAGCCGGGGCGGTTCTTAGCATGCGCATCACGGCGCACGACCCACGCTGGAGTTTGTCCCAGCTGACCGGCGATTTCGGCAGGCTCACGGTACCCCGTCTGGATGCACCCGTCGGCGCCGCCCTGCGGGTGCGCATCCGTGCGCGCGACGTGATCCTCGCGGTCACCCGCCCCACCGGCATCAGCGCGCTCAACGTGTTGGCGGCCGAAGTCGAGCGAGTGGTTCCGATCGAGGAGGGGGCGCTCGAAGTGCAGCTCCGCCTCGGCGGCGAACGCCTGCTGGCGCGAGTGACCAGACGTTCGGGCGAGGCGCTGGGCCTTGCCGTCGGACGCAAGGTCTTCGCGGTGATCAAAACGGTCGCAATCGATCGTCGCAGTCTGTCGCGGCAGGGCGAGACCGCCGAGCTCGATGACGGAATGGAAACCTTCGATAGCTGAAATTGAGTATTGTCTGGCGACGACGATTGCGGGAAATCGCCCCGCATCGCATAGGACTGCGCGCATGGACAACATTTTAGGACGTGTCGTGGCGGTGGCGGGCTCACAAATGACCGCGACCCTCGAAGTCGATGCTCTCATCGAGGACCCGGTCCGCATCGGCGCGATGGTAAAAGCGAGAAGCGCTCACCTCGACGTGATCGGAACGATCGGCACGATAAATGCCGAAGGGGGCGGTTCGCCGCCGCGCAGCTTCATCGTCGTCGATCTGCTGGGCGAGATCGTTCCCAGCGCCGGAGGCCGGCCGCAATTCCGCCGGGGTGTCACGCACTACCCCGTCGCCGGAACGCCGGTTCGAGCTGCCGCGGAAATCGACCTGACTGTGGTCTACTCCCGGCCCTCGGTCAGCAACGTCAGTATTGGCACTCTCTACCATGACCCCAGACGCTCGGCCTTTGTCGTGGTCGATGAGCTGTTGGCAAAGAATTTCGCGGTGCTCGGGGCCACCGGCTCCGGGAAATCATGCGCAGTCACATTGTTGCTGCTGGCGATACTGGCCGAGCACAAACATGCGCATATCATCTTGTTGGATCCGCACAACGAATATGGCAAAGCGTTCGGGGACACCGCCGAAATCGTCAATGTCGACAACCTCCAACTGCCGCTTTGGCTGCTCGATTTCGAGGAGGCGGTGGGGGTTCTGGTTCGCGGTGGAACGGCGCAGGAGCAGGAAGCTCAGGCGATGATTCTAAAGGACGCGATCACCGCCGCCCGCCGCCGCTTCGCGGCCGAGGACCTTACCGCGGGATCGATCACGGTCGATGCACCGGTGCCGTTCAAGGCTTCCGATCTCCTCCGTCTGATCGATGAAGCGATGGGGAAGCTGGACCACCCGGACAGCTCTGCGCCGTACCTGCGGCTCATGACGCGACTAGAGTCTCTGGTCCACGACCGGCGCTTTGCCTTCATGTTCTCTGATTGGCTCGTCACTCGAGATACGCTGGCGCAGATCCTCGGCCGATTGCTGCGCATCCCGGTGAACGAGAAGCCCCTGACGATCATTGATTTATCCGGCATTCCGATAGAGATCGCCGACATCGTGGTTTCTTTGCTGTGCCGGCTGACCTTTAATCTCGCCTTGTGGGCCGAGCGGGAGCAGATGCCCCCGATCCTGCTGGTATGCGAGGAGGCCCACCGCTACGCCCCGGCGTCCACCGGCATCGGGTTCGCCGCGGCTAGCCGGGCAATCAACCGGCTCGCTCGAGAAGGGCGCAAATACGGCATTGCTCTTGCCCTGATTACTCAGCTGCCTTCGGAGCTGTCGCCTCAGGCGCTGTCGCAGTGCAGCACGATCTTCGCCTTGCGCCTTGGGCATTACCTCGATCAGCGCTTCATGGAAACGGCGTTGCCGGATGCGGCGCGTGGAATGCTTGCCGCGCTGCCGAGCATGCGAACCCAAGAGGCGATCGCATTCGGGGAAGGCGTGCCGCTGCCGATGCACATTCGCTTTGACGATCTGCCGCCCGATCGTCGACCGCGCAGCGAAAGCGCGGATTTCTCGAAAGCGTGGCGGGCGGATGTTGCAGGGATCGACTTTCTGAAAGAGGGGATCCGCCGCTGGCGCGAGCAGAGCCGGGGCCCGAGCAAAAAATAGATCTGTCTCGTCACGCGCTGCGCAACGGGATCTCCTTCAATCCGAACGAGGCTATCAGGGTGAGCGCCGAAATGGCCGCGGCCCACAAGTAAACCCGAGAAAACGCGCTTCGGACTACATGCTGCAGGCCGGTCAACAGCGTCGGATTGACCGTATCCTGCTGATCGAGGTGGAGAAGCGCGATGCCGGGGTCGGGGCCCAGCACATCGTGGCCCGGGAGCAAGAGGGCGCCGGCATTCAGATCGCCGACCAGCAGCGCCGTTAACAGGGCGACGCCAAATGCGCCGCCAATCAGCCGAAAGAACATGATCACGGAGAGGCCGATGCCGGTGTCCGGCAGTTCGAGCGCGTTCTGCACCGGCACCATCACCGATGGGAGCTGAGCGCCGAAGGAGAAGCCGAGCAGCGCGGTCAGGAACGTGTCGAGCGGCCACGAGCGGCCGAGCCCCAGCGCGGCAATCGCGCCGCAGAGGATCGTCATCGCTCCGGCCCCAAGGATCGGAAAAATGCGGTAATGCCCCGTGCGGCTGACCAAACGTCCGACGATGAACGAGCCCAAGACCGTGCCGCCGGTCATCGGGATCAGCCGGACCCCGGCCTCGTTCGGCGCCAGCCCTGCGCCGAGCTCGAAATCGAGCGGTACCAGGATGATCATCGCGATCATCACCATCGACATCGAAAGGCTGATCAGGCTGGCAGCCGCAAAGATCCGGTTGGCGAACAGCCGGAGCGGAATGATCGGCTCGGGTGCCTCGCTCTCGCGATAGATCAACGCCGCCAAAAAAGCTATGCCAATTGCGAGCGGGACGAGAACCTCGCTCCTGCCCCACCCCGCTGCCGCTTCGGCTTGCCCGAGCCCGATAAGGATTGGGGTTGTCGATGCGAGGATCAGCGCCGCTCCGAGCCAGTCGATGACCGGCCTTCGCCGCGGCTTGGGAAGCCGCCGCAGGTTGCGCCAGCACAATAAAAGCGCGAGCGACCCGAACGGCAAGTTGATCCAAAAAATCCAATGCCAGGACAGATATTCGGAGAAGAAGCCGCCGAGCACCGGGCCGAGCACGTTCGAGACCGCCATGACGCTCGAAAAATATCCCTGATAACGGCCGCGTTCGCGCGGCGGAATAATGTCGGCGACGGCGGCCAGCGCCACCGAGCGCAAGCCGCCGCCACCGATGCCCTGCAAAACGCGCGCGCCGATCAATTGCGGCATGTTCTGCGACAGCGCGCACAGTACCGAGGCGCCGAGGAACAGCGTGATCGCCACCGACAAGATCGGCCGCCGACCATAGAGATCGCTGAGCCTACCGTAGAGCGGGGTGGTGACCGTCGAGGCGACCAGATAGGCCGAGACGACCCAAGACATCAGCGTCCAGCCGTTCAGATCCTGCGCCATGGTCGACAACGACGTGGCGACGATCGTCTGGTCGAGACTGGCAAGGAACATCGCGAGAATGAGGCCGAACAGGATCGAGACGATCTCGGCTCGGGAGAAATGCACCGCACTCGATTGGCTCAGGTTGGCCATTTCAGCCTGTGGCTCGCGGTGACTGTTGCGCTTGGTTTCGCGGGTCCGTCACAATATTCCCAACCGAGCTGTGAGGGAGCATCCCGCATGGACGAAGGCGTGGGGTCGGGCCGGTGGCAGGACGATCTCTACGATCTGTTGCGCCGCGACAATATCACTCAGTTCGCCTATGTGCCCGATGCCGGCCACCGGATCCTGATCGACCGATCACTTGCCGATCCCGAGGTCCATTCCGAGGAGCTTGACCATCTCGCCAACCCGCCCGCCTTCAAGCGCAACATGGATCCGTCCGCCTGCCGCAGCCGCTTTCGCCCCGCGGTCTCGGGCGCCGCCTAATATCCCGGGTCGCGCTCCATCGTCTCGAGCACCGCTGCCGCCGCGCGCGTCGCCGGATCGTCTTCGCCCTGGCTACGGCTCCGCATTTCGACGACCTGCTGTTGCAGAGCGTAGGCTTCGGCTCGATCGCCTTCCTGCCAGAGAACCGCCGCGAGATTGCCCATTGTCGTAAGACTGTCGGGATGCTGCTCGCCGAATTCGCGGCAAGCGGTTGCGAGCACCGATACGAGCAGCTCCCGCGCCCTCGCGAAATCGCCTTGCGACGCGACCGTTCCGGCGAGATTGTTGACGGCGCGCAACGTTTCGAGATCGGCGTCGCCGAACAGCGCGCGGCGCCCATTGACGACTTGCTCCTGCAGCTGCCGCGCCTCGTTCAGATTACCCTGAGCTCCCAGAGTTACGGCCAGTTTGCCGACCGCCCTAAGCGTGTCCGGGTGCTGTTCTCCGAGCAGCCGGCGCCGGCCTTCGACGACGTGTTCTTCGAGCTTCCGGGCCGCGATCAGCCGCCCTTGTGCCCACAGACAGTCGGCGAGGTCGAGCATGGCGGCGAGCGTTTCGGGGTGGTCCTCTCCAAAGGCCCGGCGCTTCTCGGCTACCACGCTCTCCTGCACCCCGCAGCTACCGTCACTCATTCAGCATCTGATCTCAATCGAGATCTTCGGCCAAGGCGGCGCGTACGGGCTCCGCCAGAACGGCCATATGCCCGTAATTCGGGTGATCGAAACCGGCGATCACCTGAGCGCCAGGGGTCTTGAACCGGGCCACCTGGTCGTCGGTGAAGGGAAATCTGAGGAACTGGACAGACGAGGTCTTGCCCTCGGGGCTGGTGTTCTCGCGTGTCGGGTCGGGCCCACCCCGGATCTGCTCTCCGGCGATGTCGAGAAAAACATGGTCTTCGATACCGCCCAGCCGCGCCAGCACCGCGGCGCGGCGGGCTGGGTCGTCGATCTCGAACATGACGGTCGCGACGAGCTCCATCCCCTGCGGAACCAGCGGATTGTAGGCGGCCAATTCGTCTTCGATCTGCGCGTCGCCGCCCTGCTCAATATGCAGCATCTCTTGGACCTGGTGCCGCATCGTCTCATAATTCTCGAAGTAGAAGGTTGCAAAGGGGCCGACCTCCACTCGACGGCGCCGTTTGGTTTCGGTGATCCGCTTGCGTCGATCGCTGCGGATCGCGGCGTAATCTCCAGGAGGCATAATATCCTTGCGGGTCAACCGGCGTCCGTTGGGGGTTGATGTCTTTGTCATGAGGTTCTCGCTTCCGTGTCGGACCAAGCACCCGGAATGCCGTAGGCGCGGGCGACGAGTTCTATCGGGTGCAGGGAGCGGTGCGGGACCGATTGGCCGTCCGCCAGCATCTCCATTTCCTGCAGGATGTGCATCCCGGCGAGCGGGCATTCGGACGCCAGGAACGATTTTGCATTCTTGAGCGCCTGGCGCGCGACCGGCTTGCCGACCTTGAGCGCGGTCTCGAAATTGCCCTTGAGCACGCCCCAGGAGCCGCCGTGGCCCGAGCATCGCTCGATCACGGCAACATCGGCCTGCGGCAGCAAGCGCAGCATTTCGGCGGCCTTTTGCCCCATGTTCTGCGCCCGCGCGTGGCAGGCGAGCTGAACCGTGACGCCGCCGCCGAGCGCGGACAGACCGGGAGCAAGACCCTCCTTGCGGGCAATGTCGACGATGTACTCGCTGATGTCGAAGGTAGCTTTCGCCAGCTTCGCGACCGCGGCATCTTGCGGAACGATCAAAGGCCACTCGAATTTGACCATCAGCGCGCAGGACGGCACCAGCGCGATGATGTCGTAGCCTTTGTCGATCCAGGGAACGAGAGACGCGGCGACTTGCTTTGCCGACGCCGTGACAGCGGCGAGGTCGCCCTGCTCGAGTTGCGGCATGCCGCAGCACCGCGGATAGACCACCACGGTCTCCACCCCATTGTGGGCAAGGACCGCCCGGGTCGCCTCACCGATGCTCGGATTGTTGTAGTTGACAAAACAGGTTGCGTAGAGCACCGCCTTGCGGCCGTAGGCCGGCGCCGTGCGGTCGACCGGCGGGACCGAGCGCTTCGAGCGCATCACAAAGGTCGGCCCGTGATATTGCGGCAATGCGGCATTGCGGTCGAGGCCCGCCACGTTTTCGAGAAGCGGGCGGGTCAGCGTGTTTCTGCGGTCACTGCCCCAATTTGCGAGCGGCGCGACCATGCTGGCCAGCCGGCCGTTACGGTCGTTCTTGACCAACTCGCGCTGCCGGAGCGGAATTCTTCCCTCCCGTTGCTCGACCGCCCGATAGCGCAGCATGACATGCGGGAAATCGACATTGAACTCGTGCGGCGGCACGTAGGGACACTTCGTCATAAAGCACATATCGCAGAGCGTGCAGGCGTCGGCGACCCGCTTGTAGTCGGCCGGTGCGACCGTATCGAGTTCGCCGCTTTCCGAATTGTCGATCAGGTCAAACAGCCGCGGGAAGGCATCGCACAAATTGAAGCATCGCCGACAGGTGTGACAGATGTCGAAGATGCGGTGCATCTCGGCTTCGGTCTTCTTGCGGTCTGTGAAGTCCGGATCTTGCCACGCGATGCGATGCCGGGTGGGGGCCTCCAGACTGCCCTCTTTCATCGTTGCTCTCTCGTCTGCTGGAAAAAGGGCGCAGAAGCTCATGGCTTCTGCGCCCTAACTCTTAAGGGGCGGCGCTGCCGGATCAGAGCGCGTCGAGCGCCTTTTGGAAGCGGCCGGCGTGAGACTTCTCCGCCTTTGCGAGCGTCTCAAACCACTCGGCGATCTCCTCGAAGCCTTCCTCGCGAGCCGTCCTGGCCATTCCCGGGTACATGTCGGTGTATTCGTGGGTTTCGCCCGCAACCGCGGCCCGCAAATTATCTGCGGTGGCTCCGATCGGCTTGCCGGTGGCCGGATCGCCGACCTCCTCGAGATATTCGAGATGGCCGTGGGCATGCCCCGTCTCGCCCTCGGCGGTCGAGCGGAAGACTGCCGATACGTCGTTGTAGCCCTCGATATCCGCCTTCTGGGCGAAATACAGATAGCGGCGGTTGGCCTGGCTCTCGCCGGCGAACGCCGCTTTGAGGTTTTCTTCGGTCTTGGAATTCTTCAGTGTCGCCATCCGTCTCTCCATCGTATTCGTGATGGGCCCGCATTGTGCGGTGCACCCTGTGCACCGGATATAGAGCGGCGGAAAGCGGCGTCAATAGATTAGAATGATTTTAACAAATGCCCTTATGTCGCACAAATGCAGCTATTTTTCCTGATCGAGACACATCTAATTTTGATAATTAGAGGGGCGAGCGAGCCTCAAGCCGAGCTTCAGGCGCCCCCGGGACGGACGCGAATAATCACATCCACGCGGCTGATTTCGGTACCGGCCGGAGGCATCGGTAGACTGGTCACAGTCAGTTCCTCGCCGGGTATGTCCTGTAGTTTGCCGGTCACTTCGCAAAAAAAGTGGTGGTGGTCGGAAATGTTGGTGTCGAAATAAGACCGGCCGGGCTCGACGACGACTTCGTGCAAGAGCCCCGAATCTGTGAACTGATGAAGCGTGTTGTAGACAGTCGCGAGCGACACCCGGATGCCGGCCGCCAGCGCTTCGCCGTGCAATTGCTCGGCCGTGACGTGGCGTTCGCCGCTTTCGAGCAGGAGCCGTGCCAAGGCGACACGTTGGCGTGTCGGACGCAAATTTGCGGCACGCAGGCGGTGCAAGGCAAGCGATGTGGCGGGCGTCATCGTCATGCAACAAATATAGGCAGAGTCATGGCGAAACCAAACAACTTTATTGCGACCTGTTGCCGCTCGGCTGGGGGCACATCACAAGCTCAGCACGGTGCCGGAACGGCCCTGACACCGTGCGTAGCCCTAACAGCGTGCGTGGGCGTTGTGTTCGCCCCCGCACGCTGTCCGGCAGCCGCCTACAGGTTGGCCTGAAAGTCGCTGTAGTCGCGAACCTTCTTGTAGCGATACATGGGCGTCGCCGATCAGCTGGGCAATCGGGCTTCCCCGGGGTCGAAGACGCAAACCCGATGGTTTCCCCAATCGGTGACATAATGTCGCCATCGGTGTCAACGGGGACATCGGTCGGATGATTGAGACGGCCCGGGCTGGGATACCCCGCCCTCTCCGAGGCCGCTACGACATACGGCCCGAGTAGATAATCGAGGTGAAAAGCAGAAAACCATGATTAGCGAGATGCTGGTAGCAGGTGTCATCACCGCTGGTAGCGGACGCGGCTTCGTGGTCGAGGGTGCGGGCGAGCGCCTCGTCATCACGGCTGCGCACTGCCTACCGTTCCTCCCCCCGGCCCAGTCCTTTTTCGGGCCCAAGGAGCGCACCTACGGGCCGCTCCTCGCGCCCCTCGGGGGCGCGCCCCGTGCATGGGCGGTGTGTCGCTTCGTCGATCCGATCGCCGACATCGCGGTGCTCGGTTCTCCCGGTAATCCACACGCCGATGAATACAAAGCGCTGATGGAAACGGCGACGGCGCTCTCGATCGGTGGTTCCCAGCGGAACCCGGTCAATTTCTGGGTGCCGGCCCGGCTGCTGTCGCTCGACGCCCACCGATGGTTCTCTTGCACAGTCCGCCACTTCGGCGGACCATTGTGGATCACTCACGCCGCCGAAGTCATCCGCGACGTGATGTCTGGCTCGCCGATCGTCACGGAGATTGGGACGGCGATCGGGGTCGTGTGCACCGCTGCGGCGCCCTGGGAAGGCGGCCCCAACCCGCGCCTCAGCCACAACCTGCCGGGATGGCTACTGGGCGACGCCCTCTAATTTGATCCCCGCCGGGCGCCCGCCGGGTGATAGAAGAACGGTCGCATCAAGGTGATCGCGGCAGGGCTCACAGTCTGGGTCGATACCCAGTTTGACAGCAGCGATCTGCAGAGGGTGGTGCAGATCGTCCGAGAGCTGGCATGATCACGGGATCATCGTGGAGGCGAGCCTCGCTTCCCGGATGGAGGAGGGGAACCCCTTATTCATGCCTCAGACATAGTCGGACGTGTTGCAACAACAACCGATAGTGTAGGTTCCCGCCTCCCCCGTCGCAAGACAACGAAGGAGGCTGGAAACACACCCGTACTGGTCAGCGTGGCTGCGCCGCCCCTGACAGCCCCCTACAGGTTCGCCTGGAAGTCGCTGTAATCGCGAACCTTCTTGTAGACCTGCAGCCGATTGCGCTGGCTGTCGGCAACGATGATGTTGTCGGTTGCCGGATCGAACTCCACCGCCGTCGGGAAGCAGAAGCGCCATTGCGGCTCGAGGCTCTTCACCCGGCGCCGCGCCTTCTCCATGTCGGGGTTGGCTGAGACGGTCTGCTGGCCCCATTTCGACAACACGTGGGCGTCGCCGATCAGCTGGGCAATCGGCTTTCCTTCTGAATCGAAGACGCAAACCCGATGGTTGCCCCAATCGGTGACATAGATGTCCCCATCGGGGTCGACGGCGACATCGGTCGGATGATTGAGCTTGCCAGGGCTGGGATACCCTTCTCTCTCGGAGGCGGCTGTGACGTACGGGCCGAGGTAGGTTACTGCATAGGCATCCTCGGGCTCCTCGACCTTCCCATACTCGCCGAACTTCATCAGGAACCTACCCTCCGGCGAGAGCTTCTGGATCCGATGGTTATTCCAGTCGGCAACGTAGATATTGCCGTCCTTGTCGAGCGTGATCCCCCAAGGCTGGTCGAACTGACCGTCGCCTTTCCCGGGCCCGCCGCATTTCCCGACAAACTTGCCGTCCGGAGTGAAGACCTGCAGCCGGTTGTTGCCGCTATCGACAACGATGATGTTGTCGTTTTTCTCTACGGCCAAGCCGGCCGGGCGAAACAGCTGACCATCGCCGCTGCCGGCCTCGCCCCACTTCCGTAAGAATTTGCCATTGCTGTCAAACACGGAGATCGTGTTCCTCCAGTCGTCCGACAGGTAAACATTCTCGTGGGAGTCGACCGCAACTCCGAACGGCCAAGTGCAATGACTGTCGCCGTCGCCGTGTTCGCAAAAGTCGGCGAGCCATTCTTCTTCACCGGGACCGCCAAGCTTGGTTTTATTGACGTGCATCCCGAAATTATTCTCGTTGCCCCGATTGGCGGCATAGAGAACGCCATCTTTCCCAAGGCACATCGTTTGAATATAATTGAAGCCCGAGCCACGGGCTGCGTTGCGCCCGACGGCATGACTCCAATCATAGACGCGTCCTTCTGACACCGTTGTGAGCGGCATAGCGCTCCTCCTCTCTGATCGACGTGTTGCGTTTGCTCACTCTGAACCGTCAGCTACCGCTCCTTCCCGAGGTGCTAACCCCGGGAAGAAGGCAGCTGACAGCCTTGCCGTCAGTTCAGGAAGGCTGGTTGCTCGAAGGTACCGTTGACGATCGGTGCTGGATTGAGCTTCAGCCACTTGTCGAGAATCGTCGAGTAGACGCTGCGGAAGTCCATGTTCGGGTCAAGGTCGCCCTGAACCAGCTTGGAGGCTTCCAGCGACGGCATTTCGCCATAATGGCCGCCCTTGACCTTATCGCCGAGCACGAAGGCAACCCCGCCGGCGCCGTGATCGGTCCCGGAGCCGTTGTCGCGGACGCGGCGCCCGAACTCCGAGAACATCAGCAGGATCACGTTGTCGGCGTGATCGTGTTCGCGAAGGTCTTGCATAAAGGCGTCGATCCCCTCGGTCACGGCCTTCCACAGAACGGGGTGGCTCCCCGGACTCCCAGCTGCGTTCTGCCCGGCATGAGTGTCGAAAGTGCTTTGATCGCAATAGAAGATCCGGCTACCCAGATCGGCAAAATGCACCTGGGCAATACCCTTGAGCTTACGGGCGATCGGCGTGTTGGGATACTGCACCGTCGAAGAGTATTTCTGCGGCGCGACTTTGAGGATGTCTTCGCCCTTCAGCGAATCGATGCCGGTGTCAGCCATGTAGTCCATGACGGCGCCAGTTCCGACCGCCGGTTTGTACATTGCCGCAAACCGCTCAAGGATTTGCTTGCGCTGGTTGCCCTGAATGGTTGGCAAGAAGCCGTAGTTTTCCAGCGGCCCGCCGACGCACGCCACCGGCACGCCCGCCACCGCCAATGATCGCGGCAGGCTTGGCCCGAAGCTGACGGTGGTGACGACGTTTTCTTTCTTTGGATCAAATTCGCGCGCGACGCGCCCGAGCCATCCCTCGGTCCCGACCTTGACCGGCTCGCAAGTGTGCCAGATGTCCATGGCCCGGAAGTGGGATCGCGGCGATTCCTTCCAGCCGACGCCGTGCAGAATAGCGAGCTTGTTGTCATCCCAGAACTGCTTCAACGGCGCCATGTACTGCGGGATGCCGTACTGGCCGTCGAGGTGCATGATCTGGTTGTCGGGGATCCCAACCGCCTTCCGGTTATCCCGGTAAAGCGGATTATTGTAGGGGATCACCGTGTTCACATAGTCGTTTCCACCCGTCAGCTGCAGAACAACGATGACGGGATCCTTCTTTGCTTCCTGTGTTGCTGGCATTGTGCCTTCCTTCTCGTCCGATAAGTTCAGTCTGTTAGCCGAATTGATACTCTCTGGTGGCGACGATCAGCTGCAGCATTTCGGCGGCACGCTGGTCCGCGATTTCCGCGTGCGCCTCGTTGTCCCAAGCGACCTGGCCCCATTCCTTGGCTTGAGCAACCAGCTCCTGCTTCGTGTCGGCGCCGACTTCGATCGGGCCAATCTGGTCGAGGCAACCGTCCACGAGTTGCTCGGGGGCCAATGTGCCGCGGGCCTTCAGCCGGTCAATGATCGCGCGTACGCCGGGTAGCGACGTATCACCGATTTTTTCAGCAACGAAATTGACCCTGGCCATCAGCGAGCCGCTGTTGATCCACTCCTTGCCGGTGTGCCACCCTTCGACCGAGGGTGGATTGAGCATATCCTGACCCATATAGGTAGGCTGCATCGACAGGTCGCCAATTCCGGGGGCCGGGAGCTCGTGGCCGCCGACCAGCCGCAACGTGCTGACCACGACCTCGGCCGGCGATTTCATGTGCTGGAAGCGGGCGTTCTTGAAGAAGTCCGAGTTGAACAGCACTCGCAGAATTGAGCGCATGTCGAACTTCGAATCACGAAACGCCCCAACCAATGTGTCGATCGCCTTCTGATCGCGCGGCGATTCGATCGGCCAAGCCGGCACCTGCGGCTCGTCGGCGACGAAGAAATTGTACAGATGCCGGCAGATGAACCGACCGCATGCCGGCTGCTGCACAACGATATCGATGATGTCTTCGCCGTTGAACCGCCCCTTGTGTCCGAGAAATACCTTCTCGCCGTCATCGTGATCTTCGGGGCGATACTCGAACTGCCAGGGAAACCGGCCATAGGGCGCGCGCGGGATCTTGGTTGCGAAGGTCCAGCCGGTGAAAGCCCGCGAGCATTCACGCACATCCGTCTCCGTATAATTGCCGGCGCCGAGGCTAAACAATTCGAGGAGCTCGCGACCCCAATTCTCGTTGACCGCGTTTCCGTGGTTCTGCTGGTTGTCCAGCCAGAAGATCATCGTCGGATTCTTGGCAACGTCGAGCAGCAGATCACGGTAATTGCCCATGCCCTTGTCACGGAAGAGCTTGATCTGCGTCAGCAGCTGATCGTAATTGTCCACCTTTGAGTTGCCGGTGGCGAACACATGGTGCCAGAACAGGGCCATCTTCTCTTCGAGAGGCCGTTTGGTGTTCACCAAATGATACATCCAATTGACGTTACCCATCGGGGGCTGCCCGCCAGGCAGCAGCGCGGCCGGCTGGTAGCGCATCAGCGTATACTCGTCGACTTCCGGCTGCGTCTCGGGATGCAGCAACTCTTCGACCGTAGCCTCGTAACCTTTGGCCACGCGCGCTTCGAGTTCGTCGCGGCCTGCTCCGAACCCCGCGCGTCGCATCAGGTGCGCCATCAAAGCGATGTCATCCTGGTGTGCCATCTTTAGGTCTCCTCCTTGTGTTGGTGAATCACTCTCGAATCAGTGGCATCGTTCGGCCGGGCAGAGTGCAGAGCCCGACGGGTTTGCCGTCTCGGCGAGGGCGCCGCAGAGCACCTCTGCTGGTTGGTCGGATTGATAATACGCCATCCGTCCCTCGACGTTCTTGGACGGGCGGTCGCAGAAAGTGCGGCCGAGCCGATGCGATGGCCAATCATTGACCACACTGGGGACCGAGTCAACTCCTTAGAAGCATACCAAACTAGACAGATAACTCGGCGCCCGGAAAACGCGCGCGCAGGCAGGCTCGGCCGCCCGTATTGGCGCGCCGGCTGTTCGTCAGTGGATGCAGCTAAAGGGTCAGCTTCGGGTATTCAGTCGCCGGTCTGCAACCGTTCGACCAACTCCCGGACCGAAGGGACGTAGCCGTTTGTGTAGAACGGGTCCGAGGCGAAGCGATAGGCATTATGTCCGGCGAACATCAGCTGACACTCGACATCATCGGAATGCCTGATAGCCTGCAGCGTCTTTTGAATGCAGTAACTGCGCGGATCGGCTTTCCTCCCCGTCGAGCGCACCTCGTTTTGCGCCCAATTGGAGAACTGGCAAGCGCTGAGGCAACCCATGCAGCCGATCTGGTCGGTGCGGATCTCGAGGGCCTTTTCCGGTGTCACAAAGATCAGCGTCGCATCCGGCGTGCGCAACGCTTCGGTGAACCCCTCGGCGACCCATCGCTCGGCCGACACTTTGTCTTGTGCCGTCAGATAGACGGTGCGGCCTCGTGGACCAACCTTGAAGGCCGCGACATGCTCGCCCACGGGTTCGATGGTGTAGGCTACCTGGTGTTCCGAGCGCTGTTGCAGTTCGTTCAGAAACCGGTTGCGCACAGCCGAGGAATAAAAGCCCGTCGGACTGAAGTGATTGAGAGAGATATCCCCCTCGCCCAAGGTCAGCAACTTACGCTTCCATGCGTCGGAAATCGGGCTTTCCTGGGTCAGGAGCGGCCGCGTCCCGAATTGAAAAGCAACCGGACCGAGTTCGGGATTGCCGATCCAATCGGTCCATTCGCGCAGATACCACACTCCGCCCGCCATAAAGATCGGCGTTTCGGCGAGCCCGAAATCGACCATCAGGCTGCGCAGTTCGCAAACACGCGGGTAAGGGGGCTCGGGATTCTGAGGGTCCTCGCTGTTGGTGATCCCGTTATGGCCGCCGGCGAGCCAAGGGTCTTCATAGACGACCCCTCCGAGCCAGTCGCGGAATCTGTGATAGGCCCTTTTCCACAATGCCCGGAAAGCCCGGCCCGAAGACACGATCGGGTAATAGTGCACCCCGTAACTCGCACAAATCTCGGCGATTCTGTAGGGCATGCCGGCACCGCACGTGACGCCGTGGATGAGACCCTTCGCCCCTTCCAGCACGCCGTGGAGCACGCGTTCGGCCGCCGCCATTTCCCACAGCACGTTCATGTGGATGCGGCCCTCGCCGTTGGAGCGCTCATGGGCCACCCGCGCCTGTTGAATACCGCCGGCGACTGCGTAGGCGACGAGTTCCTCGTGCCGCTCCACGCGCGTCCGCCCGCGATAGATTTGCGGGATCGGCTCTCCGGTTTCGGTGTAGCTGTCGGCGTTGACCCCCGAGAAGGTTCCGACCCCGCCGGCGGCGGCCCACGCTCCCGAGCTTTCGCCATTTGACACCGAGATGCCCTTGCCGCCCTCGACCAGGGGCAGGACCTCACATCCGGAAATCACCAGTGGATTGAGCGGTTTCACCAGACTGATCCCTACCGCGGAATAGCGGCCGAAGCCGAATCGGCCACGATTTCTCGATCAAAGCCGCCACTTGCGGCGGCGCCATGAAGGCGATCCGGGACATCGGAAAACACGGATTTCACCCCGAAATCGAACAATATCTTCGCCCGTTCCGGATCGTTCACGGTATAGGCCAGCAACGGATAGCCCGCCCGGCGGATCTCGGATAGCACGGCCGGGCGAAGCCGCTGCTGGTCTGCATGGATCGTCACGCAGCCCAATTGCGCTGCAATATTACGCCAGTTCTTTGGAATGTGGCGGAACAGGATGCCGCGCGCGATGTGCGGCGCCCGATCCCGCGCGGCGGCGAGGGCGCCGCGCTGAAAGCTCGATATCAGCAGGTGCGCCGGATCAGCGGGCCAAGTCCGAGCGAGCAACTCGGCCACCACCGCTCCCGTCGCCGCTTCTTTTCCGCGCGCGGCCTTCAGCTCGACATTCGCGCCGAGACCGAGTTCGGCGAGGAGCATCAAAGCCTCTTCCAGCGTTGGCACGCGCTCCCCGGCGAAGGACGAGTGAAACCAGTTTCCCGCGTCATGGCGCCGGACCGCGGCGAGCGACAGCGCGCTTACCCTGCCGCGTCCGTTGGTCGTGCGCTCCAGCCGGTCGTCGTGAAGCAGAACCGGTTGGCTGTCGGCGGTGAGCCGGACATCGAACTCGACCCAACGGCAGCCCAGCGCCTTTGCCTTGCGCAATCCGGCGAGGGTGTTTTCCGGCGCATATGCGGCGGCGCCGCGATGGCCGATGACCGGCGGCAGGACAGTCTCGATCCCTCCGCTCTCCGGAGAAATTCCGGATGAGGCGGCCAGCAAGTGCCGCGTCGTAGATGCGACAATCGCGGGAAGTTCGCAGCCGTCCCGCCCGGCATCGGATGTCGTCAGGTTGCGGCCTTCACCTGCTGTTCCTGGCGCTCCGGCCGACGCGAGCCGAGGTCCTCGCCGGTCTCTTGGTCGACTTGGCGCATGCTCAGCTTGACCTTTCCCCGATCGTCGAAGCCCAGCACCTTGACTTTGACATTGTCGCCGAGCTTGACGACATCGGCGACCTTGCCGACCCGCTGCGGGGCGAGCTCGCTGATGTGAACGAGCCCGTCGCGCGATCCGAGAAAATTCACGAAAGCGCCGAAATCGACGACTTTTACGACCTTGCCGTTGTAGATGACGCCGAGTTCGGGTTCGGCCACGATGCCGCGAATCCAGTCGATCGCGGCCTGCGCCGCATCTCCGTCTACCGCGGCGACCTTGACGGTACCGTCGTCGTCTATATCGATCTTGGCCCCGGTCGTCTCGGTGATCTCGCGAATGACCTTGCCGCCGGAACCGATCACCTCGCGGATTTTTTCCTTCGGGATGCTGAAGCTGGTGATCCGCGGCGCATTGTTGCTGACCGTGTCGCGGGCGCCGGTCAAAGCCTTCGCCATCTCCCCGAGGATGTGATTGCGGCCGTCCCGCGCCTGATCCAGCGCAATCCGCATGATCTCCTCGGTGATCGAGGTGATCTTGATGTCCATCTGCAGCGCGGTAACGCCCTGCTCGGTGCCGGCGACCTTGAAGTCCATGTCGCCGAGATGATCCTCGTCGCCGAGGATATCCGAGAGTACGGCAAATCCTTCCGGCTCTTTGATCAGCCCCATGGCGATCCCCGCGACCGACCGCGGCAGCGGCACGCCGGCATCCATCAACGCGAGCGAGGCGCCGCACACCGAGGCCATCGACGACGAACCGTTGGATTCGGTGATCTCCGAGACGACGCGGATCGTGTAGGGGAAGCTGTCTTTGCTGGGGAGCAGCGGATGGATTGCCCGCCAGGCGAGTTTGCCGTGCCCGACCTCCCGTCGCCCGGGCGAACCCATGCGACCGGCTTCGCCCGTGGCATAGGGCGGGAAATTGTAGTGGAGCATGAAGTTTTCGCGATACTCGCCTTCGAGCGCGTCGATCACCTGTTCGTCCTGGCCCGTCCCTAATGTCGCGACGACCAGCGCCTGCGTCTCGCCGCGGGTGAACAGCGCCGAGCCGTGGGCGCGGGGCAGAATGCCGACCTCGCAGGATATCGGCCGAACGCTGCGCGTGTCTCGGCCGTCGATCCGGCGGCCGTCGCGCAAAATGGCGCCGCGCACGATGTCCTTCTCGATGTCCTTGAAGAGCTTGAGCGCGATCGCGTGTTGCGCTTCGTCGGGAAACAGCTCGGCCAATTTGGCCTTCGCCTCATCGAGCCGGTTGCTGCGGTCCTGCTTGCCTTGCGTCGCGTAGGCGGCCTCGATCAGCGGGCCGACCGCGTCCCGCAGCCGCGCGCCGATTTCCTCGAGTTCCGGCGGCTTCAGGCGGCAGGCTCCACGGCTCGCGGGCGCAGGTCTCGGCGAGGTCGATGATCGCCTGGATCACCGGCTGAAACTCGCGATGGCCAAAGGTCACCGCACCGAGCATTACGTGCTCGGGGAGCTCCTTGGCTTCGGATTCGACCATCAGGACGCCCTCGCCCGTGCCGGCGACGACGAGATCGAGTTCGGAGCGCGGCAGCTGGCTCAATGTCGGGTTCAAGGACATAGTTGCCGTCGATGTAACCCACCCGCGCGCCGGCGATCGGTCCCAGAAACGGGATCCCCGAGATCGTCAAGGCCGCGGAGGCGCCGATCATCGCGACGATGTCGGGGTCGTTTTCCAAATCATGGCTCAGAACCGTGCACACCACCTGGGTTTCATTGACGAACCCCGAGGCAAAGAGTGGCCGCAACGGTCGATCGATCAGCCGCGAAACGAGCGTCTCCTTCTCGGAAGGCCGGCCTTCGCGCTTAAAGAAGCCGCCCGGGATCTTCCCGGCTGCGAACGTCTTCTCTTGGTAGTTGACGGTCAGTGGAAAGAAGTCCTGACCGGGTCTTGCGCTCTTTACCGCGACCGCTGTGCATAAGACGGTGGTCTCGCCATAGGTGGCGAGCACGGCACCGTCCGCCTGACGAGCGACTTTACCCGTCTCAAGCACGAGGCGGCGGCCACCCCAATTCAGCTCCTTACGATAAACATGGAACATTCGGTATCATCCTTTTCGGAAATTTGGGCGACGGTGTGGTTCGGCGCCCCGAGCGCCCGGACCGTCAGCCGTAAGACCAGCCCCGCTACAGAGCGGCGGAGCTGTCGAAAAACACAAACGGGGCAATTCGTTGGCGCGCCGCATCGATGCGGCAGGCATGTCATTCACCGGTGTGATCTCGGTATTCCTTCGTCGCGTCAGCGGCGCAGCCCGAGACGCCCGATCAAGGTCTCGTAACGTCCCACGCTCGATCGCTTGAGATAGTCCAACAACCGGCGCCGCTGGCCGACCATGACGAGCAGGCCGCGCCGTGAATGGAAGTCCTTCTTGTGGGTCGACAGATGACCGGTGAGATTTCGAATCCGCTCGCTCAGGATGGCTACCTGGACCTCGGGTGACCCGGTGTCGCCCTCCTTCGCGCCGTATTCGGTGATGAGCGTTTGTTTGCGCTCGGCAGTGATCGACATCAGTTCGGTCTCCCTCAGCGATTGATGACTTGTATCGGGTGAAGGCGACCGTCTTCGATCCGGGCCAGCGCGATCAGAATTTGATCGTGCCAGGCACCGACGACCGCGCTGTCCTTGAGCCGGTCGAGACGAGCCAACGCGCCGGGTTCGCCCGGCGTCACCCTCTGCCCGTTACGCAGTCGAGCAGCCTCAGCTCCGGTCAAGACAAAAGCCGGGATGTCGTCCAGCCCAGTCTCGATCGGCAGCAGAAATCCGCAATCCGTTGCTATATGCCCACGCTCGGTGATCGAATCCAGTGCTATCGCCTGGCTTTCCGTAAAGCGGCCCACCGAAAGGCGGCGCAGTTCAGCGATATGAGCAAGCGTCCCGAGGCCCGCGCCGAGATCGCGCGCCAGTGCACGGAT